>NZ_CP162553.1:1200000-2400000 GCF_040939785.1 Bradyrhizobium lupini
CCCGCCCGGCCCCGTCAGCTCGAAGATGGCATCCGCAGCGACCGCCTGGAGCTTCGAGGTCAGCGCTTCGACCTGGCCTGCGCTGTCGGCCGGCGTGCGCGCCAGCGCCGCCTCGAGTTCCTTCAGCTTGTCCGGAGCACCGTCGCGGCCGAGCCATTGCCAGATCGGAGCCAGCGAGGAGCGGCGGACCTGCCCGACCCGGATCGGAGCGCCTGCTTCGACGAGGAATGGTTCCAGCACCTGGAACAGCAGCCGCGACAGATCGTCCGTACGCGGCGGTGCGGCCTCGTCGGCTTCCGTCTTGCGGACAATCTTGCGCAGCTGATCGAGCACGAGGGTTGCCACGGCCGTGTCCTGGCCGCGCTCGAGCGCACGCTCGAACTCTCGCATCAGCAGCGCCTGCGCCTGCGGCGGGAGCTGCGCGAGATAGTCCCTCAGCCGCTCGATCGATGTCTGGCTCATGCGCCCGGGTAATGAACGGTAAATGGCGGACGTGGGATCCGTCCTCCTCGATCATAGGTGGGGCCACTTAAGAAGCCGTTTAGGAAGTCGCTCCGAATACCCCTGGTTTCGTCCGGATCGGGGTGCCGCAAGCCAAATAGTCGCGTCGGAACAAGGGATTATATTCCGGGGAGGACCAGCTCCGCCCGCAGGCCCCCGTCGGTGCGCGGCCGAGGGAGAGGCTGCCGCCATAGAGCGCAGCGAGCTCGGTCACGATCGACAGTCCCAGGCCCGATCCGGGCTTGGACTCGTCGAGCCGCTGGCCGCGCCGTGAGACCTGGGTGCGCTCGGCCTCCGACAGGCCGCGGCCGTCATCGTCGACGATGATATGCAGCCGCGGACCGATGCTCGCCTGCTGCGGCGCTTCCGCCAGAACTTCGATGAAGACCCGCGACGCCGCCCATTTGCAGGCGTTGTCGACGAGGTTGCCGACCATCTCCTCCAGATCCTGCCGCTCGCCGCGAAATTTCGCCGACGGATCGGCCTCGGCCTCGACCACGATGCCGCGGCCGCGGTGGATCTTCTCCATGGTCCGCCGCAGTGCCTCGATGGCCGGTGCCACCTCCGTCACCGTCGCAACGACCGAGACCCGCGCCGCGATGCGCGCGCGCTCGAGATGATGGGCGACCTGGTCGCGCATCACGTCGGCCTGCTCCATCACCTTGGCCGCGAACGGATCGGTGGCATGCGCGCCGGCCTCGTTCACGATGACCGAGAGCGGCGTCTTGATGGCGTGGGCGAGATTGCCGACATGGGTGCGCGCGCGCTCCACGATCTCGCGATTGGCGTCGATCAGCGCGTTGGTCTCGCGCGCCAGCGGTGCGATCTCGACCGGGAACTCGCCCTCGAGCCGCTCCGCCCGCCCGGACCGGATGTCGGCGATGGATTCGGAGATGCGCTTGAGCGGCGCGAGACCGAAGCGGACCTGAAACACGGTGGTCAGCAGCAACACGATACCGAGCGCGGTGAAGGTGCCGCCGAGGTAGTAATCGAAACTGCGCGTCTCGTCGAAAATCTCGGTGTCGTCACCGGCGACACTGACGAGAAATTTGCCGTCCGCGCCGAGATCGACCGGCCGCTCCACCATGCGCAGGTTCTGTCCCTCTGGACCGTCGACATAAGCGATCCGGATGCCCGCGGCTGTGAGCTCGGTGCCCTGCTCTTCAAGCTTTGGCAGCTTCTTGTCCCAGAGCGAGCGCGAGGAGCGCACCTCCGGCTTTTCGGTGTCGGTCCGCGTGATCTGCCAGTACCAGCCGGACAACGGCAATTCGAACAAGGGCTCGCCGAGCGACTGGAACTGGCGGTCCGGCGGCTCGTCGGGGGTGGCGACCTCGGCGATCAGCGTGCGGAGATAGAGATTGAGCCGGCGGTCGAAGGCGCGCTCGGTGGCGTTCTTGTAGACCGACGACAGCACCACGCCGGTGATGGCCAGGATCACGACGAGCCACGCGGTCGCCGACAGAAACAGGCGGTTCGCAAGCGAGCTGGCGGGCATCGGAATGATCCCGGAGGCGCGGGGTGGCATGGCGTCGGAACTCATGACCCGAACAAGGCCCCTGCTGCGCCGCCCGTCAAGCCAAGATACGTCTAGACGAGATAGTTCGAGACACCGCGCTTCAAGCGCCGGGGGCCGGCGGGGTCAGGAGATAGCCGAGGCCACGGACAGTCTGGATGATGTCGACGTCGAGCTTCTTGCGGATGCGGCCGACGAAGACCTCGATCGTGTTGGAGTCGCGGTCGAAGTCCTGGTCGTAGAGATGCTCGACCAGCTCGGTACGGGACACGACACGCCCCGAATGGTGCATCAAGTAGGCCAGAAGCCGATATTCGTGCGACGTCATCTTGATGGGATTACCCGACACGCTGACCCGGCCGGTCCTGGTGTCGAGCGTGACGGGGCCGCAGGTCAGCTCGCTCTGGGCGTGGCCGGTGGAGCGGCGCAGCAGCGCGCGGATCCGCGCCAGCACCTCCTCCAGGTGGAACGGCTTTGCGACATAGTCGTCGGCACCGGCATCGAAGCCCTGGACCTTGTCGCTCCAGCGGTCGCGCGCGGTGAGGATCAGGACCGGCATGGTGCGGCCGTTGCGCCGCCAGGCCTCCAGCACCGAGATGCCGTCCTTCTTCGGCAGGCCGATGTCGAGCACCACGGCATCGTAGGGCTCGTTGTCACCGAGAAAATGCCCCTCCTCCCCGTCGAAGGCGCGATCGACGACATAGCCGGCGTCGGTCAGCGCCTTGGTAAGCTGGCGATTGAGATCGGGGTCGTCCTCAACGACGAGCAGGCGCACGCTTCTCTCCAGAATTAGGCCGCATGAACACCTGCACAGATGAGCAATTCCGGCGTGAACTGAATATGAACACCGGGGAACCGGCCGCGTTACTTTTTGGTCATATCCGACCAGTTCGCAGTCAACGCACTGCGCCCGCCATGCCACCGGACGAACCGACGGCATGGCGGGCGCAATGTGCCGCGTTACGCGGCGAGTCGGAAGGTGCAAACCGTCCGGTCGATCTGCCGATCAGGTCCGGAAGAACACGAACCAGATGACCGCGAGGATCAGGATCGCGAGCCCGGTTGATATGGCGAGCAGCGCCGCCACCGACGGCCCAGGCTCGCCCTGGCGCGCCTCCGTCGGAGTTTCCACGATCTGACGTTGGTCTCGCGTGGTTGCCATGGTGACCTCAATTTCTGGCCGTCGCATCGGATGGCCGCGACTCCTCGCGGCGAATGTCCAGTGGCAACGCATGATCGGATATGATGTTCCGGTTTTTGCAGCCGGATCGGGCTGCAACCGCGCGCCGGGCGGCCGATTAACGCAGTTGCAAGATTCAGCGATCCGCCTTGCTATGATTCGGTGTTCCCCGATGGTATCTTCGTCTTCTGTCCCCGTTGCGTTTGGAGTAGCCCATGGCCCCCCGCGCCAATTGGAAGGGTTTTCTGCGTTTGTCGCTCGTGACCTGCCCGGTCGCGCTCTATCCGGCCACTTCGGATACCGAGAAAGTCTCGTTCAACCAGATAAACCGCAAGACCGGCCACCGGATCAAGTACCTCAAGGTCGACGCCGAGACCGGTGACGAGGTGACTTCGGAGGACATCGTCAAGGGCTACAAGGTCGACACCGACACCTATATCGAGGTCACCAAGGACGAGCTCGACGACATCGCGCTGGAGTCCACCCACACGATCGAGATCGACGAGTTCGTACCGAAGACCGACATCGACAGCCGCTATCTGATCCGCCCCTACTATCTCGTGCCCGACGGCAAGGTCGGCCACGACGCATTTGCGGTGATCCGCGAGACGATCCGGAGCATGGACAAGGTCGCGATCGGCCGCGTGGTGCTGACCAACCGCGAGCACATCATCGCGCTGGAGCCGCTCGGGAGCGGCCTGATGGGGACGCTGCTGCGCTACCCCTACGAGGTGCGCGGCGAGAAGGACTATTTCGACGACATCCAGGACGTGAAGCTGACCAAGGACATGCTCGACCTTGCAAAGCACATCGTCGAGAAGAAGTCCGGCGCGTTCGAGCCTGAGCTGTTCGAGGACCATTACGAGACCGCACTGATCGACCTCATCAACAAGAAGCGCAGCGGCGCGCCCATCGCAGCAAAGGCCGCGCCCAAGACCAGCGGCAACGTTATCAACCTCATGGACGCGCTGAAGAAGAGCATCGCGAACGAGAAGGACGCAGGCCCCGCGGCGAAGGTGGCCAAGGACGTGACCAAGGACGCCGTCAAGGGCAAGAAGCCGAAGAAGCGCGTCGAAGGCCAGCGTGAGATGCTGCTGCCGATCACCGGCAAGGGCGGCAAGGACACTGCTGCGAAAGCCGCTCCCAAAAAGGCGGACAAGCCGGTGCGCGCGCCGGCCCGGGCGAAGAAGGCCGGCTAGCGGTATCGCACAGCGCCGACGCCGTGATGCTGCCCCTCGTCGATCGGCCGACCTGACATGCCCTGGTCGACCGCGTTCGACGAACCCATCTCGTTACGTGGCGGGCGCAAGCTGCGGACGCTGCAAGAAGCTGCCGATCACATCATGCGACTGCCCGAGGATACGCAGGATGCGAGCCACTGGCAGACCGCGATCGAAACCCTGATCAACGCGGCCGAGACCGGCGGCGGCTGGATGATGTTCGCCCGCATCGCGGTGTTGCGGGCGCTGAATGCGGACGGTCGGCGCGAGTGAGCCGGGCGCCCCGCTCGAGAACAGGCTCAACAATCCGTTAAGTCAAGCCGCGCTTTCAGCGTCTGCCTGCGGCCGGAGGGCACGTAATCCTACGGAAGACAAAATTAACCGACGCTTCCCGCTCAGCGCAGCATCGTCGCCCCTCGATTGAACTCGGGGTTGCAGGCTCGTGAAGCAGCAGGACGCCAGAAAGAATTACATCGGCATCGTCAACGACGCGGCCGAGGAAGAAAGCCTGGCCGGCAGCTCCGCGCGAGCGCAGCCGTCCGTGGTCAGCTATCTGGTCGGACGTCTGGCGATAGTGCTGAAACGCTCCAGCAAGGCCGCACCGGAACGCCAGATCTCGTCCTGAGACGGGATGACGACATCGCCAAATGCGTCCGAATTGGGTGACGAAACCTTAAGTCAATCGATGTCACCATATCAAACGGCAGGTGAGGACCATCCGCCCTGCGTTTTGGCGCGCTCACGAAAACTTAGTGAATCAATTTACCATTCCGAAAACGGCACCGGCCTAGGTTGGACGGATGAACAGGAGTTGACGATGACTTTGCTCAAGTCATTTCTTGCCGACGAAAATGGTGCCACCGCCATCGAGTATTGTCTGATCGCCACCGGCATCGCGTTCGCGATCATCACGGCCGTGAACAACACGGGCAGCGCACTCCTGAGCAGCAAATTCAACTCGATCAGCGCGGCGATGAAGTAGCCGGCATAGCCGGCGCGCCGCAATCGCATCAGCACGAATCCGCGTGCAGCGCGCCGGATGATAGGCTCCTCCTTCCGATGCGGCGGCGACCCCAGTTTGATTTTCGCGAAGTTCGCATTATTGGCGTTGTGTCGCGCGGTTGCGCTGTCGTAGAGCGTAAGCTCAAACTCTAGCGGCCCTATGACATGATTCCTTCCGACAAGCCGACCTCGACAATCTGGGCTCGTCTTGGCTCGGACCGATCGACGCCGATCAGCGTTCTTGCTGTCCTGGCGGCCCTGTCGTTTCTTCCGGTGCTGCTGACCCCTATCCCCGCGATGGTCGACTATCCCAATCATCTCGCCCGGATGTACATTCTGAGCCAGAACGGCACTCCCAATGCCAATCCGTATTACGAAGTGGCCTGGGCATTCTATCCCAACCTTGGAATGGATCTGCTGGTCCCGCAAATGGCGCGGCTGATCAACGTCGAGAACGCCACGCGCCTGTTTCTGCTCCTGAGCCAATTGCTGATCGTCGGAGGCGCGCTTTTGCTCGAATGGGCCCGGAAGGGACGGGTCCATCTCGCCGGCTTTGCGGCGCTCGCTTTCCTTTATTGTCTGCCGTTCAGCTGGGGCTTCGTGAATTTCGAGTTCGGACTGGGCCTCGCTCTTTGCGGCATCGCCGTCTATCTGATGCTCGCGGAGCGCCCATGGCCACTGCGTTTCGTCGTCAACATGGTCTTCGTCGCTGCGCTGTTTGCAGCACATTTCTTCTCCCTCGGCGTCTATGGCGCGACGCTCGGCGTCTACGAGCTCTCGCGCATCCGCCATGGGCGAAGGTCGTACGGGGTCGCCGCCGCGCGGCTCGGCGCGTTGGCCATACCGACGCTTGCCCTCTTTGGGATCATGCGCATGACCGCGGGATCGATCGGAAGCGAAGGAACGAGCTGGTTCATCGGATTCAAGCCGATCTGGCCGTTGCGCATCATGAACGGTTACAATCTGACGATCGCAGCGGCGACCGGGCTTACGCTGATGGTCTCGCTGTTCTTCGCCGCAAGACGCGGCGTCCTCAAGCTCGAAACAGCCGGGACCTGGCTCGCGATCGGCTTCGCGCTGCTCTACGTCGTCATTCCCTCGAAGCTGTTCGGAACCTCGTTCGTCGACCTGCGCGTCATTCCCGCTGCGGCTCTGATCCTGCCGGCCTTCTGCTCGCTGACGCTGCCCAGCCGGGCGTGGAGAATGGCAGCGCTCGCCGCGATCAGTGGCGCCATACTGATCAATCTCGCCGTCGTGCTCACGGTGTGGCTGCCTTACCGCACCGACTATGCGGCCATCGTCGAGTCGTTCCACAAGATCGATCGCGGCTCGCGCATCCTCGTCGCCAGCACGGACGACAATGGAGACCCGCCCTTCGCCGACCTCACCTCATATCCGATGTACTATGCACCTACGCTGGCCGTGCACTATGCCAACGCGTTCGTGCCCAATCTATTCACGGAAGCGGGCAAGCAGCCCGTGCGGCCACGCGAGGACGTGCGCCGTCTTGCCATTCCCTACGGGGGCCGGTGCCGCTGGGCGTGCTTACCGCGATTGCGGCAAGCCGGCCGCCGGCAGGCGTTCCGCCGTTCGTCCGCACCTGGCATCAGGACTTCGACTATCTCTATGTCCTCGGGCCGCGAGCCGCAAACCCGCTGCCGGATCTGCTGGAAGCGCTGGACACCTCTGAGCGATTTGTTCTCTACAAGATCCGCCGCAAGTCCTAGACCGCAAGTCCTAGGCCGAAGCCGCGGCTGCCCAGCGTGGTTAATCGGGCATCACCATCTGCACCCGCCTTTTGGAAGCCACTGCGGTGCCCCATATCCTTAATGGTTGTGGCAAGGCGACCTTAACCACCGCCGGCATAGACTTCCGCTCCTGCAACGAGTTGGACTCTCTCGCATGGCGGCCAATTTCCAGTCGATCCGCTACAGCCTCGTCATCCCCGTGTTCAACGAGGAAGCCGTTCTGCCGGTGCTGCTGCGCAGGCTCGACCTGGTCTTGTCCCGGCTCGACGGGCCGGCAGAGGCGATCTTCGTTGACGACGGCAGCAGCGATTCCAGTTCGATCGTGCTACAGGCGCTCGCCACGCGCGACCCGCGCTTTCGCTATATCGGCCTGTCGCGAAATTTCGGGCATCAGATCGCCATCACCGCCGGCATGGACGCCGCGCAAGGTGAAGCGATCATCGTCATGGATGCCGATTTGCAGGATCCGCCCGAAGTGATCGAGCAATTGATCGCAAAATGGCAGGAAGGCAACGACATCGTCCACGCCCGCCGCCTGTCGCGCGACGGCGAAAGCCGATTCAAGCGCGCGACCGCGCATCTGTTCTACCGGCTTCTCGGCAGGATGTCCTCGGTCGGCATCCCCGCCGACGTCGGCGACTTCCGCCTGATCGATCGCAAGGTGCTCGACGCGCTTCGGCAGATGCCGGAGCAGGACCGCTTCGTACGCGGCATGATCGCCTGGCTCGGCTTCCGGCAGGCGGAGGTCACCTTCCACCGCCTCGAGCGAGCAGCGGGCGAGACCAAATATCCGCTGTTCAAGATGCTGCGGCTCGCGATGAACGCCGCGCTCGGCTTTTCCGATCTGCCCTTGCGCCTGGCAATCTGGTGCGGATTGACGGTCTCAGGTCTGGCACTGCTCTATGGCGGCTGGGTGATCCTGTTGTGGCTTAGCAACGATAGTCATCTCGTGACCGGCTGGTCCTCGACGATGGTCGTCGTGTCCCTGCTGTGTGGAATGAACATGCTGATGACGGGTATCGTGGGGCTTTACGTCGGCCGCATCCATGCCGAGGTGAAACGTCGACCGCTCTACGTGGTGCAGACCCGCGCAGGCTTCGACCGCAACGAGGCGGCAGCCGCACCCGCGATCCACGCCGTCAACGAGTGACACAGCGCATGACCGAGCTCTTCGACGGCTATCACGACAACTACCGTGACGTGGTCCAATCCTCGATCGACTTCTCCGGCTTGCCGCATCATTTCTTCATGCGCGCCAAGGCCGATCTGCTGGGCAACCTGATCGCGCAGCGGCTCGACACGGAGAGGCCCGACATGCTGGACGTCGGCTGCGGCGTAGGCAGCCTTCATCCACTGCTGCACGGCATGGTCGGCCGCTTGAGCGGCATCGACGTCTCGTCGGCCAGCCTGGCGCAGGCGCGCGCTGACAACGGCAGGGTCGACTACCGTGAGTTCGACGGCCGCACCTTTCCTTTCGACGATGCCAGCTTCGATCTGGTCACGGCCGTCTGCGTGATGCACCATCTCGTGCCAACGGAATGGGCGCAATTCATCGCGGAGATGCGGCGCGTGACGCGCCCCGGTGGACTCGTCTGCGTCATCGAGCACAATCCGTACAACCCGCTGACCCGTCTTGCCGTCGCGCGTTGTGAGTTCGACCGGGACGCCGTCTTGCTCGGGGCCGGCACAACCCGAAAATTGATGGCTGCCGGCGGCTTGCGCGAGATCGGTGCGCGCCATTTCCTGCTGCTGCCCTGGGACACCAAGCCGTCGCGGCGTCTCGAAGCGACCCTGAGCGGCGTGCCGCTCGGCGGCCAATACGCCGCCTTCGGGACCGCTTGATCTATCTTTGCGGCATATCTCGCCGCTTGTGCACGACCGCCACGTCGTCGCTGTAGACGCGCTGCCATTGGGGCAGCCGGTCCAGCATCGCTATCGCCGGCGTCCCCGGCGCGAGCAGCGTCGCGGCGATGTTGTACTCGTCGAGCAGCTTGAGAAAGTCGCCGAGATCGACCAGCGCCAGCGCGCGATTGTAGCGGTTGATGAACGCTCCTCCGTACAGTTCACCGCGACCGTCGATAAAGGTGGGAATGCCGGCAAAGATCAAATAGCCGCCGAAGGAATAATCGTTGAGCACAGGCCCCGCCGTGGCGAGTTTGGCTCCAGCGACGGCAGTCTGAGGGGTAATGGCCGGAGCCGGCCGTATGTCACGCGCCAGCGTCGCCCCGCTCACCACGATCATCACACCGAGTGCGGCCAGGTTTAGGCCGCGTGACGAGCCGGCAGCATCGTCCCCAATCGGTCCGCCGAACTTTCGCCCCAGCGGAGCCGCCAGATAGAGCGGCGCCAGCATGGCCAGCAGATCCGCATTGCGGATCTGGGCCAGCGCGAAATGCAGCAAGCCGATCACGACCAAGGCCCGGACCACCGGCAGCGTCACGCCACGCGAGAGCGCGAAGATGCCGGCCAGCAGCAGCAGCTCGAAGAAACTTACGTGACTGAAATCCTGCGGCCGCCATTCCGCGATCCAACCGAGCGCGGGGCCGAGGCCGAGTGTGGTCAACGGCATCAGCAGCGGTTCGGGCCCGTAGGGGGTCAGGCAGGACGCCGCGACCGCAAGCGCCGTGAACGGCAGCCAACGCAGGAATACGCGTGGCCATTCACTCCGCTTCTCGCAGAGCAGCGCCTCGAGCCCTGCAGGGCCGATCAGTCCAAGCGCCAGCACCACACTGCCGTGCAGATTGGCCCACACGACCAGCAGCGGAAGGGCCCAGTACGGCGGAGGCCCTCGACAATCCATGCAGCGTACCAGGGCCGCCGCCCAGGTCACCATCAGCGGCAGCACCAGTACATGTGGCCGCGCCAGCATATGCGGCGCCAAGAGGATGACGGCCACGATCACCATGAGCAGCGTCTGGGTCGGCGAAAGCTCGCGCAGCAGGAAGAAGGTGAACAGGCCAAAGGCGAGCGCTATCGCCGCGGCGCCGACGACGAGGACGCCTGGCCAGCCGGCGAGCGCGTAGGCTGCGGCGTAGATCACCTCCGAGAGCCATTCGAAGGTGATCCAGGGTGCGCTGTGCCGCGAAAAAGAAAATGGGTCGCTCGCCGGCAGCGTGCCGTGCGCGATGATCCAGCGGCCGACTTCGATGTGCGAATAGCTGTCGGGATCATTGAGCAGCCGCGGTCCAAGGATCAGCAGCAGGGCATAAACGCCAAGGCTCACCAGCCAGGAAGCGCCGCACGCGCCGAAAACGGTTGAACCTCGCTGTGGACGACCTGGTCACTCATGGCGAGCGCAAGTTAGGGCCCAAGCGTTAAATTCCTCTTTGACTTGACGGCGCCTGCCTTGGTGCGCGGCGGGCCGGTCACGCTTTGTGAACCATAGTCACGGCTGCGAAATCCGGACTGCACCGCTTTGACGACCATGTGAGTCCTGATAGCCTTCCCACCTCGATCCACCAACCACAGCTGCTTGGAGATGCGGATGAGAAGCGTGATGCTTTTGGCTTTCAGCCTCATCTTTGTCGGCGTCTGGTCGCAGGACAGCGCGAGAGGACAGACTTCGGCCGCGCCGCCGGTTTCGCTTTCTCCGCCCAATGCATCGCCGCCGCACGCGGGCGCCAAAAATTCCAGACCTCCGCCGGCAGTATCCATCAGAGAAGCTTCGCCGCCTGTGATCGGCGGGCTTCCATCGGCGCCGAACCCAGCCGCCGACTACGATGGCTTCAGCGTAGGCACCGGCGACGACAACGACACGTCGCATCAGGTGGTCCCGCCTGTGAGGTCACGCACTGCGAAGGGCTCCAGGGCCGACCCGGGTGCTAAAGGCGCCGCTGAGCAATTGATCGATCAAGAAGACGAGGCGTTGAAACGCAAGCTGAGGATCTGCCAAAGCTGCAAGTAGCGGTCGTAGCGGATGGAGCGCGGCGAAATTCGTCACGGTTATACCCGGGTAGCACGGCTCCGGATTGCGCTGCGCTCCATCCCGGCTACGGCAGCTCGCTGCATAGCTGACCTACCGCAACCCCCATCCGCTCACGCTTTACCCTCCGCCAATTTCCTGATCCTCTCTCCCCTAATCAGCCGGAGCAACCGGCCTACGCCAGGGAGAGAGACGCCATGAAGCTCGGCACCGCGATTGCGGAAATCATGAAGCGCGAGGGGATCGAGATCCTCTGCGGGTATCCGGTCAACCATCTGATCGAGCATGCGGCCAAGGCCGATATCAGGCCGGTGATGGTGCGGCAGGAGCGCGTCGGCATCCACATGGCGGATGCGATCTCGCGGGTCACATCGGGACGCTCGATCGGCGCATTCTGCATGCAGCATGGCCCCGGTGCGGAGAACGCGATGGGCGGCGTCGCGCAATGCTACGGCGAATCCGTTCCCGTGCTGGTGCTGCCGATGGGCTATCAGCGCAGACTTGCCCATATCGAGCCGAACTTCAATTCCAGCGAGGCGATGAAGGCGTTTTCGAAATCATCGGAGCCGATCATCCTGGCCGCGGAAGTCGCCAACATTTTTCGTCGCGCCTTCACCAAGCTGAAGAACGGCCGCGGCGGCCCTGTCATCGTCGAGATCCCCGCCGATATGTGGAACGAGGAGGTGCCCGAGCCGCTGAACTACACACCTGTGCTGCGCACCCGCTACGGCGCGGACCCTGTTCATGTGAAGGAGGCGGCCGACCTGCTCGTCAACGCCAAGCGCCCGGTGATCTATGCCGGCCAGGGCGTGCATTACGCGCAGGCCTGGCCGCAACTGAGACGACTGGCCGAACGGCTCGCCATTCCCGTGACGACCAGCCTTGGAGGCAAATCGTCCTTTCCGGAAACGCATCCGCTCTCGCTTGGCTCCGGCGGCCTTGCGGTGCCACGCGCCGTCCCGAAATTCCTGGCTGATGCCGACGTCATTTTCGGCATTGGCTGCTCCTTCACCGAGACCAATTTCGGCATCGCGATGCCGAAAGACAAAACCATCATCCACTCCACACTTGATCCGAACCATCTCAACAAGGACGTGGAAGCCAGGATTGGCCTCGTCGGCGATGCCGGGCTTGTGCTCGACGCGCTGCTGGAGGAGATCGGCAAGACCGTCAGCGCGGATCGCGACGCGTCGGCGGTGGCAGCCGAGATCGCGGCTTCGCACAAGGAGTGGCTGGCGAAATGGATGCCGAAGCTCACCAGCAATGATGCGCCCTTGAGCCCCTATCGCGTGCTGTGGGACCTGCAACATACCGTCGACATCCGCGACACCATCATCACCCACGATGCCGGCAGCCCCCGCGACCAGCTTTCGCCGTTCTGGAAGTCGGTCGAGCCCCTCACCTATCTCGGCTGGGGCAAGACGACGCAACTCGGCTACGGCCTTGGGCTGGCCATGGGCGCAAAGCTCGCAAAGCCTGACAAGCTCTGCATCAATGTCTGGGGCGACGCCGCGATCGGCTTCACCGGCATGGATTTCGAGACCGCGGTGCGCGAGCGCATCCCGATCATGTCGATCCTGCTGAACAATTTTTCAATGGCGATCGAATTGAAGGTGATGCCGGTCTCGACCGAGAAATATCGCTCGACCGACATTTCCGGAGACTACGCCGCGATGGCGCGCGCCTTCGGCGGCTATGGAGAGCGGGTGACGAGACCTGAGGACATCACCCCCGCGATCAGGCGCGGCATCCAGAAGACGCAGGAAGGCGTTCCCGTGCTGCTGGAGTTCATCACCAGCAAGGAGACCGAGGTGTCGCGGCCGGGCACGTGAAGCGGGCCGGATTCCGGCAGCAAAACTCGCTGTCGCGGAGGCTGGCTCCGGCCGCAGGAGATGTGATAATCCGCCTCGGTGCCGCGCTTGTCGCGGCATCAAGCCGGATTGCGAATGACCGCCCCTTCCAACGACATCGCGGAATTTGAACGCCTGTTGCAGGCGGCCACAGCCGAGAACGCGCAGCTTCGCAGCGAGCTCGCGATTGCGCGCGATCGTCAGAACGCCAGCGCCGGGATTCTGCGCACCATCGCGGCCTCTCCGTCCGATGCCCGGCCGGTCTTCGAGGCGATCGCGTCCAGCTCCCGGCGCTTGCTCGGCGGCTTCTCCGCCACCGTGCTTCAGTTCATCGAGGACGAGCTCCACCTCGTGGCGTTTACACCAACGAGCCCCGAGGCGGACGAAGGGCTCAAGGCGTCGTTCCCGCGCAAGATTGCCGACTTTCCGACCTTTGCGCTGGTGCGTGGCGGCGAGACGATCCAGTTTCCCGATAGCGAAGCCGCGGAGGTCCCGGAGCTGAATCGGAACCTTGCGCGGCTGCGCGGCTTCCGCAGCGTGCTGTTCATGCCCCTGATGAATCGGGGGACGCCAGTCGGCATGATCAGCGTCACGCGCGCCGAGCCCGGCGCGTTCGCAGCCGACCACGTCCAGCTGCTCCAGACCTTCGCCGATCAGGCAGTGATCGCGATCGAGAATGCGCGCCTGTTCAACGAGACACGCGAGACGCTGGAGCGTCAGACCGCCACCGCCGACATTCTGAAAGTGATGGCCGCCTCGCCGTCCGACGTACAGCCGGTGTTCGACGCCATCGCGGCCAATGCCAACCGGCTGATCGGCGGCTTCTCCACCGCGGTGCTGCGCTACATTGGGGGCGCGGCGCACCTTGCGGCGTTCACGCCGACCGATCCGGCCGGCGATCGCGTGCTGCAGGCCTCGTTCCCGGTGCCATTCGCGCTGTTCCCGCCCTACCGGCTCGTGGCCAATGGTGTGGCGGCGCAATTGCCCGACACCGAAGTCGAACCCGCAGCCCGCGACATCGCGCGCGCCCGGGGCTACCGCAGCATGCTGTTCGCGCCCTTGATGAGCGACGGCGCGGCGATCGGCGTCATCATCGCCACGCGGCGCGCGACCGGCGCGTTCGGCGAGCATCACGTGCGGCTGTTGCAGACCTTCGCTGACCAGGCGGTGATTGCGATCAAGAATGTCAGCCTGTTCAACACCACGAGGGAAGCGCTGGAACGGCAGACCGCGACCGCCGACATCCTCAAGGTGATCGCGGCCTCGCCCGCGGATGTGACGCCAGTGTTCCAGGCGATCTCCGACAGCGCCAAGTCCCTGGTCGGCGGACATTCCTCCACCGTCACGCGCGTCATCGACGACCTGCTGCACCTGGCCGCCTTCAGCACCGACAACGAAGCCGGCAATGAAGAGCTGCTCAATTCGTTCCCGGTGCCGCTGTCGGCATCCGGCATTCACAGCCGGGTGGCAAGAAGCGGAGAGTTCGCATTCCGCAGCGACATGCAGACCGAGCCCGACCTCACGGACGCCATGAGAGAGCTGGCGCGGACGCGAGGCTATCGCAGCATCCTCGTGATCCCGATGCTACGCGACGGCGTCGCGATCGGCACCATCGGCGTGACGCGGCCGGAGGCCGGTCCTTTCCCGGACAAGGCAATCGCCCTGCTCAAGACCTTTGCAGACCAGGCCGTGATCGCCATCGAGAACTCGCGCCTGTTCAACGAGGTGCAGGACCGCACCCGGGACCTCGCCAAATCCCTCGACGATTTGCGCGCTGCCCAGGACCGGCTGGTCCAGACCGAGAAGCTGGCTTCGCTCGGCCAGCTCACCGCCGGCATCGCGCACGAGATCAAGAACCCGCTCAACTTCGTCAACAATTTTGCATCGCTCTCCGCCGAGCTGACGGACGAGCTGAACGAGGCGCTCGCGCCTGTCCCGCTTGCGGACGACGTCCGCAGCGAGGTCGACGAGCTGACCGGACTGTTGAAGGACAATCTCGCGAAAATCGTGCAGCATGGCAGGCGCGCCGACTCCATCGTCAAGAACATGCTGCTGCATTCCCGCGAGGGCGGCGGCGAGCATCGGCTGAGCGACATCAACGCGCTGGTCGAGGAGAGCCTCAACCTCGCCTATCACGGCGCCCGCGCCGAGAAGCCGCAGTTCGACGTGACGCTGAAGCGCGAGCTTGATCCGGCTGCCGGGCAAGCGGAAGTGTTTCCGCAGGAGATCACCCGGGTGCTGCTGAACCTGATCTCGAATGGCTTCCACGCGGTCGCCAAGCGCAAGTCGGATGACGGCGCCGCCGATTACGAGCCGGTGGTGATCGCCGCGACACGCGACCGGGGCGACAGCATCGAGATCCGCATCCGCGACAATGGCACCGGCATTCCGCACGAGGTGAAGGAAAAGATGTTCGATCCGTTCTTCACCACCAAGCCGGCCGGCGAAGGCACCGGCCTCGGATTGTCGATGAGCCACGATATCGTGGTGAAGCAGCACGGCGGCACAATCGACGTCGCGACGGAGCCCGGCGCGTTCACCGAGTTCACGATTCGATTGCCGCGAAGCAGCAGCTTTCCGGACGGACGCCGCGGCTAGCGGTTCTTATTCCGCCATCTCGACGGGTTGCGTCGTGGACGGACCGGCCAGCGGCCGCTCCTCCATCATGATCAGGCAGAGCGCGGCGCCAGCCATCAGCGCGGTGGCGGCGCCGAAGACGTAGCGGAACGCATGCCGCATGTCGTCCGCGGGAATCGCATTGACGGCGCCGTGATGCTCGCCGGCGAGCGGAACGTCGGCACCGAGTGCGATGAGCAGGATGGCCGCGAACGCCGCAACCGTGAACGAGGACATAAGCGAGCGGAAGAAGTTCAACGCGCCCGTGATGGTGCCGACCTGCGGACGGGCGACCGAATTCTGCACCGAGACGACGCAGACCGGAAAGGTGGTGCCGAGGCCAAGCGCAAACGCAGCCATCAGCGTCAGCAGCGCCCAGAGCGGCAACGTCGTCAACGTGAGGCCGAGGCCGCACAGCGCTGCCCAGGACGTTCCTACGATGGCGACCCGCTTGTAGTGCTTAGCCCGCGCCATGGTGCGACCGGCGATGGCCGCGCCGCAGGTCGAGACCGCCGCGAGCGGAATCAGCGCGAGGCCCGCTTCGCTGGCGCTGAGGTGATAGACCGCCTCGTAATAGAGCGGCAGCTGCACCGTGAGGCCCGTGATCGCACCGAGCGCGCAACCGCCGGCCGTCAGCCCGAACGGCACAACCGATCCTCCGAGCAGCGGCAGCGGCAGGAACGGCTCTTCCGCCCGGCGCGCGTGCCACACGAAGGTGACCGCGAGCGCTACAGCGCCGCCCACCATCGCAAGCACGGTGGGCGAGAGCCACGGGAAGCGCGTGCCCCCCAGGTCAGCACCAGCATGAAGACGACGGCAGAGGCCATCAGCAGCACGCCGCCGAGCCAGTCGACCTTGCGCTTGCGGTGGAACACCGGAATCTTCTTCATCCTGGGCAGCAGCAACGCGATCGCCGCCGCCGCGAGCGGCACATTGATCCAGAAGATCATCGACCAGTGCAGATGCTCGGCGAACACGCCGCCGATGACCGGGCCGAGAATGCCGCCGACCATCCAGACGCTGGAGAAATAGGCTTGATACTGGCCGCGCTCGCGTGGGCTCACGACGTCGGAGATCACGGTCTGCACCACCGGCATGATGCCCCCGCCACCCAGTCCCTGGAGACCGCGTGCAAGAATCAGCATCGGCAGGTTCGGAGCGATCGCGCACAGCACCGAGCCCGCGACGAACAGGCTGAGCGAGATGATGATCATCACACGGCGCCCGTAGATGTCGCTGAGCGTGCCGAAAACCGGCGCGACCGCGGTCGACGCGAGCAGATAGGCGGTGATGACCCAGGAGAGATTGGAGACGTCGTGGAACTGGCGTCCGATGGTCGGCAGCGCGGTGGCAACGATGGTCTGGTCCAGTGCGGCCAGGAACATCGTCAACATCAGGCTGATGACGATGGTGCGGACCTCGTCCTGCGACAGCGGCGCCGGCGGCGCGAGCGAAGGAGCGTCATCGACGCTCAGGACCTCGCTCGGAAGGCGCGACAATTCCTCGGCGATGTCGTCGGGCAATGTCTGGGTGTCGGCAGAACTGCTCTGCCGCTCGAACTTGTTCATCTCGACCGGAAGCCATGAGGCGGCGCAACACCGCGAAGGATTCGTTCTATGCAGTCAATGTAGACAGCAAAGTTCTTCTCAGGCAGGCACCGCGGCGCATGGGAGCATCCCACCCCACGGCCATCGCGAGGACGTGATCTACCTGGTGCGGCGGATCAGTCCTTCGGACGTCGCTTCAGGCGCGCCCGTTTTGGCAGCTGCGCCGGCCACTGCACGATGTGGTTCTCGAGCTCATCGTCCGGAATCTCGACCTCGCTGCCTTCGACCCGTCCGCGTACGGAGACGCCCGCGTCATGCACGGTGTCGGGATCGCCTGACACCAGGGGATGCCACCAATAGAGGTCGCGGCCTTCCGCAACAAGCTTGTAGCCGCAGCTCGGCGGCAGCCAGTTCAGGGTGCGGACATTGGCCGGGGTCAGGCGGACGCAGTCCGGAACCTTGTCGGAACGATTCGCGTAGTCCTTGCAGCCGCAGGTCACCCCATCGAGCAGCTTGCAGCCGACATGCGTGAAATAGATGTCGCCGGTGCCATCTTCCTCGAGCTTGTTCAGGCAGCAGCGGCCGCAGCCGTCGCACAGGCTCTCCCATTCGGGCCCCGACATTTCTTCCAACGTCTTGGTTTTCCAGAAGAATCCTTCCTGGCCTGAAGGTCGTTTGGGAGCTGCGGTCATGCGCCTCAACAAAAGTTCGAAAGAGCTACGGCTGGTGCCATCTAGGGCGTGCGGCCATGCGGCTGCAAGCAACGCCCGCGTGAGGCCCGTAATGAACCGGGGTCAATTAGGCCTGTTGTTCAAAATCGCAAGCGTGACCATTGGTTTATAGGCCCTGCTCGGCTAGAAGGAACAGCAAGTCCCCACCGTCGCTGGCCGGGCGCCTTGGGTTTGCCGCAACACTCCCGCAAGACGTCTCGATGCCGCCCCCGGCCGGGTGCTTGAACGCTTTCGAACCAAGCCGCAAGGGTTCTAGGTGCGCCAGATCATACCACCGCATTGGAAGGCCCGGATCCGGAATTTCTTCCTGGACCTCGATGCGCGCATCGACTCCTCGCTGTTCTCCTCGGCCAAGGGCATCCGCGAGCTCTACGAGCGCTACTCGACCTTCATGGACCGCTTCTATGTCGGGCGTTGGAAGCGCTGGGTGTTCATCGAGCCGCTGTCGGAGGCCGCGACCCTCGGCCTCGGCGGCCTGGTGGTGATGCTGACCCTCGCCATTCCCGCCTTCCGCGAGACCGCGGACGAGGACTGGCTGAAGAAGTCTGACCTCGCGGTGACCTTCCTCGACCGCTACGGCAACCCGATCGGCAGCCGCGGCATCAAGCACAACGATTCGATCCCGTTGGAAGATTTTCCGGACGTTCTGATCAAGGCGACGCTCGCGACCGAGGACCGCCGCTTCTACGAGCATTTCGGCATCGACATCGCCGGCACCGCGCGCGCGCTCGTCACCAACGCCCAGGCCGGCGGCGTCCGCCAAGGCGGCTCTTCGATCACCCAGCAGCTCGCCAAGAACCTGTTCCTGAGCAACGAGCGCACCATCGAGCGCAAGGTCAACGAAGCCTTCCTCGCGGTCTGGCTGGAATGGCGCCTGACCAAGAACGAGATCCTCAAACTGTATCTCGACCGCGCCTATATGGGCGGCGGCACCTTCGGTGTCGACGGCGCCGCGCATTTCTACTTCAACAAGTCGGCACGTGACGTGACGCTCGCCGAAGCCGCGATGCTCGCCGGCCTGTTCAAGGCGCCAACCAAATACGCGCCCCACATCAACCTGCCCGCCGCCCGCGCCCGCGCCAATGTCGTTCTCGACAATCTCGTCGACGCCGGCTTCATGACCGAGGGCCAGGTGTTCGGCGCCCGCCGCAACCCCGCCTTCGCGGTCGACCGCCGCTACGAGGCGTCGCCGAATTATTATCTCGACTACGCCTTCGACGAGATGCGCAAGCTGGTCGACACCTTCCCGAAATCCTACACCGAGCGAGTCTTCGTGGTCCGGCTCGCGATCGACACCAACGTGCAGAAGGCGGCCGAAGACGCGGTCGAGAACCAGCTGCGCCAGTTCGGCCGCGACTATCACGCGACGCAGGCCGCGACCGTCGTCTCCGATCTCGACGGCGGCATCCGCGCCATGGTCGGCGGCCGCGACTACGGCGCCAGCCAATTCAACCGCGCCACCGACGCCTACCGCCAGCCGGGCTCGTCGTTCAAGCCTTACGTCTACACCACCGCGCTCCTCAACGGCTTCACGCCGAATTCGATCGTGGTCGACGGCCCGGTCTGCATCGGCAATTGGTGCCCGCAGAACTATGGTCATTCCTATTCCGGCGCGGTGACACTGACGCAGGCGATCACGCGCTCGATCAACGTTGTACCCGTCAAGCTGTCGATCGCGATCGGCCAGAAGGAGCAGCCGAAGGCGCCGAACCCGGCCAAGATCGGCCGCGCCAAGATCGTCGAGGTCGCGCGCCGCTTCGGCCTCAAGGCACCGCTGCCCGACACGCCGTCGCTGCCGATCGGCTCGGACGAAGTCACCGTGCTCGAGCACGCGGTGGCATATGCGACCTTCCCCAACCGCGGCAAGGCAGTGACGCCGCATTCCGTGCTGGAAGTGCGCACCGGCGCGGGCGATCCGGTCTGGCGCTGGGACCGCGACGGGCCGAAGCCGCGCCAGGCGATTCCCGCCTCCGTAGCCGCCGACATGGCTGGCATGATGAGCCACGTCGTCAGCGAAGGCACCGCGCGCCGCGCAGCGCTCGACGGCATTCCGACTGCGGGCAAGACCGGCACCACCAATGCCTATCGCGACGCCTGGTTCGTCGGCTACACCGGCAATTTCACCTGCGCGGTCTGGTACGGCAATGACGACTATTCGCCGACTAACCGCATGACCGGCGGCTCGCTGCCGGCGCAGACCTGGCACGACATCATGCTCGCGGCGCATCAGGGCGTCGAGGTCCGGGAGATCGCCGGTATCGGCATGGGCCAGAAGCTGCCGCCCGAGCGGATCACCAACGCACAGGCCAATGCGGCGCCGAAGGTGCTGGAGACCAAGCCCGGTCCGCCGCCCGTATTGACCAAGCGCGGCGCCGACGTTTTGGTGCGCGTCGAGAAGCTGCTGGATGACGCGGCCAGGACCGCGGCCAAAGCGGCCGCCACCGACCCCAAGCAAGCCAAACCGGCATCGTCCACGAGCGCGCTCGCCTTCCCGCAGAACTATGCGGAAGAGAATGCGAACGCATCCGCCCCGCGCAAGAACTGACCGAACAAGTGCGGCTGATCCTGATCACATTGACGGCCCTTCTGCTCGCAACCGTGGTGGGCGTCGGCGCGACCTGGATGACGACGACGCGCGGCACCGAGATCGGCGCGCTGACCATCGGCCCCCTGGACCGCGCGTCCGCGCACCGGCACCGCCGACGTCGATCCCTATTCGCGCGCCACCATCGTGCGCAACGGCGAGCTGCCTATCGGCACCGGCGACGGCGTCGCCTTCACCGCCACCGCCGACGACAAGAAGAAGGTGCTCGACGGCCGCTGCGACGTCGTGGTCTCCGGCGTGACACCGCCGGCACGGTTCTGGACGCTGACGCTTTATGACCGCAAGGGTCATCTCGTTCCCAATTCGCTGCAGCGCTACGGCTTCACCAGCCAGGAGATCGTGCGGCAGTCCGACGGCTCGTTCGAGATCCGCATCGCCTCGCGCTCGCGCGCCGGCAACTGGCTGCCGACCGGCGGCATCGAACGCTACGCGCTGATGCTGCGGCTCTACGACACCCCGGTCGGCGTTGCCACGCGCACCCAGCGCGACGCGCCGATGCCCACGATCACGACGGCGGGCTGCTCATGATCCGGCTGTTGTTCACCATCGTTGCCGGCGTGGTGCTGGGCCTCGTGGTCCATCTCGTCAGCGTGCTGGCGTTGCCGCGGATCGCGACCCAGGACGCCTATTCGCGGCTGACGCCGATGACCAAGCTCAACGCGGTCACGCAGCTTCCGCTCGCCGATCCGCAGACCTCGCCGATGCCGTTCATGGACCCGGCCTTTGCGCTCGCGATCTGCCGCTACGATCTGTCGAACGGGCCGATCAAGCTGACGGTCCCCGTCAGCCAAGCCTATACCTCGGTGTCGTTCTACACTCGCAACGAGATCGCCTACTACGCCATCAACGACCGCTCGGCGGGCAAGAAGGTGATCGAGCTCGACCTGATGACCGAGCCGCAGCACAACGAGCTGCCCGAAGACGAAGAGATCACCGCCGCCGACCGCCTGATCATCGATTCCCCCAGCACCACCGGCCTGATCGTGATGAAGGCGCTCGCCCCCGAGCCCGGCCTGATGCCGCAAGCGCAATCAACCCTCGCTGCCGCGAGCTGCGGACCGCAGACCGAGCCGCCGGCCAAGGCGGAAGCACCGCGCGGACGGCGCTGAGGCGCGGCTTCGGCGGCGCAAAAACAAAAAAATCGAAAAACAACCCCATGCACAGTAGCGGGGGTATTGAAATCATTAGCCATTTTGATTGCACCAACTAGGCGTTTGCCGAACCGATACATCCCTGCCCGTCGTGCTGTTCAGCTTTGACACGTCGGGCAAAACACTGGCAGAATGGCATCATCGAAAGTTCACCCGCGCGGAGCAATCCGCCGCGGGTTTTTTCATGCCGGAGCGCAGGTGCCATGATCGAGAAACACTATTGTCCCCCGTGCGGGCGGGACTAGCGACGCTGATGTCCCGAGCCCCGGTCTGTTACTTCAAGATCCTTGCTGATTCCAAATCCTCAATTCCGCTCGGTTTGGCGTCAACTGTTCCCGGTCACGGACGGCCGGTCACCAAGTGCTAAACGCGGAGATTGAGCAATGCCAAAGCATGACGAAACATCGAAGCAGCGGGAGAAGCGGGAACTCGACGAGGAATTGGACCGGCAATTGCAGCAAACCTTTCCGGCCAGCGATCCGCTGAAGATCACGCGGGGCTCAACCAAACCACAAGCAGCAAAGCCGGCTGCGCGCGACAGCGAACGACGGCGCCGCTAGTCTATCGATCATCCGGACAGAGCGGGAGCCGTGGTCTCGCGGAAAGAAGGGTTCGCCGGCCGAGCGATGAGCCGCGGTACGCGTCACGCCTTCGGGTCGGTGCCGATCAGCGAATTTGACATTGTGCGTTCAGAGCCGGCGGGAGGAACAACGAGAACGTCCACACTCAACGAACGCAGGACTTCTTCCGTTACGCTCCCGATCAAGGCCCGAACCAATCCAGATCGCCCGTGCGTCCCCATCACCAGCATGTCAGGCTGCCTCTCCGAAACAGCACGGGTGATGACCTGCATGGGCCCGCCCTCGCCGACCTGGAGAGACCATCGTTGCGTGCCGAGCTTGTTCGCCACCAGAAACTTCGTCAGCTCCTCCGTTGCCTTCAGACGCTCGCTATCGACATATCCGCTGATGACGGCCGCGCTCGCACCGGAGCGGACCAATCGCGCTTTCGTCATCGGCGAGAAGGCGTGAAGGATCGTTGTTGCGCCCTGTGTCAAGAGTCCGGTGGACAGCCCCACGCGGATTGCATCGGCGGATGTATCCGACATATCGACCGGCACCAGAGCGCGTTCATAGCGCCGCTGCGCCTCGTTGTTCACCATCAGAACCGGATACCTTCCTCCGCGAATTACACGCTCGATTGTGGTGCCTGTGAAGATGTCGCGCAGAAACTGCTTACGATGGGCTCCCATTACAACGAGATCCGCGTCGGCTGCTGCAGCCGCTCGCAATATCCCGTCAAAGGGATGGCCCTTGACCACGATCGGGTAGCACTGAACGTTTTGCAGCTCCGGCATGGATGCGATCTGCTCAACC
The DNA here is from genome assembly GCF_040939785.1 of Bradyrhizobium lupini. Lineage (NCBI taxonomy): Bacteria > Pseudomonadati > Pseudomonadota > Alphaproteobacteria > Hyphomicrobiales > Nitrobacteraceae > Bradyrhizobium > Bradyrhizobium lupini. The sequence continues at coordinate 1,222,963 of NZ_CP162553.1, forward strand.
AGCACCCGCTGTGCCTCACGCACTTCGATGCGGATCAGCTCGGCTGGCTGATCCTCGTCGACGACATGAACAAGGTGCAGAGTTGCATCAGGGGAGCGCGCCAGGAGGCCGGCCTGCCGCAAAGCGCGATTGGACCGCGTCGAGAAATCTGTCGCAGCGACGATATTCATGTCAGAATCCTTACAATTGCGAACGGCCGCCGGCCCGATGGCCTGCCAAGCTCGACCAGCGCGGCAATTCGGTTGCCTTGCGGAGGGCCTATCACGCTGTTGCCTGCCAGCTTCGTTCGTCCGGTTTGGCCTGGACCGACGATCTGGAGCCGAGAAGCAACCAAGCATCGCGCCCCGCGAACATGCGGCGCACGATATCTTTCTCGCTCATAAGCAACTGTTGTACGCGGTGACGGAGGTGAACCTCCCAACGTCACCTTTTAGGATCGTGAGGAATTGGCGCTCGGCGGCGAGCGAATGCCTCGCGGAAGCCATCGGGATCTGAAATCCAGATGAACATGACCCATGAGGTCAGGACGAGCAGCGCGAAGAACACCGACATGAGAAACTCCCGGCTTGGTTGCAGAAATGTTGAGGTACCATCCCGGACGATCTGAATCGTCCGGGTTACCGGCGGATCTGCAGCTGGGTCCTATAAATCCGGCGTCGTAGCGTTGTAGTCATCACTGCCTCTGTTTGCGGTGCGGCTCGCTTGCGAGCGGCATGTGCATTGCTCGCTCTGCCGGGCACCGAGCTTCCAGCCCTCGCGAACGCGGCATGGACTGAGTTCGGGGCTGATTGCCTCCGATCAGGCGGCCAACATGCAAAGACTTCGGCGAACTCGCCTACTACTCAGCGTCATGCATCATGTACTTAGAGGTGGGCATGCGATGCAGGAAATCAAATGCGACATTTAGCCTGGATTGGCCGACTGGCCGATCAAGGAACCTGCCGCAAAAAATCGCGCGTCTCGCGCTAATTGCCCTCTGGTCCGCGAACTTGCGCACTCTTTTCGGCGGTATCGCGAAATCGCGCTGCGCCCACCAATACGGTCAGCGCAATAGGCGTGGTTACCACGCCAAGCCCGATGATCAGGATTTCGTGCAGCACGGGCCTGCTCTGAAGTACCGAAAAGCAAACGATTGAAGCAGCTGCAATGAATACGGTGCCCAGCGTTGTCCCGAGCGTCGGCGCGTGGACCCGCTCGTAGAATGTGCCGAACCGCAAAAGGCCCAGCGAACCGACCAGTGTGGCGGCGGCGCCGACAAGAAGGAGAAATGCCGTGAGAGCCGCAGCCCAGGGCGGCAGGTGTTCGATGCCGTTCATTCCATCACCTCGCCGCGCAGCAGAAACTTCGCTAGCGCAACCGTACCAACAAAACCGAAGAGGGCCATGGCCAGAGCCGCCTCGAAATAGAGCGTTTCGCCGGATCGAATCCCGAACGTCAGAAGCAACAACATCGCGTTCACGGACAGCGTGTCGAAACCCAGAACGCGATCCTGTGCTCGCGGCCCCCGAAAGATGCGAGCCGCGCCACAGCCGATAGCCAACACCAGAAGTACCTGTGCGGCGACAAGCGCGTAGATCAGCAAGAGCTGGCTCATTCGAATATCTCCAGCAGATGGCGTTCGTAGCGCTGCTTGATCGTGCGGATCCACTCGGCTTCATCGACCAGGTCGAGAACATGGATCATCAACAAGCCCTTCTGTGCATCGAAATTCACCCACAGCGTTCCGGGCGTCGAGGTGATGATGCAAGCCAACATGGCCAGTCCGTAGGGATTGCGCATGTCGAGCGGAATGTTCACGAACCCGGATTTTCGCTGCCGGCGCCCAAAGCCGAGAATGATCCGGCCAACCGCCAAGTTGGAGCGGATGATATCAATCGCTACCAATCCCAACAGGCGAAGAAGGACGCCGGGTCGCCTGACGTGTGTGCTTGGCAGCTCCAGCACGGTGAGGATCTGCCCGCCGACGAGCGCGATCACACAACCGAGGAGGACATGTCCGACCGTGACTGCTTGATTGAGCAGCAGCCACAATGCGAGAAGACAGAAGCTCACCCGCGGAAAGGGCAGGAATCGCGTCATTCGCCACCCGCCTTTCGGCTGCCTTGGACCCTGATCTCCAGGACGTCGCTGACGTAGCCCGCCGGCGCGTGCAGCGATTGCGCCGTTGCCTGCATGAAACGCATCACCGGACCGGCGAGCACTGTCTGGGTGGCGCAAATGATCAACAGGAACATGATGGGCGCCATTTCGATCAGGCGCACACGCGGCACGGTGCGAACTGAGGCCCAGAAGGAGCGGATACCTGCTCGGGTCAGCGCGACCAACGCCGCAAAACTGGATATGAGGAGCGCCAACAGGAGCGCCCATCCACTGCCGGGAACGGCACCACCCGGATGCATGTCTGAAGGTTGAAGCGCCGCCGTAAGCAGCGCGAATTTGGCTATGAACCCCGACAGCGGCGGAAGCCCGGCGATGACCAGTGCGCATCCGATAAAGGCGACGCCGAGCAATCCCATCGTGCCCACAATGGCCATGCCGACTTCCTCTTCGGTATCGTCCGCACCGTCGTCTTCTCCGTAAGCTTCTCGCGTGACGGCGATCACGTCAGCTCCCGGTTCGCGGCCGCGCTCGATGAGTTCGGCCAGAAGGAAGAACGCGCTGATGCCGAGAGTCGAGCTGACCAGGTAAAACAGTGCTCCGCCGGCGACACTGACTTGCCCGGTCCCGGTGGCTGCCAGCACGGTTCCGGAGGATACGAGCACCGAAAAGCCGCCGAGACGGGCGGTGTCCTGGGATGCCAATGTGCCGATTGCTCCGAAGGCGATCGTCGCCACCCCGCCCCACAACAGCCAGTCACTGCCGAAGCCCGCTGACGCGCCGCTGCCCTCACCGAAAAGCAACAGCGATAGACGCAGGATGATATATACGCCGACCTTGGTCATGATCGCAAAGATCGACGCCACCGGTGGACTCGCAGATGCGTAGGCCGTCGGCAGCCAGAAACACAGAGGCCACATGCCGGCCTTGAGCAGGAAGGCCACGGCCAGCATGCCGGCGCCTGCTTCGAGCAAACCGCGGCTCTCCGCAGCGATTGCAGGTATCCGCGCCGAGAGGTCCGCCATATTGAGCGTCCCGGTGACGCCATAGATCAGGCTGACCCCGATCAGGAACAATAGAGACGCGACCAGATTCACGACGATGTAGTGCAACCCGGCCTTCACCCGTGCAAGACCGGAACCATGCAGCAGAAGTCCGTACGAAGCGGCCAGCAACAACTCGAAGAAGACAAACAGGTTGAAGAGATCGCCGGTCAGGAAGGCACCATTGAGGCCCATCAACAGAAATTGAAAGAGCGGATGAAAATGCGCGCCTGTCCGGTGCCAACGGGCAAGAGAGAACACAACCGACGCCAACGCCAGGATGCTGGTCAGGAGCAGCATGAGCGCGGAGAGCCGATCGAGAACGAGGACAATTCCGAACGGAGCAGGCCAATCGCCCAGGCGATAGACTTCCCTGATTCCGGGGTGACCCGAATCAGACATTCCGAGCAAGATCACCGCGACGCAAACGAGTGCAACCGTTGCGGCGACATTGACCGCAGCCACGATGTTGCGGTGCCGCTCTCCATTCAAGAGCAGCATGCCTGCGCCGGCAAGCAGGGGCAGGACGATAGGCGCAACGACGAGATTTGCGATTCCGCTCACGCCTCGGGCTCCTGACCATCGACGTGATCGGTGCGAGCCAGGCCGCGCGACGCGAGGAGAACGACAAGGAACAACGCCGTCGTCGCAAAACTGATGACGATTGCAGTCAGTACGAGCGCCTGTGGTAGCGGGTCAGCATGTTTCGTTGCATCCCCGATCTCCTTTGCGATCAGCACCGGCGCTCCCGTCCGCACCCGTCCCATGGCCACGATGAAGAGATTGACGGCGTAAGAGAGCAACGAAAGCCCGATGATGACTTGAAACGTGCGCGGCCTGAGGATCAGCCACACTCCGGACGCCGTAAGCGCACCTATGCCGATGGCCAGGCTAAGCTCCATTACACCAACTCCTCTTTCGCTCGCTCATCGTGCGCGCGTTGCCCCGCCTGGAGCGGCACGCCATAGCGACGCAGCGATTGATGCGCGATTGCGATGAGCATCAATACCGTGGCGCCGACGACGAGCGAGAACACACCGATATCGAAGAGAAGAGCGCTGGCCGTGGGGACGCGACCGAGCAGAGGCAGTTCGGCATATGCAAAGTACGAGGTCAGGAAGGGGTGTCCGAAAACGCAGGCGGCAGCTCCCGCACACCCTGCCAGCAAGAGGCCGAAACCCATCCAACGCACCGGCATGACGTGAAGACGAGCTTCCACCCACACCGTGCCGCGAGCCATATACTGCAGGATGAATGCTGTTGCCATGGCGATGCCGGCGATGAAGCCGCCGCCCGGAAGGTCGTGCCCGCGCAAGAGAAGGAAAATGGCCACGACGCCGATCACGGGAAACAGCAGCCCCATCATCAATGCCGCGGTAGCAAGCGTGTCTTTGGCAGTGTCGCCCTTCTGTCGATCGGGATGAGCCTCGTCGTGGGCATCCTGGGCATGCTGCTGTTCGGGAACGGGAATGCTTTCGGGGGCCGGACGGAAACGGCGCAAAAGCGCAAAGACGGTCAGTGCGACGACCGCAAGCACGGTGATCTCGCCGAGCGTATCGAACCCGTGAAAATCCACCAGGATGACGTTCACCACGTTGGTTCCGCCCCCCCTTCGTGTAGGCGTTTTCCACGAAGTATCGCGAAATGCTGTGGTTGTCCGGGAGCTGCATGGCCGCCAGCGCAAGCGTGCCCAAACCGAGCCCGGCGAGGAGCGCGATGGAGAAATCGCGAACGCGGTGCCACCGAATGCTGTCGGGCGCCTCTGCCGGGCCTGGTCGCGCGATGCGTTTCGGCAGCCACCGCAAGCCGAGCAACAGGAGAACCGTCGTAACCGTCTCAACGACGATCTGCGTCAGCGCGACATCGGGAGCGGATAACCAGACGAAGCTGACGCAGGTGACGAGACCCGCGGTCCCGAGCAGTATCAGCGCCACCACCCGATGAAATTTGGCCTGGACCGCGGCCGCCACCGCGCAGCCAACGCCCACCACCCAGAGTAGTCCAAAGACGAGGTCGAATTCCCTCCTTGACGGTCCCGTCAGCGAGAGGCCGCGGGCGTAGAGGGGCAGCAGGGCAGCGACGAACGCCACGCCAGCCAACAGTCTCAATTGTGGTTGGAGACGCCTCGTGCCGAGATTGGTGGCGAGCCATCGCGCAAACCGCCAGGACAATGTCACCAACACCCAGTCAAAGATCCGCTTGCCATTGATGCGACCGAGCAAGGGCGGTCCCTCATGCGCGAGCAGGTAGGAGCGCAGCATGACGTAGACGCCCAACCCACCGGCCATCGCTACGATGCTCATCAGAAGTTCAGGCGTAATTCCGTGCCAGAGACGAAGGCTGTACTCCGGCATCGCGGAGCCGAGAACCGCCCGGGCAGCCGTATCGAGGATCGGCGCCACTGTGAGAGCCGGCGCGACACCGACGATGAGGCATGCCAGCACGAGCAGTTCGGCCGGAAGTCGCATCAACAGGGGCGGCTCATGTGGAACGCGTGGCAAGCCGGTTGGAGCCGGGCCGAAGAACACGTCGCGAATGAAGCGCAGCGAATAGGCAACCGTGAACGTGCTGGCGAGAGTGACGATGTACGGCAGCGCCTGATCGACGAGGGAATTGTCATGGACCTCGATCGTCTCGGCAAAAAACATTTCCTTCGACAGAAAACCATTCAGCAACGGCACTCCCGCCATTGCCGCGGCAGCCACCATGGCCAGCGTCGCCGTAATCGGCATGAAGGCCCATAGCCCGCTAAGGCGGCGGATGTCGCGCGTGCCGGTTTCGTGATCGATGATGCCGGCCGCCATGAACAGCGATGCCTTGAAGGTCGCGTGGTTCATGATATGGAAAATCGCCGCGATCTGTCCGAATGGGGTATCGAGTCCGGTCAAAAGCGTGATCAATCCGAGATGGCTGATCGTCGAGTAGGCCAATAGCCCCTTCAGATCCTGCTGGAACACGGCGAGAAAGGCGCCCAGAAAAAACGTGATCAGGCCGATCGAGCCCACCAGCCACAGCCATTCATTCGTTCCACCCATTGCCGGCCAGAGCCGCACTAGAAGGAACACTCCGGCCTTCACCATTGTTGCCGAATGGAGATAAGCTGAAACGGGAGTTGGAGCGGCCATCGCGTGCGGCAGCCAGAAATGAAACGGGAACTGGGCGCTTTTTGTGAGAGCGCCGAGAAGGATCAGAACGAGTGCGGGGACATAAAGCGCGTGCGAACGGATCGCGTTTCCGGAAGCCAGCACCTGCTCCAGGTCATAGCTGCCGACGATGTGCCCGATGAGCAGCACGCCGGCGAAGAGGCAAAGCCCACCCGTCGACGTGATCACCAGCGCCATCCGCGCGCCGTCTCTCGCCGCCGCGTTGTGGTGCCAGTAACTGATCAGCAGGAATGAAAAGAGACTGGTCAGCTCCCAGAAAAAACCAGTTGGAGCAGGTTGCCGGAGAGCACGATTCCCAGCATTGCTCCCATGAAGGCGAGCAGCAGGGAGAAGAACCGCGGAACGGGATCACTGGGTGACATGTAGTACCGGGCATACAGCACCACCAGAAAACCGATGCCGGTGATCAGCATGGCGAAGGCCCATGCGAACCCGTCAAGCCTCAGCACAAATGCGAGTCCAAGTTCAGCGACCCAGCCCGTTCGCCACCCGACAACGCCGCCATTCGTCACGTTCGGATAAGCCGCACCGATGAGGCAAAAAGCTGTAAGTGCGACCGCTCCAGCGAGCCATGCCTCAGCGTTGCGTGCATTGACCCGCAAGAGCGCCGCAATAAAGCTTCCTGCGAAAGGAAGGACGAGAACGGCAAGCAGGAACATTTGCGTTCATTGCCCCAGGCTGCGAGGTGGAGAGATGCTTTCGCTGATCCTCAATTGCTTAGCCGAGGCGGATCGATATCTCCACTGCTAGATTTTAGCGCCATTGTGATGGTTTGGCCGGAAACCGCCATTCCGGCGGACACTGGCTCCGCGATTGAGCGGTTCAGATCCAGTGTGGAAGGGTGCCGGTCGCGGCGGCAACGACGGCGGCGAGAGCGCCCAGCAACGCACAGAATCCGCAGAGCGCGATCCCCCGCCAGCCACTCATCTCGACCGGCTCGGTGTCCTCAGCTGGGCTGACCTCGAAGCGGTATCGCATGTCATGGCGCCCGTTCAGTGTTCCATCGCCAGGTGCAAGCGATCGATGCCGACTATAATAATGGTTCTGTAGAACTACGGCTCACATTCACGTCAAACCGCCGCCCGGGGCCTACCGGTGCGACAAGAGCGTTCGCCTGCAGCAACGTCAGCCTGTCCATCCCACGCGATGTAATCTTCGACGCACGTTCTTGCGCAGCTGGGTAGACCCGCGTGATTGTTCGATGTCTCACTTCAATGACGCTCCTTGTCTCCTCTCGATATTTCGCGTGTACAGGTGCTGTGCGGTTTCGTCGCAATGTTTCCAGGGAAATGAACCACTATAGTCAGAGCAACATGGCTTATGACATCGACATTGATGCGCGCACCGCGCGTTTTGCTCTTCACGCCGGCCGCCTCCAAGCAGGCGGTTAGCCGGACGGTGTTCGCGCCGTCCGGGCTCTTTTCCAGCTTTCGTGACCTCCACTCGAGAGGTCGTCTTGAAGCAGAAGGAGTGCGCCGTGCTGCCTCTTCCGAAAATCGCACTGACCTCATCAGACTATCCGCGGCTCGAACAGCTCGCCCGCCTCGCCGTCCAAAAAGGAGATTTGGACGGGATATTCCTCATGGGCGAAATCAACCGCGCCGATATCGTCGCGGACGAAACGGACAACGTCCGTCCTTTCGTGACGATCGGATCATGGGTCACCCATTGCACGAATTGGGGCGTTCCGCGTCGCACCGTGCAACTGGTCTGGCCCGAGGAGTGCTGGTCGGATCCCGCCTGCATTTCGGTGTTGACCCCGCTGGGTACAGCTTTGATCGGACTGCGGGTCGGCGATCAGATGCCGTACTTCGTCGCCGGATGTCTGAATGTCGTCAGGGTCCAAAGCCTGACCCCATCGGATTCAAAGGTCGTCCCATTCTTCCGGAGAGGGCCGACGCGGTCAGGCAACCCGTTCGATGACGACCCCGGACCAACTGCAGCATAGGAGCGACCAATGCGCAATTTCGAAGCTGAGAGCCGGCGAGAACAGTCGGCGTTGCCGCCGATCAAGATTACTGAGGACGAATCACGGCGCCTCAGTTCCTTGGCCAATTCGAGCATGGATCTGTTTCCGCGAGTGGCCCATTTTCTGGCTCGAGAGATGGAACGTGCCACGGTGACGGACGAGAACAACTTGCGAGGCGTGATCAGGATGGGATCGAAAGTGACCTATCGCGATGACGAGACGGGTGCGAGCCGAGAGATCGTGCTGGTCTATCCGCATGAGGCAAACATCGAGCTCAGTCGGATTTCGGTCCTGACGCCTGTTGGAGCGGCTTTGATCGGCCTATCGCCGGGGCAGCGGATCGACTTCGAGACGCCCCACAAGCGCACCAGGGGCCTGACCGTTCTCGCTGTGTCCGAATAAGGCACGTACGTTAAGTCAGACCGAGCATCGCCGTCTTGCGATGTGGGCGCGTAGTCCCGGGGGCGTCGCGCCCGGATCTGGCCCTTTCGTATGAATTCGACAGCGCACACGCCTTGGTTTCGTAGCGCTGTGGATCACCGCGCCTCTCACTATTGCAGGACTGGTCGCCCAACGACTCTGCGCGGCTTCGATCCATCATAGCGAGTTTGCAACGCGGTGTGTCCCCGGAGGACCGGGGCTCAGGGGGTCATGAAGTCCTTCACGAGGACGTCTCAAGTCGCGGCCGTGCGGTTGATCTACACACTCGCTCTTTGGAAAAGACAGGAACATTCCTGCGATTGCCAAGTTTTCCCGATGCCCTTCCCCAAGGGCGACCCCGAGTGGCCCCAGCTCCATGCCCCCCAATAGCCCCGCGAGCTGGGGCCCGTTTTTTTCTCGAAATTTGGGCTGATAACCGGGAACCAAGAACCACCTCTTTAGTTGGGCATCATTCGGAACCGCGCTCCAATAACGTGGTGCCGACACACGAAGGACCTCAGCTGGCCCAGCCCCGAGCTGAAGCCCTTCTTGTGTCGTGCGCGCATTTTTAAGCCGAATTCGGAACGAATATTCGACCCTTGAATCATTCCACGTCAGCTAAGTGTCGGATGTCCAACCGTGTCGCGCTTAAATCAGTTCGCCCGTGAGGCCGCAGCGGCATTGCTGCGCATGGCAAAAACAACAAAAAATCCCACGGTCGCTGCTGGCTTGGTCCAGCGTGCGGCAGACCTGAAAGACCGCACTGGCGAGCTTCCTGCCATTGATGTCGAGGCCATGGCCGAAGAGCCGCCCAAGCCCTTGACGAAGAACTAAGGCTGCCTCGGTCGGAGAAGGCTTCGTCCACTCCCCTCAGGACTGAGCGGGCGGAGTTCCGGTATTCAGAAGTTGAGCTACGGCGGTCACGATTTGCGCAGGTGCAAATGGCTTGGTCAGCAAGATGCTGTTGGGCACGCCGTGGGCGGGCCATTGATCGGCCGCCGCGCCTGTCATGTAAATCACAGAGATGTCCGGATTTAGCTCCTGGCGCGATGGCCGACTTGCCAGCCATCGAGCTTTCCGAACAAATTTATATCGGTAACGAGTGCGCGATACTTGGTTTGGTTGCCCTGCAGAAGACTAACTGCATCCTCCCCGCTGACGGCGACTTCGGCTTCAAAGCCGCCATCTGACAATGCGTCGGCCACCATGTCGCGGATAAGCTGTTCGTCTTCGACGACGAGGATAGTAACTCCCGTCCCTTGCATGCTGGCCCCCTGCGCACCCCGCTGTGCGATCGGGAAGGAACTCGCGATAAAGAGTTATGTTCCATTTTGAACACAGGGAGCAAGGGTCCCCCGCCCAACGGATGTCAGCTCGACTTCGGGAGTGCAGCTTCTTGCGCAACTTCCCGATCAATTCGCGAAAGCCCGCGACATACTCTTGGAGGATGCGTCACCGGGCCTCGTCGCCCTCGCTGACCAGCCGCACGGCCGCAGGCGGCCCTGATCCAGATCGATCTTTTAACTCTCTCAGGGCTGCGGCGGGTCTTCTGGCGGGCTTGGTGGCGGCAGTCCGTATTCCAAGGCGCGCTTTGCCGCCAGCTTTCTGTAAGCCGCGGCCTGGTTCAACAGCTGAGTTTTGAAGGTCGAATCCTGCTCGCCCGCCGCCAATTTCTCCAGACCGACGGCACGCTCCAGGTATTCGTTCAACAGTTTCATCGCCGCCCCCGGCTTTTTTCGGACCCTTAAAAATCTCACGGCGCGAAAAAAGGTCAAGCGGGGAAGTCCGGCTACCGATCCACTCCCTCAGGATGAGCGCAGTATGGATCCTGGTGCCCGTTGAGGCACCAGGCAGTCAGGGAAGGGATAACGGCTAAGGCCCAGAGAACGGACGGTGCTACGGTGGCCGCCGCCGGCCAGCGGTCAGGATAGTACCGCTGGTCAGACCCTGGTCATTCAAACTGATCCAGAATCTCTCGCACCTTCAGCGCCAGTTTTGCTTGCGAGATTGGCTTCTCCAGCAGGTTGACACCTTCATCAAGCCTTCCCTGATGGACCACGGCATTACGCGAATAGCCCGTCATGTACAGGATCTTCAGTCCCGGTCTAATTTGATGCGCGCGCCTGCCGAGCTCGCGACCATTGATCCCCGGCATGACCACGTCAGTGAGAAGAAGGTCCACCTTCAGATCGTCTTGCAGGAGAATGGTCAGAGCGGCCTGAGCGCTGCGGGCCGAGAGGACGCGATAGTTGAGATCCCGCAGGACGTCAGAAATATAGACGCGCAGATCCTCATCGTCCTCGACGACGAGAACGGTCTCGGATAGCTCACCCTCGGCAATTTCCTCAGGTGCGATTTCTTCGGGCCGTGTGCTTCCGGAGAAGCGCGGAAAGTACATCTTGATGGTGGTGCCCTGCCCCACCTCGCTGTAGATTTTTGCGTGGCCTCCGGATTGCTTGACGAAGCCGTAGACCTGGCTCAGGCCAAGGCCGGTGCCGTGGCCCGGCTCCTTTGTCGTAAAGAAGGGCTCAAAAGCGTGACTGAGAACGTCCCGCGACATTCCGCCTCCGGTGTCAGTCACGCAAATGGCGACGTACTGACCGGGCGCCAGTTCAGGATTGAGCCGGCAGTAATCATCGTCGGCGGAGATGTTGGCTGCTTCCAAAGTCAGCTTTCCGCCGTCGGGCATGGCGTCACGAGCGTTGATTGCCAGGTTGACGATGGCTGACTCCAGATGATTGGCGTCGGCTTCGATTTCCCAAAGACCCGCACTTCCGACGGTCTGGACTTCGATGCGCTCTCCGAGCGTGCGCTGAAGGAATTCCTGCAGGCCATTGACGTAGTTGTTTACGTTGATTGGCTTGGGATCGAGCGCTTGTCGGCGCGAAAATGCCAACAAGCGACTGGTTAACGCCGCGGCTCTCTGTGCGCCGCGCTTCGCGTTTGCGAGCGCCCGGTTCAGATTGGCTCCGGGCGCCTTGGCGTGCCGCTCAGCTGTTTCGAGATTGCCAAGGACGATCATGAGCAGATTGTTGAAGTCGTGCGCGATGCCACCGCTGAGTTGCCCCACCGCTTCCAGCTTTTGGGATGCGGCGAGTTGCTCCTGAACGTGCTTGAGCTCGTCCTCGGCGCGCTTCCGGTCCGTAACGTCGCGCGTGACTTTGGCGAACCCGACAATGTTTCCGGCCTCGTCCGTGATGCGATCGATGATGACGGACGCCCAGAAGCGGGAGCCGTCTTTTCGCAGGCGCCAGCCTTCCGCCTCGAAGCGACCATGCTCCGCCGCCTCTGAAAGCGCACGCTTGGGCACACCGAGTTCGATGTCTTCGGGCGTGTAAAAAGCGCTAAAATGCTGACCGATGATCTCCGGCGGCGCGTAGCCCTTGATCCGCTCTGCTCCGGGATTCCAGGTTGTCACGTTGCCGAGTGGGTCGAGCTGAAAGATCGCGTAATCGACCACCGCCTCGATTAGCTGGCGATAGCGCCGCTCACTATTGAGAAGCTCTTCATGGGCTTCCTGACGTTCGGTAACATCTCGCGTGACCTTGGCGAAGCCGATCACTTCACCGGCTTGATTGCGGACGGCATCGATGATGACCGATGCCCAGAAACGGCTTCCGTCCTTGCGGACTCTCCATCCTTCGGCACTGAAGCGGCCTTCTCGTGCTGCGACGCTCAAGGCGCGCTCTGGAAGCCCATTGGCGCGATCATCTGGCGTGTAGAAGGATGCGAACGACTTGCCGATGATTTCGTCAGGCGAGTAGCCCTTCAACCGCTGGGCACCGGAGTTCCAGCTGCGGACTGTGCCGTCGAGGTCGATCATGTAGATCGCGTAATCAACGATTGCGTCGATGAGCAGTTGAAGACGCGCAGTATCGTCGATCCCGTCAAGTTTTGACTGATGGGCTTGCAAATGGTCGACTCCGGTGTCGGGGGAGACCGTTTAACCGCGAAGTCTTTTTATTGTTCCGTGGTGCTGCTTCGTGCGCTGCATGCCTCTGTCGGGATCTGGATCTCAGTTGCACCACTGAGGGAGCGAGGATCTTAACCATCAGGCGGCGCTCCGATCAGTGCTCCTCGGTCGGATACACTCATTTGCAGGGTGTGATGCTCCGCGTTGCGGTCAGCTTGATCCAGTGGACGGGCGGCGCCGAACGTTCCTTTCAGCATGACCGGCACTCCAGCGACGCCTCCAGCTTCCAGATCAGCGGATCGCTTGTGCGGCAGAGACGAGCATGATAGAAAAGGCCATCGGGTCAAACACAACCGCCCGACCAGCTTTCGAGCCAAGCGTTGTTTCGCTCCATTATGGAGGTGAAACATGTCTTGCGACAGCACCACTGGCTCAATCGGCACATCCAGCGCAGCCTTCGTTCCTTCTCCAAGCCCTGCATGGTTCTGGAAACTCACGCTCGCGCTGCTGGACGGCATCACACGGCGCCGCCAATACGACGAGCTTCTCGAACTGGATGACCGGCTTCTCGCGGACATCGGCTTATCGAGAACAATCGTTGGGGAAGCTCGACGGTGTTACTTCTCAGGTTGGCGCGACAAATCGGATATTGTCGATTCCTGTCGGTGAGCGCCCCACACCTGCGCGTGCGAACGCGGCGCGTCTGCTTGTCCCTGTGGATCAGACGGCCGCCAGGCTCGTGAAAGGCCGAAGGACTTTTTGACCGCGATGTTGGCGTCTTCTCAGAAGTCCAGCTTGTCGCGTATGGCATCAATTCCGGCTTTCGCGCACGCTTCGTCCGCGTCACCGCCCGGCGCGCCGGACACGCCGACCGCTCCGACCAGGGAGCCGCCGGCTTCAACGATCAGTCCTCCGGCAATGACGACCGCTCCGGGAAGGTTGCGAATGCCCGCCTGCATCATCCCCGGCTGGCTGATCGCATTGAGCTCGGTCGTGCTGGTCTTGAACGAAGCTGCTGTCCACGCCTTGCCTGCTGCCGTCGAGGGCGTGTGAGGGCCTGCAAAGCGATCGCGCAACATCACTTGCGTGACGCCGAAGCGATCGACGACGGCAACTGCAACCTGGTATCCACGGGTGCGGCAGTTCGCCAACGCAGCGCGCGCAAGATCGAGCGCCAGTTCTGGACCGAGCGATTTGTAGGCGACCAGACCTTCCTCCGCCCGTACTGGGCAGATGGACGCAATCAGCAGGGCCGTCGCGACCGACAGGCATCGAACGTTCATGGCAATCTCCGGCATAGGTGACCAAAGGCCTATTTGCTCTCACCATATGTCAGATCATCGAACAGGGTCACGCTATCTGCCTTGGTCCACAGGCCGATCATGCCCGCGTCCGGAATGGTGGCGTCTTCCACCTCGAACAATTGCTTTCCGTCATAGCTCACCTTGAACCGACTTCCTGCAAAGTCGCAGCGCAGCAGGTGCCATTGCCCGGACGACACCGGCGCGCTGACGCCATAGCCGCCTCTGCGACCCACGATCTCGAGCGACATTCGAACGCCATTGATCGTCTTGTAGAGAACGACATTGTCCTCCAGCGCGTTAGCCCGGACCACGTAGTAATTGTCGGCATCCTTCGCACGCCAAATGACTCCCGCGGCGCGATCCTCGGAGCCGGCAACGGCCTTGAATTTCACCTCGACGAAGCCGTCACGGATGGACGTATCGCGCTTGATGGCGAGGGGAAACGTCGCCCGTCCGGATTGCTTGAGAACGTTCGGCTTGCTTGGCGCCGTAGCCTCGGCCTCGACGGTCCATTTCGGCTGTCCCTTGCCGGTCATCGTCAAAGTCCACCCGTCGGGCGAAGTTCCGACAGCAGCGCTGTCGAAATTCAGGGTCTCGGCCATGGCATTTCCTCCCATCAACAAAGCCAGCATGGATGGCAGCGCAAGCCTGGCCCATGCAGAAGATTGAATTCGCGCGCGGCCTGCCGCGCTCGATCTGCACTCATCACTCATCGGAGAATGCGAGGAGGCCCCCGTGAAGACGCGGCGCGTCTTCGGATCGAACGCGGCGTGATCGAAATCGCTGTTCAGTCCGTTCGGGATGGCGATGACGCCCAGTCGCTTCAATAGCATGATGCCCGATCAGCGGAAAAAGGGAGGGTCGAGACGACCAGCGAGAGCCCCGCCAACAGCAACAGTGCCAACACAGCCTTGCGAAAGGTCTCGTCCTGGATGGTCCCGAACATCTTGAAGCCGGACCAAAGGCCGGCGACCATGAAGGGAACGCCCAACGCGTACAGCACCAGTGTTTCCCTGGTAATGGAGCCGGCCGCTGCCTGGGACAAGGAGATGACCACGAAGGCGATGAACAGCACCGGCTGAAACACGGCCCGCTGCAAATCCTTCGGCCAACCGCGCCATTGGCACGATATCGTGGAGATCACGCCGCCGAGCCCCGTCAACCCGCCAAGCATCCCATTCGAGATGCCTATTGCGATGTCTGCTCCGGTGCCGATTCTCATGGGCGCGAACACAGGGCGCGCCAAGCCGTAAATGGAGTAAATCATCAACAACACACCGACTCCGAACCTCAGATAGAGGGGATTGAGATAGACGAGAATTTCAACGCCAATCGGAATGCCGATGACTGTTCCAAGCGCGAGAGGCCATGCCTTGCGCAGATCCAGGACATGTCGCAGCCTATAAATGCCGTAGCCTTGGGTGAGCAGACCGTACCCCGCGATCAAAGTGGCGGTCTGGATCGGCGTGATGATGTGCAGCCAGACACCAGAGACGACCAGGCCCATCGCGAAGCCAGAGAAGCCGCTGACGAAGCCACCGGCAAGGGCGGCAAGAGCAAAGATAGCGAAGCCAAGTGCGTCCATATGATCGTCCAGGGATCGAGGTGGCGAGCGCTTGGATGGGACTCCATCTCACGGGGAGGTCTCGGTATCCCCGAATCGTCAGTTGTTATGTCAGATGCTTCTCTCGCCCATCGAATAGCTTCGAAGCGTGCCGTCCTGGTCGTAGACGAAGCGATAATGGACTTCGTCCGACATGCCGCGGATTCGACTCGGGTCGCACGACAGCGGCTTCATGACGCAGGAAATGGCAGTCCTCCATTGAGATCACGGATGAATTTCGAGTTGGATGGTTCACGATCGCTGCCGCCCGGCAGAGTCCGTCGGCACGGTGATCCCACCGCCGACAGCGAGGCCCTGGTGGGCGCGAAACGGATAAAGGGGCTTGGAGAGGGGATCGGAAAACGGAAGACATGCAGCGTCCTTGTCGAAACCGGGACGCGATTCTTGGGCATGTCGCCTCACGGGGAGATCGCTTCCCCGTGAGGCAAATATTACGCGCCGGTCGAATTTGTCAATGCCGTCGAAGCTTTGTTTCTAACCACTAGACGGCGCGGATCCGACCAAGCTTCTCGTCACCTGCTGGTGCTCGTGAACGTGTCACCCATATATGTCGCTGTCGGCTTGGACCGCAGATGATTGATTTTGGCTCAACGGCGCTCGGCGTTGTCAGGCCGGGCCCGCCAATCACGTCCCACCGTTTGATGATCCTGATCCGATTGATCGGCTCGGCCGGCGCGATCGCCATCGGTGCCGCCTTGCGCCTTCCAATCACGTTCGATCTTAACGTCTTCGGCGTTCTTCCTGTCTTGGTCTCGGGCCTGTTCAGCTTGCTCGGGAGTTCGATCCGGCTGCACCGGAACGGTCGCCTGCGCCTGACGTGCAGGAGCCGTCTCGTCGGCGCGTGAGGGACTGAGCGTACAAGACAGCAATACTGCCGCGGTGATCACTAGGACACGCATGCCTACCTCCTCCGTTCGTAGAACGGTAACGACCGATACAAGCTTGGGTTCGGAACGGTCGGAGCCGTTTCAGTGCTGCAATGCGATACTTGCGCGTAAATTTGGCCAGCTCGCATTTCACCGAACCTCTTCGCGCGCAGCTCCCGCCTCGCATCAGCTCTTCGTGCTCGCCGTCTTGTCGAGCGCCGCGCGCAGGCCCTCCGCAAGCTTGACGGCATCATCGTTGGCCCAGAAGTGCATGAAGAAGAGCCGAGGCTGTTCGTCCAGCATGTGGCTGTGCAGCGCGGTCACCTCAATGCCGCGCGTCCGAAGCGCGAGGATAACCGGGTTCACTTCGTCGCTGGTCAGCACGAAGTCGCCCGTAATGGCCGCCCTACCCGCGCCCGTCGGCTGGAAGTTGATGGCGATTGCGACGCCCATGGCGGCGACGGGGGTCAACAGCATGCCGTCCTCCGTGATGGGGTCGCGCCGCTTCACGTTGAACTGGTAGACGCCGCCGTTCGCCTGCCCCTTGACGCCGATGATCTGGTCGAGCTTCGCCGTGTCGAGGTCGATGGCGGGCGGCGGATTCGCCGGCGCCGTGACCGTCAGCGGGGTCTTGCTTTCGGCCAGGGCATCATGGATCGCCGCGGCCAGCTTGACCGGGTCGCCATGTCCGGCGACGTGCATGTAGAACGTCGCCGGGCTCGCACGCAGCAGATGATTGTGCACGGCGGTGATCTCGAGCCCGCTCGCGATCATCTTCGCCATCACCGGATTGATCTCGGTTTCGAGCAGCACAAGATCGCCCATGACCATGGCGCCGCTATGCGCAGGCTTGAACGCGATCCAGCCACCGAGCGCCAGCGCCGGCTTGATCGCGACGCCGTCCAATGTCACGGAGAGATCGGTGCGGGGAAAGCCGTAACGGCGGACGTCGTCCGAGACGGCGGGCTTGCGGCCCAGGGTCTCGTCCACCTTCTGCCAGTCGGCATCCTGGGCATATGCCGGGATGAAGGGGCCGAAGCGAAATGCAAGAAGGCAGACGCCAATGCCGACCACGGCCCAGATGATTCTTTTCATCGTGCTACTCCTCGGCTTAGTTTCGCTCTTTAACCCGACCACTGCTGTCGACGACCAGCGTCACCGCCTTGCCGTTCTTCACCGCCTTGGCGGTGACGCCTTCAGCCGTCGACTTGATATCGCTGACTTGCGCGTAGCCGGCCGCCTGGATCTTGGCGACCAACTCCTCCTGTGTCAGAGCGTGCGCGCTCGACAGCACGCCCGCGATCGCAAGCAACAGGACCGTGCGGAAGATTGCTCGTGTTCGCATGATCATTCTCCTGGTCTTGTCCTGCCCCAAGTGAAGTCCGTTTCGCGATCTTCCCCTACTCGGTGCCAACACGGCGCAACAGGCCGCGGGCATCAATGCGCACAGCGATGCGACCGGCGCGGACGCCGTGCCGAGAAATCGAGCCAGTCTGCTGGATGCAATCGAGGAAAGTATGATGACATGGTGCGCCCTTGGTGATCAGGACGCGATGCTTGGGCATGTCGCCTCACGGGGAGATCGCACATCCCCGAACCCAAGTAAAAACCCGAGGGCGGCGGCTGTCAACGGGCGTAGGCTTCGGGCGGCCCACCGAAGTCGCCGACGAACGTCACAAAGAATTCACCGCTCCGCGGAACCGCGCCAGCCATGTCTTGAAACTCGCGGACGGCCCCGCTAGTGTCCTTTGCGTGGGGACAAAGCAGACTCCCCGTGAGGCCTCGGTCCAAGCTCTGCGCAGCACGCCATTCGTGGAGCTTGCGCATGGACATCGAACGACACCCTTCTCATCGACACACCGTCGCCATCCTCTCACGCGGAGACGCTGCCGCGCGGCGGGATGCGACGGCGCAAAACAGCCGCTTCGTACACGTCTTCGAAGCACTCGCCGCCGTCGGCATTGAAGCCCAGCCGGCGATCTATGATGAAAGCTTCGCCGAGGACGTTCGTGAACAATTGCTCGCGATTGACGGCGTGCTGGTCTGGGTCAACCCCATTCAAGACCGTCGAGATCGCGCTGGTCTCGACGCATTGCTGCGGGACGTCGCGGCTCAGGGCGTGTGGGTCAGCGCTCATCCCGATGTCATCCTCAAGATGGGCACCAAGGAGGTACTCTATCGTACCCGCTCGATGGGCTGGGGATGCGACACGGCGTTATATCAAAGCGCCGAGGCCGTGCGCGCCGAGTTGCCGACACGGCTCGCCGCTGGTCCGCGCGTGATCAAGCGCAACCGGGGCAATGGCGGCCAAGGCGTCTGGAAGGTCGAGAGTCTGCCGACCTCCTCCATGATAAAGGTGCTGGACGCGACGAAAGACGCGCCCGAGGAACTGACGCTGGATGATTTTCTCCGTCGTTGCGCGGAGTATTTCGAGAACGGCAGCGTGATCGACCAACCATTCCAGCCTCGCTTAAGCGAAGGCGTGGTGCGTTGCTACATGGCGGGCGATCGCTGTGCCGGCTTCGGCTATCACAAGGTCAAAGCCCTGGTCGACTCGCCGGCCGCCCGTTCCGAGGCCGGACCGCGCCTCTACACCTCGAACGCAGAGCCGCGTTTCCAGCGGCTGCGTCGGTTGATGGAAGACGAGTGGACGCCCCAGCTGACGTCGTTGCTGGATATTGCGCGACTTGACCTGCCTGCGATTTGGGACGCCGACTTCATGCTTGGTCCGGTCCTTCCCGACGGGACCGACAGCTATGTCCTCGGCGAGATCAATGTCAGCTCGGTGCATCCTTATCCGGACGAGGCGCCGGCGGAGATCGCGAGGCGAGTTGCCGATCGGCTCCGGCGCAAGCTTTGACACATGCTGACGGTCCGCGCGCTCAAGCGCTTGCACCTCTCCGTTTCATTCGACTTGCAGGACGGCGAATGCGTCGCCCTGCAAGGGCCTTCTGGCGCCGGGAAGACCCAGCTCCTTCGCTCGATCGCGGACCTCGATCCCAACGAAGGAATGGTCGAACTGGACGGAACGCTCAGGGAGGCCATGCCCGCTCCGGCTTGGCGCAAGCGGGTGACCTACCTCGCTGCCGAGCCGGGCTGGTGGTCAGACATCGTGCAAGATCACTTCAGCTGCTGGGATGATGCCTTACCGCTGGTCATGAGACTGGGGTTGCCGTGCAGTTGCGGTCCCTGGCCGGTCCAAAGACTGTCGACCGGCGAGCGACAACGGCTGGGGCTGGTGCGGGCGCTGATGCTGCGGTCGCGGGTTCTTCTCCTGGACGAGCCGACATCGGCCCTCGATTCGGCATCGACGGCGGCAGTGGAATCTTTGATCGCGGAACGCATTTCGAACGGAACGAGTGTCGTCTGGAGCACTCACGACAACGCCCAGGCCTGCCGCGTCGGGTCGAGGGTCCTTGTGATGAATGCCGACGGCGGGATCGAGGACAATCGGCCGTGAGTTACATTCACTTGGCATACGGCGATTTGGTTCTGCCCGCGCTCCTTGTCGTCATGGACGGCGCTCTCTCGCTCGCTCTCCGCCTCAAGCTTGAAAAGCAGCTGGCCATCGCCACCGTGCGGATGGTGCTTCAGCTGGTGCTCGTTGGATACGTATTGACGTTCCTGTTTGCCGCGGTCTCGCCGCTCTGGACCGCCCTCGCCGCCGTCATCATGGTTCTCTTCGCGTCACGGGAAATCGTCGCTCGGCAAAAGCGACGCCTGCCGGGTATCTGGAGCTATGGCTTAGGAGCGGGATGCATGCTGCTGGCGGCCGGTACCGTCACGATGTTCGCGCTTCTGACGGAGCTACGCCCGGATCCGTGGTATCATCCGCGCTATGCGCTGCCATTGTTGGGCATGATCCTGGGCAACACCATGACGGGAATAAGCCTGGGCCTGGACGTGCTGACGAATACACTGTTGCGCGAACGAGCCGCCGTCGAAGCTTGCCTTGCTCTTGGCGGTACCCGGTATCAGGCGTTGCTGCCGGTCCTGCGGGACGCATTGAGAAGCGGCTTCACGCCAATCATGAACAGCATGGCTGCGATCGGCCTTGTCTCTTTGCCGGGGATGATGACCGGTCAAATCCTTGCAGGCGTCGAACCGATCGACGCCGTCAAGTATCAACTCTTGATCATGTTCTTGATCGCCGGCGGGACGGGATTGGGGACGCTCGCCGCCGTGACGGGAGGCGCTCGCCTTCTGACCGATCATCGGCATCGATTGCGCCTCGATCGATTTTCCACCGCCGAGTAGAATTGCGCGACCTCATATCGACTTCGCCCCACCAGGCTGCACCTTCCGCGCCCACAGCAGCGCCAGCGGCCCCAGTGCAATCCCGACCGCGAGGACGCTGAACGCCAAGAGCCAGCCGGTCGCGCTCTGCGGGCCGCCGGCTGCATCGAGGGCGGCGCCGGTGCCCCAGGCGCCGACCGCCGACAGGCCGAAGCCGACCGTCGAATGCAGAGCCAGGGTCGCGCCGCGATGTTCGGACACAGCCGCGGCCGACATGCCGGCGGTCAATGCGCCCGAATCCGCCGGCACGGTCAGGCCATAGACGAGCAGCAGCAGTGCCAGCACCCATGCCGGCGCTGTCGCGTTGAGGCCGATGACCAGCGCGACGCAAGCCGACGCGATCATCACGACCGTGATCGCGCGATGGCGCCCGAATTTCAGCGCGGCCTCGTTGCCGAGGATGCTGGCCGGCATCGAGATCACCGCAAAGCAGAAGCTCAGCACGACGGGGCTCAACCACGACGGGGCGCCTTGATGGGCGACGACGAAGGTCCAAAACCCGACCAGCCAGGTGCGGATGCCGTAGAGCTCGAAGCAATGGGCGCCGTAGCCGAAGATGTATCCGAGCGCCTCGCGATTGGCGAAGACGGGCGCGAAGTTGAGCAGACGCCCCGCCTTCGGCGCGGGCCGCTGCTCCTGCATCAGAAGACACGCGAGGACCATCGCGATCGGACCGAAGCCGGTGACAAGAAAGGCGGTCCGCCATCCCCAACGGTCGGCGATCAGCTGCGCGACCAGGAACGAGAGGCCGACGCCGACCGAGAAGCTCGACGTGTACAGCGTGACGGCGCGCGAGGTATCGCCGGCGGGAAGCCGATCCGTCAGCGCCTTCAGGCCCGGCATGTAGGCGCCGGCAAATCCAAGCCCTCCCAGGGACCAGATCGCGGTCGCGGACCAAAACCCTTGCGCGAAGATTCCGAACGCTACGGTCGCCAGCCCGCTGACGATCGAGCCCCAGAGCAGGACGAGCCGTGCGTCGATCCGGTCGGTCAATGTCGTCAGCACGGGCACGGCGAGCATGTAGCCGAACGCGTAACCGCTCGCCATCAAGCCGCCTTCGGCCGCCGAGAGGCCCCACGCCGGCATCAGATGCTGCGCCAGATTGGCGGATAGCGTCACGTGCGGCAGCAGATTGCCGACCTGGCCGATGCACATCACCGCGATCAGAGACCGGCCGCTCAAGTTACGAATGCTGTCCTCCCGCCCCCACGCCGAAACGGCGCACGAACCACAATGGATAACTCTCCGGCATCAGCTGCAAGAACCGACTTCATAAACAACCGCACCCCGAAGCGCCGGCCTTCTTTGCTGCTTCGTCGGCGGCGCAACAGGCCGTTGATTCCTGCTTCGCCGGCCCACCGCAACATCCTGATACGGCGCCGGCGGCTTCGACGCCGCCGCGCGTGCAGACGCCGGTCTCCGGTAGCACGAGCTCCACCCTTGCGGCGGCTTTCTTGTCGCCGGCGAGATCGGCCGCAATCGAGCGCACCTGCTCATATCCTGTCATCATGAGAAAGGTTGGCGCGCGACCATACGACTTCATGCCCGCCATGTAGAAGCCCGGCTCTTCGTGCGCGAGCTCGCGGGCGCCGTGCGGGCGCACGGTGCCGCAGCTATGCTCGTTAGGATCGATCAGCGGCGCCAGGGCGACCGGCGCCTCGATAGCGGGATCGAGCCGCAGGCGCAATTCGGACAGGAACGAAAAATCGGGACGAAAGCCCGTCGAGACGATCAGCTCGTCCACGATCACGCTCCGTCCGCTGCAACCCGAGCCGGCCGCGATCTCGAGGCGGCCCTCGGTCTCAGCCAGATGCGTGACGCCGAATTCGGTTTCCACCCTGATCTTGCCGGAGGCAACGAGCGCAGCGAACGCACTGCCGAGCTCTCCGCGTGCAGCGAGCTTGTCAGTCCGGCCGCCACCAAACGCCTTGGCGGGATCGGCGGCGCGCAACAGCCAGATAGCTTGCGTCCCCGGCACTTCCTCGGCGAGATGCACGAGATCGATCAGTGTGCCCACCGCGGAGTGGCCAGCGCCGAGCACCGCAACGGTCCTCCCGGCATATCTGGCGCGACCGGCCCCCCGGACATCGGGCATGCCATAGGCAATGTGGCCTGCGCATTCGTGTTCACCGATTGCGGGCAGACCGTTACCTCCGGCGGGATTGGGAGAGAACCATGTGCCTGATGTATCGATCACGGCATCGGCGCGCAGCACTTCGGGACCTTTGCCGTTCTGGTAGCGAATTTCGAACGGCGCCTGCTCACGCCCTTTCGTCTTCGCCTTGTCGAAACCGACGCGGCTAATGGCCGAGACGCGACTGGATGTCCGGATCAGCTCGCGCAGCGGCGTTCGCGTCGCAAGCGGCGTCAGATATCGATCGAGCAGTTCGCCACCGGTTGGATAGGAGCCCGGGTCCGGCGAATTCCATCCCGTCGGCGCGAGCAGGCGCGCCGCGGCCTTGTCGATATTGTATTCCCACGGCGAGAACAGCTGGACATGCTGCCACTGGCGCACCGCGTGCCCCGCTTCGGATCCTGCCTCCAGAACGATGGGTGACATGCCACGCTCCAGGACGTGCGCAGCTGCTGCGAGGCCGACAGGCCCTGCCCCGATGATGGCGACCGTCTTAGCGTTCATTCGGCTCCTCCCATACTTCTAGAATCATCGAACAATACTAGCCAAAAAAGATCACGCCGCCGTTTGCGTCGTCTTGCATCCGACTTCGTCTGCGCAGCACTCCGCCGCCAGGAAATCGACCAGACCCCGCATCGCGTCGAAGTTTGCGTGGCAAATCAGAGTCGTCGATTCCCGGACCTGGCTGACGAGCCCGACCGAGACCAGGGTCTTGATGTGATGCGACAGGGTCGACGCCGGTACCTTCAGCTTGTCCTGCAAGCGACCGACGGGCATGCCGGAGTGCCCGGCCCGGACCAGGGCCCGGTAGATCTGGAGTCGCGTCCGGTTACCCAAAGCTTCGAGGCGTGCTGCTGCGGCGTCGATCTTCATGGCCTCACAATGCACCCGCTGGTCCGTGCCGTCAACCGTATTTCTAGAATATTCGAAATACTGGGGCCGGTGACGCGCTTCGGATTCAGATTGACGGAGCCGCCATACTTCCATAGGTCTGGATATATGGAAACCGAAGAAGCCGTCCTGGCCCTCGCCGCCCTGGCCCAGTCGACCCGTCTTGAGGCCTTCCGGACGCTGGTCCGGCACGAGCCTGATGGTCTCGCTGCGGGCGATCTTGCCCGGCTGTTGGAGGTCCCCCAGAACACGCTCTCGGCGCATCTGTCGATCCTGACGCGGGCACGCCTCGTCACCTCCGAGCGGCGCAGCCGCTCGATCGTCTACCGCGCCAACCTTGCCGAATTCCGCGACGTTGCGGTCTTCCTGCTGCGGGATTGCTGCGGCGGGCGGCCGGAAGTTTGCGAGCCGGTCGTCGAAACCCTGCAAGCCTGCTGCAAGCCGAGACGAAGGGAGCGGAGCCGTGCCTGATCAATTCGATCTTCCGCGTCGCCTCGCGGCCGAGGCGCTCGGCACGGGCATTCTCGTCGCCACCGTGGTCGGCTCCGGCATCATGGCGGAGACGCTGACCAAGGATGTCGCGCTTGCGCTTCTCTGCAACACGTTGCCGACCGGCGCCATTCTGGTCGTCCTGATCACCGTGCTCGGACCGATCTCCGGCGCGCACTTCAATCCGGCCGTCACGCTGGTCTTCACCGGCAAGCGCGAGCTACCGGTGAACGACGCCGCACTTTACGTCGTCGCGCAGGTTGCCGGCGGCATCGCGGGAACGATGGCGGCGCATCTGATGTTCGGACTGCCGTTGATCGACCTCTCGGCGAAGATACGAACCGGGGGACCGCAATGGTTCGCCGAAGCCGTCGCCGCCTTCGGTCTGGTCGCGACGATCGTCGCGGGCATCCGTTTCCAGCGGGCGGCCGTCCCCTGGCTGGTCGGCCTGTACATCACGGCGGCCTATTGGTTCACGGCCTCGACCTCGTTCGCCAATCCGGCCGTGGCTATCGCGAGGTCATTGACCAACACGTTCGCGGGCATACGTCCCACCGACCTGCCCGGATTCATTCTCGCGGAGCTCTGCGGAGCCTTTGCCGCCATGCTGTTGATGAACTGGCTGCTCGGACCGCCCCAGGCGCGAGGCCCCATCCCAATCGCGGAGACTACCTTATGAGCGTCACGATCTATCACAACCCCGCCTGCGGCACCTCGCGCAACACGCTGGCGATGATCCGGCAAAGCGGCGTCGAGCCCGACGTGATCGAATATCTGAAGACGCCGCCGTCCCGCGAAAAGCTCGTCGAGCTCGTCAAGGCCCTCGGCATCTCCGTTCGCGCGCTGCTGCGGGAAAAAGGCACGCCCTTCAAGGAGCTCGGCCTCCACGACCCCAAATGGTCGGACGACGAGCTGATCGACCAGATGCTCGCGCACCCCATCCTGATCAACCGTCCAATCGTGGTGACGCCCAAGGGCACACGCTTGTGCCGGCCCTCGGAAGCCGTCATCGATCTCCTGGACAATCCCGTCGGCCGGTTCGTGAAGGAGGATGGCGAGGTGGTCGAGGCGCGATGATTGCCGACATGGCCTCACTCGCGTTTGCCTCGACTTAAAATTTCAGGGTCGTGCGCAATCCGAAAACCGAGGCATTGCGCAATGCCCGTCCCGGCAGCGGACTAGCCGGAGCCGTCGCGCCGCCACCGGGATGGACGATGTATTGAAAGTTCGGCTGAACGGTCCAGCCATCCTTGATCTGGTATTGATAGACGGCCGTGAGCAGCCCCTCGAAGCTTCGCACCGGCCAGCGCGGATCGACGAACCTGGCATAATCGGCGTCGAGCGTCTGGGCCCTTTTTGAGACATGCGCATATCCGGCGGCAATGCCGAACTTGTCGTCGGGGCGTGCATTGCTGAGCCCGATGAGCTCGACGCCGCCATCTGCATAGACATCGACCAGATTGCGGTCAGCCGGCGCGCCGGACACGCGTGCGAAAATGCCGATGCCGCGATCGTCGCTGTTCGGCACCCGATAAATCTGCTGCTCGAAGACCGCCCAGGCTCCAATATCGCCAGACAAGAGCCGCGGTTCCCCGCTGCTCGTTGGCGCGGCCAGCGAGACGCCGTTGGATGCGAAGCGCTGATCCCCGAACGATCCGAAATGACGCCAGCCACCGACCTTGATTTGGCCGGTCAAGTTCGGATCACCCTTTTTGTTGTTCCAGGCATATTGAACCTGGCCGAGCAGAAGCGGCGGATCGTTGACCCGGAAATTGACGCCATACCGGTTACGCTCCTGCGGATCGCCGGAACCGGGCCCGGCCTGGTCGCCGTCGAAAATCGCGCCAAGGACGGACAACTGGTCCGTCACGTTCCACAGGAGGCGCGCGCCCACGGCCGCCAAGGGCGGCGACGGCCCGCCGCTTGGCAAAGCAAGCGACGTGATCGCCGGCCAACCCATCGAGGCGTTGGTGAACACATCCGTGTACTTGGTATTGAAGAACTCGCTGTCGGCCGCCAGCTGCCCGAGCTTGAGCGATAGTTTCTTGTCGCCCCACTGCTTCTCGAAATAGGCCTCGTAGAGTCGCGTTGAGGGCAACGCTTCGATCCCGCTGACGACGAAGAAATTCTGCAGATTCGAGCGCGAGAGGCCTTCGCCGTGGATCTGAAACATGTTGGCGTGAAAGGTCAGCTTGTCGATGCCGACGAGTTTTTCGAAATCCAGATCGACGGCGAGATTGAGCCTGCCTTCGTAGACCGCACCTTTCTTCAGACCGCCGGTCGGATTTCCGAGCACCTCGCCGATATAGGTGGCCGCAAACTTCACCCCGTACTTTTGCCAGGGGTTCGGCAGCAGCCCGAGCGTTTTCTCCTCGACCGTGCTCTCGCCTGTATCGGGATCGGCAGGCTTGTCGTCGTCGGTTTTCTTGTCTTCCTGAGCCGCGGACTGGGCAGCCGCGACCAGGCAAGCCGCAACGATCAACGCCCGCATCGAATACCTGATTGCTCTGGCGGCCACGCTCACCTCCCGAGCGATCAATGACGCACGCCGCTGCCCGACATTCAAGCGGGCCGTCGAACAATGTGCGCCGGCGCGGAAATCCGATTCGCGCGCTGTTAACTACCGCATGCGCGAGGCGGTACTATGTTCACTTTTGCACTTCGACCATCAGATCTTCGGGATCTTCGCCCGCTCCACCACGCCGATCCATTTGCTGATCTCGGTCTCGATCAGCGTCTTCATCTCCTCCGGCGAGCTGCCGCGAACCTCGCCGCCGACGGCGGTCTCCAGGCGCTGCTTGAGGTCGGGATCCTTGAGAGCGTCCAGCGTCGCCGCATTGAGTGCGGCGATGATGCCGGGCGGCGTTCCCTTCGGGGCCAGCAGGCCGGCCCAGGTGCGCACGTCATATCCCTTGATACCGGCTTCCTGAACCGTCGGCACGTCGGGCAACAATGCGGTGCGCGCCGGCGAGGTCACCGCCAGGCCGCGGATCGCACCGCCCTGGATCTGCGAGGCGAGCAGGACGGGGGTGCCGACGATCACCGGAACCTCTCCGCCGAGCAGCGCGGTGACGGATTGGGAATCGCCGCGATAGGGCACGTGCACGATCTCGATGCCGGCGGCTGCGTTCAACAGCTCTCCTGCGAGATGGTGCGTGCTGCCGAAACCGACCGATCCAAAGCTGAGCGCACCGGGCTTCTGCTTTGCCATGGCGACGAGCTCGCCCAGCGATTTTGCCGGGTAGTCGCTACGCACGGCAATGACGAGCGCGTAATAGACCAGCGTCGAGATCATCTCGAAGCTCTCGGCCGGCTGGTAGGCGAGGCTCTTGTAGGTCGCCGCGGAAATGGCGTGAGCGCCGGTGACGAGCCCGATCGTGTAGCCGTCGGCCGCCGCTTTCGCAATGGCATCCGCGGCGATGTTGCCGCCGGCACCGGGCTTGGCCTCGACGATGATCGGTTGTCCGAGCTTTTTCGAGAGCCCGTCGGCGATGATGCGCGACAGCGTGTCGGCCGCCCCGCCCGCGGCAAATCCGTGCAGCAGGCGGATCGGGCGCGATGGATAATTCTCCGCCGACGCCGAAGTGGTTGCGAAAAAACCGCCAAACAGAAAAATCGCCGCAGCAAGCCGCTTCATCCGTTGCATGGATGCGTCCTCCCTTTTGGTTGTTCTATCGTTGGCCGCGACGAGGCGGCGTTTCTTCAACTCGCGTTTGATCCGCTAGCGGGCGAACTCCGTGCATTCAGGCGATGGCGGCATGCCCCAGACATCGCGCGGCAGGCCGACCCAGACTTTTGGCCGCTGCGGTCGGTCGCGATGCCAGGGACGCGGCTCGAAATAGCCGAGCGCCTCGTCGGTCATGCGGTCGAGATCGAAGAACAGCTCGACCACATGCCCGTCGGGATTGCGGTGGTAGATCGCGGTGTTGTGCCCGGGGCCATGACGCACCGGCCCCCAGAGAACCGGCAGCTTGTGCCGCGCGAGATGATCGCAGGCCTCGTGCATGTGGGCGGCACCACGCAGCTCGAACGCGACATGATGCAGGCCACGGACGGGCGCGCGGGCGAAGTTCAGCGTGTGATGTTCGAAGCCGCTGCGCATGAACACGAAGCGATCCTCGATCCAGTCGGAGACGCGCAGGCCCATCATGTTCGCGTAGAACTCCGAGGCCGCGCGCGGATCGGGCGTAGCAAGCGCGACATGGCCGATCTTGCTGACGGCAAGCGCTCCGATCCGCTCCTGCGCGGGCGTCGGCGTCCAGCCCTGGATCAACTCGAAGCGCGTTCCTTCGGGATCGCTGAACGACAGCAGCCTGGAAACGCCAGGCAGGGGATCGCTCTGAAGTTCGGGCCGCAGATCGGCCTGCTTCAGCGCCGCGCCGAGCGTCTCGATCTGGACATCGGGAGCTATCTCGAAGGCGATGCTCGTCAGCGCCGCGTGGCCGGGTTCGATCACCAGCGAAAGCTGCTCGGCATCGTTGGCGAGGAAGATGCGGTTGCCGTCGCGGCCGACGAGGCCAAGACCGATCACGGCGCGGTAATAGTCGAGCAACCGCTCGGGATCTGGCGAGGCAAAGCTCGCGTGCCGGAGCCGGGTGAAGCGTGCAATGGGTGCTTGTGTCGTCATCGTGCGATCCACCCCCTCATGGCGTCATGATGATCTTGCCGAGCGCGGAGCCCTGCTCGAGCAGCGTGTGGGCCTGCCTGACCTCGTCGAGCTTCAGGACCGCCGAGATCGCCGGCTTGATCGCATTGCGGCTCAGCGCGTCAATCACATTGCGCATGAGCGCGCGACGCCCGTCGCGATCGTGGTCGTAGATATGAAAGGAGAAGCAGCGTATCGCCGGGCAGATGTCGAGATGGTCGCGCATCGCCGCCATCAGGTTTTCTTCCGGCAACCCGGCGAAGGCGTTGTACGACAGCAGCGTCCCCCATTTGCCGAGCGCGCCGAGATAGCCGGTGAACTCAGGCCCACAGACGTGATCGAGCACGAGGCCGACGCCCTCGCCCTTCGTCAGCTCGCGGGTCCGCGCCACCACGTCTTCGCGGCGGTAGAAGATGATCTCATCGGCGCCGTTGCCCCGCGCGAATGCGGCCTTCTCCTCGGTGGAGACCGTGCCGATGACATTCATCTGTGCGAGCTTGGCAAGCTGTACCAGCGCGGTGCCGACACCACCCGCCGCCCCGATCACCAGCACGCTCGCCGGTGCGCGCGGATGGCGGCACTCGTGCAGCAGCGCGTAAGCGACCTGGTAGTTCGACAGGCACACGGCCGCCTGCAGATCGACATTGTCGGGCAGCACATGAATGGCGTCCGCAGGCGCGACCACATAGTCGGCGTAGCAGCCGCCGCGCTGCGACAGGTCGCGTGCGCTCAGCAGCACCTTCTGGCCGATCGCAAGCCCCTCGACGCCGGACCCGAGCGCGGCGATGCGGCCGGCGACGTCGTTGCCCGGATTGGCCGGCAGTGGCGGCATCCATTTGTAGACGCCACGCCGGATCAGCACATCGGGCTGCCCAACGCCGAACGCTTCGGCGCGAATCTGCACCTGGCCTGGTCCGGGCACAGGCACCGGAAGCTCAACCAATTCGAGTGCATCCGGCCCACCCGGCTGACGCACCAGCACCGCTCTCATGATGTCACACGCCTCCCCAGCTATATTTTCGAAAATCATAACGTTTACGAAAATTATTGCAAGATGGTCGTTGGCGCGGCATGTTGAGCCATCGATTCAAATGACAGAAATCATGTCCGAAAGCGCCATTCGCTCCCGCAAGGAATTCGGCAAGACCGTTGCCGCCGACATCACCCATCGGCTGCGCGAGGAGATCATTGCCTGCGGCCTGGCGCCGGGCGAGCCGCTGCGATTCGACGTCCTGCGCGAACGATTCGGCGTAAGTTTCACGACGCTGCGCGAGGCGCTGACGGCGCTTACCGCCGAAGGCCTGGTCGACGCGCAGGAGCAGCGCGGATTTCGGGTGGCGCCGGTCAGCCGCCAGGACCTGGTGGAAGTCACCGATGCCCGGGTGCTGATCGAGGTGGAATTGATCCGCCGCGCGATCGAGCGGGGCGACGACGACTGGGAAATCGCCGTCATCTCGACCCTGCACAGATTGAAGCGAATCGAGCAGCGCGATCCGGAACATCCGCTGCGCGATCCCGAATGGAAGATCGCCCACCGCCAATTCCACCAGGCGCTGGTGTCCGCCTGCGGCTCCGCGACACTCCTCGCCATTCGCGCCGATCTGTTCGATCGCGCCGAGCGCTATCGGCACCTTTCGGCCAATTTCCGCCCCCGCCCGCGCGACAAGGCCGGCGAGCACCAGGCGATCATGCAAGCCGCCATCTCGCGCAATCCGGATCTCGCGGTGCAGCTGATCGAGGCGCATATCCGCACGACCGCCGACAACGTGGCGACCTACGCCGCGCATCTGCTCGATACCGAATAGGCGGCAACGGCTTTTTATCGTCGCGGGCTTGCGCCTCGCCTGATTTTCGAAAATAATAGGCAAGATCGAAAATGCCAACCTTTGAGGCGTACCATGAAGCTGCTGTCGTTCTTGGACGGGAATCGGGAGAGCTGGGGCGCCGTTGCCGAGAATGGCGTGGTGGATCTCGGTCGCGCCCTGCCCCAGTATCCTGTTCTCGCGGACTTCCTCGGCAGCGACGACTATGCGGGGCGCGAGGCCATCGTCGCCGGGCACAAGCCCACAATGGCGCTCAGTGACGTCAAATATCTGCCGGTGATCCCGCGTCCGGAGAAGATCGTCTGCGCCGTGCGCAATTATCTCGACCACCACAATGAAGCCGTGGCGTTCGGGATGAAGCGCGAGATCACGGAATTTCCGCCGATCTTCCTCCGGGTCTGGCGCTCCCAGGTCGCGCACAACGCGCCGGTGATCCGGCCGAAAGTCTCGGACAATTTCGACTGGGAGGGCGAGCTTGCCGTGGTCATCGGCAAGAGCGGCCGTCACATCAGCCAGGCCGACGCCTGGGATCACGTGGCGGGCTATTCGATCTACAACGACGTCAGCGTGCGCGACTGGCAGCGTCACGCCCAGCAGATCGCCTCCGGCAAGAACTTCGTCGGCACCGGCCCGTTCGGACCATGGCTGGTGACGCCGGACGAGATCGGCGATCCCACCAAATTGAAGCTCGAGACGCGCGTCAACGGCGCGGTGGTGCAGTCGTCCGACACCTCGATGCTGATCTTCTCGATTCCGCGGCTGATCGAGTACAGCTCGACCATCTTCGACCTCGTCCCCGGCGACGTTATCGCCACCGGCACGCCGGCCGGCGTCGGCTTCACTCGCAAGCCGCCTGTTTTCCTCACGCCCGGCGATGTGGTCGAGGTCGAGATCGAGAACATCGGCGTGCTGCGCAATCCCGTCGTCGACGAAGCATAGCGCCTGCGCATGTCGTCTCAAGACGTGTCCCATGACATCCGCAAGACCGCGCTTAGCGTCGAGACCACCTGGCACGAGCGCGGTCCCCGGCTGGAGAAGCCTCTGCTGGTCGGGACGGCCATTGCGGTGATCGGCAATCCTTTCGCGGGCCGCTTCGAACCCGACCTGATGCCGTTTCAGGCATCCTTGCGCGAACTCGGGCGCGAGCTCGCAACACGGCTGATCGCGCAGCTCGGCGGCGCCGCAGATCGAAGCCTATGGCAAGGGCATCATCGTCGGCGAGGACGGCGAGCTCGAGCACGGCGCGGTCTGGCACGAGGCCGGCGGTCAGGGCGTGCGCGAGGTGCTCGGTCAGCCCAAGGCGATCGTTCCGGCGGCGAAGACCATCGGCGGTCCGGGCACGCGGCTCATGGTTCCGCTCGGGCACATCCACGCCGCCTATGTCCGCAGCCATTTCGGCACCGCGGAGATGACGCTGTGGGATTCACCACGGCGCGACGAGATCGCCTTCGGGCTCGTGATGGCGACCGGCGGCCGGCCTCACGCGCGCATCGGAGGCCTCGCGGCATCCGCGATCTCCGCGCACGACGGACAGCGCTGACGGGCGCGATCAATGCGCGTTGCAGCGGCAACGCTCGTAATCGACGGGATCATGGCTGTTGACGATCGTGACGCGTTCGCCGTGGTTCAGCTTCAGCGCGCGCAGTCGCACCTGGTTGGCGATCCGCATGCCGCGGTCCATGTCGGCGCGACGCTGGAAATAGCCCAGCACCAGCGGCATGCGGGGCGATGCGTCGAGCTGGCCGTGATGGAAATAGCTGTCGCCGGCGTGCAGCAGCCATTTGTCGCCTGATCGCACCGCGATACCGCAATGGCCGAGCGTATGGCCGGCGAGCGGGATCATCAGGATGTCCGCCTCTGCGTCGCCGAGGGCGCGCACGCCCTTGAAACCGAACCAGTCCTCGCCGGCTTCGCCATAGAATGTCCAGCTCGGGCCATGGCTCCACTGCCCGGTGACATAGCGCCCTTCCGGCGGCGCCGGCTTGCGCTGCACCGCCATGTCGTATTCGGCGCGATGGACATGGATCGCGGCATGCGGGAAGTCCGGCACGCCGCCAGCGTGATCGCGGTCGAGATGGGTCAGCAGCACATGGCGCACGTCCTTGGGGGGAATAGCCGAGTGCCTTCACCTGTTGCACCGCCGTCTCCGCCGGATCGAGCCTTGGCGCGGTCTGCCGCAGCCATCGTCGTCCCAGCCGATCGGGCGTTGCGATATCGCCAAGTCCAATGCCGGTATCGACCAGGGCGAGCCCGTCATTGGTCTCCACTAGCAGGCAATGGCAGACCATGCGGGCGCGCTGGAACAGGCTGCCGGTGCCGTTCACGAGGCGCCGCCCCATCGGGCACATCGTGCCGGTGTTGAGATGGTGAATTTTCATCGCGCGTTCCCTGCCTGTTGTGAGCAGAGCGTTCTTGTCATCGCTAGATCCATAGGTAAAATATCGAATA
The DNA here is from genome assembly GCF_040939785.1 of Bradyrhizobium lupini. Classification (NCBI taxonomy): domain Bacteria; kingdom Pseudomonadati; phylum Pseudomonadota; class Alphaproteobacteria; order Hyphomicrobiales; family Nitrobacteraceae; genus Bradyrhizobium; species Bradyrhizobium lupini. The sequence goes on from NZ_CP162553.1 coordinate 1,256,089, forward strand.
TTGATAATATCTCTAGGCATATCCTATGGACATACGCGAACTCCGCTACTTCGCCGCCGTCTACCGCGAGCGCAACCTGACCGCGGCGGCGCGCGTCTGCTTCGTTTCGCAGCCGTCGATCTCCACCGCGATCACCCATCTGGAGGCCGAGCTCGGCACCACGCTGTTCATCCGGCACAAGAAGGGCGTCGCGCCAACCGCCTCGGCCGAGCAGTTTCACACGCTCGCCCGCCGCATCATCGACGAGACCGACGCGGCGCGCAGCCTGTTCAGGAGACCGAGCACCAAAACCAATGTGACGCTCGGCCTGATGCGCACGCTCGACGTGCCCCGGACGATCGCACTGCTCAAGCCGCTGACGGCGCGCGCCGACATCGCACTCCGCCTCGTCGGCAGCGACGAGCGCGCCGACGCGCGGATCATCTCCAAGAGCATGCTGCGCGCTGACGAACATTTCGTGGCGCTGTGGAGCGAGCGCTATGTCGCAGCGCTGCCGCCGTCGCATCCGCTGGCCCTGAAGGAGAAGCTTCGCACCGCCGATCTCGCCGGCGTCCCCTTGATCGACCGCTGCCATTGCGAGCAAAGCGAGTTCTTCCGCCGCAACCCGCAGGCCCGACAGACCGCGGCGATCGCGCAATCAGAGGATTGGGCCATGGCGCTGGTCGCAGCCGGCGTTGGCATCGCCATCGTCCCGGAAGGCGTAGCGCGCGGCAATCCGGATGTCGCGGTGCGCGAGATCGAGGTCAAGGTCAAGCGCGAGGTCGGGCTCGCCTATCGCGCATCCGTGCCGCTACCGGATGCGCTGAAGGATCTTGTCAGCAAGCTCCGGAAGCAGCGGCGCAAGCCCGCGGGGCAACGATCGCGCGCCCGCGGAAAATCCTAACCCTTCGAGACGACCGCACGGCCGTAGGGCGGCTGGGCCGCGACCGGCGGGTTGGCGGTCTGGGCGGCGAGTTCGCCGATCAGGCGGTCGGCATCGGCGGCCATGCCGTCGGGCGCCTGGATCACCAGCCGCTCCAGACCCCAGCGATAGGACGACACGCGCTGCTCGAGGCACTGCTGCACCCACTGGATGATCAGCGAATTCTCCTGCATGCGCTCGACCGCGTCCTCCTTCTCCTTCGGCGAGAGGGAAGAGACACGCGCCATGCTGGCGTTGCGCTTCTTGTCGAGGTCGATGACGCGGATCGCGGAGGCGAAGAACGGCTCGAAGCGGGTGATGTCGTTGCGCACGTCTTCCATCAGCTGCGTATAGCGCGAAGAATGCGAACGGTGCGGCTCGTCGATCAGCGTGCGACCATACATGGTGCGGTCGAACACGATCGTTTGCCGCCAGGGCGAGGGCAGCGCTTTGTAGTCGCCGAACACGCTCTTCCAGGCGGGCCGCGACAGCGGCGGCTCGATCAGGGGATAGGCGAGGTCGCGAAGCTGGCGCTCCTCGTCGGTGAGCTGGAATCGGGATGGCTTCAGGCCAACGCTGGAGGTGACTTCCGCGCCCAGCCAGCGATGCATGTCGTCGCTGCGCATGTCGGCACGGGTCCGGCCGAAATCGCCGCCACTACAGGCGGCAAGCGTCGCGCCCAGCACTGCGAGCATGAGGGCCGTTACGATGGGCCGGATCTGACGGAGGTTCTCCGGCATTGCAAAGTCCGAAGGCTAACGGCGACGACGACGGCGCCCCGGCGCTGTGCCCTGCTCCGGCCCGTGATCGCCGCTGGTTTCGTCGCTCTCGCGCTCGATGCGGATCACGGGAAGGATCAAAATCGTGCCCATGTCCGCGCGCGGAGCCACGTCCACCGACGCGCCCACCCGGCGACCGGCCGGAAATTCGATGATGGTCCCCATATCAGCTCTCTTCAATTGCCGCGCGACCCGGCGCGCCTCTGCAACATGGGGATCATTAAGATCAGTTCATGGTTAACGGGGTGTAAACGTGCCGGCGGCACCGTAACCGCACGGGCGGGACCCACCGTCCCGTTGCGGCACGAGAACGCTTCAAAGCAGGCGTTCGGCTTCACGCCTCGTTTTCCTTAACGAGCCTTTAAAGGAGCCCGCGATAGGCTGCCGGCGAGTATCTCTTCTAGGTCGCGTATCTCTCCATGACCAAGTCGTTGTTTCCAGGATTCGACGGGCTGATGACCCTCTCCCGTCGCGAAGGCGTCGATGTTCGTCCGACGCTGCTGCGCGTGCTGACCGACCTCTATGTCCAGTCGAGCACCCACAGCGACGACGAGCAGCGCCAGTTCGTCGAGCTCGCCACACGACTGATCGACCAGGTCGACGACGCGACGCGCGCGGCCGTGAAGGCGCGGCTTGCGATCTATCCGTCGACACCCGCCCCGATCATGCAGAAGCTCGGACTGTCGGCCGCGCAGGAGGGCCGCAGGGTTCCGCTCGCGCGCGAAATCCCGGCGCCCGCCTCTGCCCCCCTCCTGCCCCCTTGCCGGTTCGCACGCCAAGCGACGCCGAGCTGCGCATGGCCTCGAACATGGCAATGCAGCCAACTGACGCGGCCGATATCCACGACATGTTCTTCCGCGCCGGCGCCGCCGAGCGCGCGCTGATCCTGCACAATCTGGCGCAGACCCCGCTGAAGGCGGCGCCGCGGATTCCGACCGTGCGCGCCAAGCGCGCGATCCAGATCCTCGAGATGGCGGCGATCGCGGGCGATGTCGAGAATTTCACCTCCGAGCTCGGCGACAGCCTGATCCTGCCCTCGCGCGTCGCAGCCCAGATCGTCGACGATGCAAGCGGCGAAGCGCTCGCAGTCGCCGCGCGCGCGCTCGACATGCCGAGCCCGGTGTTCCAGCGTATCCTGCTGTTCTTCAAGCCGGAGATCGGCAACTCCGTGACCGACGTGTACCGGCTGTCGCGTCTTTACGATCGCCTCAGCGATCGCGCGGCGCTGGTGATGCTGGCCGCCTGGCGCGGCTCGACGCTCGCCGTCACCCGCGCAAAGTACCAGCCCTCGCTGCATGACAGCGAGCGCCAGCGCGCACGTGCGGGCGCAAGCCAGACGCGCCCGGGCGTGCAGCCCGGCTCCGCGCCCGCGGTGCGGACAGGGACTGACGGATCGGATCGTTAGGCCTTCGCCAGCTCGAGAAAATGCCGCCCGGCGCGGTCTTCGGTCTCGACGATCCAGATATCGGGGTCGAAGCGGATTTCCTTGGTCAGGCGCTCCTCCACCGCGGGCTCCGGCATCGGTTGCGGCGCAAGCGGCACAAAGAAGCGATCGACCGGCCGACCGTCTTCATAAGAGGTCTGCGGCGCCGGCACATAGAGCATCGCATTGCCGTCAAGCAGCGAGACCTTCACGAACACCGCACCCGCCTCCTCCGCGCCGCGACGCCGCACCGCGCCGTACACGCCCTCGGTCTGGCACCGGCGCAGATAGGCTGAGACCCAGATATTTGATTTCAAACGCATGGAGCGCACGATAGGACAGCGGTGCAATCAGCACCAGCCTTCGCACAACAGTCACGACTATTCGACGGGGTGGCCGATCGCGGCGCCGAGCTCGCGGAGCAGGCGGTCGGATAGCTGGCCGGTGACCTGCATCTTGTGCTCGCGCTCGAATTTCTGGATCGCGGACTGGGTCTCGGCGCCCATCGCGCCCGTGATCTTCAAATTCCCGTAGCCATATTCGGACAGCGCGCGCTGCACGCCGGCGATGCGCCGCGCGGCCGGGCTCTGCTGCACGGGGATCGGCGCCGGAGGACGCGTGACGGAGGGCGGCGCCGAAATCGTTTGCTTGACCAGATTGGTCATGGGATCGCCCGAGCGCGGCGTCGATGCGGTCGCCTCGACAGGCCTTTCAGGCGGCTTTTCCGCAGGTCTGGGTTCGGCACGAAACTCCGTCGCTCTCGGCTCGAGCGGCGAGGTATCGGCGCCGACGGGACGCGGACGCGGCAAGGGGTTCGACAGCGCCAGGAACGACGGTGCGGGAAGATTGATCACGGTGCCGAACATCGGCGCTGGATGCCGGCCGGTCTGCAGGAACAGCGCATTGGCAGCGATCGCGCCGATGGCGGCAACGGCGACGAGACCGGCCAGGGTATCCTTGGGGCTATGCAGCAGCACGCGCAGCACGAGATTGCGCTCGGTCTCGACATCGATGACCGCGGCCTTGGCGCCACGGCGGCGCGGAGCGGCTTCGTCCTTGGCAGACTTTTTAGGCACTTTTCTTCACCAGAGCGGGTTGGTCCTGAACTTGGTCGTGAGGATGGTCCTGAACTTCCTGGCGTAGCACCGGCTTCAGGGTCGCGATCTTGCTCTCGCTCGCCTTGCTGTCGGACATCTTGCCATCAGAAGTCTTCATATCAGACGTCTTGGCTTGCGGCGTGTAGACGAGCGGCAGCTTGACGGTGACGGCAGTGCCCTCGCCGAGCCTGCTTTGTACCGTCAATTCGCCGAGATGCAACGCCACCAGGCTCTTCACGATCGAAAGTCCGAGGCCGGTGCCTTCGTGACGGCGCTGATAGGTCTTGCCAGCCTGGAAGAACGGCGCGCCGATGCGCTTGAGATCGTCAGGCGCGATGCCTATTCCGGTGTCGCTGACGCGCAGCGCAAGCTGCGAGCCCGAGACCGCGGCCGTTACGGTGACCTGACCGCCACGCTCGGTGAACTTGACGGCGTTCGCGACGAGGTTGAGCACGATCTGCTTGAAGGCGCGCGGATCGCCGGTCATGACAGGCAGATCCTGCGGCGCATCGGTGACAAGATCGACGCCGTTCTCCCGCGCCTTCAGCGCCAGCAGATTGCAGCAATGCATCAATGATGCACGCGGCGCGAACGGTTCGGACGCCATCTCGAAATTGCCCGACTCCATCTTGGACATGTCCAGGATGCCGTTGACGACCGAGAGCAGATGCTGGCCGGAATCGTTGATGAGCTGGGCGTATTCCCTCCGCTGGGCCGCGCCCAGCATCAAGGTCTGCTCCTGCGTGATCATCTCGGAGAAGCCGATGATGGCGTTCAGCGGCGTGCGCAGCTCATGGCTCATGGTGGCGAGGAAGCGCGTCTTGGCGGCGTCCGCCGCCTCTGCAGCGCTGCGCGCCTGATCGAACGCCTGCTCCCCGAGCTTGCGGTCGGTGACATCGCGCATCACGGCGACGACATCGGCCTCGCGCGTGGCATCACGGCCCATATCCTGATCGAGCGGGCGGCAGCGCATCTCGACCCAGATGAAATCAACCTGGCCGCGCTCAGAGCCGGCACGCTCCCGGCGCAACCGGAACTCGACACTGCGCACGTCGCCGCGCGCGGCATCGGACAGCGCCGTCAGATACGCCGGCCGATCGGCGACATGGACGCGATCGAACAGGCCGTGGCCGAGCAGTTGCGCGACGGGCACGCCGAGCATGGCTTCCACCGCCGGTGAAATGAACTGCACCGCGCCGTTGCGCTGATGCCTCGAGATGACGTCGCTCATGTTCCGCGCCAGGAGGCGGTAACGCTCTTCCTCACGCAACAGCAGCGCAACGCTGGTGCGCGCGAGCGATTCCGCTCCGAAGGCCAGACCTGCGGCATAGAGCGTCGCCGAGGCGACGCCGAACGCTATCAGCACGCCGCGTTCCGCAGCGCTGGTATCGCCAATCGGCAGCCAGCCGAGCTGGCTGACGAGGATCAGGATGCCGGCGCAGGACAGCGCCAGCAGCGAGGCAAAGGCCGCGACGCGGCGCGAGGCCGACAGCGCAGCTTCGAGGGGAACGACAACCAGCCAGATTGCGGCGAATGATTCGATGCCGCCGGTCGTCACCGCAACCGCCATGATCAGGCCCGAGAGCGCCAGCGACGACAGCACATGCGCGCCTTCGTAACGGCCGGTGCGCGACAGGAACCAGGACAACAGGATCGGCGCAATCAGCCAGGCGAAGGCTGCCACCTCGATCGCGCTCGGCGCGCCGCGCATGGCGAGATAGACCGGGAATGCGGCAAAGGCGGCTAGGCTGCCGAGCAGCCGCGGGGCCATGAAGGCACGATGGCGCGCTCGCGTCAGCGCGTCGTAACGCGCGGAGGGATGCAGCAGCGCATCGAGACAATCGCGGATGATACTCAAAACTGTCACGGGTCTCGCGCTTCGGCTCATTCGTCGGGAAGACGCGCCGGAACGCCTCCTTATCGTTGAGCCACCGTGTCAGAGCGACCTTAAACGAACACTAAGGCATCGCGGCGCGCCGCCGGACACCCCGTCATCGCAGGGCTTTTTAGACGATTTGACGACGTCATCGGCGAGGATGGTGAACACAGGGTTTCACCGTGATCCGCATGGTTTCGAAATGGTGGACGGGCGTGGCGGCAGCGCTCACGGCACGGACGTCAATCGAAAATTTACGACACCATCGATAGCAAAGATTCTTGACTCAATTTTCCGCGAATTAAGCGGAAGGCAATCACTTGCGATTTATCGAGAGTTGCTAGGTCCGACATCCGCGGAGATCGCCGCGGCGGGATCTAACATACAGGTCGCAAGATGCGCTTTCTGCTTCGCATCACATTCTGGCTCGGGCTGGTGCTGGTGCTCCTGCCGCGGGACAAGACGCCCGAATCGGACAAGCTGCCGCAGATCGGCGCTGCCGACGCGGTGCAGGCTGCGACCGCGGCCGTCTCCGACATGACCCAGTTCTGCAAGCGCCAGCCGACGGCGTGCGAGGTCGGCGGACAGGCCGCCACCATCATCGGCCAGCGGGCGCAGGACGGCGCAAAGAAGATCTACCAGATCATTAACGACAAGAAAGAGCAGCTCGAGAAGCCCGACAAGAAGGCGCCCGACCACACCGGCTCGATCGCGCTGGCCGGCGAAGGCGATCTTGCTGCGAGCGAGGCGCCGCGCGACACCCTGTCCCAGGACGACCTCGCGCTGGAATGGCGCGGCCCGGCGCCCGCGACAGCGAATTAGCGCCCAAACCCTATCGATTTCGGCGCTTTGCGTCCCTATATTGGCCTGAACGGGAACTTTGGGCCAGCATGACGACGATCGATGAAATCAGGGATAATTTCGAGATTCTGGACGAGTGGGACGACCGCTATCGGTACGTCATCGAGCTCGGCCGCACCCTGGAACCGATGTCCGAAGCCGAGCATTCGGCCGAGAACAAGGTGAATGGCTGTGTCAGCCAGGTCTGGCTTCAGAAGCTGATTGATCGTCGCGATGACGGCGCGCCGATCCTGACATATCGCGGCGACAGTGACGCCCACATCGTGCGCGGGCTGGTCGCGATCGTTCTGTCGCTTTACTCCGGCCGCACGCCACAGGAGATTCTTGCGACCGACGCCATTGCCGTATTCGACGAGTTCGGCTTTCGCGACCATCTGACGCCGCAGCGTTCGAACGGCCTGCGCTCGATGGTCGAGCGGATCAAGACCGACGCGAAAGAGGCGCTCGCGGAAGCGTCGTAGAAACTCTACTTCCGCTTCCGCTGCTGCTGTCCCAGTCCCATCTGCTTCGCAAGCTGCGAGCGGGCCACCGCATAGTTCGGTGCGACCATGGGATAGTCGGCCGGCAGGCCCCATTTCTCGCGATATTGCTCCGGCGTCATGTTGTATTGGGTGCGCAGATGGCGCTTCAGCGACTTGAAGCGCTTGCCGTCTTCCAGACAAACCAGATAATCGGGCGCGATCGACTTCTTCAGCGAGACCGCCGGCTTCGCTGGCTCGAGCGGCGCCGTCTCGGTGCGGCCTGACGAAACGCGCACCAGCGCGCCATGCACCTGGCTGATCAGATTCAGGAATCTCAGCCGCAGGCGTTGGATTGTTGCTGAGATAGGCCGACACGATGCCCGCCGTCAGCTCAACGAAATTCTTAGCCCCAGCATCCGACATCGGCCCCGCCTTTCTCCACCTTGCGTCTCACGCGAGAGACGACGCCAAAGTATTCCGTGTCAACAATACGTTCGGCTGAAATGGGACGACTAAGGAATCCGGGCTGATTTACTGACGAAGTGACAAGAACACCACCGCTTTACTTGTCTACGCTAGCGTTTTGCCTGCACCAGATTTGCCTGCGCCCGCTCTCAAGCGCCGCGCTGGTCGAGGTGGGAGCGCAGCTCGTCGATCGAGGCAAAGCGCATCATCCCCTCAGGCATCTGGGCTTCGATCGAGCCATCGGAATAGAGCGAATAAGCCATGCCGTCGACGATGCCGGATTTGAGCACGGTCACAGGCGCCTGCTCGGCCGCAGCCGCAGGCTCGGGTGCGGGCGGCGGAGCAGGCTCAGCGAAGGTCGACGGCGAGCGCGGTGGCGGGCGCCGCGCGGCGGCCGGCGGCTCCGGAGGCCTCATACGGTCCGGCTTCGGCCAGGCGTCGTCAAAGCTCGCAGGCGGCGTCTCCGGGGCGGCAGGCTCCGCCGACGGCTCGGCATGCGGCAGCGGCGGCAAGCCCTCGCCGGTCTTCGCTTCCGCGCGCTCACGCTCCTTGCGGGAGGTCGAGGCGAACAACAGGTTGCGCCGGCGCGGCGGTTCCGGAACCTCAGGCGGGCTCGGAGCTTCCGGCGCTGGCGGCGGCTCGACGCGCGGACGCTCGCGCGCGGCTGCTTCGTTCTGCCAAGGCGGCGGTCCTGCGGCCGGCAATGGCGGCGCCGGCTCCATCTTCTCGGCGCCCGCCGGCTCAGGCGCGGGGGCAGGCGTCCCGGCCATCCCGAGACCCGGCAGCACGGGCCTGACCCGAACGTCGGATGGTGCAATTGATCCAGCCAGCCGGCGAGCGATGCCCTTCAACTCCGCGACCACCACGTAGAGGCCGGCCAGTAACAGTCCGGAGCAGACGCCGATGGTACCGGAGATTATGAGGGTACTGCCGAGACTGAATTCCCTGACGGTGAAGCCGAACAGGATCGCAAGGAGGCCCGCCAAAACGGCGAAAATCCCCGCGATCAACAATGCCAACGCCATCGAACTCACCCCCGGCCGCGCAGCCATACGCGACACTCGTCACGCCACGATACCGTCATCCGGTGTTCCACGCCAACGTCGAATTATAGGCTGCGTTCCTAAAGGAAAGGAAATCAGGGACTTATTCACATTCCCTTCAGCTACGGCTCGCTACTTCTAGGCTGCTCTCAAGTTGGTCGGATTTGCTGCGTTGCATCAGGAATTTAGCCATAATGCCCAATTACTTGGTAATGGAACTGCGCTATAGGGATTCCGGGGAGCAGGCCCGCGCGCACCAGCAGGGCCAAGAGGGGATTCCGGGTCACCAATAGCCATGACATCCATCACGACTTCGGCGATCGACACGCCTCTGCGGCGCTCGGTTGAACGGACTTGCGACGATCTCGCCATGCTGGTGCTGGCTGCGGTCGCCGTCATTGCAGGCTTGACCTTCCGCGACTATGGGCTCGGCTGGGACGACTACACCCACGCCGAATATGCCGACCTGCTGCTGCGCATGTTCGGTTCCGGTTTCAAGGACACCGCGGCACTCTCCTTCGCCAACCTCTATATGTATGGCGGCGGCTTCGACATGGTCGCGGCCCTCCTGCACAAGGTGATTCCGCTCGAGCTGTTCGAGACGCGCCGTCTGGTCGGCGCCGTCGTCGGCGTGATCGGACTTGCCGTGATGTGGCGGCTCGGCCGCCGTATCGGCGGCCCGCTTGCGGGACTTGCCTCACTCTTGCTGCTCGCGCTCTGCCCGATCTTCTACGGCCACATGTTCATGAACCCGAAGGATGCGCCCTTCGCCGTGGCCATGATCGTCCTGATGCTGGGTCTCGTCCGCCTCGCCGAGGAATATCCGCAGCCTTCGCCGCGCACGATCCTCATCGTCGGCCTTGGTGCCGGCCTCTCGCTCGGCACCCGCATCCTCGGCGGGCTTGCGCTGGTCTATGCCGTGATCGGCTTCATGCCGCTGTTCCTGGAGGAACTGCGCAGCGAGGGCCTCCGCGAGTCGGTCCGACGCTTCGCTCATGTCGTCTACGTGCTGCTGCCCGGCCTCGTGCTCGGCTATCTCGTGATGGGGCTGATCTGGCCGTGGTCGATCATGGAGCCCGGCAATCCCTTCGAGGCGCTGACCTACTTCTCGCACTTCTTCGAGAAACCCTGGAAGGAGATGTTCGACGGCGCGATCGTATCCGTGCCTGACATGCCCTGGTCCTATCTGCCGACGCTGTTCGCACTTCAGTTGCCCGAGGTGATGCTGGTGCTGACGTTCGGCGCCGTGATCGGCACCTTGGTTATGCTGCCCCGCCGCGAGGTCCCAGCCCGCCGCAAGACCATCCTGCTGATGCTCACGCTCGCCGCGACGCTGCCGCTCGCGATCGCGATGGTGAAGCGACCGGCGCTGTACAATGGCATCCGCCATTTCGTCTTCGTGATCCCGCCGATGGCGGTGCTCGGCGGCGTCGCCTTTGGCTGGGCCATGGAGCGCCTGCGCGCCAATCATCGCACCTGGCAGCCGGTCGTGCTCGCCACCTTCTGCTTTGGCCTTGCGCTCTCGCTCGCCGAGATGATCCGCCTGCATCCCTATCAATACACCCACTTCAACCACATCGCCGGCACCGTGCGCGGCGCCGACGACCGCTTCATGCTGGATTATTGGGGCCTCGCGCTGAAGCAGGCCTCCGACGAATTGCGCGAGCAGCTGGTCGAACGCCAGGAAGTGCCGCCGCGCAATCGGAAATGGAAGGTTGCCGTGTGCGGTCCGCAGCGTCCCGCCCAGGTCGCGCTCGGCCCCGACTTCACCATTGGCTGGGATTCCAATGCCGCCGATTTCGCCATGACGCTCGGTGAGTTCTACTGCAAGGGCCTCACCGCCCCCGTGCTGGTCGAGATCAAGCGCGACGACGTGGTGTTCGCCCGCGTCTACGATATCCGCGGCAGCAGCATTTCCAGCCTGCTCTCGATCCCGGCGCCGTAAAAATTCTTCTCTCTTGTAGGACCGTAGCCCGGATGAGCGCAGCGACATCCGGGGCCTATCAGGCAGCCCCGCATGTCGCTTCGCTCATGCGGGCTACGCTGGACTGCCGCGCTTTGTGTGCCTTGCTGGCAGGTCGCGGCAGGACTACGCTCCCTCCCTGCAACAACGATGTTCGGAGAGATCAGCCATGTCGCCAGCGGAAGCGCGCCTGAAGGAAGTGCCGTCGAACATGACGGAGGCCGAGTGGCAGCAACGGGTCAATCTCGCCGCCTGCTATCGCCTCGTCTCGCTCTACGGCTGGGACGACTTGGTCGACACCCACATCTCAGCGCGCGTGCCCGGCCCCGACCATCATTTCCTCATCAACCCCTACGGGCTGATGTTCGACGAGATCACGGCGTCGAGCCTCGTCAAGGTCGATCTGCACGGCAACCAGCTCTCCGAGAGCGAATACAGCGTCAACCCCGCCGGCTTCACCATCCACTCGGCGATCCACGAGGTTCGCGAGGACGCCATCTGCGTGCTGCATCTTCACACCCTCGACGGCACCGCTGTCTCGAGCAGCGCCGAAGGCCTGCTGCCGCTGAACCAGACCGCCCAGCTCGTCACCCACGACCTCGCCTATCACGACTACGAAGGTATCGCCCTCGACCACGACGAGCGGCCGCGGCTGCAGAAGGACCTAGGCGACCACAACCACATGCTCTTGCGCAACCACGGCACGCTGACGGTCGGGCGCTCGGTCGCCTCGGCCTTCGAGCGCATGTATCACCTCGAGCGAGCCTGCTCGATGCAGGTGCGTACGCGCGCGCTGGGCACGCCGGTCTACCCGGTCGACGATGTCGCGATCGACAAGAACACCGAGCTGCTCGCCAACCGCGACCGCGCCGAGCTGCGCGCCACCAACCTCGTGTGGCCACCGCTGCTACGCAAGCTGGACCGCGAGCTTCCGGGCTACCGCTCTTGAAATTTTCGGGATTTGGTGTAGGGTAACGGTCAACGAACCTCTACGCCTTTTGGAATGAAACGCCGCCCAATTCCGGGCGGCGTTTTTTATTTGGCCCCGTCATTGCGAGGAGCGAAGCGACGAAGCAATCCAGGCTGGCGCCGGAGAGAGATTTCTGGATTGCTTCGCTACGCTCGCAATGACGAGGAAAGAGCGCCCTACTTCACCTCCGCCAGCGCCGCGAGGATGCGGGCCCAGGAACGGATGCCTTTCTGGAAACTGCGGAGGTCGTACTTCTCGTTCGGCGAGTGGATATTGTCGTCGTCGAGGCCGAAACCGACGAGCAGCGAATCCAGCCCAAGCGTACGCTTGAAGTCCGCGACGATCGGGATCGAGGCGCCCGAGCCCATCAACACGGTCTCCTTGCCCCATTCCTCGGTCAGCGCGGTCTTGGCCGCGGCGAGCGGCTTCATGTTCCAGTCGAGCGCAATCGCAGGCCCGGCAGAGTGGTCGCCGAACTCGACCTTGCAGTCTCCCGGAATGCGCGCCGTCACGTACTCACGGAAAGCCTTGCGGGTCTTTTGCGGATCCTGCCCTTCGACCAGTCGGAACGAGACCTTGGCCGAGGCCTGCGACGGGATCACCGTCTTCGAGCCCTCACCGATATAACCGCCCCAGATGCCGTTGACGTCGCAGGTCGGACGCGTGGAAGCTTGCTCGACCAGGAGCCTGCCCTTCTCGCCGGCCGGTATCGATAGCCCAACGGGCTTGAGGAATGTGTCCGGCGTGAAATCGAGCTTCTTCCACTGCGCGAGAATATCCGGCGGCGTGTCCTTCACCCCATCATAGAAGCCCGGAATGGTGATGCGATTGTCGTCGTCGAACAGCGCGCCGAGAATTTTGGTCAGCACCCGGATCGGGTTCATCGCGCTACCGCCGAACACGCCGGAATGCAGGTCGCGATTGGCGGCGGTGATCTTGAGCTCCTCATAGAGCAGGCCGCGCAGCGAGGTCGTGATCGCCGGCGTGTTGCGGTCCCACATGCCGGTGTCGCAGACCAGCACGTAGTCAGCCTTAAACTCGTCCTTGTTGGCTTCGATGAAGGGCACGAAGTTCTTCGAGCCGACTTCTTCCTCGCCTTCGATCAGGAACGTGACGTCGATCGGCAGCGACCCCGTCACCCTCTTCCAGGCGCGGCAGGCCTCGACGAAGGTCATGACCTGGCCCTTGTCGTCCTCGGCGCCGCGCGCCACGATGATCTTGCGACCATCGGCATGGTCGGTCACAACAGGCTCGAATGGCGGACGGTGCCAGAGCTCGAGCGGATCGACGGGCTGCACATCATAGTGGCCGTAGAACAGCACATGCGGACGGCCGCCCGCGACGCTCTTGCCGACGACCGCGGGATGGCCGGCGGTTGGCCTCACTTCAGTGGCAACGCCGAGGCTCGCGATGTCCCTGGCAAGATGCTCGGCCGCCGCCTTGCAATCGGCCGCGAAGGCCGGATCGGCGGAGATCGACTTGATCCGCAACAGCGAGAACAGGCGCTCCAGGCTGTTGTCGAACTCCTTGTCGATGTGGTCGAGCACGGATTGAAGCTGCGCATTTGCCATTGGTCGTATTCCCTGCGTTCGAATCCCAAGACGTCGGGGCTCAAGATGTCTTCTCAAGAACTATCGGCTTTTAGCGCTGCCGCGGCGTTGGGGCCAGCCGCAACCGGCGGATGCCGGATGTGCCATGCGAGACTAGCTGCGAGCACCGCCGTGGCGACGAGGTTGTTGCCCCAGGCCTGCAAGACATTTGGAAACCACGGCAGCGCCAGCAGCATGAGGATGCCGGCGGCGCCAAGGGCGAGCCAGGTTCCCAGGCGCACGTTCGCCCGCTCGTCGAAGGCGGCACGATGCATCAGCACCGTCATCGGGAAGAACAGCCACATGAAGTAGTATTGCCGCGCCAGAGGCGATGCCACCGTCATCAGGCAGAACAGGATGCCGAGTTCCTCGGCGTCCGAGCGCGCCGTGCGCCGCGCTTGCCGTGGCATGACCGCGACGAAGCCGAGTCCGAGCAACGCCGACAGCGCCAGCACGATCCAGTTCGCCGTCCTGTAATCGACGTCGATGACATTCATCGTGCGCGGCGGCTTGCTCGGATCCTCCTGATTGTAGTTGATTGGCCGGACCAGCCGGTGCGTGACAGCAATGAGTGACTGGTTCACCCACGACCAGTTCTGCTCGTCGCGCTGGCCAAATCCTTTTTCCGAACTCGACCCGACCATGCCCTGATACCAGGTCTTGACCTCGGCGGCGTTGCGCTCGAAGCCGCGAATGGGGGCCGGCACGATATAGAGAAGGATGCCGGCGAACGCGACCGTAGCGACGGCGGCTCCCCACTTTCGCCGCCAGACCAGATAGGGCAGCACCGCAATGGGAAACACCTTGATGGCGGCGGCGAGCGCGAACATGAAGCCTGCGAGCCAGGAGCGCTGATGCTGCAAACTCCAGAAGCCGTAGAGCATCATCGCCAGCAAGACGAGGTTCGGCTGGCCAAGATCGAACATGTCGAACACGAAGGTCACGGTGACGAGAGCGGGCAGCGCCTCCAGCCAAGGGCCAGGCGTGCGGCCCGAACCGCTCATGACATTGGAGAGCATCCCGGTGTACCACCACGCCGCAATATTCAGGATCGACAGCACGCTGTAGAGCGCGATCTTGCCGAACCAGCTCGGGACTGCCAGCAGGATCGCCGGCAGCGGTGGGTAGATGAACTCGAAGTACTGGTGGATATCGCCGGGATAGAGCGGCCCACCCTTCAAGACCTGCTGCCCGGCCCAGTACCACAGGCCGTAGTCCTTGGTCTTGCCGTGCCCGAAGATCTCGGGACCAAGGACATCGGCAGCCAGGATGAAGCAGCAGAGCAGGAAGAGCAGGTCGAGTGGCGCACGCAACGACAGGGTTCGGAGTGCGCCGGATCGAACGAAAGATTTAGGTGAGGTCACGATGTGGTCCAGTCAGGGGCCATAGCACCTAGCAGACCAACGAACGCTTGGAGAGTCCTGATCACCCGAATTTGTACCCGCCGCGCACAAGCGGCGGGTTTGCGGAGGAGTTGCCTCAAACGAGGCTTTCTGCCTACCTGCGCAGCAAGCCGCCGAGCGCGCCGCGGACCAGCGTGCGGCCGATCGAGCCACCAAGCTGGCCGGCGACGGACTTGCCGATATTGGCCGCCATCCCCCCGATTACCTGATTGGTGACCGATCGGGTCACGTCGCGGGCGATGACCTGGCCCGTCGAGAGGCGGCCGCGCTTGACGTTCGTGCCGAAGATGGTGCCGACCATCGAGCCGATCTGGCCGAGGATGCCACCGCCTCCAATGCCGCCAGCCGCGCCGGGATCGGCAGTCGCCGCCGTGCCGGCAATGCGCTTCTGGATCATCTCGTAGGCGGACTCTGCATCAACGGCGGTGTCGTATTTGCCCTTCACCGGGCTTGCATCCATGATCGCCTTGCGCTCTTCCGGCGTGATCGGTCCGATCCGGGCCGATGGCGGCCGGATCATCACCCGCTCGACCATCGCCGGCGTGCCATTGCCTTCGAGAAAGGACACCAGCGCCTCGCCCTTGCCGAGCTCCATGATCACCTTGGCGGTGTCGAGCTTCGGGTTGGGGCGGAAGGTCTGGGCCGCAGCGGCGACCGCCTTCTGGTCGCGCGGGGTGAAGGCGCGCAGCGCGTGCTGCACCCGGTTGCCCAATTGTCCGAGCACGCGGTCGGGCACGTCGACCGGGTTTTGAGTCACGAAATAAACGCCGACGCCTTTGGAGCGGATCAGGCGCACCACCTGCTCGATCTTGTCCATCAGCGCCTTGGGCGCGTCGTTGAACAACAGATGCGCCTCGTCGAAGAAGAAGACCAGCTTCGGCTTGGGCAGGTCACCGGCCTCGGGCAGCTCCTCGAACAATTCCGACAGCATCCACAGCAGGAATGTCGCGTAAAGCCGTGGGCTCTGCAGCAGTTTGTCGGCGACGAGGATGTTGACCATGCCGCGGCCGTCGCGGTCGGTCTTCATGAAGTCCTTCAGCGTCAGCGCCGGCTCGCCGAAGAATTTGGTGGCGCCCTGGTTCTCGAGCACCAGAAGCTGGCGCTGGATGGTGCCGACCGTGGCCTTGGTGACATTACCAAAACCCTGCGCCGCCTTCTTGATCTCGGCAAGCGGACTGTCCTCGGCATCCGTCCCCTTCTTGCCCGCATCGGGCACGATGGCATCGAGCAGCGCGCGCAGATCCTTCATGTCGATCAGGGTCAGCCCGTTGTCGTCGGCGACGCGAAAGGCGACGTTGAGCACGCCTTCCTGCACGTCGTTCAGGTCCAGCATACGTGCGAGCAGCAGCGGGCCCATTTCTGTGACGGTCGCACGGACCGGGTGGCCCTGCTCGCCGAACACGTCCCAGAACACCGTCGAGAACTGGTCGGGCTCGAACGTCAGTCCCATCTCGGTGGCGCGCTTGACGATGAAATCCGCGGGCACGCCGACCTCGGAGATGCCCGAGAGGTCGCCCTTGATGTCGGCCGCGAAGACCGGAACACCGGCGCGCGCAAATCCTTCCGCCATAACCTGCAGCGAGACCGTCTTGCCGGTTCCGGTTGCACCTGTGACGAGGCCGTGGCGATTGGCGAACGCCAGCGTCAGCCAAGCCTGCTCGTTTCCTTTACCGACGAAGATTTTGTCGTCGGTATCACCGAGCTTGCTGTCCTGTGCGGTCATTATTCCCTGATCTCTCTGCCCTGTTTCGCATATCGAAACTCGAATGCACAGTTCCGTAGTTTAACGCATGTCGCGCGCTGATTGAAACCATTCAACGCGCTCCGGGCATGCGACATCGTCGGAAATATGCAGGTGGACATCCGCCGAAAGTAGGAAGGACGCATTCGCATCGCGGCATTTTTTTGCCGATTTCATCTCCGCTCTTGCATCACTGCAACACTTCTCGCGCGTTCGAGAATGAATCGGAACGTTGATGGCGTTCATCGCTTGTATTTCACACCACACCGGCTCAAGATCATTTTCGAAAGCAATACTCCGGCATGTGAACCGGCTGAGGGGCGGCCATATGGACGAGCTAATCGGGCGGCTGGCGACAAACGCCAGCATAGATAGTGCTGTCGCCGAAAAGACCGTCGGCATTATCTTGGGCTTCCTCCGCAACGAGGGTCCTTCCGACAGCGTCCAGGTCCTGATCGACCAGATTCCAGGTGCAGAAGCGGCAATCGAGGCATCCGGCACCGGCGGAGGACTGTCGCGGCTGATGGGCGGCGGCCTGATGGCGGTCGGCACGCGCCTGATGGGCCTGGGACTTGGCATGTCCGAGATTCAGAACATCGCCCGTGAACTTTTTCGCTTCGGCCGAGACAAAATCGGAGCGGATCAGATGGGCAAGATCATCGCGGGGACCCCGGGCCTCAGCCAGTTCGCCTGACGCCTGCGCATTTCACATCGAGTATCATGACATATCCGATCTCCGAGATTGAGGGCCTGTCGGCCTTTGCCGCCAACAAGTTGAAGGCGCAGGGTATCCGCACCACCGACGCGCTGCTCGAGGCGGCTTCGACCGTGAAGGGCCGCAAGGCGCTCTCCGTGAAGACCGGCATCAGCGAGCAGTTGCTGCTGGAATGGGCCAACGTCTCCGACTACATGCGCATCCCCGGCATGGGCAGGGCCAAGGTCGGTCTGGTCCGCGCCGCCGGCGTCACCACCGTGCGCGAGCTCGCCTACCGTAACCCGGCAAGGCTCGCCCAGAGCATGCGGGACGCCAACGAGAAGAAAAAGCTGCTCCGCATCCTGCCCTCGGAGAAGTCGGTCGGCGACATCATCGCCAAGGCGAAGAAGCTGCCGCCAAAGATTTCGTATTAGGACTGCTGCTCTCCGCATACGGGGTGGGCGCTACTCTCTCGGCATTGTTTTGCCCGATGAGCAACAATGCATCCCAACTCTGCCGTCATACCCCGCGAAAGCGGGGTATCCAGTACGCCGCGGCTCCTCCGTATCGCGGCACTGTCTCTGGATACTGGATTGCCCGCTTTCGCGGGCAATGACAGCGAGGGTGTGCGACGCCCTGTCCAAACGCTGGCAACCCACGCCTTCCCGTCTTGACTCCCCCTCCCCGACCGCTAAAGCGGGCCGCATGAATGCCTCGCACTCCCCATCCGTCCCGGCGGCCGGTTCAGTCGGGCCTGACGTGCTGCGGACGCTGCTGGAGCGGCCGATCCCGGCGGTGATGGGCGTGCTCAACGTCACCCCGGATTCATTCTCCGACGGCGGCGAATTCATCGCGCCCGAGCAGGCACTCGCGCGGGCGCGGGCGATGATCGAGGTGGGGGTCGACATCATCGATATCGGTGCCGAGTCCACCCGGCCCTACAAGGGCGCCCGGCCGGTCACCGCGGCAGACGAACTGGCCCGGCTCAAGCCGGTGCTATCGGACATCGTGGCGCTCGGCGTGCCGGTCTCGATCGACAGCATGAAGGCGGAAGTGGTGGCCTTTGCGCTCGACCAGGGCGCTGCGATCGCCAACGACGTCTGGGGCCTGCAACGCGACGCCGGCATGGCGCCGCTGGTGGCCGCGAGGAGCGTCCCTGTCATCGTCATGCATAACCGCGACAGGGTCGATCCCGCCATCGACATCATTGCGGACATGAAGGCGTTCTTCCAGCGCTCGCTGGATATCGCGGCACAAGCCGGCATCGCCCGCGACAAGATCGTGCTCGATCCCGGCATCGGCTTCGGCAAGACGGCAGAACAGAGCATGATTGCGCTGGCACGACTTCGCGAGCTCGACATGTTCGGCCTGCCGATCCTCGTTGGTGCCTCGCGAAAACGCTTCATCGCCTCGGTGTCGCCGTCGGAGCCGACCGAGCGGCTCGCCGGCTCGATCGCCGCACATCTGCTCGCCGCACAACGCGGCGCGAAAATCATCCGCACCCACGACGTCGCCGAGACCTTGCAGGCCCTGCGAGTGGCGCACGCAATCGAGAGCAAGCCATGACCGATACGATCTTCGTAACCGGCCTGTCGATCCATGCCCGCCACGGCGTGATGGAGCACGAGACCGAGGTCGGCCAACGCTTTGTCATCGACCTCGAGCTCTATACCGACCTGTCGGAGCCTTCCCGCAGCGACCGGCTCGCCGACACCGTGTCCTACGCCGACGTCGTGGCGACCACCACCGCGGCCTTCAAGAACACCAATTACAAGCTACTGGAGCGCGCGGCCGGCGCGGTGGCCGACGCTATCCTGTCGCACTTTCCGCGCATCCGTGCGGTCAAGATCACCGTGCACAAGCCGCATGCGCCGATCGCCGCGATCTTCGACGACGTCGGCGTCATGCTGACGCGCTCGCGGCACCCCTGACATGGCGAGCGTCCTGATTGCGCTCGGCGGCAATGTCGGCGATGTCCGCGCGACCTTCCAGAAGGCAATCGCCCATATCTGCGGCATGGCGCAGGCCGCTTTGATCGCGCGCTCGTCGGACTATGCGACGCCGCCCTGGGGCGACGAGGACCAGGCTCCCTTCATCAACGCCTGCATCGAGATCGAGACCAGCCTTGATCCGCATGCGCTCCTGTTCGTGATGCAGAAGGTCGAGCAGAAATTCGGCCGCACCCGCGATAAAGAGCGGCGCTGGGGCCCGCGCACGCTCGATCTCGACATGATCGCCTATGACGATGTGTCGATGCAGAAGCCTGACCTGACCCTGCCGCATCCGCGCCTATTCGAGCGCGCCTTTGTGCTGGTGCCGCTGGCCGAGATCGCGCCCGACCGCGTGATCGCAGGCATTCGTGTCCATGACGGTCTCGCCAGCGTCTCGACACAAGGCATTGAGCGGCTTCCGGATACCGGTTAACCAAAAACAACCGTTTGCAGGGACGGCCGGCCGTGGCAATTTCGCCTGCGAACAACAAGATTTTCGGGAGCCCTTCGCCGCATGACCTCCGCGACTGACGACCTGCCGCTGGCGGCGGATTTTCCCAAGGCGACCGTCGAGGACTGGCGCAAGCTGGTCGATGGCGTGCTGAAGGGCGCGCCGTTCGAGAAGCTGGTTGGCAAGACCTATGACGGGATCAAGATCGATCCGCTCTATCCGCGCGCCAAAGGCATTGCGCCCGTGGTGGGACGGCCGGCATCCGCGCCCTGGCAGATCATGCAGCGGATCGACCATCCCGATGCAAGTGCGGCGAATGCACAGGCACTGACCGATCTCGAAAATGGCGCGACGGGGCTGGCGCTGGTGTTCGCCGGCGGCAATGCCGCTCACGGTTTCGGGCTGGAAGCGACCGCGGACGCAGTCGCAAAGATCTTGAAGGACGTCCATCTCGATGCCGGCATCGGCCTCGAGCTCGAGATCGGTCCGCAATCGCGGATGGCGGCGATCCACGTCGCGGAATATGTGAAGAGCAAGGGCATCGATCCCGGGGCCTGCGACATCCGCTTCGGGCTCGATCCGCTCGCGGCCTGCGCGGTGTGGGGCCACAGCCCCTATACCTGGGATGAGATCGTTCCGGCCATCACCGGCGGCGTCAAGGGCCTCGCCGCGCTCGGCTTCAAGGGGCCGTTTGCATCGGCCGACGGACGCGTGATCCACGATGCCGGTGGCTCGGAGGTGCAGGAGCTCGCCTTCGCGCTCGCCTGCGGCGTCGCTTATTTCCGCGCGATCGAGGGCGCGGGCGTTCCGCTGGAGCAGGCGCAGGGCATGGTCTATGCGCGGCTTGCCGCGGATGCAGACCAGTTCCTCACCATGGCAAAATTCCGCGCATTGCGGCTGCTGTGGGCGCGTATCGAGACGGCGTGCGGGCTCACGCCAAAACCGCTGTACATCGCCGCCGATACCGCCTGGCGCATGCTGACGCAGCGCGATCCCTATGTGAACATGCTGCGCGCGACCATGGCGACGTTTGCGGCCGGACTTGCCGGTGCCAACGCGGTCACCGTGCTGCCGCATACGCTGGCGCTCGGCCTGCCCGATCCATTCGCGCGGCGCGTGGCGCGCAATACGCAGCTCGTGCTGCTGGAAGAGAGCAACCTCGCCAAGGTCAGCGATCCCGCGGCAGGCGCAGGCGGCATCGAAACACTGACCGGCCAGCTCTGCGACGCGGCCTGGGCGCTATTCCAGGAGAGCGAGAGAGCCGGCGGCGCCTTCGCTGCGCTTCAGCAGGGCCTGTTCCAGAGCAAGGTCGCGGCCGCGCGAAAAGCCCGCGACGCCAACATCGCAAGACGCCGCGACGTGCTGACCGGCGCCAGCGAGTTTCCGAACCTGCACGAGAACGAGACGACGGTGCTGAAGGCGACGCCGATCGCGCTGGCGCCCTATGGCGAGCAAAAATACAAATTCGACGCACTGCCGCCGATCCGGCTGGCGGAACCGTTCGAGGCGCTGCGGGACAAATCCGATGCGGCCTTGAAGGCACACGGCGCGCGGCCGAAAGTCTTCTTGGCCAATCTCGGCACGCCCGCTGATTTCACGGCGCGCGCGACCTTTGCCAAAAGCCTGTTCGAGACCGGTGGCATCCAGGCCGTCGACAGCCAGGGCTTCGCCGATCCGGCCCAGTTGGCTGCCGCCTTCAAGGCCTCCGGCGCCGGGCTCGCCTGTCTTTGTTCCAGCGACAAGGTTTATGCGGAACACGCCCAAGCCGCGGCGCAGGCCCTGCAAACCGCCGGGGCCCGACTTATCTATCTGGCAGGCCGCCCGACCGATGCCGAGGCGGCGCTGCGTGCAGCCGGCGTCACCGGCTTCGTCTTTGCCGGTGCCGATGCGCTTGCGACGCTGCAAGACACGTATCGACGGATGGAGCAGCCATGACGGAAGCAGGCAAACCCGTTCTCACCGGCGGCTGCCAATGCGGGGCAGTGCGCTTTGGAGTCATGACGGCGCCGAACAGGGTTTCGATCTGCCACTGCCGGATGTGCCAGAAGGCCAGCGGCGCGCCGTTCGCCTCTTTTGCCGACATCAACAAGACGGACTTCGCCTGGACCAAGGGAAAGCCGTCGTTCTTCCGCTCCTCCTCCATCGCCGAGCGCGGCTTTTGCGCCGCCTGCGGCACGCCGCTGAGCTTTGGCCGCATCGACGGCGATCGGATCGAGATCATGACCGGCGCGTTCGACCGCCCGGACCACGTGGTGCCGACGCGGCAGTTCGGCACCGAGTCCCGTCTCGGCTGGGTGGTCGGGATCGCCAATCTTCCAAGCCAGACCACGCAGCAGAATTACGGACCGGAGAAGATGGCGACCATCGTCAGCCATCAGCATCCGGACCATGATTGAGCGCCTATGATATGGTTGAATCCATGAGCCGCATTCCTGATTTCGCAGACATCGCGTTCGAGCGCACCACAAGCGCCGCGCCATCAGGCAGCGCCGAGCCGTGGCTGACGCCCGAGGGCATTCTGGTGAAGTCCGCTTATAGCGAGACCGATCTGGCCGGGCTCGACTTCCTCGAGACTTATCCGGGCATCGCGCCTTATCTGCGCGGCCCCTACCCGACCATGTATGTCAACCAGCCTTGGACCGTCAGGCAATATGCCGGCTTCTCCACCGCGGAGGATTCCAACGCGTTCTACCGCCGCAATCTCGCGGCCGGACAGAAGGGCCTCTCGGTCGCGTTCGATCTCGCCACCCATCGCGGCTATGACAGCGACCATCCGCGCGTCGGCGGCGACGTCGGCATGGCCGGCGTTGCCATCGATTCCATCTACGACATGCGCACGCTGTTTGCGGGCATTCCGCTCGACCAGATGAGCGTGTCCATGACCATGAACGGCGCGGTGCTGCCGATCCTCGCGCTCTACGTTGCGGCCGCCGAGGAACAGGGCGTGCCGCCGGAGAAGCTCTCAGGGACCATTCAGAACGACATTCTGAAAGAGTTCATGGTGCGCAACACCTACATCTATCCGCCCGCGCCTTCGATGCGGATCATCTCGGACATTTTTGCGTATACCTCGCAAAAAATGCCGAAATACAATTCGATCTCGATCTCCGGCTATCACATGCAAGAGGCCGGCGCGACGCAGGACCTCGAGCTCGCCTATACGCTGGCCGACGGCGTCGAATACCTTCGTGCCGGCCTTGCGGCGGGCCTCGATGTCGACCGCTTCGCGCCGCGGCTGTCGTTCTTCTGGGCGACCGGGATGAACTTCTTCATGGAAGTGGCCAAGATGCGCGCCGCGCGGCTGCTCTGGGCGAAGCTGCTGAAGCCTTTCAATCCGAAGGATCCGCGCTCGCTGTCACTGCGCACGCATTGCCAGACATCCGGCTGGTCGCTGACCGCGCAGGACGTCTTCAACAACGTGATGCGCACGACTGTGGAAGCGATGGCGGCGACGCAAGGCCACACCCAGTCGCTGCACACCAATGCGCTCGACGAGGCGCTCGCTTTGCCGACCGACTTTTCGGCGCGCATTGCCCGCAACACGCAGCTCTTCCTGCAGCACGAGAGCGGCACCACCCGCATCATCGATCCCTGGGGCGGCTCGTATTATGTCGAGCGTCTCACCCGCGACCTCGCCGCCAAGGCCTGGGGCCACATCCAGGAGGTCGAGGAGCTCGGGGGTATGGCCAAGGCGATCGAGGCCGGCGTACCGAAGCTGCGCATCGAGGAAGCCTCGGCCAAGACCCAGGCCCGCATCGACGCCGGCAAGCAGGCGGTGATCGGCGTCAACAAATACAAGCCGACGGACGAAGCTCCGATCGATATCCTCAAGGTCGACAATACCAATGTCCGCCGGCTCCAGATCGACAAGCTGACGCGGCTGAAGTCCGAACGCAACCAAAAGGACGTCGAGGCCGCGCTCGCCGCGCTGACGCGCTCGGCGGGCGAAGGCAACGGCAATCTGTTGGCGCTGGCCATCGACGCTGCGCGCGCGAAGGCAACCGTCGGCGAGATCTCGGACGCGATGGAGAAGGTGTTCGGCCGGCACCGCGCCGAGATCAAATCCATCACCGGCGTCTACAAGCGGGAGGCGTCCAGCATGGGTAACCGGGTCGAGAAGGTTCAGGCGCTGATCGACGCCTTCGAGGAGGCGGAAGGCCGCCGTCCGCGCATCCTGGTCGCAAAAATCGGTCAGGACGGTCACGACCGCGGCCAGAAGGTGATCGCGTCGGCCTTCGCCGATATCGGCTTCGACGTCGACATTGGGCCGCTGTTCGCGACCGCCGACGAAGCCGCGCGCCAAGCGGTCGAGAACGACGTCCACATCCTCGGCGTCTCCTCGCTTGCCGCCGCCCACCTCACCGCAGTGCCGGAGCTCAAGGCCGCGCTGAAGAAGCAGGGCCGCGACGACATCATGATCATCGTCGGCGGCGTGGTGCCGCCACAGGATTACGATGCGCTCTACGCGGCCGGCGCGGAAGCCATCTTCCCGCCGGGCACGGTGATCGCGGACGCGGCCGAGGAGCTGATCCGCAAGCTGAACGCCCGGCTCGGGCATAGCGAGGCGGCAGAGTAATTCGGCCGCCGCTCGGCAATCCGCCCATTCTTCACCGAGACCGCCGACAACGACGCCGCCATGACCGCAATGGTGAAGGGGGTGACTGCATCGCTCATGGTCGCAAAGATGAAGCGCGATGCGAGCGCGACTGCGACGACTGGTTCGCGGAATTGAAGCGGAGCCTGCTCAGATGGGCGCGGTGACGTTTGCGTCCTCAACCGAGGCGGGCAAGACTCCCGGCCTCGCCTTCCACTATTCCACGCATGAGGGCCGCGTTGCCCGCAGAGCGCTGGTAGCGCTACCTTGCAGCCGCGCTGCAAAGCCGACTAGAATGTCGCCATAAGACAAGAGCGCCCGACGTCGTGGGCGCCGCTGGGAGGCATTGATGTCCAAGATTACGCGCCGCAGCTTTGCGGCTTCATCTGCCGCAGTCGCGGCATCCGCCGCATTCGGTCTCACACCCGTACGCGCGCAAGCCTATCCAGCGCGGCCCGTCACCGTGATCGTTCCCTGGGGCGCGGGCGGCGGCACTGACGCGACCGCGCGCATTGTCGCAGCGCTTCTGGAGAAGGATCTCGGCCAGCCCTTCAACGTGGTCAATCGCACCGGCGGCTCCGGCGTCGTCGGCCATACCGCGATCGCGACCGCGCAACCTGATGGCTACACCATCGGCATGCTCACCGTCGAAATCTCGATGATGCACTGGCAAGGGCTGACGGAGCTGGCGCCGAAGAGCTACACCCGCTGGCGCTGATGAACGAAGACCCCCCGGGCATCCAGGTCTCCTCCTCCTCGCCCTACAAGACGGTGAAGGAGCTCGCGGAAGCCATCAAGGCGGCCCCTCCCGGCAAGTTCAAGGCCTCCGGCACCGGCCAGGGCGGCATTTGGCATCTGGCGCTGGTCGGCTGGATGCAGGCGATGGGCCTGCCTGCCAACCAGGTCGCCTGGGTGCCGTCCAACGGCGCCGCACCCGCGATGCAGGACCTCGCCGCCGGCGGCCTCGACCTCACCACCTGCTCGGTGCCGGAAGCCCGCGCCATCATCGAGGCCGGCAAGGCCAGGAGCCTTGCTATCATGGCGCCGGCGCGCAATCCCATCTTCAAGGACGTGCCGACGCTGAAGGAGGCGATGGGCATCGACTACGCGACCGGCGCCTGGCGCGGCATCGCCGGGCCGAAGAACCTGCCGCCGGAGATCGCAACGAAGCTCACCGCGGCGCTGCAGAAGGTCTACGACTCCGCCGAGTTCAAGGACTTCATGAGCAATCGCGGCTTCGGCACCGTGTGGGGCGATGCCGGCCAGTTCGCAAGCTTCATGGACAAGGGCGACGCCCAGATGGGCGAAGCGATGAAGGCGGCGGGTCTGAGCAAGGCGTGATCTTGTCACCTCTCCCCGCTTGCGGGGAGAGGTCGAATTTGAGCGCAGCCCAAATTCGGGTGAGGGGGAGTCTCTCCAAGTCCAGCTTTCACCGCCAACGCGGACGCAGCCCCGGACTCCACCCTCTCTCCGTAAGAACGGGGTGAGGGATAAGAAATCTCATAGGATCCTCCCATGCGCCTTCCCGACTCCGTCACGGGATCGTTTCTCGTCGTGCTCGGCACAGCAGCCGCCTATGGCGGCTGGCTGCTGCCGCCGGTGCCCGGGCAGCCGGTCGGCCCCAACGTATTTCCGCTCGTGATCGGCATTGGGCTTGCGCTGTGCGGGCTCGCGATCGTGTTCGGGATCGGTCACACCTTCGAAGAGGCGGAAGAGCTGATCCCGCTCGAGGATGGCCAGGCAGCGGCTGCCCCGCCGCCTCAGGGAAAGTTGTACGGCCTGCGCGCGCTGCTGCCGCCGGCGCTGTTGCTGTTCTACGTGGTCGCGGCCGACCGGCTCGGCTTCATCATCACCGCGGCGATCATGGTCTACGTCACCTCGACCGCGTTGGGGGCAAAGTGGAAGCTGGCGCTGCCGCTCGCAGCGCTGGCGCCGTTCGCCATCCACCTCATCTTCGGCAAGCTGCTGCGCGTGCCGCTTCCCGCCGGCCTGTTGCCGACACCCTGGTGACCCCATGCTGAAAACCCTGATTGAAGCGTTCGCACTGATCTCCACCTGGGAGGTCATCATCGCGATGTTCGCAGCCTCGGTGTACGGGCTCGTGATCGGCTCGCTGCCGGGCCTGTCGGCGACGATGGCAACCGCCCTGCTCGTCCCCGTCACCTTCTATCTCTCGCCGATCGCGGCGATTGCGACCATCGTGGCGGCCTCCTCGATGGCGATCTTCTCCGGCGACATCCCCGGTGCGCTGCTGCGCATCCCCGGCACGCCCGCCTCCGCCGCCTATGCCGACGAGGCTTACGCCATGACCCGGAAGGGACAGGCCGAGTTGGCGCTCGGGGCCGGCGTGTGGTTCTCGGCCGTGGGCGGCATCGCCGGCGTGCTGTCGCTGATGATTCTGGCGCCGCCGCTAGCCGAGATCGCGCTCTCGTTCTCGACCTTCGAGTATTTCTGGCTGGCGCTGCTCGGCCTGATGTGCGCGACGCTGGTGGCGCGCTCCTCGCCGGTGAAGGCGATCGCCGGCATGTTCCTCGGTCTGCTGGTCTCCTGCGTCGGCATCGAAAATCCCGGCGGCGTGCCGCGCTTCACCTTCGGCCTCACCGATCTGTTCGGCGGCATCGAGCCGATCCCCGCGCTGGTCGGCGTGTTCGCGGTCGCCCAGGTGATGCGCGCGATGCTGACGCCCGAGCCGCCGCCGCTGCCGCGGCGCAAATTCGGAAGCATCATGGCCGGTCAGTGGAAGCTGACCAAGAAATACCATTGGCAGATGACGCGCGGGAACATCGTCGGCATCATCATCGGCGTGCTGCCCGGAGCCGGCGCCGACATGGCCGCCTGGGTGTCCTATGCGATGTCGAAGCGCTTCTCCAAGGAACCGGAGAAATTCGGTACCGGCCATGTCGAGGGCCTGGTCGAGGCCGGCGCCAGCAACAATGCCAGCATCGCCTCGGGCTGGGTGCCATCATTACTGTTCGGCATTCCCGGCGACACCATCGCTGCGATCGCGATCGGCGTGCTCTACATGAAGGGGCTCAACCCCGGACCGACGCTGTTCACCGAGAAAGCGTCGAGCATGTACGCGATCTATCTGATGTTCATCATCGCGAACATTTTGATGATCCCGCTCGGCATCGCCATGATCCGGGTTGCCGCCTACATCCTGCTGGCACCGCGCTCCGCCATCATGCCCATCATCATGCTGTGCTGCGCAGTCGGCTCGTTCGCTATCGGCAACAACATGTTCGGCGTCGTCACCGTCGCCGCCTTCGGCGTGATCGGCTATGTCATGGAAGCCAACGGTTATCCCGTCGCCGCGATGGTGCTCGGCATCGTCATGGGCACCATGGTCGAGCAGGCCTTTGTCACTTCGCTGATCAAGTCGGACGGCAGCATTTTGCCGTTTTTCGAGCGCCCCGTGGCCGCGATCCTCGCCGCCATGGCGATCGGGGCGCTGCTGTGGCCGGTGATGGTCTGGGCGTGGCGAAAGCTGAAACCGGTGCGGACCGGAGTGGCGGCGACATCCCGGTGATATCGGGCGGGCGGCCCTCGCCTGCCCCACGCGGGCGTTGTAAAGCAGGGCATGGTTGAGAAAAAGCCTTCACTGGACATCAAATCCCTCGCCCATGACCTTCGCGCCGGCAGCCGCGCGGCGCTGGCGCGGGCCATCACGCTGGTCGAGAGCCGGCGCAGCGACCATCAGGCGCTGGCGCGCGAGCTGGTGCAGATGCTCTTGCCTGACACCGGCAGAGCGCTCCGCGTCGGCATCACCGGCTCGCCCGGCGTCGGCAAATCCACCACCATCGACGCGCTCGGCATCCATCTGATCGAACAGGGTCACAAGATCGCGGTGCTCGCAGTCGATCCGTCCTCAGCCCGCAGCGGCGGCTCGATCCTCGGCGACAAGACGCGGATGGCCCGGCTGTCGGCTTCCGACGATGCCTTCATCCGACCCTCGCCGTCCTCGGGCACGCTCGGCGGCGTCGCGGCCAAGACACGCGAGGCGATGCTGCTGTGCGAGGCGGCCGGCTTCGACGTCGTGCTGGTCGAGACCGTCGGCATCGGCCAGTCCGAGACCGCGGTCTGCGACATGACCGATTTCTTCCTGGCCTTGATGCTGCCAGGCGGCGGCGACGAATTGCAGGGCATCAAGAAGGGCCTGGTCGAGCTCGCCGACATGATCGCGATCAACAAGGCCGACGGCGACAATCTCAAGCGCGCCAACATCACCGCCGCCGATTATCGCGGCGCGCTGCATATCCTGACGCCACGCTCCGAGCACTGGCATCCGCCGGTCGAGACCTATTCGGCGCTGACCGGCGACGGCATCGCGAAGATCTGGCAAAAGGTCCTCGATCATCGCAAGGCCATGAACGCCTCCGGCGATTTCGCCGCGCGGCGGCGCGAGCAGCAGGTGAAGTGGATGTGGTCGATGCTGGAGCAGCGCATGCTGGCGCGGTTGCGCAGCGAGGCGTCGGTGCGGACCAAGGTCCGGAAGATCGAGACCGAGGTGGCCGACGGCCATCTCACGCCGGCGCTCGCCGCCGAAAAAATCCTGGAGTTGCTGCAATGAGCGACAAGCTCCGCGTTCTCCTCACCGCCTTCGGCCCGTTCCCCGGCGCGCCCTACAATCCGACCCAGCCGCTGGTCGCCCGGCTGGTGCAATTGCGCCGTCCCGCACTCGACGATGCCGCGATCTCCAGCCACATCTTCCCAGTCACCTATGCCGCGGTGGACCGGCAATTGCCGGAGGTGCTCGCGAAAGAGAAGCCCGACGCGCTGCTGATGTTCGGCCTCGCCGCACGCACGCCCTATCTGCGCATCGAGAGCCGCGCGCGCAACGCCGTCACCATGCTCTGGCCCGATGCCGCCAACACCCGCTCGAGCAAGCGCGGCATCGCCGGTAATGCGGACGCGCTGATTTTCGGCCCGCACACCGCAAGGCTGCTGCGCGCCGCCCGCCTCACCGGCATCGACGCGCGGCCCTCGCGCGACGCCGGCGCCTATCTCTGCAATTACCTGAGCTGGCGCGCGATCGAAAACGTCAGGGGCGGCGGGCCAAAGCTCGCCGCATTTATCCATATTCCCCTGCTCGCGCGCAGTGGCGCCGTGCGCCGCAAGGGCGCGCCGCGGATCACGCTGGAGGAACTGGTGGACGCCGGGGAAGCGATGCTGATGGAGATGGTACAGTTGGCGCGGAAGGCTCGGAACACGACTGTGTAAACATTTAACCCTACCGCGAACAATCCTCACGGCCCCAGCCGCGCGGTCCCGTTTTTGCGCTACCTAACCGCTGCGGACCCCCGCGTCCGCCGGAGGACGCGTCATGGACCTCAATCGCCGCCATCTCATTGGAGCATCGACCGCAGGCCTCGCCGGCGCGCTCGCGATACCAGCCGACGCCGCGCGTGCGGCGCCGCTGACGTCGCTGCTCGGCCGCGATGCCACGCAATATGGCGTGCGGCCCGGCAGCAGCGAGGATCAGACCCGCGCGCTCCAGCGTGCGATCGACGAGGCTGCGCGGGCGCAGATGCCGCTAGCGCTGCCACCCGGCATCTACCGCAGTGGGTTGCTACGCTTGCCAAATGGCGCGCAACTGATCGGCGTGCGCGGCGCGACAAAATTCGTCTTCACCGGCGGGGCCTCGGCGATCCAGAGCGACGGCTCCGATGCAATCGGCCTTTCCGGCATCACCTTCGACGGCGGCGGCATTCCGCTGCCGACGCGGCGCGGGCTGATCCAGATCCTCGGCGGACGCGACGTCCGCATCACCGATTGCGCGATCACCGGCTCCGGCGGCAGCGGCATCTGGCTCGAGCAGGTCTCCGGCGACATCTCGGGCAACATCTTTACCAACATCGCGGTGACGGCAGTGGTGTCGTTCGATGCCAGGGGTCTCAGCGTCTCCCACAACACCATCACCGGCACCAACGACAACGGCATCGAGATCCTGCGCACGGCCATCGGCGATGACGGCACGCTGGTCACCGATAACCGCATCGAGGACATCAAGGCCGGCCCCGGCGGCTCCGGCCAGTACGGCAACGCCATCAACACGTTCCGCGCCGGCAACGTCATCGTGCGCGGCAATCGCATCAAGAACTGCGATTACTCCGCCGTGCGCGGCAACTCGACCTCGAACATCCACATCACCGGCAACAGCGTTAGCGATGTGCGCGAGGTCGCGCTCTATTCGGAATTCGCTTTCGAGGCCGCGGTGATCGCCAACAACATTGTGGACGGCGCCGCGGTCGGCGTCTCCGTCTGCAATTTCAACGAAGGCGGCCGCATCGCCGTGGTCCAGGGCAACATCATCCGCAATCTGATCCCGAAGCGGCCGATCGGCACCGCGCCGGATGACGATGCCGGCATCGGCATCTACATCGAGGCGGATTCATCTGTCACCGGCAACGTGATCGAGAACGCGCCGTCCTACGGCATCGTCGCCGGCTGGGGCAAATATCTCCGCGACGTCGCGATCACGGGCAACGTGATCCGCAAGGCACTGGCCGGCGTCGGGGTGTCCGTCGTGCCCGGCGCCGGCACCGCGCTCGTCAACAACAACATGATCTCGGAAACCCCGCGCGGCGCCGTGGTCGGGCTCGATCATGCGCGCGCCGTGACGTCCGATCTGTCGGTGGACGGCGCCCAGCGGTTTGCGCAATTGGTGGTCGGCGGGAATGCGGTGCGGCGATAGCTGCCGCTGCTCGCCTCCTCCCGAACGCTAGAACGCGTTCCGCAGCAGTGGATACTTCGCTTCGAGCCCGTCGAGGCTGAAGGTGAACTCAACCAGGCGCTCGGGGGCTGCGACAATTTCGGCTGCCGGCGGAGAGAACTGCGGCAGAAGCGCCGCCATCGCAGCCAGCGCCTTGGGCGCTGCCGTCGCGGCCGGCACCTTGGGCCCCGTCATCGCGACGGGCGCGGTGGGCGGCGCCATGGCAGCCGGCACTTGGAGCGGTGCCATCGGGGCAGGCGCGGCGACCCGCGCGGCCGGGGCTTCGGAGATGTCGGCGAGACCGCCCGGCTTGGGATCGAGCCTGACCGGCACGGCGGTCTCCGGGACGATGTGCACGGCCTTCGGTTGCACTGTCTGCGCCTGCTGCTCGCGCGGAAACATGCGGGGCATGGTCGCCGGCGACCAGCCGAATGCGGGCGACACGCTCGCGGCCGCCGTGGCGACGTCAGCGCCGGTGGCAAGGGCGCGCCAGGTCTGGACGGCGAGCTTCGCTTCCTGGATGTTTTCGAGAAATGCGATCTCGGAGTGATAGCGGCGCCAGCGCCCGGTCTCGAACATCTCGGAGAGATGCACCAGCCGCTGCTCGGCGAGAGCGCACCAGCGTGCCGCAATGTCGCGGCCAATAGCCACGTCGCGAATAGCCTCTTGGCGATGTGTCATAAATCAGCCCGTCAGGAGAAAATACGGACGCGACGCAACGCAACGCACACAGATCAATTTAGACGCGACGTGAATATTTTGTGGAAAAGTTTTGACTTGTCCAGCAACGACGATGTTTTCGTCGCCAAACTCCGTAGTCGTGCGGAGATTCAAGCGGTTTTGGAGTCAAGCTTCGCACAAGCATAGCGCGCTTGCGGCGTGCCGGCGGAGCAGTGGCGATGAGTGAGCCACGATCTCTCAACCGGAAGCTGATCTCGCGCAGGCTTCGAGGGATTGGACGCCCAAAAGAAAAGACCCGTCCGGGGGGACAACCGGACGGGTCGAGCCATATGGGCGCTTGGGGTGGATGGGCGCTCGCGCCTGATATGACTTATGGGGAGGGATAACCGCTCCCACATAATTTGGTCGTGGCAGCGGGCCGAACGTTCAATGCGGCGTTTGATTTTTCAACCTTCGCGCCGCGCGCAAAGTTGTCGGAGCCGCTATCGCGTCGCCGGCCTATCCGCCTGAGAAACCGTGGCTTTATCCTCGGTGCTCGACAACGAGGGTTGCTCTAATGCGCGGATGGCAGGCTCGTCGCGACGCTTCTCGATATCTTCACGTTTTGTTGTACCGGATGCGGCCGCGACCGGCGTCGCGCCGGCGGCGGGAACGGCCATGACCGCGGCAAACGCGTCGGCCTCGCCATCGCCGAACAGATCATCACGCCCGGGTGAACCGAGGTCACGCGCCGTCTTCGCCAGCGTCGTGCGCAGCGCTTCCGGCTTCAAGGCGGAGTTGCGCTCGAGCAGCAGCGCCGCGACGCCGGAGACATAGGCGGCCGAGAACGAGGTGCCCGACGTCATCTGGTATTTGCCGTCAGGCGCCGGCAGGAAGATATCGACGCCGGGGGCCGCGACCGCGATGTAGTTGCCACGGTTGGAGGCGGTGAACAGCCGGTCCTGCTGGTCGGTTGCGCTGACCGCGATCACGTTGGGATTGGCGGCCGGATAGAGCGGCGGCGACTTCGCGCCGGCATTGCCGGCGGCTGCGATCAGCACCAGGCCACGCGCGGCGGTCGCCGCGATGGCCCGCTCGATCACCGCGTCTTTGGGACCGGCAAAGCTCATGTTGACGATCTGCGCGCCGTGCTCGGCGGCATAGTTCAGAGAGCGCAGGATGATGTAGGACGAGCTCTCGGCCCCGCCGGTGGTGCCGCCGAAGGCGCGGATGGCGATGATGCGCGCCTCGGGCGCGCTGCCCATCAGCTTGGCATGCGCCACGATGGCGCCTGCAATGCCGGTGCCATGAATGTGCGGGCCTTCGGCGCTACCGAGCGCATCGAAATTGTCGGCAATGGAATTGGCAAGTTCCGGATGTCGGGCGTCGATGCCGGAGTCGATCACAGCAACCGTCACATTGGCGCCATGCGCGAGAGTATGTGCCTGCGGCAGGCGGAGCTTGGCCAGCGCATATTGCGCGGGATCTCCCTCGGTCGGCACCGACGATTTCTGGTCCTGAAGCAGGTAGCGGAAGTTCGGCTGGACCGAACGCACGCTGCCGTCGGCCGCGAATTCACGCCGCACCCTCGCGGAGGGCCGGCCGTCGGTGATGCGGAACAGTCCGAACGTCGCCCCGATCAGCGGAAAATT
Source organism: Bradyrhizobium lupini (assembly GCF_040939785.1). Lineage (NCBI taxonomy): Bacteria > Pseudomonadati > Pseudomonadota > Alphaproteobacteria > Hyphomicrobiales > Nitrobacteraceae > Bradyrhizobium > Bradyrhizobium lupini. The sequence goes on from NZ_CP162553.1 coordinate 1,289,415, forward strand.
CTCGGAGGACACGCGCGTCAGGCCATGGCGACGCGCAAGCTCGTCGGCCTCGGTCGACGACAGCCCGCCATCGATCTCGGCGACGAATTCGTCGGCGAAGGTACGCAAATCCGCGGCGACGGGCGCGTTGTTGCCGCGCCGCTTTCCGGCGGTCTTCTTGCCCGATTTGCCCGAGCCATCGCCGCCTGCGTTCTGCTGCGCCAGGCATTCGCCGGCGGCGTCGCGATCGGGCGCGGTACAGGCGGGATAGAGGTTCGGGGAGTAGCGCGCATAAGGCAGCACCGGCGTCGGCCCCATCCGCGCCGAAATCCTCGTCGTCACGATCGGACCGGGACCGCGGCCGACGGCCACCGCTCTGGCTGCAACGCCCGGACTGACGCGTGCGGCGATGCCAGGAGAAATGGTCGGCATTCGGGAGGGGACGCTGATCGTCGGCGTGCGCATGATCGCCTGCGCCTGCGCAACCTCGACGCCGAGACAGGCGGCGAGCAAAAGCGCGGCTGCGACCGACGAAGCGCAGACCCCGGCTCTTACTCCACTTTCGGACTTGCGCGTCATCAGCTTGGAAGCGCCTTACGGCGCCGCGACGGCGAGGTTGACGAACTTCTCGCGCTGCATCTTGCCAAGCAGCGAGTTGAGTTCGTCACGGCTCATCGCCTTGTCGAACTGGAGGCGGAACATGCCGCCCTTGGCATCACCGATGATCGAAGCCTGGTAGCCGTCGAGCAATGCGGTGATGTCGGCGACGCGCGCCTCGGGCGTGAAGCGTACCAGCGCGCGCGCTGGCGGGACGGTCGTGCCGAGGTCGCGTGTGATCGGAGCGCTGGTCGAAAGCGAAGCAGTCTGGAAGGTCGCAGTCTGGGTCTGCGTCAACACCGCGCCGATGATTCCGGCTTGCAGCACGAGGGCCATGGCGCCAAGGCTCGCCGACCAGGCGAGAGTGCGCGGCGACAGGCTCGCAAAGAAGGTGGCGATGCGCGCCGACAGCGGCAGCGAACCGGCCGCCCGCGCGGGCTCGGCGTCGATCGCCGCGAACAGCTTCTGCATCGCGCGCGCCGACGGAGCACCCAGGCTCTCGTTCAGATGAATGGTCTCTTCATACTCGCCGCGGATCGCGGCATATTGCTTCGCGAGCTCGGGATCGCGCGCTAGCGCCTCGTCGACGCGGCGCGCATCGCGCGGGTTCAGCGTGCCGGCGGCGTGCCACGGCAGCAGCAGTTCAATTTCACCGGGCTCTTGCTCCAGCATCTTCTTGCTCAAAGCCATCATGGCCAGCCTCGCTCAATGCCGGCTGCCTTCAGCAGTTCGGCCAATTTCTTGCGCGCATAGAACAAGCGCGTCTTCACAGTGTTCTCCGGGATGCCAACGATTTCGGCCACCTCTTCCACGGATTTCTCGTGGTAGTAGACGAGATCGACGATTTCCCGATGATCCGGCGAGAGGCCCGTCAGACACTCCCGCAACGCTTCACTGGTATCCTTCTTCTGCACCGCCGTTTCCGGATTGTCGGACGTGTCCTCGATCGCGTTCGCGGCGTCGTCGTCCAACTCAAAATCCTTCCTGCGCCGAAGCGCAGACAGGGCCTTGAATCGGGTAATGGCCAGCAGCCAGGTGGAAACGGCGGATCGGCCCTCGAACTTGCCGGCTTGACGCCAGACGTCGAGAAATACCTCACTGATGAGGTCTTCCGCCGCCTGCTCGTCCCGCACGAGCCGAAGGCCGAACCGATACACCCTGACATGGTGCCGCCCGTACAGCACCTGCATGGCGAGCCGGTCGCCTTGAGCGATCCTGGCGATCAGGATCTCGTCCGAAGCCGCTTGTGTCACGCTCAAAGGCCGTCTCGCAAGATTGGTCGGGTCGATGCGGCAGACGGTTCGACGGGAGGGGTAAAATTGTTCAGCCTACCGCAGTCATACGGGAGGCTGTGTGATCTACCCCACATACGCGAAATTTCCTTTTGCCACCCGCGGCTGGGCGCCGCGCTCAAGAACGGTAACATAGTAATGAAGCACTTTCCTGAGCAATGCCGTCCAGCATAGAGGGGCCGACGTGCATGGAACCTTAGCAGCCTAGCACGACATATGTCTTCCGAAGCCCTGCTTTGGCTCGACCGCGTCGCACACGACGCCTCATGGCCGGCAAATTCCTCGGCCGCTCGACGTCCCCGCTCCTGCGCTGCACAGCGTGGATTCGGTTTCGAAGGATACCAAACCTAAAGGCTTGCCACGTAGATTTTTGGGCTGACATCCACCATTGGGCGGGACCATGAGCACGGCTGCGACGTCCTTTCCCGAGAGGAATGCCGCTGAGGCCGCGGATCTCGCCCTGACGACCGCGGCTGCGGCACCCGAGGTCCTGGCGCGCCGGATCCGGCAGCGGCGCCAGATGTATGTCGGCCAGGTGGCGAGCTACTCGCTCGGCGCCTCCGTCCTGCTGCTCTACGCCTATGACGGCGTCATCTCCATGGGCGTTCCGTCACTGTTCTGGCTCGGCGGCCTTCTGACCATCGGAACCTTCACCGTGCTGTCGGAAGCGGGCTTCGGCGACCGGTTCGAGGATCATTACCTCACCGTCTTCCAGATCTCGGCGCATATGTCGCTGCAGCTGCTGTTCCTGCTCGCGGTGCCGACAGTCGGAGTTGCGTTCCTTGCCGTGCTGTTTCTGATCTTCGCCTTCGGCACGCTTCGTATGACATCGAGCCAGGCGATGCTCACCTGGGGCCTCGCCACTTGCGGGCTCGCCTTGGTCTTCCTCGCCTCGGACTTGCCAATCGGACTGCCGGTTACGACCCAGCTGCAACGGGCCGCCTCGATGCTGTGCTTCGTGCTGGTGATTGGCCAGTGCGCCTTCCTCGGCCTGTTCGGCGCCACGCTGCGCAAGATCCTGTACCGGCGCAGCATCGAGCTGAAGGCCGCCTATCAGCGCATCGAGGAGCTGGCGGAGCTCGACGAACTCACCGGCTCCTACAACCGCCGCTGCATCATGCGGCTTCTCGACGCCGAGATCGAAAAATCGCGGCAGACATCGACCCCTTGCGCGATCGCACTCATCGATCTCGACTGGTTCAAGCGCATCAACGACGCCCATGGCCATCCCGTCGGCGACGAGGTGCTGCGCACCTTCGCAATCACCATTTTCGCCAACATCCGCCCGGCCGACTGCTTCGGCCGCTACGGCGGCGAGGAATTCTTGCTGCTGCTGCCGGGGACGGACGGCGATGCGGCATCGCGCACGCTCGATCGGCTGCGCGGCATCGTCGCCGATCTGGACTGGAGCGCATTCTCCCCGGGCATGCGCGTGACCATTTCCGCGGGCGTCGTGACGCTGCGCGACAACGATACCGCCGACACGTTTCTCGTGCGCGCCGATAGCGCGCTCTATTCCGCCAAGGCACAGGGGCGCAACCGCATTGCAACCAGCTGATCAATCCATTTTCTCCCGGCGCGACCGAAGCCGCTGCCGGGCCGAACGCGCCAGGACAGGGCAATGAGATCTAAATCCGCCAAATCATCCGAGAATCTGCTCGAGGAATTGCAAACCGCGCTCTCGCACGGCACCGTCGCGCACCGGGTCGAGACGCTGCGCCGCGTCACAGATCTCTTCGTGGGCAACGCCTCGGACTATTCCGACGACCACGTTCGTGTGTTCGATGACGTGTTCCAATGCCTGATCGAGCAGATCGAGACGTCCGCCAAGGCGCTGCTCGCCGACCGCCTCGCACCGATCGCGGCTGCGCCGCCGAAGATCATCCGCACGCTCGCGCTCGACGAGGTGATTGAGGTTTCCGGCCCGGTGCTGTCGAAATCCGAACGGCTGGACGAGGAGATCCTGATCGAGATCGCGCGCACCAGGGGTCAAGCCCATCTCAAGGCGATCTCGCTACGGCGGGTGCTGTCGGAAGCGCTGACCGACGTGCTGGTGACCCGCGGCGACGAGGACGTGGTGCAATCGACCGTCAGCAATCCGGGTGCGCAACTGTCGGAGGGAAGTCTCGCCGACCTCGTGACCCGCGCCGAGCGTGACGACGACCTCGCCAGTTGCATCGGCCTGCGGCCCGACTTGCCCCGCCATCATTATTTGAAGCTGGTCGCAAAGGCCTCCTTGGCCGTGCGCAGGAAGCTGGAGGCCGCGCACCCCGAGTTCGCGGACGACGTGTCCAGCGTGGTCCAGGAAGCGGCCCAGCGAATCCGCGCCGCCAGCATGACCAGGCAGACCGAGAGGGCGCGCGCGCTGGTGAAGTCGCTGCATGAGGACGGCCGCCTCACCGAGCTCCAGGTCGCCACCTTCGCGGAGCAGGGCAAGTTCGACGAGACCAATGCGGGGCTCGCGGCGCTTGCGGGCGTCGCAGTCGAGACCGCCGAGACCATGATGATCGAAAGCCGGATCGAGGGCGTGATGATCCTCGCCAAGGTCGCGGCCATGCAATGGTCGAGCGTCCGCGCCATCATTGCCCTGCGCGAGAAGCTCTCAGGCGGCTCGCAGACCGACATGCTGACGCTACGCGACGCTTACGAGGCGCTGCGCAGCTCGACCGCGCAGCAGGTGCTGCGCTTCCACCGCATGCAGCAGGGCGCGACGCCGGCGGCGTGAAGCCGGCGAGCTAGTAGCGTAGGACCCTCGCCCCCACGAGCGCGCCAATTGCCGCCACCAACGCGGTGGCGAGCGTGTACCAGGTCGCGACGAACAGCGGCGAGTCGTCGGTGCAGTGTGAAGCGTACAGCGTCGCGGCGAGCCCGGCCGACACCAGGCCGGCGAGAGCCCCGGCGAGCGCCGGATGGGACGGCGCGCCGTGACGCAGGCCGAACAGGGCCCCAGCAAGCAGCGGCAGCGACATCGCAGGGATTGCGAACAGGCATACCCTGGAATTCTTGCCCACCAGTCGCATCGTCATCGGCATGGCCGGCGCCATCATCGCCTCGCTGCCGATCGCCACCGCGAGCAGCCCGACCGGCAGCAGCAGTAGCCAGCCCCAGCCACGCAGCAAGGCCTCGGGACGCGACAGATGCAGGCTGACGATGATCGCCGGGATCGCGAGCGACAGCGTGACCGCGAACTTCATGTCGAAGAACGGGTTGTGCATCGCGCTCATCACGTCGTGACGCACACCGAGAAAGGTGGCGAAGATCAGGATCGACAGCGGCGCAGCGACCAGCAGCGCCATGGTCAGCACCGCGCCGACGCGCGGCGGACGATGGGCGTTGTCGGCCGCGAGCGAGCGAATGAGTTGATCGGTGTCCATGACTACTGGTCCCGCAGTTTGGCAGTCAGCGCGGCAAGTCCGCGATGTAGCGCGACCCGCACCGCGCCCTCGCTCATCGAATATTTCACCGCCGTGTCCTTGATCGACGTGCTGTCGACCGCGATCGACTGCAACACGTCGCGCTGGCGCTGCGGCAGCGTATTGAGCTGGCTGGCGACTTCGCCGGCCGAGACCGTCTCCTGCGGCGCCTCGCCCGGCAGGGTCTCGGCGAAATCGTCGATGTTGACGAAGATCCGCCTGCCCCGTCGCCGCAGCATGTCGATCAGCTTGTTGCGGCCGATCGCAAACAGCCACGGGGCGAAGGGGGCTTCGCTGTCCCAAGTGTGCCGCTTCAGATGCACCGCCAACAAAATCTCCTGCACGATATCCTCGGCCTGGTCGGGAGGCTGCCCGGCCCGAGCCAGGCCGCGCCTCGCGGCAGCGCGCAGCACAGGCGTGACCGCCTTCAACAGGCGATGATACGCCGCGTCATCGCCTGCCATGGCCGACCGCATCAGGCCGGTCCACTCGTCCTCACGTCCGCGCACGCGCGCCCCTCACCATGCAATTCGGCCGCTCTTTCAGTTTGTTACGCTGGCATCAGCCAGATCACGAATTCGTGATCTTGCTTGGCCACGCGACCGATGCGGCCGTCAGGATCTGCGACGGCTCATAACACCGATCGGTCCAGTCCGCACCCCGCGGCCGGCTGCGAAGGCAGCGGTTTTGCCGCGCTTTTGCCCGGTGTGGCCCGAAGATTCCCATTTTCTGCCCCGCTGTGGTCACGCCCCAGGGTCTCTGTTCAGTCCCGGGACGGGCGGAATTTGGGGAGATCGTCAACATGATGAAAGCCAGCGGGCGCGCGGCCCTGATTCTCCTGGCCGGGCTTTTCTTGCTGTTCGGGGGCGTTGCACAGGCGGCGCCGAATTCAGCCGCAAGCAGCAAGTCGGACAGCGCGGGCAAACAGGCCGACACGGTCAAGCCGACCAAGCAGCGGCATCACACGTCGCGTCACCGCGACAACACCAAGACGGCAGAAAAATCCGACGACAAGGCCGACAAGAAGGACGCCGCGGCAACGGCCGATGAGACGAAGGCCGACAATCGTGACGCGCCGACCTCGAGCCAGATGCCGCCGGAAATCGCCAACGCCAACGCGCAACTCGCCGCCGCCGATACGCCGACCGCGGCTGCCGCTTCCGCAATGACGGGCCGGGCCAACGACAACGTCCAGGCCGCGGCCGATAATACCGCCGCCCCGAACGCCGAGAGCCAGGTCGTCGCACCCGATCAGCTCAACGACATCGACCGCGCCCTGCAACAGGACAACACGCCGGCGCAGAGGGCGGTGATCGACGCGCAGCCGCGTCCGGCGCCGGTGATGGCAAGCAGCCAGCAGAGCTCGGCCTGGGACCAGAGCTCCCTGATCGGAAAAATCTTCATCGGCGTCGGCACGCTGCTGACGCTGGCCTCCGCCGCGCGTATGTTCATGGCGTGATTTTGGCCTGATCGCCGGCCCGCGGGACCTGGTCCGGAACGCGCATCTGGCCGCGTGTTCCGGCCGTCCTCGCGCCGATGGCTTTGCGGCCTCTTGAAGCCCACCGCGCGAGCGGGCACATTGCCCGCTCAACCAAAAGCGTGGGTGGAGCATGAGCACGTTCGAACACATCATCGTCGAAAGCAAAGGCGCGGTCGGCATCATCAAGCTGAACCGGCCGAAGCTGCTCAACGCGCTCTCCTTCGGCGTCTTCCGCGAGATCGCCGCGGCCGTCGACGATCTCGAAGCCGATAACGCCATCGGCTGCATCGTCGTGACCGGCAGCGAGAAGGCGTTTGCTGCCGGCGCCGACATCAAGGAGATGCAGCCGAAAGGCTTCATCGACATGTTCTCGGAGGATTTTGCCGCGATCGGCGGCGATCGGGTCGCGCGCTGCCGCAAGCCGACGATCGCCGCGGTCGCAGGCTATGCGCTCGGCGGCGGCTGCGAGCTCGCGATGATGTGCGACTTCATCATCGCCGCCGACACCGCCAAATTTGGTCAACCCGAAATCACGCTCGGCACCATCCCCGGCATCGGCGGCACCCAGCGCCTGACCCGTGCGATCGGCAAGTCCAAGGCGATGGACCTTTGCCTCACCGGCCGCATGATGGATGCGGCCGAAGCCGAGCGCAGCGGCCTGGTCAGCCGCATCGTTCCCGCCGACAAGCTGATGGACGAGGTGATGGCCGCGGCCGAGAAGATCGCCGCGATGTCGCGGCCCGCGGTCGCGATGGCCAAGGAAGCGGTCAACCGCGCCTTCGAGACCACGCTCGCCGAGGGCATGAGCGTCGAGCGCAACCTGTTCCACTCGACCTTCGCACTGGAGGACCGCTCCGAGGGCATGGCGGCGTTCATCGAGAAGCGGAAGCCGGTGAACAAGAACAGGTAAAGGCAGGCGAGCGGTCAGCCTGGTGTAAGGCTCTGCCGCTTTCCCGCAGAATCCCTGTGACGTGCCTGCAACAAGCACGGAATACATGGGGGTTTCCCCCGCGGCAGTTTGCCTGCGGGACCTCGGCTGGTTAAACAGCTAAGAGAGCCGCCGTCGGCGGGGGCGGACAGCCGGGATTTGCGGGATTACATGATTGGGCGTGCCGCCAGAGCTGGTCGCGTGATGACGCGGCATCGATCGGGCGTGGCTCCTGTGCTCGCGACATGGACCACGCTGGCGCTGTGTTGCGCCCTGCCCTCGGCCGCACGGGCGGAAGCGCTGCCGGAGGCGCTCGCCAAGGCCTACCAGACCAATCCGCAACTCAATGCCGAGCGTGCGCGGCAGCGCGCCACCGACGAGAACGTGCCGCAGGCGCTCGCCGGCTACCGGCCACAGATCGTGGCAAGCCTCAGCGCCGGGTTGCAGTCGGTGCGCAACCTGCTGCCCGACAACACCATCCAGACCGCCAATCTGAAGCCATGGATCATCGGCGTCACCGTGTCGCAGACCCTGTTCAACGGTTTCCGCACCGCCAACAACGTGCGCGCCGCCGAACTCCAGGTGCAGTCTGGCCGCGAGGCGCTGCGCAACGTCGGCCAGGGTGTGCTGCTCGACGCGGTCACCGCCTACACCAATGTCCTCGCCAACCAGTCGCTGGTCGAGGCGCAGCGCTCCAACGTCGCCTTCCTGCGCGAAACGCTCTCGGTCACCCAGCGGCGCCTCAACGCCGGCGACGTCACGCCGACCGACAGCGCCCAGGCCGAGGCGCGGCTCAACCGCGGGCTTTCCGATCTCAACGCCGCGGAAGTCGCGCTGGCGGTGAGCCAGGCGATCTACGCGCAGGTGATCGGCAATGCGCCGTCGCAGCTTCGGGCCGCCGAAGTCGTCGACCGCTATCTGCCGAAGAGCCGCGAAGACGCGCTGACGATGGCGATCCGCCAGCACCCAGCGGTGATGGCGGCGGGCTTCGACGTCGATGTCGCCTCCACCAACATCCGCGTCGCCGAAGGCGCGCTGCTGCCGAGCGCCAGCGTCCAGGGCAGCGCCAGCAAGAGCCGCAACAACGACCCGACGCTCGGCACCTTCGCCGAAGATCAGGCCTCGATCGTCGCCAATGTCACCGTGCCGATCTACGACGGCGGCCAGGCCGCCGCACAGACCCGGCAGGCCAAGGAAATCAGGGCGCAGAGCCGGCTCGTGCTCGATCAGGTGCGCAACCAGGCGCGCACGGCGGCGGTCAGCGCCTGGGTTGCCAATGAAGGCGCCAAGATCGCGGTCTCGGCTTCGGAGTCCGAAGTGAAGGCGGCGACCGTCGCGCTCCAGGGCGTGCAGCGCGAGGCCGCCGGCGGACAGCGCACGACGGTGGATGTGCTGAACTCGCAGGCCGATCTGATCCAGGCCAAGGCCCGCCTGATCGGCGCCAATCGCGACCGCGTGATCGCTTCCTACACGCTGCTCAGCGCCGTCGGCCATCTCGACGTCAAGACCTTGAGCCTGAACACGCCGGACTATCTGCCCGAGGTGCACTACCAGCAGGTCCGCGACGCCTGGCACGGCCTGCGCACGCCATCGGGGCAGTAGTTTCAATCGTCTGGCTTGGTGCCGATGAAAAGCCGCCGCATCCATCTGATGGGAGCCTCCGGCTCCGGCGTGACGACGATCGGCCGCGCGCTCGCGAGCCGGCTTGCGCTGCCGCATCACGACAGCGATGATTATTTCTGGCTGCCGACGGCGCCGCCCTACCAGACCACGCGCCCCGCTGCCGAGCGTCTGCGCCTGATGCGCGAGATGTTTCTGCCGCGGCTCGATTGGGTGCTGAGCGGAACGGTCACCGGCTGGGGCGACGAGTTCATCCCATTCTTCGATCTCGTCGTCTTTGTGACGACGCCGCGCGAGCTTCGCTTGCAGCGCCTGCGTGACCGCGAGGCTACGCATTTCGGAGCGGATGCCGTCGCACAGGGCGGCTGGCGTCATGAGGAGGCGGAGTCGTTCGTCGACTGGGCCTCGCACTACGAAGCCGGCGATCGCGAGGGTCGCAGTCTCGCAAGAGATGAGGCGTGGCTCGCGAAGCTGCCCTGCCCGGTCGTGCGCGTCGACGGCTCACGCCTGCTTGCGGACCTCGTCGAGCAGCTATGCAGCGAAGCGCAGCGGCTGCCGGGCTGATGTGATACTGTCACGATGCCACTGCCAAATAATAATACAGGGAGAGAAACCATGCTCAGCCGACGCAGCGTCCTGCTTGCCTCCCTTGCCGCCGGAGTTGCCATGTCGAACAAAGCCCACGCACGTGCCGCGCAGCCCGCCACTCCGGTCAATTTCGACGTCCCGGCCCATGCCTGCGACTGTCACACCCACATCCATGGCGATGTCGAAAAATTTCCGTTCTTCGCGGGCCGCGTCTACACGCCGGAACCGGCTTCGCCGGAGGAGATGGCCGCGCTGCACAAGGCGCTGCATATCGAGCGCGTGGTGATCGTGACGCCGAGCGTCTACGGCACCGACAACTCGTCGACGCTGTTAGGCATGAAAGCGCGTGGCGCGGCCGCGCGCGGGGTGGCCGTGATCGACGACAAAACGACCGAGGCCCAGCTTGACACGATGCAGGCAGACGGCTTTCGCGGTGTCCGCCTCAATCTCGCGACCGGCGGCGTCAACGACCCCAATGTCGGCCGGCCGCGCTTCACCGCCGCAGTCGAGCGCATGAAGGCGCGCGGTTGGCACGTGCAGCTCTACACGACGCTTCCCATGATCTCGGCGATCAAGGACCTCGTCGAGACGGCGCCAGTACCCGTTGTATTCGACCATTTCGGCGGCCTTGAGGCCTCGCTTGGGCTGGAGCAGCCGGGATTTTCCGACCTGGTCGCGCTGGTGAAATCCGGCAAGGCCTATGTCAAGATTTCCGGCGCCTATCGCTCCTCGAAGCTCGCGCCCGATTATCAGGACATGGTGCCCTATGCCCGCGCACTGATCGCGGCGAATGCGGACCGCATCGTCTGGGGCACGGACTGGCCGCATCCGGATTCGAGCCGTGTCGAGGGACGCAAAGCCACCGACATCGCGCCGCTCTACCAGATCGACGACGGCCGCCTGCTCAACCAGCTTCCGGTGTGGGCGCCGGATGCAGATGTGCGCAAGAAGATCCTGGTCGACAACCCGGCGCAACTCTACGGGTTCTGAGTCGCGCCAAGCGCAATTCGGTTCAACGACCGCGACACGGTTCCACAATGAGGCGTGGAACTGTTGTCGCGAAGGCACAAACTCGTTGGACTCACACGAACGTGTTTGTGCTCTCGTCCGTTTCTCACCCTTCTGGTTGAGGCGGCGATTCTTTTTCGGGGCTACGCACACGCACAGATTTCATTTGTTCGTGCGGGTGCATGCCTTTATCGCATTATCTTGCCGCGCTTTTTTCCGGCATTGGAATTGGTTTCACCGTGGCCGCCCCCATCGGACCGATGGGCATGCTGTGCATACAGCGCACATTGGCATCCGGCATGGCCACGGGCCTCGCAACCGGCTTCGGCGCCGCGACCGTGCATCTCACCTACAGCGCTCTCGCGGTTTTAGGACTGGGCTCGCTGGCACAGCCCCGGGTCGAGGCCAATGCCGCCGGCTTCGGCACCGTCTCGGCGCTCACGCTGCTGTGGTTCGCGATCCGGACCCATCGCGGCTCGGTCGCGCTCCAGACGACCGACGTCGTCGACAACGTGCATCTGGCGCGGGCCTATCTCAGCGCCATCGCGCTTGGGTTCACCAATCCGCTGACCGTCATCCTGTTTCTGGCTGCGCTGCACGCCTTTTCAATGCAGACCGCGGCAGCCCCGCTGATCGCCGGTGTCTTCGTCGGTTCCGCGATCTGGTGGACCGTGCTCAGCACGATCGTGGCAATGGCGCGGTCACGGCTGACGCCGCGCATGCTGTCGATGAGCAGTCGGTTGGCCAGCTTGATGCTGCTGGGCCTCGGCACCATGATGCTGGTGCGGATCGCGCAGCGGATGCTGTGATTGGCGGCGTCAGCGTGCGCGGCGGGAGAAGAAGGAGATCAACACCGGCAGCGTCACCAGGATCACGATAGGGGCGAGCATCATGCCTGTCACCACGACGACCGCAAGCGGCTTCTGCACCTGCGAGCCGATGCCTTCCGACAGCGCGGCCGGCAACAGGCCGATGCCGGCGACGACGCAGGTCATCAGCACCGGCCGAAGCTGCAATTCGCCGGTGCGTATCACCGCGGTCATGCGGTCCATGCCCTCTTCGATGAGTTGGTTGAACTGCGACAGGATGATGATGCCGTCCATCACGGCGATGCCGAACAGCGCGATGAAGCCGATCGCCGCCGAGACACTGAAGGCGGTACCTGTGATCAAGAGACCGAGCACGCCGCCGAAGATGGCCATCGGAATCACGCTCATGGCGAGCAGCGTGTCGGTCATCGAGCCGAAATTGAACCAGAGCAGGACGCCGATCAGCGCCAGCGAGATCGGCACCACGATCGACAATCGCCGGATCGCGTCCTGGAGATTGCCGAATTCGCCGACCCAGTCCATGTGCGCGCCGGGCGGCAGTTGCACCTGAGCGGCGATCTTCTGCTGCGCCTCGCGGATGGCGCTGCCGAGGTCGCGTTCACGTACCGAGAACTTGATCGGCAGATAGCGCTCCTGCTGCTCGCGATAAATGTAGGCCGCACCCGAGACGAGGCTGATGGTGGCGACCTCGCTCAGGGGGATCTGCGTGACGGTGCCGTTCGGTCCGGGCGCACCGATCCGCAAATTCTGGATCGCCTCGGCGCTCCTGCGGAATTCCGGCGCAAGACGAACGATGATCGGGAAGTGGCGGTCGCTTCCTGCCTCGTAGATGTCACCGGCGGTGTCGCCGCCGATCGCGACCTTGATGGTGGCGTTGATGTCGCCCGGCGCGAGGCCATAGCGCGCGGCCTTGGCACGGTTGATATCGATCTGGATGGTCGGCTGCCCCAGTGAGGTGAACACGGCAAGGTCGGTGACGCCCTGCACGGTTGATAGCACCGACTTGATCTTGTTGGCGGTGTCGGTCAGCGCCTGGAGATCGCTGCCGAACAGCTTGATCGAGTTCTCGCCCTTCACGCCGGAAACGGCTTCGGAGACATTGTCCTGGAGATATTGCGAGAAGTTGAACTCGACGCCGGGGAAGCGATCGTCAAGCTGCTTGAGCAGTTGCGCGGTCAACTCTTCCTTGTCGCGGGTGCCGGGCCATTGGCTGGCGGGCTTGAGGGGCGCGAAGAACTCGGCGTTGAAGAAGCCGGCGGCGTCGGTGCCGTCATCGGGGCGGCCGTGCTGCGACACCACGGATTCCACTTCAGGCCGCGCGCGGATCACCTTGCGCATTTCGTTGACGTAGGAGTTGCCTTCCTGAAGCGAGATGGTCGGCGGCAGCGTGGCGCGGATCCAGAGATTGCCCTCCTCCAGCTTCGGCAGGAATTCGAGGCCAAGCAAGCGGCTGAGCGCAACCGTCATCAGTACGAGGCCGAACGCGCCACCGAGCATGATGCCGCGGTTGGCGACCGCCCAATGCAGCACCGGCATGTAGATCCGATGCAGGATCAGCATCACCCTGGTCTCGGTCTCATGAACATGCGCCGGCAGAATGATCGCCGACAGCGCAGGAGTGACGGTGAACGTCGCAAGCAGACCGCCGGCCAGCGCGTAGGCATAGGTCCGGGCCATCGGTCCGAAGATGTTGCCCTCGACGCCGGAGAGCGTGAACAGCGGCAGGAAGGCCGCGATGATGATGGCCGCGGCGAAGAAGATCGAACGAGAGACATCGGCCGCCGCGCTGAGGATGGCGTGGCTTTTCATGCCGAACAGCGTCTCGGACGACATCTGCTCGGATTCCGACATCGGCGTCGTCTGCGTCAGGCGCCGGAAGATCGCCTCCACCATGATGACGGTGGCATCGACGATCAGGCCGAAATCGATCGCGCCGACCGACAACAGGTTCGCCGATTCCCCCGTAGCACCAGGATGATCACCGCGAAGAACAGCGCGAACGGAATGGTGGCGCCGACGATCAGCGCACTGCGGAGATCGCCGAGGAATATCCACTGCAGCAACACGATCAGCAGAATTCCGATCACCATGTTGTGGAGCACAGTGTGGGTCGTGAGGTCGATCAGGTCGCCGCGGTCATAGATGCGCTCGATGCGCACGCCGGGCGGCAGGATGCTGGAGTCGTTGATGGTTTGAACGAGTTGGTGGACGCGCTTGATGGTTGGCGAGCTCTGCTCGCCGCGGCGCATCAGGACGATGCCTTGCACGATGTCGTCGGACTCATCGAGGCCGGCGATGCCGAGACGGGGCTTCTGGCCGACGGTGACGGTGGCGACGTCCTTGACCAGCACCGGATTGCCGTTGGTCTGCGAGACCATGGTGTTGGCGAGGTCGTCGATCGAGCGGATCAGGCCGACGCCGCGCACCACGGCCGATTGCTGACCGATATTGACGGTGTTGCCGCCGACATTGACGTTGGAATTGCCGACCGCCTGGAGCAATTGCGGCAGCGTCAGGCCGTTGGCGACCAGCTTGTTGAAGTCGACCTGGAGCTCGTAGGTCTTGCTCTTGCCGCCCCATCCGGTGACGTCGATCACGCCGGGCACGGCACGGAAGCGCCGCTGGAGAATCCAGTCCTGGATGGTCTTGAGGTCGAGCACGCTGTAGTTCGGCGGGCCGACGAGACGGTAGCGGAAGATTTCGCCAATTGGACTGAGCGGCGAGATCTGCGGCTGCACATTGCCGGGCAGCGGCGCGAGCTGCGCCAGGCGGTTCAAGACCTGCTGCAACGCCTCGTCATAGGTGTAGGCGAAAGAGAACTGCAGTTTGACGTCGGAAAGCCCGTAGAGCGAGATGGTGCGAATGGTCGTCACGTTCTTCAGACCCGCGACCTGGGTCTCGATCGGAATGGTGATGTAGCGCTCGATCTCCTCCGCCGACAGGCCCGGGCTCTGCGTCACGATGTCGACCATCGGCGGAGTCGGATCGGGGTAAGCCTCGATGTTGAGCTGGTTGAACGCGATCAGGCCGCCGATGAGGACGGCGACGAACATCCCGACCATCAGGAAGCGCCGGTTGACGGCAAGGGCGACGAGGCGATCCATTCAGGTCTTCAGCTTGTCTTTTCCCGGCCCGTCGATCAGCTGCCGGACGCGGCGCGGTCGATGAACAGGCTGCCTTTGGTGACCACCTGCTCGCCGGGCTTGAGATTGCTGGTGACCTCGACGAGATTGCCATTGATGAGACCGATCTTGATCTCGCGCAGCTCGACCGACTTGTCCTCGCGTGCCACCCAGAGGCGGACCTTGTCGGCTTCGTAGATCAAGGCCTGCTTCGGTACCGCCGGCGCGGCGCGGTCGCCGGACGAATAGATCGTTACGTTGGCGAACATCTCCGGCTTCAGCAGACCGTCCTTGTTGTCGATGGTGGCGCGGACCAGCAGGCGACGGGTGTTCGGATCGATCGCGGCGGCGACGTAGTTGACCTTGGCGGTCAAGGGGCGGCCTGGCAGCGCCATCACGTTGACGCTGATGTCCTGCCCGACGCACACGGCAGCCGCATCGCTCTCGCGCACGAAGGCGGTGAGCCAGACGGTGGAGAGATCGCCGACCACGAAGACCGGATCGCTGGCGCCGGAATTGACGTACTGGCCGGGGCCAATTTTACGCTGCACGACCGTGCCTGCGATTGGCGAATAGATCGTGACTTCCGGATTGATGACGCCTTTGTCCTGGAACGCCTTGATGGTCTCGTCGGTGAAGCCGAGGATCCGCAGCTTGTTGCGCGCGGCTTCCAGCGCTGTCGCCGAGGAGCGCATGTCGTTCTGCGCTTGAACCTGGGTCGCTTCCGCCTGCTGATAGTCCTTCAGTGGGATGGCATGGCCCTCGTAGAGGTCCTTGGCGCGCTTGAACTGGATATCGGCAAGATCGATCGCCGACTTGGCCTTGTTCTGCGAGCTCATCGCTGCAATGAAATCGTTCTGGGCCTGCACGGTGTCGGCGGCCTCGATCGTGAACAGCGGTTGGCCTTGCTTCAGCACCTCGCCTGGCTTGGCGAGCAGCTTGGTCACCCGGCCTGCATAGGGTGAAAACACCGGCGTCGAACGGTCCTCGTCGACTGCGACCTTGCCCTCGGTGACATACTCGGCGCGGAAGGTCTTGGCCTTGACCGGCTCGATCGTCAGCGTCGCCCATTCGGACGGCGTCGGCGTGAAGTTCTGCGCATTTCTGCGCGATTGGCTGGAGATCTCGGAGTGGCTCTTCTCCTTGGCTCCCGCATAGAGGAAGCCGTAGGCCCCGGCACCGGCAAGAGCTAGTAAAACTACGGATGTAATTACCCGTTGTTTTGTAAGCACCTGCAATCGCTTGGTATTTTCAACTACCATGGGGCCCGGTCATGTCTGCGATGATACCGGCGGATGCCTGCGTCATCGGTCGCGCTAATAGTGCCGAATTGTGATTTCAAACAACCTAAAAAACGCCGGGCGCCTTTCAGTTTGCGTTAAAAATTTGCGACACGTCAGCTTCACGTCAGCTTATCGCAGGCCACTCTGCCGGATGACTGCCGAGCGGCATCGCCGGACGGCTCCATTGCGCCGGCGTCTTCGACAGCAGTGCCGAATGGCGCACCGCCTTCAACGTGCCGAAGCCAGATGGCATGCCCTCGATGAATGCAGCATGTACGGCCTCGCCCGTAATATCCGGGGTATTCAGGCCCTTTTCGAGCCGTCCGAGATTCCACAGCCAGCGCCCGGTCTGCGCCAGCGACACGCGCACGTGCCAGCTGCCGCCTTCGCGGGCCTGGCGGGCCTTGGCCATCATCGCGCCGAACGCCATCAGATAGCCGGTGGCGTGGTCGAGCATCTGCGCCGGCAATTCCTTCGGTCCATCGATGCCGGCAGCCTGTCCTTCGGCATGGTTGAACCCGGTCGTGGTCTGCACCAGCGAATCGAAGCCGCGCCGTTCAGCCCAGGGACCGGCATGGCCATAGGCTGACAGCGTTACGTAGACGATGCCGGGGTTGATTGTCGCTGCGTCCTCCGGCGTGAAGCCGAGAGCGGCAAGCGCGCGCGGGCGATAGCCTTGCGAGAAGATATCGGCGTCTCTCAAGAGCTCGCGCAACTGCGCACGCCCGGCCTCGCTTTTCAGCTCGATGAAGGTGGTGAGCTTGCCGCGCCCGGTGTCGATGGTCAGCCACGGAATGGCCGGCAGTTCGGGGCCTGACACGAGCAGCACATCCGCGCCATGCGCGGCGAGCGTGCGGCCGGCGACGGGCCCCGCGATGACGCGAGAGAGATCGAGCACGCGCAGGCCTGCGAGCGGGCGATCGCCTTTTGGCAATCGTTGCGGCCATGGCTTCGGCGGGGCCTCGCCGATCTTCTCGATCGAGACCAGCGGCAATTCGGCGAGCGCGCGGGCCTGCGGCAGCGCCGACCATTCGTCGTACGAACGCATCAGGGCAACGACGCCGCCCGCGGCGTAGGTCGCAGTCTCGAAATCCTCGCTCTTCCATTGCATCAATGCGGCCTGCACCTTCTCGCGCTCGGGTTCGCAGCCGAGCACCTTGCAGACGGCGTCGCGATGATGCGGGAAATTGGTGTGGCAGCGGACGAAGCGGTTGTCGCCGGTTCTGTAGACGCCGGCGATGGCGTCCCAAGCGGGCGGCGGCGGCTTGTCGTCGACGCGCAAGTAGCGCTCGGAGCGGCATTCGGCGACGGCATGGCGCAGGTCGACGCTGACGTCCTGCGCTTCGCCGCTGCGCAATCTCCAGATTTCGGCGGCGGCAAGGCCGGCGGCGGCGATCGTTGTCTGGCCGGCAATTGCGACGCGAAATGAGGACGGGATCTGCGGCTCCTCGCCCGTCAGCCGGACGCGCGCGAGCGCGGCGGCGTCACCGCCAGCGGGGGTCCAGATGTTGCTGAGAATCTCGGTGGGGCTTTGCATGACCCTTCTCTCCCTTTAGTTTGCGACCATCGCATTAGCACACAAGGACATGCAATGGCCGCCATCGATCCTCTCACCGCAGGCGCCGTGTTCATCGCAACGGCGGCCACCGACGCGGTCTATGTCATGTTCACCTCGGCCGTGATCGCGCGCAAGCGCGTGCCCGCGGCGAACTGGAGCGCGGTCTGGTACATGCTCTCCTCCTATGCGGTGATCAGCTACACCGAAAACGCTTTCTATGTGGCTTTCGCGGCGATCGGCTCCTGGGCCGGCGCCTACGTCTCACTGACATTCCTGCACCGCCCGCCCGGCGGCCCGCCGGTGGGGGCGGCACCGGAGTGAGGGCCGCTGTTTCCACACGGTCATTGCGAGCGAAGCGAAGCAATCCAGAGTCTTTCCGCGGTGGCAGTCTGGATTGCTTCGTCGCAAGAGCTCCTCGCAATGACGATGTGGAGGCTTTTGGGCATCTCTCGAAACAGCTACACTAGCTGCGACCAACAAAAAAGGAAAACCAACCAATGGATCTCGGTCTCAAAGGCAAGAACGCCATCGTACTTGGCGGGACGCGCGGCATCGGGCGGGCGATTGCGGCGACGCTGGCCGGCGAAGGCAGCAATGTCGCGGTGTGTGCACGCAACGCGGACCAGGTTGCCGCCACGGTTACGGAGTTGAAGGCCAGCGGGATCCGCGCGACCGGCGGTCCGGTGGATGTCACGGACGGCGCGGCACTGAAATCCTGGATCGAGAATGCTGCAAAGGAGCTTGGCGGCATCGACATGCTGTTCTCTAACGCGGGCGCAATGGCACAAGGCCATGATGCCGCGTCGTGGGAGCAGAATTTTCGACTCGACCTGCTCGGCGCCGTGCACGCGTTCGACGCCGCGCGGCCGTTCCTCGAGGCTAGTGGCGACAAGGGTGGCGACGCCGCCTTCGTGATCATCTCATCGATCTCCGCGGCGCAAGCGGACACGGCGAGTTCCTACGGCCCGATCAAGGCTGCGTTAATCCACATGGCCAAGGGGCTGGCACGGCAGTACGCGAAGAAGAAGATCCGCGTCAACGTGGTCTCGCCAGGCACGGTCTATTTCAAGGGCGGCGTCTGGAATACGATCGAGCATAACATGCCCGAGCGCTACAATGATGCGATGAAGCGTAACCCCACCGGCCGCATGGCGACGCCGCAGGAGATCGCGAGCGCAGCGGTGTTTCTGGCGAGCCCGGTGTCGGGGTTCACCACGGGCTCCAATCTGGTGGTGGACGGCGCGATCTCGAACCGGGTGAATTTTTAGAACAAACTCGTCATTGCGAGCGTAGCGAAGCAAATCCAGTATTTCTCCGCGGTGACAGTCTGGATTGCTTCGCTGCGCTCGCAATGACGGGGCGAGAGGGCGCGGCCCCCACCCTCAATGAAAATCCCGCGACGGCGGCAGGATGCGGACATTGCGGGGATGACGGATTTTTTGCGCGGGCGCATCCGTGTGGGCGCGGGGGTCGTCGTTGAGCGGTTCGACCACGGTGGCGCCTGCCGGCACCGGATGCTTGCGGCCGAGGGCGTCGTTGGCAAGGCCGACCAGATCGTGCGAACGGTCGATCATCCGCTGGGCGATCAGATGCGTCACCTTTTCGGGACTGCTCTGGATGTAGCCCTCGACCAGGATGAGGCGTGCGCCCATCACCTCCTTCCGGTACTGCTCCATGATCTTCGGCCACACCACGACATTGGCGATGCCGGTTTCGTCCTCCAGTGTCATGAACACGACGCCGCTGGCGCTGCCCGGCCGCTGCCGTACCAGCACGACGCCGGCACAGCGGACACGGCGCCGCTCGTTGTCGTGATTGATGTCCTTGCAGGCGACGATGCGCTCGCGCGTAAACATCTCCCGCAAAAATTCAATCGGATGGCCTTTGAGCGAAAGGCGAATGGTCTGGTAGTCCGCGACCACCTGTTCGGCGCGCGGCATCACCGGCAACGGCCTGGCGTGCTCGTCCGGCTGCTCGCGTGCGGTGGCCACCTCGAACAGCGGCAGCGGCACATCGTCGGGCAGGCGCCGCACCTGCCACAGCGCCTCGCGGCGATCGAGCCCGAGCGAGCGAAACGCGTCGGCATCGGCAAGCAGGATCAGCGCGCGCTTGGGCAGTCCGGTGTCGCGGGCGAAATCTTCCAGCGAGGTGAAGGGCCGGCGGTTGCGCGCGGAGACGATGCGGTCGGCCCAGTCGGGCGCTCTCTCCACACGGTCATTCCGGGACGCGCCTCTTTTCAGCCTTTCCTCATCCTCATCGAGCCAATGAAAACCGTCGATCTGGCGGAAGCCCAGGCGCACGGCGCAATATTTGCTACTTCCTTCTTCCAGCGTGTTCTGCGCAAAACTGTAGGACACATCGATATCGCGCACCTCGACGCCATTCTTGCGAGCGTCGCTGACGATCTGCGCCGGGGCGTAAAAACCCATCGGCTGCGAGTTCAGGAGGCCGCAGCAGAATGCATCAGGGTGATAATGCTTCAGCCATGAGGAGATATAGACAAGCTGCGCGAAGCTTGCGGCATGGCTCTCCGGAAAACCGTAGCTGCCAAAACCCTTGATCTGTTCGAAACAGTTCCTGGCAAAATCAGGCGCATAACCGCGTGCGATCATGTTGCCGATCATCTTGTCTTCGAACTTGCCGATGGTGCCGACATTGCGGAACGTTGCCATCGCACGGCGCAGGCCGTTGGCCTCCTCGGCCGTGAACTTCGCGGCCTCGATCGCGATCCGCATCGCCTGCTCCTGGAACAAGGGCACGCCGAGGGTCTTGTGCAGCACTCTGTAAAGCTCGTCCTTGTCGCCATGCTCCGGTGACGGCGATGGATAGTTCACTTTTTCCAAGCCGTTCCGCCGCCGCAGATAAGGATGCACCATGTCGCCCTGGATCGGACCAGGCCGCACGATCGCGACCTCGATGACGAGATCGTAGAAGGTCCGTGGCTTCAGCCGGGGCAACATGTTCATCTGGGCGCGGCTCTCGACCTGGAACACGCCGAGCGACTCCCCGTCGCACAGCATGTCGTAGACTTTGGAATCATCCTGCGGGACGCTCGCCAGCATCCAGCGTTCGCCCTTGTGCTGCTCGATCAGATCAAAGCACTTGCGGATGCAGGTCAGCATGCCCAGCGCGAGCACGTCGACCTTCATCATGCTGAGTGCGTCGACATCGTCCTTGTCCCATTCGATGAAGGTGCGATCGTCCATCGCGGCATTGCCGATCGGCACATAGGTGTCGAGCCGGTCCTGCGTGAGCACATAGCCGCCGACATGCTGGGACAGATGACGGGGGAATTCGATCAGCTCGGTCGCGAGCTCGACTGCGAGGTTGATCATTGAATTTTGCGGATCGAGGCCGGCCTGCCTGACCTGCATGTCGTTGAGGCCCTTGCCCCAGCTTCCCCAGACGGTGTCGGCAAGGGCCGCGGTGACGTCCTCGGTCAGGCCCAGCGCCTTGCCGACGTCGCGGATGGCGCTGCGCGGGCGATAATGAATGATGGTGGCGATGATCGCAGCGCGATGGCGGCCGTAACGGCGATAGACATATTGCATCACCTCCTCGCGCCGCGAATGCTCGAAATCGACGTCGATGTCGGGCGGCTCCAGCCGCTCCTTGGAGATGAAGCGCTCGAACAGCAGATCGACCTTGGTCGGGTCGACCGAGGTGATGCCGAGCACGTAGCAGACCGCCGAATTCGCCGCCGATCCCCGCCCCTGGCACAAAATGTTCTGGCTGCGGGCGTAATGCACGATGTCGTGCACGGTGAGGAAGTAATGCGCGTATTTCAGATCGGCGATCAGCGCGAGTTCTTTCTTCAGGGTGGCGCGCAGCTTGTCGTCGATCTTGCCGCCGAAATATTTGTCGACACCGGCCCAGGTCAGATCCTCCAGATGCCCCTGCGCGGTCTTCCCCGGTGGCACCGGCTCATCCGGATACTGGTATTTGAGCTGGTCGAGCGAGAAGGTGATCTTGTCCGCAAAGCGCATGGTCTCCGCGATAGCTTCGGGGAAATCGCGGAACAGCCGCGCCATCTCCCTGGGCGTCTTCAGAAATCGCTCGGCATTGGCTTCCAGCTTCCGGCCGACCGCCTCGATCGTGGTCTTTTCCCGGATGCAGGTCAGAACGTCCTGGAGGGGACGGCGCGCGGGGTGGTGATAGAGCACCTCGTTGGTCGCAAGCAGCGGCACTTTTGCTTTTGCGGCGAGATCATCGAGCTGCGCGAGGCGACGGCGATCGTCGCCGCGATAGACCAGACTCGCCGCCAGCCACACGCCCTCGGCGCGACTTGCCTTCAGCTTGGCGAGGATGTCCTGCGCTTGCGCCGCATCGAAGCGATGCGGCAGCGTCAGGATCAGGAGCTGGCCTTCGGAAAACGCAAGGAGATCGGCGAAGGTGAGATGGCATTCGCCCTTCGCGATCCGCGTGATGTCGTCGCCGCGCTTGCCCCGGGTGAGAAGCTGGCACAGCCGGCCATAGGCGGCGCGGTCACACGGATAGACCAGGATATCCGGCGTGCCGTCGATGAAGACGATGCGGGTGCCGATCAGAAGCTTCGGCTTGTGCAGCACCTTGTCATTGTCGAGCTCCTTGTAGGCACGCACCACACCGGCGAGCGTGTTGTGATCGGCAATGCCGATCGCGGGAATGCCCAGGATGCTGGCCTGGTGTACATAGTCGCGCGGATCCGAGCCGCCGCGCAGGAAGGAGAAATTCGTGGTGATGCCGATCTCGGCATAAGCGGGCGTGTTCATGCGAAGAGACCGTGCACATACCAACCGGGAGGAGCGGGCTTGCCGTCGTCGTCGAAGCACTCCCCCTCGTAAAGACCGTCGCGAAAGATCCAGAAGCGTAGGCCTTCGGCATCCTCGATACGAAAATAATCCCGTGTCAGTTGCTTGCCGTCCTGCCGCCACCATTCCATGGCGATGCGCTCGGGGCCCTCCACCCGCACCACCGCATGCTGCGCGCGGCGCCAGGTGAATTGATGCGGCGGCCCGTCGGGCACGGTCGCGAACGGCACATTGATCGGCTCAGGCTTGTCGAACAACCGCAACGGACGCAGCGGCGGCTCACCCTCGGTGCGCGCGGGCCATTCGGCCTGCATGGCCACGGCGAGATGATGCTGGGCAGGCGCCGCCAGCACCGCACATTCAGGGATATGGGTATCCTCAGGCAGGTGCACGACGACGCGCTTTCCGCCGATGCGCGCGGCGATGCGGTCGATCAGCGCGGCAAGCTCGTCATTGTCGTGGACATGGGCGTCGAGATCGCGCTGCTCCTGCACCACGATCTCGGTGCGGCTTGCCGACAGCCGCACCATGTCGAAGCCGAAGCCGGGATCGAGGGGATCGGCGAGTGCATCGAGACGCTCGCGGAACAGCCGGTCGACGACCGCGCTCCGCGTCACGGGACGTCCGGTTTCGACCATGATGGCGCGCACCGCGCCGTCGGTACGGAAGAATGTGGCTTCTAACCGTCGCGCGCCCTTGCCCTGCTTCTCCATCGACGCGATCAGCGTGTCGGCGAGGCGCGACAGCGTCATCGCGATCATGGTGTCGGTCGCGATCGGCTCGGCAAAGCGTTTCTCTACGATGTAATCGGGCAGCGGCTTTCGTGGATTGATCGGCGCATCGCCCTGTCCCAGCGCGTGCGCAAGCAGCGTGGAGAACCGCGCACCGAACCGCGCCGTGATTTCGCTCGGCGTGCGCGAGGCGACATCGCCGATGGTTTTCAGGCCGGCGCGGCGCAGGCCGGTGCTGATGGCCTCACCCGCACCAAGCGCGGACACTGGAAACCGGCTGATTGCCGCCGCCTCCCCGCCATTGGCAACGATGCTACCGGATGCCTGCCGCGTCAGCGTGCGCGCGCAGACCGAGGTGCCGGCGATCGCCGCGCTGACGGCAAAGCCCTGGCGATCGAGGGCACGGACAAGGGTTTGCAACAGCGTAGCCTCGCCGCCGAACAGATGCGCGCAGCCGGTGATGTCGAGGAACAGCCCGTGCGGCGGATCGAGCGCCACCAGCGGCGTGAAGCGGTCGCACCAGTCGGCGATGTCGCCGATCGTCTTGGCATCGGCCACGGCATCGGCATCGAACACCTTTAGATCCGGACACATCGCCCGGGCATTGGCCAAGGGCTGGCCGATATGCAGCCCGAGGCGCTCGGCGGCCTCGTCCAGCGCATGGATCACCAGCGCGTTGCTGTCCTTGGCGACGACGATGCTGGGCTCATTGTTTTTATGCAGTCCGACGTTGCCGAAGAACCGCTGGATCCGGTCGATAGGCAGGCGCGGCAGCCACAGGCTGAGGATACGTCGACGATTCAGAGAACTGGCACTCATCACATTTCCATTCCATGATCCACCGGCCGCACGGGCCATGACGATTGCGCAAGAGCTCGGCATCGAAGCGCGGCGCGCCCCAGGCGCTCCACATCGCGCCCGGCGGCGAATGCGCCGCGCGCAGCATCCATCTGGTCTCCGCGGTCGATGGCAAAGGTTGTGCGGCCATCCGCAGCAGCAAGCCGGTGACACCGGAAGACTGCGCAGCCAGCGTCAGCTTGCGGCTCGCCACAAGATCGAACTGCCTGGTCTCACCCCAGAGCTCGAGCACGACGGCGCCCAGCGCGTCGCAGGCGAGCGCATCGGCCGACGTGCGCAACGCACTCTCCACGTCGGCGGCGCGCACCATCACCATACGGCGCGGATCGAGACCGATCTCGGTGAGCCCGCTCATCGACAGCGCACCGGTTTCAATTTCTGAAAAATCCTGCCGCACCCACAGCAGCGGTTTGCGTGCCGTCATGCGCCCCGCAAGTCCGGTGACAAAGCCGGTCGCGGCCGCGCCCTGACGTCCTTCGCAAAATACCTCGTGGATTGCCGCGCGTGCGAGCCCGCCCTTTAGCGCGCTGTCGGCCTCGCGATGGCCGAGCGCGACACGGTCGCGATGATGCACGACCTCCGCCGTCTCGATGCGCTCGATCTGGCCGCGCAAGGCTGCAAGCGCGCTTGTTCGTGCGCCGCTCATATACGCCGCTCCTCAGGAGTGATTGCCGGTGGCTCTCAAAAAGAGAACCAGCGGCTAGCTCATTTGTTCATGATATGTTCTAATATAAAGCTAACGACGCCCCAGGAGTCAATCGAATTGGCGGGCCTTGGGATTCATGAGCTGAATCAAAGGGATCCAATATGGACGTGCAACGCAAGCTGGAAATCCTGGCCGACGCCGCCAAGTACGACGCGTCTTGCGCCTCCAGCGGCACCGAGAGGCGGGATTCCAGCGACGGCAAGGGCATGGGATCGACCGCGCCCGGCATGGGCATTTGCCATTCCTACGCGCCGGACGGTCGCTGTATCTCGCTGCTCAAGGTGCTGCTGACCAACGCCTGCAATTACGACTGCCTCTATTGCGTCAACCGGGCCTCTTCCAACGTGCCACGCGCCCGCTTCACCATCGACGAAGTCGTCAAGCTGACGCTCGACTTCTACCGGCGCAATTACATCGAAGGACTGTTTCTCTCCTCCGGCATCATCCGCAACCCCGACTACACCATGGAGCAGGTGGTAAGCGTCGCGCGCAAACTGCGCGAGGAGCATCACTTCCGTGGCTACATCCATCTCAAAACAATCCCCGAGGCCGACGATACATTGATCTCCGAGGCCGGCAAATATGCCGACCGTCTCTCTATCAACATCGAGATGCCGCAGGAGACGAGCCTGCAGCAATTCGCGCCCGAGAAGGACGTGCGCGCGATCCGCCGCACAATGGGCCGACTGCGGCTGAAGCTGGACGAGGCCGAGGAAAGCCGTAGCGCGAAGACGAAAGCCAAGCCGCAGCGCTTCGCACCGGCCGGCCAAAGCACGCAGATGATCGTCGGCGCCGACGCGGCCTCCGACCACACTATCCTCCACACCAGCGCCAATCTCTACAGTTCATACAGGCTGAGGCGCGTCTATTATTCCGCGTTCAGCCCGATCCCCGATGCCAGCCGCGCGCTGCCTCTGCGCGCGCCGCCCTGCTGCGCGAGCACCGACTCTACCAGGCCGACTGGCTGATGCGGTTCTACGGCTTCGACGTCGGCGAGATCGTCGACGACAGTGCGATGCTGCCGCTCGACATCGATCCAAAACTCGCCTGGGCGCTGCGCCACCGCGACCGCTTCCCGCTCGACGTCAACCGGGCCAGCCGCGAGGAATTGTTGCGCGTGCCGGGCTTCGGCACCAAGGCGGTCGAGCGCATCATCGCGGCGCGCCGCACGACCACCATCCGCGTCGCCGATCTCGCGCGGCTGCATGTGCCCCGGAACAAAGCGCTGCCGTTCATCGTGCTGAGCGATCACCGGCCCGCGCCGCACCGCCTCGACGAGGCACGGCTGATCGAACGGTTCAAGCCGAAGGCCACACAACTGGGATTTGGCTTCTGATGCAGTACATCACCCTCGAGAACGAAACCGATTTCGACGGCTGGCGCAAAGCCGCGCGTAGCCTCGTGCTTCACCAAATGAAACCGGTCGATGTCACCTGGACCGTGCAGGGCGGCGAAGCGGAGCTGTTCGCGCCACCCTCGCCGTCTCCGCTGCCGGCCGGTGGCGATAGCACCTTCAACGTGCCAGCAAAATTCGTCGAGCTCGCCAAGGCCGCGATCCTGCATCGCGATCCCGAGCGTTTCGCGATCCTCTATCGCCTGCTGTTTCGGCTGAACGACAATCACGACCTCATCGAGGTCGCGACCGATCTCGATGTCGCGCAAGTCACGGCCATGGCAAAGGCGGTCTACCGCGACGAGCACAAGATGCATGCCTTCGTGCGCTTCCGCGAGATCGGCAGGGAACGCGAAGCACACTACGTCGCCTGGTTCGAGCCGGAGCATCATATCGTCGAGCTCGCCGCGCCGTTCTTCGCCAAGCGCTTCGCCGATATGCCCTGGTCGATCCTGACGCCGGATTTGTGCGCGCATTGGGATGGCCACGCGCTCTCGTTCACGTCCGGCGTCGGCAAGAGCGAGGCGCCGAACGAAGACCGGCTGGAGGAAACCTGGCGGCGCTACTATGCCAGCATCTTCAATCCGGCCCGCCTGAAGGTGAAGGCAATGCAGACCGAGATGCCGAAGAAATATTGGAGGAACCTGCCCGAGGCTTCGATCATTAAGCCCCTGATTGAGGACGCCGAGCGCATGACCGGCGCCATGATCGCCAATGCCCCAACCGATCCGCACAAGCCTCAAAAGCGGCCGGAGGCTCCGATGAAACGCAAGACCGCTGCCGACGATCTCGAAGCGCTCCGCGAGGAGGCCGCCCACTGCCGCGCCTGCCATCTCTACAAGGACGCCACCCAGACCGTGTTCGGCGAGGGTCCGAAGTCCGCCAATATCATGCTGGTCGGCGAACAACCTGGCGACAAGGAAGACCTCGCCGGCCATCCCTTCGTCGGTCCAGCCGGCCAGATGCTCGACAAGGCGCTGCAGGAGGCCGGCGTCGACCGCAAGAAGGTCTATGTCACCAACGCGGTGAAACACTTCAAATTCGTGCCGCGCGGCAAGATTCGCCTGCATCAGAAGCCGAATACGCCGGAGATAAAGGCCTGCCGGCAGTGGTATGAGCGGGAGGTCTCCGTCATCCAGCCCGATCTCATCGTCGCGATGGGCGCGACCGCCGCGCAGAGCGTGTTCGGCAAGATCACCCCGATCGGAAAGAACCGCGGCCGGCTCATCGACCTGCCCGACGGTCACAAGGCGCTGGTGACGGTGCACCCGTCCTATCTGCTGCGGCTGCCCGATCCGGAAGCCAAGGTGCTGGAATATCGGCGCTTTGTCGAAGATTTGAAGATCGTCGCCGGGTTGCAGAAGAAAGCCGCGCGCGCCGCCTGAATACGGGCGGGAAAACCCCTTTCATGCCTCGCCTGTCATCCAGCCTTCAAATCCATCGCGGACAATAGCCCCTACAGAAAGTTAAGGGGCCTCCAGACATGACCGATGTTGCATTCGACCGCGCGGTAGCCGATCCCGCGCCGATCCAGCCGGCCTCGCGGCCAAATCTCGACAAGGGCTTCAATCCGCTGACGATGATCCTGTTCTTCGGCATCCTCGCCGCGGGCCTGCTCTATGTGGCCTACAGCATCTATTCGGATGTCGATGCGACCGGCACGCGGGTCACGAGCTATCTGCCCTACATCCTCTTGTTTGTCGCGCTGCTGATCGCGCTCGGCTTCGAATTCGTCAACGGCTTCCACGACACCGCCAACGCGGTAGCGACCGTGATCTACACCCATTCGCTGCCGGCCGAAGTCGCGGTGATGTGGTCGGGTTTCTTCAACTTTCTCGGCGTGCTGCTCTCGTCCGGCGCGGTCGCCTTCGGCATCGTCTCGCTGCTACCGGTCGAGCTGATCCTGCAGGTCGGCTCCAGCGCCGGTTTCGCGATGGTGTTCGCGCTGCTGATCGCCGCGATCCTTTGGAACCTCGGCACCTGGTATTTCGGCCTGCCGGCCTCCTCCTCGCACACGCTGATCGGCTCGATCATCGGGTCGGCGTTGCGAACGCGCTGATGCGCGGCCGCGACGGCACCTCGGGCGTGGACTGGGGCAAGGCTACGGAGATCGGCTATGCGCTTCTGTTGTCGCCACTGGTCGGCTTCATCTGCGCCGCCGGCCTGCTTCTGCTGCTCAAGCTGATCATCAAGAACCCGGCGCTCTATGCCGCCCCTGAGGGTCACAAAGCCCCGCCGATGTGGATTCGCGGCCTGCTGATCCTGACCTGCACCGGCGTCAGCTTCGCCCATGGTTCGAACGACGGCCAGAAGGGCATGGGCCTGATCATGCTGATCCTGATCGGCACCGTGCCCACAGCCTATGCGCTCAACCGCGCATTGCCGGAGTCGCAGGTCGCCCAGTTCGCGAAGGTCTCGGATGCCGCCTCCAAGGTGGTTGCGGCCAAGGGCGCCGGCCATGCGATCATCGGCGATCCCCGTCCTGCGGTGACGCAGTACGTCACCTCGCATCACATCAGCGAAGGCACCTACCCTTCGCTGTCAGCGCTGGTGAAGGATGTCGGCGAGCAGGTCGCGAAATACGGTTCGCTGAACAAGGTGCCGGCGGAAGTCGTCGGCAACACCCGCAACGACATGTACCTGACTTCGGAAGCGATCCGATTCCTGATGAAGGACAAGGAAAACGACCTCAGCAAGGAAGAGGTCGCGACCTTGAACGCCTACAAAGGCGGGCTAGACAGCGCGACCAAGTTCATCCCGACCTGGGTGAAGGTCGCGGTCGCGATCGCGCTCGGTCTCGGCACCATGATCGGCTGGAAGCGCATCGTCGTCACCGTCGGCGAGAAGATCGGCAAGACCCATCTCACCTACGCGCAGGGTGCCTCCGCCGAGCTCGTCGCCGCCGCCACGATCGGCGCCGCCGACGCGTTCGGCCTGCCGGTCTCGACCACCCACGTGCTGTCGTCCGGCGTCGCCGGCACCATGGCCGCGAACGGTTCGGGTCTCCAGGTCGCCACCATCAGGAACATGGTGATGGCCTGGGTGCTGACCTTGCCCGTCGCTATCCTGTTGTCGGGCACGCTGTACGTGATCTTCTCGCGGATCTTCTGAAGCCGATCAGTCACTCGAAGACAAAGGGCCCGTGCGATGCGCGGGCCCTTTTTCGTTTGTGCTTTCGGCTTGATCTTGCGCTTGGCCTTACGATGCCGCGAGCGATTCCTCGACCAGCTTAACCCAATACGATGTGCCGTAAACGATGGCGTCGTCGTCGAAATTGTAGGCGGGGTGATGCAGGCCGGCGCTGTCGCCGTTGCCGCAGAAGATGAAGGCGCCGGGGCGCGCTTCCAGCATATAGGCGAAATCCTCGCCGCCCATCAGCGGCGACATCTCGAGCACATTGGCCTCGCCCGCAACTTGCCCCGCGATGCGACGTGCGATCTCGGTCTCCGCGGCGTGATTGTTCACCACGGGATAATTCCGCTTGTAGTGCAGATCGATCTTGGCGCCTGTGATCTGCGCCACGCCCGCCACAACCTCGTGGACGCGCTTCTCCACCAGCTTGCGCACCTCCGGCGACAGCGTGCGGATGGTGCCCCTCAGTGTCGCGGTTTGTGGAATCACGTTACGGGCATTGCCTGCGTGGAACTCGCAGATCGAAATCACGGCCGATTCCAGCGGATCGACGCTGCGCGCAACGATCGACTGCAGCGCCGTGATCACCTGTGCACCGACCAGAACGGAATCCACACATTTGTGCGGCCGCGCGGCATGGCCGCCGAGGCCCTCGATCATGATATCGACCTCATCGGTCGCCGCCATGATCGGACCCGGCCGGATCGCGAACGAGCCCACCGGAATGCCCGGACCGTTGTGCATGCCGTAGACCTGCTCGATGCCGAAGCGCTCCATCGTGCCGTCCTTGACCATGGCCAAGCCACCCGCGCCGCCCTCCTCGGCCGGCTGGAAGATCACCACCGCATCGCCGGCGAAGTTGCGGGTCTCGGCGAGATAACGCGCAGCACCGAGCAGCATCGCGGTGTGGCCGTCATGGCCGCAGGCGTGCATCTTGCCGGGAGTCTTCGAAGCGTAAGGCAGGTTGGTCTGTTCCTCGACCGGCAGGGCATCCATGTCGGCACGCAGGCCGATGGCCTTGAGGCCCTCGCCGGCCGGCTTGCTGCCCTTGATCACGCCGACCACGCCGGTCTGGCCGATGCCCGTCACGACCTCATCGCAGCCGAATTCGCGCAGGCGGTCCGCGACGAATGCTGCGGTGCGGTGGACGTCGTAGAGCAGCTCCGGATGCTGGTGGATGTCCCGGCGCCAGGCCTGAATATCGGGTTGAAGGTCGGCGACGCGGTTCACGATGGGCATGGAGGGTCTCAAGCTTTGTTGAAAATGCAGGCCTGTCTACCATGCAAGCACCAGTCCACCCAACTGGCGGGGATCTGGGGTAGCTCTGTCCTCCCGTCATGGCCGGACTTGTCCCGGCCATCCACGTCTGACTATTAGAACGGAAAGTGCGTGGAT
The DNA here is from genome assembly GCF_040939785.1 of Bradyrhizobium lupini. Classification (NCBI taxonomy): domain Bacteria; kingdom Pseudomonadati; phylum Pseudomonadota; class Alphaproteobacteria; order Hyphomicrobiales; family Nitrobacteraceae; genus Bradyrhizobium; species Bradyrhizobium lupini. The sequence goes on from NZ_CP162553.1 coordinate 1,320,118, forward strand.
GCCTGGGACAAGCCTGGGCATAATGCCTATTGGGTGGAAGCAGAATGCCAAGGCGGCTCGAAGGTGAGTTTGACTATATTGTCGTTGGGGCCGGCACGGCGGGCTGCATCGTCGCCAACCGGCTGTCGGCCAATTCCAGCAATCGCGTCCTCCTCCTCGAAGCCGGCGGCGACGACAACTGGATCTGGTTCCACATTCCCGTCGGCTATCTCTTCGCCATCGGCAATCCGCGCTCGGACTGGATGTTCAGGACCGAGGCCGAGCCCGGCCTGAACGGCCGCTCGCTCGCCTATCCCCGTGGCAAGGTGATCGGCGGCTCCTCGGCGATCAACGCCATGATCTCGATGCGTGGACAGGCCGCCGATTACGATCACTGGCGCCAGCTCGGCATGACCGGCTGGGGTTATGACGACGTGCTGCCGCTGTTCAAACGGCTCGAGGATCACTTCCTCGGCGCAAGCGAGCATCACGGCGCCGGCGGCGGCTGGCGCATCGAGGCGCCGCGGCTGTCCTGGGACATACTCGATGCCGTGGGCGATGCGGCCGAGGAGATGGGCATCAAGCGCATCCCGGATTTCAATACCGGCGACAACGAAGGCACCAGCTATTTCCACGTCAATCAGAAGCGCGGCCGGCGCTGGTCGTCGGCGCGCGGCTTTCTCAAGCCGGTATTGAACCGCCCGAACCTGCGGCTCGAAAAGCATGTGCTGGTCGATCGTCTGATCATCGAACAGGGCCGCGCCGTCGGCGTGCGCTTCATCCAGAATGGCGAGATCATCGAGGCGCGTGCGAAACGCGAGGTGGTCCTCTCGGCAGGCGCGATTGGCTCGGTACAGGTGCTGCATCGCTCCGGCATCGGACCTGCCGACTGGCTGTCGCCGCTCGGCATCGACATCGTGATGGACAAGCCCGGCGTCGGCCGCAATCTGCAGGATCATCTGCAGCAGCGCGCGATCTACAAGGTCGAAGGCGTGCGCACACTGAACGAGACCTATTACAACCTGGTTCGACGCGGCCTGATGGGCCTCGACTACGCCTTCCGCCGCCGCGGGCCGTTGACCATGGCGCCGTCGCAGCTCGGCATCTTCACCCGCTCCGATGCGACGCGCGCACGCGCCAACATCCAGTTCCACGTGCAACCGCTGTCGCTCGACAAGTTCGGCGATCCCCTGCACCGCTTTCCCGCGATCACGGTGAGCGCCTGCAATCTCCAGCCGACATCGCGTGGCACCGTACGTCTGCGTTCGGCGGCGCCGGACGAGAAGCCCATCATCGCGCCGAATTATCTTTCAACGGACGACGACCGTCAGGTCGGCGCCGATGCCATCCGCACCACCCGCCGCCTGATGCAGCAGAAGGCCTTGGCAAAATACCGCCCAAGCGAATATCTACCCGGCCCCGCCGTCGGCGACGACGATGCCTCTCTTGCCAAGGCCGCCGGCGACATCGGCACCACCATCTTCCATCCCGTCGGTACCGCGAAGATGGGCGCAGCAAATGATCCGATGGCGGTGGTCGACGAACGCCTGCGCTTCTACGGTCTCGGCAGCCTTCGCATTGTCGATGCCTCGATCATGCCGACCATCACGTCTGGCAACACCAACACGCCGACCGCGATGATCGCCGAGAAAGGCGCGACGATGATTTTGGAGGATGCAAAGTGAATGCGTAGCTTTGATCGGGCGTAGCGAAATCCAGGGAGTATCGTAAGTCTGGTCCCGTGTTCCGCTACGCTCCATACGGGCTACGCGTCCAACCACCTCACGAAAACGTCATCGCGTCCGGGAATAAGTCCCCTCCTCTCCCAATCACATCTCCGAAGCCCAATTCCGGGCGGAGTGGAGCTGCGCGATGAGCGGACACGATCACGGTGAGGACGGCTTAAGCCGCCGCAAGGTGTTGGAATGTATGACCTGGGCGGGCACCGGGGTGCTCTGGACCGTCACCGGTGGCGTCCCGCGCTCGCTCGGCATCATCGATTCCGCGCAGGCTGCGACCGCGGCGGCGCCCGGAATGACCTTCCTCCAGATCAGCGACAGCCATGTCGGCTTCGACAAGCCGGCCAATCCCAACGCGCTCGGCACGCTGGAGGAAGCCGTCAACAAGATCAACGCGATGCCGGTCAAGCCGTCCTTCATGATCCACACTGGCGACATCACGCATCTCTCCAAGGCCGCCGAGTTCGACAATGCCGATCGCATCATCTCGCAGAGCAAGCTCGACGTGCACTACGTGCCCGGCGAGCATGATTTCCTCGACGAGGACGTGAAGTTTTATCGCGAGCGCTACGGCCGCGGTACCAAGGGGGCAGGCTGGTATTCGTTCGACGCCGGCGGCGTGCACTTCATCGGCCTCGTCAATGTCGTCGACCTCAAGGCCGGCGGCCTCGGCAATCTCGGTGCCGAGCAGCTCGCCTGGCTCGAGGACGATCTGCGCGGCAAGTCGAAATCGACGCCGATCGTGCTGTTCGCCCACATCCCGCTCTGGACCGTCTACCCCGAATGGGGCTGGGGCACTGAGGACGGCGCCCGCGCGCTGGAACAGGTGAAAGGCTTCGGTTCGGTCACCGTGCTCAATGGCCACATTCACCAGGTGATGCAGAAGGTCGAAGGCAACGTCACCTTCCACACCGCACGCTCCACCGCCTTTCCGCAGCCGGCGCCGGGAGCTGCCCCCTCGCCCGGACCGATGAAGGTCGAGGACGCAAAGCTCCGCGCGATGCTCGGCGTTGCCAGCATCAACTTCAAGCAGAACGAGCAGCGGCTCGCGATCATCGACACGCCGCTCCAGAGTTGATGCAGGACTAACGGAAGCTGACAATGAAGACTCTCAATCGCCGCGACCTCGGTGTCGCCTTCGGTCTTGCTTTGGCCGCGGCCATGCTGTTACCCGCCACAACCGCCCATGCCGACGACATGGAGGTGCATATCGACAATTTCGTCTTCCAGCCGGCCGAGCTCAAGATCAAGGTCGGCACCACCGTGACCTGGACCAACCGGGACGACATCCCCCACACCGTGGTGTCGGCCGGGAAGTTCAGGTCCAAGACCCTGGACACTGACGACAAGTTCTCGTTCACCTTCACCAATGCGGGCGACTACAAATATTTTTGTTCTCTGCACCCGCACATGACGGGGATGATCAAGGTTGAGTAACACCTCGAACCAAGGCATCAACGTCTTGCCCGGCCGGTGGTCCCACACCGGCCGGGCCCGTGTGCCTTCGGTCACACTCAGGGACGAAACGAATAGGGACGAGACGAACAGCGACGAAACCAAGCAACGAGCAGAACAAGAGGCAAAGCGAGGAGCGATGCCCGCCAACGACGATTTGCAGAAGGCGCAACGCTTCCGCGAGGCGGCGCTGCCCCATCTCGACGACGTCTACACGCTCGCGCGCTATCTCTTGCGTGACCCCTCCGATGCCGAGGACGCGGTGCAGGAGTGCTATCTGCGCTCGCTGAAGCATTTCGACAGCTATCGCGGGCCGGCGATAAAGCCTTGGCTGTTCGCGATCCTGCGTAACGTCTGCAATGCCGAATATGCACGGCGCGCACACAGGCACAGCGCGATCGAGGATACGCCCGGCGCTGCCGAGCAGACGCCGATCTGGCAGGAGACCGAGGCCAGCCCCGAAACCGAAGTGCTGCGCAGCCGCGATGCGGGCGCGATCCGCAAGCTGATCGACGCGCTCGCCGAGCCGTTCAAGGAAACGTTCGTGCTGCGGGAGATCAACAACCTATCCTATCGTGAAATCGCCGAGGCCGCCGGCGTGCCCGTCGGCACTGTGATGTCCCGCCTCGCCCGCGCCCGTGCCATGCTGCGCGCGGCCTGGACGGCGGATGAGGAGCAAGCAAGATGACCTGCGACGAAGCAAGAATCCTGCTTCACGCGCTGCTCGACAACGAGCTCGATGCCGGCCACGCGCGCGAGGTCGAAGCCCATATCGCCGGCTGCCCGGCCTGCGCTGCGGAGTTCGCCGCGCAGCGCGAGATGCAGCGCGTGCTCGCAGACGCCGATTTGCGCTACACCGCACCGGCGAGTCTGCGTGCGCGTATCGAGGCCTCGCTGCCGCAGCCGCAGCATCAACAGCCGAGCCGCCGCTCCGTGCTGCGCGGCTTTGCGATGGGCTCGGCAGTCTCCGCGCTCGCCGCCTCCGGCGTCGTCGCATTGGTGCTGCGCCAGGACGACCAGCAGCGGATCCTGTCGGAGGTCGTCTCCGCGCATCTTCGCTCGCTGCAGGCCGGCCATCTCATCGACGTGGTCTCGACCGACCAGCACACGGTGAAGCCGTGGTTCAACGGCAAGCTCGACGTCGCCCCACCCGTGATCGACCTCACCGCGCAAGGTTTTACGCTGGTCGGCGGCAGGCTCGACTATATCGACGCCCGTGCCATCGGTGCCGTCGTCTACAAGCGCCGGCAGCACGTCGTCAATCTGTTCGTGTCGCAGACATCGAACGCGGAATACCGCGCGCCCAAGACCGAAACCATGCAGGGCTTCAACTGCCGGCGCTGGGGCAATCGCGGCCTGAGCTTCTGGGCCGTCAGCGATCTCGGCGCAGACGAGCTTGCCGAATTCGTCGACAAGTTCGAGGCGGCGATGAACGGTTAGCCTCTGCGCATCCAGTCATTCGAGCGGAGGAAACCGTTCGAAGACGGGCAGTTCGTGAGCCCGCTCCATCCAGCCAATCCGCTCGGCGACTTGAATGTGCATCGTCGCCGGCGTGGCATCGGGGTCATCATAGGTGCCGCTCTGGACATCGATGATATCAGGCATCAGGTTTTCGTTGATGTAGAACAGCCCCGTGCCGCAATCGGCACAGAAGTGACGTCGTCCATGCTCGGATGATTGATAGATCTTCGGCTGACCGCGCACGACTTTGACCGCCTTGAGCGAATACATCGCCCAGCCAACCATCGGTGCCCCGGAGTGACGGCGGCAATCCGCGCAATGGCAGAGCGCATGCACCATCATGTCGCCGTTCACTTCATAACGGATCGCGCCGCAATGACAGCCGCCACTCAAAGGCATCGCCCACTCCTCTCCCGGTCAGGTCAATGCCGGAAAATAAGCGTCGATTTGGAATTTCGGGAGACGGACTGCTTCAGCAGGTCGCACGTCGCGACATCAGGCCGCAGCAGAGGCCTTACGCAGACCTTCGCACCGCATTGTCCACCAGCGTCTTGCCGAGCGACCAAATCGCGCCGGGGACCTTGTGGCTGCCGGCGATGACGTCGTCGAAGGCGCGCTCGATCCAGCCGCAATCTTCCTCGGTGATGGTGAGCGGCGGCAACAGCTTGATGGTGTGGCTGCCATGGCCGGCGACTTGCGTGAGGATCTTGTGGTCCTTGAACAGCGGCACGGTGATGAGCTGGCAGAACAGACCCTTGTTGGCTGCCTCCAGCACGTTCCAGGACGCCCGCAGCCGCAGCGATTTCGGCGGACCGAACTCGACGCCGATCATCAGGCCCTTGCCGCGGACCTCCTTCAACAGCTCGTAGCCGGGCACCATGCGCGTGAGCGCGAGGCGCAGCTCGGCACCGCGCTTGGCGGCGGACTCGATCAGCTTCTCGGACTCCATGATGTCAAGCGTGGCGATGCCCGCAGCCATCGCCAGGTCGTTCTTGGAGAAGGTCGAGCCGTGCACGACGGCGCGGTCCATCTGGTTGAATATCTTGTCGAAGATGCTTTTGCGCGTCAGCACCGCGCCGACCGGCACATGGCCGCCGGACAGCGACTTCGACAGCAGCACCATGTCGGGCTCGACGTTCCAGTGCTCGACCGCGAGGAAGCGGCCGGTGCGGCCCATGCCGGTCTGGATCTCGTCGGCGACGAACAGCGTGCCGTATTTCTTGCAGAGCGCAGCTGCACCCGGCAGGAACTCGTCGGTGGGCATGTTGACGCCCTTGCCCTGGATTGGCTCGACGACGAAGGCCGCCACCTCGCGCGAGGCCAGCGCCTTTTCGAGCGCGGCGAGATCGTTGAACGGGATCGAAGTGCATCCCGGCAGCAGCGGCTCGAAGCCGGTGCGGAAGTTCGAATCACCGGTCAGCGACAGCGCGCCATAGGTCAGGCCGTGATAGCCGTGGGCACAATAGACGATCCCCGGACGCCCGGTGGCGCCGCGGGCGAACTTGATCGCCGCTTCGACGCATTCGGCGCCGGAATTGGCGAAGAACGCCTTATCAAGATAGGGGACGTATTTCAGGAGCCGCTCGGCGAGCACGCCGGCGAGCACCGAGACGTCGAACTGGACGAGGTTGGGCAGGTCGGCATCGAGCACGCTCTTGAGCGCCTCGCGCATGACAGGATGATTGCGCCCGATCGCAAACACGCCAAAACCGGACAAGAGGTCGAGATAGCGCGCCCCGTCGCGGTCGTAGAGATACTGTCCCTGCCCCTTCTGGAAGCCGACATCGTAGCCGATGGTCTTCAGAACCCGAACGAACTGCTCGTTCAGATGCCGATTATGCAGGGCGCTGCGCTGGGCCTGGCGGTCCGCGAACAGCTGAGACATGTCTGGATTTGGGCTGTGCATCCGCTACATACTTCGGTTGAGGGCCGTCTCGTCAACTGAAAACGGAACGTCGCTGAAAACGGTCTGTGCGGCCTTTTGCCCTTTTTCGGACCATCTTCGCAAGCAGAGCTTTAGACCATGTTGCACTGCCAAGGAACTATCATGCGTTTAGCCCTTTACACCGGACTAATACTGGCTGGCGGTTACACCTGCCTGAACCCGGCGCTCGCGGCCGATCCGACCGGCGACTGGCGGGTTGCCGACGGCGTCGCCAACATTCGTGTCGCCCAATGCAATGGCAGCATGTGGGGCGCGGTTTCCTGGGAAAAACAGCCCGGGGGCCGCGACGAGAACAATCCGGACGCGTCGAAAAAGACCCGGCCCACGCTGGGCATGGCGACCCTGATCGACATGAAGAAAAAGCCCGGCGCCGATCAATGGGAAGGTCAGGTCTACAATGCCAAGGACGGCCAGCTCTACAGCGCAACCATCACGCCGGTTGGCACCGACCAGCTCGAGATCAAGGGCTGCGTGATGGGGTTCCTGTGCGGTGGCGAGACCTGGACCCGGGTCAGCCCCCCGATTCCCTTGAGCTCCGCCAACGCCATGGCCAAGGGCGCGCCGAAGCCCACCGGCGCGGCGCCGAAAGCCCCGGGAACGACCGGCGCTACGGTGGCGCAGCCTGCGCCCGCAGCCCCGAAGGCCGCCGGCACCGCCAAACCCGGTCAGAAGGGCGCCGCCGACCAGGTCGGCGACATCTGCCTACTCCCTGAGATTGCGGGGTTTGCCCATTAGGGCAGGCTGAAACAGCAGCACGGCGGCGAGCGTCGTCACCAGCGACAACGCCAGCAGCTTGCCCATGCTGGACGTGCCGGGATGGCTCGACAGCCAAAGGCTGCCGAACGCGGTGGCCGTTGTCAGCGCGCTGAAAAAGATCGCGCGCGTCAGGCTGGTCTGGAGCAGGTTTGTCCTGCCCGAGCGCCAGGCCACGACATAGTAGATCTTGAAGGCCACGCCGACGCCGAGCAGCAGCGGGAACGCGACGATATTGGCGAAGTTGAGCGGCAAGCCGATCAGCACGCAGATCTCGAGCGTGACCGCGCCTGCCACCAACAGCGGCACCAGCGTCATCAACACGTCGACGAACCGGCGCAGCGTGATCCACAGCAACAGGCCGATCACCAGCAGCGCATAGATTCCGGCATGGATGAACGCCTTCACCACGGTGTCGCCGGATTTCAGGATCGAGACCGGACCGCCGATCGCGGTCGGCTCGGCAACGAGCACCGCCGCCGCAAATTTGCGTAGCGTGTCGTTGTCGTTGGGATCACCCTTCGGCAGCGCCTCGACGCGGATGATACCGTCCTTGCTCTTCCAGGCGCTGACGAGATCTGCCGGCAATGACTTCAGGGTGACCGGCTCGGCCTGCAACGCGTTCCGGAGCTGGTCGAACACGATCTTCATCGGCGCGACGAACACGTCCTGCGCCTTGTTCCGTGTGGCTTCATCGGCATTGGCGAGCTTTTCCAGCGCATCCGCGAGCCGACGCGAGGCAACCGCACCCGGGCCCTTCGCATCGCCTGCGGTCCGGCGCAGATTGTCGACCGACGATTTCAGCGCATCGACGTTTTCCTTGTCCGACGGCGCGGCGTCGATCTGGTCGGGATTGAGCGCGGGGTTCAGCACCTTGGCGCCCTGCGCGAGCAGCTTCAGCTTCGGCGGCTGGTCTTCAGGAACGAAGCTGTTGAGCGACATCACCCGCAACACCTCCGGCACCTTCTCCAACTTCGCCTCCACCTGCCTTGCCTGCTCTTCCGACGTGGTCATCACGTTGATGGCATTGGCGCCCGTGTTGGGATCCTTGCGCAAGTCGAGGAAGGTCGCGATCGACTCTGCCTTCGGGTTGCGCAGATTCATCGGGTTGAAGTCGAACTTCATGAAATAGAGCAGCGGCAGGCCGGCGACCGCCAGAAACATGGTGCCACCGACGACCAGCACGCGGTGCTTCTCCAGGAAGTGATCGAGCGGCGCCAGGAAGGCATAGCCGACCGGCTCTTTCTCACCGGGCGGGTTCAACAGCTTCAGCATCGCCGGGAGCACGGTGATGCTAGTGAGGAACGCGACCAGCATGCCGACGCCGGCGATCTGGCCGAGTTCGGCGATACCCTTGTAGTCCGTGGGGATGAAGCAGAGGAAGCCAGCCGCGGTCGCCATTGCCGCCAGCGACAACGGAATTGCCGAGCGCTTGGCGGCCAGGATCAGCGCACCCGAGAGATCGTTGTGCTTGTAGCGCTCGGAGCGATAGCGGACGCTGTACTGGATGCCGAAATCGACGCCGAGGCCGACGAACAGCACGGCGAATGCGATCGACAGCAAATTGAGCGAGCCCACCATCATCAGGCCGGCGGCGGTGGTCAGCGCAAGACCGACGAAGAGATTGACGAACACCGCGAAGATGATCTTCGCCGAATGCAGCGCCAGCCACAGGATGAGCAGCACGACGAGGACCGTGCCGATGCCATTGACGACGGCGCCTTCCTGGACGGTTGCATATTCCTCGTTGGCGATCGGGACCGGCCCGGTCAGCCGGACTCGCGCCTGATATTTGGTGGCAAAATCCAGATCGGCTGCGGCCTTGCGGATCGCGTCGGTTGCGCCCTTGCCGGGCTCAAGCGCGTTGTAGTCGAGGATCGGCTTGAACTCGATGAAGGCGCGCTTGTCCGAATCCGTCAGCGGCTCGTCACTGACGAGCTGGCGCCAGGAGAACGTCGCATTGCCCTTGTTGAGCACGGTCTCGACCGTTTGCGCGATCTGGTTGAAGGGCCGTTCGGTGTTGTCGAGCTTAACCTGCCCGCGCTTGACGCCGGCAAGTCCCGTCTCGAGCGCGCCGGTCAGGCCGCGGATCGAGGGATCGCCCGCCATGATCTCGATCAGGGGTGCTGCGGATTCGAACTGGCCGGTGACCTTGGCAACTTCCTCTGTCGGCAGGAACAGCAGACCATTCTTCTCGAAGAACTCGCCGGTGCCGAGCTGCTGCATCGACTGGAATTCGGTCTTGTTGTCCTTCAGCTTGGCATAGAGCGCGTCCGACGCCGCGGTCGCCATCTCCGGCGTCTTGGCTTCGACCACCGCCGTAATCGTCGCATCGCGGTCGAAGGCGCGATCGAACTGCTGGTCGCGTTGGCGCCAGTCCAGATTTTGGGCAATCAGCGAGTTGATGTCGGTGTTGATGGCGAAATGCTGGGACGTGTAATAGCCCGCCCCCACCGCCAGCAGGAGCCCGAGAACGACGACGAGGGAGGCAAACCGGGTGCAGGCCCTGACGATGGCAACGACGACGCTTTGCAGCACTACTTTTCTTTCTGCGGTTAACAGCTTGCCGGAAACGCCCGCTGTTTAACGGAGTTCCCGGCCGAAACCTATTGCTGTTTTGAGTGGTTATCGCCGTCAGAAGCTTCGAGGTAAACGGCGGAAGACCATGGCATAATCATGCGGGCCATCGGTATAGCCGAGGAGTTGAGGCGGGAAAGTGACGAAGCGTGCGCACAAATGTCGCCACGTTGCTGCCACGGGCACCCTCTACTATAATACCGCGAAACTGATCCGGCAGGGAACCAAAGTTCATTCCACCTTTCCTTACTGCCGATTTTTTGACACAAAGTACTGCACCTCCATGCACCGGGGCCCCGGCAGGGGTGGGCGGCTACCGCGTGCGCCGAACCGATGGTGCGGATATTGCAACTCATTGGTTCGTATCGGGGTGTCCCCTGAACTGGAGAGCGGATTGGTGCAACTTGCGTGATGGCCGTCCAATGGAAGTTTATCTGGCGCAACCGCGCGGCTTTTGCGCGGGGGTAGTGCGTGCGATCGAGATCGTGGAACGGGCGCTGGAGAAGTACGGCCCGCCCGTCTACGTGCGCCATGAGATCGTGCACAACAAGTACGTCGTCGAGAGCCTGAAGAACAAGGGCGCGATCTTCGTCGAGGAACTGTCGGAGGTGCCGCCGAAGGCGGTGACGGTCTTCAGCGCTCATGGCGTCGCCCGCAGCGTCGAGGAAGAAGCGGCCGCGCGCGACCTTCCGGTGCTCAATGCCACCTGCCCCTTGGTCACGAAAGTTCACAATCAGGGGAAGCGCTACATCGCCAGGGGCCGCACTCTGATCCTGATCGGCCATGCCGGCCACCCCGAGGTCGAGGGTACGATGGGCCAGGTTCCCGCCCCCGTACTGCTGGTCCAAAGCGTTGAAGAGGTTAAGGCCCTTGAGCTGCCGGCGGATACGCCAGTGGCCTATATCACCCAGACCACCCTGTCGGTGGATGACACAAAGGACATCATTTCGGCCCTGCAGGCCCGCTTTACAGATATTCAAGGCCCGGATATCCGGGATATCTGCTATGCGACACAGAACCGCCAATCTGCGGTAAGGGACTTGAGCAAGCTGGTCGACGTGATCTTGGTGGTGGGCGCTGCCAATAGCTCGAATTCGAACCGGCTCCGCGAAATCGGCACTGAGGCCGGTGTCGCGAGTTATCTGATTGCCGACGGCAGCGCGCTCAATCCCGAGTGGTTGAAAGATGCCAGAACCGTCGGTGTCACGGCTGGCGCTTCGGCGCCCGAGGTACTCGTGGATGACGTGATCGAAGCAATGCGGCGGATCGGACCGGTCAAGGTCTCGGTGCTCCCGGGCCGCGAGGAAAACATCGAATTCCGGCTTCCGGCCGAACTGGCTGCGAGCTGACCCACCCGAATTTCAAGCCCAGAAAGAAACTTGTAATGGCTATCCCCTTCTTCAAGGAAATGCGTATCGGCGGCTATTTGATCAAGCAGAAGCTGCTTGGCCGCAAGCGCTATCCGCTCGTGCTGATGCTGGAACCGCTGTTTCGCTGCAACCTCGCCTGCGTCGGCTGCGGCAAGATCGATTATCCGGATGCGATCCTCAACCGCCGCATGACGGCGCAGGAGTGCTGGGACGCGGCCGACGAGTGCGGTGCGCCTATGGTCGCCATTCCCGGCGGCGAGCCGCTGATCCACAAGGAGATCGGCGAGATCGTGCGCGGCCTCGTCGCGCGCAAGAAGTTCGTCTCGCTCTGCACCAACGCGCTGTTGCTCGAGAAGAAGCTCGATCTGTTCGAGCCCTCGCCCTACCTGTTCTTCTCCGTGCATCTCGACGGCCTGAAGGAGCACCACGACAAGGCCGTGTCGCAGAAGGGCGTGTTCGACCGCGCCGTCTCCGCGATCAAGGCGGCCAAGGCCCGCGGCTTCACCGTCAACGTCAACGCCACCATCTTCGACGGCCACCCGGCCGAAGAGATCGCCAAATTCCTCGACCTGACCGTCGAGCTCGGCGTCGGCGTCTCGATGTCGCCGGGCTACGCCTATGAGCGCGCGCCGGACCAGGAGCACTTCCTCAACCGCACCAAGACCAAGAAGCTGTTCCGCGACGTCTTTGCGATGGGCAAGGGCAAGAAGTGGAATTTCATGCATTCCGGCCTGTTCCTGGACTTCCTCGCCGGCAACCAGGAATACGAGTGCACGCCCTGGGGCATGCCCGCGCGCAACATCTTCGGCTGGCAGAAGCCCTGCTATTTGCTCGGTGAAGGCTATGCAAAAACCTTCAAGGAGCTGATGGACACCACCGATTGGGAGACCTACGGCACCGGCAAGTACGAGAAGTGCGCCGACTGTATGGCCCATTGCGGCTACGAGCCGACGGCGGCGACCGCCGCCATCAACAACCCGCTGAAGGCGATGTGGGTGTCGCTGCGCGGCATCAGGACCACGGGTCCGATGGCGCCGGAGATCGACATGTCCAAGCAGCGTCCTGCGCAGTACATCTTCTCCGCGGAAGTGCAGAAGCGCCTGTCGGAGATCCGCAAGGACGAGGCCGCCGCCGCACAGGAGAAGGCCGCACGGAAGGCGTCGACCGCCGCGTAAGCGCGCTAGTCCCACCAACAAGAAAAGGCCCGATCGCCAATGGCGACCGGGCCTTTTGTTTTTAGTGATCGCAGAACCCGCTCAGGCCGCCTCGGAGACCAGCGCCTCGCTGTCGACCAGTTCGGTGCCGATCAGGAAGTCGCGGCAGCCGCGCAGGCTGCGTAGCGCGCGGTTGAAGTCGAGGCCGGTCGAGACCAGTCCGTGCAGCGCAGTCGGGTTGCGCGCGATGCCGCGCAGCACGGCCAGCACGTCGATCTGGCCATTCGGCTTGATGGCGGCGCGGGCGAGCGCCGGCAGCGCGCGATGGGCGGGATCGCTGATGACGCGGACCGCGGCGAACGGCAAGCCGGCCTCGGCGGCGTAGGCCGCCGCGATGTGGCTTTCCATGTCGACGGCGGCCGCTCCCGTCTCCGAATGCAGCGCCGCCTTGCAGGAGCGCCCCGTGACCACTTCCTCGGCACCCGCGAGGCTGCCGCGCACAACGCGGCGGCGCCCCGACGTCAGGCGGTCGATGAGGTCGTCGCCGAGCGAGAGGCCAGCGGCCCAGCGGGTATCGCCCGCGAGCACCTCGGTCGCCAGCACGACGTCGCCGGAGCGCAGCGTCGGGTCGAGCCCGCCGGCCACGCCGAAGGAGATCACACCGCGAATCGTCTCGGGATCCAGCACCGTCAACAGCGCCCGCAACTGGGTGGGGCTGCTCGACGAACAGATGACCGCCATGCCAGGCCCGGCCGCGATGCGGGCCTCCTGAACCAGTCCAGTCACGATCAATATCGGCCGCGGATCAACGGTTTGACCCGCGGTAAGATAGTCCCCCGTCCCCAAAGTCACATTCCGACCCCTACCACCCTGCTGTTGGTGTTCCGCAAGTTCCGATACCGCGCCAACGCCCACAGCGGGAAGAACTTCGGATAACCATGGTACCGTAGATAGAATACACGGGGAAAGCCCGTGGCGGTGTACCGCTGTTCGTCCCACAGTCCTTTTTCGTTCTGTGTTGCAATCAGGTACTCCACCCCGCGGGCGACGGCCGGGTGATCAACCTCGCCAGCAGCCATCAAGGCAAGCAAGGCCCATGCCGTTTGCGAGGCGGTCGAGGGGGCGGCCTCCCAGCCCCGGTAGTCCAACCGGTAGCTGACGGCATCCTCGCCCCAGCCGCCGTCCTGGTTCTGGATCGAGGCCAGCCAGCCGGCGGCTTTCCGGATCATGGGATCGTCATGGCGGACGCCGGCCATGTTGAGGGCGCACAGCACCGACCAGGTTCCGTAGATGAAGTTCATGCCCCAGCGGCCGTACCAGGACCCTTCGGAGTGCTGGGTCTTGCGCAGGTAGGCGATCCCGTCCGCGACATGCTTGCTGGTCTCCGCGGTCTCGCCGAGCTGGGCCAGCATCGAGACGCAGCGGGCGGTGACGTCCTCGGTCGGTGGATCGAGCAGTGCGCCATGGTCCGAGAACGGGATGTTGTTCAGGTAATATTCGAGATTGTTGACGTCGAAGGCGGCCCAGCCGCCGTCGTTGCTCTGCATGCCCTCGATCCACTCCCGGGCACGGTCGATCGCGGCGTCATAGCCGGCCGCACCGTGCTCCCGGCGCATCCGGTCCATCGACATCACGACCACCGCGGTGTCGTCGAGATCGGGATAATGGGCATTGTTGTACTGGAAGGCCCAGCCGCCCGGGCGTACGTCGGGCCGCTTCACCGCCCAGTCGCCCTTCACCTCGAGCTCCTGCTTCGGAATCAGCCAGTCGAGACCCTGCTTGGCGGCCGGCACCGCCTTGTCGCCGCCGGCTTCGAGCAGCGCGTGGGCGGTCAGCGTCGTGTCCCACACCGGCGAGACGCAGGGCTGGCAATAGGCTTCGTCGTCCTTGATCACGAGCAGCTTGTCGATGCCCCGGCGCGTGATCGCGCGCGGCGGGAAGTTCTCGTCCTTGCCGAGCGCGTCGTACATCATGACGATGTTGGCCATCGGCGGATAGATCGCGCCCATGCCGTCCTCGCCGTTCAGCCGCTCCTCGGTGAAGGCGAGCGCCGCGTCGATGGCGCGTTTGCGCAGGCTCTTGGGAAACATCGGCTCGACCACGCGCAAAATGCCGTCGAGCGCGCGGAACAGCACGAACCAGGCCATGCTCTGGTGCGGCGCCTTGGCGGTCATGCCGATCGAGCGCGGATCCTGCAGGAACAGCTCGTCGATGCCGACGCCCTTGGGATTCTTCGCCCGTGGCTTCAGCGCGGCGATGACCATCAGCGGCACCATGGTGGTGCGCGCCCAGTAGGAGATCTTGTTGATGTGGAACGGCGACCAGAACGGCAGCAGCACGATCTCGATCGGCAGCACCGGTACCGCGCGCCAGGTCACGACGCCAAACATCGCAAGCATGAAGCGCGTGAAGACATTGCTGTGAATGGCGCCGCCGCGGGAATGGATCGCCTCGCGCGCACGCACCATGTGCGGCGCGTCGATGGAATCCCCGATCATCTTCAGCGCGAAATACGCCTTGACGCTGGCGCTCATGTCGAACTCGCCGTCATGCACCAGCGGCCAGCCGCCATGGGCGCCCTGCACGCGGCGAAGATAATTGGCGATCTTGGCTTCGAGCACGGCATCGACCGGCTCGGCGAGATAATGGCGCAGCAGGACGTATTCGGCCGGAATCGTGCAATCTGCCTCGAGCTCGAACACCCAATGGCCGTCGGGTTGCTGGAAGCCGAGGACGCCTTCGGTGGCCGACGCAATGCTCGATTCCAAGTTCCTGAATTCTTGGGCTTCGCGGCTGGTCGCGTTCACGGAATCCATCTCGCTCGATTGCTCCGATAGTCGATTGAATGGGCCGAAATTGACTGGGACAAATGCCCGTCAGGGCCGCCTGTCACTATCCCTTGGCGGCCAGAACCAGATCGGCGGCGCGATCACCGGATCGGACCGATCCCTCGATGGTTGCAGGCAATCCCGTAGCAGTCCAATCGCCTGCAAGAAACAGGTTTTTCAGCGCAGTGACCGGCCCTGGACGCAGGGCATTCTGCGCCGGCGTCGCCGCAAATGTGGCACGGCGCTCGCGCACGATCTGCCAGGGGGGCAGCTCGCCGGAAACACCGCCCGCCTTGCAGACGTCGTTCCAGATCGCCTGCGCGAGTTCCTCGCGCGGCATGTCGACCAGACGGTCGCCGTTGCTGATGGTGACGGACAGCCGGTTCGGGAACGAAAACAGCCATTCCACGACGCCGCCGATCACGCCGAGGATCGGTGCCGATCCCGCCGGCGGCTCGACGCGGAAATGCGCATTCACGATGGCGCGGAATTCGGTCGGCGTCTTCAGGCCCGGCAGCAGGTTGGAGGCAGCGCGCGGCGGCACCGCCATCACGACGACGTCGCCTTCGCTGATCTGGATCACATCCTCGCCGCCGAAATTCAGCGCGCCGACCTTGCCGTCATGGGTCGCAAACGAGCGCAGCTCATGGCCGAGCTGAACGCTGTGCCCGCGCCCCTGCAGGAACGTCACGGCGGGCTCGATCAGTACCGCGCTGAGCCCGTCGCGCGCGATCAGGGGACGGCAGGCCTGCCCGCCGGCGAGCAGCGTCTCGCGCACGATCGCGCCGGCAAGCCCCGCCGAGCCTTCGGGTGGATCGACGTTGAGGGCCGCGAGCAGCAGAGGCTGCACCAGGCGCTGATAGAGAACGCCTTCGCACGGAATTGACTTGCCGACCAGCGTCTCTTCCGATGCCCAGATCAGCGGCGCCAGCTTCAGATAATCGGTCAGCCCAGTGTCGGGGACGCGGCGGCTCTCGTCGAGCACCCAGGTCGGGAGCCGGCCGTCGCCGAGGTCGATCTGCCAGCGCTGCCCGGTCTTGAGATCGACGAAGGGAAACTGCGCGCGCTCCGGACCGACGAGGCCCGCCTCGGTCCCGATCGAACGCGCATAGGCGCGCGCATGGCTATTGCCGGACAGCAGCAGATGGTTGCCGTTGTCGATGGTGAGATTGGTGGCGCCGTCGAAATAGGAACGGCAACGGCCGCCGGCCTGCTGCGTCGCTTCGTGCACGGCGACCTTGAAGCCGGCATTGGCAAGTCGCACGGCGACGGAGAGGCCGGAGATTCCAGCGCCAATGATGTGAGCTGTTTTTTGCATCAGATGAGAGCGTATCGGAGCAGGATGGCGATACGTGTGATCTTCGACACACGCACCGGCTCGCGCGGTGCGTTGAACCCGCGCGCGATCAGGAGATCCAGAATGGCATGATAGTATTTCGACATCATCCGCGGCGCGCGCACCGCGCGGCGCCGGTTGCGGTTCATGATCTCGTCCGACTTCTCGAAATACACCTTTGCGCGCTGCGCCAGTGGCAGGCAGACCTTCGGCAGCGCGCGCTCGACGATCACGCGGTCCGGATCGTTGGAGGTGATGCCGGCATGCAGCAGCGCTTCGCGCGGCAGATAGAGCCGGCCGAGGCCCGCGTCCTCGTCGATGTCGCGCAGGATGTTGGTGAGCTGGAGCGCGCGGCCGAGATGATGGGCGAGCTCGATGCCGTCTTCTTCTGGCAAGCCGAAGACCCGGACCGACAGCCGCCCTACGGCGCTCGCGACGCGATCGCAGTAGAGATCCAGCGTCGCCATGTCGGGCGCGCGGATGTCCTGCGGCACGTCCATCTCCATGCCGTCGACGATGGCGAGGAAATCCTCGCGCTTGAGGCCGAAGGTCTTCACCGAGGTGACGTAGTCCTTCAGCCGCGGCGGCGGATTGCCCTGGTAGAGCGCATCGATGTCGTTGCGCCACGCCTGAAGGGCGGCGAGCCGTTCGTCGCGCGGGCCATCGGAATCGGCGATGTCGTCGACCTGGCGGCAGAAGCTGTAGATCTGGAACATCGCTTCACGCTGGTCGTGCGGCAGGATGCGCATCGCGGCGTAGAACGAACTGCCGGATGCGGTCGAGCCATAATTGGCGCCGGGCGAGGTCGCCTCAAGCGTCATGTGCAGTCCCCGGTCTGGAAATGGCCTTGCGTCCGACCGTGCGGCGGCCGACTTCGCCGATCATGCCGGCGAGGCTGAAGGTGAGGAGCTCGAGCTTGTTCAGGTGCACGCGCTCGCGCAGGGGATCGCGCACCTTCAACAGGCGCACGATGCGGTCGGCATAGGCCTGGATCACCGAGACCTCGACGCCGAGGCGGAAATCCCGGATCTCCGCAGCTAGCGACCTGCCCTCGGCGAGCAGCGCTTCGTTGCGGACGGCGAGAGCCTGAAGGCAGGCCAGCATCGCCGGTGGCGACTGCGCCAGTCCGAGCTGCTCGACCGAGGCGCCACTCGCGGCCAGCGCATCGCGCGGCAGATAGACGCGGTTGAGCTCGCGGAAATCCTTGCCGCAATCCTGGAGGTGGTTGTTGATCTGCAGCGCTGCGCAGAGCGCATCTGACGCGGCCCAGGTCGAGGTGCTCTCACCATGGACGTCGAGCATGAAGCGGCCGACCGGCATCGCCGAGTAGCGGCAATAATGGATGACCTCGTCCCAATTCTCGTAGCGCAACTTGGTCACGTCCATACGGAACGCGATGAGCACGTCGAGCGCGTGGCGCGACGCCATGCCGCGTTCGGCCAGTGCGTGCCGCAGGCTGACGGCCTCGGCCTGGGTGTCGCCTTTGCCGAGCAATTCCGCCTCGAGCAGGTCGAGATAAGCGAGCTTCTCGTCCGGCGGCAGCGTGGCGTGGTCGGCGATGTCGTCGGCGGTGCGGACGAAATTGTAATACGCCAGGATCAGCGCGCGATGACGCGGATGAATGATCCAGGACGCGACGGGAAAATTCTCGTCGCGCTCACCCTTGCCGGATCGCAATTCGCTCGCAGAGGTCATCGAGGGCTGGTCTACAATCGTTTGGACAGGAAGGGCTTTTTCGCTCGCGCGAGCCCGTGCGGGCGATGCCGCCGCGGCCCCCATATAGGGGAATACGGCCGCAAAACCAATCCTGTCTCTCGATGGCTGCCCTTTGCGGATCAGGTCGAAAAGGCGGCCCCGGGGCCGCCTTTTGTGGGCCAGTGGCCGAGCTTACTGGTTGTGGTTCTTCAGGACCTGGTCGCAGGCCTGAGAGATCTTGGCCCGGTTCTCCTTGAGGCAGGCCAGGATGGTGAAATCACCCTGGTCGATGACCGGACGGCAGAGCTTCTGCACATCGCGCGAGCAGGCCTTCTGCTCGGCGTCCGTGCCGCGCCCTTGCTGGGCGAACGCTGCGGTCGAGAGGGAGGCCGACAGCAAGGTGAGAGCGACGAGAAGCTTACGCATTGTATTCCTTCATTCTGACGGCAGAATCGCACCAATCCCGGACAGCACAGGGCGACGACCGGAGCGGATTGTTCTGATGGCAAGTCGCCGCGGGAGGAGCGGCCTCGGAGAAGGCACAAGCACTGGCAAATGCGGCCAAATTGGCGCCACGTCCACCAAATCAGGGCTTCCCTGCGTCTTCTCTGGCAAATGTAAGAGACTGATACTACGTCATAATTCAGGTGCGCCGCGTTTTGCTGCGCACCTGTTGCAGAGCTGCATCTCTCGATACCGCCTCGGGACCAAGAAACATGCCGAAATACGACAAATCGAGAGGTGGAAGCATGGCGCAAGGCGTCGTGAACTGCCATCTCTGGCAGTCGGGCATTGAACCTGTCACTGGCTCGGAACACTAAACTTTCGATGTGGCGAGACGTTCTTCGTGAGAAGCGGACGTCGTTCTAAACGGGATATTTTGAGATGAAATTCTTTGGACGGACTGAACTGGCAATCAAGGCGGCCGGCATCGGCGCTGCGCTGCTCTTCTCGGTTTCGACAAGTCAGGCTCAGTCGTCCGGACCGTTTGCAGGTTTCGAGGGCGCATGGACCGGGACGGGTACGGTGTCGCTGTCCGACGGCTCGACCGAGCGCATCCGCTGCAAGGCGGACTACAAGGTTGCCGGCACCGGTCTCAGTCTCAAGCAGGCGTTGCACTGCGCCTCCGACAGCTACAAGTTCGACCTCACCAGCGATGTGACCAGCCAAGGCGAGCGCATCTCCGGCAATTGGAGCGAGACCAACCGCAACATCTTCGGCAATCTCCAAGGCACCGCCGGTGGCGGCCAGATCGAGGTGTTCGTCGAGGCCAACGGATTTGCCGCCAATTTGTCGCTGCGCACCAACGGCACCAAGCAGACGGTGCAGATCTCATCCAAGGGCGAGATTCGCGGCGTCAACATCACGATGACGAAGGGCTGACAGCTCTTACCGCTTCGAAAGCGACAAGCCCCGGTTCTCGCGAACCGGGGCTTGTTGTTTTTCGGAGGCGCGGCGCAATCGTCCGGACCGCGCCGATTCCGTGTCCGATGGATGCAGCCGCTCAGATCGCCGGCTTGTCGGTGCCCTGAAGCTTGGCGTGCAGATTGATCAACCACATCGCCGTCGGCCGCAGGATGAAGAGGTCGGCGACGAGCGCCATCACCATCGAGAAGGCGCTGAGCCAGCCGAACAGCCGTAGCGACGGCAGATCGGAGAACACCGTGACGACGAGACCGCAGGCCAGCACCAACGTGGTCAGGATCAACGCCGGGCCGACCAGCACGGTCGCGCGCTCCACTGCGAGCGCCGAGCCGACGCCCGGCTTGCTCTCGAGCCTGAGGCGGTTGAGGAAGTGGATGGTGGCGCTTAAGCCCAGGCCGAACGAAACGGTCAGAGCTACGACACTGGCAAATTGCAGTCCCTCGTCCATCGCCCACAGCACTGTTCCCGACATCACGACGGGGAAGATGCCCGGCAGGATGCAGGCGAACATCACGACCCAGGAACGGAAGGCAAGGCCGATGAAAATCGCGACCAGCGCGAATTCGACGGTGAGCCCGCGGTTGAGCTTCTCGATCATGCCGGCCGAATTGCGCGCGGCAATCGCGGCAAGACCCGTGACCGCCACTTCATAGCCGGGATGCTTCTTGCGGACGGCGTCGAGCTCGGTATCGAGCTTGTCGACGATCGGCAGGAGCTGGCTGGAATCCTTGTCCGGCACGCGACCTGCGACCACGACCGCGTCCTGCTCGGCATCGATGAACCGGCGCACCAGATGCTCCGGAATGACGCTGACATATTCCTTCAGGGTCGCGACGTCGGCGCTGCCGGCCTTGTCCGCGAGCCAGCGGCGCAGGGTCTCGACCGACCAGACATTGCCGACACCGGCGGCCTTCTCCACCGTCGCGTGCACGTCCGCGATGGTCTGCAGCGTCTCCGGCGAATAGAGCGATTCACCCTTGGGGAACTGGATCAGAACGTTGACCGGGTTGGCGCCGGTGAGCTTGGCGTCGAGCCGGTCGCTGGCCGCGACCGCTTGGCGCTTGTCCGGCACCTGGTCGGCGAGCCGGTAGCGCGGCTCCAGATTTGCGTAGATGACGCCGAGGCCCGCCACGAACACCACCGCGATCAGGCTGAACAGGCCGGGACGGCCCACCATGCGCACCGCGATCCAGTAGCAGAAATTACGCAGCGCTTGTACGCCGGCATCCGCGCTCTGGAACTTGGTCGCAAAGACCTTCTCGTTGCGCACGAGCAGCACGCCGAACACCGGCACGAGCGACAACACCGCAACCAGCGCGATGATGGTGGCGGCGAGACCCGCCTCGCCGAACTTGCGGATCAGATCGGAGTCGGAGAACTGGAGCGCGATGAAGGAAATGCCTGCGGTGCCGTGCGTCAGCACGCAGGCCGGTCCCACCACCAGCACCGCGTTCTTGAATGCGGTGAACTTGTCCTGGCCCGCGATCAGCCGGTCGCGCGCGGCGAAGGTGAGCTGCATCGAGTCCGAGAAGCTGATGACCATGATGAGCGGCGTCATCACGTTCAGGAACATGTTGAGATTGAAATTGGCCCAGCCGAGCGCGCCGAGCGCCAGCAGGATCGCGATCATCGGCGGGAACGCCGCCGCCACCATGAACGAGATTTTGCGGAAGAAGATGATGGCGATGACACAGCCGGCGAGAATGCCGAGGATGTTGTAGGTGAGCCCGTCGCGCTCGACCGCGTTGCGGATCTCGAGCTGCATCACCGGCACGCCGGAAAGCTGCACGTTGAGCCCGGTGTCACTGAGGTCTTCCTTTATCAGCGCGCGGATGTCGGCGACGGTCTTGGTCAGCTTGTTGGAGGCGACCACCTCCGGATCGAGCGACAGTACGATCAGCGCCAGCGTGCCGTCCTCGGACAACAGCTTGCCGCGGATGATCTCGTTGGCTTTGACGCCCTCGATGAACTTGTCATAGGCCTCGCCCTCGGGCAGCTCGGGCGGGAACAGTGCGGCGGGAAGCTTGCCCGGAGCGGGCGCCTGACGCGCGGAGAACAGCGAGACCAGTCCGCGCGTACCCTCGACCAGCTGCATGTCGGTGACGAAGTCGCGCAGCTTCTCGAGGTTGTTCCGGGCCAGCAGGGTCTTGCCCTCGACTACGACGAGGACGTCGAATTCCTCGGCCGGGAACTTCTTGGTCACCGCTTCGTACTGGCGGAATTCCGGCGTGTTGGACCGGAACAGCTGCGAGAGCGAATCGTCGATCTTGATCCGGTGGATGCCGAACACGGCGCCGACGATTAGCACGAGCAGGACGACGCAGGAGACGATGGGCGCCCGGACTGCGATCAGCCCGATGCGCTCCAGCCCGAAGGCGATCGAGGACGCAGGTCCCTGCTCGACCTTGTCGACATGAACCTCACTCTCGCTGTGCTTTTCGAGCATGCCTTGTCCAGTTCCTAAATCGGCTCGGGTCTGTGAGCTTGTCGCGCCCCGCGAACGGCTTGAAAATGCCATACCAATGGGAGGCTTGCCCTTTGAAAATGCGCAGAAAATCGCTGCGAGGGGTTTAGCAGGTCAATCGCCCTTCTCGCAAGCAGGCGGAGTGTGGCCGAATCGATCAAGATGTGGCGATTTTGCCTTAATGCCCTTCATTCGGGCAAAGCCGTGCCAATTCGACGCGGCGCGCGGTCTGCGCTCTCGTCCTTCAGCGCCACACCGGTCACTTCCCGCGCGAGCCCCTCGCGGACCAGCCAGGCGATCTTGAAGGCGGCCTCGTCATAGCTCAACCCGGCCTTGTGGATGTTCGACACGCAATTGCGCTCGGCATCAGTGCGACCCGGCTTGGGGGCGAAAGTTAGATAGGCGCCGAGACTGTCGGGCGCCGACAGGCCCGGCCGCTCGCCGATCAGCATCGCGACCATGCGCGCGCCGAGAATGGCGCCGATCTCGTCGCCGAGCGCGACGCGCGCGCCTGAGGCGACGACGACATGGCCGATCGCGACACCATCGTCGGCCGCGAGCAACGGCAGCAGGCGCATCACCAGCGCGGCCGCATGGGCGTGGACCGCCGCCGCCGACAGGCCGTCGCCAATCACGAGTGCGAGTTGGCACGGCTCCGAGGCGCTCCGCGCCAAGGACTCGGCTGATCCGGCATCGAGCCGTCTGCCCAGATCGGGCCGCCGCAGATAGTCCCCGCGGTCGACCGCCCGGCTGTTCGCCTCGGTGACGACGAGGCCAAGCGCGCAGAGATCCGCGACCAGCCGCGGCGCATCGAACACGGCGTGTACGGCATCGCGGGCGCGGGCGTGGTCCAGTGTGAAATCGAGCAATGCCCGCGTCGGCAGGCTCGCGCCGCTGCGCCCGAGCGCGACGCGCGCGGGCGTAAGCGACCGCAGATCGAGGGTCGGACGACGCGGGATGGCCGGATCAGACATGTTGTGTCATTCGGCGGGAACGGAGGCCTCGCGTAGCCGGATCGAATAGTTCGAGGCGTTCTGCTGGCCGGTCGAGGCCGCCCGCGCAAAGGTGATGAGATGGTGCGCGATCAGGGTGCAGCCGATCAGGCCTTCGAGATCGCCGCGCTTGATGCGGCCCAGCGCGAACTTCCAGAACACGCGCTTGTAGTCGCCGAGCACGCCGACCTTCCAGAAGATGTTTCGCAGCATGACGAGGCCGCGCCTGATGTTGGTCCAGGTCTTCATCTCGTCCGGCGTTGGCATCTTGAGGCGGTGCACGTAAACGTGGTCGCATTGATACTGGAAGCGCCCGTAGACCTTCTCGGGCTCGTAGGCGACGGCCATGGCGTGCTTCCAGGACGCAACGACGTCGTCGTAGGGCAACAGGAAGTCAACATTGGAATCGCGCCCGTCGTCCTCGACCAGGCGCCCCTCGCGCTCCAGACGGTCCCACAGCGGCGTCTTCGGCAACGCCTGAAGCAGGTTGATCGTGAGCAGCGGAATTCGGGACTCCTCGACAAAGGCGAGCAGCGCCTCCGAAGTGTTCGGCTTGTCGGTGTCGAGCCCCATGATGATGCCGGACACGACCTCCATGCCGTAGGAGTTGATGGTTTGCACGCCCTCGAGGATCGGGACCATCATGTTGTGGTCCTTGTGCATCGCCTTCAGCGCATCGGGGTCGGGCGTCTCGATGCCGCAGAAGATGGTGACGAAATAGGCCTCGCGCATCTTCTCGAGGATTTCCGGCCGCTTGGCGATGTTGAGCGTCGCCTCGCAGGCGAGCCGCACCATGTAGCCGGTCCTCTTCTGCCATTCGATCAGATGCGGCAGGAGGTCGAGCGCCGCCTTGCGGTTGCCGATGAAATTGTCGTCGACGAAATAGACCGTGTCGGTCATGCCGCATTCCCGCAGGCGGTCGAGTTCGGCGATGATCTGCTCCGGCGACTTGAGGCGCGGGTTGCGGCCATAGAGGCCGGGGATGTCGCAGAACTCGCACTGATACGGACAGCCGCTGGAATACTGGATGCTGCCGAGGAAGTATTTCTTCACGTCGGCGAGCTCGTAGGCCGGGATCGGAAACTCCGTCATCGGCACGCGGTCCTTGGTGGTCAGAACCACCTGGGTCTCGGGACGCGAGATGTCGCGCGACAGTATCTCGAGCAGCTGATTGGTGGCGTCGCCGAGCTCGCCGACATGGAGATAGTCGAAGGATGGATAGTAGTTCGGGCAGGCGCTGACGGAGGGGCCGCCGAGCGCGACCGGCAGATCGAACTCGTGGGCGCGGCGGCAGATATCGTTCATCTGCTGGCGCTGGATGTGCATGCCGCTGACGAAGACCGCCTCGGCCCATTCGAACTCTTCTCTGGTCGTACGGCGAAGGTTCTCGTCGACGAATTTGACCTGCCATTCCTCGGGCAGATAGGCCGCGAGCAGCAAAAGTCCCTGCGGCGGCATGAAGGCGCGGACGCCATCGGTTAGTGGGTAGGAATGCTCGAACGTCCCGAACGACGATGTGTATCGCGGAAACACGCAGAGAATCCGCCGGGACGTCCCGTTACTTTCAGCTCGCATCAAAGCTCCCCCGCCACGCTCGACTTAGCTGCGGAAATTGCCAGACAGCTACATAGCGTAATGCTGCCGCCGGAATTTCTCAATATTGTGGCAGAGCTTAATTCCCTTGGGCACCAATGGTTTCCTCGGGCCACCGGGTGCTTCCGCCACGTCACGCGATCAACCGTGAGGCAAAATCGGGCAGCAGGCCTGCATCGCCGGCAAGACGGAAATCGGGGCCCGCAATGCCCGACCGCACCAGCCAGTCGTCGAATTCCGGCGCACGACGCAATCCGAAGACGTCGCGGACATAGAGCGCGTCGTGAAAAGACGTGGACTGATAGTTCAGCATGACGTCATCGGCGCCGGGGACACCCATGATGAAGGTGACGCCGGCGGCCGCAAGCAGCGTCAGCAGATTGTCCATGTCGTCCTGGTCCGCCTCGGCGTGGTTGGTGTAGCAGATGTCGATCCCAAGCGGCAGGCCGAGCAGCTTGCCGCAAAAGTGATCCTCCAGCCCGGCCCGGATGATTTCCTTGCCGTCGTAGAGATATTCCGGGCCGATGAAGCCAACCACGCTGTTGACCAGGAGGGGCGCAAAGGCGCGGGCCACCGCATAGGCGCGGGCCTCGCAGGTCTGCTGGTCGACGCCGTGATGGGCATTGGCCGATAGCGCCGAGCCCTGCCCGGTCTCGAAATACATCACGTTCTGCCCGACCGTGCCGCGCTTCTGCGACAGCCCGGCCTCTTGGGCCTCCTTGAGGAGCGCGAGGTCGACGCCGAAACTGCGGTTGGCGGCCTCGGTGCCGGCGACCGACTGGAACACGAGGTCGACCGGCGCCCCCTGCCCGATCAGCGACAGCGTCGTGGTGACATGGGTCAGCACGCAGGCCTGGGTCGGGATCTTCAGCCGCGCGATGACCTCGTCGAGCAGCCGCAGCAATTGGCCGATCACGGCCGGGTCGTCGCTCGCCGGGTTGATGCCGATGCAGGCATCGCCGGCGCCGAGCAGGATGCCGTCGAGGATGGAGGCGGTGATCCCTCTGGCGTCGTCGAAGGGATGGTTGGGCTGGAGCCGGGTGCTCATCCGGCCCTTCAGACCGATGGTGTTGCGGAAAGCGGTGGTGACCTCGCATTTCCGCGCCGCCAGGATCAAATCCTGGTTGCGCATCAGCTTCGACACCGCCGCCGCCATCTCCGGGGTGATGCCGCCGGCCAGCTTGCGTAGGATTTCGGGCGTCGCGGCGTCCGATAGCAGCCAGTCGCGAAAGGCGCCGACCGTCAGCGAAGCCACCGGCGCGAACGCCTTGGCGTCGTGGCTGTCGATAACGAGGCGGGTGACCTCGTCGGTCTCATAGGGGATGACGGCTTCCTGTAAGAACTGCCCGAGAGGGACGTCGGCCAGCACCATCCGCGCCGCGATCATCTGTTCGGCACTGGCGGCGGCGATCCCGGCCAGCCGGTCACCGGAGCGCGGCGGCGTCGCCTTGGCGAGCAGGTCGCGCAAATCCGGGAACGTGTACGTCGTGGCGTCGATGGTGTGGCGGTAGACCAAGGGTCTCTCCGGGGTTCGTCGGCCAAAGGCCGACTCCAGGGCAATCCCAAGACTATACCTTCAGATCAAGACGCTGAAATATCGACCTTTCTTTCGACCGAGGGCGAAGGAGGCCAAACCCGGCGTTAACGCCGCGTCCATCTTCATTCTGCATAGTTTTGCATTGATTTGTACGACTGCGCTCTCCGGCCGCTCCCGGCCATTCGGGCCCCTGAAACCATGAAAACCGACCAATCTGGGAATGCCGCCGGCCTCGCCGGCCGCTTCACGCTTGCCAACAAGCTCTACGCGATCTTCGCGCTGTTCGCGCTGCTCACGGCCGCGATCGCGATGCTGTCCGACTACAACAGCCGCCGCGGTGCCGAGCTGACCACCGCGATCGAGACCGCGAACGCCGCCGCGCTGAACGTTGAGCGGGTCAACTCGCTGGTCTATGCGGTCGTGATGGAATCACGCGGCGTCTACATGTCGACCGAACCGGCCGTGGTGAAGAAATACGGCGAGGGCCTGCTCAAGTTCAACGCCCAGATCCTCGACGTCGTGAAGCGCTGGGAGACCATCGTCAAGGCTGACGATGCCGAACAGTTCGCCACCTTCAAGAAGCGCATCGAGCAGTTCGTCGAGTTTCGCAAGGAGCTGGTGCGCCGCGGCGTCGAGATCAATGCGGCCGCGGGCCGCGAATGGGGCGACAACGAGGCCAACCGCGCCGTGCGCTCGGCGCTGAACAAGGATCTCGAGGCGCTGTCCAAAGTCTATTCCGAGCGCGCGAGGCAAATCGCGCACGAGACCGAGACCAATCGCATCCTGTCCTTCGTCCTGACCTGCCTCGCCGGCGTGGCGCTCGCCCTCGTCGTGATCGGCATCGTCATCATCGCCCGCTCGATCGCACGCCCGCTCTCCGCCATCACCGCGACCATCAAGCAGGTCGCTGACGGCGCCGAGAACGTCGTGGTGCCCCACTCTGACCGCGCCGACGAGATCGGCGCACTGGCGCGCGCGATCCAGATCTTCCAGGACGCGATGGGGCGCAACCGCAACCTCGCCTCGCAGGTCTCGCAGGACTCCGCCGCGCGCGAGGAGCGCGCCCGCCACATCGAGCAATCCGTCGACGCGTTTCGCGAGGCGATCGGCGCGATCATGCGCGGCCTCAGCGACAACGCCTCCGTCATGCGCGAGACGGCGCAGACCATCACCCGCGTCACCGCGGACGCGAGCAGTCGCGCCGGCACGGCGGCGAACGCCACCGAACAGGCATCGCACAACGTCACGGCGGTGGCAGGCGCGGCCGAGGAGCTGTCTGCGTCGGTGGTGGAGATCGGCCGGCAGGTGCGGCAATCCGCCAGCGCGGTCGAGCAGACCGGGCAGCGCACCGAGAAATCGATTGCCGAGATCGAGAGCCTGGCGGCCGCCACGCAACGCATCGACGGCGTGCTCAGCCTGATCCAGGCGATCGCCGAGCAGACCAATCTGCTCGCGCTCAATGCCACCATCGAAGCGGCGCGCGCGGGCGATGCTGGCCGCGGCTTTGCCGTCGTCGCACACGAAGTGAAGGCGCTCGCGGGGCAGACCGCGAAAGCGACCGCCGACATCAGCGAAAACGTCTCGATGATCCAGTCCTCCACCCGCAACGCGGTCGACGCCGTCCGCGAGATCGGCGGCGCGGTGCGCGAGATCAACGACGTCACCTCGGCGATCGCCGGCGCCATCGGCCAGCAGGACGCCGCCACGCGCGAGATCTCGTCCAACGCGCAATCGGCTGCCCAAGGCAACGAGACCCTCGTCGCCAACATCAGCTCGCTCCGCGACGCCATCGGCGAGACCGATACTGCAGCCTCCTCGGTGCTGAGGGCTGCGAGCAGCGTGACCGAGACGGCGGAGACGCTGTCGCGCGAGGTGGAGAAGTTCTTCCAGAACCTGCGCGCAGGCGCGGCGGACGGCCGCATCGCCAAGGCCGGGTAGCCGCACGTCCATCGCCAACAGAGCCGGCGGTGGGGTCGCTCCATCAAAAACGCGAAAACAACCCCATGCACAGTAGCCGGGGACAGCGATTTCAATGGCTTGGCTACCGCCCCGTCTTCTGCGGATTTGACGAATCTACTTGCTCCGTCGGGCAAAACAGGAGCATGATGTCAATGTTGGAGCTTTCCGCGCTGGGCCGGCAGGATCTCGAAGCCGATCTTCACAGAGACCGCGCGATGCCTCTCTCCGCAATCCCATCTTCCAGGTCATGATCGCCAATCATGGCGAGTTCACCTGTCTTTCGGGCAGGGAATGCCTGCGAACAGAATGGCGGCAGCTGACGATATCTGTTCAGCCATGGAACCATTGGGTTCCCAGTCTATTGCCTCACTGACACATCACATTTGGGAGAAACACGATGAAATTTTTCACAGCCGCTCTGGCGGCCGCAGCAAGTACCCTTCTCGTGACCGCCGCTGCTGCAGCCCCGCTGTCTCCCACCCTGTCTGTCGCTCCGGACAGCAACATTCAGAACGTGCGCATGGTCTGCAACGAAGACGGTCGTTGCTGGCGTGAGCGCGGCGAACGCCGTGTCATCATCCGCGAAGGGCGCGATTCCTACGGATATGCGCCTCGCGAGCGCTACATCGAGCGGCGCGGCTATGAAGAGCGCAGCGGCATCGGCTTCCGCGCTCCCGGCGTGAGCGTCGGGATCGGCACCGACCGCTACTGAGATACGAATCCTGTGAATGCAAAAGCCGCGGAGCAATCCGCGGCTTTTTTGAACTCACTGGACGTCAACAAACTCGCCGCTTTTCCCGGCCTAGCGAGGAGCTGTGATCAGGCAGCCATTCAAAGCACGAACACCGGAAGAATTGATTTCGCTATTGAGCGCCGTGGCGATGGCCATTCTCGCCGCGATCATTGTCATGGTGCTGTATTATGGTCGCGAGATCATCATCCCCATAGCGCTGGCCGTCTTGCTCAGCTTCGTGCTGGCGCCCCTGGTTCGACTGGTTCAGCGTCTGCGCATTCCACGCAGTTTGGCTGTGGTGAGCGTGGTCGTGATCGCCTTCGCATTCATATTTGCGATGGGCAGTCTCCTTGCTACCCAACTCACGCAGCTGGCTGGCGATTTGCCGCGATATCAGTCCACAATAAGCGAGAAGATCCAATCCTTCCGTGAGACCACCGCTGGTCGAGGCACGCTCGAGCGGGCTTCGAGCATGTTGAAGGACCTCAGCAAAGAACTCGACAAGCCCAAGGAGGCCACGAATTCGTTGGGGACCATAGCAGCTCCGAAAGCGGCCGCGCCGAGGCCCGTTCCTGTGGAAGTGCTTCAGCCCGATCCCGGCGCGCTGGAGAGCTTGCAAACGCTGATTTCACCCTTGCTTCATCCGCTCGCAACGACCGGGATCATCGTCATATTCGTGATCTTCATTTTGCTTCAACGCGAGGATCTTCGTAATCGTCTGATCAGGCTGGCCGGTTCGGATGACCTGCAGCGCACCACGGCTGCCCTTGATGACGCGGCGAGCCGCCTCAGCCGGCTTTTCCTTATCCAGCTTCTCGTGAACGGCAGCTTCGGCATCGTCATCGGAATGGGTCTCTGGCTGATCGGCGTTCCAAGCGCGATCCTGTGGGGTATTCTGGCAGCAGTGCTGCGCTTCGTGCCCTACATCGGGGCGGTCATCGCCGCCGCCTTTCCTCTCGCTCTCGCGGTCGCGGTCGATCCAACCTGGACGATGCTGCTTTGGACGATCGCGCTGTTCGTGGTGGTGGAGCCCGTCGTCGGCCATGTGCTGGAGCCGATGGTCTATGGACACAGCACGGGACTGTCGCCGGTGGCCGTTGTGGCTTCTGCGACGTTCTGGACGGCGCTCTGGGGTCCGATCGGCCTCGTTCTGGCGACACCACTCACGGTGTGTCTCGTCGTACTGGGCCGCCATGTCGAGCGGCTGGAGTTCCTGGACGTCATGTTTGGAGACCGACCAGCACTCTCTCCGCCTGAGATATTCTATCAGCGGATGCTCGCCGGCGACCCGACAGAAGCATCTGCAAAAGCCGAGGAGTTCTTGAAGGAGCGATCTCTCAGCTCCTATTACGACGAAGTCGCCCTGCGAGGACTGCAACTGGCTCAAGCGGATGCCGAGCGCGGCGCTCTGGATCCCGACCGGCTGACCAAAATCAGGGATGCGGTCCAGGAATTTGCCAATAACATTTCGGAGCAGGATGAGCGTCCGCCGCCGAAGGTCGGCCCGACCACAGATGTCGAAGCTACATCTGCCATAGAGGGCGTGGCTGAGGACGCGCCTTATGAGAGTCTGCGGGTTCTGCGCAAGGAGGACTTGCCCACTGGATGGCAAGGCGAACATCCCGTCCTCTGTGTGGCCGGGCGAAATCCGATCGACGAAGCCGCTGCGATCATGCTGGCTCAACTGACCGGTGCGCATGGCTTGTCGGCACGAGTTGAAGCAGCGGAAGCGCTATCGACGGCGAATATCTTCCGGCTGGAGACCACCGGGGTCGCCATTGTCTGCCTCGTCTATATGGATGCAAGCAGCCCCGCCCACATGCGTTACTCGGTGCGACGCCTTCGCCGTAAATTGCCGAAGGCCACAATCATTCTGGGTTGCTGGATGAAGGACATCGACCCAGCGGCGCTGGAAAGCCTGCGGGAAGGTGCCAAGGCGGATCTGGCTGCTGCAACTCTGGGCGGGGCGCTTAAACTCTGCATAGAGGCGACGGGTGTGGACTCCTTGGCACTGGAGCCGAAGGCCCGGCTTCGAAGATCACGGCCGCTTAGCAGTTTGTACGCTAGACATGGCTGATTTCAGCCAACGAGGCGCCGCGTCTCCACGCGTCAGGCGCGCTTCCCGCCGATCGAAACAAACGCCATGAGGCAGGGTTCGGGCAATGGGTTGCGCCAGCGATGGCGCGTTCCGTTTTGCACGATGCAATCACCCTGACGCAAATGGACCTTCTGGCCGTCGTCCAATTCCAGCGTCATCTCGCCGCGAACCACGACTCCGTAGTCTATTGTATCCGATGTGTGCATCCCTGGAGCGCCGCGCTCAAAATGATCTCCCATGCCGGGGATCTTGTCCGACATTTCTCTAAGCCCACTCTCGAACGTGACGCCAGGCGGCGGCTTCCAACCTTCAGGACGCTTCGGCGGATACGAGATCAATCGAAAGATGGTCCCCGCAGGCCCCGGAAACGCCCTTCGTTCCTGCCGACATCGGATCCGGCTCCAGGCCAGTCAGTCCTGGCACTCCCTCAGTCATATACAGTTCATAGAAAGTCAGTCCTGGATTGGCATCGATTTCCACCAGCTTTGGAGTCACCTCAAAAGACTTCAACACCGACTTGCCGGCTTCATCGCGGCCGGTCAGTGCACGTCTTGGAGGTGGCAAATCACTGGAGTCTTTTGCTTCGGCGGGGTTTGACATCTCCCCCAACGCGCTGCCGGCGGCGAAGACGGACAGCGCCTGCAGCAGGTGTCGCCGACCCCCGCCTTCGAACTGTTCGGACGAAGGCTCCACCTTGTCCGAAGGAGGCTCCGCACGATCCAGCGATTTGTTCTTGTGCTTTTGCCACAAGGGCCAAGGGAAGCTGCTCATCTGCGTTCTCCGCGGTTGCGTGCAATCGCACACCGCTCCAGTGGCACTGCCTCGCAATGACATCGATACTGGCGAACATGCGTGGGCGTAGAACGCTGATAAAAACCGTCGGAAAAAGGCAAGTTGATGAGACCGCCGGAGCAACGGCTGCCCGCCCCACTTGCCTTTCCATTCTTTCAATCTAGACGCGCAGATTTCACTCCGCTATTCGGCTTTGGTCGAGCATGGAGATATGTCGGTTTTCCCAAACATCCGACCACCGTCGCGCCGGTGGGCAACGCCTCGCCGACCGCATGGAGAGCCATCGAAGCGTTTCGCCTATTGTGGAAGGGCCGTGCTGCGCGACCTCCTGGTGCGACGGTTCAGCCAACTGGTCCGGGGGTCCAATCGCCACCAGCAAGCGGCCGAACTTTGACATCGGGAATGACCCCGCGCTCCAGGCTCGGATCGAAATGGCGCATCGTCCGCTCATTGAAGTCGATGATGCGGCCGGGCCGTAGCGGTCCCACGTCATTTATCCTGACGATGACCTTCTTGCCGACGGCCTCGACGAGGGCGTATTTCGGCTTCGCGCCAAATTGGACCCCACCGAATTTCTTGCGCAAGCTCGTCTTGATGGCGGCCGACCAGACCGAGGGGTCATAGCGCTCGCCGGAAGCCGTCTTCGGGCCGCCCTCCTCTTTGCCTGGCTTGAACGGATTGTACATGGATGCCGCGCCAACGATCGTTTCCCCGGAAGCGGCGTTGTCGACAGCGCTTGAGTGAACCCCACCAGCTTCACATCGCGCAATAGAAACGGAAACGGCAAGTGCAATCACGGCGCCGCAGATTGCGGCGCTCGATCGGAACCCCATTATATCTCCTGTGATTTTCGATTGTTCGGTTCCGATGCCGCAAATCGTTTTGCGGATCGAGCCAACCCCTGGCTCCGGAACCGTTTGTAGGAACCCCAACAGTTCCAGCACGTGTTTTACTTGTCGCCGTCTAAGACAGACATTGCGTCAACAGCATGACGACGAGGGCGACAGTGAAATCGCGCGACGGCATGACTCTACGGCGCCACCAATCAGGCCAATCGATGCGCTCGCCTGCCTGACCGTGTTTTCATCCTTATCGGCGTTGGTTTTGGCAGAAGCGATCATTGCTGCGGCGGAGGCAGCCACCTAGCGTGAGAAGGCTTGCTTGCGCGATGTCGCAGAGAGAGAGTTTGCGATGTCCTTGCGCAGCGAGGCCCGCTGCTGACGCGTTCCCGGACAACGAGCCGGCGCACAGAGTCCCGTCAGCTTGTTCACTCCGTCCGTGTCAGCGGACATGGGACAGAAATGCTGAGCTTGTCTTCCTTCACCCTGCCCGGCATCACGCAACTGCTCACAGCATCTAACAAGCCTTAACGAGCTATTGACCAGCTTCCGAGCCATGTTGCAGAGCCAGACGAAGGACTGCCCTGCTCCGCAGGCTCCGATCGCCTGAAGCCAGGAAGGTGTCCTATGCCGATGCCATACAATTCCGAGAACACCATCGACAGAAGCCGGCGCGCGCTTTTGAGCACGGCAGCGGTTGGAATTGCAGCGGTGATTTCCACGAGCGTGTTTCCGCTGCGTGGAGCGGCGGCCGCGGGCGAAAGCACAATTCGCCCCTTCCACATTGCCGTGCCGGAGGAGGACTTGGTCGAGCTTCGGCGGCGCGTGTTGGCGACGCGATGGCCCGATCGCGAGACTGTTTCCGATCACTCCCAAGGTATCCCGCTGGCGAAGCTCCAGTCCCTCCTCAACTATTGGGGGACGGCCTACGACTGGCGAAAGATCGAAGCGAAGATGAATCGACTTCCGCAGTTCATGACCAACATCGACGGCATCGACATCCACTTCATTCATGTCCGCTCCAAACATCCCAATGCCCTGCCTGTCGTCATAACCCATGGCTGGCCGGGATCGGTATTCGAGCAGCTCAAGCTGATCGATCCACTCACCGATCCAACGGCCCATGCGGGCCGGCCCGAGGACGCGTTCGACGTCGTGATCCCCTCGATGCCCGGCTATGGCTTCTCCGGCAAGCCGGTCGATACCGGTTGGGGTCCCGACCACACAGCGCGCATCTGGGCGGAACTGATGAAGCGCCTGGGCTACACCCACTATGTCGCGCAGGGCGGCGACTGGGGCTCGCCGGTCTCGAGTGCGATGGCACGGCTGGCGCCGGCAGGCTTGCTCGGCATCCATATCAACTTGCCGGCGATCGTCCCGCCCGATATCGCCGCGATCCTCGCGGCCGGCGGGCCTGCTCCGGCAGACCTCTCCGCCAAGGAACGCGCGGCGTTCGATGCATTCAGTGCGGCCGGCAAGATGGGCAACCGGTCCTACGCGCTGATGATGGGAACGAGGCCGCAAACGATCGGCTACGGCTTGACGGATTCTCCCGCGGGCCTGGCAGCCTGGATGCTCGGACATCCCGGCTTCTCGCATTGGAAGTTCGACGACACCGACTCCGAAAAATCCCGCGACGAGGTGCTGGACGACATCACGCTGTACTGGTTGACGAACAGCGCCACCTCCTCGGCGCGACTTTACTGGGAATATAGCGGGCGCAGTCCCGCCCTTGCAGGTCCGGAGAAGACTGCGGAGATCTCACTGCCGGTGGCCATCACGGTCTTCCCGGGCGAGAGCTATCAAGCCCCGGAGACGTGGGCCCGGCGCGCCTATCGCAACCTGACCTACTTCCACGAGGTCGACAAAGGCGGTCATTTTGCTGCCTGGGAGCAGCCGGCGCTTTTCTCCGCCGAGCTGCGCGCCGCATTCAGGCCCCTTCGGCCCGCACATCTGGTCCAGTGACGGTGGTCAAGGCGCCGCCGGCAAGGTGTTCATGCCGCCTTGCTTTGCGCGGGAAAGAAGAAATGGGGCCGTCAGTGATGGCGTTTGCTAGCCCATCACCCCGCCACGCTTGATCAGCTCCTTCCCCACCGCGGCCAGATGCACCTGATCCGGTCCGTCGCCGATGCGGATGAAGCGGGCGTAGACGTAAGCACGCGCCAGGAACGTGTCCTGCGAGACGCCGGCAGCGCCGTGGATCTGGATGGCGCGGTCGATAACGCGGGCGGCCATGCTGGGCACCACGATCTTGGCGGCCGCAATCAGGTCGCGCGCGATCTTGTTGCCCTCGCGGTCCATCCTGTCGGCGGCTTGCAGCGTCAAGAGCCGCGCCTGCGCGATCTCGCAGAATGAGTGCGCGATGTCCTCACGCACCGAGCCCTGTTCTGCGAGCGGCTTGCCGAAGGCCGTGCGGGAGACCGCGCGCTGACACATCAATTCGAGCGCGCGCTGGGCGCAGCCGATCAGCCGCATACAATGGTGGATACGGCCGGGGCCGAGCCTGCCTTGCGCGATCTCGAAGCCGCGGCCCTCGCCGAGCAGGATGTTCTCCGCGGGCACGCGAACGTTCTCGTAGACGATCTCGGGATGGCCGACCGGCGCGTCGTCATAGCCGTAGGTCAGCATGTCGCGGACGATGCGCACGCCAGGCGTCGCTCTCGGCACCAGGATCATGGATTGCTGGCGGTGGCGATCGGGATCGTCGGGCGCGGTCTTGCCCATCACGATCAGGATCTCGCAATCCTCGTTCATCGCGCCCGAGGTGAACCATTTGCGGCCGTTGATGACGTAGTCGCCGCCGTCGCGCCTGATCTCGCACTGGATGTTGGTGGCATCGCTGGAGGCAACCTGCGGCTCCGTCATCGAGAAGCCGGAGCGGATGCGCCCTTCCAGCAGTGGCTTCAGCCAGCGCTCCTGCTGCGCCGGCGTACCGTAATTGGCCAGCACCTCCATGTTGCCGACATCGGGCGCCGAGCAATTGAACACCTCCGGCGCCCAGAGGATGCGGCCCATGATCTCCTTCACCGGCGCGTATTCGAGATTGGTCAAGCCAGTGTTGTTGGGATCCTGGCCGTGCTCGCCGGAGAGGAACAGGTTCCAAAGCCCCTGCTCGCGCGCCAGCCGCTTCAGGTCCTGAAGGATCTGCGGCGTCCTGTAGCGTGTCGCTTCCGGCTTCACCTGCTCGTAGTAGAGCTCCTCGACCGGCTCGACATGCGTCCGCATGAACCGGCGGACCCGCTCCTGCAGCTCCAGCGAACGTTCGGAGTGTTGAAAATCCATGGGGTCCTCCTGTTCCCTTCTCCCCTTGTGGCAGAAGGTGGCGCGAAGCGCCGGATGAGGGGTTGTATCCGCGAGTTCAAATGTAGAGACGACTCGCGGAGAGATACCCCTCACCCGGCTCGCCGCTTCGCGGCGATCCACCCTCTCCCGCAAGGGGAGAGGGTGCACTGTCTATGCTGCCGCTCGCGTGCCCCTCACGTGCCGCGCAGCAGCTCGCTGGCGACGATCCAGTCGTTGCCATTGAACTGGAGCATATAGCCGTCCTTGATCGGGCGGAAATCCTGCGGCGTGGTGTTGAGGGTGATGCCGGGCATCAGTAGCGATAGCGGCACGTTCTTCAAATTGGCCGCCTGCGCCATGATGTTCTCGCGCGTCAGATTGTCCTTGCACTGCTTCAGCAAGACCACCAATGCCTCGGCGACGGTGTAGCCGTAGAGACCCGCGACGTTGTTGACGTCGGCATTGGGCAGGCGCTTCTTCATGAAATCGATATAGGCCGTCATCGCCGGATCGTCCTTCGGCGCCTCGACGAACGGCTTGAGCGAGCCGAGCGAGAGCACGCCCTTGCCGGCATCGAGGCCGGCCGGGACCATCACGGTCGCCTTGTTGGCACAGCCCGAGGCGAGGAAGCGCGTCGCCTGCCAGCCGACCTCATGCGCTTTCCGAATCGCCTGGGCGCAGGCGCGCGGCGTCACCGAATAGATCATGAACACGTCGGCCTTGGTGTTGGCGAGCGTCAGCACCTGGGAATCGACGGTGGGGTCGGCGACCTCGAAGCTCGACGCCATCGCGATCGCCTTGTCGGCGTCGGCACCAAGCGCTTCCTTGACGCCGCGCAGATATTCCTTGCCGGCGTCGTCGTTCTGATAGAGCACCGCGAAGCGCGCATTCGGGTTCTTGGCGCGGGCATAGGCGACGTCGATCGCGGCCTCGCTGGTGTAGTTCGGTGCCCATGGCAGCGCCATCGACCAGGGCATGTTGGCGGGATCGTTCCACTTCGAGGCCGAGCTGATCAGAAACAGCTGCGGCACCTTGTTGCTGTTGAGATATTTCGCGATCGCCGAGCTTGGCGCCGTGCCCATGGTCGCGAAGATGAAGGCGACGCCGTCACCCTCGACCAGCCGCCGCGCCGCTTCCATGGTCTTCGGCGGCGAGAAGGCGTCGTCGAGCGACAGGAGATTGAGCTTGCGGCCGTTGATCCCGCCCTTCTCATTGACCTCGTCGAAATAGGCCGAGATCACCCTGCCGGTGATACCGAGGGGCGAAGCGGGGCCGCTATAGGGCATGGTGTTGCCGATCTTGATCTCGGTGTCGCTGATGCCGGGACCGTAGGATTTCTGCGCGGAGACAGGCGTGGACAGGCAGGCAGCCAAGGCTGCAGCCAGGACCAAAGCGGCTTTCATGGTTTCTCCCCGGTGATGATCGCCGCGCGACTCGGAAGGCGCGCGGCGTGCTGCTTCTTGCCAGCACGTCAGATCAGCGGAGTTCCGCAAGGCGGTCTTGCGTCGAGTTGCTGATCAGCCGGTGCACAGCCGCCCTCGCGGGCAGCACCATTGACGCAAATCGAGACCGGATGCGCGCCTCAGCCGCGTGTCCGCTCCATCTCCAGCTCGGCCTTGAGATTGTCGAGATCCCTATAAATTGAAGCAACCGCAAGAACGCGGTCGCCCTTGCTATACTTCAGCAGGCAGTCCTTGCCGGAAATGCTACCGTCGATCGCGATGTCGTCGAAGCTCTCGGCGTGGCCGACATAGTTGATCGGCACGTCATAGTGCTGCGACCAGAAGAACGGCACGGCCTCGAAGCGCTCGCGCTTGCCGAGCATGTTGCGCGCCGCGGTCTGGCCCTGCCGCTCCGCCACCACCCAATGCTCGACGCGGATGGTTTGCCGCGAATGCGGATCGGGCCAGCGCGCGATGTCGCCGGCCGCGAAAATGCCGGATACGCTGGTCTCCAGATATTCGCTCACGCTGACGCCCCGATCGGCCGCAAGCCCCGCCTGCTCGGCAAGCGCAAGGCGCGGCTTGACGCCGATGCCGACCACGACCAGGTCGGCCTCGATCACGCCGCCGCTCTTCAACGTGGCGCGCGTGCCGTCCAGCTTTTCCACGGTGTCCTCGAGATGGAAGTTGACGCCGTTCTCCTCATGCAGCGCGCGCACGAAGTCGCCCATCTCGGGACCGAGCACCTTCTGCATCGGCCGTTCGTCCGGCGCGACCACGTGCACCTCGATCTTGCGTGCCCGCAAGGAGGCCGCGACTTCGAGGCCGATGAAGCTGGCGCCAATCACCAGCGCCCGCTTGGCGCTGCCCGCCGCCTTGATGATGGCGCGGCTGTCGGCGACCGAGCGCAGGGTGTAGACATGGGGCTGGTCGGCACCCGGAATCTGCAATCGGACCGGCTCGGCGCCGGTCGCGAGTAGCAGCCGGTCGAACGGCAGCCTGTCGCCGTTGCCCAGCGTCACGCTGCGCGTCTTCGCCTCGATCGCGGCAACATTCGTGTTGAGCCTGAGATCGATGCCGGCGTCCTGATAATAGTCCTCGCCTCGCAGCGGCAGCCAATCCTCCGGCGCGTTGCCCGCGAGGTAATCCTTGGAAAGATTGGGCCGGTCGACCGGCATCGCGCTGTCATTGCTGAGCATGGTGATGGCGCCGGCAAAGCCCTCGCGACGGAGCGTCTCCGCCGCCGCGAAACCCGCCGCGCCGCCACCGATGATGACGAATTTTTCCGGCGTTGGCGCCGTCCGGTGACACGCCGGAGGCTTCGGCATCTCGCGCTTGCGCTGGACGACGATCTTGTCCTGATCGCGCGAGACCTCCCACAACGCCAGCGCATTCAGCGCCGGCGGACGGGTCGCCTCGCCTGACCGCAAGGAGAAGCAGGCATGATGCCAGGGGCAGCGGATGGTGTCGCCCACTACCAGTCCTTCCGCGAGCGGACCGTGATAGTGGCTGCAGGTCGGCTCGATCGCGAAGATCTCGCTGCCGGCCTGCACCAGCAGGACGTCTTCCTCGCCGACATGGCCGAGCAATTTGCCGTCCTTGAACGCGGCGAGCGTCACGCCTCGGCTCAGGTCGGGCCCGCTTGGCTTCTTGTCTTCGGTCATGGCGTTGCCTCCTTGAGCCGTCGCGGATCAATCGTCCGAATTGGCCAACCCCAGCAGTTCCTGGCGTGTCAACGCATTGTCGCGGAACACGCCGAGCATGCGGCTGGTGACGAGATCTGTCCCGGGCTTATGTGCGCCACGCGTGGTCATGCAGTGATGCGTCGCCTTGATGATGACCCCGACGCCTTCGGGCCTCAGCACGTCGTTGATCGTGTTGGCGATCTGCGCGGTCATCTTCTCCTGGATCTGAAGCCGCTTGGCGTAGATGTCGACGAGACGCGCGAGCTTGGAGATGCCGACGACGCGCCCTTGCGGGATATAAGCGACCCAGGCGCGGCCGACGATCGGTGCCATGTGGTGCTCGCAATGGCTTTCGAAGCGAACGCCGCGCAGGACGATCATCTCGTCATAGCCTTCGATCTCCTCAAAGGTCTTTTGCAGGATTTCGGTCGGATCCTGCGCATAGCCGGAGAAATACTCCTCGAAGGCGCGCGCGACCCGGTCCGGCGTATCGCGCAGACCGTCGCGCGCGGGATCGTCGCCGGCCCAGCGGATCATGGTCCGGATCGCCTGCTCGACCTCCGCCCTCTCAGGCCGCTCGCTCGGCGCCTGCGCGACCGCGACACGTTCCAGCCTGCGCGTTTGCGTCTTCATCGAAAACTCCCCTGCAACGAACCGCATACAGAAGGCGGCCCACAGCTTGGACGGCTGCGATCGGAAAAGGTTCCCGGAATCAGGAAAAATTGGAAGCTGTGAGAGCGGCAAGACAGCGGGACGAGAAATCCGGCGCTATGAGGCCGCTTTCCGCACGTCGAGCACGGCCTGGGCCCATTCGGCCGGCCGCTCCTGCGGCAAATTGTGGCCGGCCCCTGCAAAGACGCGCCGCTCGAAAAAGCCCTCGAATTTGCGTGCATGGTGCGCGGTGCCGGAATTGACGCCGTCGCTGTCGCCGTCGATCGCGATGGTCGACACCTGAACCGGCGGCTGGGCGGCGAGCTTCGCCTCGATCGCGGCATAGGCGGGGTCGCCCGCGACCAGCGCGTAACGATGACGGTAGGAGTGGATCACGACATCGACGAAATCAGGATTGTCGAACGAGATGGCGCTGGTCTCGAACGTCGCGTCGTCGAAGGCCCATCTCGGCGACCACATCAACCAGAGCTGGCGCGCAAAACCGCGCCGGTTGCGCTCCAGCGCACGGCGGCCGCGTTCGTTGTGGAAGAGATATTGATACCAGAGCGCCGCCTCCTCCGGTGGCGAAGCCGGCTCCATCGAGCGCGCGATGTTCTGGATGTTGTAGGAATTGCCCGAGACGAGCGCGATCACGCGCTCCGGATGCAGCACCGAGACCACGCAGGCTGCGCGCCCGCCCCAGTCGTAACCGCCGACGACCGCGCGCGCAATTCCAAGCGCATCCATGAAGGCCAGCAGATCGGCGCCCAGCGCCGCCTGCTCGCCGGAGCGCAACGTCGCAGCGGAGCGGAATCGCGTCGGCCCGTAGCCGCGCAGCCAGGGCACCAGCACCCGGGCGCCCGCTTGCGCCATGATCGGCGCGGTCTCGGCATAGGCGTTCACGTCGTAGGGAAAGCCGTGACCCATGATGCAGGGCCAGCCGTCCGGCGCGCCGTATTCGCGATAGGCGATGTCGAGGATATCGGTGGTGACCGTTTTTTGTTGCATTAGAAAGCGGAGCTATTTTTGCGGCCCGGATAACGTGATGTCACGCTCGGCGCGGAACACGTTGCTGTAGAGGTTGGCGATCCACTGCCGACCGATCTCGGTCTTGTTGAGGTAACCGATCTCGGTCTGGATGTGCGGCGCGACGCTATTCCAATAGAACTGCGGATAGCGGTTCACGATGTCGGCCGGCGAATCGTAGCCGAGCTGGCGGTTGATGCCGACTTCCTCGAACTCGTAGTAGAGCGCATTGGCCTTGCGCAGATAATTGGGGTCGCCGAGCTGGCCGATGAAGTCGGCGGCGCGCAGGATCGAGGCCTCGTCGTCATAGTCCTGGCCTTCCCGGGCCGGAAACCGGGTGCCCTCGATGGCGCGGGCGATGCGCTCCGGATCGAGCCCCGGAATGTGTCGCAGCCGCCGCGAAACATAAAGCTTGGAACGGTCGACATGATACATCATCAGGCTTGCATCCGAGGCGCCGCGCGGCAGTGACACCTTGGTGCCGGCTGCATCGATGACGAAGCCATCGGTGTCATCCTCCTCGAACAGGCCGCGCACATAGCCGATGTCATGGGCCAGGCAGGCGATCAGGACATGGACATAGTCTTCCGCCGACAGATGGGCGTGAAGATATCGGCCGCTGAGGATGGAGTGACCCGCCAGCGTCACCAGCATCGTATGCTCGATATTGTGATAAAGCGCGTCGCTATTGCCGATGCATTCCATCGCCGTGCGGGTTGCGCTCTCGACGATGCGCGCAGAGGGCTCGTCGAACCGGCGACGCATGAACGAGCCCAGCAATTTTTCAAGGGAGTCCGCCGCCAGTTTCGGTAACGTCATCATGGATGCAGCCCCGTCTGTCGGTGGTTTTCCACGCCAATTCCCGACGTCTCATTCTCGTCCTCGAGCAGGCGCCAGCATAGCCCATCTTGGCCGACTGGCCAAACCCGGGGGCGCAAACTCGGAAATATGTTGCGGTTTGTGCCCCGCGATATCGCGGTTGCGGTGCAGACCCGCCACACCCGGGATGGGTGTCGCGGGCAGGACCCGCAATCATTCCACCAACAGCACGTCGACGGCGACGTCGAGCTTCTGCTTCGGCGAGCCGACGATGATGCCGTCGACCGGCGAAACGTCGGAGAAGTCGCGGCCGACCGCGAGCACGATATGGTCGCCAGCAACCATAAGATCGTTGGTCGGGTCGAAATCGACCCAGCCAAGCTCGTCCCCGCACCACAGCGACACCCAGGCATGGGTGGCGTCGGCGCCCTGCAGGCGCGGCTGGCCCGCCGGCGGAATGGTGCGCAAATATCCGCTGACATAGGCCGCGGGCAGGCCCAGCCCGCGCAAGCCCGCGATCATCACATGGGCAAAATCCTGACAGACGCCATGGCGCTTGACGAAGACCTCGTTGAGCGGCGTCGAGATCACCGTCGCCTTGGGGTCGTAGCGAAATTCGGTGCGGATGCGATGCATCAGATCGACCGCCCCGGCAAGGATGCCCGCGCCGGGCGCAAAGCTTTCCGCCGCATAGGCGCTGACCGGTCCCAGCACCGGCACTAGCGGGCTCGCAAAGACATAGCCGACCGGCGAGGACGGCCCGAGGCTCGTCGCCTCGAAGGCGATGTCGCGAATGTTCTCCCAGGCCGGGCTGACAGCGGCGCGCGCCGGCGGCTGGCGCGACACCTTCACGCGAGAGCGGGAATCGATGCGCAGGGTGCGATGCGCGGCCTCGATCACGACACTCTCGGTCAAGGTGCCGAAGAAATCGCGCCGGACGCTACGCTCCGCAGGGCGCGGACGGATCTCGACCTTATGCGAAATCAGCTCCTGGCCATTGCCGCTCCTCGGCTCCAGCCGCAGCGTGCAGCGCGCGAAGCTAACCGGGCTCTCGTATTCGTAGGTGGTGACGTGACGGATATCGTAGATCACGCCAGCCCCGTCAGCTTTTCCGGCCGGCTCGCATTGGGAC
Source organism: Bradyrhizobium lupini (assembly GCF_040939785.1). Classification (NCBI taxonomy): domain Bacteria; kingdom Pseudomonadati; phylum Pseudomonadota; class Alphaproteobacteria; order Hyphomicrobiales; family Nitrobacteraceae; genus Bradyrhizobium; species Bradyrhizobium lupini. Next base: position 1,362,879 of record NZ_CP162553.1, read on the forward strand.
CGTGCGGGAAGTAGTGCTGCCCGACCGCCTCGGCGAGGCTGAGCAGATCCTGCTCCAGGGCGAACAGCGTCTTGACCTCGAGCTTCTCGGCCTCCGCGGTCGCAAGCATCGCCTGCAGCGCGACCGCAAGCCGCTGCGGCTTCTCGATCAGGCCGTGCTCCTTCAGGCTCGGCAGTGCGGCGATGTGTTCGTTCAGCGTCGTCACCTGGAACGCCACGGAACGCGGATTGTAATTGTCGAGCACGGCGAGGTCTCGCACCGGCGCCAGGATCGGCGCCAGCAGATAGCGCGAGCGGTAGGTGATTTGGCAATCCACCAGCGTCAGCAGGATATCGAGATCCTCGTCGCCGGCCTCGTCATAGGCAAACTGCCGGGCAAAGCGCGTGGTGTTGATGGCGCGCTCGGTGCGCCGACCGATATCGAGGAAGCGCCAGCCGGCGGCGCGGTTCATGTTCTCATGCGCAAGGCCGGCAAAGCTCGCGAGCTCCTGCAAGGTCAACTCGGCCGCGCTCAGCACGCTGTCGTCGTCCTCGACCTCGACGGCCAGCCGCTCGACCATCTCGGTGATGACTTGCCAGGCATCGGGCGACAGCCGCTCGCGCAAGGAGGTCGCCGTGCGCTGGGCCGCGCGGACCAGCGACAGTGCCGAGCCGAAACGCTCCGGGCTCTGCAGCGCTTCGGCAACGATGCGGCCGGGCGCCGCGCGCGAGGTCTGCGAGATCGCGCCCCAGGTCACCAGCAGGCGCTGGATACGCTCCGCCGATTGCAGCGAGGCCGCGGTGCCCTTGTTGGGCCCGCTCGGCGAGCCCAGCGCCCGCACCAGCCGCAGCGTCGCCTCGGCGCGTTCGAGATAGCGGCCGAGCCAGAACAGATTGTCGGCGGCGCGACTCGGCAGCACGCCGGCGATCCGGCGGATGCGCACCTTGTCGACCGCAGGCAGCAGCGTCGCGGTCGAGACCTGCTTGTCCGAGACCACCCAGACGTCGGCGGAGCGCGCGCCGTCGCCCATCGACACCGCGCGCGCATCCGGCTGCTCGGCGATCCGGCAGAAGCCGCCGGGCATGATGGCCCAGCCGTCCGGCGTCGCGGCTGCGAACACGCGCAGCACGAAGGGACGCGGCGTGATTTGCCCCTGTTCCCACACCGGCATGGTCGAGAGCCGCACCACCTCCTGGCCGACATAGTCCATGCCGCGCGCAGCGATGGCGTCGCTCAGGCGCCGGCGCCCGGCGGCGTCGAGTTCGCTCGCGAGCACCGGACCGTTGCTGTCGAAACCGGGAACGCCGCGCCGATACGCGCCTTCGATCGCGACCTCGTCGAGCCGCGACAACACTTCGTCGCGCGCCGAGCGCTGGCCGCACCACCAGGTCGCGATGTGCGGCATCTTCAGCTCTTCGCCGAGCAGCCGGCGGCTGAGCGCCGGCAGGAAGCCGAGCATCGCGCGCGCCTCGAGGACACCCGAGCCCGGCATGTTGGCGACGACGACGCCGTCCTTGCGCAGCACGTCGATCAGGCCGGGGACGCCCAGCCGTGACGAGGCATCGAGCTCGAGCGGATCGAGCGAATTGGAATCGACACGGCGCAGCAGCACGTCGAGGCGCTTGAGGCCTGCAACCGTGCGGATGTGGATATGATTGTCGCTGACGGCGAGATCGTCGCCCTCGACCAGCAGGAAGCCGAGATAGCGCGCCAACGTCGCGTGCTCGAAATAGGTCTCGCTGAAGCTGCCCGGCGTGAGCACGCCAATCCGCGGCTCGTCGCGGTCGGCGCGCGCCCGAAGACTGTCGCGAAACGCCTCGAAGAACGGCGCGACGCGCGGCACGTTCATCGACTTGTAGAGGTCCGAGAAGGCGCGCGAGAGCACCAGGCGGTTCTCCAGCGCATAGCCCGCACCCGACGGCGCCTGCGTGCGATCGCCGAGCACCCACCAGCGTCCGTCGGGCCCGCGGCCGACATCGGCGGCATAGAGCGAGAGATAGCGCCCGCCCGGCGGCGGCACGCCGCAGGCGGGACGGAGATATTCGGGGCTCCCCGCGATCGCGGCCGCCGGCAGCGCGCCTTCGGCGACGAGGCGGCCCTCGCCATAGATGTCACGCAGCACGAGCTCGAGCAACTCGGCGCGCTGGGTGATGCCGTCGGACAGCTGCTTCCAGTCGGCCTCGTCAATCAGCAGCGGCAGATGGCTGATCGACCAGGGCCGGTCGGCGCTCTCGCCGGGCGCGCGATAGGTGACGCCGGCCTCGCGGAGATGACGGTCGGCCATGCCAAACCGCCGCTCAACCTCATCGGGCGCGAGCGCACCGAAGGCATCGAAGAAGCGGCTCCAGACCGCGCGGGGCTTGCCGTCCGGGCCGAGAAACTCGTCGGGGATGTCGGGCAGGCGCCTGTAGTCGCGGACCCATTGCGCGAAGCGGCGCTGGCCTTCGCGCTGGCCATCACGTTGACCTTGCGCCTGACCCGCCTTGTCGTCCTCTTCGGCTGCGCCCTCGGCCATGCGCCACTCCCTGCCCCGGCATCATACTCATTGCAGGAGCGGGGTCCGCAAGTCGAGGGTCAGCGGAAACTCATTTGTGCGTTCCTCGGGCGGCGGCTGCATCGGACCCGGCGTATGGCCATGGTCCTGGAAGCGCGCCAGCCGCCGCGCCTCGGCCTCGTAGGTGTTGACGGGCTTGGTGTCGTAGCTGCGGCCGCCCGGATGGGCGACATGATAGACGCAGCCGCCGAGCGAGCGGCCGTTCCAGGTGTCGATGAGGTCAAAGGTCAGGGGCGCATGAACGGGAATGGTCGGGTGCAGGCCTGAGGCCGGCTGCCAGGCCTTGAAGCGGACGCCGGCCACGGCTTCACCAGAGCGGCCGGTGGCGGTCATCGGCAGGCGGCGGCCGTTGCAGGCGACGATATGGCGGCCCGCGACGAAGCCTTCCGCCTTGACCTGAAGCCGCTCGACCGACGAGTCGACATAGCGCACGGTGCCGCCGGCCGAGCCCTCCTCGCCGAGGACGTGCCAAGGCTCCAGCGCCTGCCGCAGCTCCAGCGTCACGCCGCCATGATGGATGCGGCCGAACGCGGGGAAGCGGAATTCGAGCTGGGCCAGATACCATTCAGGCTCGAACGGATACCCGGACTGCTTCAACTCGGTGAGCACTTCGAGGAAATCCTCCCAGATGAAGTGCGGCAGCATGAAGCGGTCGTGCAGCGCGGTGCCCCATCGCACGAACTTGCCTTGTTGCGGCTCGCGCCAGAATTTTGCGATCAGCGCGCGGATCAGCAGCTGCTGCGCCAGCGACATGCGTGGATCCGGCGGCATTTCGAGCGCGCGGAATTCAACGAGACCGAGGCGGCCGGTCGTGCCGTCCGGTGAATAGAGCTTGTCGATGCAGATCTCGGCGCGATGGGTGTTGCCGGTGATGTCGACGAGGAGATGCCGGAACAAGCGATCTACCAGCCACAGCGGCGCCTGAGTGCCCGGCGGCGGCACGTGCGTGAGCGCGACCTCGAGCTCGTAAATGCTGTCGTGGCGGGCTTCGTCGATGCGCGGCGCCTGGCTGGTCGGGCCGATGAACAGGCCGGAGAAGAAATAGGACAGCGACGGATGCCGCTGCCAGTGCAGCACCAGGCTCTTCAACAGATCAGGCCGGCGCAGGAACGGCGAGTCCTGCGGGCTCGAGCCGCCGACCACGACGTGATTGCCGCCGCCGGTGCCGGTGTGGCGACCATCGACCAGGAAGCGATTGGCACCGAGGCGTGTCTTGCCGGCATCCTCATAGAGCCCGACGGTGATGTCGACCGCCTCGCGCCAGTTCTTTGCCGGCTGGACGTTGACCTCGATCACGCCGGGATCGGGCGTCACCTTGATGACGTCGACACGCGGATCGAATGGCGGCGGATAACCCTCGACATGGACCTGGAGCTGCATCTCCTCGGCAGTCGCTTCGAGCGCCGCGATCATCTCGAGATAATCCTCGATCTGCTCGACCGGCGGCATGAAGGCGCAGAGCACGCCGTCGCGGACCTCGACCGACATCGCGGTGCGGACGGGGACCGAGGTGTTGAGCTGTTCGGGCTCGAGCCGCTCCGGCGCGTCCGGACGCGCCGGAAGGCTGAACACCGGCAGCTTGCCGCGGGCCTCCATCGGATCCCGCTCGACGATGTAGGGATACTGATCGGGCGGGACATAGCCGAGCGAGTCCAGCGGCAAGCGCAGGCCGAGCGGCGAATCGCCCGGCATCAGGAACAGATGACTGCGCCGGAGCTGCCAGCGCTCGCTGCGCCAGCGTGGCGCCGCATTCCAGCGCTGCACCGGCAGCACGAAGCCGCGAGGGTTGTTGAGCCCCTGTTCGAACACCCGCGCCATCCGCGCGCGGGCCTCCGGATCGGACAATTTGGAATCGGAAGGATCGACGTTGACGGGAAGCTCGGATTCCTTCTGCAGCCAGTACGCGGTGTCCTCATAGGCTGGCATGATGTAGCCGGGATCGAGCCCGAGCCGCAGCGCCGTGCCCTCCACGAACGCCTGGACGTCCTTGGCCTGCGCCGACCGCGGATTTTCGATGCTGGCGATGAGGTCGGCATTCTTCCAGATCGGCACGCCGTCCTTGCGCCAGTACAGGCCAAACGCCCAACGCGGCAGGCTTTCGCCGGGATACCATTTGCCTTGCCCGAAGTGCAGCAGGCCGCCGGGTCCGAAACGCGCGCGCAGGCGACGGATCAGATCGTCGGCGAGCCCGCGCTTGGTCGGGCCGACGGCGTCCGTGTTCCACTCGGCGCCTTCGAGATCATCGACGGAGACGAAGGTCGGCTCGCCGCCCATGGTCAGACGCACGTCCTGCGCCGCAAGATCGCCGTCGACCTGCTCGCCGAGATCGTTGAGCCGTATCCAGGATTCGTCCGAGAACGGTTTTGTGATGCGCGGCGCCTCGCGAATGCGCTTGACGCTCATGTCGAAGGCGAATTCGACCTCGGCAAAGCCCGCGCCGCCGGAGATCGGCGCGGCCGAGCGGTAGTGCGGTGTCGCGGCGACCGGGATGTGGCCTTCGCCCGCGAGCATGCCCGAGGTCGCGTCGAAGCCGATCCAGCCCGCGCCCGGCAGGTAGACCTCGGCCCAGGCGTGCAAATCGGTGAAATCGTTCTCGACCTCCGGCGGCCCCTCGATCGGATCGATGTCGGGACGGACCTGGATCAGATAGCCGGAGACGAAACGGGCGGCGAGACCGAGGTGCCGGAAGGTCTGGATCAGGAGCCAGGCGGAGTCGCGGCACGAGCCGGCCGCGGAGGAGAGCGTCTCCTCCGGCGTCTGCACGCCCGCTTCCATGCGGATGACGTAGCCGATCCTTTTCTGCAGCTCCCTGTTGAGATCGACCAGGAAGTTGACGGTGTTCGGGGCTTCGTGCGGGATCGTGTCGAGATATTTCGCGAACAGCCGATCGGGCTTGACGGTCTCGAGATAAGGCGCGAGTTCGGTCTTGAGATCTTGCGTATATTCGAACGGAAAGCTGTCGGCATAGGGCTCGACGAAGAAGTCGAACGGATTGACCGTGGTCATCTGCGCCGTGAAATCGACCTCGATCTTGAGCTCGGTCGTCTTCTCCGGGAAGACGTAACGCGCGATCCAATTGCCCAGCGGATCCTGCTGCCAGTTCACGAAATGATTGGCCGGAGTGACCTTGAGCGAATAACTCAGGATCGGCGTGCGGGTATGCGGCGCCGGCCGCAGACGGATGGTCTGCGGGCCGAGATCGATCGGACGGTCGTATTTGTAGTGCGTGACGTGGTGTAGTGCGACGTAGATCGACACGGGGTGCGGTACTCCAGCAGCTTTTTTGAGCAGAACACCGCTGGTGACCTCGATCAAGCATTAACAACGGGCAGAGGGTGCCTAGGAAGTATCCGCCATAGCCCACCCGTAGCCTGGATGGAGCGAAGCGTAATCCGGGGTTCTTCACCCGCAGACTGACTTGTCCCGGATTGCGCTTCGCTCCATCCGGGCTACGAAGTCCCCTTACATCGTCGCGCCCAGCACCCAGGGCGCGAACTCGGCGCCGCCGAAATCAAAACTCTCGCTCTTGGTGGGCTGGCCCGACGCGGTCTTGAGGATGAGATCGAAAATGCGCTGGCCGCATTGCTGGACGCTCTCCTCGCCTTCGAGGATGGTGCCGCAATTGACGTCCATGTCCTCTTCCATGCGCTTGTACATGGGCGTGTTGGTGGCGAGCTTGATCGAGGGCGCCGGCTTGCAGCCGAACACGCTGCCACGGCCCGTGGTGAAGCAGACCAGATTGGCGCCGCCGGCGACCTGCCCGGTCGCGGCGACCGGATCGTAGCCGGGGGGTGTCCATGAACACGAAACCCTTCTTGGTGATGGGTTCGGCGTAGCGCAGCACCTCGACGAGGTTGGTTGTGCCGGCCTTCGCCATCGCGCCGAGCGACTTCTCCAGAATGGTGGTGAGGCCGCCGGCCTTGTTGCCCGGGCTGGGATTGGCGTTCATCTCGGCGCCTTCGCGCGTCGTGTATTCGTCCCACCAGCGCATGAGATCGACCAGCTTCTCGCCGACCTCGCGGCTGACGGCGCGGCGCGTGAGCAAATGTTCGGCGCCATAGGTCTCCGGCGTCTCCGACAGGATCACGGTGCCGCCGTGACGTACGATGAGATCGCTGGCCGCACCCAGCGCCGGATTGGCGGAAACACCGGAATAGCCGTCCGAACCGCCGCATTGCAGCGCCACGGTCAATTCGCTCACCGGAACGGACTCGCGCTTGACCTTGTTGGACTCCGCGAGTGCCTCGCGCACGAAGGCAATTCCGGCTTCCACCGTCTTGCGGGTGCCGCCGACCTCCTGGATGTCCATCGCACGCAGACGTCCCGCGAGCTTCTGCTCCTCCATCAGGCCGCCGATCTGGTTCACCTCGCAGCCGAGGCCGAGCACGATCACATGAGAGAAGTTCACGTGCCGTGCATAACCACCGAGCGTGCGGCGGAGCAGCGCTAAGGGCTCGTTCTGCGTCATGCCGCAGCCGGTCTTGTGGGTCAGCGCGACCACGCCGTCGACATTGGGGAAGTCGGCCAGCGGATTGTCGCCGGTGAACGGATTCTTCTTGAAGACGTCGGCGACGAGGCTTGCGACATGCGCGCTGCAATTCACCGAGGTGAGGATGCCGATGTAGTTGCGCGTGGCGACGCGGCCGTCCGGACGGCGGATGCCTTCGAAACTCGCCGGCAGATCGAAATTCGGCGTCGGCTTGACGTCGACGCAATAGGCATAGTCCTTGGCGAAATCGCCCATGCCGCAGTTCTGCACGTGCACGTGCTGGCCCGGCGCGATCGGCACCGTCGCAAAGCCGATGATCTGGCCGTAGCGTATCACCGGCTCGCCCAATGCGATCGGCTTGATCGCGACCTTGTGGCCGGAAGGAATGCGCTCGACCGTCGTCACGCCGTCGGCCACCAATGTTCCCGGCGGCAAGCTCGCGCGCGCGATCAGCACGCCATCATCGGGATGCAGGCGAATGACGGGGCTGATGGTCATGGGAGGTCTCCTTCAGACGAATAGTGAGTAGCGAGTGGCGAATGGAAAAGGGGAGCAGCTCATTCGCTACTCCCCATCGCCATTCGCGAGTTCTCAGGCCTTGCCACCGGAATCCTTCCGGGTGGCGTTGACCTGCATCTTGGCGTAGGTCGTCATCAGGCCGACCTCGTTCGAGAGCGTCACCAGCTTGAAGCCCATGTTGATGGCGCGCGCGGCACCTTCGGCGCCGCTGCAATGGATGCCCGGATTGAGGCCGCGCTTGCCGCACTCCTTGATGATCTTCTCGTAGATCGCAAGGATCTCGGGCTCGGTGCGATCGAGCTTCGGTTCGAGGCCGTAGGAGAAGCCGAGGTCGGACGGGCCGATATAGACGCCGTCGATGCCTTCGACGTCGAAGATCGCTTCCATGTTCTCGACCGCGGTTTTGGTCTCCATCATCGGCAGCAGCACGATGTCGTCGTTGGCCGTCTTCTGGTAGGAGCCCGCGGTGCCGTACATGCCGGCGCGGATCGGGCCGTTGGAGCGGACGCCCTTCGGCGGGTACTTGGCATAGGAGACGAGGTTCCTGGCTTCCTGCGGCGTGTTGACCATCGGGCAGATCACGCCATAGGCGCCGCCATCGAGCACCTTGCCGATGATGCCGGGCTCGTTCCAGGGCACGCGGACCATCGGCGTGATCGGATGCTTGTCCATCGCCTGGAAGCACTGCACCATCGACAGATAATCCTGCACGCCGTGCTGCATGTCGACTGTGACGCTGTCGAAGCCGCATTGCGCGATCATCTCGGCCGAGAAGCCGGAGGGAATCGCGAGCCACGCGTTGACCACGGCCTTGCCCGACTTCCAGATTTCCTTGACCTTGTTCGCCACGTTGCCTTCCTTCTTTGTTTTGGACCTTCGTCACCATGACGAGCGCCGCGACAGCACGATGCCGTTATTAGCGCGAACCCGACCGCCGCGCTACGCTCGCGATGACGCAAGCTGTCACTGGCAAAGGCGGCGCAATCCGTCCCGGCGCGCCGATTTTTGCGCATCGGCTGCGGGGCACTTTGAGCGAAAAAATGCGGCGATGTCCATGATTGTTGCCGCGCGCTCGCGCATATCTGCTTTCACTCCTCGGCACTTGCCTCCTCGCCCGCGCCGAGCCCTGCGAGACTTTGTTCGAGCTCGCTGAGCATCTCCTGCAATTCGACGAGCTTGCGTGCGCCAAAGCGGCGCGTGATCTCGGCATAAATCGCTTCGGAGGACGGCGCGACGGAAGCCATCAGCTTCACGCCCTTTTCCGAGATCGAGACCATGCTGCGGCGCTGGTCCGCCTTGGCGGTCTTGCGCTCGATCAGATTGCGCGCCTCGAGATCACGCAGGATGCGCGACAGGCTCGGGCCGAGCAGGAACGCGGTGCGCGCGAGTTCCGTGACCTCGACCGTGTCGATCGCCGCGAGCGCGCGCAGGATGCGCCATTGCTGCTCGGTCAGGCCATGCGTGCGCAGCGAGGGACGGAATTGCCGCATCACCGCCTCGCGTGCCCGCAGCAACGACATCGGCAGCGAACGCGAGAAGTCGCGCATCGGCACCTGCCGCACGGCGGGCTCACTTCCGTTCGCAGGATCAGCCGGTCTCTTCGTCATGACGCCCTTTCAAGCCGCGAAACGTTTGCAGTGCAGCAAGCCAATTTGCGATTGACGCATTCACTTAACATGTTAAGTATCTTCCGGCACGACGATTTGTAAGATTACACATGGCGCTTTCAAACGACGATATCCGAGCTTGCGCGAACCGTCTGCACCACGCGGAAAAGACCCGTACGCAGATCCGGCAGCTCTCGCAGGACTTTCCCGACATCAGCATCGCTGACGCCTACGCGATTCAGAAGGCCTGGGTCGACGTCAAGGTCGCCGAGGGGCGCATCGTCCGGGGACACAAGATCGGCCTGACCTCGAAGGCGATGCAGAGCGCGCTTGGCATCAACGAGCCGGATTCCGGCGTATTGCTCGACGACATGTTCTTCGCCGATGGTGGCCTCGTCCCGACGGAGCGCTTCATCGCGACGCGCGTGGAAGCCGAGCTCGCCTTCGTCATGAGCAAGCGCCTCGCGGGCCCCGACTGCACACTGTTCGACGTGCTCAACGCCACCGACTTCGTGGTGCCGGCGCTGGAGATTCTGGACACGCGGATCGAGCGCGTCGATCCCCAGACCAAGGCGACCCGAAAGATCTTCGACACCATTGCCGACAACGCGGCCAATGCCGGCATCGTGCTCGGCGGACGGCCGATCCGCCCGCTGGACGCGGACCTGCGCTGGATCGGCGCGCTCTGTTTCAAGAACGGCCAGCTGGAAGAGACCGGCCTTGCCGCCGGCGTGCTCAATCATCCCGCGACTGCAGTCGCCTGGCTCGCCAACAAGATCGCACCGCTCGGCCTTGCGCTTGAGCCCGGGCAAATCGTGCTCGCCGGCTCTTTCATCCGTCCGATCGAGACCCGCAAGGGCGACACAATTCAAGCCGATTATGGCGCCTACGGCTCGGTGAGCTGCTACTTCGCTTAGACGACCAAAAAGACAGGGAGTGAAACCGCGATGCCGCATTTCACGATCGAATATTCGGCCAATCTCGACGACCGCCTCGACATCGGCGCGGCGTGCGAGGTGGTGCGCAAGGCTGCGGTCGAGACCGGCATCTTCCCGCTCGGCGGCATCCGCGTCCGCGCTGTCAAATGCGAGCATTATGCGATTGCGGACGCGCGGCAGGACTACGGCTTTCTCGACATGGTGCTGCGCATCGGCGAAGGCCGCGATCTGCCAACCCGCAAGAAAGCCGGCGAACAAATCTTCCATGCGCTCTCCCGCCATCTTGATCCCGTCTTCGCAAGCTCGAAATTCGCGCTCTCGTTCGACATGCAGATCAACGACAAGGATACGAGCTGGAAGCGCAACAACATCCACGACGCCCTGAAAGCGGAGGCCGCCCATGGATAAGCCCACGCCGAAAACCGACGTATTCCAGGCCAATCGCGACCGCATCGCACCGCTGCTGAAGACGCTGCGTGCCGACGGTATCGGCCACATGATCGACGGCAAGATCGTGCCGTCGATCTCCGGCGAGACGTTCGAGACGAAATCGCCGGTCGACGGCGCGACGCTGGCGAGCGTCGCCCGCGGCAATGCCGAGGATGTCGATCGCGCCGCCACCGCTGCCGCGCTGGCCTTCAAGTCCTGGCGCGACATGGGACCGGCGATGCGGAAGAAGCTGCTGCATCGGGTCGCCGACGCCATCGAGGACAATGCCGAGGACATCGCGGTGCTCGAATGCATCGACACCGGCCAGGCCTATCGCTTCATGGCCAAGGCCGCGATCCGCGCCGCCGAGAATTTCCGCTTCTTTGCCGATCGATGCGGCGAGGCGCGCGACGGCCAGAACACACCGAGCGACGAGCATTGGAACGTCTCGACGCGCGTGCCGATCGGCCCGGTCGGCGTGATCACGCCGTGGAATACGCCGTTCATGCTCTCGACCTGGAAGATCGCCCCTGCCCTCGCGGCCGGCTGCACCGTCGTGCACAAGCCGGCGGAGTGGTCGCCGGTCACGGCGGCCATTCTTGCGAAGCTCGTCAAGGAAGCCGGCGTGCCCGACGGCGTGCTCAATACCGTACATGGCTTTGGCGAAGAGGCCGGCAAGGCATTGACCGAGCATCCCGCCATCAAGGCGATCGGCTTCGTCGGCGAAAGTTCGACGGGCTCGGCGATCATGGTTCAGGGCGCGCCGACCTTGAAGCGCGTGCATTTCGAACTCGGCGGCAAGAACCCGGTGATCGTGTTCGACGACGCCGATCTCGACCGCGCGCTCGATGCGGTCGTGTTCATGATCTACTCGCTCAACGGCGAGCGCTGCACGTCGTCGAGCCGCTTGCTGATCCAGGCCGGCATCGCCGAAAAATTCGTCGAAAAGCTGACCGCACGGGTGAAAGCGCTGAAGGTCGGCCATCCCCTCGATCCCGCCACCGAGATCGGGCCGCTGATCCACGAAGGTCATCTCGCGAAGGTCTGCTCCTATTTCGACGTCGCACGCCAGGACGGCGCGACGATTGCCGTCGGCGGCAAGGCCTATGATGGCCCGGGCGGCGGATATTATGTCGAGCCGACCCTGGTGACCGGCGCACACGGCAAGATGCGCGTGGCGCAGGAAGAGGTGTTCGGCCCCTTCCTCACCGTGCTGCCCTTCAAGGACGAAGCAGACGCGATCGAGATCGCCAACGACATCCGCTACGGCCTGACCGGCTATGTCTGGACCAACGATGTCGGCCGCGCGTTGCGTGTCGCGGATGCGCTGGAAGCCGGCATGATCTGGCTGAACTCGGAAAACGTCCGCCATCTGCCGACGCCGTTCGGCGGCATGAAGGCCTCCGGCATCGGCCGCGACGGCGGCGATTACTCGTTCGATTTCTACATGGAAACCAAGCACGTCTCGCTGGCGCGGGGCACGCATAAGATTCAGAAGCTGGGAATCTAACGCCCGCGGTTCCTCGGCGCGCGGAGCGCCAACGAGGAATGGCTGGGTCTAGAGAGGGGAAACGCAATGCCCGTACCGCAACATATCTTCGAGCCGCCGTTCAACATCATCCGCTCCAGCCACGCCGTGCTGGACGTCACCGACCTGAAGCTCAGCCGCGAGTTCTATGAAAGCGTTGTCGGCCTGCATGTCGAGGACGCCGACGACAAGGTCGTCTACTTGCGCGCCGCCGAGGAGCATCAGCATCACTCGCTGGTGTTGCGCAAGGCGGCCGCGCCTGCCTGCAACCGCCTCGGCTTCAAGGTCGGCAACGACGGGGATCTGGACAAGGCTGCGAAGTTCCTGTCCGAGAACGGCCTTGGCTACGCCTTCGTCGATCAGCCGTTCCAGGGCCGCACGCTGCAGTTCACCGATCCGTTCGGCTTCCAGATCGAGCTATATGCGTCGATGGACCGGCGGCCGCATCTGCTGCGCCGCTACGATCTCTACAGGGGCTGCCATCCGCAGCGGCTCGACCATTTCAACGTGTTCGCCGCCGAGGTGCAGGACACCGTCGAATTCTACGCCCGGCTCGGCTTTCGCCTCACCGAATACGCGGAGGAGGACGGACCGAACGGGCGCATCGCCGCCGCCTGGATGCATCGCAAGGGCAATGTCCACGACTTTGCCATCACCAACGGCAAGGGCCCGCGGCTGCACCACTTCGCGTACTGGACGCCGACGGCGATGAACATCATCCATCTCTGCGATGTCATGGCCTCGCAGGGCTTCGTGAAGAACATCGAGCGGGGCCCCGGCCGCCACGGCATCTCGAATGCGTTCTTCCTTTATGTTCGCGACCCCGATGGCCACCGGCTGGAGCTCTACACCAGCGACTATTTCACCGGCGATCACGACCACGAGCCGCTGCGCTGGTCGCTGCGCGATCCGCGCCGCCAGACATTGTGGGGCGCGCCGGCCCCGCGCTCGTGGTTCGAGCAGGGCTCGCCGTTCGCCGGGCAAGCCGTGCGCGAGCCGAAGTTCGTGGCCGACGTGCTGGTGGCGGATTAAGCAATGAATCTCCCTCGCCTCGCCACCTATTCCGTCAACGGCGCCGTCAGCTACGGCGCCGTCGTCGACGGCGGCATTGTCGATCTCTCCGCGCGCCACGCCAAGGATTATCCGACGCTGCGCGAGGTGATCGCGGCAGGACAGCTCGCGAGCCTCGCCGAAGAGGCTGCCGGCCGCACGCCCGATCATACACTCGGCGACATCATCTGGCTGCCGCCGGTGCCCGCGCCGGAAAAGATCATCTGCATCGGCGTCAACTACCCCGACCGCAATGCCGAGTACAAGGACGGCCAGGACGCGCCGAAATATCCGAGCATGTTCATGCGCTCGCCGCGCTCCTTCGTCGGCCACGACACGCCGCTGGTGCGCCCGCGCGCCTCCGCGCAGCTCGACTATGAAGGCGAGATCGTGCTGGTGATCGGCAAGCAAGGCCGACACATTCCGGAAAGTTCTGCGCTCGATCACATCGCCGCGCTGACGCTCTGCAACGAAGGCTCGGTGCGCGACTGGCTGCGCCATGCCAAGTTCAACGTCACGCAGGGCAAGAACTTCGATTCCAGCGGCAGCCTTGGCCCGTGGCTGGTGCCCTACACGCAGGAATCGCAGATTGCCGACATCCGCCTCACCACGCATGTCAATGGCGAGCTGCGCCAGGACGACCGCACCAGCCGATTGATGTTCCCGTTCCGCTATCTCATCAGCTATATCTCGACCTTCGCGACGCTCGTTCCCGGCGATATCATCGTCACGGGCACGCCGACCGGCGCCGGGGCACGGTTCGATCCGCCGCGCTACTTGAAGCCTGGCGATGTCGTCGAGGTCGAAGCCGAGGGCATCGGAACCTTACGCAACGGCGTCGTCGACGAAGCCTGAACACCGATTGAAATGGAATAGTGCCATGACCACCCTCACCGGCGGCGAAGCAATCGTAAGCGGCCTCGTCGCCCACGGCGTCGACACCGTGTTCGGCCTGCCCGGCGCGCAGGTCTACGGCCTGTTCGACGCCTTCCACCAGGCCCAGCTCAAGGTGATCGGCGCGCGGCACGAGCAGGCCTGCGGCTACATGGCGTTCGGCTATGCCCGTTCCAGCGGCAGGCCCGGCGTGTTCAGCGTGGTGCCCGGCCCCGGCGTGCTCAACGCCAGCGCCGCGCTGCTCACCGCCTTCGGCTGCAACGAGCCGGTGCTGTGCGTCACCGGCCAGGTGCCGACGCAATTTCTCGGCAAGGGCCGCGGCCATCTGCATGAGATGCTGGACCAGCTCGCGACCTTACGCACCTATGTGAAATGGGCGGACCGGATCGAATATCCCGGCAACGCGCCGACCACCGTCGCGCGCGCCTTCCAGGAGATGACATCCGGACGGCGTGGCCCCGCCTCGGTCGAAATGCCCTGGGACGTCTTCACCCAACGCGCGGACACGGCTGCAGCACAGGTGCTGGAACCTTTGCCGGCGCCGCAGCCCGACCCTGATATGATCAAGCAGTCGGCCGCGCTGATCAAGAACAGCAAGGCGCCGATGATCTTCGTCGGTAGCGGCGCAATCGAAGCGCGCGAGGAGATTCTCGAACTCGCCGAGATGATCGACGCGCCCGTCGTCGCCTTCCGCAGCGGCCGCGGCATCGTCTCCAATGCGCATGAGCTCGGCCTGACCATGGCGGCGGCCTACAAGGTGTGGCCGACGACCGATTTGATGATCGCGATCGGCACGCGCGCCGAACTGCCGGCATCGGGCTTCCGCTGGCCGTATCAGCCGAAGGGACTGAAATCCATTCGTGTCGATATCGATCCGGCCGAGATGCGCCGGCTCGCCTCCGATGTCGCTATCGTCGCCGATGCCAAAGCCGGCACCGCCGATCTGGTCGCAGCCGTGAAGAAGGCCGGCTATGCCAGGACCAGCGGCCGGCGGGGAGCGATCCGCGAGGCCACTGCGACAGCGCACGCCGAGATCCAACGCATCCAGCCGCAAATGGCGTATCTCAACATCCTGCGCGAGGTGCTGCCGGCGAACGCGATCGTGACCGATGAATTGTCCCAGTTCGGTTTCGCCTCCTGGTACGGCTTTCCGATCTACGAGCCGCGCACCTTCATCACATCAGGCTATCAGGGCACGCTCGGCTCGGGCTTCCCGACCGCCCTCGGCGCCAAGGTCGCAAATCCCGACAAGCCGGTGGTGGCGATCACCGGCGACGGCGGCTTCATGTTCGGCGTGCAGGAGCTGGCCACCGCCGTCCAGTTCAACATCGGCGTGGTGACGCTGGTGTTCAACAACAACGCCTACGGCAATGTCCGCCGCGACCAGCGCGAGCGCTTCGACGGCCGCGTGGTGGCCTCGGATCTGGTCAATCCGGATTTCGTCAAACTCGCGGAGTCCTTTGGCGTCGCCGCTGCGCGCGTCACCGCGCCGGATCAGTTCAAGGCGGCGATGGAGAAGGCGCTCGCCCATGGCGGGCCGTATCTGATCTCGGTGGAAGTGACGCGGGATTCGGAAGTGAGCCCGTGGGCATTCATCCACCCGCCGAAGCCGTAAACGAAGCATCGTCGTTCCGGAACTCTTTCCTTCTCCCCTTGCGGGAGAAGGTGGATCGCTGACGCGCAGCGGCGGCGAGACGGATGAGGGGCTGTCTCCGCGGATGGAGACCCCTCATCCGCCTTCCCTTTCGGGAAGGCACCTTCTCCCAAAAGGGGAGAAGGAAGATCAGCGCGTCCTGCGAAACGTCAGATTGATCCGCTTAGGCCCGAGCAACGCATGTTCACCATCGGCGAGCGGCGCGACGCCATGATAGGCGAGCCTGCTAGCCCCGCCCCAGACCACGACATCGCCATGGACGAGCCGGAACCGGCGCGGCTTGTCGTTGCGTGCCAGGCCGCCGAACAGGAAGGTCGCAGGTAGCCCAAGCGAGACCGAGACGATCGGCGCCGAATAATCCAGCTCGTCCTTGTCCTGATGCAGCGACAGCCGCGTGCCAGGCTCATAGCGGTTGACGAGGCAGGCATCGGGCGCAAAGCCAGTAAAGCCGCCCTGCTCCGCCGCGCGGCGGGCGAGATCGCGGAGCACGGGTGGCATCGCCGGCCACGGCGCCCCGGTCCGCGGGTCGATGGGATCATAGCGATAGCCGGTATGATCGGTGATCCAGCCGCGCTCGCCGCAATTGGTCATGGCGACCGACATCAGATGCCCGCCGGGCGTGGTCATGCGCCGGAACGGCGACTGCGCCACGATGGCGCGCACCGCATCGATCAACTCGCTTTCGATCGGCTTGACGAAGCCGCGCAGCAGCACGGCGCCGTCGGCGATCTTCTCGCGCGACGGCTGAGCTTCGGCGACATTATCGAACAAATCCCCCATCAGCGGCAGCGTTTATTTCGCATCGTGAAAGATCACACCCAGCGTGTAGCGCTGGCCAGAGCGAATCCGGCTGACGCCATGGCGGAGATTAACGCGGTAGGTGCCGCGTGTCCCCTGCACTGGACGATGATGCACAGCGAAGGCAACGGCGTCGCCCTGCGCGAGCGGAACCACTTCGGCGCGGGACTGCATGCGCGGGCGTTGCTCGGTCAGCACGAACTCGCCGCCGGTGAAATCGCGTCCCGGCTCGGACAAGAGGATCGCGACCTGGAGCGGGAACACGTGCTCGCCATAGAGATCCTGATGCAGGCAGTTGAAATCGCCGGCCTCATATTGCAACAGCAGCGGCGTCGGCCGCGTTTGGCCTGCCTCGTGGCATCGTTTCAGGAACGCGGCGTGAGTGGCGGGATAGCGAATGTCGATCCCCATCGCCTCGTTCCAGCGATTGGCGACGCCCTGGAGATGCGCGTAGAGCGCCGGGCGCAACTGCGCGATCAGATCGGGCAGCGGATAGGAGAAATATTTGTATTCGCCGCGGCCAAAGCCGTGGCGGCCCATGACGATACGGCTGCGGAAGTTGGTGTCGTCGGGATAGAGCGCGGCGACGGCGCGGCACTGCTCCGGCGTGAGCAGGCCCTTCAGGACGGCGGAGCCGTGGGTGTCGAGCTCGCCGGTGATTTGCGGCCAGTCGAGGGCATCGACATGGGCGGCAGTATCCGCTGACGGGGATTGAGGCGATTTGCGTGCTGTTGCTGTCATGGCTCTCTGACCTTCGCAGGACCGCCCCGTCCTCTACCACCCGATTTCCGTCTCTCTCCCCGTCATTGCGAGCGGAGCAAAGCAATCCAGAATTCCTCCGCGGAACCAGTCTGGATTGCTTTGTCGCAAGAGCTCCTCGCAATGACGAAGGAGAGACTTTAGCCCCGCACCGGCAGCGTCACCACGTCATAGCCGTGCTTGATCGTGCGCTTCAGCACGGGGTCCTCCAGCTCGAAATCGAAGCGATCGGCGGGACGGATGCCGCCCTTCGCCGCAAACGTACCGCCGAACATGGCGCAGCCGTCGGGGAATTTCCCACCGTCGAAGCCACGCGCGATGAGGTCGACGACCGGCAGCATCGCGTCGAGCGTGCCCTCCTGGTAGAGCACGCGCTCGCCCTTGATCGTGGCCCAGGAGCGCAGGATCATCCTGTCCCAATGGCCGATGACGTCCTCGAGCTCCCACACGGTGGATGCGATCGGCTTGTCGCACATCTGCTTGGACACCGTGACGTTGTAGGCTTCGACCTTGCGGTCGGTGTGGTCGGAACCGCAGCCGACGAAAATGCGACCCTGCCAGCCGATCAGCACGAACTCGACCTCGCCGGAGGAATCGCCGCCGGTGCATTCGATGCTGTCCTCCTGCGTCAGCCGCCGCGCCGAGGCACGGTAGTAGATCGGCGTCGAGGCCGGCGGCGCGATACCCATCTCCTGCAGCTCGGCAATGTGCTTGTCGCGCGCGACCGGATCGCGGCCGGTCCAGCCGGCGATGACCATCTGGTCGATCGCCAGCGTCAGCGGCGTGGTGGTGTCCTGGGCGTCAACGGTGAAGGTCAGGTCAAACACGAATTACGGCCTCCATGCCGGCAGCAAGCTCGAAGATACGGCGGTCCGATCCGCCCGCGCCCGCCAGCATCAGGCCGACGGGAATTTCGCCCTCGCGATGCGCCGGCAGCGAGATGGCGCAACCGTCGATCATGTTGATCAGGGTGCAATTGCGGAGCGCCCGCAGGTTTTCCTGGTGAACTCCTTGTCGTCGGCGAGATCGGCGATTTTCGGCGGCGTGTTGGCGGTGGTCGGCAGCACCAGCGCGTCATAGGGCGCGATCCGCGCATTGACGCGGGCGATCAGCGAGCGGCGCTCGTGGAGAAGATCGATGTAGTCCGCCGCGCTCTGCGCCTCGCCGCGCATGATGCGCACGGAGACTCGGGGATCGTAGACGTCACCCTTGGATGTGAGGAGGTAGCGGTGCCAGGCGTAGCTTTCGGAAGCCGCAAAGCCGCCCTTGGCGTTCATCGGTCCGATGTCGTGGAATTCGGCCATCTCCATGCGCTCGATGATCGCGCCGTGATCGGCAAGGCTCTTGAGCGCACGCTCGAATGTCCCGGCCACAGCCGCGTCGAGGTCATCGAGCGCGATCGTGGTCGGCACCGCCAGCCGCATGCCCTTGACAGGTCGCGGCTTCAGCGGGCCGATCAGCTCGTTGGCGAGCACGGCATCGAGAATGGCACAGCAACTGACCGATCGTGCCAGCGGCCCGATGCTGTCGAGCGAGAACGACAGCGGCACAGCCCCGTCGAGCGGCACGCGCCGCTGCGTCGGCTTGTAGCCGACGATGCCGTTATAGGCCGCCGGAATCCGGCAGGAGCCGCCGGTGTCGGTGCCGAGCGCGCCATGCGCCATGCCGTCGAGCACGGACACCGCGGCACCCGAGGACGAACCGCCGGGCACGTGGCCCTCGGCCCGGTTCCAGGCGCCCTTTGGCGTGCCGTAATGCGGATTGATGCCGATGCCGGAATAGGCGAACTCGGTCATGTTGGTGCGCCCGATCACGACGAAGCCGGCCTTGCGCAGCCGCGCTACCGTGGGGGCATCCTGCTCGGCCGGCGAGGAATCATCGAGCGCGCGGGAGCCGGCGCGCGTCACCTGGCCCTTGATGTCGAAGAGATCCTTGATCGAGACCGGGATACCGGCGTAGCGCGACGGCGCCGCCTTCACCTTGCGCAAACCGTCCATCGCATCCGCCGCCACAAGCGCGGCGTCCCTGTCCACATGGATGAAGGTACGCTGCCCCTCGCCGGCCGGATCGGCGATTTTGGCGATGCAAGCCTCGACCAGCTTGCGGGAGCTGGTGCGGCCGCTTTCGAGGTCTTCGGCGAGCTTCTTCAGTGTCGAAAAATCGGGCATGTCTGTCTCACGGAATATTTGCGCGCAATGTATAGCGCTGCCTCACTTCGACACAAGCATTGTGCGCATGATGGCATGCATGCGCATTGCTGGACCGTTGACGCGCCATGGTCGATTGTCGCATCAAGATCGCAACAGCCGGGCTTCGCTTGGCCTTGGGAGGACCTGCCGAGATGGCCGAACCGCATCGCGCGCGACCGAAACCGACGCCGGAGACCCAGCATTTCTGGGACGGCACCAAGGCGGGCGAGTTGCGCCTGCAGCGCTGCGACGCCTGTGCGCATGTCTATTTCCCGCCGCGCCCGTTCTGCCCGTCCTGCGCCTCGCGCAAGGTCAGCATCTTCAAGGCGAGCGGCAACGGCTTTCTCTACAGCTACGTGATCAACCACCGTCCCGCCGCGCCCGGCTTCACGCCGCCTTACGCGATTGCGGTAGTCGAGCTCGAAGAGGGACCGCGGATGATGAGCAACATCATCGACTGCCCGCAGACGCCGGAGGCGCTCGAACTCGACATGAAGCTCGAGGTCGCCTTCGAGGCGCTCGACGACAAGATCACCCTCCCCGTATTCCGTCCGGCGAAGGGATAGAGCATGCGCAGCAATCAGGTTGCCGTCGTCGGCGCGGCCGAGACCACCGAACTCGGTGTCATCCCCAACGTCTCGCAGCTCCAGCTTCACGCGGATGCGGCGCTCAATGCCATTGCCGATGCCGGGCTGAAGCTGTCCGACATCGATGGTTTCGCCACCGCCGTCGAAACGCCGCAGCAGGTCTGCCACTATCTCGGCATCAAGCCGACCTGGGTGGACGGCACCTCGGTCGGCGGCTGCTCCTTCATGCTGCACGTCCGCCATGCCGCCGCAGCGATCGAGGCCGGCCTATGCAAGACGGTGCTGATCACCCATGCCGAGAGCGGCAAGTCGATGATCGGCAAGGCGCCGCGCTCGATTCCTGCCGACAGCCTGCAAGGCCAGTTCGAGGCGCCGTTCGGTGTCTACGGCCCGCCCAGCATGTTCCCGATCCCCGTGCTTCGCTTCATGAAGACCTATGGCATCACGCACGAGCAGCTCGCCTCGGTCGCAGTGGTGCAGCGGGAGTGGGCGGCGAAGAATCCGCGCGCGATGATGAAGGATCCCATCACGGTCGCGGACGTCCTCAACTCGCGCATGATCGCCTATCCGTTCCGCCTGCTGCAATGCTGCCTCGTCACCGACGGCGGCGGCGCGCTGATCCTGACCTCGGCGGACCGTGCCAGGGATTTTCCGCGCAAGCCCGTCTACATCATGGGCACCGGCGAGAGCGTGGAGACGCCGATGGTCAGCCAGATGGAGACGTTCAACTCCTCGCGCGCGTTCAAGACCGCGGGGCCCCTCGCCTTCAAGGAGGCCGGCATCGCGCATAAGGATGTCGACCATCTCATGATCTACGACGCCTTTGCGCATCTGCCGCTGTTCGGCCTCGGCGACCTCGGCTTCATGCCGCACGAGGAGACCGGAAAGTTCATCGCCGACGGCAACACGCGGCCCGGCGGCAAGCTGCCGCTCAACACCAATGGCGGCGGCCTGAGCTACATGCATTCGGGCATGTACGGCATGTACGCGCTCCAGGAGAGCGTGCGGCAGATGCGCGGTATCGCGCCGGCGCAGGTCGCCAACGCGAAGATTTCGGTGTGTCACGGCGTCGGCGGCATGTTCGCCGCGTCGGGCACGATCGTGTTTACGAACGAGAGGTAATCCACATGACGAAATCACTGCAAGACAAGGTCATCATCGTCACCGGCGCAGGCCGCGGCATCGGGCGCGAAATCGCGCTGCTCTGCGCCGGCGAGGGCGCCAAGGTCGTCGTCAACGATCCCGGCGTCGCCGCGGACGGCGCTGGCACCAGCGCCGCGCCCGCCGAGGAAGTGGTCGAGGAGATCAAGAAGCGCGGCGGCACCGCCGTCGCCAATTTCGAGTCGGTGGCCGAAGCCATCCCCGCCAGCAAGATCGTGAAGACCGCGACCGATCATTTCGGCCGGCTCGACGGCGTGGTCAACAATGCCGGCATCCTGCGCGACATGATCTTCCACAAGATGAGCGTGGAAGCCTTCGAGGCCGTCATCAAGGTGCATTTGATGGGCTCGTTCTACGTCAGCCACGCCGCGGCGCGGATCTTCCGCGAGCAGGAGTCCGGCTCGTTCGTGCACTTCACCTCGACCTCCGGCCTGATCGGCAACTTTGGACAAGCCAATTACGCCGCCGCCAAGCTCGGCATCGTCGGCCTGTCGAAGTCTATTGCGCTCGACATGGGCCGCTTCAACGTTCGCTCCAACTGCGTCTCGCCGTTCGCCTGGACCCGCATGATCGGGACCATCCCGACCGAGACCGAAGCCGAGAAGGCGCGCGTCGAGAAGATCAAGCAGATGGGCCCGGAGAAGATCGCGCCGGTCTGCGCCTATCTGCTCTCCGATGCCGCCAAGGACGTGTCCGGGCAGATCTTCGGCGCGCGCATGAACGAGCTGTTCCTGTTCAGCCAGAACCGTCCGCTGCGCTCGGTGCACCGGAGCGAGGGCTGGACGCCGCAATCGATCGCGGAACACGGCATGCCGGCGCTGAAGGGATCATTCTACAAGCTCGACCGCTCCGCCGACATCTTCCCGTGGGATCCCGTGTAAGGATCCCGTCGAGCCGCACTTCGGCATTCCTGCTCTGCGATCTCCGGCTGCCTAGTCCGGAGATCGCTCCGCTTTACGCCCGATTGCTGGCGGATCATTTCCTCCCAACACAACTTTGGGAGGAAACCATGACAAGAATGCTGACCGACTCCGACGACACGACTGCAGGCAGCGGCCTCGCCCGCCGCACGCTCCTCAAGGGCGCCGCGACCGTTGCCGCATCCGCCCTGCTCGCCTCACGCGCGGACGCCCGCGACTTCGGCGCCAATGCCGAGCCGCAGCGCTATCCCGATCCTGACATCATTGCCATCGATCCCAAGCGCTTCAAAGCGAAGGTCGGCAACACCGCAATCAAGCGGCTCTATACCGGCTGCCTGTGGGCGGAAGGGCCAGCGTGGAATGCGCAAGGGCAATATCTGGTCTGGAGTGACATCCCCGCCAACCGGCAGCTGCGCTACCTCGATGACGACGGCCACATCTCCGAGCAGTTCCACAAGCCGTCGAACGAGGCCAACGGCAACTCGTTCGACACCGAGGGGCGCCAGCTCAGTGCCGAGCGCACCCGGCTCGTCCGCTACGAGCACGACGGTTCGGTGACGACCCTGGCCGAGCAGGCCGGCGGCAAGCCGCTCAACGGCCCCAACGACATGGTGGTGCATCCCAACGACAAGGCGATCTGGTTCACCGATCCCGGCTACGGCGCGATCAGTATCTACGAGGGCAAGCTTGCCAATACCGGCTCGCTGCAGCCCCATCAGAAGGAAGCGGTTTATCGCATTGATCCGCAGAGCGGCCAGGTCGCGAAGGTGGCCGACGAGCCGTTCAAGCCGAACGGCATCGCTTTTAGTCAGGACTACAAGAAGCTCTATGTCTGCGACACCGGCATCACGCATTATCCTGAAGCCAAGAACGTGGTGTGGTCGTACGACATCGATGGGGCGAAGCTTTCGAACCCGAAGAAGCTGATCGACATGACGCTCGACGGCAAATCAGGCTTCCCCGACGGCCTGCGCGTCGACACCGAAGGCAACATCTGGGTCGGCGCCGGCTGGGTCGGCCCCGGCTATGACGGCGTGCAGGTGTTCGCGCCAAACGACGGCGCGCGCATCGGGCAGATCCTGTTGCCCGAGACCTGCGCCAACGTCTGCTTCGGCGGCAAGAAGCGCAACCGCCTGTTCATGACCGCGAGCCAGTCGCTCTATGCGGTGTATGTGGAGACGCAGGGCGCGCATTTCTGTTGAGTGCAGCGAATGGTGAGTGGCGAATGGATTCCACTCGCCACTCACCATGTCTCTACCCCGTATTCCTCAATCCCGCCGAGATCCCGTTGATCGTCAGCTGAATCCCGCGCAGCACCTGCTCATCCGGGTTCTGCGCGCGATGCTCTTTCAGCAGCTCGACCTGCACATGGTTGAGCGGGTCGAGATAGGGGAAGCGGTGGCGCACCGAGCGCTCCAGCAGCGGGTTGCCTTGCAGCAGGCGGTCCTGGCCCATGATGTCCAAGAGCGTCTCGATGCAGGAATGCCATTCGCGGCGGATGCGGCCGAATATCTTTTCCCGGAGCGCCTCGTCGGGCACGAGCTCGGCATAGCGCGACGCGATCGCGATCGAGCTTTTCGCCAGCACCATGTCCATGTTCGACAGCAGCATGCGGAAGAACGGCCATTCCTTGTAGAGCTCCTTGAGGAACGGCATGCCCTTGTCGGGATGCTCCGCGATCCATTGCTCGACGGCGCTGCCAAAGCCGTACCAACCGGGCAGCATCAGGCGGCATTGCGCCCAGGAGAACACCCAGGGGATCGCCCGCAAATCCTCGATCGCGCGGGTCTTCTTGCGCGAGGCCGGGCGGCTGCCGATGTTGAGCGTCGCGATCTCGTTGATGACGGTGGACGCCCAGAAATAATCGACGAAGCCGTCGGTCTCGTAGACGAGGCCGCGATAGGCCTTGAAGGCCAGGCTTGAAAGCTCGTCCATCGCGGTCAGATATTCGCGGCGCGGCGCGCTCTGGCGCGGATGCAACAGGCTCGCTTCCAGCGTCGCGGCTGCCAGGATCTCCAGATTGTTGCGGCCGACTTCGGCGTTGGAATATTTCGACGAGATGATCTCGCCCTGCTCGGTGATGCGGATCTGGCCGTTCACCGCGCCGCCGGGCTGGGCGATGATGGCATCGTAGCTCGGGCCGCCGCCGCGGCCGACCGAACCGCCGCGGCCATGGAACAGACGCAGGCGCACGCCGTGGCGCTCGAACACGTCGACGAGGCCGATCTCGGCCTTGTAGAGCTCCCAGCCCGAGGTGACGAAGCCGCCATCCTTGTTCGAGTCGGAATAGCCCAGCATGACCTCCTGCACGCTGCCGCGGCTGTCGACCAGCCGGCGGTAATCATGCAGCGAGAGCATGCGGTCCATGATGGTGGAAGACGCCTGCAGATCCTCGATGGTTTCGAACAGCGGCACGATGTTGATCGCGCTGCGCCCGGAGGGATGGACGAGACCGACCTCCTTCAGGAGCACCGCGACCTCAAGCATGTCGGACATGCCCTTGCACATCGAGATGATGCATTGGGGAATGGCGTCCGAGCCGAACTTCGCATGCGCTTCTGCTGCGGCATGGAAGACGTTGAGCTCGCCCATGGTCTCATCGCTGTATTTGACGAACGGCGACACCAGCGAGCGCGTCGAGCGCAACTCGTTGGTGAGCACAGAGATGCGGGCGTCCTCGCCGAGCGCGAGATAGGACATGCCGGGATTGGCGGCGTCCATCAGCTCGGCGATGGTGCGCTCGTGCACTGCCGAGTTCTGGCGGATGTCGAGCCGGGCCAGATGGAAGCCGAAGCAGTCCACCGCACGGCGCAGCAGCCGCAGCCGGCCGCGGGCGATGACGCCGGCGTTGTTGGAGATCAGAGAGCGGTGCAGCACGTCGAGATCGGCCTTGAGCTCCCCGACGCTGTCATACGGCGCGCCCTTGCCGACCGGCCGGCGCGTGATCTCGACCTGAAGCATTTCGGCCGTTGCAGTCAGGCGCGCATAGATGCCAGAGACCGCAAGACGATACGGCTCGCCGCTCCGGTGCGGCGAGGTATCGGGCGAGCGCTCCGCCAGCGTGCGCAGCTCCTCGGAGACGTCGGCGAGATGGGCCGCGATCGACAATTCCGAGCCGAGCACGTGCAGCTCGTTCAGATAGAACTGCATCACCCGGCTCGACTGCAGCCGCAGCGTGCCGCGCATCACGTCGGCGGTGACGAAGGGATTGCCGTCGCGGTCGCCGCCGATCCAGCTGCCCATGCGCAGGAACGAGGCGAGCTCGCCGGCCGCCTGCTCGCCGCCCTCCTCCAGCCGGTCCTCCAGCGCGTTGACCAGCCGCGGCACCTCGCGGAGAAACGTGTAATCATAGAACGACAGGCCGTTGGCGACCTCGTCGAGCACGGTGAGCTTGGTCCGGCGCAGCAGATTGGTCTGCCACAGCGTCAGCACCTCGCGGCGGAGCTGCTCGTCGCTGGCGGCGGCCTCCTCCGCCGTCAGCGCGACGCGCTCGCGACGATCGAGCAGGCTAGCTACCTCCATCTCGCGGTCCATGGTGCTCTTGCGGCGGACCTCGGTCGGATGCGCCGTCAAAACCGGGCTGACCAGCGCGCTCTTAAAGAAGTTGCGCAGGGCATCGGCACCGATGCCCGCAGCCCTCGCATGGGCGAGCGTCTCGGCCAGCACGCCGGAGCCGCCGCCCTTGTTGGCGCGCATCTGGCGGATGTTGTTCTGGTCCTCGGCGATGTTGGCGAGGTGGGAGAAATAGCTGAAGGCGCGGACGATCCGCACCGTCTCGGAGGTCGACATGCTGTCGAGGATCTGCTCGAGCTCGTGGCGGGCGAGCCGGTCCTCGTCGCGGTGGAATCGGATCGAGGTCTGGCGGATGCGCTCGACCAGATCGAACAATTCCGGCCCCTCCTGGTCGCGCACCGTGTCGCCGAGAATGCGCCCGAGCAGGCGGATGTCGTCCCGCAGCCGCGCGTCCGCCTCCATCGCCTGGACGTCCTCGGGGCGGTTGGGGCGCTGATCGGCGGTGTCGGATGATATGCTCTGGAGGGACATTGGCTCGCTCCGCTGTTCGAGCTCGCTTGGCTGCCCGGCTCAGCCGAGTGTGCAAGTTTTTTGCCGCAGCGCAAGATGAAGTTGGGGGCGGCGCGGCAACATCACCTATCATGGGAGAAATGCGCCTTGCGACGGACGCGCGCACACGTCCGCGGTCTCGCCGCGCGGGGCCCGAGTTTTGCTGTCGTTTCGCCCTCATCGATAAGAAAGGGCGCAGGGAAGGCCGGGCGCCGGCTGGCACCCAGGGTCCGCACGCGAAAAACGCACGCGGGGGTGACCACAGGTGATGCCGGAACATCCCGGCCTTCCCTGCGCAATGGTTTACGGCTTATGGCGCGCTCTCCCCGGGGAGCGACGCACTATTGCCCCCGTCGCCTCGCAGATGATCGATGCGCGCACCCGGTCGGGCCGCACATCACCGCAAGTCTTGACGCACAGACCCCGGGCGTCAGGACCACACGCTTTTGCCGTCCGCGGACGTCCCTCCCCGGACATCCGGAAGCTCGCGCGTGCTCGCCCCCGAAGTCGAATAGAAACGCTGTGACCGCGCCGGGTCGTTCGCGCGGATCGCGATGGCTCACAGGCGTAGCCCGCCCTGCCACCTCGTCACGCGCCGGCGCTGCCGCGTCCATCGCATCTCGGCTCACGTATCGTGACGATCGCGAAACGCCCTTTTTAGCGGGCCGGAATAGTTTGCGGTTTACCCGAAGAAGCGAATTCGGTCAATCAGAATATTGGAGAACCGATCGATTGACCTGCATGTGGCAGGTTTTGCCCGTCGGGCAACGCGAGGGATTGTGGGTCGGAAGCATTGAGCGGCCCACCCAACTCCAAATAGTGACGCTTACCAGTGGCGATGGTGCCGCCAACCATAGTGATGGCCTCGGCCTCTGCCCCAGCCGTAATGATGACCACGGCCGCCGCGATGACCCCACCCGTGGCCACCGCCATGTCCGTGGCCGCCCTTGACCTCGATGGTGTCAGTCTGAGACGCGCCCAGTGTGTCCGGCTTGGCAACGGGCATCGCCGAAGCAGAAGGTGTGGGTGTCAAAGCAACGGCCCCCGCCACAAAGCCCACCAAGCAAAGCCACTTCATGCAATCGCCTCCCGATAAGAATGAACCAAGGGCCAGCCGCGGCACATTGCGGCCGCGTTCGCTCCCGCTCGTCAACAATGAAGCCGGGAAAAAGTTGCAATAAAATGTGACGCATTGCGGAGGCGTAGGATATCCTACGAGTTTGCCTTAAGCCGGCACGATCACCTTGCCGATCGGCCAGAGCGCGATGCCGGCGAGCTTGAGGTGGGCCCAGGCGAAGGGAATGCCGATGATGGTGATCGCGAGGGCCACGGCGGTGAAGAGGTGGCCGAGCGCCAACCACCAGCCGGCGAGCACGAACCAGATGATGTTGCCGATCACCCCGAGCGGGCCGGTGCCGACATCCTCGACACCGGTGACCTCATAGCGGCTGACCGCCCGCGAGCCGAACGGCATCAGCGTGTAGACGGCGATATTGAACGCCGCCCGCGCCCAGGGCAGGCCGATGATGGTGACCGCCATGATGACCGCGGCGACCAGCCAGCCGAGCGCCATCCAGGCGCCGCCAATGAGAATCCAGAGCAGGTTGAGCAGGATGGAAACGGGAGCCATGGGATGATCCGAAGGTCGATGATCCCGTGAGTATAGCACGATGCGCGAGGTTGCGATCGATAAAGCCGCTCACGTATTCGCGTGCTCGTGTAGCCCGGATGAGCGAAGCGACATCCGGGTCTTACTGGTTGTTATCCCGGGTATCGCTTCGCTCACCCGGGCTACGCACCGCTAGATCTTCCGCCCCGCCTGCTCCCAATAGGGATCGCGCAGGCGCCGCTTGAAGATCTTGCCGGAGTCTTCGCGCGGCAGCCCGGTGCGGATCTCGATGTGCTTTGGGACCTTGTAGTCGGCAAGCGAGGCCTTCAGGCGGGTGCGGATTTCGGCGGCATCCAGCGTAACGCCGGCTTGCGGCTCGACCACCGCCATCAGCGCTTCGCCGAACTCGGCATCGGGGATGCCGAACACCGCGCAATCATGCACGCCGGGCACCGCGTGCAGCACGGACTCGATCTCGGCCGGATAGATGTTGACGCCGCCCGAGATCACCATGTCGCGCTTGCGGTCGCAGATGAAGACGTAGCCCTCTTCGTCGATATAGCCGACGTCGCCGGAGGTGATGAAGCCGTCGCGATCGATTTCGGCGCGCTTCTCCGGCTTGTTGTGGTAGGTGAAATCGGCCATCCCGGCCATGCGCGAGTAGATCTCGCCGATCTCGCCTACACCCAGCACGCGTCCGTCCTCACCGATGAAGCGCAGCTCGGCGCCGGGCGAAATCCTGCCGACGGTGCCGGGCTTCCTCAGCGCGTCCTCGGAGGTCGCGAAGGTGACGGCGCTGGATTCGGTCGAGCCGTAGAATTCATAGATCACCGGCCCCCACCATTCGATCATGGCGCGCTTGACGTCCGCCGGACAGGGTGCTGCGGCGTGAATGATGTGGCGGAGCGAGGAGACGTCGTATTGCTTGCGCACCTCCTCCGGCAGCTTCATCAGGCGGATGAACATGGTCGGCACCATGAAGATGGTGTCGATCTTGTAGCGCTCGATCAGCTCGAGAAATTCCTCGGGCTCGAAGCGGGGCATCAGCACCAGTGCGCCGCCGAGTTTTCCCGCGCGAATGCCGAACGAGTTCGGCGCGGAGTGATAGAGCGGGCCCGGCAGGATCGTGCGGGCGCCGGGCTTGAGCCCGTAGATCATCGCGCGCATGCGCTCGCCGGCAGCCGCCTGCTCCGGCGTCGGCGCGTTGCGCCGTACGCCCTTGGGGTGGCCTGTCGTGCCCGAGGTGTAGATCATGTTCATGGGCTGCGGCACGACCGGGCCGTCATAGGGCTGGTGCTCTGCGAGCCAGGATTCGAAATCGATCGCGAAGTCCGGCGTCTTCAGATGATCGGGATCGATCTTGTAGCTGGACAGGATCTCCGGGGGCGTCGGCACGCTGAGCACGGTGACGCCTTGGGGAATCGCATCGCGCAAGGCATGCAGCATGTCGGCATGGCCGATCAGCACGGAGGTGCCGGTGTCGTTCAGGATGTAGTTGATCTCCTCCGGCTTGAAGTGCCAGTTGATCGGCACGCCGTAGGCGCCCAGCCGCATGGCGGCATAGGCGGCTTCGATGAAGGCGATGTCGTTGCGCATCAGCATGCAGACGCAATCGCCCTGCCTAACGCCGATTTGGCTGAGGCCCGCGGCGATGCGATCGGCACGATCAGCGACCTCGGCATGGGAGCGGCTGCGCTCGCCGGAGACGATCCCGAGGAAATTTGAGGTTTCGCTCATTGTTGTTTTTCTTTGTTGTTGAAGTTGCCCCTCATGGTGAGGAGGCGCAAGGCGCCGTCTCGAACCATGGAGCCCGTGGCCCATCCCTCGAGACGCCGCTTCGCGGCTCCTCGGGATGAGGTCTGCGCTAATCCGCAAACTTCGGCGCGCGCTTCTCCAGATTGGCACGCACCGCCTCGGTCTGGTTCGCACTGCCGATCAGCTTCTGCTGCTCGACGGACTCGGCAAGCAGCGCGGGGCCTGGATCGACCGAAAGATTGTTGAGCAGGCGTTTCGCGGCGCGGATCGCATCAGGGCTTTTTCCCGCGATCTCGCGCGCGACTTCGAGGGCGCTCGCGCGCGGATCGTCGCAGATGCGCGTGGCGAGACCGTAAGCCATCGCCTCCTGCGCGGAGAAGATGCGGCCGGTGTAGGTGAGATCCCGCAGGATGTCGTCGCGCACGAGCGAAGCCAGGATC
The DNA here is from genome assembly GCF_040939785.1 of Bradyrhizobium lupini. Classification (NCBI taxonomy): domain Bacteria; kingdom Pseudomonadati; phylum Pseudomonadota; class Alphaproteobacteria; order Hyphomicrobiales; family Nitrobacteraceae; genus Bradyrhizobium; species Bradyrhizobium lupini. The sequence goes on from NZ_CP162553.1 coordinate 1,392,800, forward strand.
GGCGTGCCCGCCATGTCTGGCACCAGGCCCCATTTGATTTCCATCACCGACATCCGCGCATCGGGGGTGAGGAAGCGCATGTCGGCGCCGAGTGCGAGCTGGAAGCCGCCGCCGAAGGCGACGCCCTGGATCGCCGCGATCACCGGCACCGGAAGCTGGCGCCAGCCCCACACCGCCTGCTGCGCAAAATTCGCCTGGCCGTGCGTGCGTTTGGTGAGGTCGCGATTTTCGCCACCCGGAATTCCGTTGCCGCCCTTTTCCTTCATGGCGGCAAAACGCCCCATGTCGAGACCGGCGCAGAAGGCGCGGCCCTCGCCGGACAGCACCACGACGCGCACGCCTTTTTCCTTCGAAAGCCGATCCGTTGCGGCCACAAGGGCCTCGAACATGGCCTGATCCAGCGCATTCATCTTGTCCGCGCGCACCAGCCGCACGTCGGCGACGCCTTCCGAGATCGAGATCGAGACGCGCTCTTCCATGGATGAATTCTCCCCTGATTCCCGGCTGTTCTTGTTCGGTGCCGCTTTACAGGAAGCCGGCGGCCGGATTTAGTCAATCGATCAATTAACCGACAATCGCGACGGGGGAAACAGCCATGTTCAAGGAAAATCTTCTGGCGGGGCGGCGCATCCTCGTGACCGGCGGCGGCACCGGGCTCGGCAAGTCGATGGCGGCGCGCTTTCTCCAGCTCGGCGCGGAAGTGCACATCTGCGGCCGGCGCAAGATCGTCTGCGACGAGACCGCGACCGAGCTGATGGCTGAGCATGGCGGCCGCGTCACCAGCCACGGCGTCGACATCCGCAACGCGCTCGCGGTCGAGGAGATGATCGAGACCATCTTTCGCGACGGCCCCCTCACCGACCTCATCAACAACGCCGCCGGCAATTTCATCTCGCGCAGCGAGGAGCTGTCGCCGCGCGGCTTTGACGCCGTCGCCAACATCGTCATGCACGGCACGTTCTACGTGACGCAGGCGGTCGGCAAGCGCTGGATCGCGTTGAAGCAGCCCGGCAACGTCGTCTCGATCACCACGACCTGGGTACGCAACGGATCGCCTTACGTGGTGCCGTCGGCGATGAGCAAGTCGGCGATCCATGCCATGACGATGTCGCTCGCCACCGAATGGGGCCGCTACGGCATCCGGCTGAACACGATCGCGCCGGGTGAGATCCCGACCGAGGGCATGAGCAAGCGCATCAAGCCCGGTGACGAAGCCGGCGCGCGCACCAAGGCGATGAACCCGATGGGCCGCGTCGGCACCATGGAGGAATTGCAGAACGTCGCCGTGTTCCTGATCTCCGGCGGTTGCGACTGGATCAGCGGCGAGACCATCGCCATGGACGGCGCGCAGGCGCTCGCGATGGGCGGCAATTTCTACCAGCTCCGCGACTGGAGCGACGACGACTGGAAAACCGCACGCGAGAGCATCATGGCGCAGAATGAAAAGGACCGTGCGAAGCGGGGCTGAGGCTCTCTCCGTAGTCGTCCTGGCGAAAGCCAGGACGACTACGCTGAAGCCATGGCGTACCCTCTCCCATCTTGTCATCGCCCGCGGATGACGCCACACTCCGCGACATAAGAACAAGACGATATGGGAGAAACATGACCACACAGCCATTGGCCAATCTCGCCGACATGGTGCGCGAGCGCGCGACGAGCCGCGGCAACGCGATCGCCTTCGAGTTCGAGGGGCGCGCCACCAGCTTTGCCGAATTCGACGTCAAGACGAATAAAGTGGCCAATGCGCTGATCGCGATGGGTGTGAACAAGGGCCAGCGCATCGCCTATCTCGGCAAAAACAGCGATATCTATTTCGAGCTGCTGATGGGCGCGATGAAGGCCGGCGTGGTGATGGCGCCGGTGAACTGGCGGCTCGCGGGCCCCGAGGTCGCCTTCATCGTGAGCGATTGCAAAGCGCCGGTGCTGTTCGTGGGACCCGAGTTCATCACCCAGGTCCGCCAGATCAAGGACCAGTTGCCGGACGTGCGCAGCGTCATCACCACCGAAGGCGGCGCGCCGGAATGGCAGGATTTTACAGCCTGGCGCGATGCACAGAGTGGCGACGATCCCAAGGTGCCGATCGACACGAAGGACATCGCGATCCAGCTCTATACGTCGGGTACGACAGGCAAGCCGAAGGGCGCGATGCTGTCGCATGCGAACTTCCTCAACCTGGTGCAAACAGGTAATGCCGAGGACAAGCCCGAGTGGAACCGGTGGTCGACCGACGACGTGTCGCTGGTCGCGATGCCGATTTTCCATATCGGCGGCTCCGGCTGGGGCGTGATGGGGCTCTACCACGGCGCCCGCGGCGTGATCGCGCGCGAGTTCGATCCGACCAAGGTGCTGGATTTCTTCGAGCAGTCCGGCATCACAAAGCTGTTCATGGTGCCGGCGGCGATGCAGTTCGTGGTGCGGCAGCCGCGCGCGAGGACTGTCGATTTCTCGCGATTGAAATACATGCTGTACGGCGCCTCGCCGATACCGGCGGCGCTGCTGAAGGAATGCATCGAAATCTTCAAATGCGGCTTCGTGCAGATGTACGGCATGACCGAGACGACAGGCACCATCGTCGCGCTGCCGCCGGAGGATCATATCGAGGGCTTGGAGCGGATGCGCTCGGCCGGCAAGGCGCTACCGGGCGTCGAGATCGCGATCCTCGATGTTGACGGCAAGCCGCTGCCGCCGCGCGAGGTCGGCGAGATCGCGACGCGCTCGGGCTCCAACATGGCCGGCTACTGGAACCTGCCGGAGGCCACCGCCGCGACGTTGCGCGGCGACGGCTGGCTGCGCACGGGTGATGCCGGCTACATGGACGAAGACGGCTATCTCTACATCCACGACCGCATCAAGGACATGATCATCTCCGGCGGCGAGAACATCTACCCGGCAGAGGTCGAGAGCGCGCTGTGCGATCATCCCGACGTCGCGGAAGCTGCCGTGATCGGCATACCCGACGACAAATGGGGTGAGGCGGTGAAGGCCGTCGTAGTGATGAAGCCGGGCAAGCAGGCGACCGCCACCGACATCATCAACTTCACCCGCGAGCGCATCGCCGGCTTCAAGACGCCGAAGAGCGTGGAGTTCCTGCCGGCCCTGCCGCGCAATCCGTCAGGCAAGATTTTGCGACGGCAGTTGCGGGAGCCGTATTGGGCCGGGAAGGATAGAAGGGTGAATTAGCGCCACTCCGGCCACATCGTCGTCCCGGCGAAGGCGGACCCATAGCCACAGGATTGGGTTTTGCGAAAACTCGGAGTTGCCGTCTCGCGCTACGACTTCTCCGTGGGGTAATGGGTCCCGGCCTTCGCCGGGACGACTCCGGGGAGAGACTGCGCGCAACAATCCCTCAATGCTTCCCCGGCCCCATATAGCCGAACAAAAATCCCGCTACCTTGCGGATCTGGATCTCCTCGCTGCCCTCGGTGATGCGATAGCGGCGGTGATGGCGGTAAATGTGCTCGAACGGCTTGTGGCGTGAATAGCCCATGCCGCCGTGAACCTGCATGGCGCGGTCGGCAGACTCGCAACACAGGCGGTTTGCCCAGTAGTTGCACATCGAGACGCGGTCGGAGAGCGTGCGCTCGATCTGCTCCTCGGTGAGCTTGTCCATTTCCCAGGCGGTCTTGCGGATCAACAGGCGCAACATCTCGGCCTGCGTCGCAAGCTCGACCAGCGGGAATTGGATCGCCTGGTTCTCGGCCAGCGCCTTGCCGAACGGTTTTCGCTCGCGCGCATACTTCACGCTCTCGTTGATGCAGTAGACCGCTGCCCCCAACGAACTCGCTGCCTGCCGGATGCGGTTTTGATGGACAAAACATTGCGCCAGCGACAGGCCGCGACCGTCCTCGCCGAACAGCGCATCCTCCGGCACGAACACGTCCGTAAAGCTAACGCGGGGATGATCGGTCGGCATGTTGAAGGTCCACATATACTCTTCGATCTTCACGCCATGGCTCGTGGCCGGCACCAGGAAGCAGGTGATGCCGCGGGCATCGCCGTCATTGCCTGACGTGCGCGCGAACAGCGCGCAATGCGTGGCGACGTGCATGCCGGTCGTCCACATCTTCTCGCCGTTGATGATCCAGCCCTTGACGTTGTCACGGGTCGCGGGCACCGCGCGCGCTTCCATATGGGTGGCGTCAGAGCCGTGATTTGGCTCGGTCAGGCCGAAGGTGATGCGGTACTTGCCCTTGATCGAGCCGTCGATCATCGCCTTCTGGTCGTCGCGTCCGTAGCGATCGAGCATGGTGGCGACGGGGAAGTTGCCGACGATGGAATGCTCGTTCTGGAGGTCGTTGTGCAGGCCGAGGCCCTTGGCGGCAAAGTGCTCGCGGATGACCGCCATCCAGAGGTTGGAGCCATTCTTGCCGCCATATTGCTTCGGCACCGCAAAACGCAAATGGCCGGCGGCGTCTGCGAGATCCTTGGCCTTGCGCAGCAGCGCCTCCCATTCGTGGCGCGGCAGGCCGCCATTCTCGAAATCGGTGCGCGCCCATTCGCGGCGGTGATCGAAGAAGCGGATGTTATCGTCGGCCGCCTCCAGCGGCTTGATCTCTTGTTCGATGAAAAGGTCGAGCTCTGCGAGATAGGCGACGAGATCGGCAGGCAGCGAGAAATCCACGGCTCTCTCCCGGATGATTTTTTCGTTTTGCGTTAAGGCGCTGGGCGCAGCTTTGCTTCGCACGATTAAGGTGAGAAGAGCGCCGCCAAGTCAAGCAATGGGAGGCGTGCCGGATGCGCAAGGCGCATTGCGCAATTCGATGGTGCTCTAGCGCGGAGGCGCGGTAGTATTCCGGCAATATTCCTTCACGAGAAACTGCGGGAGCGCGCGATGGAGCTGAACTTTTCCAAAGTGGAACGCAAGGGGCCGATCACGATAGTCACGCTGTCGCGGCCCGAGGTCTACAACGCGCTGCACACTGACGCGCATTTCGAGCTCAACAAGGTGTTTGACGATTTCTCCGCCGATCCCGAGCAGTGGATCGCGATCGTCACCGGTAGCGGCGACAAGGCGTTCTGCGCCGGCAACGATCTGAAATGGCAGGCCGCCGGCGGCAAGCGGGGCTGGGACAAAGGCGGCTTCGCCGGCCTCACCGCGCGCTTCGACTGCGACAAGCCGATCATCGCCGCGGTCAATGGCGTGGCGATGGGCGGCGGTTTCGAGATTGCGCTGGCCTGCGACCTGATCATTGCCTCGGAGAACGCGACCTTCGCGCTGCCCGAGCCGCGCGTCGGGCTGGCCGCACTCGCCGGAGGCCTGCACCGGCTGCCGCGCCAGATCGGGCTGAAGCGTGCCATGGGCATGATCCTCACCGCGCGTCATGTCAGCGCTAAGGAGGGTCTCGAACTCGGCTTCGTCAACGAGGTGGTGCCGCAGGGCGAGGCGCTCACGGCCGCGCTGCGCTGGGCTGAGATGATCACCAAGAATTCGCCGATGTCGATCCGCGCCTCAAAGCAGGCGATCCAGAAGGGCCTCGGCGTGTCGCTGGAGCAGGCGATCGAGGAACAGCGCGAATATCCAGCCGTGAAGGCGATGGTGGCGTCGCAGGACTACATCGAGGGCCCGAAGGCGTTTGCGGAGAAGCGGCCGCCGAAATGGGTGGGGAAGTGAAGGGTCGCTTGGCTCGTCACCGCCGTCATGCCCCGGCTTGACCGGGGCATCCAGTACGCCACGGCTTCTCGGCTCAATCACTGCCGTCTCTGGAATACTGGATCGCCCGCCTTCGCGGGGGATGACAGCAGAGAGTGTAGTACCGCCTACCCGCTTCGCGAGAGTTCGCGTTTGTACGACGCGTAATTCGGCTGGTCCACCGCAAGCTTGTCCATGGTCGTCTGCCACAGATGCTCGGCAAGGCCGGGCGTCGCTAGATCGACCTCGCCCTTGGCGATGCGCTCGGCCAGCGTGCGGTTGAGATCGGTCACCGAGCCGTCCATGCCGAGCAGAGCACGCAGCCGCTCCACCTCAGCGGCGTCGCTCCCCTCCTCCCGCGTCAACTGCCGCGTCACGAGGTCGAGGATGTTGATGGCGACGCGCAGCTTGAAGGCCTGATGGCCGTAGATCAGCGGCGCGATGTCGTTGCGGAGGAAATCGGCGACCGACTTCGTCAGCTCGATCGGGGTCGGCTCGTCCTGCATGGTCAACTCCCCCGCGGCGCCAGCAGCCGCAACAGATCGATCTCGGTCTCGGAAGCGCGGCGGCCGATCATGGCGCGTTCCATCGAATGGTCCGGGCCCTCGCGAAAGCGCTGCATCATGCCGCCGCACATGATGCCCCAGCGCAGCGTGCCCATCACTTCCCAGAATTTGACACGCGATGGATCGACCTTGCGCCCAGCCGCCTCATAGCCGGCAAACAGCTCCTGACGCGAGCCAAAGCCGCCGACCGGCTTGTCGATCTCGCCAAAGCGCCAGGAGTTGACGCAGACCCAGCCGAGATCCTCCATGGGATCGCCGAGATGGGCGAGCTCCCAGTCCAGCACCGCGCGCAGGCCGTCGGCGCCAATGATGAGATTGCCGTTGCGGAAATCGCCATGCACCAGCGTCGTCTCGGCCGAAGGGCCCGGATCGTGGTCGCGGAGCCAGCGCAGCGCCAGCTCGAAGACGGGTTTGGGCCAGTCCAGGCTGCGATAATCGCGTTCGAACTCAGAGATCTCCTCCGTCGCGGACCGGCTGCGCAGCTCGGGCAATTTGTCCCGCGGCAGCCCGTGCAGCTTCGCGAGCACGCCGCCGATCTGCCGTGCGAGACGCGGCCGCGCCGCCGCAAACTCGTCGTCGCGCAGAATCTTGCGCGCGATGGTTTCGCCCTCGACCCGCTGCATGATGAAGCCGGTGCCGAGATCGTCGTCCGGCGTGAGCACATGCATCACGCGCGGCGACGGCACGCCGGCCTCATAGGCAAGCTGCATCAGCTGCGCTTCCGCGCCGAGACCTGCCGCGCGCGTCGGCGCCGCGCCATACCCCTTCGGCGAGCGGCGCAGGATCGCACCGATCGGCTCGTCGGGATGCACGATGTCGAAGCGCCAGGTCTCCTGGCTGGCGCCGCCGGACAGCTTGGCCGCGCCGGTCACGCCGGTCGCCCCCTCGCACCAGCGCGCAACGCTGCGGGAAAGCTCAGCCTCGATCATTTGCCCTTGAACTGCGCCGGACGCTTCTCCAGGAAGGCGCCAACACCTTCGCGGAAATCATCCGTGTCGCCGGCATGGAGCTGGCACTGAAATTCGAGATTGAGCTGATCCTCGAAGGAATTCTCCGGGCTGTCCCAGTACAGCTTGCGGATCAGCGACAGCGCGACCGTCGGGCCGCTGGCGAGGTCGCGCGCAAGCTTCATCGCCTCCTCCATCAGCACGCCGTCATCATAGACGCGATTCACAAGGCCCCATTCCAGCGCCTTATCGGCCGGGAGCCGCTCGCCCATCAACGACAATTCGATCGAGCGTGCCTTGCCGATCAGCCGCGGCAAGAGCCAGGTCGAGCCGCAATCCGGCACCAGACCGATGCGGCGGAACGCTTGCAGGAAATAGGACGAGCGCGCGCACAGGATCATGTCGCCGAGCAGCGCGAAGCTCATGCCGGCGCCGGCCGCCGGGCCGTTGACCGCGGTCACGATCGGGCAATGCAGATTGCGGATGCGGCGCAGGAAGGGATGGAAGCCGGTCTCGAGCGTCAGGCCGGCCTTGGTCTTCTTCGACTGGTTGTTGCGGCCCTGGAGATCTGCCCCGGTGCAGAACGCCCGCCCTGCGCCCGTCAGCACCACGCAGCGCACCTCGTCCTTCTTCTCCTCGATCGTGTCGAGCGCTTCTGAGAGACCGCCCAGCATGTCCACGGAGACCGCGTTCATCACCTCCTGATGGTCGAGCTTGAGGATCGCGACCGAACCATCGAGATCGAGCGTGACGTGTTTGAACTGCATGGTTTCCTCGTGAGTTGCGGCCTGCACCAGTTTCGCAGACCGGAATTGCTTTTGCCGGGGCGCATATTTGATTTTTGGCGCGGTCTTGTCCATGGTGATCGGAGCATAGCAAGCAATCTTGCGCGCAGCGGCTGATGCGCACGATGCAAAAACAGGAAACGCGCCATGAACCTTTTCGACCTTTCGGGACGCGTCGCCGTGATCACCGGCGGCAATGGCGGCATCGGGCTGGGCATCGCGCAGGCGCTCGCCGGCCAGGGCTGCAACGTCTCGATCTGGGGCCGGAATGCTGACAAGAACAAGGCCGCTGCCGCGAGCCTGGCCGGGCTATCAGGCAAGGTCGACACGCGGGTCTGCGACGTCACCGACCCGACCTCGGTCAACGCCGCGATGAAGGCCACGCTCGACACATTCGGCCGGGTCGACGGCTGCTTCGCCAATGCCGGCATCGGCGGCGGCGGCCGGCGCTCCTTTATCGAACGCACCGAGGAAGAATGGCGCACGATGTTTGCGACCAATCTCGACGGCGTGTTCCACGCGTTCCAGGCTGCCGCAAAACACATGACCGCGCGCGCCGAGGCCGGCGATCGCTTCGGCCGGCTGGTGGCGACTTCGAGCCTCGCCTCGATCTTCGGCACCGCGCGCAACGAGCACTATGCCGCGACCAAGGCCGCGATCAACGCGCTGGTGCGTGCGCTCGGCGTCGAGCTGGCGCGTCACGGCGTCACCGCGAACGCGATCCTGCCGGGCTGGATCAAGAGCGACATGACCTCGGGCCTGATGGCCAACGAGAAATTCGTCGCCAACGTGATGCCGCGAATTCCGGTGCGGCGCTTCGGCGAGGCCAGCGACTTCGGCGGCATCGCGGTGTATCTGATGAGCAAGGCCTCGTCGTACCACACGGCGGATACGTTCGTGATCGACGGCGGTTATACGGCGTTCTGATTCTCGTAGCCCGGATGGCGCGCAGCGCAATCCGGGACCGCCAAAAGCAAACAAGACCCGGATTACGCTTCGCTCCATCCGGGCTACAAATCATAATGAGGGGAACGGCAAATGTTTTCACACGTGATGATCGGCACCAACGACCTCGACAAGGCCAAGACGTTCTACGACAATTTGCTCTCCACGCTCGAAGTGCGGCCGGCGCGCGTCGACGGCCGTCGGATCTTCTACATCACCAAGACGGGCGTGTTCTCGGTGACGAAGCCGATCAACGGCGAAGCGGCGACGCCTGCGAATGGCGGCACCATCGGCTTTGCCGCCAACTCGCCGGAACAGGTCAATGCATGGCATACGGCCGGCATCGCCGCCGGCGGCGTTCCTTGCGAAGATCCTCCTGGTGTCCGTCAAGGCCCGGGCGTCAACCTCTATATTGCCTATTTGCGTGACCTCGACGGCAACAAGATCTGCGCGATGCACCGGATGGCAAGCTAGGCCGGCCGCAACCACCGCTGTCATGCCCCGGCTTGACCGGGGCATCCAGTACGCCGCAGCTTCTCGATAGATCACATACGCCTCGGAGTACTGGATCGCCCGATCAAGTCGGGCGATGACAGCGAGAATGCCGCCCATTCAAACAACATTTCAAACGTCCGCGATATTCCATCGCATGGCATGGCTCGCGTTGGAAAAAATGCGCGCTCGCACTTTGGCGACGCTGCGACTATTCTCCGGCGCAACGCGATCTCAGCGACCCCGGGAGGAACAATGACAAAACACACCTATATTCCCCGCACCACCAACTACACCCTCAATCCCGGCGACGAGCTCAACGACCTCAGGATGTCGGACCAGGTCCGGCCGCTCTACGATCACGTCAGGAAGTTCATCCGCGACACCGTCGAGCCGATGTCGATCGAATTCGCCAAGGCCGGCGAAGGCAAAGAGGATCGCTGGAGCTTCACGCCGAAGCAGCTCGAGGTGCTGGAGAAGGCCAAGAACAAGGCCAAGCAGGAAGGCCTCTGGAACTTCTTCCTGCCCGACGACGAGACCGGCCAGGGCCTGAAGAATCTCGACTACGCCTATATCGCATCCGAGCTCGGCAAGAGCCCACTGGCATCGGAGAGCATGAACTGCTCGGCGCCTGATACCGGCAACATGGAGGTGCTGGAGCGCGTCGGCACCAAGGAGCAGAAGGAGAAGTGGCTGAAGCCGCTGATGAACGGCGAGATCCGCTCCGCCTATGTCATGACCGAGCCGAACGTCGCCTCCTCCGATGCCAAGAACATCTCGACGAGCGCAAAGCTCGTTGGCGACGAATGGGTCATCAACGGCGAGAAGTATTACATCTCCGGTGTAGGCGATCCCCGCTGCAAGATCCTCATCGTGATGGTGAAGACCAACCCGGATGCGGCGCCGAGCAAGCAGCAGTCGCAGATTCTGGTGCCGCGCGACACGCCCGGCGTCGAGGTGCTCGGTCCCATGTACGTGTTCGGCCAGGACCACGCGCCGCGCGGCCACATGCACATGCGCTTCAACAACGTGCGCGTGCCCAAGGAGAACATTCTGCTCGGCGAAGGCCGCGGCTTCGAGATCTCGCAGCTTCGGCTAGGCCCGGGCCGCATCCATCACTGCATGCGCACTATCGGCAAGGCCGAGAAGGCGCTCGATTTGATGGTGCAGCGTGGCCTCACCCGTGAAGCCTTCGGCAAGAAGATCGCCCATCTCGGCGGCAACATGCAGATCATCGCGCAGGCGCGCTGCGAGATCGAGGCGATGCGGCTGATGGTGCTGAAGGCCGCCAAGGCCATGGACGTGCTCGGCAACAAGGAGGCCCGCGTCTGGGTCTCCATGGTCAAGGCCATGGTGCCGGAGCGAGCCTGCAAGATCATCGACCAGTCGATCCAGATGCACGGCGCCACGGGCATCTCGCACTGGACCCCGCTCGCGGAGATGTATCAGGACGTGCGCCATCTCCGCTTCGCGGATGGTCCGGACGAGGTGCACTGGATGGTGGTGGGACGCCACGAGCTGAGCATGGCGTGAACAACTGCCTCTCTTCCCCTCTCCCCGCACGCGGGGAGAGGCGAAGGGGCTACGACGCGGCCACCTCGCCGATCTTGTCCTGCGTCTTGGTCTCGAAATCGCTAGCGTCATGCCGCTCGTGAAGCTGGCTGGCGGGATCTCCGGAGACACGGTTGACCATGCGGCCGCGCTTGACGGCCGGGCGCTTGGCGATCTGGTCGGTCCAGCGCTGCACGTGCTTGTAGTCCTGCACGGACAGGAATTCGCCGGCGCCGTAGACCAGCCCCTTGGCGAGCGCGCCGTACCAGGGCCACACCGCCATGTCGGCGATGGTGTATTCGCTGCCGGCGAGATATTCGTTGTCGGCGAGCCGGCGGTCGAGCACGTCGAGCTGCCGCTTGGTCTCCATCGCAAAACGATCGATGGCATATTCGATCTTGGTCGGCGCGTAGGCATAGAAATGGCCGAAGCCGCCGCCGAGATAGGGCGCGCTGCCCATCTGCCAGAACAGCCACGACATCGCCTCGGTGCGGCTCTTGATGTCCTTCGGCAGGAAGGCGCCGAACTTTTCGGCGAGGTAGAACAGGATCGAGCCGGACTCGAACACCCTGATCGGCTCCGGGCCGGAGCGGTCCATCAGGGCCGGGATCTTGGAATTCGGATTGATGTCGACAAAGCCGCTGCCGAACTGGTCGCCGTTGCCGATTCTGATCAGCCAGGCGTCGTACTCCGCGCCCTTGTGGCCGAGCGCCAGAAGCTCCTCCAGCATCACGGTGACCTTGACGCCGTTCGGCGTCGCCAGCGAATAGAGCTGGAAGGGATGCCTGCCGACCGGCAGCTCCTTGTCGTGGGTGGGACCGGCGATGGGACGGTTGATGCTGGCGAACTGCCCGCCGTTCTCCTTGTTCCAGGTCCAGATTTTCGGCGGCACGTAGGCGGGGGTGTCGGTCATGGGGAGGGCTCCGGCGAAAAAGATGCGTCTGCATTAATTAGCCCACGGACGGCCGATGGCAAGCCCTGCCGGCCCTGCGTCCGGCGCGGGCCTCGCGACCGCGTCATGCATCCGACGTAGCCGAGGACGGCCATCACGAGAAGCCGCATCTGTCAGAGCCGGGCGTACGGCTTCGCGCAACACGGCGTGTGCACGCAAGATGCGCTGCCAAATCCGGATTGGCATAGCGCAAGACGATGGTCTAGCGTCGACGAGCCTTCGCTCAAGATTGCGACAACAGCAACGCGAGGCCGCCGGGAGAGAACGATGAAATCGCCGATCTGCGACATGCTGGGCATCGATTTCCCGCTGCTCGCCTTCAGCCATTGCCGCGATGTCGTCGCGGCTGTCAGCCGCGCCGGTGGGTTTGGCGTATTGGGTGCTACCGTGCACACGCCGGATACGCTCGAACGCGAGCTGAGATGGATCGACAAGCACGTTGACGGCAAGCCCTACGGTATCGACGTGCTGATCCCCGAAAACATCTCGACTGCGGGCGAGAAGGACGTCACCTGGAAGAGCCTTGAGGGGCGCGTGCCACAGGAGCACCGCAACTACACGCGCAATCTCCTGAAGAAATACGACATCGAACTCACGACCACCGAGGTCGCCGACAACCAGCCGCAGCCGTTCGATGGCAGGACCGCGCTGGAGCTGCTGGAGGTCTCGTTCAACCACCCGATCCGCCTGATCGCCAATGCGCTCGGCGTGCCGCCGAAGGCCATGATCGAGATGGGCAGGAAGCACGGCGTGCCGGTCGCGGCCCTGGTCGGCGCCAAGGAGCACGCGCTGCGCCAGGTCGCGGCCGGCGTCGATATCCTCGTGGTCCAGGGCACCGAAGCTGGCGGCCATTGCGGCGAGGTCTCGACCATGGTGCTGGTGCCCGAGGTGATCAAGGCGATCAAGAATATCCGCGACGTGCCGGTGCTGGCGGCCGGCGGCATCATGACGGGACGACAGATGGCGGCCTGCATGGCGATGGGTGCCGCGGGCGCCTGGACCGGCTCGGTGTGGCTTGCGACCGTCGAGTCCGAGACCACGGAGATCTTTCGCGAGAAGATGATCGCGGCATCGTCGCGCGATGCGGTGCGCTCGAAGGGCCGCACTGGAAAGCCGGCACGGCAACTTCGTTCGGTCTGGACCGACGCCTGGGAGCGCGCAGCCGAGAGCCCCGGCGCATTGCCGATGCCGCTGCAAAGTATCGTCAGCCGCGACGCCTTCAACTCGATCGACCGCGCCGCGGCGGGCGGCAACGCCAAGGCGCGCGATCTCGTGAGTTACTTCGTCGGCCAGGGCGTCGGGCTGATCGACAGCGTGAAGTCGGCCGGTGCGGTGGTGCAGGAGTTCAAGGAAGAGTTTGCCGAAGCCGTCGAGCACATGAATGCGCTGGTGGCGGAGTGATTGCCACACACCGTCATTGCGAGCGCAGCGAAGCAATCCAGACTACCATCGCGGAAAGACCCTGATTGCTTCGCTACGCGCGCAATGACAAAAAACTGACATCGTGAATTGAAGCATGACAGATAAGAAGCATACCCCCGAAGACCGCATCCCCGTCATCGTCGGCGTCGGCGAGATCGTCGACCGTCCCAAGGAGGTCACCGATGGCCTCGAGCCGCTCGACCTGCTCGAACAGGCGCTGCGGCGCGCGGAAGCAGATGCCGGCGCAAAGCTGCTCGACGAGGTGCAATCGCTCGATATCGTCAACTTCCTGAGCTGGCGCTATCGCGATCCGGAGAAGCTGCTGGCGCAACGGCTCGGCATCACGCCTTCGCATTGCTATTACGGCCCGGTCGGCGGCGAGAGCCCGATCCGCTACATCCACGAGGCAGCAAAGCGCATTGCGCGCGGCGAATGCAGCGTCGCTGCGGTTTGCGGCGCGGAGGCACAGTCGACGGCGACCAAGGCGGAGCGCGCCGGGGCAAAGCTGCCATGGACCCCGTTCGCCCACGACGTCGAGGAGCCGAAGCGCGGCGCGGCGTTCCAGAAGCCGCTGGCCGTGAAGCTCGGCGTGTTCCGCCCCGTCACCGTCTATCCGTTCTACGAAGCGGCATCGTCCGCCCATTGGGGACAGACGCCGCGCGAGGCTATGGCAGAGTCAGGCGTGCTGTGGTCGCGCTATTCGGAAGCTGCCGCGCAAAACCCAAATGCCTGGCTGAAGCGGCGCTATGCGCCGGAGGAGATCACGACACCGACGGCGGACAACCGCCTGATCGCCTGGCCCTACAACAAGCTCATGGTTGCCAACCCGAGCGTCAACATGGGCGGTGCGCTGCTGCTGACCAGCCTCGCCAAAGCGCGTGCGGCCGGCATCGCCGATGACAGACTGGTCTATCCGCTCGGCGGCGCCTCGGCCGAGGAGCCGCGCGACTATCTCTTGCGCGACCAGTTTTACGAGAGCCATCCGCAGAACGCCGTTTTGAAGGCCGTGATGGATCTCGCCGGCGGCGACGGCAGGAAGTTCGACGCGATCGAGCTCTATAGCTGTTTCCCGTGCGTGCCCAAGATGGCGCGGCGGACGCTGGGCCTAGGCGCGGACGTGCAGCCGACCGTGACTGGCGGCCTCACCTTCTTCGGCGCGCCGCTCAACACCTACATGACGCACGCGGCCTGCGCGATGGTCCGGCGCGTGCGCGACGGCGCAAAGCTCGGCCTGCTCTACGGCCAGGGCGGCTTCGTCACCAAGCATCATGCGCTGGTGGTGTCGAAGGCGCCGCCGCGTGAAGCATTGGCACAGGAGACGAGCGTGCAGGCGGCGGCGGACAGCAACAAGCGCGCGGTGCCGGAGTTCGTCACGGATGTCTCAGGCAAGGGCAAGGTGGAGAGCTTTACGGTGCTCTACGGCCGCGGCGGCGAGGTCGAGCATGGCGTGGTGATGCTGCGGACGGAAAACGATAGGCGCACGCTGGCGCGGATTCCCGCGAGCGATGCGGCAACGCTGGCGCATCTGCTCGACATGGATCGCACGCCGGTGGGTTCGCTCGGCGAGATCACGATGACGGTAGATGGCGTGCCGGAATGGAGGGTGGCGTAGCTCTCGTAGGGTGGGCAAAGGCGCTCTTGCGCCGTGCCCACCAATCTTTTAGGATCGCAGAGAGATGGTGGGCACACTTCGCTTTGCCCACCCTACGAAACCGAGGCTACCCCTTCGGCGCCTGCTTCTCCGACGCCGTCGCGGGCTTGCCCTTGGCGCCGGCGCCGGTCACGCGGACCTGGTCGCCGTCGGAGAGGCCGTCCGGTGGTGCCGTGATGACGCGGTCATCCGCTGCAATTCCCGAGGCGAGCTCGATCTCCTTGCCAAGATCGCGGGCGATGGTCACGGGCTTGAACAGGACCTTGTCGTCCGGACCGACGGTTGCGACGCGCAGGCCGCTGCCGTTGAAGATCAGCGCACTGGCGGGAATGCTGAGCGGCGCGGCGTCGCGCTGCAGGCTGAGCTTCACGCTAGCATAGCCGCCGGGCATCAGCTCGCCTGAGGAATTGTCGAGACCGAGCTGCATGCGCGTCGTGCCGGAGGCGACGTCAACCGCCTGCGAGGAGGCCTCCACCGCCGCCTGGAAGGTCCGGTTCGGATACTCCGGCAGCACGATGGCGGCCTTGGCGCCGATCTTGATCGCGGGCACGTAGTTCTGGGGCACGTTGATGTAGACGCGCAGCTTGGTGATGTCGGAGACCACGAACATTGCCGGGCCCGAGCCGCCGCCTGAATTGATCAGCGCACCGACGTCGGTGTCGCGCGCCGTGACCACACCGTCAAACGGAGCGGTGATCTTCTTGTAACCGGCCAGCGCTTCGAGGCGCTCGACGTTGGCCTGGCCCGAGCGAACCGCCGCGTTCTTGTTGGAGAGATCGGCGGTACGCTCGTCGATCTCCTGCGCGGAGACGAAGTTGGAGGCGACCAGCGTCTTGCGGCGGTTGAGGGTGGCTTCCGACAGCCTGGCGCTGGACTGCTGGCTGGCGAGGTCGGCGCGGGCCTGAAGCAGTTGCTGGTCGAGGTCGGGCGCCTCGATCTCGGCGATCACCTGACCGGCCTTCACCCGCGCACCGATGTCAGCGCTCCAGCTTTTGAGATAGCCGGGAACACGGGCAAAGATCGGCGCGCGATAATAGGCTTCGAGACGGCCCGGCAAGTCGATGGTCGCATTGAGAGCCTTGGCATTAGGCAGCGTCACCGCGACGCTGGGAACAGCCTGGTCATCGGTCCATGCCTTCAATTTGGAGCCCTGCTCCTCGCGGGCGCGGATGCCGGTGCCCACGACCAAGCCGGCCGCGATTAGCGCCACCACGCCGAAAATGCCCAGTTTCCGGTGCGACACCGGGGAGCGGGGTTCAGTGGGCGACATGCGGGGGCTCCAGGGAGGCGGCGCCTTTGGCGCCTTGCTTCTTGTGTACCATACTGAACACCACGGGAACGAACATCAGCGTGGCGAAGGTTGCAAAGATCAGGCCGCCGATCACGGCACGGCCGAGCGGCGCATTCTGCTCGCCGCCCTCGCCGAGCCCCAGCGCCATGGGCGCCATGCCGATGATCATGGCGAGCGCGGTCATCAGCACCGGGCGGAACCGGACGAAGCCGGCTTCGAGCGCCGCGGCGATGGGATCGCCGAGCTCTTCGTAGCGCTCGCGGGCGAACGAGATCACGAGCACGCTGTTGGCGGTGGCAACGCCCATGCACATGATCGCGCCGGTCAGCGCCGGCACCGACAGCGTCGTCTCGGTGGCGAACAGCATCCAGACGATGCCGGCGAGTGCTGCGGGCAACGCCGTGATGATCACGAAGGGATCGGACCAGGACTGGAAGTTCACGACGATCAGGAAATAGATCAGGACGACCGCGCCGAGCAGGCCGAACAACAAGCCGGTGAAGGCGCTGTTCATGGTCTGCACCTGGCCGAGCAGCACCACGGAAGAGCCTTTCGGCACCTCCTTGGCGGTGTCGGCGATCACCTGGCGGATGTCGGTCGCGACCGCACCGAGATCGCGGCCCGAGGTCGTGGCGAAGATCTGCACCATCGACTGGATGTCGTATTGCGAGACCACCGCGCTCGAAGTCGATCGCTTGATATCGGCGATGCCGCCGAGGATCGGCGACTGCGAATTGCCGGCCGCCGTGATCGGCAACGTCTGAAGCGCGCTGAGCGAATCCATCTGGTATTGCGGCGTCTGCATCACGATCGAATAGGATACGCCGTTGTCCGGATTGAGGTAGTAGGTCGGCGCCACCTGCGAGGAGCCGGCAAGGTTGACCACGAGACTGTTGGTGACGTCACGCTCGGTCAGCCCGACATACTGCGCGCGGGTGCGGTCGACATCGATATTGAAGGTCGGATTGTTCGGTGACTGCTGGATGCGCGCATCGGCGACGCCGGGAATCCTGCGAACCTTGGCCAGCAGATTGTTGGCATAAACGAAGTTGGCGCTGATATTGGCGCCGCGGATCTGCAGGTCGATCGGCGCCGGCGCGCCGAAGTTCAGGATCTGGCTGACGATGTCGGCCGGCAGGAAGGCAAAGCTGACGCCGGGGAACAGCCGCGGCAATTGCTCACGCAGCACGCGCACATGCTCTTCGGTCGGCTTGTGGCCTTCCTTCAGCTTGATCTGGATGTCGCCATCCTGCGGGCCGATCACGCCGGTGTTGACGTAGGTCATGTTGATGCCGGAGATCGGCATGCCGATGTTGTCGGTCAGCGTTTCGATCTCACCCGGGATCAGCTTGCGGATCGCCTTCTGCACGTCGGCGAGCTGGTTCGCTGTCTCCTCGACGCGGGTGCCGACCTGGGTGCGGACGTGCATCAGGATGTTGCCGGCATCGACCGCGGGGAAGAAGTTGCGTCCGAGGAACGGGACCAGCGCGAAGGACGCGCCGACCACGCAGAGGAAGCCGATCACGAACACCGGACGGTGCGCGAGCGCGAGCCCGAGGAAATTGTGGTAGCCGCCGCGAATGCGCTCGAAGCGAGCCTCGAAACCGCGCTGGAACCAGACCAGTGGATTGCGCGACTTCGGCGGACCGTTCTCGTGATGGACATGCGCCTGCAATAAATAGTTCGCCATGGTCGGCACCAGCGTGCGCGACAGCAGGAACGACCAGATCATCGCGAACATTACCGCTTCCGCCATCGGCACGAACAGGAAGCGCGCCACGCCGGTGAGGAAGAACATTGGCACGAACACGATGCAGATGCAGAGCAGCGAGACGAAGGCCGGCGTCACGATCTGGTTGGCGCCGTCGAGGATCGACTGCTCGACCGGCTTGCCCTGCTCCAGATGGTAGTTGATGTTCTCGATCGTGACCGTGGCATCGTCGACGAGGATGCCGACCGCGAGCGCCAGGCCGCCGAGCGTCATGATGTTCAGCGTCTCCCCGATCGCCGACAGCATAATGATGGCGCCGAGCACCGAGAGCGGGATCGAGACCGCAATGATCACAGTCGAGCGCCAGCTGCCGAGGAACAGCAGGATCATGACGCTGGTGAGCAGCGCCGCGATCACGCCCTCGAACGCGACGCCTTCGATGGCGCCGCGGACGAACACCGACTGATCGCCGATGAAGCCGATCTTGAGCGCGTCCGGCAGCTGGTCCTTGACGTCGATCACCTTCTGCTTGATGCCCGCGATGATGTCGAGCGTCGAGGTCGCGCCCGCCTTCAGCACCATCATCAGCACCGAGCGGTTGCCGTCGACATGGACGATGTTGGTCTGCGGCGGGTTGCCGTCCCTGACGGTCGCGACGTCGCGCACATAGACCATCGCGCCGTTGACGGTCTTGATCGGCAGATTGCCGAGCTCCTCGATCTTCAGCGGCGAGTTGTTGAGCTGGATGATGTATTCGAACTGCCCGATCTTCTGGGTGCCGACCGGCGTGATCAGGTTCTGGGCCGCGAGCGCGTTGGCGACGTCCTGGCCGGACAGGCCGCGGGCCTGGAGCGCGGTCGGGTCGAGATCGATCTGGACCTGGCGCTGCTTGCCGCCGAATGGGTACGGGATCGCGGCGCCAGGCACGGTGACCAGCGGCGTACGGAGCTGGTTGATGCCGATATCGGCGAGGTTCTGCTCGGTCAGCCCGTCACCCGACAGCGCCACCTGGACGATCGGCACGGTGGAGGCGGAGTAGTTCAGGATCAGAGGCGGCGTCGCGCCCGGCGGCATCTGCTTGATCAGCGTCTGCGAGATCGCGGTGACCTGCGCGTTGGCGGTGCGGATGTCGACGTTCGGCTGGAAGAAGATCTTGATGATGCCAAAGCCATTATAGGAATTGGCGGTGATGTGCTCGATGTCGTTGACCGTTGTCGTCAGCGCGCGCTGGAACGGCGTGGTGATGCGGCCCGACATCTGATCGGGCGGCAGGCCGGTGTATTGCCAGACCACGCCGATCACAGGGATGCGGATGTCCGGGAAGATGTCGGTCGGCGTCCGCAGCGCCGCCAGCGGTCCGATGATCAGGAGCAGGAGCGCGAGCACGACAAATGTGTAGGGCCGGCTCAGGGCAATACGGACCAGAGCAATCATTCGTTGGGCAATTCCAGATCAGGGACAGGAAACACCGCCCCCGCGGGTTTCTCGGTTGATTTACCTGAAGACCGCCCAAATGGCCAACGGCACTGCGTCACGAGCGGTCAATTCCCTGCTATCGCACTGCGAAATAGCATTCCAGATATGCACCTCGCGCCCCGAAAGATGACAGATGCCGCGGTCCATCCATAAAAAAAGCGGCGCCCGAGGACGCCGCTTTCAGCAACTCCGTGCCTGCCCGGCCTAAGCCGCGCGAACGTTGGTCAGGAACTTGCTGACCTCGGTCTTGAGCCGGCCGGAGTCGTTGGAGAGCATCTGTGCCGCCGACAGCACCTGCGAGGAGGCCGTGCCGGTCTCGATTGCGCCGCGCTGCACGTCGGTGATGTTGGAGGAGACCTGCTGGGTGCCCTGCGCCGCCTGCTGGACGTTGCGGGCGATCTCCTGGGTCGCAGCGCCCTGCTCTTCCACGGCCGCCGCGATGGCCGACGAGATCTCCGACAGACGCTCGATGGTCGACGAGATCTCCTTGATGGCGCCGACCGAGTCGTTGGTCGCCGCCTGGATGCCGGAGATCTGCTGGCCGATCTCACCGGTCGCCTTCGCGGTCTGCTCGGCGAGCGCCTTCACCTCGGAGGCGACGACCGCAAAGCCGCGGCCGGCTTCGCCGGCACGTGCGGCTTCGATGGTCGCGTTCAGCGCCAGAAGGTTGGTCTGGCCGGCGATGGTGTTGATGAGCTCGACGACGTCGCCGATGCGTGAGGCTGCCTTCGAGAGTTCGCTGACGCGTTCGGTGGTGGCGCGGGCCTGGCCGACGGCATCGCCCGCCATCCGCGCAGATTCCTGCACCTGACGGCTGATCTCGCCGACGGACGAGGCCATCTCCTCGGTCGCCGAGGCCACCGACTGCACGTTGGTCGAGGCTTCCTCCGACGCTCCGGCAACGGTGGTCGCCAGCCGCTGCGAGCGGTCGGCGGTCGAGGTCAGCGTCGAGGCCGAGGCCTCCAACTGGGTCGAGGCCGACGACACGGTCTGGACGATCTCGCCAATCATCGTCTCGAATTCGCGAGTGATGTTGTCGACGCGGCGGCCGCGCTCGATCTTGGCTTCTGCATCGGCAGCGGCAGCCTCGTCCGCAGCCTTCTTGGCGATCAGCGCTTCCTTGAAGATCTGGAGCACGTCGGCCATGGCGCCGATCTCCGTCTTCTCACCGCGATGAGGGACTTCGGCGGAAAGCTCGCCCTTGCCCAGCGCCTGCATCGGCTCGATGATCGAATTGATGCCGTTCGAGACGTCCTGGACCAGGTAGAAGCCAACGCCGGAGCCGACAAGGACGGCGGCGCCGAGAATGATCGCGACCAGCATGAAGGCATAATAGTAGCTGTCGGCGGCATCCTGCGCGGCCTGGTCTCCGCCCTTGGTGTTGAGCTCGATGTCCTTGGTCAGGATCGCGTCGGCCTCAAGGCCGATCTTGTTGACCGTCTTGGTGTTCAGCTCCTGGGCCTCATGCGGAACCTTGCCGGCCTCCTTGCGCGAGAGCGCCATGACAACTTCGGTGCCCTTCTTGTAGTCCTCCCAGAGCGTGGCCCAATCGTTGTAGAGCTTCCGCTCCTCCGGAGAGGTGATCATCGGCTCGTAGGCCTTGCGGAATTTGGCATTGGCCTCGATCACGGTCGCGAGCGTCTTTTCCATCGCGAGCTTCTCGTCCAGCGTTTCCGACAGCATGTGCTCTCGAATGACGTTGCGGTAAGTGATCACGCCGGCACGCAGGTCGCCGAGCACGCGCACGCTGGGCATCCAGCTCGTGGTGATGTCGACGGTGTTGGCATTCATCGACCGCATCTTCATGACGGCGAGCAGGCCCATGCCGGCCATCGCGACCAGCAGGAACGCCACGACACTGATGATCTTGGCACGAATGGAAATGGTGGCGAGCATAATCGGTCTCTTTGCGTTGGCGCGGCGGCGTCCGGAACTTTTACGAATCAACCTAAGGGAGCAGAACCGACATCCAACACGAGAGCACCTGAGCAGATGTTAACGACGACTCCGTACGAGTACGAAGCCCGAAACAAATGAACAGGGCGCTAAAAATGCCCTGCGCTCAGCGCATGAGCCCAAGCGCGTCGGAGAAAAACTCCGGGCCGCCAAAGTTTCCGGACTTCAAGGCGAGCAGCATGTCGCCTTTTTCGACACCGACCGCGCGCAGCACCGGGACGCCGACTGCGATCTCTACTCCCACGAGAAATCCGGGAATCTTCAGCCGGTCGACCACGGCACCGGATGTTTCCCCGCCGGCAACGACCAGGCGCTTGA
The DNA here is from genome assembly GCF_040939785.1 of Bradyrhizobium lupini. Classification (NCBI taxonomy): domain Bacteria; kingdom Pseudomonadati; phylum Pseudomonadota; class Alphaproteobacteria; order Hyphomicrobiales; family Nitrobacteraceae; genus Bradyrhizobium; species Bradyrhizobium lupini. The sequence continues at coordinate 1,414,492 of NZ_CP162553.1, forward strand.
CGCCGGCCTGCACCAGACCCTCGGCGATGTCGGCCATCGCCTGCTCGATGGCGTGGCCGGCCGCGTCGCGGCCGTGGCGCGCCTGGACCGCGGCGACCTGATCGGGCGTCGAGCTCGATGCGATCAGGACCGGACCGTCGGCCAGTCGCGGTTTCGCCCAGGCCAGCGCGCGCTGCGCCTCGTCCTCGCCCGTAGTAATACGGTCCGGATCGAGATGCAGCACCGGCATGACGCGCTCGGCATTGGCGATCTGCTGAAGCGTCGCCTGCGAGCAGCTTCCGGCCAGGCACGCCGCCGGTCCGCCGACCGCCGCCCCCGCCTCGCTGCTCGCCGCTGTCGATTTGACCTTCCCTGTCGACACCAGCGCTCGTGCCAGCCCAAGACCCATGCCGGACGCGCCAACCGACAGCCGATGCTGGGCAGCGACGAGGCCGATGGTCTCGAGGTCGCGATCGAACACGGCGTCGATGATCGCCGCGCCAATGCCCTTGCCCGCGAGTTCGGCCAGCCGCGCCCGCACGGCATCCGCGCCGCGCGTGACGATGGCGAGGTCGACCAGGCCGATTTGCGCCTTGCTCTGGCGCGCCAGCACGCGGACCAGGTTGGAATCGTGCATCGGGTTGAGCGGATGGTCCTTCAGCGGGCTCTCGTTCAGCGGCACGGCGCCGACGAACAGATTGCCCTGGTAGACGGTGCGGCCGGTCTCCGGAAAGGCCGGCGTCACCAGCACGGCCGTCTCGCCGCAATCGGCGCGCAGCGCGTCCATCACCGGGCCGATATTGCCGGCATCGGTGGAATCGAAGGTCGAGCAGATCTTGAACAGCACGTGGCCGGCGCCACGGCTGCGCAGCCATTTGTCCGCCGCGCGCGAGCGCGATACGGCAAGACCGGCTTCGATCGAACGGCTCTTCAAGGACACCACGACGGCGTCGACCTCGGGCAGCGCGAGATCGTCCGCGGGCACGCCGATAGTCTGCACCGTGCGCAGGCCGGCGCGCGTCAGCGTGTTGGCGAGGTCGGAGGCGCCGGTGTAGTCGTCGGCAATGCAGCCAAGGGATATTTTCGCTGCAACTGTCACGGCTTCACTCCCGCATAAGGCTTGAACCAGGCAAGGCCGTCGGTGGTCTTGCCGCGCGGATTATATTCGCAGCCGACGAAACCGGCATAACCGAGCCGGTCGAGTTCGTCGAACAGGAACGGATAGTTCAGCTCCTCGCCATCAGGCTCGTTGCGCGAGGGGATGCTGGCGATCTGGATGTGGCCGATGACCGGCATCATCTCACGCAGCCGCATCGTAACGTCGCCATGGATGATCTGGCAGTGATAGATGTCGAACTGGAGTTTCAGGTTCGGAAGCCGCAGCTCCTGGATCAGGTCGCGCGCGAAGCCGAAATCGTTGAGGAAATAGCCGGGCACGTTGCGTGCATTGATCGGCTCGAGCACGATGTCGATGCCGTGCGGCGCAAAGAACTCGGCGGCCCACTCCACCGATTTGTAGAACGCCTCGATAGCAACCCGCTCGCCGCGGTTGGCGATGCCCGCCATCAAATGCAGCCGCTTGACGCCGGTCGCCTTGGCGTAGGGCAGCGCGGTCTCCAGGCTCGCCTTGAGCTCGGGGAATCGCGACGGGAGTGCCGCAAAGCCCTTCTCGCCGGCATTCCAGTCGCCCGGCGGCAGGTTGAACAGCGCCTGAGTCAAGCCGTTGCGCTTGAGCCGCTCGCCGACCGCCTCGGCCGAATGCTCATAGGGAAAGAGAAACTCGACTGCGGTGAAGCCGGCTGCGGCAGCGGCGTCGAAGCGGTCGAGGAACGGCACCTCGGTGAACATCATCGAGAGATTGGCGGCAAAACGGGGCATCGGAATCCTCTTATCCTTTACTTGTCGCCGGGCAGTTTCACGCCGGTGACCCGCGCATACATCCGCGCCACCGACGCATCATCGTCGCGGCCCATGCCGGAGGCTGCCGTCATCAAGAACATCTGAAGTGCTGCGGCGGAGACCGGAACCGGAAATCTGGCATTGCGTGCCATGTCCTGGATGATGCCGAGGTCCTTGACGAAGATCTCGACCGCGCTGCGCGGGGTGTAATCGCCGTCGAGCACGTGCGGCATGCGGTTCTCGAACATCCAGGAGTTTCCGGCGGACGCCGTGATCACCTCATAAACCTTGCGGATGTCGAGACCCTGCTTGGCCGCGAATGCGATCGCCTCGCTGGCGGCGGCGATATGCACGCCGGCGAGCAACTGGTTGATCATCTTGAAGGCGGCGCCCTGGCCTGCGGCATCGCCAAGTTCGTAGAGCTTTGCGGCCATGGCATCGAGCGCGGGCCTTGCTTTCTCGAACGCAGCTGGGCTGCCGGAAGCGAGAATCGTCAGCTCGCCCTGCGCTGCGCGCTGCGCCCCGCCGGAGATCGGCGCATCCAGATAGTGCCGGCCGGTCGCCTCCAACTGCTTGGCGAGACGCCGCGCCACGTCGGGATCCATGGTCGCCGACGACAGAAAGACGCTGTCCTTGGCCATGGTTTCCGCGACGCCATCCTTGCCGAACAGGATGGTCTCGGTCTGCGCCGCATTGACGACGACGCTGACGACGATGTCGGCGCCCTTGGCAGCTTCGGCCGGCGTCTTGGCGCCCGCGCCGCCCTCCGTCACGAAACGCGCCACCGCATCAGCCGAGACGTCGCAGCCGGTGACGACATGACCGGCGCGCTTCAGCGAGGTCGCCATGCCAAACCCCATCGAGCCGAGCCCGATGACGGCGATGCGCTGATTCTGTGACGTGGAGGCAGACATGCAACTGATCCTTGCGACGTTTCCCGGAGGGCCACCCTTTGCGGCAGCTTGGCAACCGAATAACACGGCTTGGCCGCGCTGCCAAAGCGTGAGACAAACGGACATGACGGGCATGAGCAACGAGACATTGCTGCGCGAAGACATTTGCCGCTTCGGACGGTCCCTGTTCGAGCGTGGGCTGACGCCCGGCTCCTCCGGCAATATCAGCGTCAGGCTGGACGGCGGCGGCTGGCTGGTGACGCCCACCAATGCCTCGCTCGGCTTCCTCGATCCCGCAAAACTGTCGCGGCTGGACGATCAGGGCCGACTGGTTTCGGGCGATGCGCCGACCAAGGAAGTTCCGCTGCACAATGCACTCTACGCCACGCGCGGGAGCGCAAGGGCGATCGTGCACCTGCATTCCACCCATTCGGTCGCGCTGTCGATGCTCCCGGAGATCGACCCGCGCGCCGCGCTGCCGCCGATGACGGCCTATTATCTGATGAAATGCGGCGCCACCGCGCTCGTCCCCTATTATCGCCCCGGCGATCCCGCGGTCGCCGATGCGATCAAAGGGCTGGCGGGAAAATACTCATCCGTGCTGCTCGCCAATCACGGCCCGGTCGTCGCTGGCGACACGCTGGAAGCAGCGGTGTTCGCGACCGAGGAGTTGGAGGAGACGGCGAGGCTGTACCTGCTGCTGCGCGGGATGAACCCGCGCTACCTGTCGCCGGCGCAGGTGAATGATCTGGTGAAGGTGTTTGGGGTATCGCTGCCGGAGCATGGGCATTGAGCCTCGTGCAGCCGTGGGCGAACTAACACCGCCCTACTCACCGCTGTCATTCCCCGCGAAGGCGGGGAATCCAGACGCCGCGGCTTCTCGGCTCAATCACAACGGCCTCTGGAATACTGGATCGCCCGCCTTTGCGGGCGATGACGCCGAGTGTGTTGCGCGAGTGTGCCCAACGCTTCGCAACTACAGCCCCAAATACGCCTTGCGCACGTCGGGATTGCCCTTGATCTCGCTTGCCGCACCCTGCATCAGCACGCGGCCGGTTTGCAGGATGTAGGCGCGGTCAGCAATTTCCAGGCACTCCGCCATGCGCTGCTCGACGATCAAGACGGTCATACCGGCATCGCGGATGCGCTTCACGGCCTGGAAAATCTCGTCGACCAGCTTCGGCATGATGCCCTGCGAGGGCTCGTCCAGCATCAACAGCCGCGGGCGCGTCATCAGCGCGCGGCCGATCGCGAGCATCTGCTGCTCGCCGCCGCTTAGCGTCTCGGCGCGCTGTTCGAGCCGTTCCGAGAGGCGCGGAAACAGCTGGAACACGAGATCGAGTGGGCTCTCGCGGTCGGCCTCGCCGCGGTAGAGATAGCTGCCGAGGCGCAGATTGTCGCGCACGGAGAGGCGCGGAAACAAGCGGCGGTTCTCCGGCACATAGGCGATGCCGGTCGCCGTGATGTGGTGCTGCGCCATGCCGTCGAGGCGCTTGCCGTCGAACGTCACCGTGCCCGAGCGCGGGCGCTCGGCGCCGGCGATGGATTTCAGCAGCGTCGACTTGCCCGCGCCGTTGGCGCCGGCGACGCAGACGATCTCGCCCTTGGCGACTTCGATGCTGACCGCGAAGATCGCGACCAGGCCCTGATAGGCGGTCGTGACTTCACGCACCGACAGCATGACGATCTCCCAGATATGCGCTGATCACCTTGGGATCGCGGACGATTTCAGTGGGCTTGCCCTCGACCAGCACCTTGCCGAGGTCGAGCACGATGGCACGATCGACCAGCGGCATCACGATCTCCATGACGTGCTCGACCATCAGCACGGTGATGCCGGCGTCACGCACCTTGCGCACCAGCGCGACACCGGTCTGCGCCTCGGTCGGCGTAAGACCAGTGAGGACTTCGTCGAGCAGCAGCAGCTTTGGTTCAGTCGCAAGCGCGCGCGCGACTTCGAGGCGGCGCTTTTCGGCCGGCACGAGGTCGCTCGCGAGCACGTTGGCGCGCGCAGCAAGGCCGGTGAATTCGAGCACCTCATGCGCCTTGCGGCGTGCCTCGCGCATCACGGTGTTGCGCACCAGCGCACCGACGATGACGTTGTCGATCACCGTCATGGTCTCGAAGCTCTTGACGACCTGGAAGGTGCGCCCGATGCCGCGCTGGCAGCGCTCGGCGGCCGGCATGCTGGTGACATCCTCGCCGTCGAACCAGATCGAGCCTTGCGTCGGCGGCAGCACGCCGGCGATGAGATTGAACAGCGTCGACTTGCCGGCACCATTCGGGCCGATCAGGCCGACGATCTCGCCGCGACCCACAGAGATCGAGACGTCGCTGTTGGCGACGAGGCCGCCGAAACGCTGCCAGACGCCGCGGGTTTCAAGCAGCGGGGTCATCGCGTGGCTCCCTTCCGCTTCGCACGAGAGAACAGGCTCACCAGACCCTGCGGCAGGGCGAGCGAAATCAGCACGATCAGCGTGCCGTAGACAATGAGGTCGACGCCGCGGCCGGAGCCGCCGATATAGGAGCGCGTCAGCTCCGTCATCGGGATCAGGATGGCCGCCCCTAACACGGGTCCCCACAGGGTGCCGATGCCGCCAAGCACGGCGGGCAACGCCATCAGCAGCGAGAACTGGAAGCCCATCACGCTTTCAGGATCGATATAGGCGAGAAACTGGGCATAGAAGGCGCCGCCGATGGCGACGAGGAAAGCGGAGACGGCGGCCGCGCCCATCTTGGAGTTGAACACGACGACACCGAGGCTCTCGGCCGCTTCCGCATTGTCCTTTACCGCGCGCCACCAGAAGCCCCATTTGGAGTCCTCCAGCCACCAGGTGACGAACCAGGCGAGGCTGCACAGCACCAGCGCGAAATAAAAGTAAGGCAGCTTGCTGCGCATGAACTGGAACTTCAGCCAGCTGTCGCCGCGCACCGGAATGGTGATTCCCATCGCAGCCCCCGCCCATTCCCAATTCTGGAACAACAGCAGCCCGATCTCGGCGATAACGATGGTCGCGATCACGAAGTAATGGCCGCGCAACCGAAAGAAGGGATAGCCGAGCCCCATCGCAATCGCGGCCGCGACCGCGCCGCCGGCGAGCATACCGAACCATGGCAGCACGCCGAACTTGGTGAACAGGAGTTCGGTGGTGTAGGCGCCGATGCCGAAATAGAGCGCATGTCCCAGCGAGATCTGCCCGCAATAGCCAGAGAGAATGTTCCAGCTCTGCGACAGCGCCGCATACATCAAGGTCAGGATCAGGATGTTCTGGACGTAGACGTCCTTGATGAACAGCGGAGCGAGCGCCGCCAGGGCGGTCAGCACCGCGGCGATGATGAGGTCGCGGCGGCGCCGCGCGGCAAAATCCTTGTCCATCACATCGATCCGAACAGGCCACGCGGCCGGATGAAGACGACCAGCAGGTAGACGGCGTAGATGCCGACCGATTTCAGCGACGGCGGCAGCACCAGCGCGGTGGTGGCCTCGACGAGGCCCACGATGATCCCGCCGGCGAACGCGCCGAACACGCTGCCGAAGCCGCCGAGCGCGACCGTGACGTAGGCGATCAGCGCAAAGGACGCGCCGACGTCGGGATAGATATAGAAGAAGCTTGCCATGATCGCTCCGGCGAGGCCGACCAGCGCGGCACCAAGCCCCCAGCCGAGCGCGAACACGCGGTTCTTGTCGATGCCGACGAGGGCCACCGCGCCGGGATCTTCACGGGTGGCCTCCAGCGCGCGACCGAAATCGGTGCGATGGATGAAGAAGTAGAGGCCAGCAAAGGCCAGGATCGAAACCAGCGCACCCATGAGCTGCGGCTCCGGCAGGAAGACGCCGGCGATCGAGATCGTCTTGCCGCCGAGCCAGGACTGCGGAACGCTGCGATAGTCAGGCGTGAAGAAGAACTGCGCGAGGCCGCGCATCACGATGGCGAGGCCAAAGGTGGAGAAGATCTGCACCATGCCCGCGTTGGCCTTGGCCCGCATGGCGAAGCGCACGATCAACAGATAGACGACCGCTCCGAATACGAACAGCGCGGCGGCCACGAGCGGCGCCGACAGCAAGGGGTCGATGGCGAAGAACGTGAACAGGAAGAAGCTCACATACATCGCGATCATCAGGAACTCCCCGTGAGCGAAGTTCACGACGTCCATCAGGCCGAAGATCAGCGCGAGGCCGACGGCGATCAGTCCGTAGAGCAGGCCCATGAGGAGGCCGCTCGCGAGACTTTGGATAATGGTTTGGGCTGTCAAAAGTCTGTCCCCCGAACTACGTCCTCATCCTGAGGAGCGCGCACCGCGCGCGTCTCGAAGGATGGCCCAGCCCTCGTCCTTCGAGACGCGGGTTGCGCCCGCTCCTCAGGATGAGGGCGGGAGCTACGATCTGTGCTCCCGCAGCGCTCACTTCATCGGCCAGATCGCCTCGGCAATCGCGGCCTGCGGCGGGAAGATGGTGACGAACTTGCCGCCGACATATTGCAGCAGCACCGGGTCGGCGTCGTTGTTCTGGCCCATCTCGTCGAACTTGACGCGCTTCCAGGGCATGATGGTCTGCTCGCCCGGGATGTCGGTGGCGGCCAGCGCGTCGCGGATCTTCTCGCCGTCAGTCGACTTGGCGCGGCTGATGGCGTCGGCGAGGATGATCAGGCCCATGAACTGACGCGAGGTGAGGTCGTTGAAATCCTTGCCCGACCGCGTCTTGAACATCTCGTTGATCTTGCCAACCATCGGACGCTTCTGCGCGAGGTCGAGCGAGAAGGTGCCGCGCGAGATCACGCCTTCCAGCTTGTCGCCGACAGCGTCGTAGAGCGCCTTCTCGGAGAAACCGGCGTCCTGCGCCACGATCGCGTTCGGCTTGTAACCAAGCTCGCCCATGGTCTTCACCAGCAAGATGCCATCAGTGGTGTAGCTCGAGGGCATCAGCACGTCGGCGTTGGCGCTCTTGAGCTGCTGCACCTCGGCCGAGAGCGAGGGCGAGTTGGCGCGATACTTGATGTCGGAGACGATCTTGTAGCCGCGCTCGCCGGCGATCTTGGCCTGGGCGTTGCCGGAATCGGTGCCGAAGATGGTGTCCTCGTGGAACAGCGATAGCGTCTCGATCTTGGTGCCCTTCTTCTTCAAGGCATCGAAGAAGTCGAACATGGCGGCCGAGTACATCTCGTCATGCGGCGCGGCGCGGAAGTAATATTTCAGGCCACGGCGATGCAGGCTGGGCGAGGAGTTGTCGGCCGAGACGAACGGGATCTGGTAGCGCTCGCAGATCTGGCTGACGGTGACGGCGACCGCGCTCTGATAGGTGCCGATGATGGCGGAGACCTTCTCCTGCGTGATCAGGCGCTCGGCCTCGGCGCGGCCCTTCTGCGGATCGGCCTGGTGGTCGGCGAAAACGAGGCGGACCTTTGCGCCGCCGAGACCCGGCAGGCCCTCGCCCTTCGCCAGTGGCAGGTCGAAATCGGTGTCCTTGTTGATGACCTCGAGCGCGGTTTCATAGGCCTTCTGCGCGTCGACGCCCTGCTGTGCGCTGCCGCCGGAGAACGGATAGATCACGCCGATCACGACTTCCGAAGTCTGTGCGCGCGCTGCCAGCGGCACTAGCGCGGCCGTAGCGGTGGCTCCCAACAATACGTCGCGGCGAGTGATCGTCATGGCAAAGTCCCCTGTTACTGAATTTCAGCCGATCGAATGAAGCGATTGATGGATGCGGTAAAGCTCGAAGAAGCAGCAAACGCTGCCCACTAAATCACGGCCATGGTCCTGTTCTTGAGATCCGTCACCAGCATCAGGCCGGGCGAATGCGTGATCGCAAACGGCAGCTTGGCAGCGTTGATGACCGATTGCGGTGTCACGCCGCAGGCCCAGAACACCGGGATCTCGTCGTCGGCGACCGGCACCGGATCGCCGTAATCGGGCTTAGCGATGTCCTTGATGCCGATCAGGTGCGGATGGCCGAGATGCACGGGCGCGCCGTGCACGGCCGGATAGCGCGAGGTGATCTGCACCGCACGGATCGCATCCGCCGGCTTGAACGGACGCATCGACACCACCATGGGACCGGCGAAGGGACCGGACTCGCCGCAAGCGATGTTGGTGCGATACATCGGCACGCGCACATTGTGCTCGATGTGGCGGATCGGCATGCCCTCGTCGAGCAGCGCCTCTTCGAACGAGAACGAGCAGCCGAGCACGAAGGTCACGAGATCGTCGCGCCAGTATTTGGTGACATCGGTCGGCTCGTCCACGACTTCGCCGTCGCGCCAGACGCGATAGCGCGGCACGTCGGTGCGAATGTCGAGATCGGCGCCCAGCGCCGGGATGTGCGGACTGCCCACATCGGACATGCCGATGATCGGGCACGGCTTGGGATTGAGCTGGCAGAAGCGATGGAACGCCCCGGCATATTCCGCCGGCAAGATTGCCAGATTGCCCTGGACGAAGCCGGGGGCAACGCCGGCGGTGGAGGCGACCAGCCCCTCGCGGTAGGCAAGCCGCGCCTTGCGGCTCGGGAGCGTGTCGGGCGTTTCAGTTTGCTGCACTGCCACCAAAACAGTCATGGGATCGACCTGCCTATAAACTCGACAAAGACAAGCCAACACCACGCGTGCTATAAAGTCTAATCTTCCTTTCTAATCAATATCGATAAATTTCATTTATCGGACGGGAATCCTTCCAATGCTGGACTTCAGATCGATCGAGACGTTCCTTTGGGTTGTGAAGCTCGGCAGCTTTCGCGGCGCCGCAGCACGCCTCAACACGACTCAGCCGGCGATCTCCCAGCGCATCGCCCAGCTCGAGCGCGAGATGGGGGTGAAGCTCCTAAATCGCGACCACCGCGTGGCCTCGCCGACACCGAGCGGCCGACAGATGATGGTCTATGCGGAGAAGCTGATCGGCCTGCGCGCCGCGATGATCGCCGAGATCGGCGACCGCTCGGCGATGCGCGGCGTGATGCGACTCGGCGTCGCCGAAACCATCGTGCACACTTGGCTGCCGCGGCTGGTGAAGAGCATGAACGAGGTCTACCCAAACCTGTCGCTGGAGATCGAGGTCGACATCACGCCGAACCTGACCGCGCGCCTGCTTGCGCAGGAGATCGAGCTTGCCTTCGTCGTCGGTCCGCTCTCGGCCTCCGGGGTGCACAATCGCGTCCTCGCCGACTATCCGATCGGTTTTCTCGCCAGCCCCTCGCTCGGCCTCGGCGATGGACCGGTGACGCGGGCTGAGCTCGCGCGGTTTCCGATCATTACCTTCCCGCGGAAGACGCGTCCCTACGAGGTCGTGCGCGAAGTGTTCGACCGGCCGGAGCTGCCTCCGATCCGGCTGCACGCCTCCGCCTCGCTTGCGACCGTCATCCACATGGCGGTCGAGGGCCTCGGCATCGCCGTGATCCCCGACGCCATCGTCGAGAACGAGCTCGCAGACGGGCGGTTGCAACTGCTCGACACCGATCTCAAAATCGCGCCGCTGACATTCACCGCGAGCTGGCTCGCCTCGCCCGATGTCGTGGCGGTGGAGCGGGTCGCAGAGCTTGCATGTCAGATTGCGCAGAGCAGCCTCGCAGTTGACGCGCCCGCGCCGGCGCGTCATTGAAACAGGCGCCGGACAATTGAGAGACTGACCGCATGAGCCGAGCCGCCACCAATTTGCAAATCGATTCCGCCCGCCTCTGGGGCTCCATCCACGAGACCGCGCAGTTCGGCGCGACGGCCAAGGGCGGCGTGCGGCGGCTGACGCTGAGCGCGGAGGACAAGCTGGTACGCGACTGGTTCCGCAAGGCCTGCGAGGACGCCGGCTTGGAGGTGCACACCGATGCGCTCGGCTCGCAGTTCGGGCTGCGCAAGGGACGCGACATGTCGAAGCCGCCCGTCGGCATCGGCTCGCATCTCGACACGCAACCGACCGGCGGCAAGTATGACGGCATTCTGGGAACGCTCGGTGCGCTCGAAGTGATCCGCACGCTGAACGACGCCGGGATCGAAACCGAGGCGCCGATCTGCGTCGTCAACTGGACCAACGAAGAGGGTTCGCGCTTCGCTCCCGCGATGATGGCCTCCGCTGCCTATGTCGGCGACTTCACCACCGATGACATCTTGTCGCGCAAGGACGCTGATGGCACCACCGTCGGCCAGGCGCTCGATGGCATCGGTTATCGCGGCGACAAGCCGGTCGGGTTCCAGAAGCTCGGTTCCTTCGTCGAATTGCACATCGAGCAGGGCCCGATCCTGGAGGCCGAAGGCAAGACCATCGGCGTGGTCGATTCCGGCCAGGGCGTGCTTTGGTACGACGGCAAGATTTCCGGCTTCGAGAGCCATGCCGGATCGACGCCGATGCCGCTGCGGCGCGACGCGTTGGCGACGCTGTCCGAGATCGTGCTGGCGATGGAGGCCATTGCGAGGAAGTACGGGCCGAAGGCCGTCGGTACCATCGGCGAGGCCGTGATCGCAAACCCCTCGCGCAACGTCATTCCCGGCGAGATCGCCTTCACGATGGATTGCCGCAGTGCGGATGGCGCGATCATGGATGCGCTCGATCGCGATCTGCGCAGCGCGATTGCCGAGATCGCCGCACGCCGCAAGGTCGAGGTGAAGATCGACCTGGTCTGGCGCAAGCCGCCGACGCATTTCGATCCCAAATTGATTGCCGCAGTCGAGAACGCGGCGAAGACGCTCGGCTACTCCTCTCGCCGCATCACCTCCGGCGCCGGCCACGACGCCTGCAATCTCAACACAATCATGCCGGCCGCAATGGTGTTCGTGCCCTGCAAGGACGGCATCAGCCACAACGAGCTGGAAGACGCCACGCAGCCCGATTGCGCCGCGGGCACCAACGTCCTCATGCACACGGTGCTGGCGATCGCCGGCGTCGCATCCTGACCGGAGAGAACCATGCGCGGAGTTTTCGTCGACGCCAATGAAGCTCTCGCCGTAATCATGGAGCGGCTGGAGCAGCCCGGCGATCCCAAGGTGCGGATCCACAGGGATCCCGACATCAAACCCGAACAATATCCTGAAATCCTCGACGGCGCCGAGATCGCGATCGTCGACCACACCGCGCTGCCTACCGACGTCGCAAAGAAGTGCACAGGGTTGAAGCATGTCGTGTTCCTCGGCACCGGCGCGCGCAGCTACATGAACCCGGAGGAGCTCGCTGAGCTCGGCATCTCCGTGCACCTGATCAAGGGCTATGGCGACACGGCGGTCGCGGAATGCGCGATCACGCTGATGTGGGCTTCGGCCCGCGTCATCGCGATGATGGACCGCGAGATGCGCGGCGGAAACTGGCTCCGCGAAGACGGCATGCAGCTCACTGGCAAGACGCTCGGCCTGATCGGCTTCGGCGGTATTGCCGCGGAGGTCGCGCGCATTGCCTTGGGCAGCGGCATGAAGGTGATCGCCTGGAACCGCTCGCCGAAGAGCTATCCGGGCGTGGAATTCGCCGATCTCGACACGGTGTTGGCGAGAGCAGACGTCGTATCGCTGCATCTGCTGCTCAACGACGAGACGCGCGGCATGATCACCCGCGAGATGATCGCGAAGATGAAGCCGGGCGTCATCCTCATCAACACCGCCCGCGCCGCCGTCGTCGACGAGGCCGCCATGATCGATGCCCTGAAGTCGGGCCACATCCGCCATGCCGGCCTCGACGTGTTCAATATCGAGCCATTGCCCGGCGATCATCCGCTGACAAAACTGCCGAACGTGACGTTGTCGGCGCATTCGGCGTTCCGGACCCCGGAGGCGAGCGAGAACCTGATTGGCGCGGCATGGGAGCACTGCCGCCGGATCGTGAAGGAATAAGAGCAACAACAATGGCCGATTACCGCACCATCAAGGCACAGCCGCTCATCGAAGCTATCAGCGCCATCGTCAAGGCCGCCGGGTCTACGGACCGCGAGGCCGAGCTCGTGTCCACCAATCTGGTCGAGGCCAACCTCAAGGGACACGATTCGCACGGCGTCGGCATGATCCCGCGCTATGTCCAGAGCGTCACCACGGGCGGCCTCGCCGTGAACCAGCACGTCAAGGTCGTGCTCGACACCGGTCCGCTTCTCACCCTCGACGGGCTCACCGGCTACGGCCAAGTGATCGGCCATGAAGCGATGGAGCTGGCAGCCGAGCGCGCCAAGCGCAACGGCGTGTGTCTCGTCGGCCTCTCAAACTCGCACCATATCGGCCGCATCGGCCACTGGGCCGAGCAGTGCATCGACCATGGGCTGGTCTCGATCCACTTCGTCAACGTGATCTCGCGTCCCATCGTGGCGCCCTGGGGCGGCAGCGATGCGCGCCACGGCACCAACCCGTTCTGCGTCGGCATCCCGCGCGCGGGCAAGGACCCCATCGTGCTCGACTTCGCCACCAGCAGGATCGCGCAGGGCAAGACCCGCGTCGCCCACAACAAGGGCGTCGAGCTGGAGCCCGGCACGATCATCGACAATGAGGGCAAGCCGACCACCAACCCGCGCTACACCGTGATCCCGCCATACGGCGCCATCCTGCCGTTCGGCGAGCACAAGGGTTCAGGGCTCGCGCTGGTTTGCGAAATCCTCGGCGGCGCGCTCTCCGGCGGGCAGGTGGTCAAGGGTCCGTCCGATGGCAAGCACAACGTCCTCAACGGCATGCTCTCGATCATCATCGACCCCGGCAAGCTCGGCACCGCGGAGAATCTCGCGCGCGAAGTCGAGAGCTTCGTCGCCTGGCACACCGGCTCACCTCCGGCCCCAGGCGTCGACAAGGTGAAGATCGCGGGTGAGCCCGAGCGCGCGACGAAGAAGAAGCGGCTCGCGGAAGGCATCCCTGTCGATCCGACCACCTGGCAGGAGATTCTGGAGGCCGGAAAGAAGTTCGGGCTGGATCAGGCGGCGATCGAGAAGATCGCGGGGTAGTGAGGCGGAGCACGGTGCTCTTCCCTTCTCCCCTTGTGGGAGAAGGTGGCGCGAAGCGCCGGATGAGGGGTTCTGTCCGCGAAGGGAAATGCACAATTGAGAGGTCTGTCTCCGCGGAGACAACCCCTCACCCGTCTTCGATGCTTCGCATCGAAGCCACCCTCCCCCACAAGGGGGAGGGAAAGCAGCGCTCTAATCCACCATATCCGCGACCGCCTTGCCGCAAGCCGTAGTGTCGGCATTGCCGCCGAGATCCTTGGTGCGGAGCGTGCGCTCTGCCAGCGTGCGCTCGATCGCATCGACGATCGACTTGCCGGCTTCCTTCTCGCCGAGATGCTCGAGCATCATCGCGCCGGACCAGATTGCTCCGATCGGATTGGCGATGCCTTGCCCCGCGATGTCGGGCGCCGAGCCGTGCACCGGCTCGAACACCGACGGGAAATTGCCCTCGGGGTTGATGTTGCCTGACGGCGCGATGCCGATGGTGCCGGTGCAGGCCGGGCCGAGATCCGACAGGATGTCACCGAACAAATTGGAGCCGACGACGACGTCGAACCAATCCGGATGCAGCACGAAGTTCGCGGTCAGGATGTCGATGTGATACTTGTCCCACTTCACGCTTGGATACTTCTTCGCCATCGCCTCCACGCGCTCGTCCCAATAGGGCATGGTGATGGAGATGCCGTTCGACTTGGTGGCCGAGGTCAGGTGCTTCTTCGGCCGCGACTGCGCGAGCTCGAATGCGAACTTCAGGATGCGATCGACGCCGATGCGGGTCATCACCGTCTGCTGCGTCACGAATTCACGGTCGGTGTCCGGGAACATGCGGCCGCCGACGGAGGAATATTCGCCTTCGGTGTTCTCGCGCACCACCCAGAAATCAATGTCGCCGGGCTTGCGGTTGGCCAGCGGCGACGGCACGCCCGGCATCAGCCGCACCGGGCGCAAATTCACGTACTGATCGAACTCGCGGCGGAATTTGATCAGCGATCCCCAGAGCGAGACGTGATCCGGAATCTTGGCCGGCCAGCCGACCGCGCCGAAATAGATCGCATCGTGCTTGCCGATCTGATCCTTCCAATCGTCCGGCATCATCTGGCCGTGCTTCTCGTAATAGTCCCACGACGAGAAGTCGAAATGATCGAAATGAAGGGACACGCCGTGCTTCTTCGCCGCGGTCTCCAGAACGCGCAGGCCCTCGGGCATCACTTCCTTGCCGATTCCGTCGCCGGGAATGACCGCGATCCGGTATTGTTTCTTGCTCATCGAGAACGTCCTTGATTGGTCCGGCAGCCGCCGTCTTTTTGACCGCACTGCAATGGACCAAACGCGACGGCAGTGCAACGCTGCACTGCAATGTTGACCATGGCGCGGCCGACCGCCTACTGATTTTATTCCCGTTCCTCTCCTGCGAGTAACTCCCATGGATCTGCACCTGCGTGGCAAGCGCGTCCTGATCACGGGCGCGTCCAAGGGTATCGGCGCAGCCGCCGCCGAGGCCTTTGCCGAGGAAGGCTGCCATCTCCTCCTCGCCGCCCGCAATGGCGATCAGCTCAAGGCTTTGGCCGAGCGCTTGCGCTCGGCGCACCAGATCGATGCCGCCACGAGCATTGTGGATTTGCGCAGGAGCGAGGATTTGACGCGGCTCGCCAAGGAAGCCGCCGACATCGACGTGCTCGTCAACAATGCCGGCGACATTCCCGGCGGCTCCATTGACAAGATCGACGAGGCCACCTGGCGGCACGCCTGGGAATTGAAAGTGTTCGGCTACATCAACCTCACGCGCATGATCTATGCGCAGATGAAGGCGAAGGGCGGCGGCGTGATCGTCAACGACATCGGCGCCGCCGGCGAGAAATTCGACGCCAACTACATCTGCGGCAGCGCCGGCAATGCCGCGCTGATGGCCTTCACCCGCGCGCTCGGGGGCAAGAGCCTCGCCGACAACATCCGTCTGGTCGGCATCAATCCCGGCCCGGTTGGCACTGACCGTCACGTCACCCTGCTGAAGACGCGGGCAAACCACCAGTTCGGCGACGAGAGCCGCTACAAGGAATTCCAGAAGAGCCTGCCGCTCGGCAGGCCTGCGCATGCGCGCGAGATCGGCGATCTCATGGCGTTCCTGGCGTCGGATCGCGCAGGCTATACGTCGGGGGTCATCTATACGGTGGATGGCGGAATCAGCGCAGGATGGGGTTAACTTTATCCTCGTCATTGCGAGCGCAGCGACTTGTCCGCCGAAGCTTTAGCGAAGGCGGAAGCAATCCAGGAATGTATCTGCGGCAAAAGTCTGGATTGTTTCGTCGCTTCGCTCCTCGCAATAACGCCTAAAATAAGCACAGGAGTAGAATAGTTGTCTCAGGACCTGATCCGCGAATCCGCTTGCGCCGTCGTCGACAAGCTGCGCTCCGGCGACGTCTCGCCGCTGGAGCTCTTGGATGTGCTGGAGAAGCGCATCACCGAAGTCGATGGCAAGGTCAACGCGCTGCCGACGCTGTGCTTCGATCGCGCGCGGGATAGCGCAAAGGCGCTGATGCGGAAGCCGGCCGGTGCGCGCGGATTGCTCGCAGGCCTGCCGGTGCCGATCAAGGATCTGACCGATGTTGCAGGTGTGCTGAACACACAGGGCTCGCCGATCTTCAAGGACAACATCCCGGCGACGTCCGACATCCTGGTCGAAAATCTCGAGGCCAACGGCGCGGTCGTCTATGCCAAGTCGAACACGCCGGAATTCGGTGCGGGCGCCAACACCTTCAACGAGGTGTTCGGTGCAACCCTCAATCCCTGGGATACGTCCAAATCGGCAGCCGGCTCGTCAGGCGGCGCGGCCGTTGCGCTCGCCACCGGCATGGCCTGGCTCGCGCAAGGCTCCGACATGGGCGGCAGTCTGCGCAGTCCGGCAGCTTTCTGCGGCGTCGTGGGCATGCGGCCGAGCATCGGCCGCGTCGCGCACACGCCGAAAGCGGCCATCGATCGTAACCTCGGCGTCGTCGGTCCGATGGCACGCAACGTCGAGGATCTCGCGCTGCTGCTCGACGCCATGAGCGGCGACTATGCCGCCGACCCGCTGTCGCTGCCGACGCCCTTGACGTCGTTTCTCTCGGCGGCGCAGTCAGGCAGCAAACCGAAGCGCATCGCCTATTCGGCGGATCTCGGCATCACACCGGTCGATCCCGAAGTCAAAGCGATCACGCGGAAAGCGGCGGAACGCTTTGCCGAAGCCGGCGCCATCGTCGAGGAGGCGCATCCGGATTGGCGCGATGCGCATGAGTGCTTCCACGTGCTGCGCGCGTTCGACTTCGCGATCAGCAAGGCGCAGCTGCTGCGCACCAAGCGCGACCTGCTCAAGCCCGAGGTGATCTGGAACATCGAGGAAGGCCTCAAGCTCACGACCGAGCAGCTCGAACGCGCCGAGGCGCAGCGCGTCGGCATGACAGCGCGTGCGATCGAGTTCTTCAAGCGCTACGATCTGCTGCTGGTACCGACCACGATCGTGCCGCCCTTCCCGATCGAGCACCGTTATGTCGCCGAATGCGCCGGCAAGAAGTTCGACAATTACGTCGAGTGGCTCGGCATCGTCTATGCCATCACGCTCGCCTGCTGTCCCGCGCTGTCGTTGCCGTGCGGCTTCACCGCATCGGGACTTCCGGTCGGCCTGCAGGTCGTCGGGGCTCCGCGCGCGGATGCGCAGGTGATCGCCGGCGCGAAGACGCTGGAGGATATTTTGGGCGTGCGTGGCACGACGCCGATTGATCCGCGGGTGAAGAACTAGGTTCCCGCTCTCGTGCCCCGCACGCGGCGCAGCGCCTCTTCGGCGGTGCGCTGCAGAGCCGGGGCCCAAGTCTCCAGGACTTCCCGTGTATCTCTGGGTCCCGGCTCTGCGGTGCAGCGCTTTGCGCCGCACCTTGTCCGGAACACGCGCGGCCTTCACCTTCCGCTCGTCGCCTCCAGGCTCCGGCTATACCGCGACATCGCGAAGCAGAAGACAAAATAGATCACGGCGACGAAGATGTAGACTTCGACGGAGAATTGCTGCCACGCCGGATCGATGATCGCGGTCTTGGCCGTGGTGAGCAGGTCGAAGATACCGATGATCAGAACGAGGCTGGTGTCCTTGAAGAAGGCGATGAAGGTGTTGACCAGCGGCGGGATGACGTGACGGATCGCCTGCGGCAGGACGATCAGCCGGTTCTTGCGCCAGTAGGACAGGCCGAGCGCCTCGGCGGCCTCGTATTGCCCGCGGGGCACGGCCTGGAGGCCGCCGCGGATGACTTCGGCAAGATAGGCACCCGCGAACAGGATGATCGCGACCTGCGCGCGCAAGAGCTTGTCGATGTTGAATCCGTTCGGCATGAACAGCGGAAACATCACGCTCGCCATGAACAGCAGACTGACCAGCGGCACGCCGCGGATCAGCTCGACATAGAGCACGCTGAGCGAGCGGATCGCCGGCAGTTTTGAGCGCCGGCCTAGTGCGACGAGGATGCCGAGCGGGAAGCCGAAGGCCAGACCAAAGGTCGCCAGGATCAGCGTCACCGGTAAACCACCCCAACGGTCCTGCGAGACGAACGACAGACCGAGTATGCCACCCCACATCAGCATACTGATCAGCGCGAGCGCTCCGATCCAGAGATAGGCCAGTTCGCGCCGCCATAAGGCGCGGCGGCTGGAGAGATAGAACAGGGCGATGAACAGCAGCACCGCCAGTGCCGGCCGCCACTGCTCGTCGAACGGATAGGTGCCAAACAGGATGAAGCGGTATTTTTCGGGGATGATTGCCCAGCATGCACCGAGGCCGCGTACCGCGCGGCAGGCGCTGGAATCGTTCGCCGGGGTGACCCAGACCGCATTGGCGATACCCCATTGCACGAAGCTGAAGAGGCCCTTTGCAAGCACCGCCAGCAACACGACCGAGAGGATGCCGTTCGGGATCGACGAGAACAGATTGGTGCGCAGCCAGCGCAGCACCGGGTTACCAATCTGCGGGCGGCGGACGGCGCGCGGTGCTTCCGGAATGTCGGCGATCGCCGTCATGGTCAGCGCTCCACCAGCGCGATGCGCGAATTGTACCAGTTCATGAAAAAGCTGATGCCGAGGCTGATGGTGAGAAACACCGCCATGATCAAGGCAATGGCCTCGATCGCCTGCCCGGTCTGGTTCAATGTCGTATTGGCGATCGAGACCACGTCCTGATAGCCGATCGCCACCGCGAGCGAAGAGTTCTTGGTCAGGTTGAGGTACTGGCTCGTCATTGGCGGCACGATGACGCGTAGCGCCTGTGGCAGGATGATCTGCCGCAGCATGAAGCTGCGGCGCAGTCCCAGCGCGTTGGCGGCATCCCACTGGCCGCGCGGCACCGACTGGATGCCGCTGCGCACAATCTCGGCGATGAAGGCCGAGGTGTAGGTGACGAGCGCGATCACCAGCGCGAAATATTCCGGCGCGAGCGTCAGTCCGCCGACGAAGTTGAAGCCGCGCAACTCAGGCCATTCGATCGTCCAGGCCACGCCCAGCAGCACGGACACCGCCGCAGGCAGCACAACGAGCAAGCCGAGTGCAAAAGGCCAGGCCGGCCGCGGCTTGCCGTCGCGCATTTGCTGCGCGATGAGCCGCCGCCGGATCACATAGAACACGACAAGTCCGAGCACTGCGGTGCCGAGCACCCAAAGCTGCGGCGTCCCGATGGGAATCGCCGGCAGGATCAACCCGCGATTGGACAGGAACACGCCCTCAATCGGCCGCCATGCCGCGCGCGCGGCCGGGAGCGCCTGCATCAGCACGTACCAGAACAGGAGCTGGAGCAGCAGCGGGATGTCGCGGAGCGTCTCGACATACACCGCGGCGAGCCGCGACAGCAGCCAATTGGCCGACAGCCGCGAGATGCCGATCACCGTGCCCAGGATCGTTGCAAGCACGATTCCGATCACGGCGACGCGCAGGGTATTGGCGATGCCAACGACAAAGGCCCAGAGATATGAGTCCCTCGGATTGTAGGCGAGCAGGCTGTCGGCGATGGGCATGCCGGCCTCACGGCCAAGGAAGGCAAAACCGGTCGTGATGCGGCGCACGGAGAGATTGGTGACGGTGTTGGACCAGAGGAACACGATGACCGCGACTACGATCCCCACCACCAGAACCTGCCAGAACAGGCCTTTCAGCTCGCGCTGCCCGAAGGCGCCGAAGAAGCGACGGCGCGGCGGCGGTCTCGGACCGTCTGACGTCACAGCACAAAAATCCTTCTCAAGACGGCGATTTCCGGCAGCGCACGTCAACTGTTGCACCAAACTCAGCTTCGTGCAACAAATGTTTCATGGCCGAGCCCGCGAAATCCTCGCCACTGAGCGAACTGCGCATTGCATTGCCATCGCTTCCGATGCGGTTGCAGGAGGTCGGGCGTTTCGTTGCAGCCAACGATTACGACGCCACCACGCGTTCGATGCGCGATCTCGCAGCGGTTGCCGGCGCCGATCCCGCCGCGTTCACGCGGCTTGCCAAGGCGATCGGCTATTCGGGTTGGGATGAATTGCGCGCGGCGTTGACGGAGGCGCGGCGGCCCTCGCAGCTAGCGCCTTTCTCCGGCCGCGCCAAGGGCCGCCGCCACGGCCCGAACGCCGATGTCGCGCTCATCACCGACAAGCTGGAGGCCGAGGCCGCCGGCCTTCCGCGCATCCCGGCCCGGCCGATCGCGGAGGCGGCGCGCGCACTCCACCACGCCAAGCGGATCTGGATCACCGGCTACCGAAGCTGCCGCAGCGTCGCGGAATTGCTGAACTACGAGCTCCGGCTGTTTCGTCCCGAACAGGTGCAGCTCGTCGGCGCGTCCGGCCCCGACGATCTCGATATGGGCGCGTTCCGGCCCGGCGAGGCCGTCATCGTCATCGGCTTCATGCCCTACACCCACGCGAGCGTCCGGGTCGCGCAGGCCGCCTATCGTGCCGGCGCGGCCCTGATCGCGATCGCCGATAGCCCATCGGCGCCGATGGCTGAAGGTGCCGACCACGTGCTGCTGTTCGAGGCGGCCTCCTCTCCCGGCTTTTTCCCGAGCCTCACCGGCGCCATCGCGATCGCGCAATCGCTCGCCGCCGTGACGTTTTCGCTCGGCGGCACGGCCGCGAAAAAGCGCCTGGAGAATACCGAGGCCCGGCTGGCCGCGGCTTCAACTTACGTATCAGAGAAAGGTTGACCCATGGCCGCCCGCACCAGCCGCGTGCTGCATCGCTCGCTGCGCGAAACGCCGCCCAAGGCAATCGGCGGCGAAGGCGTCTATCTCTTTGCCGAGGACGGACGCCGCGTGATCGACGCCTCCGGCGGCGCGGCGGTCTCTTGCCTCGGCCACCAGCATCCACGCGTCATCGCGGCGCTGACGAAGCAGGCCTCGACCCTCGCTTATGCCCACACAGCCTTCTTCTCGTCGGAGCCGGCGGAGGCGCTTGCCGAGACGCTGGTCGGCCACGAGCCCGGTGGCCTCGCCTACGCCTATTTCGTCAGCGGCGGATCGGAAGCGGTTGAAGCCAGCATCAAGCTCGCGCGGCAATATTTCATCGAGCGCGGCGAGCCGCAGCGGCAGCACTTCATTGCGCGGCGGCAGAGCTACCACGGCAATACGCTCGGCGCGCTCGCGGCGGGCGGCAATGCCTGGCGCCGCGCGCCCTACGCGCCGCTGCTCTCCAACGCCTTCAGCCATGTGACCCCGGCCTTCGCTTATCACGAGAAGCACGAAGGTGAATCGGATGCGCAGTTCGTGGCGCGGCTCGCCGCCGAACTCGAAGCCGAGTTTCAGCGGCTTGGCCCCGACACCGTCGCCGCGTTCCTCGCAGAGCCCGTCGTCGGGGCCACCGCAGGTGCCGTCACGGCGCCGGACGGCTACTTCAGGGCGGTGCGCGAGATCTGCGACCGACACGGCGCGCTGCTCATTCTCGACGAGGTCATGAGCGGCATGGGCCGCACCGGCACCACGCACGCCTGGGAGCAGGAAGGCGTGGCACCCGACATCCAGGCGATCGCCAAGGGTCTCGGCGGCGGCTACCAGCCGATCGGTGCAATGCTCGCGAGCGGCAGGATCATCGACACAATCCGCTCAGGTTCGGGCGCCTTCCTGCACGGCCACACGTATCTGGCGCACCCTCTCGCTTGCGCCGCCGCGCTCGCGGTGCAGGACGTGATCCGCGAGGACGGCCTGCTCGACCGGGTCAAGGAGCGCGGCAAGCAGCTCGAGCAGCGGCTCACCGAGCGCTTCGGCAATCACCGCCATATCGGCGACATCAGGGGCCGCGGCCTGTTCTGGGCGATCGAGCTCGTCGCCGATCGCGCCAGCCGAACCTCGTTTGATCCCGCGCTGAAGCTGAATCAGAAGATCAAGGCGGAGGCCTTCGCCAACGGCCTCGGCTGCTATCCCGGCGGCGGCACCGCAGACGGCATCCGTGGCGACCACGTGCTGCTGGCGCCGCCCTATATCACCTCCGCGGAGGAGATCGATCTGATCGTCGACAAGCTCGGCACGGCCGTCGACAGCGTATTGCGTCGTGTCAATCACTGAGGGGAGAAAAGCATGATGAGGAAAGTGGTTATCATAGCCGGCGTGCTCGCGGCGTCGACGGTGGTGGCGTCGGCGGCAACGCTCGACACGGTGAAGAGCCGCGGCACGCTGATATGCGGCGTCAGCGCCGGTTTCGCCGGCTTCTCCGCACCGGATTCGCAAGGCAACTACAAGGGTCTCGACGTCGATTATTGCCGCGCGCTCGCCGCCGGCGTGCTCGGCGATGCCAGCAAGGTGCGTTACGTCTCGCTGACCGCGCAGAACCGCTTCACCGCGCTCCAGTCCGGCGAGATCGACGTGCTCTACCGCAACTCGACGCAGACCTATCTGCGCGGTGTCACGCTGGGCCTGCGGCAAGGTCCAATCAACTTCTACGACGGTCAGGGCTTTGTCGTGAAGAAAGACCTCGGCGTGAAGGAGATCAAGGACCTCAAGGGCGCCACCGTCTGCGTCGCGCAGGGTACCACGCATGAGGTCACGCTCGGCGATTACGGCCGCGCCAACGGCATCGATTGGAAGCCGTTGGTGTTCGACCGCGTCGACACCATGTACCAGACCTTCTTCGGCGGCCGCTGCGATGCCATGACCCAGGACGCTTCCGCGCTTGCTGGCGCCGTGACGACCGCGGCGCCGAACGCGGCCGACTACGTCGTGCTGCCGCAGACCATCAGCAAGGAGCCGCTCGGCCCCTTCACCCGCAATGGCGACGAGGTCTGGAGCGACATCATCACCTGGCTGCACTACGGCTTGATCGAGGCCGAAGAGCTCGGCGTCACACAAGGCAATGTCGATGAGATGGCGAAGTCGCAGACGCCCGCGATCCAACGCCTGCTCGGTGCCTCCGGCGATCTCGGCTCGCGGCTCGGGCTCGACAACAAATGGCTGGTCACGGCCATCAAGGCCACCGGCAATTACGGCGAGATCTACGAGCGCAATGTCGGCAAGGCGAGCCCGCTCAAGCTCGAGCGCGGCCTCAACGGTCTCTGGAGCAAGGGCGGCTTGATGTACGCGGTGCCGTTTAAGTAAACGTTTTGCGTGTCCCGGACGCGTTGCGTCCGGGGCTCGCGACCTTCCATCAGGTAACGTTCAATGACGAAGTCTCCTCGCATCGCGCTGATCCACGCCCTCAAGCATTCCATCGCCCCGATCGAAGCTGCGTTCGCGAAGGTGTGGCCGGAAGCGCGGCTGATGAACCTGCTCGACGACAGCCTGTCGTCGGATCTGGCGCGTGACGGCAAGCTCAACGATGCCATGACCGAACGCTTTCTTGCGCTCGGCCACTACGCCGCGGCGACAGGCGCGGACGCGATCCTGTTCACCTGCTCGGCCTTCGGTTCCTGCATCGAGGCGGTTGCGCGCGCACATGCGCCGATGCCGGTGCTCAAGCCGAACGAAGCCATGATCGAGCGCGCGATGACGATGGGCCGGCGGATCGGCCTGCTCTCGACCTTCCCGCCGACGCTGGCTTCGATGCCGCCGGAATTTCCGGCCTCCGTCCAGATCGTGCCGAAACTCGCCGAAGGCGCGCTGGCCGCGCTCGACCGTGGCGACCGCGCTACGCATGACCGGCTGATCGTGGAAGCCGCACGCGATTTGCGCGATTGCGACGTCGTCGCGCTCGCGCAGTTCAGCATCGCGGCAACCGCGCCTCTCGTGGCAGAAGCCACCGGCCGCCCTGTCGTGACCACGCCCGACAGCGCCGTCGAGAAGCTGATGAAGCTGTTGGCGGCGAGGGCTTAAGCGCCAGCCTGTTTCCGGCGCCGCGCGCCTTTGATCGCCGCCGCAAGCGCGGCCTTGGTTTCACTGACAAAATCCTCGACCAGGTCTTCGCGCGTGGCATGGGCCGCCTCGCCGGTGAACAGTCCCTGCTCAGCCAGCATCACCACGCCGTGCACCGCCGCCCAGATCTTGAGCGCCTGCCGCTCGCGCAGATAATCAACGGCCGGGGCTTCCAATGCGTCGACCACGAGCGCAAAGGTTTCGCGGGTCGCTTCGTGCAGCTCGCTGCCTTTCGCCGCACACGACACCGTGCGCGAGGCGAACATCAAGCGGTAGATGCCATTGCGGCGTAAGCCGAAATCCAGCGTCGCCTGCGCCAGCAGCGACAGCTTCGACCGCTTCGACAGCTTTGCCATCGCCGCCCGCAATATCCCGTTGAGCTGCCGGAACGCCTCCGCCGTCACCGCCGCAAGCAGCGCCTCGCGATCGGCGAAATGCCGGTAGGGCGCCGGCTGCGAAACACCCAGCTGCTTTGCCAGCGCCTTGATGCTGATCGCCTCCGTCCCGCCCTGCTCGGCTTTGCGCAGCGCGGCCTTGATCAAGGCGTCGCGGAGATCGCCGTGGTGGTAGGTATTCTCGGGCTTGCGGGCAAGTTGTGAACGCATGTTGCGCAGAGCCTATAAGTTTGCGCTTGACAGGGGAAGCCTGCCGCGAATGTAATAGCCTATAACTTGAACAAAAACCCAAATGGGAGCGCGCGCCGCCTTCGGGCCGGAGTGCACACCATCGAGGAAGCCGCCATGACAGAGCGACTGAGGGTTCACGTTGATCCCGACAAATGCCAGGGGCACGCGCGCTGCAAGGCGCTGGCGCCGGAGCTGTTCGAGCTGGACGAATACGGCAACGCCCACGAAGCCGGCGACGGCACGGTCCCGCCCGGCCTCGAAGACAAGGCCTGGCTCGCCAAGTCCAATTGCCCGGAAATCGCGATCGACGTGATCGAGGAGTAGCGCGCCCGCTTCTGCCCGCGTGCCTTCCGCGACCACGAGCCCCCAAGGGATTTCGAGGGATTTCGAGATGTCCGACATCAGCCAGCCCACCGCCCATCCGCCCGTGACCGACTGGGTCCATGATTTCGACCACACCGATCCGCAATGGACGGAAGATCCCTTCCCGATTTGGGACGAGCTGCGCGCCGCAAGCCCGGTCGTGCATACCGAACGCTTCCTCGGCTGCTACATGCCGACGACCTATGAGGCAGTGCGCGAGATCGCCAACGACAGCGAGCATTTCTCCTCACGTCGCATCATCGTCCGCGACGTTCGCCCGGAGATCACCAGCAGAAACTCCGCCCCGCCGATCACGTCCGATCCGCCGGTGCACAAGCCAGCCAAGCAATTGCTGCTGCCGCCGTTCACGCCGGACGCGATGAAGAAGCTGGAGCCGCGGGTGCGCGCGATCTGCAACGAGTTGATCGACGGTTTCATCACCGAAGGCCGACTGGACGCGGCAGAGCGCTACACCAAGCACATTCCGGTTCGCGCGATCGCACACATGCTCGGCATCCCCGAGACGGACAGCGATCTCTTCATCCGATGGATCCACATGATCCTGGAACTTGGCATCAAGGACGAAAACACGTTGCTCCAGGCGGTGCACGAGATGAGCGCCTATTTCAGCGCCCATATCGAAGCGCGCAAGAACAAGCCAACCGACGACCTCATCTCCTACCTGATGAATGCCAGGGACAAGGACGGCAATCCGCTCGAGGATCTGCATGTGCTGGGCTCGCTGCGCCTGCTCCTGATCGCCGGCATCGACACTACCTGGAGCGCGATCGGCTCCTCGCTCTGGCACCTTGCCCGGACGCCCGCCGACCGCGAGCGCCTGGTTGCCGAGCCCGAGCTGATCCCGACCGCGGTGGAGGAGCTGCTGCGCGCCTATTCGCCGGTGACGATGGCGCGCGAAGTGGTCAAGGAGACCACGATTTCGGGCTGCCCGGTCAAGGCAGGCAACATGGTGCTGCTGTCCTTCCCGGCCGCCAACCGGGATCCGAAAATGTTTCCGGATGCTGACAAGGTCGTAATTGACCGCCGCGAGAACCGCCACGCCGCCTTCGGCCTCGGCATCCACCGCTGCGTCGGCTCGAACCTTGCGCGCATGGAGATGCAGGTTGCGCTGGAGGAATGGCTGAAGCGCATTCCGGGCTTCGCCCTCGATCCGGCAGGCACGGTGACCTGGTCCCAAGGAACCGTCAGAGGCCCCCGCCAGTTGCCATTTTTGCTTGGAAAGGCGATGTAGACCTCTCCAAACAGTGATACGGAGAGGCCGGACTTGCACCGCCACGAGTAGCCGATGGCCGAAGACAACGAGCCGCCCGACAGCAAGCTGACGCGCACCAAGGAAAAATGGGCGCGCGAGGGCCGCTTTTTGACAGGCAAGATCACGCGCCCGGAAGATCAGCGCCTGCCGCCCGGTCAGCATCTGACAAAGGACTGGCCGGTGCTCGATCTCGGAGTCGTACCGCCGATTTCGCGCGAGCACTGGCGGCTCGACGTCTACGGCGCGATCGAGAACCCCGTGTTCTGGACCTTTGCCGAGTTCGCCGCCCAGAAGCAGGCGCAGTTCATCTCCGACATCCACTGCGTCACCACCTGGTCGCGCTACGACAATGAGTGGGAGGGGCTCGCCACGCGCGAGCTGCTCGCGGCCTGCCAGCCGCGCCCGGACGCGCGCTTCGTCGTGTTGCATTCCCATGATGGCTACACCACCAACCTCGCGCTGGACGACTTTGCCGCCGAGGACGCATTGCTCGCCCATAGCTGGTCCGGTGAGCCATTGTCGGCCGAACATGGCGGCCCGGTACGGCTGGTCGTGCCGCATCTGTATTTCTGGAAGAGCGCCAAATGGGTTCAGTCGATCGAATTCCTGACCGAGGACGCGCCGGGCTTCTGGGAAGTCCGTGGCTACCATAACCGCGGCGATCCCTGGGCAGAGCAACGCTATTCGGGCGACTAGGTTCAGCAAGGAACGGGGAAACCCATGCCGACAGAGCGCTTTCAATTCACCGGCGAAGGCGGCCATCAGCTTTCGGCCGCGCTGGAGCTACCCGACGGCGAGCCCGGGGCCTTCGCGCTGTTCGCGCATTGCTTCACCTGCGGCAAGGACACGCTGGCCGCCAAACGCATCTCGGTCGCGCTGGCCGCCAAGGGCATCGCGGTGCTGCGCTTCGACTTCACCGGGCTCGGCTCCAGCGAGGGGGATTTTGCCAATTCGACGTTTTCCTCCAACGTTGCCGATCTCGTGCGCGCCGCCGATCATCTGCGTAGCGTCCGCAAGGCGCCGTCGATTCTGATCGGTCACAGCCTCGGCGGCGCCGCGATCCTTGCGGCAGCAGGACGAATCCCGGAAGCCAAGGCGGTTGTGACCATTGCGGCACCATCCGATCCCGCCCACGTCACCGGCCTTTTCAAAGAGCATCTCGGCGACATTCGCACGCAAGGTGAGGTCGAAGTCTCGCTTGCGGGACGCCCGTTCCGGATCAAGCGCGAATTCCTCGACGACGTCGCCGAGCACGAGCTGATGAAAGACGTCGCCGGCCTGCACAAGGCGCTGTTGGTGATGCATTCTCCGGTCGACGATACCGTCGGTATCGACAATGCGACGAAGCTCTTCGTCTCCGCCAGGCATCCCAAGAGCTTCGTCTCGCTCGACCATGCCGATCATCTCCTGACCAAGCCGGCCGACGCGCTCTATGCAGCCGACGTGATCGCGGCCTGGGCGAGCCGGTACATCGACGCGGCCAAACCTGCGAAGGCGATGGATCTCCCCGAGGCGCCGCGCCGGGTCGTGGTGCAGGAGACCCGCAAGAGCAAGTTCAACCAGACCATCTCCGTCGGTCCGCATCAGCTCGTCGCGGACGAGCCGGTCGCCGCCGGCGGCGAGGATGCCGGCCCTGGTCCTTACGATCTCCTGCTCGCTGGCCTCGGGGCCTGTACCTCGATGACCATGCGCCTCTATGCCAACCGCAAGTCGTTGCCGCTCGATCGTGTCACCGTCTCACTGAAGCATTCCAAGATCTATGCAAAAGACTGCGCGGAATGCGAGACGCGCGATGGCATGCTCGACCAGATCGAGCGCGACATCGCGATGGACGGCGCGCTCGATCCCGAGCAGCGCAAGAAATTGATGGAGATCGCCGACAAGTGCCCGGTGCACCGGACGCTGACGTCGGAAATCCGCATCGTGACCAAGGCCGTGGATTAGCGCGACTGCGCTAGAAGCACGACGCCATTGTTCGCACCGCCGCGGTGATCTCGCTCTCGCGCCAGGCCGCGAAGCCGAGCAGCAGGCCGTGGTCGCGCGGCCTGCCCAGTGCCAAGCCGGACAGGGCACGCGTTTCAACGCCCGCTTCGACCAGCCGCTTGACCGCCACCTGATCAGCGCGACCGCGCTTGAGACGCGCGACGAGCTGAATGCCACCGGGGGGCACTTCGGCAGAGAGCACATCGCCCAAATGGCGCTCCAATCCCTCCACGAGGTGATCGCGGCGGGCGTGATAGATCCGGCGCACCCGGCGCAGATGCGCCAGGAAATGCCCGTCGGCAATGAACTCGGCCAGCGCCTCCTGGATGTGGCTCGCGGCGATCAGTCCGATGTGCCGCTGTACGATCTCGAGAGTACCGACCATGGCCCGCGGTATGACGAGGTAGCCGAGCCGGATATCCGAGGTCATGACCTTGGAGAACGTGCCGACATAGAACACGCGGCCGTGGGCATCGAGTCCCTGCAGGGCCGGCACCGGCCGGCTATCATAGTGGAATTCGCCGTCGTAATCGTCCTCCACGATCCAGGTCTTGCCGGGCCTGCTCAGGCCAAGAAACTCCGTGCGGCGCGAGAGCGACATCAGGCGGCCGGTCGGGTGCTGATGCGACGGCGTCATGAAGATCAAGGTCGGGGCCGCCAAGCCACCAATCCGCTGCATGCCCTGCTCGTCCAAACTCATCCCGATCACGCGCGCACCGGATGCGCGGAAGGCGGCCGCGGCGCCGGGATAGCCGGGATCCTCGACCCAGACATCGTCGCCGGGGGTGATGACGGCGGCCGCGATCAAAGTCAGCGCAGCCTGCGCGCTCGGCAGAATCAGGATCTGATCCGCCGTCGCGCGCACGCCCCTGCTGGTCGCAAGATAATGCGCCAGTGCCTCGCGCAGGCGCGGCCGATTGACCGGTCCGAGCTCGCGCCTCGCCGCGCGCACAGCGCTGCGGCGCAGGCAGCGCGCCCAGACCTCGTTGGGAAACTCCCTGAAATCGCCATGTCCGGGACGCAAGGGTCTCAGTCGCGCCTGATAAGACATCGGCCAGTCGGTCTGCGTGAGGCTCGACGCCCAGGGCGAAAGCCGCGGCTTGCCAGGGCGTATGCGAGATGCGACGGCGCCAGCCTCTGTGACGCGCTCGCCGCCGTCGACCGCAACCATCGGACGGCGGCCGTGCGAGGCTTCGAGATATCCCTCGGCGGCGAGTTGCTCGAACGCATAGCTGACGGTGTTGCGCGAGACGCCGAGATCGCTCGCAAGCCCACGGCTCGACGGCAGCGTGCGGCCTTTGACGAGACGCCCGGTCGCGATCAAGCTTCGGAGCTGGCTCGTCAGTTGAGCCACCAGCCCCTCGTCGTCGGCCCGGTTCAGCTCGATCAGGGCGGAGATCATGCTGTCCGGAACTGGCACCCTATTCCTTTCCGATCTGGCACTGTTTCAGGTGCCAGACGAGATGCTATCCGCTGGACTGGACTGCTTCAAGGACCTCCGAAATGAACTCCCTATCCCCCCGCGCAGCCGTTGGCCTGTTTCTCATCGTCGTGCTGGCTTGGGGCATAAACTGGTCGGTGACGAAGCAACTTGTCCAATTCCTTCCACCACTGTGGGCTTCAGCGATCCGGAGTTGGATCGCGCTGGCTGGATTGTTCGTGATTCTCGGGCTCAGCAACAATCTGATGATTCCGGAGCGTCGCGACATCCCGGTGGTCCTGAGCGTTGCACTGCTGCACATGACCGTGTTCTCGGTCCTGGTTGCGGCCGGTGTGCGCTTCCTACCCGCGAGCAAGGCCGTTGTGCTCGGCTACACCACGCCACTCTGGGTCGCGATCGCCGCGCCGCTGCTCGGGAAGGACACTTTGACGGCGCCGAAGCTCGCCGGCGCGCTGCTGGGCCTGATCGGCCTGATCGTCATCCTGAACCCGGCCTCGATCGACTGGACCAACACCAATGTCGTGCTCGGCGCCGGCATGGTGATCCTGGCCGCGATCTCATGGGCCGCGAACATTATCTATATCCGCGCCCATCGCTGGATTGCCTCGCCGCTCCAGCTTCTGATCTGGCAAGTGCTCGTGGCAACCATCGTGCTATCGGTGAGCGCGACCATCGCGGATGGCCTGCCGCATGTGGAGTGGTCGTGGAGACTCGTTTTGCTGTTCCTGTATTCCGGGCTGATCGGGACGGTGCTCGCCTATTGGGCGATGTCGATGGTGAATAAGAGCATCTCGGCCCTGACGACCTCGCTCGGCACCACCGCAACGCCGCTCGTCGGCATCGCCAGCGCCGCGATCCTGCTGGGCGAGCCGATCGACATGAGTCTGGTGATAGCGGCCGCGCTGATCATCACCGGCATCGGTCTCGCATCGCTCGGCGATCGCCTGCTGCGTGGTCAGGCTACCGCGAAGGGCTGAACGCGCAGTATCCCGCGCAAGCCCGCCGTCGTGCCGAGCAGGATGCCGGTGACAGCGACGAATGAGCCGAGCGCGAGCGTCGACACGCCGGTGAGCCCTTGGCCGATCGAACAGCCGAACGCCATCACGCCGCCGATGCCCATCAGCGCGGCGCCAGCCGCCGATCGCAGCATATGGCGTGGCGAGGAATAGCCTTCGAGATGGAAACGGCCCGTCGCAAGCGCGGTGACCAGACTGCCGGCGAAGACACCGGCAACCGTCGCGATGCCGAAATTCAGCGTCAGGCCCGTCGAGAGCATGGCATATTGCAGGCTGTCCGCGATCGGCGCGACGAAGGTAAGCGAGGTCACGGGGACGGGGTTGAAATCATCCGCGCCGAGATAGCCGGTGACGAACCAGCCGCCGGCGACGAGGAGACCCACGACGACACCGGCTGCAATCTGGCCGGGCGAACGCCGGAACGCTGGGTGCGCGAAAGCAAAAAGGATCAGCGTGACGACAACGACAGCAGCAGCCATTGCGCGCGAAAGCGCTTCAGCCGGACCGAACATGGCGAACAATGACGGCAGCGAATTCACGTTGACCGTGGTTTGCGAGGCCTGGACCACGGCGATGCGCGCCGGCGCGATCAGGCCCTTGAGCGTCATCTGCGCGGCGATGGCGAGCACGACCACCACGACGAAGGAGCGGAGATTGCCACGACCGAGCAGCACCAGCGCGCGCGAACCGCAGCCGTTGGACAGTACCATGCCGTATCCGAACAGAAGTCCGCCGAGAAACAGCACCGGCATCGAGAAGGACTGTTGCAGGTAAATCGACTTGCCGAGATTGACCATGCCGGTGCCGGCGAGGAACTGGCTCGCTGTGGTCGCAACCGCGATCGCCAGCGCATAGGTTCGGACCAACCGCCCATCCCCCTCCGACAACCAGCCGCGCATGCTGCTCATCAGGCAGAAGCCGCTGAGCAGGCCGACAGCGCCGTAGACCAGGCCGACGACGAGGCCGGCGAGGATGATGAGTTGGGGAGACGAATCCATGATCAAGGTTTCAGGATCACGCGATCCCGCGAGGAGCCTGCAACGGCGACATAGGCCTCCTTCGCGCGTTCGAGCGGATAGACGGCGTTCGCCTTGATCGGAAACGGTTTCAGGTGCCCGCTCGCGAAGCCCGGGCCGAGGTCACGCAGCACAGCGCCTGTCGCGATCGACGACAGGCCGAGCGTGTCGATGCCGACATAGGTGTGTTGCCCGCGGTAGAATTCGAGAATGTTGAACTGCACGATGCGGTCGATGGCGGCGATCAGGATCTGGCGGCCGCGAAGCGCGAGCGACTTGTGCGCCGCCTGGAAATAGGGATCGCCGACCGTGTTGAAGACGATGTCGGCGCCTTTGCCATCGGTCACCTCGCGCAGGCGTGTGGCGACGTCGGTCGCGGAAGCGTCGATCACCTCGATGGATGCATTGGTGTGGCCCTCATAAGGTTCCGCCTTGCGCACCACGCCGATGACACGC
This sequence comes from Bradyrhizobium lupini, assembly GCF_040939785.1. Lineage (NCBI taxonomy): Bacteria > Pseudomonadati > Pseudomonadota > Alphaproteobacteria > Hyphomicrobiales > Nitrobacteraceae > Bradyrhizobium > Bradyrhizobium lupini. The sequence continues at coordinate 1,446,631 of NZ_CP162553.1, forward strand.
GCGCCCTGCCAGGTCGCGATCTGCACCGCCGCTTGACCAACCTTGCCGTTGGCGCCGAACACCAGCACCGTTTCCCCGGGCTTTGGAATGCCGGCGCGGCGAAAACCCTCCATGGCGGTGACAAAGGGCACGCCGATGCCGGCGGCCTCCTCCCAAGACACGGTCTTCGGCTTCTCCACCACCGCGTCGGATTCAACGACGAGATGGCTGGCGTGAGTGCCGTCGCGGCGGATGCCGAGATCGCCGGAGGAGCCGAACACCTCGCGGCCCATCGTACCGGCGGGCCCGTCGATCACCACGCCGGCGTAATCGCGCCCCGGCGTGCGCGGGAAGATGGCATAGGCCATTAGCCCAGTCGCGGCCTTGACGTCGGACGGATTGACGGCGGCGGCCTTGACCTCGATCAGGAGATCGTTCGGACCGCGCGCGAGCGTATGAGGCTCGACGCGAGGTGCAATCCCAGCGGCGTTCTCGGCCTTGGCATTGAGGCGGACGCAGCGCGCCTCGACGGCTTTGGGATCGGCTGACGACATGGAAAAGATCCGCGATTTCTCGCGGGCCTTGTCGCCTTTGGGGGCGGTCAAGTCAATCCGTCAAGTCAATCCCATCAACTCAATCCTTCGGCCGCTTGTCGTAGAGCCGCTTCGCCTTGCCGAGCGAGCGTTCCAGCGTCGCAGGCGCAACCACCCGCACGTTGGAGCTGATCCCGATCGTGTTCTTGATATGGGTTGAGATCCGATCGGCATGGTCGAGGAGACCCCGGCCATCCCAACTCTCCGGCCGCGCCTCGGCAATGATGGTCAACTCGTCCATGCGTCCTTCCCGAGTCAATTCCAGAATGAAATGCCCGCCGCACCAGTCGGTGGCGAGCAGAACCTCCTCGATCTGGGTCGGGAACAGGTTGACGCCGCGCAGGATGATCATGTCGTCCGAGCGCCCCGTGACCTTCTCCATCCGCCGCATGCCGGGCCGCGCCGTGCCCGGCAGAAGCCGCGTCAGGTCGCGGGTGCGATAGCGGATCACCGGAAAGGCTTCCTTGGTGAGCGATGTAAACACCAGTTCGCCCTTCTCCCCGTCGGGCAGCACCGCACCGGTGTCGGGATCGATCACTTCGGGATAGAAATGATCCTCCCAGATATGCAGGCCGTCCTTGGTCTCGATGCATTCCTGCGCAACGCCGGGCCCGATCACCTCGGAGAGGCCGTAGATGTCGGTGGCATCCATGTCGAAGGCATCTTCGATCTCGCCGCGCATGGCATTGGTCCAGGGCTCCGCGCCGAAGATGCCGACCTTGAGCGAGCACTGGCGCGGATCGAGCTTCTGACGCTTGAACTCGTCGAGGATCGCCAGCATGTAGCTCGGCGTCACCGTGATGATATCGGGCCGGAAATCGTTGATGAGCTGCACCTGCCGCTCGGTCATGCCCCCGGAGATCGGCACCACAGTGCAGCCGAGTTTTTCGGCGCCGTAGTGCACGCCAAGCCCGCCCGTGAAAAGACCGTAGCCATAAGCATTGTGGATGATCATGCCGGTGCGGCCGCCCGCGGCGCGGATCGAGCGTGCCATCACGTCCGACCAGGTGTCGATGTCGCGTTGCGTATAGCCCACCACGATCGGCTTGCCCGTCGTGCCGGAGGACGCATGCACGCGCACCAGTTTCTCACGGGGCACGGCAAACATGTTGAAGGGATAGTTGTCGCGCAGGTCCGTTTTTACGGTGAACGGAAATTTCGCAAGATCCGAGAGTTCGCGAAAGTCGGACGGGCGCACGCCGGCCGCGTCGAAAGCCTTGCGATAGTGCGCCACGTTGTCGTAGGCGTGCTTCAGCGACCAGGCCAGCCGCTGCACCTGCAGCGCCATGATCTCGTCGCGCGATGCACGCTCGTGCGCATCCAGCTCGGCCTTATACGTGTTGCCACCTTCCTTGAGCCTCGTCAGAGCCATCCTCGTTTCCCCGTATCATTGCTTTTCTTTATTGATCCTGCGCCGGCAGCCAATTTCCGGGAATCGCCCGCGAATGCCCGCGAAATTCGGCGATGACTGTATCGCCGGCGGTGACGCGCACGTCATAGATGCCGGAGCGGCCGCCACGCGTGACCTCGCGGGCCTTTGCGACGAGGCGATCGCCGAGCTTGCCTGGCTTGATGAAGGTGATCTGGCCCTGCGCCGCCACGACGCGGTCGTTGTGCGAGTTGCACGCGAAAGCGAAGGCGGAATCGGCCAGCGTGAAGATGAAGCCGCCATGGGTGATGCGCTGGCCGTTGACCATATCCGGCCGCACATTCATCGCCAGCGTCGCGAACCCCGGGCCGATCTCGACGATCTCCATGCCGAGTCCTTTGGAGGCATCGTCCTCCGCCCACATCGCATCGGCGCAGGCGCGGGCAATATCCTCGGGCGACAAGGCGGCTTTGACGTTCACGCGCTTCTCCCGTCCGATTGTTTGGACACGATGTTCTGCTGCCTGGCTAAAACTGTCAAACGTGGTCGTAGTCGACCACGACCCGCTCCGACGATGGCTTGGCCTGACAGGTCAGGACAAAGCCGGCCTTCAGCTCCCAGGGTTCCAGCGAGTAGTTGATGTCCATCGGCGCCTCGCCCTCCACCAGTTTGGCACGGCAGGTCGAGCACATGCCGCCCTTACAGGCGAAGGGCAGATCGACACCGGCGCGTAGCGCGGCATCGAGGATCGCCTCGTCCTCTGCCACCGGCACGTCGCGGCGCTTGCCGTCGATGATCAGCGACGCGATCGCTTTCGGCGGCGCGTCCGGCGCAACGATCTTCTTCGGCCGCGGCTTGCCACCGAACTCCGAGACAAACCGCTCGACATGGATACGCTCCTCCGCGATGCCGAGATCGCGACAGGTCGCCTCGATGTCCTCGCTCATGCCGGACGGACCGCAGATGAAGACGTGATCGACGCTTTCCGCCGGTACCAGCGAGCGCAGCAGCACCCTCACCTTGTCGCCGTCGAGCCGGCCGTGCAGGATCGGAATGTCCTGTTCCTCGCCCGAGATGACGTGGAAGATCGAGAGGCGGTCGATGAAGCGATCCTTGAGCTCTTCGAGCGCCTCGAGGAACATGATGTTATCGGTCGTGCGATTGCCATAGAACAGGAAGAAGCGGCTGTCGGCTTCGCGCGCGAGGACGCCCTTGACGATCGACAGGATCGGCGTGATGCCGGACCCAGCGGCAAAGCCGACATGGATGCGGCCGCCGCCGGCTGGCGGGATCACGCCGAAGCGTCCCGTGGGCGTCATCACGTCCAGCGCGTCGCCACACTTCAAATCGTCCGCTGCCCAGCTCGAAAACGCGCCTCCATCAACCTTCTTGACGGCGATCCGTATCTCGCCGTCGTCGGGGCCGGAGCAGATCGAATAGGAGCGGCGCACTTCCTCGCCATCCAGCATGGTGCGGAGTGTGAGGTATTGGCCGGGCGTGAAAGCGTAGTCGGTCGCAAGCTCCGTCGGGATGGCGAATGTCAGCGATATGGCGTCCGACGCCTCGCGGCGGAGGTCGTTGACGGCCAGGCGATGAAAGCGTGGTGCGACTGCTGACATGGTCAATGACACTTGAAATAATCGAAGGGTTCGCGGCACGCCCTGCAGCGCCAGAGTGCCTTGCAGGAGGTGGAGCCGAATTCGGACAGCAGCTCGGTATTCGCCGAGCCGCATTGCGGGCACACAACGGCTTGCTCGCCGAACAGCGCGCGGCGTGAATTCGAGGCCTGCGGCGGTGCGATGCCGTAGGCATGAAGCTTCCGGCGGCCCTCTTCGCTCATCCAGTCGGTGGTCCAGGCCGGCGACAGCACGGTGCGGACCTTTGGACTGCGGAAACCGGCGCGCTCCAGCGCGACCTCGATTTCCAGCGCGATCATGTTCATGGCCGGACAGCCCGAATAGGTCGGGGTGATCGCGACCTCGACCTGATCGCCGTCGAGGACGACATCACGGAGCACGCCGAGATCGGCGATGGTCAAAACCGGGATTTCGGGATCGACCACGCTCGCCGCGGCATCCCAGGCCCGTCGGCGCAGGTCGCTATGGGGCTCCAGCACCGTCACCATGTCTGCCCCGGGAAGGTACGCTGTATCGATTGCAGCTCTGAGAGGAGATGGCCGAGATGCTCGCTGTGCCGGCCCACGCGGCCGCCCTGCTGCATCCAGTCGTTCTGCGGCAGCTTGAGCGTTGCTTCGCCGATCACATCCGAAAGTGTCGTCAGCCAACGACCCCGCAAGGTGCCTGGGTCTACGGCGATACCGGCATGGATCAAGGCGTGCTCGCCGTCGTCGACGGCAAACATCTCGCCGGTGAACGCCCAGAGATGATCGATCGCAGCCTGCGCGCGGGCATGGCTCTCGTCGGTGCCGTCGCCGAGCCGGATCATCCACTCCGAGGAATGCCGCAAGTGATAGGCACTCTCCTTCTCCGACTTCGCGGCAATCGCAGCGAGCGTCGTATCGCGCGAGGTCATCATGGCGCGCCAGTAGAGATCGGCGAAGGCGGAATAGAAGAACTGCCGCACCAGCGTCTGGGCAAAGTCGCCGTTCGGCTGCTCGAGGAGCAGCAGATTGCGATACTGCCTGACATCGCGAAGGTAGGCGAGCTTGTCTTCGTCGTTGTCCTTGCCTTCGGCTTTGGCTGCGTAGGTGTAGAGCTCGCGGGCCTGGCCGATGAGGTCGAGCGCGATGTTGGAGAGCGCCATGTCCTCTTCCATCATCGGCGCATGCCCGCACCATTCCGACAGGCGGTGGCCGAGGATCAGCGCGTCGTCGGCGCGGCGTAATGCGTAGAGCACCAGCGGTGTTTCGGAGACCTCGATGTTCGCCATCACATGTGTCCTACTTCCTCAGGCACCTCGTAAAACGTCGGGTGGCGGTAGATCTTTGATTCCGCCGGCTCGAACATCATGCCCTTCTCGGCGGGATCGCTTGCGGTGATCGCCGTCGACGGCACCACCCAGATCGAAAGGCCCTCACCGCGACGCGTGTAGATATCGCGGGCGGCTTGCAAGGCCATCGTGGCGTCGCTCGCATGCAGCGAGCCGACATGCTTGTGCGCGAGCCCGTTGCGGCTGCGAATGAAGACTTCCCACAGCGGCGTGTTCGGCGTGGCCATCGCGATCTCCCTACTCTGCCGCTTGTGCAGTTCGACGCTGCGTGCGCTTTGCGGCATAGCTAGCTGCCGCCTCGCGCACCCAGGCGCCCTCATCGTGCGCCTTGCGGCGTGCCGCGATGCGATCCCGGTTGCAAGGACCGTTGCCGGCGAGCACCTGCTTGAACTCGGTCCAGTCGATCTCGCTGTAGCGCCAGTGCCCGTCGGCGTCCTGAATCATGCCGGGATCGGGAATGGTGAGGCCGAGATATTGCGCCTGCGGCACGGTGGCGTCGACGAACTTCTGCCGCAGCTCGTCATTGGAGAAGCGCTTGATCTTCCATTTCGTCGAGGTGTCGCTGTGCTGGCTGGTGGCATCGGGCGGGCCGAACATCATTAGCACCGGCCACCACCACCTATTCAAGGCATCCTGCGCCATCTCCTTCTGCTCCTCGGAGCCACGGCACAGCGTCAGCATGATCTCATAGCCCTGGCGCTGATGGAACGACTCCTCCTTGCAGACGCGGATCATCGCGCGCGCGTAAGGACCATAGGAGCAGCGACACAGCGGAATCTGGTTCATGATCGCGGCGCCGTCGACCAGCCAGCCGATGGTGCCGATGTCGGCCCAGGTGAGGGTCGGGTAGTTGAAGATCGAGGAATATTTGGCCTTGCCCGCGAGCATGGCGTCGACCAGCTCTTCGCGCGAAGTGCCGAGCGTCTCGGCCGCGGCATAGAGATAGAGCCCGTGGCCGCACTCGTCCTGCACCTTGGCGAGCAGCGCGGCCTTGCGGCGCAAGGACGGCGCGCGGGTGATCCAGTTGCCTTCGGGCAGCATGCCGACGATTTCGGAATGAGCGTGCTGGGAGATCTGGCGGGTCAGCGTCTTGCGATAAGCCGCCGGCATCCAGTCGTTCGGCTCGATGCGCTCCTCGGCATCGATGCGCGTCTGGAACTGCGCAGCCTTGGCCGCATCCTCGAGGCCGCGATCATCGGTCTCGGCCGTGTTCAGCGCCTGGGTATACATGCGCATCCTCCCATTTTATTGAGCAATATATAACAAGAATCAGATCACGCAAGATATTTCTGTAACATAACAATCAAGTCTCGAATCTCCTCTCCAGGAGTTTCCGCGCCAGCGGCAATGGCCCCTTTTCATTGGTCCCACGACCATCAAGCCATTGTTCCGATGGGACAAGCAGCGCGCGATAGATGTCGCCGCACAACGCACGGGCGGCCTTGCCTGGCCAGTTCGCCGGAAGCAGGCTTTCGGGCAGCAGCGGATCGCGCAGCACGACTCGGCGATAATGGTGGATCAGGAGGATGCGCGCCGTGAAGGCGTCGGCCTCGGACAAGTCGCTGCCGCGCGCGATCGCGGCGCGCAGCGGCTCGAACGTCTTCATGAACTTGAGATAGGCGTCCGCGGTGCGATCCAGTGGCCAGCTCGCACTGAGCAGCCGGCGACCACTGTCATCCTCGGCCGAGACCTCCAGACGGATGGCGCCCGCGGCCCTCGCCGGGCACTGGCACGCCTGACGGGGCGACCCACACGCCCGGCAGCGGGCTGCCGAAGCCGGCATTGCGGAGCGCCTCGCGCGAGGCATCGCGATCCTCGCCATTGCCGATCAGAAGCAGCTCGAAGCGCCCGGTCCAGTCGGATGGCGGCGGATCGTAGATATGGCGTGTCGCGGCCTCGAAGATCTGGCGGCCCTTGTCGGCCAAGCGGTAAAAACTATTGCGGCCGACCTTTTCGCGCGTCAGCCAGCCATCGGCAGCAAGCCGCGACATCGCGGTACGCACCACGCCGCTGTCGATGTCCAGGGTCTCGAAGAATTCCAGCAGCGTGCCGAGCCATACCGAACCGCCACGCGGCACGATGGCATCACCGAATACCGTGATGACGATAGAGCCGGTGCGCGACGGCTCGCGCTTGAGCTGATCGATGATGCGGGACAACGGATGCGCCATGCGCGAGGCATAGCGCGTTTGGTGCGGGCACGACAATGGACGGGTGCGACGCTCTTCTCCCTTGCCCCGTTCTTACGGAGAGAGGCAAAGAATTACCGATGCGGATCGGGATAGACCACGCTGCGCCAGCCGCTGCGGTCGAAGGGCCGCCAGCTGCCTTCCTTCTGCGCAAGGCGATCAGCCACCGCGAAGACAGCGGCGGGATGATGGCCCATGCCGCAATGGCTGCTCTCGATCTCGATGCTCTCGGTCTGCGCGCCCGTCTTCTCCATGCAGCCCTGCCAGGCGCAGACGCCGTCGGTGCGGCTGAAGATCGCCGTGGTCGGCACCGGCGGCGGAACGGCGAGATCGCCGCCGAACTGCGGGTCGACCTCGTTGGACTTCCGGCCGCTCGCCCATTCATAGACTCGCCAGGCATTGGTCGAATGCGGATCGCCGGCAAAGGGGCTGCCGAGCGTGATCACCTGGCGTACGCGGTCGGGCATCATCTTGGCGAGCTGGCGCGCATAGAGACCGCCGAGGCTCCAGCCGACCAGGCTGATCTTGCGGCCGTGCCTGTCGCTGAGCTCCTGAACCAGATCCACCATCGCGTGCTGCACGCCCTCGCGCAGGCCATAGTTGCGGCCTTGGCGCCAGCCGCTCACCGCATAGCCCTTGCCGGACAGAAAGGTGCGCAGTGCACGCGTGGACCCGTCGGAGGCCACGAGGCCCGGCAGAACCAGCACCGGATGCCTATCGCCGCGCGGCGCGAGGCTGAGCAGCGGCAGCGCGCCGAGGAAGGCGCCGAACTCGTGGATCGCTCGCCCTTCCAGGAACATCAGGGTGCGAGACGGCGGGCTCAGCGTCTGGGCAGTAGCGGTCATCAATGGTCCCCTTGGGAAAATTGCTGAAAAGGCCACCGGTTGTTTGCCGGCAGATGGGTATGGGATTCCAACACGCCGGCTTCTGGATCGTTCCGCAACGCAACATGAATCAGCTAGGCAGCGGGTTCCCGACATTCAAGCGGGAGACACCCCGGGCCACAATAGGCCCGCGCGTTAATGCTGACGTCCGTGACGCAAAAGTCACAACAATCGAAGCAGGAATTCTACGGAGTAAAGCGCAAGACCCGCGAGCCCCCCGATCAGCGAGCCGTTGAAGCGGATGTATTGCAGGTCGCGGCCAATGTTGATTTCGATCAGCGAAATCAGCTGCGCCATGTCCCACGACTTGACCTGGTCGGAGATGAAGGTCGAGACGCCGCTCTTCTGGTCCGCGACGAAACTGCGCAGCACCGCGACCAGCCCCTTGTTGATCTCGCCGCGCAGCTCGGCATCGCCCGCAAGCGCTTCGCCCGCCGCGACACACATTCCCGCGAGATGATGCTGCAGCACCTGCGTCTCGCCGCTTGCACTACGTTCGATGAAGGACCGCGTATTGGCCCAGACGGTGCGGGCGAGATCGGCAAGCTCGGGACGCGCGAGCAGATCGCGCTTCAAGCCGTCGATGCGGTCGATATAGGCCTGGTCGGTGCCGAGCCGGTCGACGAAGCTCAGCACCATGCGATCGAACTCGCCGCGAAAAGGATGTTTGGGATCGCTGCGCACTTCATTGAAGAACGCGGTGGCGGAGGCCACGATCTTGTTCACCAGAAACTTGTCGGCGCGATAGAGCCTGAGCAAGGTCGGCAATTCCGCGCGCACCTTCTCGCGGATGATCGCCATCGTCTCGGTCTGGTTCAGCGTCTCGTGCATCACGCGCAGAAGATCGTCGAACAGGATCTGGTGCCGCCCTTCCGCGACGAAGCCGCGCAACGTGCCGGCCGCGAGCGGCGCCAGATCGACGGCCTGGAGCTGCGAGGACATGCGGCGGATGATGAAGGTCATCAGACCGGAGCTCTCGGTCGCGGAGACAGCCTCCGGCAGCAGGCGCAGCGCAAAGCGCGCGAGGTCATCGCTGCGCTTGCGATCGCGCAGCCAGTCGGCGACGAAGGAGCCGAAATCGATCTCCTTCAGCTTGGCCTCGACGGGAGCGGCCTCGAGGAAATGCACCTGGATGAACTCGCCGAGCTTGTCGGCGATACGGGCCTGGTTGCTCTGGATGATCGCGGTGTGTGGGATCGGCAGGCCGAGTGGACGCTTGAACAGCGCGACCACCGCATACCAGTCGGCGAGCCCGCCGATGGTCGCGGCTTCGGCGAAGGCCGCGATGAATCCGAACACGGGATGTACGGGCAGCAGCCATTTCGCAACGACGAACAGGACAAGCGTCGAGCCCAGCACCAGCGTCGCCAGCGCTTTCACGCGGCGCAATTCGGCTGCGCGTTCGGCGTCGCCGGGAGTGTCGAAAGAGAAGGCGCCTGATGGAGTCATCACAGCATCACCCTATCCGTCATTGCGAACGAAGCGAAGCAATCCAGAGTCTTTCAAGGAGGCAGACTGGATTGCTTCGCTTCGCTCGCAATGACGGCTACGGCGGAATAACAAAAGGCCCGCCGAAGCGGGCCTCAAATTCAGTTTTTACTCAGGGGGCCGTATCAGGCGGTCTTGTTGTAGACCTTGGCAAAATTGTCCTGAGCGGACTTCGCACCGTTAGCGGCGAGCTTGCCGAAATAGTCGGTGGTCGCCTTGGCGCGCGAGACGAACGCTTCGCCGCGGGCGCGGAGCAGGCCGGACTGGATCTCGACAGCTTCGCTGAACGACTTGGCGGACGCGAGCTTGTCGATGCCTGCGAAGAATGCCTCGGCGTCCTCGTAGATCGCCTGCTGGATGTTGCGGCTGATCTTGCCGGCTTCGGTGACGGTCTCGGTCACCGCGTTTTCGACGGCGGCGGTCACGCGCTCAGAGCCAGCGAACACCTCGGCAGCACGGTCCTTGGCAGTGTTGGCGGACTTCTTGACGAACTCGCGGGCGGCCTCGGGAACTTCCAGGTTCTGGATGTTCTTGAACGCGTCCTTGAAGCCTTCGAAAGCGGTGTTGGTTTCGGTGGTCATTGGGGGTCTCTCCATCCTCATTGGTTGAGCTATGGGCTCACCCCGTCCGGTTTTGGCCCGGGGCACGGCTTATATGCCATAGTTAATTGTGCGATGCAATATCCATATTGCAGTGCGATATCACGAAACCGTGAATAGCCATGTTGAGAGGCATCTGGCGCCTCCCTGACCATCCGGGTTCCCGAACACCGTCCAGCGGTTCTCAATGCTGGACGGCGCCAAGCAGCCCATAGGCCTCCATCTGGGCCTGGACCTGCGCGATGTTGTGCCCGAGCACCACGATATCGTGGGTCTTGCCGTCGACGTCGCGAACATGGTCGCGCAGCAGTGCCTCGGCCTTGAAGCCAAGGCTCTCGAACAGCGTGATCGCCGCCTGCTGATCGACCGTCATTTGGACCGAGAGCTTCTCGAGGCCGGCCCCGAGCGCTAGGGCGAAGGTCTCCTGCGACAGCGTCCTTCCCACCCCTTCCCGCGCACGTCGAGCGAAACCACCATTCGGATCTCGCCGACATGAGGCGACCAGGAGTGCGGATCGCGCACCAGCGTGCCGCAGCCGACGACCGTGCCGTCCCTGACCGCGAGCAGGCTCGTGATCGCGCCGCGCGCGATCTCCTTGACCCAGGCGGAGAGCACCTTCGGCTCACTGATGTTGCGCGGCAGGAACAACAGGTCGTGGGTCGGCAGGCCCTTGCCGAAGGCGAGCACCGCGGCTTCGTCCGCCGGGGACATCAGGCGGATCTCGATATCGCCCGCGTCCGTCTTCACATGGCGCGGATAGGAACGCTGCTCACTCATGTCGATCTCTTCCCCAGCCAGGAATCCAGTTTCGGCCACAGCCGCTTCACCGCATTGGCGCCGGCGACCAGCGAGACGTGACCGCCCTTCAGCATCACCTCCTCCTTGTCCTCCGATCCGATCTTGGCGATCAGGTGCTTTGCCGCCTCATACGGCACGATGTGGTCATGCTCGGCGACCGCATGCAGGAACGGCACCTTGATGTCCTCGAGCTTCGCCGCACGGCCGCCGACCGACATGGTGTCGTTGAACAGCTTGTTGTCCCACATCAGGTCCTTGGTGATGGTGCGGAAATATTCGCCGGCCAGCGGCAGCGTGTCGGTCGCCCAGCGGTCGAACATCCGGTAGGATTTGACGAACTCGTCGTTCCAGATGTTTTCCCAGAGCTGGATCTGGCTGACGGTGCGGGAGGCCGGGCGCAGCATCTCGAACGACGACAGGATCATCTCGGGCGGCACGTTGCCGACGCTGTCGACGAGGCGATCGACGTCGAAATAGCGACGGTCGGAGAAGTTCGAGAACAGCTTCATCTCGCGAAAGTCGATCGGCGTGGTGAAGCAGATCAAATTCTTCATCGGCCCATCCTTGTGGATCGAGCCGTAGAGCAGCGACAGCACGCCGCCGAAGCAATAGCCGATGACGGAGACGTCCTGTTCGCCGGAATCCTGCTGCACGCGGCGGATGCAGTCCGGGATGAAGTCGAGGACATAATCCTCCATGCGGAGGCTCTTCTCCTCCGGCCGTGGCGCGCTCCAGTCGAGCATGTAGACGTCGTAGCCGCGCTTCAACAGGAACTCGATGAAACTCTGGCCGGGCACGAGGTCGAGAATGTAACCGCGATTGGTGGTCGCCATCACGATCAAAATCGGAATTCGATAGATCTCGTCGGACATCGGTCGATAGTGGTAGAGGCTCATCGTGCCGCGTGAATGCAGCACGTCCTTCGGCGTCGACCCGAGCGTGGGGCCGGACGTCGAGAAATATTCGACGCCCTTGATGCTTCTCTGGATGGCGCGTTGCACCTCGGACTGGATGCGCTCCGGGATCCCTGCGAAGTCTAATCCGGCGGGTGCATTCATGTCTTCTCTCCGCCTTCAGACGGCGGGCGCTTGGTGCGCGGCGGGCGCAATGCAGTATCGGAGCCCTGAGAAATTCCGGAACTTGCCGCCATCTGGCTCAGCATCGACTTGATCTCACCGATCTGTCCTTCGATGGACTGTAGCCGTTCCGCAAGGCCGGTGACCTGGTCCCGGCTCGGCAGATTCATGGAGACCAGATATTTCTCCATGAGGTCGCCGAGCTGCTTCTGAGCACCTGCAGCAACGCCGCCGGCCCGGTTCACGGCTTGCGAAAACTCGGGCGACGACATGGCCTGATTGGCGAAGGAGTTGAACCCCTTCTCCATCTCGCCAACCATCTTCTGCCACATGGCAATGGGGTCGTTGCTTTTGTCGGTCATCGGCGTCCTCCTGAAAGCGAGAGCTTCGATGCCCTTCCTTTTTCGCCATACCACACCGTTGCGCGGTGCCGGTCAACCGGCAAGCAGCGGGTCCGGTGTCGCGGACGCGGCTTCATTGCGAGGGGAAACCGTGCGATACAGCATTAATCAAAAGCCGAGGGAACGCACCCGTGAACGCCTATCATCCGCCGCAAACCGTCCACGCCAACGGCATCGACATCTGTTACGAGACTTTCGGCAACGACAGTGCCGAGCCGCTGCTTCTGATCATGGGGTTAGGCGCCCAGATGATCCACTGGGACGATGCGTTCTGTGAGCAGCTCGCCGCGCACGGCTTTCGCGTCATCCGGTTCGACAATCGCGACATCGGCAAGTCGAGCCATCTCACAGGCGGCAAGCGTCTGACGCCGCTCGAGCTGTTGAAGCTCCGGTTTCTCAGGATTCCTGTGGCCGCAACCTACAAGCTGATCGACATGGCAAAAGACACTGTCGGGCTGATGGATGCGCTCGGCGTCAAGTCGGCGCACCTGGTCGGGGCGTCCATGGGCGGCATGATTGCGCAGGAAGTGACGTTGTCGTTTCCCGAGCGGGTGCGCTCGCTCACCTCGATCATGTCGACGACCGGCAATCCGCGCCTGCCGCCCCCGACACGCGAGGCCGCCGCGATGCTGATGGCGCCGCCGCCGCGCAGCAAGGAGGAGTTCATCGTCCGCTACGGCCAGACCTGGAACGTGTTGCGGGCCGGGTCCTTCCCGGAGGAAGAGGCGCTCGATCCCGGTCGTGCCGAGCGCGTGTTCGCGCGCGGGCTCAATCCGGCCGGTGTCGGCCGGCAGCTCCGCGCGGTGCTCGCCTCGGGTAGCCGCAAGGAGCGGCTGCATGGCGTCAAGACGCCGACACTCGTCATCCACGGCACCGTCGATCCGCTGGTCCGCCCCGAGGGCGGCAGGGACACGGCAGAGTCAATTCCGGGGGCCAAGCTGCTGATGATCGACGGCATGGGCCACGCGCTGCCGATGCGGTTCTGGCCGGACATCATCGACGCCATCGCCAAGCACGCCCATGGCGCGGAGGTGCAGGCGGCGTAGATTGACCGACGCAGACAGTCTCCTCACGGTGACCATGTGAGCTGCCGGTTACTCTCTTAACGCGTGCCGGTGCGAAAGCTATACAGGCCTCCTTCAATCGCTGAGAACCTCAATCGCCAACAAAGAGGCCGCGGCCTCTCGGAGTTCACATGCATCTCATCGTCCGGTCGGCCGCAATCGTCGCTGCTTCAGTCCTCACGCTGTCCCTCGCCAGCGGCGCCGCGATGGCGGGTGGCGCGCAAGAAGAAGCCAATCGCAAAACTGTCCTTGCGTTCTACGAGAAGGGGCTCAACCAAAAGGACGCCGATGCAGCCCTCGCCTATGTCGGCGACCGCTACGTCCAGCACAATCCAAACGCGGCCGATGGTCCGGACGGATTCCGAAAGTTCATTGGCTTCCTGCGCGAGAAATTCCCGAACTCGCACAGCGAGATCAAGCGCAGCTTCGTGGATGGCGACTACGTCATCCTGCACGTTCACGCGGTTCGCGAGCCCGGCAGCAGGGGCAATGCGATCGTCGACATCTTCAAGCTGGAGAACGGCAAGGTTGTCGAACACTGGGACGTCGTGCAACCGATCCCGGAAAATCCGGCGAACAACAACACGATGTTCTGACGGATCGAACCGGTTGCTGGGCAGGCGGCCTAGCTCTTCCTCGCCAGCCAGATCACGTGACGTGCGCCACCGCCTCTTCCGGTGGCGCGGATATTGACTTCGTTGACTTCGAATCCGGCGCTCCCGAGCCGCTTGGTGAAGGCCGGGTTGGGCCCCGAGGACCAGACCGCGAGCACGCCGCCCGTCCGCAGCGCCGTCTTCGCCGCCTTCAACCCACTCGCATTGTAGAGCGCATCATTGCCCTTCCGGGTCAGCCCTTCCGGCCCGTTATCGACGTCGAGGAGGATGGCATCGAATGCCGACCGCTGCGCCCGGATGATTTCGCCAACGTCGGTTTCCCGGATGCTCACCCTGACGTCATCGAGACTGTCACCGAACACCTGCGCCATCGGACCCCGCGCCCAGGCGACCACCGCCGGCACGAGCTCGGAGACAACGATCTTCGCCTTGCTTCCGAGCACGGTCAGCGCCGCACGCAGCGTAAAACCCATGCCCAGGCCCCCGATGAGGACGACAGGTTTTGCGACCGTCTCGATCTGCTTCGCCGCGAGCGTGGCGAGCGCGGCCTCCGAGCCCGACAGGCGGTTGTTCATCAGCTCGTTGGTGCCGAGCTTGATTGAGAACTCCTTGCCTCGCCGCATCAGGCGAAGCTCTTCATCGGAGCCGGGGATTTTGGCGGTATCGATCTTTTCCCAGGGAATCATGCGAGAGCTTTAGCACGTCCGGCTGCCGGGTTATCCACCCGCCCATACGTCCAGAACATACCGGTTCTTTGCACCCATCTCCTCGATCCAGCGGGCAGCCGTGGCGGCATCGCTGCCGCTCTTCTCGCGATGGATCGCGACCAGCGCCGCCTTCACGTCGGGCTCCATCTTGCTGCCGTCGCCACAGACATAGACGATCGCGCCCTGCTCGATCAGCGGCCAGATCTTGTCCTTCTGCGCAGCGAGGACGTGCTGCACATAGGTCTTTGGCCCCTCCGCGCGCGAGAACGCCGTGAACAGCTCGGTGATGCCGCTCGCCGCCAGCGCCTTCAGCTCGTCCGCGTAGAGAAAATCCTGATCGGGATGACGGCAGCCGAAAAACAGCATGGCCGGACCGAGCGCGGCGCCCTTGACCTTGCGCGCGGCGCGCTCCTGGAGGAAGCCGCGGAACGGCGCCAGTCCCGTGCCCGGGCCGATCATGACGATCGGCACGGATGGATCGTCCGGGAGCCGGAAGCCGGCCTTGGTCTCACGCACGATTGCATGGATAACGTCGCCCGCGCGTCGATTGGCGAGATAGTTCGAGCAGATACCCTTGTACGTGCCGCGGCCGGAGGCGGCCGGTCCTTCAACCACGCCGACCGTGACGCTGCAACGAACCGGGTCGACCGACGGCGAAGACGAGATCGAGTAATAGCGCGGCGCCAGCAGGGAGAGCATTTCCAGATAGACGTGGAACGGCAATTCACAGGCCGGATATTCGAGCAGCAGATCGAACACCGATTTTCGCCTCGCCAGAATCTCGGTGCGATAACGCTCGAGTGTTTCAGCCTCCTCGCCAACGAAGGCCAGCAGTTTTGGTTTCGTGACCGGACAACGCGTATGCTCGGTAATGATCTGAATCTGCTTCCGTGTCGCCACTTGCTGGAGCTCGACGAACTCGCTGAGCAGGCGGCCCACTGACACGGCATCGCCGACCGGCAATTGCGCGCGGCGGCCTTCGGCGACCTGAAGCCTGATCTGGTCGGCCGGCAGGAAGCCGAAGCGACGGGCAACCGAATCCACCAGCGTCGGATCGTTGCGCGGGACCACACTCAGATGATCGCCGACGCGGTACGTGATGTTGGACGGCAGCTGCACCTCGATGTGGCGCGTCGAGCGCTCCGACGGATTGGAACCGGCCTTGTTCTGAAGCTCGTCATTGACCAGCACCTTCATGGCCACCGCGCCGCCCTGGGCGACGATGGTGTTGACGGCGGTCACCGCGACCGGCTCGATCGCGTAGAGCGGATCATCCTCCGCGGTACGGGTGAAATTCCAGTCGATGCCGAATTCCTTGGTCGCGACCTGGGCGGCCGCCGGGAACCATTTCTGAAACTGGCCGTCGAGATCGCTGCGCGCATCGCCTTCGCCACGCGGATAGACCGCGCGCGCACCATGCGCCGATAATTGTTCATCGATGAAGCGCGGTACCGATTGATAGGTCGCGGCCCAGTCGCTGTTGCCGCAGCCGAACACGGCGTAGCGCACATCGGCAAACGCATCCTTCGGCAGCTCGTCGCCGAGCCATTTGACAAATTGTGTCGCATTGTCCGGCGGCGCGCCGTTATAGGAGGCGCAGATGATCAGGACGCCGCCCTCCCGCGGCAGCTTGCCGACGTAATCGTCGAGCGGCCCCAAATGCACGGCAAAGCCGTTGATCTCGGCAAGGTCGGCCATCCGCGTCGCCAGCTCTTCGGCGGTGCCGAGATTGGAGCCGTAAAGTACGAGCATCGGCGTGTTGTGGCCGGGGCGCGCGGTGGGCTGGCGCGGTGCCTTCGGCGCCGACGACACCGCTACAGGTCCACCATAGGCGCCGCGCTCGCGATCGGCGCGCGGACGGACCTTGATCTTGAAGCCTTCCGGCTTCATCGTGAGCGTTTCCTTCAGATGCATCTGGTAGCGCTGGTGGTCGACCAGCTTGAAGCGCTGGAGGATCATGCCGAGCGCGAGCGCGGCCTCGTGCATGGCGAAGCCGCGGCCGATGCAGGCGCGCTGGCCGTTGCCGAACGGCTTCCAGGCATTGATCGGCCGTTTGGCTTCCGCCTCCCGGCTGAAATTCTCCGGATCGAACGCATCCGGGTTGGGACCCCAGACAGAGGGATCGCGATGCAGCGCGGTCACCAGGATGGTGGTGAACGTGCCCTTCCTGAGCTTGTACTTGCCGCCGCCGATAGCCTCGTCGTTCAGTGGGGAGATGCCATAGGCCGGCGCCGGCGGCCATAGCCGCAGCGCCTCCTTGAGGATCTGCGTGATGTAAGTGAGCTGCGTGACCTGTTGATAGGTCGGACGCACGTCGACATTGGGACCGAGGACGCGGTCGACCTCGTCATAGGCTTTTTTGAGAATGTCGGGGTGCTTGAGCAACGCATAGAGCGCGCAGGACAACAGGCCGCTGGTGGTCTCGTGGCCTGCGATCAGGAACGTGTTGATCTGGTAGCGGATGTTGACGTCGTCGAGCTGCTCGCCGGTCGAGCGATCGACGCCCGTCATCATCGCCGCAAGCATATCCTTCTTGTCGTCGGTCGCCTCGCCTCCCTTGCGGCGCTCCGCAATGATCTCGTCGACCATCCTGTTCATGAAGTCGACATCTTCAGCCATGGTCTTGCGGCGCTTCTGCATCCAGAGCTGCTCGAACGGCAGGCCGCGCGTCATCATGATGGTTTCGAGCGAGCGCACCAGCGACTCGACGAAGGGGTGGTAATCGCGCCGGTAGAACGAATTGAAGCGGTAGTCGAAGCCGCACAGGCCGATCGTATCCAGCGTCAGCGCCGTCATGTCGTGGACGACGTCGATCTCGTCGTCGGCGTTGAGCCGTTCCCATTTGCCCACGAGCTGCTCCGCGATGTCGACCATGCTCGGGTGATAGGACTGCATGGCGCGGTTGCCGAAAGGCTGGAGCAGGATGTTGTGCGCCTTGCTCCAGTTCGGCTCCCTGGTATCGGCCGTGAACAAGCCGTCGCCGCCGACCGCGCGCACCCGCCGCAGGGCACCGCGCACCGTCTTGTCGAAACGCTTCTCGTCGGAGAGCTCGTCGACGAGATCGTGGCCGGAGACGACCACGATCGGCGAGCCCATCATGTCGAGCCAGAAGATCGGCCCCAGCTCCTTGGCAAGCCGGGTCAGATGCTGCACCGGTGCGGCCGAATCCAGCGACAGCATGTTGCCGACCACCGGCTTGGTCGGCGGCTGCGGGATCGGGTCCAGACGGTTCTTCGATGACATTAAAAGTGCTTCCCCTGCCTCGGTATTCAACGCCGTCGTTGCGAGCTAACCAAACCGCCTTCTACGCCATTCGATCAGCTTGGCGCTGACTTCCTCCGGCTTCTCCTGCTGCGTCCAATGGCCGCTGTCGCGGACCAGATATTTTTCCAGATCGGGGATCAGCTTGTCCATGCCATCGGCGGAAGACGGCGGCAACACCGCGTCGTTCTCGGCCATGATCATCAGCGACGGCACGCGCACCGTATGATCGAGCCCTTCGGCGCGCATCCAGTTGCGGGACATATTGCGGTACCAGTTGATGCCGCCGGTGAAGCCCGTCCTGGTGAAATTGTCCACGAACACCTTTTTCTCTTCGGGCGACAGGATCGGCGTGCGAGGATCGTGCTTCGCATCGTAGCCCGCGATCATCTGCGGAAATGCCAGGTTCAGTCGCGGGGAGGCACCGACACCCGCGACGACTTCCTCCGCCGGAGCATCTGCCGGGCGCGCTACGGGCTGGCGCATGAAGGCATCGAAGGTCTGCTCGACGCGACTGCCAAAGATCTTGTCGGGCTCACGCGCGGGATCCTGGAACTGCACGATATACATCTTTTCGCCGAAGCGCGCGCGCAGGAGTTCGATCGGATCGGCCCAGGCGCGGTTGGTATGAGGCGTATTGATGCCGACCACGCCGGCGACCCGGTCGATGTGCCGGAGTGGCATCTGCCAGACGATAAAACCGCCCCAGTCATGGCCGACGAAGATCGCCTTGTCGATCTGAAGATGGTCGAGCAGGCCGATCAGATCGCCGGTCAGGTGCTCGATGTCGTAGTCCTCGACCGGCTCTGGCCGGTCGGTCGCGCCGTAGCCGCGCTGGTCCGGCGCGATCACGCGGATGCCGGCCTCGCTCAGCGCCTTGATCTGGTGGCGCCAGGAAAATGCGAGTTCGGGCCAGCCATGGCACAGCACCATCGGCGGCTTGTCTGTGACCGGGCCCGCCTCGTAATAGCCCATGCGGATTCCGTTCGTCTGTACGAACTTGAGCGGTGGCATTTCAATCATCGGAACATTCCTACTCAGCGGCGCCCTTTATGTCCGCCGCGGGCGAAGCATAGGCAGCCTCGAGCGCGGCGAATTCTTCCGGCAGCATGTCGCACATCACCTGCACGTGCGGAATGATGTTGGCGCCGACGATGAAGCCGAAATCGAGCTGGTCGCGATAGCTCTGCACGGTGATGTTGAGCGCCTGTCCGTGCGTCGAGATCGATACCGGGAAGATGTGCAACAGCTCCGCGCCCGCGGCGTAGAGCGTCTGCCGCGGCCCCGGCACGTTGGACACCGTAATGTTCGCAGCCGGCGGCAACACATTCGACAAGTCGGAGCGGCTGTAGAGCAGCGCCATGATCTGCACGACAATCGGCGCGCCCAGCATCGAGATATTGGAGATCTGCGGCATCAGAGCCCGCAGTGGATGCGACATCTCCTTGGACTTGGTCGATTGCGCGATAATGGCTTCCAGGCGTGCCTTGGGATCGTCGATGTTGGTTGCGATAGAGCAGATCATGCCGAACACCTGGTTGTTGGCGTCGGTGTTGCCCTCCTCGCGCAGCGAGATCGGTACGGCAGCGGTCAAGGACTTCGCCGGCAGCGTTCCATGTTGCTGCAGGTAGCGCCGGACCACCCCGGAAGCGAGCGCCAGCACGACGTCGTTGAGTTTGCCGCCGGCCTGCTTGGCCAGCGCCTTGGATCGCGACAGCGAAATCGAGACACCGGCGAAGCTGCGCTCGGACGAGATCGATTTGTTGAGCATGGTCGGCGGCGAGACCATGCTGGCGAGGCTCTCGCGCGATTTTGGATCGGATATCTTGCCGAGCACGTCCGAGACGCTCTTGACCATGGTTGGGATGTTGCCGGCAAAGCGCACCGCACTCTCGATCTGGTACATCGCATTGTCGAACAGGATCGAACCGATATCGCTCTTGCCGGTGCGTGGCAGCTGCAGATTCTTCGCGGCCGCCGATGGATCGAGCGGCTGGGTGAAAAGCTGCTGGTAGGAATCGACCAGGTTCGCTGCGATGTCGCGCGGCTCCTGCCCGGGCTTCGCTCCCGCGGTCGGCGGATCGACCTTCCGCGGGATCGGCGAGATGTCGTAGATCATGTTGGTCAGCGCCGCACCGGCGCCGCCGTCGATGGCGGCATGATGCATCTTGGAATAGAGCCCGACCTCGTTGTCCTTCATGCCCTCGAACACGTAGAACTCCCAGAGCGGGCGGGCACGGTTCAAGAGCTTGGCGTGCATCCAGCCCACGATGCGTTCGAGCGTAGCGCGGTCGCGCGGCTGCGGCAGGCTGGCGCGGAAGATGTGACGGTCAATGTCGAACTGATCGTCCTCGATCCAGGAGGGATGATCGATATCGAGCGGCGCCTTCTCCAGCCGCGCTTTGAGGATCGGCGCGATGTGCAGGCGCGAGACGATCATCGCCTTGAAATCTTCGAAGAAGTCGCCCTTGTAGTCGTCCGGCAGACGAAAGATCGCCATGCTCCCGACATGCATCGGCATTTCCGGCGTTTCCAGATAGAGAAACGACGCGTCCAGCGACGACAGCTTCTTACCGTCAGCCATAGTTCCCTCCCGAGTATTTGACGGGCGCCTTAGGCGGCGCTTCTCGTCAGGCCGATACTGCCTGTTCCGGCGGGGCATATGCAATGGCAAACGGCCCTGCCCTGTCAAATGGCCAGAACTCTCCCTCCGGTTGCGCAAGGCGGTCCGCCACGGCCCACAGCGCCGCGGGATTCACCCCAAGCCCGATATGGCTCGCCAGGTGCACCTCGATGTTCTCGGCACGGTCGGAGGGACGCAGCAGGCAGGTCCGCCAGTTCACAATCCCGTCGGCGCGCGAATAGATCGACGTCGCCGGCACCGGAAGATCGCCGGCGATCGCCACGCGCAGCTCGGCGAAATCCTCGACACGCTCGCCGGACATCATCTCGTAGAGCCGCGTCGCATTGGTCGCCCGTATGTCATTGGCAAAAGGGCTGCCGAGCGTGATGGCATTGCGGACCATGTCGGGCGCCTGGAGCGCGAGATCGCGCGCATAGACGCCGCCGAGACTCCATCCGACCAGGCTGACCTTGCGGCCGCTCGCAGCATGGATTTCGGCTAGACGGGCGCGCAACGAATCCCGCATCCGTCCGAACCCGCCGAAATTTCGGCCCATCCGCCAGGCATGTGCCTCATAGCCAAGCTCGCTGAGATAGCGCCGCATCGGCGCCATCGAGAGATCGCTGGCGAGGAAGCCAGGCAGCGCCAGCACCGGATGGCCGTCGCCTTTTGGCGCCCGCATCAGGACCGGCGACAGCAGCAGGCTGGCGTTGAGTTCGAGCAACCCACGGGCTTCGGCGAGCAGCAAAGCAAGGCCCGGCGGACGAAGCCGGCCTGAGGTCTGCGGCCCGTCCGGACCGGGCGGCATTATTTCTTCTTATCGCCGCTGCGCGTGCCGCCGAGGCCGGCCATGGTGACGAACATGTCCTGAAATCGCTCGGCAAGCTTTGGATCGAAGGTGAACCAGCTCTGGATCAGCGATTCCGGCGAGACCTTGTCGATGTTGCTCAGAACCTGCTGCTGCAGCTTGTCCATGACCGCCGTCTGCATTGGTGCCAGGTCGGGCAATCCGATGAACTGACGGGCTTCGAGGGGGTACAGTCGATTTCGATGTTAACTTTCATGTCCCCTCCAGATGAGATTCGAGCGGCCTACTGCAGTATCGCCGCGAGGCGGTGTACAACGCAAGCGACCTGAAGCCGGTGGCGGCGCTCCGGCTTCCCCGATCGGCGGATATGGTCAATCAAAATCGGCCGCGGCCGCGCCCGTCCTCCCGTCATGCCGGTCAGCATTGCTGCACAGCGGTGCAACTTGGCGCGTTCCTTGCTGGAATGGCGCTTGCACGGGTCGAGAACTCTGGGCAACATGGTTCGATCAGCCCCGCCGAACAATCAAAAATGACGGTGCGGGCGAGTGGAGAGGTCAAGAATGTCAGTCGGACGAAGTCTGTTTGCGGCGACGCTCGCCAGTATGCTTGCGTTGGCGGTCTCGCCGGCGTCGAGCCAGACGCTGCGCTACGCCAACCAGGGCGATCTCAAGTCGCTTGATCCGTATTCGCTGAACGAGTCCACCACGCACGCTCATCTCGGTCACGTCTATCAAGGCCTCACCGCGCGCGACAAGGACCTGAAGATCATCCCGGCGCTGGCTGAGAGCTGGGAGACACCGGAGCCGACCCGCTGGCGCTTCCATTTGCGCAAGGGCGTCAAATTTCATAACGGCGACCCCTTCACCGCCGACGACGTGCTGTTCTCCGCCGATCGCGTCCGCAACAAGAACTCGAACATGCAGACCCGGCTGGCGCCCAACGTCAAGGTCGTCAAGGTCGACGACTACACAGTCGATTTCGTCCTGCCCTCGCCCAATCCCATCCTAAATTCGTCGTGGGATGTCTGGTACATCATGGACAAGAAATGGGCTGAGGAGAACAAAGCGGTCGAGCCGACGCCGGTGTCCGCGACCTCTCCGAGCTATGCCTCGCTTCACGAGAACGGCACCGGTCCCTTCATCATCGAAAGCCATCAGCCCGGTGTGAAGACCGTGTTCAAGGCCAATCCCAACTACTGGGGCAAGATGGAAGGTAACCTGAAGGAGATTATCTTCACCCCGATCTCGTCCGATGCCACCCGCGTCGCCGCGCTGCTCTCGGGTGAAGTGGACGTGATCGAGCCGGTGCCGATCCAGGACATCTCCCGCGTCGATGCGAGCCCGAATGCCCAGGTGCTGAAGGCCCCTGAGTTGCGCACCATCTTCATCGGATTCGATCAGACGCGTGACGAGCTGCTCTACTCCAACATCAAGGGCAAGAACCCGTTCAAGGATGTCAAGGTCCGCGAAGCCTTCTACAAAGCCATCGACATCGAGCTGATCAAGACGCGGGTGATGCGCGGGCTGTCCACGCCCTCGGCGCTGATGATCGCTCCGGAATTGTTCGTGCTGTCCAAGGAGTTCACCCGGCCGAAGTTCGATCCAGATGGTGCCAAGAAGCTCCTGGCCGAGGCCGGGTACCCCGAAGGCTTCGAGGTCACCATGGATTGCCCGAACGATCGGTACGTCAACGACGCGGCGATCTGCCAGGCCGTCGTGGGCATGCTTGCCCGCATCGGCGTCAAGATCAATCTGCTGGCGCAGCCCAAGGCGCAATACTTCGCCAAGGTGTTGAAGCAGGGCGGCTATCAGACCTCGTTCTACATGCTGGGCTGGACGCCGAGCACGATGGACTCCCATAACGTGCTCTACGACATTATGGGCTGTCGCGACGATGCGAAATCATCGCGCGGCGAGGCCAATCTCGGCGGCTATTGCAACAAGGAATTCGACGCCATCACCGACAAGGTGCTGGTCGAAACCGACACCACAAAGCGCAACCAGCTGATCAAGCAAGCGTATGAGATCAGCATCAAGGACTGGGCTTATATTCCGCTGCACCAGCAGGCGCTGGCCTGGGGCGTATCGAAAAAGGTCAACCTGCCGCAGCGCGCCGACAATCTGGTCATGTTCCACTGGGCGACCAAGAAGGAATAGCGTCAGTTGAACACAAGGTCCCGGCAGCGTCAGGCTACCGGGACCTTTCCTTTTCGGCTGACAAAGACGTCGGCCAGACGCACACTCAAGGAAAGTGGAAGGCATGCTCGCTTTCACTCTTCGCCGGGCCGTTCAGGCCATCGGCGTCATGTTCGCCGTCGGCATCATCGCGTTCTCGATGTTCCGCTTCGCCGGCGACCCCATCAACCAGATCGTCTCGCTTGATACGCCGGCGGCCGAACGCGCCGCCGTGCGCAAGTCGCTGGGCCTCGATGATCCCGTGCCGGTGCAGTTCGTGCGCTATTTCGCCGATGCGGCGCAATTCAAGTTCGGCGTCTCCTATCAGTTCCGCCAGCCGGTCTCGACGCTGTTGATGGAGCGTATGCCGGCAACGCTGGAACTTGCGATCTGCGCGACCGTATTTGCAATGGTCTCCGGCATCCTGATGGGCGTCTATTCGGCGCTCAGGCGCGACACCCTGCTCGCCAAATTATTCCAGGCGGTTTCGCTGATTGGCATCTCGCTGCCGACTTTCCTGATCGGCATCCTTCTGATCTACCTGTTCGCAGTGACGTTGGGCTGGTTGCCCTCGTTCGGCCGGGGCGAAGTCGTCAAGCTGGGTTGGTGGACCACGGGCCTGCTCACATTGTCGGGCCTGAAGGCGCTGATCATGCCCTCGATCACGCTCGGCCTGTTCCAGATGACCCTGATCATGCGGCTGGTGCGCGCGGAGATGCTGGAAGTGCTTCGGACAGATTATATCCGCTTTGCCCGCGCCCGCGGGCTGACAACCCGTGCCATTCATTTCGGCCACGCGCTGAAGAACACGCTGATTCCGGTGATCACGGTAGCCGGCCTGCAGTTTGGCTCGGTTATTGCATTTTCGATCATCACCGAAACCGTGTTCCAATGGCCCGGCATGGGACTTCTGTTCGTACAGGCCGTGCAAAACGTCGATATCCCGATTATGGCCGCCTACTTGCTGATGGTCTCACTGATTTTCGTCACCATCAATCTGGTGGTCGACATCCTCTACACCGTCGTCGATCCGCGCCTGCGCGCGACCGTCGGCCGCGCCACATAAGGCAGCCTGTATGTCCGAAGTGGTCGCCTCTCATCCCGACAAGCCGAGCACGCTGCCGACGCATGCCGCCCGCAGCTGGTTCAGTCGCGCACTCAACAGCGACATCTTCTATTCGTTTCGCCGATCCAAGCTGACCATGGTGGCGGCAGTCATTACCGTGCTGTTCTTCCTGCTCGCGATCTTTGCCTCCGCGCTCGCGGTGCAGGACCCGTTCGATCCGGCACAGCTCCAATTGATGAATTCCCGGATCTCACCGCTCTGGACCGCCGAGGGGCAGAGCCCGTTCCTGCTCGGCACCGACGAGCAGGGCCGCGACGTGTTCTCCGCCATTCTCTACGGGCTGCGCATCTCGCTCGCCGTCGGCGTGGCCGGCGTGATCTTCGCCGGCGCGCTCGGCATCGCGCTTGGCCTGGTCGCCGGCTATTTCGGGGGCGCGGTGGACGGCGTGATCATGCGGATCGCCGACGTGCAACTCACTTTTCCCGCCATCCTGATCGCGCTGCTGGTCAACGGCATCGCCAAATCGATCCTCGGCAACCGGCTGGATGCAACCAGCATGCTGGTGGTGCTGGTGATCTCGATTGGCCTGAGTTTCTGGGTCGGGTATGCCCGCACGGTGCGCGGTTCCGTGATGGTCGAGAAGAACAAGGATTACGTGGCGGCCGCGCAATTGATCGGCCTTCCCGCACCAAAGATCATGTTCCGCCATGTGCTGCCAAACACGATGGGTCCGATCCTGGTCATCGCCACGATCAACCTTGCGCTCGCCATCATCACCGAGGCAACGCTGTCCTTCCTTGGCGTCGGCCTGCCCGACACAATGCCCTCGCTCGGCACGTTGATCCGCATCGGCAACAACTACCTGTTCGCGGGCGAATGGTGGATTGTGGCCTTCCCTGGTATCGCGCTCGCTGCCCTGATCCTGTCGATCAACCTGCTCGGCGACTGGCTGCGCGACGCGCTCAACCCGAAGCTCCGATGAACAACATTTCGATGAGCAAGACTCGGATGAGCGAGACTTGGATGAGCATGATCTGGATGAGCAAAACCTGGATGAGAGCGTCTCGCTCATGACCGACCCCATCCTCTCCGTGCGTAATCTTCAGGTCGAGTTCGCCTCCCGCCGCGGCACGCTACGCGCCATCGATGGCGTCTCCTTCGACATCGCCAAGGGCGAGGTACTCGGCGTGGTCGGCGAATCCGGCGCCGGCAAGTCCGTCACAGGCTTGGCTGTGATCGGCCTGATCGATCCGCCGGGCCGCATCGCCGGCGGCGAGATTCGCCTTGCGGGCCTGCGCATCGACAATTTGCCGGCGGAGGAGCTGCGCCGTATCCGGGGAAAGCGGATCGGCATGATCTTCCAGGACCCCCTCACCTCGCTCAATCCGCTCTACCGCGTCGGCGACCAGCTCATCGAGACGATCAGAACGCATCTGAACCTGTCCGAGACCGCCGCCCGCCGCCGAGCCATCGACCTGCTCGCCGAAGTTGGAATCCCGGCTCCGGAAAAGCGCATCGACGGCTATCCGCACGAATTCTCCGGTGGCATGCGCCAGCGCGTGGTGATTGCGCTCGCGATCTGCGCCGAACCGGAGCTGATCATCGCCGACGAGCCGACCACCGCGCTCGACGTTTCCGTGCAGGCGCAGATCATCTCGCTGATCAAGCGTCTCGGCCGCGATCACGGCACTGCGGTGATGCTGGTGACCCACGACATGGGCGTGATCGCCGAGACCTCCGACCGGGTCGCGGTGATGTATGCCGGCCGCGTCGCCGAGATCGGTCCGGTGCAGGACGTGGTCAGGAACCCGCTGCACCCCTACGCCAAGGGCCTGATGGGCGCGATCCCGACGCTTGCCGGCGACGACAAGCGTCTGGTGCAGATCCCCGGCTCCATGCCGCGCCTGTCGGCGATCCCGCGCGGCTGTTCGTTCAATCCGCGCTGCGCATTCGCATTCGACCGATGCCGCGTGGAGAGGCCGGAGCCGCTGCCGCGCGGCACGCAAGCCGTCGCCTGCCATCTCTATGACGGCGTGCCGGCGGAGAGCGCGGCATGAGCGCTCCCTTCATCCAGGCCACGAATCTGCGCCGCGTCTTCGACGTCTCGAAACCCTGGCTCAACCGCATGCTCGAAGGCGGGCAGCTCGAATATCTCAAGGCCGTCGATGGCGTCACCTTCGACATCAGGAAGGGCGAGACCTTTGCACTGGTCGGCGAATCCGGCTCGGGCAAGACCACGGTGGCGCGGATGGTCGTCGGCTTGCTGCCGCCAAGCTCCGGCAACGTCTTGATCGACGGCATCTCAATGACCGATCCGCGGCAGGCCCAGGCGCGGCGGAAACTGCGCCGCCGCATCCAGATGATCTTTCAGGATCCCTATGCGAGCCTGAACCCACGCTTCCGAGTCGACGCCATCATCTCCGAGCCAATCCGCGCGTTCGACCTGATCGAGGGCGAGCGCGACATCCAGGCGCGGGTCGGAGAGCTTCTCACCCTCGTCGGCCTGCATCCCGACGACAGGTTGAAATTTCCGCACGAATTCTCGGGCGGCCAGCGTCAGCGCATCGCGATCGCGCGCGCGCTCGCCTCCGACGCGGAGTTTATCGTCTGCGACGAGCCGACCTCCGCGCTTGACGTCTCCGTGCAGGCGCAGATCCTGAACCTGATGCGCGACCTCCAGGACAAGTTCGGCTTGACCTACATGTTCATCAGCCACAACCTCGCCGTCGTCCGCCACATGGCGAGCCGCGTCGGTGTGATGTATCTCGGCCGCATCGTCGAGATCGCGGAAGGGCGCGAGCTGTTTGCCCATCCGCGCATGCCCTATACCAAGATGCTGCTTGGCGCCGTGCCTGATCTTGCCATGAGCGGCCGCCAGCGCATCCCCGTGAAGGGCGAGATCCCGAACCCGATCAACCCGCCGTCCGGGTGCGCCTTTAATCCGCGCTGCCCGCTGGCGTTCGATCTCTGCCGTAGGGAAGCACCTGAATTGATCGACGGCGTCGCCTGCCACGCGGTCAACACCGCGCCGGTACCGGCGTGACGCGCGCGTGCCATGCAGCCTGCGCATTTGGCGGCGGCCTGGCCCTGTGATCAATTGCGCGCGCCGCAAATGAGGTAGTCCATGGCCAGCATCGTCAATCCCGATCCCTTCACGACACGCCCCGAGATCGAAGGCACCTTCGGGGTCGTTGCGACCACGCACTGGATCGCGACCGCTATCGGGATGGCCCTTCTGGAAAAGGGCGGCAATGCCTTTGACGCCGGCGTCGCCACCGCTTTCACGCTCCAGGTGGTCGAGCCGCATCTGAACGGCCCCGGCGGCGACGTTCCGATCATCGTGCACGACGTGAAGCGCGGCCGCACCGAGGTGATCTGCGGCCAGGGCCCGGCACCGGCCCGCGCCACCATCGCGCATTACAAGAGCGAAGGCCTCGACATGGTGCCCGGCACCGGCCTGCTCGCGGCCTGCGTCCCCGGCACCTTCGAATCCTGGATGATGCTGCTCCGTGACTACGGCACGATGCGCGTGCGCGATGTGCTGGAGCCCGCGATCTCCTATGCGCGCGACGGCTATCCGCTGGTCGAGCGCGCCTGCGCCACGATCCAGACCGTCGAGCAATTATTCCGCACGCACTGGCCGACATCGGCCGCCGTCTATCTCCCGAACGGCGAAGTGCCAAAGCCCGGCACGCTCTTCACCAACAAGACACTTGCGGCGACCTATGCGCGAATCCTGAGCGAGGCCGAAAGCGGCGGCGGCGGCCGCGATGCCGAGATCGAGCGCGCACGCAAGGCTTGGTCGCAGGGCTTCGTCGCGGAAGCCATCGACAAATTCTGCCGGACGCAGGACGTGATGGACGTCAGCGGCTCGCCGCATCGCGGTGTGCTGTCGGCCGACGACATGGCGCGCTGGCAGCCGACGGTCGAGGCTCCGCTCACCTACGATTATGGCCGCTACACGGTCTGCAAGGCCGGGGTCTGGAGCCAGGGTCCCGTGACGCTGCAGCAACTCGCGCTGCTGAAGGGCTTTGCCCTCGATGGGCTCGATCCGACCGGACCGGAGTTCATCCATCTCCAGATCGAATGCGCAAAACTCGCCTTTGCCGATCGCGAAAAATTCTACGGCGACCCCAAGTTCAGCGAAATCCCGATCGCAACGCTGCTGTCAGATGCCTATAACGACGAACGTCGTAAGTTGGTTACCGAGAAAGCTTCGCTCGATCTCCGGCCCGGCACGGTCGAGGGCCTTGGCGGCGTGGTCAAGCTGCGCCGAGCTGAGGGCCAGCGCGAGGCCGTCGGCGCGCTCGGCGCCGGCGAGCCAACCGTGGGGCGCTTCGGCGAGGTGCGCGGCGACACCGTGCATTTCGACATCATTGACAAGGTCGGCAACATGGTGTCCTCGACGCCGTCGGGAGGCTGGCTGCAATCCTCGCCTGTCATTCCCGAGCTGGGTTTCTGCCCTCGGCAGCCGCGCACAAATGTTCGATTTGGAGGAGAACCAACCGAGCTCGCTCGCGCCGGGCAAACGGCCCCGCACCACGCTGTCGCCGACCATGGCACTGCGCGACGGCGAGCCTTATCTCGCCTGGGGCTCGCCCGGCGGCGACCAGCAGGACCAGTGGATCACGCAGTTTTTCCTCCGACACGTCCACTGCAATCTCAATCTCCAGGAGTCGATCGACGCGCCGGCCTGGCATTCCGAGCATTTCCCGATCTCGTTCTGGCCCCGCACCGCGCGCCCCGGCGTGCTCGTGATCGAGAACCGCGTGCCGAAGGCGACGATCGAGAACCTGCGTGAGCGCGGACATATCGTCGAGGTCGGTCCGGACTGGTCCGAAGGCCGCCTCACCGCGGCCTCGCGCGTCGGTCCGCGCCGCCGCGCCGCCGCCAATCCGCGCGGCATGCAGGGCTACGCCGCAGGACGCTAAAGGCAGCACATGACCTGGTCGATCATCGCGCGCGATTCTGCTACCGGCCAGTTTGGCATCGCCGTTGCCACGCGCTTCTTCGCCGTCGGCGCGCGTGTCCCCTACATCGCGGCGGGCCTTGGCGCCATCGCGACGCAGGCTTTCGTCAATCCTTATTACGGTATCGACGGCGTCAAGCTGCTGCGTGAGGGCCTCAACGCGCACGACGTGCTGGCCGCCCTGCTCGCGACCGACGACGGCCGCGAGAGCCGCCAGATTCACATCATGGACGCCAGCGGCGCGATTGCCGCGCATACCGGGCGCGACTGCGTGGATTGGTGCGGGCACATTGCGGGCAGCGGCTTCTCGATCGCCGGCAACATGCTCGCGGGCGCCGACGTGCTCGACGAGACCGCAAAAACCTATATCGCCAATGACAGCCTGCCCTTCCCGCGCCGCCTGCTTGCCGCGCTGCGCGCGGGCGAGGCCGCTGGCGGCGACAAGCGCGGCAAGCAGTCCGCCGCGCTCCTGATCCACGGCGAGGAGGAATGGCCGGCGCTGGACCTGCGCGCCGACGATCATCCCGATCCGCTCGGCGAGCTCGAGCGGCTCGAGCGCGTCAGCCACGAACTCTGGGTCCACTTCCGCGTTTCCATGCCAACCCGGCAGAACCCTGCCGGCAACACCGATCGCAGCGTCATCGACGCCAGCATCGCCGCAGCGCGCGCAATACGCTCATGAACCCGAGCCCCCTCATCGAGATCAGCGATCTGCGCATTCGTTTTCACGGCGACGACGGCCGCGTCACCCATGCGGTCGACAGCGTCGATCTCAGCGTCGCCAATGGCGCGACGCTCGGCCTCGTCGGCGAATCCGGCTGCGGCAAGAGCGTGACGTCGCTGGCGATCATGGGCCTGCTGCCGAAGCAGAGCGCGGAGATCTCCGGCGCGATCCGCTTCGACGGTTTCGACCTGCTTAAGACGTCGGACCAGACGCTGCGGGACCTCCGCGGCAACCGGCTCGCGATGATCTTTCAGGAGCCGATGACCTCGCTCAATCCGAGCTTCACCATCGGCGACCAGATCATCGAGACGATTTTGCGCCACCGCGGCGGTTCGCGCAGGAGTGCGCGCGAGCGGGCGATCGATCTGCTGCGTCGCGTCCACATCCCCTCGCCCGAGCGGCGGATCGACGAATATCCGCACAAGCTCTCCGGCGGCATGCGCCAGCGCGTCATGATCGCGATGGCGCTCGCCTGCGACCCGCGGCTGCTGATCGCGGACGAGCCGACCACCGCGCTCGATGTCACGCTGCAGGCGCAGATCCTGGAGCTGATGCGCGAATTGAAGGCGGCGAGCGGCGCTGCCATCATCCTGATCACCCACGATCTCGGCGTCGTCGCCGAAGTCTGCGACGAGGTCGCGGTGATGTATGCCGGCGAGATCGTCGAGCGCGCGCCGGTGGACGAGCTGTTCTCAGCGCCGCAGCATCCCCTACACCGTCGGCCTGCTCGGCTCGATCCCGCGGCTTGACCATCGCGCCGACCAGCTCGCCACGATCGAGGGCATGGTCCCGAACATGATGCAGCCGCCCGCGGGATGCCGCTTCGCCGCACGCTGCCCCTTCGTGCTGGACGCCTGCACCAAGGCGCCGCCCCCGCTGCTCGAAGTCAGCCCCGGCCACCTCTCGCGCTGCCTGCGCGCTCCGCTCGAACGTCTGGTGTCGTGATGGCTCTGCTCGAGGTTCAGGGTCTGCTCAAGCATTTCGTCGCCGAGCGTTCGCTGTTCGGCCGGGCGCTGGCGCATGTCAAAGCGGTCGATGGCGTTTCCTTCTCGCTCGATGCCGGCAAGACGCTAGCGCTGGTCGGTGAATCCGGCTGCGGCAAATCCACCGTTAGCCGCCTGGTGCTGCGGCTGATCGAGCCGGATGCAGGCACGATCCGTTTCGAAGGCCGCGATCTGCTCTCGCTCGACGCCGGCGCACTGCGCGCCTTTCGCCGCGAGGCGCAGATCATCTTCCAGGACCCCTACGCCTCGCTCAATCCGCGCATGACCGTCGGCCAGATCCTGACCGAGCCGCTGGCGCTGCACAATCTGGTGCCGCCCGCCCGGCGGCGCGAACGCGTCGAGGAGATCCTGCGGCTGGTCGGGCTGGAGCCGCGGCTGGCGCGTCGTTACCCGCACGAGTTTTCCGGCGGCCAGCGCCAGCGTATCGCCATCGCCCGCGCGCTCGCGGTCGAGCCGAAACTGATCATCTGCGATGAGCCGGTCTCGGCGCTCGACGTCTCGATCCGCTCGCAGATCCTCAATCTGCTGCGCGAGCTGCAGGACCGGCTCGGGCTGGCCTACATTTTCGTCTCGCACGACCTCGCGGTGGTCAAGCACATCGCCGACCACGTGGCGGTGATGAATCTCGGCCAGATCGTCGAGACGGCGGCGGCGGACGCGCTGTTTGCCGCACCGCGTCATCCCTACAGCCGGGCTCTATTGTCCGCGATTCCCGTGCCTAAACCGCGGGCAAAGCGCAGCCGCATTGTGCTGCAGGGCGAAATCCCCAGCGCGCTCAATCCGCCGCCGGGATGCCGCTTCCACACCCGCTGCCCCTACGTGGTCGACCGTTGCCGCAACGAAATGCCTCAGCTCGTGCAGGATGGCATCGGACATGCAACGGCATGCCACCGAACGTCGGGACTGCCGTCGTCCGAGGCGATCGTCCCAACGGACGGCGGCTTCTCCCCGGTTCTCGAAAAATTGGTCGCCGCCTTCAGCGGCGGCCCGGAAGCAGTCCGCGGCAGCGGGGTTAGTTCATTGGGGACGAACCCGGCATAGCCGTAAAACAGAGGTTGAGAGCGATGAGTCCTATGCGTTTGGCACTCCTGGCGTCGGCATTGCTGACGTCGCTCGTAGGCGCGGCCCAAGCCCAGACCACACTTCGCATCGGCATCGCCGAGGATCCTGACATCCTCGATCCCAGCATCGGCCGCACCTATGTCGGCCGCATCGTGTTCTCCGCCTTCTGCGACAAGCTGTTCGACATCGACGAGAAGCTCAACATCGTGCCGCAGCTCGCGCTGTCGCATGAGACCTCGCCCGACGGCAAGGAGATGACGATCAAGCTCCGGCCCAACGTGAAATTCCACGACGGCGAGCCGCTCGACGCGGAAGCCGCAAAGTTCTCGATCGAGCGTCACATGACGCTGCCGACCTCGTTCCGCAAGTCCGAGCTCGCCAGCGTCGACCATGTCGAAATCGTAGACCCTCTGACCATCAAGCTGGTGCTTAAGACACCTTACTCCCCGCTGATCGCCCAGCTGACCGACCGCTCCGGCATGATGGTGTCGCCGAAGGCTGCCAAGGAGGCCGGCGACAAGTTCGGCCTGCATCCGGTCTGCGCCGGTCCCTACAAGTTCGTCGAGCGCGTGCAGCAGGACCGCATGGTCTTCGAAAAATTCGCCGACTATTGGAACAAGGACAACATCCATATCGACCGGGTGGTCTTCCTGCCGATCGTTGACGCCACGGTGCGCCTTGCCAACCTGAAGTCCGGCGGACTCGATCTGATCGAGCGCGTGCTCGCCACCGACATCAAGGACGTGCGTGCGGATTCGCGGCTCGTGCTGTCGACGGCACCGGAGCTCGGCTATTACGGCCTGACCGTCAATATCCGCAACGACAAAGCAAAGGGGCCGCTCAGCCAGTCGGCGAAAGTACGCCAAGCGCTCGATCTGTCGATCGATCGCGAAGCTCTCAACCAAGTTGTCTTTAACGGCGAGTTCACCCCAGGCAATCAATGGGTCAGCCCGACACATCCCTATTACCAGAAGGCGTTCCCGGTCCACGGCCGCGACGTCGCGAAGGCCAAGGCGCTGCTGAAGGAAGCGGGCATCACCTCGCCGGTGACCGTCGACTACATGATCCCCAAGGGCGCGGAGAACGAAGCGGTTGCCCAGGTGATCCAGTCGATGGCGGCGGAAGCGGGCTTCGACATCAAGATCCGCGCGGTCGAATTCGCGACCACCTTCAAGCAGGCCCAGGCCGGCGAGTTCCAGATCTTCCAGATCAACTGGAGCGGCCGCATCGATCCCGACGGCAACTCCTACATCTTCATGCGCAGCAAGGCACCGCAGAACGATGGCGTCTATTCGAACCCGGAAGCCGACAAGCTGATGGAAGACGGCCGGCTGACCGCCAAATTCGATGAGCGCAAGGCGA
Source organism: Bradyrhizobium lupini (assembly GCF_040939785.1). NCBI lineage: Bacteria > Pseudomonadati > Pseudomonadota > Alphaproteobacteria > Hyphomicrobiales > Nitrobacteraceae > Bradyrhizobium > Bradyrhizobium lupini. The sequence continues at coordinate 1,480,394 of NZ_CP162553.1, forward strand.
TCTACGAAAAGCTGACCGGGATCGTGCTCAACGATTTGCCGATCATCTACATCTACCACCGCACGCTTCTGATTGCGCACACGACCAAGCTCCAGGGTTATAAGCAGATGCCAGATGGCCTCGTGCGCGTGGTCGGGCTGAAGTTCAAGTGAGCGTGGCCTCGCCTGACACGCGGCCGGCGCCATGCTGAACTTCCTCGCCCGCCGCATCGCGCAGATCGTGCCGACACTGTTCTTCGTGTCGGTGCTGATCTTCTCGCTCCAGCAATTGTTGCCAGGTGATCCAGCGCTGGTGATGGCCGGTGAGGAGCGCGATCCCGCCGTGATCGAGCAGATCCGCCAGCAATACCGGCTCAATCAGCCGATCCCCGTGCAGTACGTTTATTGGCTCAAGGGCGTTCTATCAGGCAATTTCGGTGAATCGCTGCGCAACAAGATGCCGGTGCGCGAGCTGATCGCGCAGAAGCTGCCGGTGACGCTCCAGCTCGGCTCGATGGCAATGTTGATCGCGCTCTTGATCGGCATTCCCGCCGGCATCGTCTCCGCCGTGAAAAGGGGCACCGTCTGGGATTATGGTGCCAATTTGTTCGCGCTGTGGGGCATCTCGACGCCGAATTTCTGGCTCGGCATCATGCTGATCTTCCTGTTCTCGATCGAACTCGGCTGGCTGCCGGCGTCCGGCTACGTGCCGTTGACTGAGAACTGGCGCGCGAGCCTCGCCGCCACCATCATGCCGGCCTTCGTGCTCGGCAACGCAATTTCCGCGGTCCTAATGCGGCACACCCGGAGCGCCATGCTGCAGGTGCTGGAAAGCGACTATGTCCGCACCGCGCGCGCCAAGGGATTGTCCGAACGCTCGGTCATCCTCAAGCACGCCATGCGCAACGCACTCACGCCAATCATTACGCTCGGCGCGCTCGAGCTCGGCACGCTCTTGTCGGGCGCGGTTCTGACTGAGCAAATCTTCTCCATTCCGGGCTTCGGCAAACTGATCGTGGACGCCGTGTTCAACCGCGACTACGCGGTGGTACAGGGCGTCGTGCTGGTGACGGCGACGGTCTACATCACACTGAACCTGGTTGCCGATGTCGCCTACATCCTCGTCAATCCGCGGCTACGGGGCTGGACTCATGACCGATGCCGCCCTGCCCGCTGCTCCCATCGCGCAAGCTGACGAGCTGGACAGCCCGGCGCGTCGCGCCCGGCGGCGCCTGTTCAAACGCAAGGCCGCAGTGTTCGGACTTGTCATGATCAGTTTGTTCGTCGGCTTCGCGGCTCTCGCGCCGCTCGTCGTTCCCTACGATCCCATCGCGACGAGCTGGAGCCTGGTTCGCAAGCCGCCCACGACGGCGCACTGGTTCGGCACCGACGAGCTCGGTCGCGACATCCTGAGCCGCGTCGTCTACGGCGCCCGCGCCTCGCTGCTCGCCGGCCTCACCTCGGTGGCGATCGCTCTGGGCGTCGGCGTTCCGCTCGGCCTGCTTGCCGGCTATCGCGGCGGCTTCGTCGATGCACTGATCAGCCGGATGACTGACGCGATGCTGGCCTGCCCATTCCTGATCCTGGCGATCGCACTCGCCGCATTCCTCGGTCCGAGCCTTGGCAACGCCATGATCGCGATCGGCATCTCGGCAACCCCGATTTTCATCCGCCTGACCCGCGGCCAGGTGCTGGTTGTCAAGGCTGAGGACTATGTCGAGGCGGCGCGCGCGCTCGGCAATCCGCCGTGGCGGATCGCGTTCTCGCACATCCTGCCGAACATCCTGCCGGCGCTGCTAGTGCAGGCGACGCTGTCGATTGCGGCCGCCATTATCGCCGAAGCCGCGCTGTCCTTCCTTGGCCTCGGCCAGCAGCCGCCGGCGCCATCCTGGGGCAGCATGCTCAACGCAGCGCAGCGCTTCCTGACCCAGGCGCCGTGGATGGCGATCTGGCCGGGGCTTGCGATCTTCCTCGTGGTGCTGTCGCTGAACCTGCTCGGCGACGGCCTGCGCGACGCGCTCGATCCACGCCAGCGCTAGATCACGACCTCGCGCATCACGCGGCGGCAATCCATCTCGTATTCGAGATCGACCACCGGCGGCCGGGCATAGTGCCAGGTCAGGCCGGACCGCAACGCCCCGCGGCGGACGAGTTCGTCGACCAGCGCGTGGTGGAAGTCGTGCACGGAATAGGCCTGCACGCCGGTCGTGTCCTTCCAGCCGAAGCCGAAGGCCGTCATCCTGTTCTCCATCTGGGACGTCGTCGTGAAGCGCACCTTCTCGCGAAGGCCTTCCGGGCTGAGGTCGCGGTAGCGCACGGTGCGCTCGACATAGGTCCCGCCGCCCTCGCGCGCCTCGGCGCCGCCGGAAATCACGAAGCTCGGCGTCTTCGAGCTTGTCGGCCGCGTGAAGGAGAACGCGTAGAACGACGGCTCGGCCGGTGGATCGATCTCTGGACAGACATTGCTGCGCGCCACCGGATTGGTGGTGCCGTCGAAGATGCCCCATTCGGACAACGTCTTCACATAGTGCAGGTTGAACGCGCGAAAACCTTCTTCGCTGAACGCCGCGGGCGAGCGCAGTTCGCAAGCGCAGAAGGCCGTCAGTTGCCGCCCCGCCTCCTGGATATGCTTCGCGGCAAGCGCAAAGCCTTCGGCGAGCGGCACCAGCCGGTCGAAGCGGACGCGCTCGATCTCATAGCCATCGTCTGCGGCCGCACCGGCCGAATACTGGAATACGGACGGAATGAAACGGTAGTTGCCGGCGGAGAATTCACCAATCATGTCGGACTCCTATTCCAGTTGCATGCGAATGCCCTTGTCGCCGTTAAGCAGGCGCTTCAGGTGAAAGCCGGCCAGGAATCGCCGGCATGCATGCCGACCAGCGCCGCGAAAGCCGGCATGGCGGCGGCATCACCGGCTTCCATCTTGGCAAAAGCTTCGGAATACAGCGCCGTTTCCGGCGCAGCGAATTGGGCCGGCGTCAGCGGCTCGAACGCGCGCAACGCTTCGCTGCGTCCGCGCAGCATCAGCTCCCCGACGGGACGACCTCGAAAATTCTCAGCCGCCTCGGCGATGCCGGCACTGACGCAAATCCGCGTGCCCAGATGCTTGTTCGCGGCTTCCAGTCGCGCCGCGATGTTGATGGAGTCGCCATACGCGGTGTAGTCGAAAAACCGGTTGCCGCCGAAATTTCCGACCAGTGCCGGCCCGGCGTGAATGCCGATGCGAGTGGTGCCGAAATTCACCCCTCTCGGCTTCCAGCGCGCGGAAAAATCCTCCGCCCAGGCGTCGAGCTCGTGCGCGCAGGCAACCGCACGCGTCGTATAATCGGGCTGATCTCCGGGCGCATTGAAGAGCACCTGGATTGCATCGCCGATGATCTTGGCAACCGTCCCCTCATGCGTGAAGACGATTTCGGTCATGCCGCCGACATATTCGTTGAGAAGGGCGCCCAGCGTCTCCGGCGGCGCACTCTCGACCAGCGAGGTGAAGCCCGTTATATCCGTGAAGATGGTCGCGATATCGCGCCACTGCACTTCGATTCCCTCGCTCTCACCGCCGGCCGCCAGACGCTTGGCGAGCTCGGGCGAGAAATGACGCGAGAGCGCGGCGTGAGCGCGCTCGGCTTCCGTCTGGCGGCGCCGCACCTCCCGCAGCATCTCGATATGGCGGATGGTCTTCTCGATCGTCATCTCCAGGTCGGCGAAATCGATCGGTTTGGTCAGAAAGTCGAACGCGCCGCGGTTCATCGCAGTGCGAATGTTGCTCATATCGCCATAGGCCGACAAGATGATGGTGGACTTCTTGTCGTCCGCTTCCTGGAGCTTCGCCAGCAGTGACAACCCATCCATCCTTGGCATGTTGATGTCGGAGACCACCATGTCGACATGCGGATTCTGCTCGAGCGATTGCAACGCCTCGACGCCGTCTCGCGCGAACATGATGGTCACCGACCCATCGCAGATCTGCTTGCGGAATTTTTGCAGGACCAACGCCTCGAGATCCGGCTCGTCGTCGACGAAGAGGATGGTCGCGGTCATGCGGCTTTCTCGAGCCTTGTGTCGATTTCCTGCCGCAGCAGCGCGAAATCGATCGGCTTGGTGAGGAGTGCGACCGCGCCGCGCTCGATCGCCTTCCGGCGCGTCTCGGCGTCGCCATAGGCGGTGATCATGATGACGGGAACGTCCGGATGCGCAAGACGCACCTTCGGCAGCATGTCGAGCCCGCTCATGCCGGGCATGTTGATGTCGGACAAAATCAGGATCAACGAGGGATCGCGCACCTCGGCGGCGAGCTTCAGCGCATCGGGTGCCGACGACGCGAATTCCATCTGGAAGCGGCCGGCGCGCAAATCGCGCCGAAACTGCTGCCGGAACAGCGCCTCGACGTCGGGCTCGTCATCGACGACCAGGATGTAAACGTTCAAGTCTTGCCTCCGGAAGTGCCGTCCGCCGCCATTACGCGCGGCAGGGTGATGATGAATTCGGTGAATACGCCTGGTGCGGTGTTCACGTCGATCGTGCCGCCGTGCTGTTTCACCACGATGTCATGGCTCATGGAAAGGCCGAGCCCGGTGCCCTCGCCGGCCGGCTTGGTGGTGAAGAAGGGATTGAACATCTTCTCCTTCACCTCGGACGGGATCCCGGTGCCGTTGTCGCGAATGCGGATTTCGACCCTGTCGCCGAGCGTTCTGGTTGCTGCGCGCAGGGTGGGCTCGAAGGCGTCTGCGGCGCTCTCCTTGCGCTGGGCAGTGGCGTAGAAGCCATTCGAGATCAGATTGAGGACGACTCGCGTAATTTCCTGCGGATAGATATCGACCATGCCTGCGGCGGGGTCGAAGCCGCGCTCTATCGTGACGTTGAAGCCAGGCTTCTCGGCTCGCGCGCCGTAATAGGCGAGGTTGAGGCTTTCCTCGACGATGGCATTGATGTCCGCCGGACGGCGCTCTCCGGAGCCCTCGCGCGAATGCAGGAGCATGTTCCTGACGATGGAATCGGCGCGCTTGCCGTGCTGCACCACCTTTTCGAGGTTGCTCCTGAGCATGCCAGTCAGCTCGTCGACCTCCGCCTTCGTCTTGCCGTCGAGCGAGGCCGCCTGCAGCGCCTCGTTGAGCTCGTCGATCAACTCGGTCGACACCGCCGAGAAATTGTTAACGAAATTGAGTGGGTTCTTGATCTCGTGCGCGATTCCCGCCGTGAGCTGGCCGAGCGACGCGAGCTTCTCGGTCTGGACCAGGCGGTCCTGCGCGGTGCGAAGATCGTCGAGGGATTGCGACAGCTCCGTCGTGCGCTTGCGCAATTCGTTCAGCAGTCGCGTATTCTCGATGGCGATGACGGCTTGCTTCGTGAAGTTCTCAACCAACGCGATTTGCTTGTCGGTGAACGGCCGGACCTCCTTGCGATAAACCGCGACGGTTCCGATCAGCTCGCTTTCCCTCATCATGGGCACGATTACGATCGTACGGGCGCCGGCGACGTCTGAGATTCCACGAATGGTCGGACCTCCGGCAAGATAGGCCGGAGTTTGTTGCACATCGTGAACGTGGACGACTTGACGTGTTCCGACGACCACGGCAAGCGCGCTCTCCGGATGGGGACGGATCGCCATATCTTTCCGCGAAGCCGCGAACGCAGGCGGCACATTGTAGTCCGCAGCAATTGTGAAATTCTCTCCATCCCACAAATTCATGACGCCGAAACTCGCGCCACAGACTCGTGTGGCATTCTCGAGCATCTTGTGGAACACCGGTGCGAGTTCGCCCGGAGACGAACTGATGACCTGCAACACTTCCGACGTCGCCGTCTGCTGCTCGAGCGACTCGGTCAACTCGGCGGTTCTCACCTCGACCTTCTTCTCCAGGTCCGCATAGGATTCCTGCAGGCGCTCGCCCATGTCATTGAACTGGTCCGCGAGCCCCTCCAGTTCGTCTCCGGTTCGGATCGAGATGCGCTGGGAGAAATCGCCACTGCCGATGCGCTCGGCACCGCTGCGCAGCGCCTGGATCGGCCCGACCATGCGGCGCGCGAGGAATATCCCGGCAAGCACCGCGAAGATCGACGCCGCGAGCAGCACGAATGCAAGCCGTTCCAACGCGGCATAGAGCGTCGCATAGGCCTCCTCGACCGGGAGCTCGACGAACATGGTCCAGTGCAGCGGCGCGATCGGGGCCGACGCGGTCAGCACCGTCTGTCCCTGGAGATTGCGCGCTTCGGAAAGCGGGTCGAACGCGGCGCTGCCTCCGGCAAGCGCGGCGCGCACCTGGGTGAGACCAGACATGTCGGTGTTGCGCAGGACCAGGCTGATATCGGGGTGCGCGATCAGGCGTCCCTCCGGACCCACCACGTAGGCGTGTCCGTGCTCGCCGACCTTGATCTGGGAGACGACGTCCCAGATCAGCTTGAGATTGACCTCCGCGATACTGACGCCGGCATCCTTGCGCGACCCAGCCTGCGCCAGGGTCATATACGGCTCGGACTCCCTGCGGAAATAGACCGGACCGTAATAGACCTTGTGCGCGACCGCCTCGGTAAACTTCGGATCCTCCGACAGGTCGATCCCGCTGTCGGTCGCGTCCATGGCAAGCCGCGAGACCCGGAGCCGCTCCTTGCCGGTCGCATCGACCTGCGCGAGCTCGGTGACCGCAGGGACTTGGCGCAGCAGCCGCAGCGCATCCAAGCGGCGCTGCTCGAGCGAGCCCGCCGACCAGGGCAGCTGCGTGGTCCAGCCGAGCTGGCTCTCGATCTCCTTGACGAACTGACCGATCTTGGCAGCGGCCGCCTCGGCTTGTTCATGCTGAACCCGGATCAGCGCGGCCTTGTGCTCGCGATAATAGAAGAGGACCTCGAACAGGCCGTTGGCCAGCAGCGCGATCGCGACGACGGCCACGAACAACGCGACATATTTGGTGAACAGCCGCGTCCTGATCCCCTGCCCCGGCATCGTACCGGACGCGACGCCATCCCGCGCGGCGCTCGGCAGCGTCCGTGCTTGCGGGGTGTCGGGATGGAGGGGAAGGCTCATCCCGCTGAACCTAGCAAGAAGACCGGACCTTGTCTCTCGCGAGCGCGGGAAAGCCTGATGGCAGCCGGGCCCCGAGGCAAATAGAAAAGGGCGGCAGCGGATTGGCCGCTGCCGCCCTCGGGTTCGCTTTATCGGTGGCCTCCAGGTCGGCCGCAGCGCCTTGGCGTTGAGGTCGAGGTCGTTGACCTGCTTGTTCCGCTCGGAATCGGCCGCCGCGCGATGGTCGGTCGCCAGCACCACGTAGACCGCCGGCAACACGAACAGCGTGAACAACGTGCCGATCGACATGCCGGCCACGACCACCAGACCGATCGAGAAGCGGCTGGCGGCCCCTGCGCCGGTCGCGGTCAGGAGCGGGATCAGGCCCGTCACCATCGCGGCCGTGGTCATGAGGATCGGCCGCAGACGAATACGGGCCGACATTTCGATGGCGGAGCGGCGATCGAGCCGCTCGTTGATCTGGAGCTCGTTGGCGAACTCCACCATCAGGATGCCGTGCTTGGTGATCAGGCCCACCAAGGTCAGCAGGCCGACCTGGGTGTAGATGTTCATGGTCGCCACGCCGAAGAACAGCGGGATCAGTGCGCCAACGATCGCCATTGGCACCGAGATCATGATGACCAGCGGATCGCGCAAGCTCTCGAACTGCGCCGCCAGCACCAGGAAGATGATGATCAGCGCGAAGCCGAAGGTGATCGCGAGCTGGTTGCCTTCCTGCACATACTGTCTGCTGTCAGCCAGATAAGCATGGCTGAAGCCTTGCGGCAGGTTTTTGGCCTCGCTCTCGAGGAAGTCGACCGCCGCACCGACGGTCACGCCGGGCATCGGCACGGCCGAGAAGGTCGCTGAATTGAGCTGATTGTAATGTGTCAGCGAATTCGGCTCGGTCTTGGTCTCGATCGACACAACCGTCGAGAGCGGAAGCTGCTGGCCGGTATTGGTGGTCACGTAGTAGCCGGCGAGCGATTCCGGCGAGAGCCGCTGGCCGCGCGGCACCTGCGGGATAACTTGATAGGAACGGCCCTCGAGGTTGAAGCGGTTGATGTAGTTGCCGCCGAGCAGCACCGCGAGCGTGCTGCCGAGGTTCTGCATGTTGACGCCGAGATCCTGCGCCTTGGTGCGGTTGATCGTCACCTTCACGTTCGGCTGGTTGTAGGCAAGATCACTGTCGGAGACGATGAACATTCCGCTCTTGCGGGCGGCGGCCTTCAACTTCTCCATCTGTTCGTAGACAGTCTGGAAGCTGGCGGTGGAGTTGATCACCATCTGCACCGGGAGGCCGCCCGGACCGCCCGGCAGCGGCGGCAGGTTGAAAGCGAACGCCTGCACGCCCTCGATCTTGGAAAGCTCGGCCTGCACCAGCGACTTCAGCTGGATCGACGAGCGCTTGCGCTCCTCCCAGGGCTTGAGCAGCATGCCGGCGATACCGCCCTGCGGGCCGTTGATGCCGTTCAGCACGAAGCGCAGATCGGTCTCGGGGAATTTCTGGAATTCCTTGTCGAGCTTCTCGCCGTAAAAATCGACATAGTCGATATTGGCGTATTTCGGCGCCTTGGTCACCGCGAACACGATACCCTGGTCTTCCTCAGGCGCCAGCTCCTTCGACGTGTGCATGTAAAGGAAGCCGACGAGCCCGAGGATGGTCACCGCAAACAGGCCGGTGATGGCCTTGTAGTCGAGCGAGCGGTCGAGCCTGCGCCCGTACCACCGCGTCAGCGCGCCAAACACCTTGTTGACGAACTTGGCGAAGCGCCCCTCTTCCGTGTTCTTCAGCAGCACCGAGCACATCATCGGCGAGAGCGTCAGCGCGATCACGCCGGACACGATCACCGAGCCCGCAAGTGTGAAGGCGAATTCGCGGAACAGCGAGCCGGTCAGACCGCCGAGGAAACCGATCGGAGCGTACACGGCTGCGAGCGTGATGGTCATCGAGACGACGGGACCCACGATTTCGCGCGCGCCTTCCAGCGACGCCTGGACCGGCGTTTTCCCTTCCTCCAGATGTCGATGGATGTTTTCCACCACGACGATGGCGTCGTCGACCACGAGTCCGATCGCGAGCACCATCGCGAGCAGGGTCAACAGATTGAAGCTGAAGCCCAGTGCCAGCATCAGCGTGCAGACGCCGATCATCGACAGCGGGATGGTGACGACGGGAATGATGACCGAACGGAACGACGCCAGGAACAGGAAGATCACCACGATCACGATGATCACGGCTTCACCCAGTGTCTTCTCGACCTCGTCGATCGAGGATTGGATGAACTTGGTCGAATCGTAGGCGACCTTCATCTTCATCGACGGTGGCAGATTGCGCTCCAGCTCGGGGAACAGCGCCCGCACGCCCTTGACCAGCGTCAGCGGGTTGCCCTGCGGCGTTGCCTGCACACCGATGAAGATGGCGTGCTCGCCGTTGAAGGCGACGCTCGCGTCCGTGCTTTGGGCCGCAAGTTCGACGGTGGCGATGTCCTCCATCCGCACGAAGCCGCCGTCCTTGGCCTTGACGATCATCTTCTTGAACTGGTTGACGTCGGTCAGGCCCGTATTCGTCGATACGTTCGAAACGATGAGATAACCCTTGGTCTGCCCCGCCGCTGACTGGAAGTTGTTGGCGGTGATCGCGGTCGCGACATCCGCAGGCGACACGTTGCGGCCGGCCATCTTCAGGGGATCAAGCCACAGCCGCATCGCAAAGGTCTGGCCGCCGAGAATATCGGCGGAGGCGACGCCGTCGACGGTCGACAGCACCGGTTGCACAACGCGCGTCAGGTAGTCGGAGATCGCCGAGCCCGACAGCTCTTCGGACGAGAATCCGAGATACATCACGGCCGTGGTCTGGCCCGTGGTCTTGGTGACGATGGGATCGTTGGATTCCTTCGGAATCAGGTATTTGACCGAGTTCGTCTTGGCCAGAACCTCGGTCAGCGCCTGGTTCGGATCGAAGTTCAGCTTGATGTAGACCTGGATCGTCGAGGTGCCGAGCACCGAGGACGAGGTGATGTAATCGACACCTTCGGCGGAGGCGACCGCCTGCTCGATCGGCGTGGTGATGAAGCCCTGGATCAGGTCCGCGGACGCGCCCGGATAGACGGTCGTGATGTTGATGACCGTGTTCGACAGCTTCGGATATTGCCGGATCGGCAGCGTCGTCGCCGCGCGCAGGCCGATCAGCAGGATCAGCAGGCTGACGACGACCGACAGGACCGGGCGTTTGATGAAAATATCAGTAAAGCGCATCGCGGCGATCTCGATTTCTTTGACTTGCAAAGCGCGTGACCCGGCCGTGCCGGATCATGCTGCAACGTGTACGATGTCAGTAGCGCGGCGGCTGCGCCGGGATCTGCGGAGCCGGGTCGGTCGAAATCGACACCGCCGCGCCCGATTGCAGCTTGAGCTGGCCGACGGCGACGACCTTGTCGCCCGGCTTCACGCCCTTGACGATTTCGACGCGGCCTTCGACCCGGTTGCCGGTCTGCACGAAAGTGCGCACCGCGCTCAGGCTGGTCTTGCCGTCGGCTTCCTTCTTCTCGGTGATCACGAACACCGAGTCGCCGTACAGCGTGTAGTCGACCGCCGTCTCCGGCACGGTGACTACGGCCGGCTTGTCCGGCAGCACCACCGTGGTGGTCACGAACATGCCGGGCTTCAGGATCTTCTCCGGATTAGCGATGGTCGCCTGCACGCGGATGTTACGGGTGTCGGTCGAGATCTGCGGCTCGATCGTGGTGATTTTGGCGTCGAAGGTGCGGCCGGGATAGGCGTCGACCTTCAGCCGGACCGGTTGACCGACCTTGAGGCTGCCCGAGTCCTTTTCCGTCACCGTGAAGTTGGCCCACAGCTCCGACAGATCCGTCAGCGAAACGATGGCCGTGCCGGCGGTCAGATACTGGCCGACCTCGACCTTGCGGACGCCGAGATCGCCGGAGAACGGCGCGCGGACCAGCTTCTGCGAGATCAACGCTTCGGTCTTGGCGATACCCGCCTGCGCCTGATCGTACGCGGCCTGCGCGGTGTCGACGGTTGCCTGCGGCCCGAACTGGCGCGACGCCAGTTGCTTGGCGCGATCGAGCGACAGCTGTGCGACGGTGGCCTGCGCCTTGTAATTGGCGAGGTCGCCCTGCTCCGGCGCGTCGAACATCTGCACGAGCGGTGTGCCGGCCTCGACATGCGTGCCCGGCTCGAACTTGATCTCGGTGACACGGCCGTTGACGTCGGCGCTGACGTCGACCTGGTGCACGGCGGCGAGACCACCGACGGCGGTCAACAGGTTCGGCACCACCTCGGACTTTGCCTCGGCGGCGCTGACCGCGACCGGCGGCGGCTTGTTGTTGGCGAAGAACTGCTTGATCATCTGGCCGCGGAAATAATTGAACCAGACGAGGCCACCGACGAGCACGGCCAGAAGCGTGCCGACGACGATGAACCAGAGCACCGGCCGGACCGGACGCTTGGGAGCCTTGTTGTCGATCGGTTCGCCCGAAATCTTGTGTTCGGTCACGATGTTCATGTCATGCACTTTCTGCAATCGCCGTCTTGCCCGCACAACTGGCCTGATCGCGGCCCAAATGCGAAACAATTGCGGCGTCGTTAAGTCCGATACCCCTCAGGAGAAACTCACAGAGCTGCCGCTCGAGGTCGTTCGCCTTGCCGTAAGCGAGACACGGCGTGGCCGGCAGCCTGGTCAGCGCAGCCGTCATCACGGTGTGATGCGCAAACCAGAACAGGTTGAGCGGTTCGCCGTTGTATGGCCGCGCGTCCCCCGCGGCAACCGCACGCTCGAGCGAGGCGACGAAGGCCGCCCCGATCAGCGCCTCGATCTTGGCATATAGCAACCGGGCAAATTCGCCATCCTCCAAATGACTCGTGGTCATCAGTCGCAGGCGCTGGGCCTCTTCCTGGTCAGGGCCATCGGCGATGTGCATGAAATGCCCGACCATGCCGCGGATCACTTCGACCAACGTAGCGGTCGACGGCTCACGTTCGAGCAGCTCCATGAGCGCCGGGTCCGCCTCGCATTCATCGCTGAGAATTTCGGCGTAAAGCGCGGCCTTGGACGGGAAATGCTTGAACAGTAGCGCTTCGGAAATGGCAGCGGCGGCCGCCACGCTCTTGGTCGTGGTGCCGGTATAGCCGTGTCGGGCAAAGCAACGCTTTGCGGCGCCGAGGATCAATTGACGCCTCAGGTCGCTCGTCATACGCAATGAGCTCATGCTAGTGAGTAAGCACTCACCCACGCAAAAGTCAAGCCGAATGGTGCGATGCAACCTACAAGAATCGTCTCTTAGAGGTATCCGAAGTGCTAAATCGGACGGAAGCCGAGGTCGCCGCGGATCCGGTTGAGAATGTAAGTCCCATCCCGGCTGGGCAAAATCCGCTCCAGATTGGCGCTGTCGATCTTCACATTGGCAAAGCGCGGCCCGGCCGTGACGTCGTGGACGGCTTTGGCGAAGGCCTCGACCTCGGCCATGGTCGTCACAGACCGGCTATCCCCGATGCCGCAGGCCCGGGCGACGCCGACCAGGTCGGCGGCCACGGAAGTGTGGCTGGTCTGACCGCCGGTCTCACCATAGGCCTCGTTGTCGAGCACCGCGATCGAGAGGTTGGACGGCTTCTGGAGGCCGATGGTGGCAAGGCTGCCCATGCCCATCAGCATCTCGCCGTCACCGGTGATGACCAGCACCGGCAACTTTGGCTGCGCCAGAGCGAGGCCCAGGCCGATCATCGCCGCCCCGCCCATGCCGCCCCAGAGGTAGAAATTGCGCGCATGGTCGCCGGCTGCGCACATGTCGTTGGTGGAGGCGCCGAGGCCGCCGATCGCAACCACGTCCTTGCGGTCCGCGAGAAGCGTGGACACCACCTGACGGCGGTCGAGGAGATTGGCCTTGCTCATTTGGTGAAAACCTTGGCGCCGATCAGGCGCTGCGACAGCAGGACGGCGGTGGGTGTGAGCGCGTTGTAGGCCTGCGCGGCCGCCGCCTCGAGCACGGCCGGCACCTCTGCTGCGGTCGAAGCCCGCAGCACCTTGACGCCCGAGAGTTCGAACACGCCCTGCGTGGTCGATCCCATCGGCACCTGCCATGGATTGAACTCGCCCCACTCGCCACGCATCGTCACCAGCGTGAGGAAGGGAAAGCGCAGGATCGGGATCAGCGAGAGCATGTTAATGCAATTGCCGACCCCGCTCGACTGCATCAACAGCACGCCGCGCTGGCCCCCGTCCATGCGCCGGCGAGAAGCGCCACGCCCTCCTCCTCCGTCGTGAGCGGAATGCCGCGCATCGTGGACGATGCCAGCACGCGCTGGATCAGCTTTGAATGGCCGGCGTCGGGCACGTAGGGCACCTGCCGAACGTCGAAGCGTTGCAAGGTCGCGAAAATATCGTCGGGCCAATGAGTGCTGGACTCGGCGGCCGTGTCGGCAGCGTCAGCGCGGGCGTGCATTTTCCTGTCCGGTCGGCTTGCAAATCGCGGCTCGACTGTAGACGGTGAACCGAGCCGCTCAAAAGAGCGAATACAGCATATCGGACTCAACCGGCGAGTATGGCGGCATGAACGCAAGTGCGAATGAACTGGCGGCCAGTTTCGATCTGGAACAGCTGACGGCGGAATTCTACGACAATCCCTACCCGACCTATCGTGCACTGCGGGAGAACGAGCCGGTCAAGCGCCTGCGCAACGGCACCGTGTTCCTGACCCGCTATGACGACCTCGTTACGACCTACAAGAACACAAAATCGTTCAGCTCGGACAAGAAGCGCGAGTTCGCGCCGAAATACGGCGACACCCCGCTCTACGAGCACCACACCACGAGCCTCGTCTTCAACGATCCGCCGGCGCATACCCGCGTGCGGCGTCTGATCATGGGCGCGCTGTCGCCGCGCGCGATCGCGGGGATGGAGCCTGACATCATCAAGCTGGTCGACGGCTTGCTTGACGCCATTGCCGCCAAAGGTGATTGCGAGCTGATCGAGGACTTCGCCGCCTCGATCCCGATCGAGGTGATCGGCAATCTGCTTGACGTGCCCCATGACGAGCGCGCGCCGCTGCGCGACTGGTCGCTGGCGATCCTGGGCGCCCTCGAACCGGTGGTGTCGCCTGAAGTGGCTGCCCGCGGCAACAAGGCGGTGACGGACTTCCTCGCCTACCTCCGAACGCTGGTCGCGCGCCGGCGCGAAAGGCCCGGCAACCCCGAGCGCGACGTGCTGACGCGCCTGATACAGGGTGAAGACAACGGCGAGCGGCTGACCGAGAAGGAGCTGCTGCACAACTGCATCTTCCTGCTCAATGCCGGCCACGAGACCACCACCAACCTGATCGGCAACGGCCTCGTGGCGCTCGACCGGAACCCGGATCAGAAGCGGCGGCTGATCGACAATCCTGAGCTGATCAAGACTGCGGTCGAAGAGATGCTGCGCTACGAGAGCTCGAACCAGCTCGGCAACCGCATGACCACGGAGCGGGTCGAACTCGGCGGCGTCATGCTCGAAGCCGGCACATCCATCACGCTCTGTATCGGCGCTGCCAACCGTGACCCCGCACAGTTTCCGGACCCGGAGAGATTCGACATCGCGCGCACGCCGAACCGGCATCTCGCCTTCGCCACCGGCGCGCATCAATGCGCCGGCATGGCGCTGGCACGATTGGAAGGCGCCATCGCGGTCTCGCGCTTCTTGGCGCGCTTCCCGAACTATGCCGTGAGCGGACAGCCGGTCAGGGGCGGACGGGTGCGGTTCCGCGGCTTTTTGAGCGTGCCCTGCGCGATTGGCTGAGGCATCAAAACAAAAAATCGCGAAAACAACCCCATGCACAGTAGAAGGTTACCGGCGCGGGATGGGCCAGCGATTCCGCGCAACCATTTGACATCCCAGGCCATCGGCGCCGCCGCGCGCAACAATTGCCGGAAGGCCTAAACCACCGTCTTGTGCCGCGCGATGCAGGTTTGCAGCACCTCGTCCAACGGTTTACCCCACCAGTCGTTGGAGAAGATTTCGATCTCCGAATAGCCGGCAAAGCCCTGCGCTTCGACCGCTGCGCGCACCGATTTGATGTCGATCACGCCGTCGCCCATCATCCCGCGGTCGTTGAGAATGTCCCTGGTCGGCACCAGCCAGTCGCAGACATGGAAGGCGAGCAGGCGATCTCGGCCGGCGCGCGCGATCTGCCCCATCAGCTCCGGATCCCACCAGATGTGATAGACGTCCAGCGCGACGCCGAGCATGCCGCTGCGATCAGGGTCGAGCCGGTCGCAGATGTCGAGCGCCTGCTTCGTCGTGTTGACGCAGGCGCGGTCGGCCGCATAGGCCGGATGCAGCGGCTCGATCGCCAGCGGCAGCTTGGCCTGTTTGGCGTAGTCGAGCATTTCGGCGAGCGCTTCCTCGACCTGCGTCCGCGCGCCGGCGATGTCCTTCGACGCCTCGCTGCCCGGCCGCGAATATTGCGGCAGGCCGCCGACGACGAGCACGACGCAGGGGGCGCCCAGTGCCTTGGCTTCATCGACGCAGCGCCGGTTGTCGTCTCGCACCTCGCCGCGGCGCGCTGCGTCGGAGGTGAACATGCCGCCACGGCAATAGCCCGATAGGTCGAGACCGGCATCGCGCACCGCACGCGCGGCACGATCGAGGCCGACGGTTGCGACCTGGTCGCGCCAGGGGTCGATGGCGCGGATACCGTGCCTGGCACAGGCGTCGATGATCTCGACGAGATCACCCTGTTTCCGGATTGTCGCCGTGTTGAGCGACAGCCAACGATGGTCGGACGAGAAATCACGCATCAGGATTCGATTCCGTGCGTTGAGAGCACCGCCTGCATCCGCCGCGTCGCCAGCTCCGGATCGGCGAGCAGTCCGGCCTTGTCGGCCAGCCGGAACAGTTCGGCCAGATGCAGCGTCGAGCGCGTGCTCTCCTGCCCGCCGACCATGGTGAAGTGGTCCTGGTGGCCGTTGAGATAGGCCATGAAAACCACGCCGGTCTTGTAGAACCGCGTCGGCGCCTTGAAGATGTGCCGCGACAGCGGCACCGTCGGCCCCAGCACGTCGTGGAAGCCGGCTTCGTCACCCGCTGCCAGGCGCGACAAGGCGTAGGACGCCGCCGGCGCGATCGCGTCAAAAATGCCGAGCAGCGCGTGCGAAAAGCCTTCGACGTCGCCGGCGATCAGCTCCGCATAATTGAAATCGTCGCCCGTATACATCTTGATGCGCTTGTCGAGACGACGGCGCATGTCGATCTCGCGCTGCTTGTCGAGCAGCGATACCTTGACACCGTCGACCTTGGCGGCGTTGCCGTTGATGATGGCGACCGCAATATCCATCGCCTTGTCGAGATCGTTGGTGCCCCAATATCCCGTCAGCGCCGGATCGAACATGTCGCCGAGCCAGTGGATGATCACGGGCTCGCGAACCTGCGACAGCACGCGATCATAGACCTTTGCGTAATCGTCGGCATTACGGCCAAGCTTCGCCAGCGCGCGCGACGCCATCAAGATGATGCGGCCGCCGACCTTCTCGACCGCCGATGTCTGCTCCTCATAGGCGCGGATCACGTCGTCCATATTTCTGGCGTCCTCCACCGCGAGATGGTCGGTGCCCGCTCCGGAAAACACCAGCGCGTTGCGACGCTTGGCGGCAGACACCGAGCGCGTGATCAGCTCCAGCGAGGTCGGCCAGTCCAGCCCCATGCCGCGTTGCGCGGTGTCCATGGCTTCCGCAACGCCAAGCCCGAGGTCCCAGACGTGCTCGCGGAAGGCGATAGTCTTGTCCCAGTCGACAGCGGCGGAGAGCCACGGGTCGTTGTCGGCAAAGGGATCGGTCACGGTATGGACGGCCGAGAACGCGATGCGGCTCAGCGGCCCCTCGAGCTTTGCCGGAAACGTTCGCGAGGCCGCGAGCCGGTAGGTCTCGATCGAGCGATCGGCTTTCGGCAGCTTGAGCGACAGGGACGACGTTGACGGAACGGGCTTGGGCTGGACGGGCTTGTTCATTATTCCCTCCTCAGACCTTAATCGGCGCGACGTCGATCCAGCGCCGCTCCTTCCAGCTCTTCAGCGCGCATTCGGCGAGCTGCACGCCCTTGACGCCTTCGAGCAGCGTGAATTTGTAGGGCGCATCCTCGTAGACGTGGCGGATGAACATCTCCCACTGCTCCTTGAAGCCGTTGTCGTAGGTGACGTTGTCAGGCAGCTTCTGCCAGTCGCCGTAGAAATCGTGCAGCCGCTTCTCGTCGGGATTCCATACCGGCCGGGGCGTCGCCTGCCGCGCCTGGATCATGCAGTCGGAAAGGCCGGCGACGGCCGAGCCCAGCGTGCCGTCGACCTGGAAGGTGACGAGATCGTCGCGATAGACGCGCGTCACCCAGGACATGTTGATGTGGGCGATGGCGCCGCCCTTGAGCTGGAACGTGGCATAGGCGGAGTCGTCGGCGGTCGCCTTGTACTTCTTGCCCTGCTCGTCGAAACGCTCGGGGATGTCGGTGTTGCCGATGCAGCTCACGCTCTCGACCTCGCCAAAGAGATTGTCGAGCACGTAGCGCCAGTGGCAAACCATGTCGAGGATGATGCCGCCGCCATCCTCGTCGCGGTAATTCCATGACGGCCGCTGCGCCTCCTGCCAGCCGCCTTCGAACACCCAATAGCCGAACTCGCCGCGCACCGAGAGAATACGGCCGAAGAAGCCGGAGTCGCGCAGGAAGGCGATCTTCTTCAGGCCGGGCAGGAACAGCTTGTCCTGCACCGTGCCGTGCTTGATGCCCTTGGAATTGGCGAGCTTGACGACCTCGAGCGCCGCCTCGAAGTTCGTCGCGATCGGCTTCTCGCAATAAACGTGCTTGCCGGCATTGATGGCCTGGGTCAGAAGGCCCGGCCGTGCCTGTGTGGTCGCGGCATCGAAGAACATGGTGTCGTTCTTGTCGGCGAGGGCGGCATCGAGATCGGTGGTCCAGCGCGTGACGTTGTAGCGCTTGGCAAGGGCCTCGACCTTCTCGGCGCTGCGGCCGACCAGGATCGGGTCCGGCATCACGCGGTCGCCGTTCTTCAAGCGGACGCCGCCCTGCTCGCGGATCGCGACGATCGAGCGGATCAGATGCTGGTTGAGCCCCATGCGGCCGGTGACGCCGTTCATGATGAGGCCGAGGCGTTGGGTGGTCATGCCGATTGCTCCCTAGGTGATTTGGGCTGTTCGAGCGGGCGTAGCGCCGACCAGTCCGGATGGACCGACGTCGCAAAACCCGTTGTGCGAAGCGATCCCGTCAGGAGATCGCCGTCGTGAATGGAGAGACGGATACCCTGCCCGGCATCGGCGTAGAGATCGGGGTGAGCGGCGGCGAACGCTTGGGTCTCTGCGGCAGGCGTATCACCGAAGCCATCCACATAATGATGGCCGTTACGTTCGGCATGGGTGATGCCGATGAAGGCACCGAGCGCAAGGTCCTGCTGCACGGCGACGCCCGCCTGGCAGGTCAGGTCCTCGCCGGTCACGAAGAATCTTTCGCCGGCCACGCTCCATTTCGCCGCGCGCGTCGCGTTGACGATGGACTTGTAAAGCCCTTTGCACGATTTCGACGAGATGCCGTGATAGCCAAGCGCCCGTGCCGCAGGAAACGTATCGTAGGAATCGTCGGCTTCGTCGATGATGAAACCGCGCGCAGCGAGAGAGCCGAGCGGCGACAGCCTCGTAACATCGCGCGGCATTGGCTGCTCGATATAGAGCAGCCTGGATGAAATCGATCGCAGCGCAGTGTCATGGTCGAGCCGGCCGATGAGTTCATGCAAGGCTGCGAGATCGGCATATTGCTCGTTGGCATCGAGCGTCAGGTTGTAGTCACGGTCCAGCGCATCGAGCTCCTTGCCGATGCGCGCCAGCCGCGCTGCATCGGCGACGGGGTCCCCCGACAGCTTCAGCTTGAAGTATCTTGCCCCGGAGTTCTCGCGGGCATCGGCAACCCCGCCCTCGCCTTCAACGGTGTCGTCGAGGCCGACGGTATGCCTGATGGCAACACGCGGCAGCGGCTTCCGGCCGGATAGAAACGTCGTGAGATCCGTCTCCTTCAGGTCGGGCGAAAGCCGCGCGTCGATGCCGGCGATGTTGCCGGCCATGCCGTCGAAAAAATTGGTCTCGGCAGCGCGGAGCAGCGCATCGAGGATCGCTTTGTCGATTTCGGCGGGGCCGTAAGCCGCCGCAAGCGCCGGAATGTTCTTTTTCGCACATGTCGCGACCTGGGCACCGATGCACGAGGCATGCAGATCGAATGCCGTCAAAAACCCGGTTCGCGCGAGATAAAGCCCCCGCGCGATCTCCAGCGCGCGGCGCAAATCATCGACAGTCTGCGCCGGCGACAGTTCCGGCCGCTTGTCGAACCATTTCGGCACCAGCAGCTCGGCGCTGGCACCGACCGCGCTTCCCCGGCCCTCCACCTCGATCTCGACCCGCACGAACAGCTGCGGCGTCGCGTTGATCGTGATCGCGCCGAAGCGGAACGGCCGCGCGAACTGCACGGGACGTTCGAAGAACGCGATATCTCGCAGCTTCAGACGCGGCGCCATGGCTTTAGTCCAGCGAACCTTGCGAGAAGAAATGCTTGCGGATGCGCTGGACGAGTTCGGTGAACACAGGGTCGGCCATCACGTCGAGCGAGCGCGGGCGCGGCAGCGGGACGTCGTAGATCGCGGCGACCGCGCCGGGCCGCTCGGTCATGACCAGCACGCGATCGGCGAGGAACACGGCCTCGGGGATCGAATGCGTGATCAGCAGCACCGTCTTTCTGGTCTCGCGCTGGATCCGCATCAGCTCGACATTCATGCGCTCGCGCGTCAACGCGTCGAGGGCGCCGAACGGCTCGTCCATCAGCATGATCCTGGGATCATGCACCAGCGCGCGGCAGATCGAGGCGCGCTGCTGCATGCCCCCGGAGAGCTGCCACGGCAGCTTCTTCTCGAAGCCTTCGAGCCCGACCAGCTTCAACAGCGCCTTGGCGCGGTCGAGATATGTCTGGCGCGGCAGCCGCTTCATGTCGATCGGCAGCATCACGTTGGACAGGATGTTGCGCCATGGCAGCAGCAGCGCGTTCTGGAACACGATGCCGACATTGCCGTGCGGCGTCGTCACCTTCTCACCCTCGACCAGGATCTCGCCCGTCGTCGGCGGCAGCAGTCCCGAGATCAGCTTGAGCAGCGTGGACTTGCCGCAGCCGGATGGGCCGACCACGACGAAGAACTCGCCGTCATTGATGTGAAAGTCGAGCGGCCGCAACGACGGCACATCGCCGTCGCGCGTCCTATAGGTCTTCGACACGCCGGACAGTTTGATGCCCGACGCATCGCCCGCAGCCCGGTCGCTCACCAGTCTCAGATGCGCGGCCGGTTGCAGGGTTTCACTCATGGCTGTCGCGGGTTTCACGAACCGCTCTTCGGCAGATAGTCGTTGGTATAGAACGCCTTCGGGTTCTCCTTGGCCTTGGCATCGAGCCCGCCATATTCGACCATCAGGTTGACGCTGTCGGTCATGTTCTGGTCGGTGACCTGGAACGGCCGCTTGCTCTTGGTCTCAGCAGTCCGGTAGAGCGGAATGGTTAGCTCAAAACCCTGCGTCAGCGTGTCGACCTTGCCGCCCTTTGGGTTGGCATCGAGGATCGACTGCGCCGCGGCCTTCGGCTCCTTCTCGGCGGCCTCGACCGCCTTGGTCGTCGCCGACATGAAGCGGCGGACGAGATCGGCATTGGCCTTCACATAATCAGTGTTGGCGATGATGCCCGAGGAGACCATGTTGATGCCGTAGTCGGCGAACTTGATCGGATAGACGTCCTTGCCGGTGGCGTCCTTGATCTTCATGGACTGGTCCATGACATAGCCGAGCAAGAGATCAGCCTGGCCGTTGATGACCGCGTTGAGCTTGGTCTGGCCGTCGCCGGCAACCGTCTGGAAGTCACTTTCCTTCAGGCCGGTCTTCTTCAGGAACAACGGCCAGATCTGGGTCATGGAATCGGCCGGCGTGATCGCGACTGTCTTGCCCTTGATATCCTCCGGCTTCCTGATGTTCTTGTCGGCGAAACCCATCGCGGACATCGGGCTGGTCTGGAGCAGCACGCCGGTCGCGACCACCGGCGCGCCCTTGATCGCGGCACGCATCATGGTGGGCACGTCGACATAGCCGAAATCGGCGGTCTTGGCGGCCACCGCCTGCGTGGTCGCGGCCGAGCCGCGGCCTTCCTGGATCTCGAGGTCGATGCCTTCGGCTGCGTAGATGCCCTTGGCCTTGCCGTAATAGAACGGCGCGTGCTCGCCATAGACGTACCAGTTGAGCATCAGCACGACTTTGTCGGCTGCTTGCGCCGGCATGGCCGCGAACACCATCAGCGCCGCCGAGACAACTCCTATCCACCGCTTCATCGTCACTCTCCCTTCTCGTTGTTGCGTCGGCCGTTTGGCGGCCGTTCGTCGCTTTGGTTGTTGTTAAGAGGCGAAAATCACGTCCTCGCGCTGGCTAACATGCCAGGGAATGACCAGCTTCTCGATCCGGTCCACGATCCAGAACAGGATGACGCCGAGCAGCGCGAGGATCACGAGCGCTGCGAACATCGTGGGCAGGTCGAAGGTGCCGATCGAGCGCTGCATCACATAGCCGATGCCGGAATTGGAGCCGACGAACTCGCCGACGACGGCGCCGACCACGGCGAGCGTCACTGACACTTTGAGGCCGGAGAAGATCGCGGGCAGCGCATGCGGCAGGTTCACCGCGCAAAACACCTGGAAGCGGCTGCCCTGCATGGCGCGGGCGAGATCGACCATATCTGGATCGACCGATTTGAAGCCCTGCACGGCGGAGACCACCACCGGAAAGAAGCCGAGCAGGAACGCCGAAATCACTTTCGGAATGATGCCGAAGCCAAACCAGACTACGAACAGCGGCGCGATCGCGATCTTCGGCACGGATTGCGAGAACACCAGCAGCGGATAGACGTAGCTCTCCACCGTCTTGGAGCCCGCGATCAGCATCGCGATGGGGATGCCAAACAACGCCGAGAGCGCGAAACCGCAGACGGTGGCATAAGTCGTCGGCCAGGACTGGCGCAACAGTTCCGGCCAATCGGTGCGCAGCACCGCAATGACATCGCCCGGCGACGGGATCTGGTAGGCGGGAATCTTGAACAGCCGGATGGCGAGATCCCAGGCCACGACGATGAACACCAGGAACAAAAACGGCCGAATCCAGGCCGCATTCAGCATCTTGGACACCGCACTCTGCGGCTTCAGCTCAGCCACGTCTCACTCCCGGCAGTCTTGTTCGTTGGGCGAGAAATTAACCCGTTGGGTAAATACTGTCCAGCGGTTTTCCTGCGACGTTTTGGGCGGGTTCCGGGTGGCTTGAGGGACGCGTCGGCAGCGCCACGTCTTCGGTGTCATTCCCCGCGAAGGCGGGGAATCCAGTACGCCGCGACCCGTCGGCTCAACCAAAACCGTCTCGGAGTACTGGATCGTCCGGTCAAGCCGGACGATGACGGCTGAATTCGGAGAAGCGCCGATAATCCATCGAGCTGTAGCGAGTTACACCGCTAAACCGTCTGCGCCACCGCAGCGCGCGACTTCGGCGCCTTCGTCATAGCTAACAGTGCGGCCGACTGCCCCGTCAGCGCTGCCAGCACGAGGCCGACCATGTGGTCCAGCCGCTCGTCCTTGGCGTCCTTGGCCAGCAAATCGCGACCGAAGATCACGCTAAGCGTCGCCGAGTTCGACAGATAGAAGAAGCAGAGTCCCGCGATCGAGATGTAGAGCTGGACAGGATCGACCGCGACCTTGAAGTCGCCGCCGGACACACCGCGCCGCACCACGGTGCCGATCATCTCGACGAAGGGCGAGTGCATCGACTTCACCTTGGTCGATTTCTTGAGATGCTTTGCGCGCGCGAGATTCTCGGTCTGGAGCAGCGACAGGAATTCGGGATTGCGCAGGAAATAATTCCAGGTGAACTCAATTAGGCGGCGGATGGCCTCGGGCGGATCGAGATGTTCGAGATCGAGCCCGCGCTCCTCGCTGCGGATCTTGTCATAGGCGCCTTCGAGCACCGCGAGATAGAGCTCGTCCTTGTTGCCGACGTGATAATACAGCATCCGCTTGTTGGCGCCGGCGTTGGCCGCGATGCGGTCGACGCGCGCACCGGCAAGCCCGTGCGCCGAGAATTCCTGCTTGGCGGCTTCGAGAATGCGCAGCCGCATCCCCTCGGGATCGCGCTGCCATTTCAGAGTTCGCTTTGCCGCTGCTTTCGCCAAACCGGTTGCTCGCTGGGTGCTATCAGGATGCCGTGTAACACGCGCTCGGCCCGCCGCATAGTTTCGTCATTGCGAGCGTAGCGACCCAATCCAGACTGCCACCACGGAGGCAGTCTGGGTTGCTTCGTCGCAAGAGCTCCTCGCAATGACGAGGGGAGGACTGAACCTCAATCCACCGGCTTCGACGAGCGCTCCAGCAGGACCGTCTGGGTGCCGCAGGTGCCGGTCCGCACCGTCATCACCCGCGTGCCCGGCTTGCGGCCGTTGCGCACGTCGCTGACGTCGAGGCCGGCGGCAATCAGGCGGGCGCGCGTGGCGTCGATATCGGCCACCCGCCAGCTCAGGCCCCAGAGGCGGTCATGCAGGGAATCGCCGCCCGCAACGGGGCGGCGCACCACCTCGACGACGAGATCGCCGCAGCGGAAGAACATCAGCTGGCCCCAATCCTGGTGCGAGCGGTCAAGCGCCAGATCGAGCCCGAGCCGCGCGCCATAGAGCGCGGCGGCGCGATCGGAGTCTTCGGTCGTGATCACGACGTGGTCGAGCGCATCGATCGGCGCGATATCGGTCGCCGGCGAAAGCGGACGCTCATCAGCCAGTTCGAGGAAGAACATGCGCACGCCGCGCGTGAGCTCCGTGGCGGCGCGCGTCCGCTTCCAGTGCAGGACCGCACCGCTCTCCGCATCGCTGCTTTCGACCTCGGCGACCGGATCCGGCTTGAGCGCCACCCGCTCCAGCCGCCGGTGCATTTTTCTCATGTCCGCGACACGAAAGCACAGGCTGGCGAGCACGCCTTCCTGGTCATCGAGCAGCGCGCGCATGCGGTCGGCGGCCACGCTGAAGCCGTTCGGCGCCATCAATTCCATCGTCATGTTCGCAAGAGTGAACAACACCCGGTCGGCGCCCTCGCCCGAGTTCTGCCAGGCCGGCGCGCGCCCGAGCAGCGTCTGATAGGCCGCCTTGGCCGCACCGATATCCCTGACCAGTGCGACGACGTGATCGAGGCCGGTGATCATGCTTCCCCCTGTTGAGCGGCCCGGAACCGTGGACCGAGAGACGGCGTTTGTCCGGGCTTGGCATTACCCGGTGATGGTCGTATTCCGGCCGCATGCCGACCTCAAGCACTCCCAGCGGCGGTTTTGCGAATAATTTCAGCGGTCCCGCGACGGAACCGGTGTTACAGTAAGCACGCCGGCCGGGACCACAAAGCGCATCACGGACAAGCAATGCAGGCTCTCTTCATCGGACAGACCTATATCGACGTCGTCTTCATCACCGACCACATGCCGACCGGCGACGAGAAGCACGTGGCCTCCGACTACGCGGTTTCCTTCGGCGGCAATGCGGTGACCGCGGCGTTCTGCTGCGCCAAGCTCGGCATCGTGCCCGATCTGATCGCCACCGCGGCCAATGACTGGCTCGGCCGCATGTTCATGGACATGTGCGCGAAATATGCGATTTCGCTCCATGGGCGGAAGGTCAATCAGTCCTCGCTGTCCTTCATCATGCCCAAGGACGGCAAGCGCGCCATCGTCCGCTGCCGCGACGACGACCACATCCATCCCTTCCCGATGCTCAATCTCGGCGGCTGCCGCGCGCTGCATGTCGACGGCCATCAGCCCGATGCCGCGATCCACTACGCAAAAGTCTGCCGCGAGGCCGGCATCTTGACCTCGCTCGACGGTGGCGGCCTGCGCACCAACACGCATGAGCTATTGGAATTCATCGACGTCGCGATCGTCGCCGAGCGCCTGTGCGAGCAGATGGATCTCACGCCGGAAAAGATGCTGGACTATCTCAAGAGCCGCGGCTGCAAGATCGGCGGCATCACCATGGGCGAGAAGGGCCTGCTCTGGTACGACGAGACCGGAACGGTGCAGGTGATGCCGGCGATGCCGATTCCGCGCGAGCGCGTGATCGACACCAACGGCGCCGGCGACGTCTTCCATGGCGCCTATGTCTATTCCTATCTCGCCCATCCCGGCAAAAGCTGGCGCGAGCATTTCGATTTTGCCCGGGCAGCCTCGACCTTCAAGATCCAGCGTCTTGGCAACGAAGCTGGCCTGCCGACTCTTGTCGACATCGCCAAGGTCAGGCACGAGTTCGAGGTTAGGGTCTAGCGCTCGCAGGGGTCTCTCATGGGGCGCGTCTTCGTCGCCGGCAGCATCAACATGGATGTGGTGGCGACAGCCGATCGCCATCCCAGGGTCGGCGAGACCGTCGCCGGCAAGCAGGTGCTGTATTTTCCGGGCGGCAAGGGCGCCAACCAGGCGGTGGCGGCGTCGCGGCTTGGCGCGCGGACCACGCTGATCGGCCGGCTGGGCAAGGATTTGTTCGGCGGTGAGCTGAGGACGTTCCTCGGCGCGCAAGGCATCGATCTCGGCGCGATCCGAGAGACGGCCGAGGCGCACACAGGCACGGCCATCATCACGGTGGCGGAGGCCGACAACACCATCGTCGTCATTCCCGGCAGCAATGCGCTTGTCGGCGTCGATGACGTCGCGGCCGTCCCGCTAGCCAAGGGCGACGTCGCGGTCAGCCAATTCGAGATCCCGCTGCCGACGATCGCCGCGTTCTTCCGGCGGGCTCGCGACATTGGCGCCACGACGCTGCTCAATCCGGCTCCGGCACAAACCATGTCTAGCGAATTGCTCGCGCTGATCGACATCCTCGTGCTGAACGAGACCGAGCTCGGCCTCCTCGCCGGCGTGGAGTTGTCCGACAGTGACGAGGCCGCGCGCATCCTCGACGTCGCACGAAAACTTCAGGCGCGCGAGGACCAGACCATCTGCGTGACCCTCGGCAAGCGCGGCGTGCTGGCGCTCGCGGGACGCGAGGAGATTTCGGTGCAAGGCCGCGTGGTGAAGGCGGTCGACACCACGGGCGCAGGCGATTGTTTTGTGGGAGCACTCGCGGCGCAACTCGCCGACGGCGTCGACTTGCGCGCAGCACTCGCCTTCGCCAATGCCGCCGCCTCGATCTCCGTGCAGCGCATGGGCGCGGGGCCGTCGATGCCGACGGCCGCGGAAGTCGCCGCCGTCCTCAATGCGAACTGATCACGCCAGCGCGCCCTTCAGATCGAAACTTTCGTCGGCGGCATGCTCCGGCGTGATCGAGCGATCCAGGCCGAACAGGCGGCGGCCGAACATGTGGTCGCCGGCACGGTTGATCGATTCGATGCCGAGCAGATTGTCGCCCTTGTAGCAGAACGCCGAGAATGCCTTCCTGGTGGGATCGCCGCGCAGGACGACGCGGTCGTAGCCGGTGGTGAGGCCCGCGATCTGGAGCTTGTCCTCGCCCTGGTCGCTCCAGAACCAGGGATGGCTGTCATAGGCCTTGCGGTCGCCGGTCAGCCGCGCCGCGAGGCAGCGCGCGTGATCGGTGGCATTCTGCACCGATTCCAGCCGCTGCGATCCGCCGAAGCGCGGGCTGTTGAACAGCGCGCAATCGCCGATCGCCGAGATATCAGGATCGGCCGTCGAGAGATATTCGTCGACGATGATCCCGGCCGCGACCGGCAGCCCCGCCTCCGCCGCAAGCTCGATGTTCGGCAGCACGCCGACGCCGACCACGACAAGATCCGCCGGCAAATGCCTTCCGTCGCTCAAGGAGACGCCGGTGACCTTGCCGTCCTCCGCCTCGATCGCGGTTGCTTGCACGCCGAGGTGGATGCGGATGCCGGCCTCGCGATGCCGCGCCTGAAAATACTCCGACACCTCAGCCGTCACCGCGCGCGCCATCACGCGCGGGGCGAGTTCGAGCACGTCGACCTCTAGCCCCTTGATGCGCGCGGTGGCCGCGAATTCGAGGCCGATGAAGCCGGCGCCGATCACCACGACCCGCGTCTTTGACGGCATGATCTGCCGCAGCACCTCGCTGTCGTCGAGGATGCGCAGATATTTCACGTCGGGAAGGTTCGCATTGGGCAGATCGAGCAGCCGGTTGCGGGCGCCGGTCGCCAGCACGAGGTGGCCGTAGGGCAGCGGCCTGCCCGAGGCGAGCAGCACCTTGCGCCCCGCGCGGTCGATCGACACGGCGCGGCCCGCGACCAGCTCGATGCTCTGGTCCTGGTAGAATTTCCCCGGCCGGAACATCAGGCTCTCCGGCCCGGCGGTCCCCTTGATGTAAGCCTTGGACAAAGGCGGCCGCTGATAGGGCAGATGCGCCTCGTCGTTGATCAGGCAGATAGCAGCGGAAAATCCCGCCTGACGCAGCGATGCCGCCACCTGGTAGCCGCCATGGCCGGCACCGATAATGACCACCGGACCGTCCGTCATTGGACAGCCCATTTCCGCAAGACACGAGCGTCACCCATGTCGTCTCCTCTCGCGCTGATTTTGGCTTGCTTGCCCAGGAGGAGCCGGCGCTCGTGTCCGTCCCTGACGAAGGCAGGTCCATTTGAACCTATCGTTCCGGCTTGCGCAAGGGCGCCTGCCGGGGATTGTCACCCCTCGCCTTCTGCGATTTAGTCGCACGAACGACCTCATGCCGGGGATTTCAAGATGCCAGCTCCCGTCTCCCAGCCCGACGATCCCGCCTTGCTGCGGATCGACGGGCCGATCGCGACCATCACGCTCAACCGGCCCGCCGCGTTCAACTCGATCAATCTGGCGATTGCACAACAGCTCGAACAGCTCGCGGCTTACATTGAGGGCGCCGACGACATCAGGGTCGTGGTCCTCGAAGGCGAAGGCCGCGCCTTCTCGGCTGGCGGCGATCTGCAGACGATCGGCGCCGCCGCCGAAGCGGGCACGGTGACGCCGGTCGTCGGCGAGCTGTTGAAGCACTATCACGCCTTCATCGAGATCCTCCGGCGCATGCCGAAGGTCTCGCTGTCCAGCGTGCACGGCTCGGCGGCCGGCGCCGGCATGGGCCTCGCCTTCGTCACCGATCTCTGCATCGCCGCCGAGGATGCCAAATTCACGCCGGCCTATGCCAAGATCGGCGTCTCGCCGGATGGCGGATCTACGGTCGGCATCGTCAACACGGTCGGCTCCCGCCGCGCGCTGCAGATTTTCCTGGCCGAGGATAATTTTACCGCGCAGCAGGCCCATGAATGGGGTCTGGTTGCGAAGCTCGTTCCCGCCGCCGAGTTGAAGGCGGCAACGCGAACCCTCGCCGAGCGGCTGGCGCAGAACCCGCTCGCCGCGATTGCCGGCACCAAGTCGCTGGTCTACCAGGCCGCCACGACCCCGGTGAAGCAGCAGCTCGACGCCGAGGAGCACAAGATCATCATGGCGATGAACACTGCGGAGTTTCGAACCGCCGTGAAGAAATTCACCAGCAAGAGCAAGTAGCGTTCACTCGAGCAGGCTTACTTGGGACAGATATAGCCCGTGCCCGCCGGCGACTTGAAGCATCCGACCGATTCCGGCAGCACTTTCTGCGGCAGCCACAGCACCACACTCGGGAAATAGATCGCAAACGCGATCGTCCCGAGGAACACCAGATAGATCGGCAAAGCGGCGCGTAGCGCCTTTGCGAAACTGACGCCGACGAATTTCGAGGCCATCAGCAGCACCAAGCCGTAAGGCGGCGTGATCAGGCCGAAGGCGAGCGTGGCGATCAGCACCACGCCCATATGCACGGCGTTGATGTCGCCGGCTTCCGTCAGTGTGTTGACCAGCGGCATGAAAATGATGATGGTCGGCACCGGCTCGATGAAATCGCCGACGACCGTGAACAGCAGCACCATCAGCAGCATGATCAGATGCGGGTCGTTGCCGGCGAGCGAGGTGATGACTTCGGCGATGTAGCTTGCACCGCGCAAATAGGCGAGCATCCAGCCGAACGCATTGGCGGCGCCGATCGTGATCAGCGGCAGCGAGAAGATCAGGCCGGCGAGACAGAAATCGTACGGAATCTTCCTGATATGCCCGCGGTTGAGCGCTGGGATCACGACGACGACAATCCAGACCACGGCGACGACACCGGCTTCCGTCGGCGTGAACCAGCCGGTCAGGATGCCCCCCAACAGGATCACCGGAATCATCAGCGGCAGCGCCGCATCGCCGGCCGCGAACACCACCTGCCGCAGCGGCGCGCGCGGCTTGCGCAGGCCGGACGGGCCGAAGAAATAGCAATAGATCATCAACCCGAAGCCGATCATCAGGCCCGGCACGACGCCTGCCATGAACAGGCCGGCGATCGAGACATTGCCGACGGCGCCATAGACCACCGCGGTGATGCTCGGCGGCACCAGCGCCGCGATGGTCGATGCGGATGCGATGATCGCGGCGATGAAGGCGGGCTCGTAACCCTCGCGCTTCATCGGGCCGCCCAGAGCGCGGCTCATCACAGCGACGTCGGCCGTGGTCGAGCCCGACATTTCCGAGAAGAACATACTGAAGACGACCACGACCTGCGACAGGCCGCCTCTGATGTGGCCAACGAGGGACACCGAGAGGTTGGCTATTCGAACCACCACATTGGCCGAGCTCATGAGCTCGCCGACCAGCAGGAAGAACGGGATCGCCAGCAGCGCCTCGGAATCGACGCCGTCGAAGACTTTTTGGATGATCGCGGCGAGCGAGACGTCCGACAGCAGCGCGCCGATGAAGACGCCGGCCATCAGCGAGAACGGCACGGGCACGCCGAGATAGCCGAACGACAGGAAGCAGACCGTCATCAACGCCAGAACAAGGAGTGCGCTCACGGCTGCGCCCTCATCTGCGCGTCGGTGATAACAGGCGCCCCGTCATCCTCTTCGGGTGGCTCGGGGTGGTCAAAGCCGTTGCGCAGACCGTTGACGAGCTGCTCGATGGTGAACAGGCCGATCAGCACGCCCGACAGAGGGATGATCGCGTAGAGCGAGGCGATCGGCGTGCCCGACGGCAGGCGGAAACTGCCGAAGCCGCGGAGATAGTTCTGATATCCGTACAAGATCAGGCAGAAGGCGACGCCGAGCACCACGATCCGGATGATGACTTCGACGATCAGACGCGGCGTGCCGTGCATCGCCTCGGAGATCGCGGTGAGATAGAGGTGGTCGTTGCGCCGGGTCGCGGCCGCGGTGCCGACGAAAATCGCATAGATGAACAGCGTCGAGGTCACTTCCTGGAGCCAGAGCCAGGGATGGCCGATGGTACGGGTGACGATGTCGGCGGTCACCGACAGCGAGAAGCCGAAGCAGAGCACGCCGCAGAGGATCATCAAGGCGAGCTCGAGCCAGTCCAGCCCGCGCCATTTGAGGTGCCGTTGGCGTTGCACCAGCAGTTTGTCGGCGATTGTCATCACTATCCCCGTCGTCCCGGCGAAAGCCGCGACCCATACCCCCAGCTGCGTGTGGCCAAAGCAAGCTGGCGGCTATCCTGCCCCAAGCTCCGCCGCGGCGTATGGGTCCCGGCTTTCGCCGGGACGACGCGGAGGCAACGGTACGCGGCCTAGTTGATCGAGCGGATCAAATCCTTGATCTTCTCGGCGTGCGGGCCGAGCTCCTTGGCGAGCTTGTCGAGATAGGGATCGGCGGTCGCCGTGAAGGTCTTCTTGTCGACGTTGTCGACGATCTTCACGCCCATCTTCTTCAGCTTCTCTGCCGCGGTGCGTTCGAGGTCGAAGGCCTTCTGCGGCTCCTTGAGCTGACCTCGTTCCCCGCCGCCTGGACCCATCCCTTCTGCTCGGCCGACAGGCTCTGCCAGAGCTTGTCCGAGATGAACACCAGCGCGTTGTTGGCTTCGTGCTCGGTGATATTCAGGACCGGCGCGACCTCGTAGTGCTTGTTGACGAGGTAGACATTGATGCTGTTCTCGGCGACGTCGACGACGCCGGTCTGCAGGCTCGTGTAGACGCTGCCGAACGGCATGTGCACGGTCTGGGCGCCGTAGGCCGGGAACATGGTGTCCTCGGTCGCAGTCGCCTGCACCCGGATCTTCAGGCCCTTGATGTCGCCGACATTGTGGATCTCCCTCTTCGAGTACATGTGGCGCACGCCCTGCGACCCCGTCGCGATCACATGCAGGCCCTGCGTGGTCTCGTCGATCATGGTCTTGAGCGCCTCGAACACTTTTGGATCGGCCAGACCCTTGACCACGTGGTTCTCGTCGCGGAACAGGAAGTGCAACGACATCACGCCCGCTTGCGGCGAGATCGTCGCGGTGTTCGCCGAGGAGATGATCGAGAACTCGACGTCGCCCGCCTTCACGAGCTGGAGCACCTGCGGCTCCTGCCCGAGCTGCGCGCCCGGATATTGATCGATGATCATGGTGCCTTTGCTCAATTCCTTGAGCTTTTCGGCAAAGAGGTCGCCCGCGATGGAGTAGCCGGTATTGCGCGGCTGGTCGTAGGCGAAGCGATAATGCTTCACCTCCTGCGCAGATGCGCCCGTGACGAACAGGATTGCGGCCGTTGCCGCCAGCCGATGTAGAATCTTGGCATGGATCGTGCGATCATCGTTTCCCCCTGTTTTAACGCCCGCCGCTTTAGCGGTCTGGGCTACGCTTCCGGGTGGTTGGTCACCCTCTCTTAGTTTTCTGCTCAGTCTTCTTCCCAGTCCTCTGCATGAAATCGAAATCGCAGCCCTCGTCGGCCTGCATGATGGTCTCGTTGAACAGCCACGCATAGCCGCGCCGCGCCTCATCCGGCGCAGCCGCGGGCTTCAATGCCGTACGCCGCCGTTCCAGCTCGGTAGCATCCACCAGAAGCTCGATGCTGCGCTTGGCGACGTCGAGTCGGATCATGTCGCCGTTCTTCACCAGCGCCAGCGGGCCGCCGACGGCGGATTCCGGAGTGATGTGCAGCACGATGGTGCCGAATGCGGTGCCGCTCATGCGCGCATCCGAAATGCGCACCATGTCCTTGGTCCCAGCGCGCGCGAGCTTCTTCGGGATCGGCAGATAGCCCGCCTCCGGCATGCCGGGCGCGCCCTTGGGGCCGGCGTTGCGCAGCACCAGCACGTCATCGGCCGTGACGTCGAGATCGGGATCGTCCACCCGCAGCGTCATATCCTCGACGGATTCGAACACCACCGCACGGCCCGTGTGTTGCAGCAGCTTTGGGCTCGCGGCGGATTGCTTGATGACTGCGCCGCGCGGCGCGAGATTGCCGTGCAGGACGGCGAGGCCGCCTTCCTTCTTGATCGGATTGTCCCGCGGACGGATCGCGTCCTGGCCGGGCACGTCTTCCGCGTTCGCCGCGATATCGCGCAGCGTCTGGCCGGTGATCGTCTTGGCATCGAGATCGACGAGATCGCCGAGTTGCGCCAGCAGTTTCGGCACGCCGCCGGCGTGATGGAAATGCTCCATGTAATGCTCGCCGGACGGCTTGAGATCGACCAGCACCGGCACCTCGCGGCCAATCTGGTCGAACACCCCGAGGTCGAGCCGGTGTGGCGAACGATGTGCCATCGCGGTCAAATGGATCAGGCCGTTGGTCGAGCCGCCGATCGCCTGGAGCACGACCTGGGCATTCTTAAAAGATGCCGGCGTCAGCACCTCGCTCGGCTTCGGACCTTTGGTCTTGGCCATCTCGGCGGCCACCCTGCCGCTCGCCTCGGCAAGGCGAAAGCGCTCCGCATGCGGGGCGGGAATCGTCGCGCTCATCGGCAGCGACAGGCCCATGGCCTCGATCATGCAGGCCATGGTGGAGGCGGTGCCCATCACCATGCAGGTGCCGACCGACGGCGCAAGGCGGCCGTTCACCGCCTCGATCTCGACATCATCCATTTCGCCGGCGCGATACTTGCCCCAGAGGCGACGGCAATCGGTGCAGGCGCCCAGCACCTCGCCCTTGTGATGACCAACCACCATGGGGCCAACGGGGATGACCACCGTCGGCAGGTCGGCGCTGATCGCCGCCATCACCTGCGCAGGAAGAGTCTTGTCGCAGCCGCCGATGACGATCACCGAATCCATCGGCTGCGCGCGGATCATCTCCTCGGTGTCCATCGCCATCAGATTGCGCAGATACATCGAGGTCGGATGCGCAAAACTCTCCGCGATCGAGATCGTCGGGAACACGAACGGCATCGCGCCCGACAGCATCACGCCGCGCTTGGCGGCCTCGATGATCTGCGGGACGTTGCCGTGGCAGGGATTGTAGTCGCTATAGGTGTTGGTGATGCCGACGATCGGACGCTCCAGCGCGTCGTCGGAATAGCCCATGGCCTTGATGAACGCCTTGCGCAGGAACAGCGAGAAGCCGGCATCGCCATAGCTCGTCAGCCCTTTGCGCAACCCACTCGTCATCATACCACTCCCATTACCGGGTCATTGTCCTACAGATTGCCCCTTGATTGTCAATAAGACAGACGTTAAACCTGCCATTTACCCGTGTTGCGCGCTGGTGGGAGACCAGATTATTGACAATCAGGGCCTTCCCTGCTCCACAGGACGAACCGGCCAAGCGCCGGGAGGCCGAGGGCATGTCCGACATTCACATCGCAGACGCCACGATGGTCCGGCGCGACGATCCGGACGACATCGTCGCGCGGCTCGAAGAGGACATCATCTTCGGCCGACTTGCGCCAGGCGCGCGCCTCACAGAGGACGCGCTGATGTCGGCTTACGGCACTTCGCGCCATTTCGTGCGGCAGGCCTTGGTGGATGCGGAGCGCCGGGGCATCGTCCGCCGCGAGAAGAATGTCGGCGCCACCGTGCGGTTTTACTCGGCCGAAGAGGTCCGGCAGATCTACGAGGTCCGGGAGATGCTGACCCGGCAGGCGGCGCTGATGATCCCCCTGCCCGCACAGCAAGGCCTGATCGACGAGCTCTCTGCATTGCAGCGGCAATATTGCGCGAGAGCGGATTTGCAGGACCTGCGCGGCATCCATGAAGCCAACGACGCCTTCCACCTCGCGCTGTTCTCGGCCTGCAGCAATCCATATCTGGTGCGCTCGCTGCAGCACTACATGAACCTGACCCTGCCGATGCGCGCCAAGAATCTCGCCGACAGCGACGGGCTGGCACAATCGCGCCGCCAGCACGAGCTCATGATCGAGCTGTTGAAGGGCCGCGACAGCTGGGCGCTGGCGCAGCTGTGTGTGGATCACATGCAGTTCAGCAAGAAGGATTACCTGGCGCGGATTGGGGATGAGCGAGCCGAGGGCCCGCGTTCATAGATGGGAGACGTTCGCTTCTCGCGGTGGTGCAGTTCACGCGGTAAGGGCGCGCTGGATTACCCGCAATTGCAGGCCGCACGAGCCCATTCGGGCAATAACGCCCGCAGTCCACAACTTCCGGGGAACCTATGGTCGGCTTGGTACTTGGTCTTGCACCAATCCCCCACCATAGGAGCTGCCATGATTTGCCGTTTAGTCGGAGCCGCCGCTGTTGCCGTCGCCGTCCTGCTTCCCGTAACGACCCAGGCCCAGGGCGTTCCCGGAGGCGTCGAACGCGGTGCGCGGGATGGTGAGCGAGCGGCAGGGCCTGTCGGTGCAGTTGTGGGTGGCGTCGTCGGCGGAGTCGTTGGCGGCGTGGCGGGAGTCCTTGGTGTCGATCAACGTCCTCGCTTTCACTCCTACGTCGTCGAACAGCGGCGGCCCTCATATCAGTACCGCGAGGATGTGAGAGTCGGGGCGGTTCTTCCGGAAGAGGGCGTGACCTATTACGAGGTGCCGCCCGAGTACGGCGCCCGTGAGTATCGTTACACGGTGGTGAACGGTCGCACGGTTCTGGTCGAACCGCGAACCCACCGGATCGTTGAGATCGTCGAATAACAACCAAGGGGCCGTCTTTCGAGACGGCCCTTTCGTTTGCGCAGATCTGAATCCCTCAAGTCCAGGTTCAGTACCGCCTCAGCAGACCGCGATCCACGCTGGCATCGCCATAGTCGGCGCATGCTCTCTTCGGGTTTCTGATCAGATCCGGACGCGCCTGAACGTTTTGCCGGCAGCGTCGGACACTTCGGGGCGGAATTTACCGGGATCGGAGCTCTCGCCATCGCGGGCCTTGATGGCTGCAGCATAGGCGTCGATCATCGCCATCGCGGCATCCGTGCTGCCGAGAAGTCGGGCGCCGAGCTGTACACTGCCGGCACCATCGACCTCGTAGCCGACACATCGTTGTTCGAGCACCGCGGATGCGGTGACGAGCTGGTCGAGAAACGTCGCCTCGGCGTCGCCGAGCATCGCGGCCCGCGCCGGTCCCGACATGAACAGCGTGAGCAGTACGGCGGCTGGCAATTCGATTTTCATTGTCCTGACTCGCGCTGCCGCCGTTGAGCCGTGATCGAGGCACCGATTGCCGAATTGCGGTCTCGCAAAATCGAGAGCCAGACGGCCAGAGCAACGTTGATCTGGATCAATGGCCGGAACGGCCAAAGCGAGGCTCAGGCCTTTGCGTCGCTCGCCCCGTGTGAATCGAGGCACCGCGCTGGGACGGACACTAAAACTGTTTGTCAAGCCATCGAAATTTCGCAGAGCCGGAAATAAATATGGGCCGGGCTCCGGCGCCACGTCGCGCGTCCTCCTCCACTCCCTCCCAAATGAAATGCCATGACCGAACAAACCCTGACGGAGCCGATCGCCGAGCGGCAAGCGCCATCCCGAGGCTTCTCGCGCTACCAGGCGATCCTCGTTGCGCTGCTGGCGCTGGTCCAGTTCACGATCATCATCGATTTCATGATCATGTCGCCGCTCGGCGCCATCATGATGCCGGCGCTCGATATTTCGGCCGCTCAGTTCGGCGTGGCGGTCTCGGCCTATGCGTTCAGCGCGGGGATTTCCGGTATCCTGGCGGCCGGCTTTGCCGACCGGTTTGATCGCAAGCGGCTGCTGTTGTTCTTCTACGCCGGCTTCACCCTTGGCACGATGCTGTGCGCGATCGCGCCCAACTATCATCTGTTGCTGCTGGGGCGGATCGTGACCGGCCTGTTCGGCGGCGTGATCGGCTCGGTCGTGCTCGCCATCGTCACCGATTTGTTCACGCTGCAATTGCGCGGCCGCGTCATGGGTTTCGTGCAAACCGCCTTCGCGGCAAGCCAGGTGCTGGGCATCCCGGCCGGTCTTTTCCTCGCCAACCAGTGGAACTGGCACGTCGCGTTCGGCGCGCTGGTCGGACTGTCGGTGATCGGGATGACCGCAGTGATGCTCCTGATGAAGCCGGTGAACGGCCATCTCGGGCTGAAGCAGGATCGAAATCCGTTCCGGCATCTGATCGCCACGGTCTCGCAGCCGCGTTATTGGATGGCGTTTTCGGTAACGACCCTGCTGGCGACCGGCGGCTACATGCTGATGCCGTTCGGCAGCGCCTACACCGTGCACAATCTCGGCATCGACATCGTGCATCTGCCGACGATCTATCTCGTCTCCGGCCTGTTCAGCATTGTCATCGGCCCGCTGGTGGGACGCGCGAGCGATGCCTTCGGCAAATACCCCACCTTCGTCTTCGGCAGCGCCATGTCCATCGTGATGGTGCTGATCTACACCCATCTCGGCGAGGTGAGCCTGACGGTCGCGATCCTGGTCAACGTCCTGATGTTCGTCGGCATCTTCTCCCGCATGATTCCTTCGCAGGCGTTGATTTCGGCAATCCCCGAGCCGGCGCAACGCGGCTCCTTCAGCGCGGTCGGCGCGTCGCTGCAACAGCTCTCCGGCGGGCTCGGCTCCGTGCTCGCCGCCGCACTCATCGCGCAGGACGCCGACGGTACGCTCCGGCATTTCGACCGGCTGGGATACGTCGTCGTGACGACGGCGGTGATTTCCCTGATCCTGATGTACTTTGTACAGAGGCCCATCGCGGCCCAGGCCGGCAAACGCGTTGTTTAGCGCGTCGATTCCGACGCCCTGGATTTGCGAATGCGCTCCTACCGCTTGGTCCAATCGATGATGCGACTTGTGTCGCCGTCGAACTCGTTGCTGCAGAACGCGCCGCCCTGATAGTGATCGCCGACCGGATCGGGCTTCAGCTTGGCCTGCTCGGCCATCGCATGTGCCACATGATCCTCGGAGCGCCCCGTCGGACGGTAACCGAACTCGTAGGCGCGGTGGTTGTCCCACCAGGCACGCTCGTTCAGGGACACGCCGTAGAAGATCTCGAAATGAATGTCGGGATGCTCGAGCCCGATCCGGCAGAGCTGCACCAGATCTTCCGGCTTCAGCCAGATCGAGATCCGGCGATGGTCCAGCGGCACGTCGCCGAAATTGCCAATGCGAAGGCAAGTCACCTTCAGGCCATGCTTGTCGGCATAGAGCGCGCCGACCGCTTCGCCGAATACCTTGCTGACGCCATAGCGGCCGTCGGGGCGCGGGGTCACGTCGGTGCCGATCTTGTGGTGGCGGGGATAGAATCCGACGGCATGGTTCGAGGAGGCGAACACCACACGCTTGACGCCCTTGCGATACGCGGCCTCGAACAGATTGTAGCCGCCGATGATGTTGGCCTGGAGGATGTCGTTCCAGGGACCTTCGACCGAATAGCCGCCGAAATGGATGATGCCGTCGACGCCCTCGCAGATCGCCTCGCACTGCGCCAGGTCAGAGAGGTCCGCCGCCTTGAATTGTTCGTTGGGGCCGAGATCGGCGGGCGGGCGGATGTCGCTGAGCAACAGGTCCGGATAGATCGGCGGCAACAGTTTTCGCAGACGCGTTCCTATCCCGCCCGAAGCTCCCGTCATCAAGATGCGCGCCATGTCTTTCCTCGCCTTTGGCAACCAATTTGCGGTCACATGTCTCTAATGATAGCAGGATTGTCCAGAGGGAACGAAACGAGAGAACCGACATGAATGAGGCATCGTCCCATCCCCAGGAGCGGCCAGGCTGGCGGCCGGCGAGCTACTATCCCGATCCGGCGATAAAGGCACTCGATCCCCGCTTCGAAAAATACTGGCTGAAACTCTCGGCGGTGGAGCGGCTGACGACCGGCCTGCGCTGGGCCGAGGGTCCGGTGTGGTTCGGCGACGGGCGCTATCTCCTGTGCAGCGACATTCCGAACCAGCGCATCGTCAAATGGGAAGAGGAGACCGGCGCGGTCTCGGTGTTCCGCAAGCCCTCCAATTTCGCCAACGGCCACACCAGGGATCGCCAGGGCCGGCTCGTCACATGCGAGCATGGCGGGCGACGCGTCACCCGCACCGAATATGACGGCAGCATCACCGTGCTGATGGACTCGTTCGGCGGCAAGAAGCTCAACTCGCCGAACGACGTCGTGGTGAAGTCCGACGGCGCGGTTTGGTTCACCGATCCCACTTTCGGCCTACTCGGCAATTACGAGGGCTACAAGGCCGAGCCCGAGATCGAGCCGAACGTCTACAGGCTCGATCCCGCGACCGGCAAGGCGACCATCGTTGCCGAAGGCGTGCTCGGGCCCAACGGGCTGTGCTTCTCGCCGGACGAGACAATCCTCTACGTCGTGGAATCACGCGGCGTGCCGAACCGGAAAATCCTCGCCTATGACGTCTCGCCTGACGGCGCCACCATCTCCAACAAGCGCGTCCACATCGACGCCGGCCCGGGCACGCCGGACGGCATG
Source organism: Bradyrhizobium lupini (assembly GCF_040939785.1). NCBI lineage: Bacteria > Pseudomonadati > Pseudomonadota > Alphaproteobacteria > Hyphomicrobiales > Nitrobacteraceae > Bradyrhizobium > Bradyrhizobium lupini. The sequence continues at coordinate 1,519,043 of NZ_CP162553.1, forward strand.
CGCTGCGACATCGACGGCAATCTCTGGTGCGGCTGGGGCATGGGCGATCCCGAGCTCGACGGCGTCGTGGTGTTCGCGCCCGACGGCGTCATGATCGGCCGCATCGCGCTGCCCGAACGCTGCGCCAATCTCTGCTTCGGCGGCGTCAAGCGCAACCGCCTGTTCATGGCCGCGAGCCAGTCGATCTACGCATTGTATGTGAACACGCAGGGCGCGGTCGGGGGATAGTTTTTCCTCCGTCACGCCTCTCGTCATTGCGAGCGGAGCGAAGCAATCCAGAATCTTTCCGCGGAGGCAGCCTGGATTGCTTCGTCGCTTCGCTCCTCGCAATGACGAAAGATAGAACAAAAACGCCGGAGCGGTTTCCCGCTCCGGCGTCATGTTCACCCAGGCAGTAACGCCTACGCCGCGTTGAAGCCGGCGACGGCCTTCACTTCGAGGAAGTCCTCGAGGCCATATTTGCCCCACTCGCGGCCGTTGCCGGATTGCTTGTAGCCGCCGAACGGCGCGGAGCGGTCGTTGGGTACGCCCTGCAGGTTGACGTTGCCGGCGCGGATCTGCCGGCCGACGCGCTTGGCGTCCTCGACGGAAGCGCCCGTGACGTAGCCGGCAAGCCCATAGGGCGTGTCGTTGGCGATGTGCACGGCCTCGGCTTCGTCCTTGGCGCCGATGATCGTCAGCACCGGTCCGAAGATCTCTTCACGCGCAATCGTCATGTCGGGGGTGACGTCGGCGAAGATGGTCGGACGGACATAGAAGCCTTTGTTGACGCCCTCGGGCAGGCCCGGGCCGCCCGAGACGAGCGTTGCGCCCTCGTCGATGCCCTTCTTGATCAGGCCCTGGATCTTGTCCCACTGGCCGCGGTTGACCACGGGACCGATGGTGGTGCCTTCGGCGCGCGGATCGCCCGCCTTGGTCTTGTCGGCGACGGCCTTCGCGATCGCGGCGACTTCCTTCATCTTCGAGGCCGGCACGATCATGCGCGAGGGCGCGTTGCAGGACTGGCCGGAGTTGTTGAACATGTGCATCACGCCGCCGGTCACCGCCTTCGTGAGGTCGGCGCCTTCGAGGATGACGTTCGGCGACTTGCCGCCGAGCTCCTGGCTGACGCGCTTCACGGTCGGTGCCGCACGCTTGGCCACGTCGATGCCGGCGCGGGTCGAGCCGGTGAAGGAGATCATGTCGATATCGGGGTGCTCGCTCATGGCGGCGCCGACCTCGGGACCGAGACCGTTGACGAGGTTGAACACGCCCTTCGGCACGCCGGCTTCATGGAGGATTTCCGCGAAGATCAGCGCCGAGGTCGGGGTGAACTCCGATGGCTTCAGGATCATGGTGCAGCCAGCGGCGAGTGCGGGCGCGACCTTGCAGGCGATCTGGTTGAGCGGCCAGTTCCAGGGCGTGATCATGCCGACCACGCCGACCGGCTCGCGCAGCACCATGGCGGTGCCGACCGGTTCCTCGAAATGATAGTTCTTGAGCACGTCGAGCGTGGTCATGAGGTGGCCAAGACCGGCGCCGGCCTGCAGCTTCTCCGCCATCGGCAGCGGCGCACCCATTTCGTCGGAGACGGCGGCGCCGATCTCCTTGAGACGGCCCTTGTAGATCTCGATGACCTTGGTGAGCAGCGCGACGCGCTCGTCACGGCTGGTCTGGGAGAACGTCACGAACGCGCGCTTGGCGGCGGCGACGGCTTTGTCAACGTCGGCCTTGGAGCCCAGCGCAACCTCGTACATCGCCTCTTCCGTCGCCGGATTGACCACGGCGGTGGACTTCTTGACGGCGGGATCGACCCAGGCGCCGTCGATGTAGAACTGCATGCGATTGACCATAGTGAACCTCTTCTTGGGGGCTTGGGGGGCGTTTCGGCAGGCATCCTTGCACGAAAGCGCCGGCAATTGAACCCGCCATATGCGGGGCCAGCATTGCGGCGGACCGAGGTTATATGAGCCGATGGCGGAGGGGTGGCAAGGTCTCGATTGCCGTCGTCCTGGCCCAGTGCGCAATTGCGCACGGGGGCCAGGACCACGACGGAGAACTACACCGCCATCTTCCGATGCAACACCGGCGCGCCGGTGGTGAGGCTTTCGGCCGCATCGATGATGGCGTTGGCGTCAATGCCGTGGTGGCGGTAGAGGTCTGCGATGGTGCCGGTCTGGCCGAACTGCTCGACGCCGAGCGCCTCGACGCGATGGCCGCGGATGCTGCCGAGCCAGCCGAGCGCCGCCGGATGGCCGTCGATCACCGTCACGATGCCGCAGTCGCGCGGCAGCGGTGCGAGCAGTTTTTCGATGTGGCTGAGATGCTGCACGCCGCGCCGATCACGGCGCAACTTCCGTGCGGCCGTCCATCCCGCATGCAGACGATCCGCGGACGTGATCGCGAGCAGGCCGATGTCGCGCCGGCTCTCGCCAATGAAGCCGGTCGCTTCGATCGCTTCTGGCGCCACGGCGCCGGTATAGGCGATGACGGCTTCGGCATTGGGCCCCGGCTTGCGCAACCAATACGCGCCGTCGGTGATGCCCTGTGCAAGCTCGGGCGTCATGATCCGCTGCGCCTGCTCGATCGAGCGCGTCGAGAGCCGCAGATAGACCGAGCCGCCCTCACCCGGATCGCGCTGCATGTGATTGAAGCCCCACCCCATGATCACGGCGAGCTCGTCGACAAAGGCCGGCTCGAACGAGGCAAGGCCATCCTGCGCCATGCCGATCAAAGGGGTTGCGATCGACTGATGCGCGCCGCCTTCGGGCGCGAGCGTGATACCTGAGGGGGTCGCCGCCACCATGAAGCGCGCATCCTGGTAACAGGCATAGTTCAGCGCATCGAGACCGCGCTCGATGAAGGGATCGTAGAGCGTGCCGACCGGCAGCAGCCGCTCGCCGTTGATCTGGTGCGACAGGCCGAGCGCCGAGAGCATGATGAACAGGTTCATCTCGGCGATGCCGAGTTCGAGATGCTGGCCCTTGGGCGAGAAGTCCCAGTTGAAGGTGGATGGAATTTTCTCGCTGCGGAATAAGTCCGCCTTCTCGCCGCGCGCAAACAGGCCGCGCCGGTTCACCCACGGACCGAGATTGGTCGAGACGGTGACGTCAGGCGATGTCGTCACGATGCGCTTGGCGAGCTCGCTGTCGCCGCGCGCGATCTCGTTCAGCACCAGCCCAAAACCCTGCTGGGTCGACATCTGCGGCGCCGGCTTGAAGGCAAGCTGCGACGGCACCTCGATAACAGGCGCGGTGAGCCGGCGGCCGTCCTGGTTGAACGGCACGCCCGCGAGGAAGGCGTCGAGCTCGGCGGCACTTTGCGCGAGACCCTCGTATCTGTCCCATTCGTGTCCGGGCCGGATGTTCTGGCTGTCGCGATATTTCTCCATCTGCGCGACCGTCATTAGGCCGGCATGATTGTCCTTGTGGCCCTGGAACGGCAGGCCGACGCCCTTGATGGTGTAGGCGATGAAGCAGACCGGGCGGTCGTGGTCGATGGATTCGAAGGCGTCCAGCATGCTCGCCATGTCATGGCCGCCGAGGTTCGACATCAGCGCCAGCAGCTCGTCGTCGCTGCGCCTGTCGATCAGCTTGGTGATGGGGCCCTGATCGCCGATCTCGTCGTGCAAATGCTTGCGGAACGCCGCGCCGCCCTGAAAACACAATGCGGCGTAGAGTGCGTTCGGACAATTGTCGATCCAGCGCTTCAGCGCCTCGCCGCCAGCTTCCGCAAAGGCCTCGCGCATCAGGCGGCCATATTTCACGATCACCACGTCCCAGCCGAAATTGCGGAACACGGTCTCGAACTTCTCCCAGAGGCCTTCGCGGACGACGGCGTCGAGCGACTGCCTGTTGTAGTCGACCACCCACCAGGTGTTGCGCAGGCCGTGCTTCCAGCCCTCCGCCAGCGCCTCGAAGATGTTGCCCTCGTCCATCTCGGCATCGCCGACCAGAGCGATCATCCGCCCTTCGCGGCGATCCTTCATCCAGCCATGTGCCTTGACGTAGTCCTGCACCAGCGAGGCGAACAGCGTCTGCGCCACGCCAAGGCCGACCGAGCCGGTGGAGAAATCGACGTCGTCGACGTCCTTGGTGCGCGAGGGATAGGACTGCGCGCCCTTGAAGCCACGAAAATTCTCCAGCTTCTCGCGGCTCTGCCGGCCGAACAGATACTGGATGGCGTGGAACACCGGGCTCGCATGCGGCTTCACCGCGACGCGATCTTCGGGCTTCAGCACGTGGAAATACAGCGCCGACATGATGGTGGCGAGCGAGGCCGACGAGGCCTGATGTCCCCCGACTTTCAGGCCGTCCGCATTCGGGCGGATGTGGTTGGCGTGATGGATGGTCCATGACGACAGCCACAGCGTCTTGCGGGCCAGCGCGGTCAAGGTGTCGAGGCGGGCGGTATCAACGGGCATGGCAATGCTCCCGGAAAACAGGTGCCCGATGATACCCCTGCAGGAAGCGCCAAACTTCTCAATTTTTCGCGCAATACCAGCCAATATTGGGATAGCTTACCAATCAGCCGACAAAAACGACAGGTTCATCCCAATGCCCGACCTCGACGCCATTGACCGAAAAATCCTCGCTCTGCTCCAGAACGACAGCCGCCTGACCATGCAGGAACTGGCCGACAAGGTCGGGCTGTCGGTGTCGCCATGCCATCGCCGGGTCAAGCTGCTCGAGGAACGCGGCGTCATCTCGCGCTACATCGCGACCGTGGACCAGAAGGCGCTGGGGCTGCATGTCAGCGTCTTCATCTCGATCAAGCTGGCCCGGCAGAAGGAGGAGGACCTCAACCGCTTCGCGCGCGCGATCTCGAAATGGGACGAGGTGCTGGAATGCTATCTGATGACCGGCAATCGCGACTATCTCTTGCGCGTGGTCGCCGCCGACCTCGCCTCCTACGAGACTTTCCTGAAGACCAAGCTGACCCGGCTCGACGGCATCGCCTCGATCGAGTCCAGCTTTGCGCTCAGCCAGGTGAAATATTCGATCGCGCTGCCGGTGTAAGGCATCACCGCCACGGCTGCACGATGATCTTGGTGTGAGCCTCAGGGTTGGCGAGATCTGCGAAAGCCTTTGCGACACCGTCGATGCCGACTTCCGCCGTCACCATTGCCGCCGCATCCACCTGCCCCTCCGCGATCAGGCGCAGTGACGCCGCGAATTCGTCCGGCGTGTAGCCGAGCACATACTGGACGTTGAGCTCTTTCATGATGCCGAGCATGGGCTCGCTCCTGTCGGTCTCCATGCACACACCGACCACGACGATCCTCGCATCGCGCGGCGCGCCTTCGAAGACCTGCTGCAACAGACCGGGCACGCCGACGCATTCGAAGATGATCGCGGGCTTCAGCGCGGGCAGCATCGCCTGGAACGGCGGCCGGGCCGCCTTTTCGGCATCGGACATCTGCGCATGCTCGGCCCAGGTGGCATAGGGCTGCGACACTCGTGGATCCACGACGACATCGGCGCCGAGTTTTGCCGCAAGCGCGCGCCGCGCCGGCGAATAGTCGGCCGCGACGATCGGATGCAGGCCCTTGAGCTTTAGCGCCGCAATCACCGCGAGCCCAACCGGACCGCAGCCGATCACGAGCGGCACTTCGCCGCCTCGGATGTTGGCCTTGGCGACGGCGTGAACGCCGACCGCGAGCGGTTCGGTGAGCGCGGCATGCTCCGGCGCGAGACCGTTGGGCACCTCGAGCAGCAGCGCTTCGCTCAGCAGCATCGCCTCGGCATAGCCGCCAATATTGTCGTTGGAGTAACCGATACCTTCGATGCCCTGCGGCGTTACGAGGGCTGGCAGCGAGCAGACGCGCGTGCCCGACTTGAGCTTGCGCACGGTCCCCGGGCCGAAGTCGACGATCTCGCAGCAGAACTCGTGGCCGAACACGACGTCGCGGGCGAGATCCATCGGCTTGCGGCCGGTCTTTCGCGCCATCTCCACCATGCGGTGGGCGTGCTGGCGCGCGTGCAGATCGGAGCCGCAGATGCCGCAGGCGAGCGTCTTGACAAGCACCTGGCCGGGGCCGGGCTTTGGCTCGGCCATCCGGTCGACGACAATCTCACCGTTCCTGAAAATCGCAGCGCGCATCCGGCTCCTCCCGTCTTGTTGGAGCCGTCGATAGCACGAAGCGGACGCGCGATCTTGCGTCAGGGGTTCGGGGAACGCTCTTCCAGGATCAGGAGCTGGGCGCGGCGGATGCGCTCGCGATGGGCGATGTAGAGGCCGCTGGCGACGATGAAGGCCGCACCGGTGACGGTCCAGACATCAGGCACTTCGCCGAACAGGAAGAAGCCGAGGATGCTCACCCACAGCAACTGCGTGTAGGAGAACGGCGCCAGTACCGAGGCATCGCCGTAGCGATAGGCCAGCACGATGATCCACTGGCCGACGGTGGAGGCGACGCCGATCACGATGCCAAGCCCGATCGCCGTCCAGGTCGGCGTGACCCAGACGAACGGTACCATCAGGGAGAGGATCGCAACGCCCGTCAGCGCCGAATAGGCCATCGTGGTGAGGACGGCTTCACGCCCGCTCATCATGCGCGTCAGGATCAGCGCCGCGGCCCAGCAGAACGCCGAGACGATCGGGAAGAAGGCGGCGGCGTGAAACGCGCTGGAGCCCGGGCGCAGGATGATCAGCACGCCGGTCAGGCCGATCGCGGTCGCGATCCAACGGCGCATGCCGACCTTCTCGCTCAGGAAGACGATCGAGAGCGCGGTGACGAACAGCGGCGAGACGAAGCCGGTCGCGGACGCTTCTGCGATCGGCAGGAAGCTCAGGCCGGTGATGAAGAACAGCGAAGAGCCGAGCAATGCCGCGCCGCGCATCAACTGCAGGCCGAGGCGCTCGGTGCGCATCGCATGGAGCGGCGAGCCCGGCAGCATCACCGGCGTGAACATCAGCGCAAACGTCACGAAGCGGATCCAGGTGATCTCGATCGACGGCAGGCTCGACGACAGATATTTCGCGGTAACATCGGAGCAGCCGAGAAAGATCGTCGACAGCAGCACCAGCGCGATGCCTTTGAACGGGTGATCGACGCGCGCCGGCGCCCGTCGCGCCTGCGGCTTCTTTTCCGGCATGGGCATGGGAATACTGTCGAGCCTTGCGGCTGCGGCGGGCGGCGGGGTCACGGCTGGAACCTAGGAATGCGAATCGGGAATGATCGTAAAAAACGATAATTGCGCCGCTTTCACAACTTCCGAAAACAGGATGCCGATATGCGCTCACGTCCGCGCACGTCAAGACTCCATTAATAACGGGCGTTTGTGCACTACAGCATGGGCAGGCCGCGCGGCTTCGGACCGCGCGGAAACGCCGCATCGAGCGCCGCGATCTCGTATTTCGTCAGCACCAGATCGCCGGCCGCAGCATTGTCGCCGGCATGTTCCGCGGACGACGCCTTCGGGATCGCGAACACCGTAGTTGCACGGGTGAGGAAGCTCAGTGCGACCTGGCGCGGCGTCGCGCGACGCGCCTCCGCGATGCGCGCCAGCACCGCGCCGCCCTTGCTGTTGCTCGCAGGGAAATCATCGTGGCCGAATGGCGAATAGGCGACCACAGCGACACCATGCCGTTCGCACCACGGGATCACCGCGTGCTCGATCGCGCGTTCCTTCAGATGATAGAGCACCTGATTGCAGGCGATGCGGTGTTCGCCGGCGGCGTCGAGGATCTCGTCGAGATCATCGGCATCGAAATTGGAGACGCCCCAGGATTTGATCTTGCCGGCCTTCACCAGTTCCTCGAATGCGGCGACGGTGTCCTCCAGCGGATACGAGCCGCGCCAATGCAGCAGATAGCAGTCGAGCCGATCGGTTTTCAGCCGCTTCAGCGAGCGCTCACAGGCAGTGATGGTTCCGCGGCGCGAGGCGTTGCTCGGCAGCACCTTTGACACCAAGAAAACCTCGTCGCGTCGGCCCGCGATCGCATCCGCAATGACGAGTTCGGCATCGCCATACATCTCGGCGGTATCGATGTGGGTCATGCCTAGATCGAGCCCGCGCTGAAGCGCCGCGATCGCGCGCTTGCGATCGCCATGGTCGAGATACCAGGTGCCCTGCCCGATGACGGAGACGCTGGCACCCGTTTTGCCGAAGGGTTTCGTGTTCATATTTGCTCCGATACCACTCGTTCGCTGAGGCAACCGCCGTCGCGCTCAAGAGTTCAATCCGCCGATGTCAGCGACCAATACGCTACCGGTTGCGGACTCCGTGATGTAGAGCCGATCCTTCTTCGCGCCACCAATCGCGACATTGGTGCAGTTCGGCCCTGCACACGATTTCACCCGCGCAATCAATTCGCCGTTGGGCGCGAACACGAAGACATGGCCGAGTGAGGCGTGACCGACGAACAGGCGGCCCTTGGCATCCATTGTCATGCCATCAGGGCCACTGGTGCCGAACAGCGAGCAGAAGCGGCCAACCTTCGACACGCTGCCGTCCTTCATGAACGGCAGCCGCCACACCGCGTTGTCGCGCGTCATTGCGACGAACAGCACGGTCTCGGTTGGATCGAGCACCAGGCCATTCGGGCTGATACCAGTGTCGATCAGGCAATCGAGCCGGCCGCTTTGCGTCAGGCGATAGACGCGGCCGCTGGGGTCATGCAGGCCGGTCTGTCCCTGGTCGGTGAAATAGATGTCGCCGTTGGACGCGAGATGCAGATCGTTGCAGCCCCGGAAAGACTCCGAGTTGCGCGAGGTCAGCACCGGCGCAATGCGCCCTGCCCTGGCGTCGAACTCCATGATGCCGTGCCTGTAGTCGGCGACCAGGATGCGGCCGTCGGCCGCGATCTTCAGCCCGTTCGGCCAGCCCTCATATTCAATCGCCAGCGACCACTCGCCGTCAGGCGCAATGCGGAAGATGCGGCCGAAGGGAATGTCGACGATGTAGAGATTGGCATCCTTGTCGAACGACGGCCCTTCGATGAAGGAATCCGTCGGCACACCGGGCCGGTTGGCATCGGCCCAATCGGTGCGCTCGCCCTTGCGGCGGAATTTGTCGGGCATGGCGGAAAAGAGCCTGGTCTCGATCAGGCGCGGCGGCGTTTCCAGGTACATCATTGTTGTTTTTGCGTGTTGAGGGCGAGAGCGCGGCACCATAGGGCACAATGAGGCGTGCGTCGATTGGGCCGAAGCATAGCGCCCCGCCCTCGCTGTCATTCCCCGCGAAAGCAGGGAATCCAGTACGCAGTGGCCTTAGCGCTTGATCACAGGCGTCTCGGCGTACTGGATCGCCCGGTCAAGCCGGGCGATGACGGCGGAGTATGCGCGACGACCGAGAAAGTCGCCCCTACCCCGCCGCGCCCGCGTGCTTGGCATGCTTCGCCGGCGCAATTTCGGTCGTCGCGATCAGGCGCTTCAGCTCGGGGATGCAGGAGCCGCAATTGGTGCCGGCCTTGAGCTTTGCGCCGATCTCGGCGGCTGTGCGCGCGCCTGCGGCGATGGTGTCGCAGATGGTGCCGCGGCCGACGCCGAAGCAGGCACAGACGACAGGACCGGTCGAAGCCGCGCCCTCGCTCGACTTGCCGGACAGCAGCATGCGCCGCTGCTCATCGGTGACGTGGTCGGCCACGAACAGGCTCTTCACCACCTCCCAGTCCCCGGCATCATGCGCGGGGCCGACGAACAGGCAGGTTTCGATGCGGTCGCCGGCAAACGAGGCCGCGCGATAAACGCCGCCGCCGAGGTCGCGATAGTCGGCGACGTCCTCGCCGGCAACGCCACCGAGCCAGGCCGGCCAGCGCGACAGGTCCGCATTGTCGGCGAAGAGGTAGCCGAAGCCGCCGGTAACAGTGACGCGGGTCCACATCAGGTTCGGCGGCAGCTCCAGCTGCTTGCGCGACAACGCAAAGCCGCGGAAGACGTATTCATAAGGCGAAATCGCCGCCGGTGTCGCCTTCGACTCCGGCTGCCCCGAGAACGGATCGGTGAACGGTGCGACCAGCGCCCCGACGCGACCGTGCGAGGCGTTCATCGCACTCCAGTGGATCGGCGCGAACAGCGTGCCGCGCTGCTGGCGGTCGCTGACGACGACCTTGAGGGTGCACTGGCCGTAGTCAGTGGTGATGCGGGCATAGCCGTCATGAACGACGTTGTATCTGCCGGCGTCATCGGGATGAATCTCGACGAACGGCTCGGGCAGATGCGCGCCGAGCCGCTGGCTGAGGCCCGTGCGCGTCATGGTGTGCCACTGGTCGCGGATGCGCCCGGTGTTGAGCCGCAGCGGCCGCGACGGCCCGGTCTCGCCGCGCAGCGCCGGCACCTCCGGCGCGACGAAGCGGCCCTTGCCGTCATTGGTGAAGAACCCGCCGGCCGCGAAGAAGCGCTCGCCGGGCGCCTGGCCTTCGCGCGCGGGCCACTGCACGGGCTTCAACGCGTCGAAGCCCTCGTCGGACAGCGAGGTCAGCGCGCCGATATCGAAGTCGCGGCTGCCATCGTTCTCGAACGCCGAGAGCGCGGCGTGCTCGCGAAAGATGTCGGCTGCGGATTTGTAATTAAAACTGTCGCCGAAGCCGAGGCGTTTTGCGGTTTCGCTCAGGATCCACCAGTCCGGCCGCGCCTCGCCGGGCGCCGGCAGGAACGAACGCTGGCGCGAGATCCGGCGCTCGGAATTGGTCACGGTGCCCGACTTCTCGCCCCAGGCCAGCGCGGGCAGCAGCACGTGCGGCCCGGCATCGACCGTGTCGTTGGAGAGCACGTTCTCGGAGACCACGAACAGCTCGAGCTTCTTCAGCGCCTCGCGCACGAAGTCCGCGTCGGGCAGCGACACCGCGGGGTTGGTGCCCATCACCCACAGCGCCTTGACCTCGCCGCGGTTGATGGCTTCGAACAGCTGCACCGCCTTCAACCCTTCATGGGTCGCGATACGCGGCGCCTTCCAGAACCGCCGCACGCGATCGATGTCCGGCGGCGTGAAGTTCATGTGTGCGGCGAGCTGGTTGGCGAGGCCGCCGACCTCGCGGCCGCCCATCGCGTTGGGCTGGCCGGTGAGCGAGAACGGCGACGCACCGGGCTTGCCGATGCGCCCCGTGGCGAGATGGCAGTTCAGGATCGCGTTGACCTTGTCGGTGCCCTGCGCCGACTGATTGACACCCTGCGAGTACAGCGTGACGACGCGGGGCGTGTCACGGAACATCTTGAAGAAGGTGGCAACGTCCTGCTCGGAGAGGCCGGTCGCCAGTGCGGTCGCGGTGATGCTGCCGGCGATGCTGCGTGCGCGCGCCAGCGCGTCGTCAAAGCCCGACGTGTTTTGCCCGATGTAGTCCTGATCCAGGGCACCATTGTCGGCGAGGTGAACGAACAGGCCGGAGAACAACGCCGTGTCGGTGCCGGGCTTGAGGCCGAGGAACAGATCGACGTCGGTCGCGGTGTCGGTGCGGCGCGGATCGATCACGATCATGCGCGCGCCGCGCTCCTGCCGGTTCTTCAGCATGCGCTGGAACAGCACGGGATGGCACCAGGCGGCATTCGAGCCGACGAACACCAGAAGATCGGCCTGGTCGAGATCCTCGTAGCAGCCGGGCACGGTGTCGGCGCCGAAGGCGCGGCGGTGACCGGCGACCGATGACGACATGCAGAGCCGCGAATTGGTGTCGACGTTCGCAGTGCCGACAAAGCCCTTCATCAGCTTGTTGGCGACGTAATAGTCCTCGGTCAGCAGCTGGCCCGAGAGATAGAATGCGACCGCGTCGGCGCCGTCGCGCGCGACGATGTGCTGCATGCGGTGGGCGACGTGATCGAGCGCATCGCTCCAGGCGACGCGTTCGAGCACGCCCTTGCAGCGGATCATCGGATAGAGCAGCCGGCTTTCGAGCCCGACCGTCTCGCCGAGCGCCGAGCCCTTGGAGCACAGCCGGCCGAAATTGGCAGGATGATCGGGATCGCCCGCGATCGCCGCGCCGCCCTTGCCGTCTGGCGTCGCCAGCACGCCGCAGCCGACGCCGCAATACGGACAGGTCGTTTTGGTAGCGCGGAGCGTGGGATCGATCGCCGTCATATCGAGCCGCCTCAATCAAGCCGCTTTGGAGGGACGCGCGAGCGCGCGGCCGAACATCATGTCGGTGCGGATCGCCGCCACCTTGTCACGATTGCGGATCAGCTCGAGATACCAGAGCGCATCGACGGTATCGCCGATCAGCACCGCGCCGGTGAGCCGGCCGTCGGAGATGACGAGCTTCTTGTAGGTGCCGCGCCTGCGGTCTGACAGCACGAGGCTCTCGCTGCCCTCCCCGCCCATGAAGTCGCCCGCGGAGAATACGCTGACGCCCGACACCTTCAGATTGGTCGAGACCACGCTGCCCTGATAGGCCGCGGGACGGCCCGCGAGATGCCGCGCCAGCACGCGCGCCTGCTCGTAGGCAGGCTCGACGAGGCCGTAGCAGGTGCCGCGATGCTCGGCGCATTCGCCAAGCGCGTAGATATCGGGTGACGCCGTCTGCATCTCGTCGTTGACGACGATGCCGCGGTTGACTGCGATGCCGGCGTCCTTTGCGAGCGCAATGTTGGGCCTGATGCCGGCGGCGAAGATCACCGCATCGGCCTCGATGCGGCTGCCGTCGGCAAGCTCGACCGCTTGGACATGACCTTCGCCGTGGATGCGCGCTGTGGATGCATTGAGCAGGATACGAATGCCCTTGCGCTCGACCAGTGTCTTGAGCAGGTCCGCGGCGGAGGCATCGAGCTGGCGCTCCATCAGCCGGTCCATCAGGTGCAGCAGCGTCACCGGCGCTCCGGCCTTGGCGAGGCCGTAGGCCGCTTCGAGTCCGAGCAGACCACCGCCGACCACGACGACGCGCTTCCTGGCGGCCGCGAGCGTCAGCAGCAGGTCGACGTCGCGGGTATCGCGAAAGGTGTGCACGCCGGCGAGATCGGCGCCGGGCACGTTGAGCCGTAGCGGCGTCGAGCCGACGGCGAGCACGAGCTTGGAATATTCCATGCTCTCTTCGCCTTCGATCTTGAGCTCGCGTCGGCCGGTGTCGATCTCGGTGACCCGATAGCCGTAGCGCACCGTGACACCGCGATGGCGCCACCAGTCGGCGGGTCGGAGCTCGATCTCGTGCGAGCCGGTCTCGCCGGCCAGCACGGAGGAGAGCAGAACACGGTTGTAAGCGAGCCGCGGCTCTTCGCCGATGACGGCGACCGCGTAGCGGCCGAGTGCGGTCTTGGCGAGCTCGTCGACCAGACGCGCGGCCGCCATACCGTTTCCGACAATGACCAGCGGTTCACTCACAACGCATCTCCTATTCAGCGGCCTGCGACTGTGCGCCGTAGGCCTCGGACATCATGTAGCCGGACAACACGCCGTAGGCGTCGGTCCAGGCGGTAGCGAGTTCGGGCGTCCAGGCCTCGCCAAGGCCCTTCTCCAGGGTCCACAGCAAGGTCGCGCCGACCACGGGGTAGTGCTCGGCCTTGGCGCCGTAGCCGACGTGACGCTTCGCAAGCGCGGAGGCCGCCGGAAGAATCGAGTCCAGATTCGACAGACCGCCGACGACGGCGGCGAGCATGCCCATCAGCTTCTTGCGCTGCTCGGTCATGTCCTCGGGGAACATCGCGCGCACGGATGGCGCCACCTCGAACAGGCGATCGTAGAACAGCACCGCGGCCTGCGCGGAAATCGGCGCGACCTTGGCAAAGCTCTGCTGCACGAGGGTGATCTGTTCCGGCGTCATGATGTTCTCCTGCCTGTTGGGTTTGCCTTGGTGCGCGCCATTGCGAACCAGGTTCATTGTCAAACTGTCGGGCAATGCTTCTCCCCGCGTATGGGGAGAAGCGAGATTCGTACCAAGTATTAGACACGCGCGCCGGCGAGGCTTGACGCGCCTTCGCCCTGCGGGCTGCGACGCAGATAGAACCACCAGGTCAGCGCGAGGCAGGAGGCGTAGAAGCCGAGATAGATCGCGAGCGCGAGCTGCGGCCCGCCGGTCAGCGCGATCGACTTGCCGAACCCGGTCGGGATCAGATAGCCGCCAACGGCGCCGACCGCGCCGATGAAGCCGACCGCAGCACCGCTCTCGATGCTCGCCGTCTTCAAGGCGACCGCGCGCTCCGCATCGCCCTTGCCGCGCACCCTGAACAAGTTCTGCTCGCGGAAGATCGAGGGGATCATGCGGTAGGTCGAGCCGTTGCCGATGCCCGTCGTCACGAACAGGACCAGGAACATCGACAGAAAGCCGATGAAATCCTTGTGCCCGACGAAGTAGAGCACGCCGATCGTCGCGCCTGCCATCACGATGAAATTCCAGAACGTGATCACCGAGCCGCCGATCCTGTCGGCAAGCCAGCCGCCGAGCGGCCGCGACAGCGAGCCGACCAGCGGCCCCAGGAACGCGATCGCAATGGTGACTTGCGGGAACTGGGTCTTGATCAACAGCGGAAATGCAGCCGAGTAGCCGATGAAGGAGCCGAACGTGCCGATATAGAGATACGCCATGATCCAGGTGTGCTTGCGCCTGACCACGGCGAGCTGGTTCTTGATCGACGACTTGGCCGTGGTCAGGTTGTTCATGAAGAACACTGCGCCGAACACCGCGATCGCGATCGGCAGCACCCACATCAGGCCGGCGTTCTGGAGGAAGACGCCGTCGACGGGCGATGCCTGGAACAGGTTGATGACGGCGACCGTCATCAGGATCGGGGTCAGGAGCTGCACGCTGGAGACGCCGATATTGCCGCCGGCCGCATTCAGTCCGAGCGCCCACCCCTTCATCCGGTCGGGGAAGAAGAACGAGATGTTCGTCATGCTGGAAGCAAAATTGCCGCCGCCGAGACCGGCGGTCGAGGCAATCAGCAGCATCAGCCAGAACGGCGTGTCGGGCTGGCCGACGAAATAGGCCAGCGAAAGCGTCGGAATGAGCAAGATCGCCGCGCTGAAGATGGTCCAGTTGCGCCCGCCGAAGGTCGTCACCGCGAAGGTGTAGGGAAAGCGCATCAACGCGCCGATCAGCCCGGGCACCGCGACGAGCTGGAACAGCTGGTCGGTGGTGTAGTGGAAGCCCGCCTGCGGCAGCTTGGTGGTGACGATGCTCCAGATCAGCCAGACCGAGAAGCCGATATGTTCGGCCACGATCGACCAGATCAGGTTGCGTCGCGCGATAGTCTTGCCAGTCGCATTCCAGAACGCCTCATCTTCGGGGCGCCAGTCTGAAATCCAGGTTGGATTCTTCGTCATTGAGTATCCCTTCTTGCCTCACCGCTGCGTCGTTGCAGGCTCAGCCTCCGGCCACGGAGGCGCGCGCCGAGGCCAAGCCCCGGTGGCGAGTTCACGATGCTGATTGATGATGTTGAGGGACGTCGTCGTTGGCGTCGCGGTCGGTGTTTCAATTTCCGTGCCAACTGCGCGCATTCCGGAAACGCAGGAAATTCAGGAGCTTGTTCGTCGTGCCCCAAATTCTTGCAGCACTATTTCGCACGCAAATTTTGCGATTCGCTCAATCCCTGTGCGCCGCACAAGGATTGAGCTTGATGATTCAAAATTAGGCGTTGCGTGAGCACCTGTTGGTGACGCGCCTACGCGGCTTCGACGAAGCGATGACGCTCATAGAGGAATTCGAGCACGCGCTGCCGGCACTTCAGGTAAGTGACGTTGGTCGCGAGTTCGAGCCGCTTGCGCGGCCGCGCCAGCGGCACCTCCAGCACCTCGCCGATGCGCGCGCTCGGCCCATTCGTCATCATGACGATGCGATCGGACAGCAGCACCGCCTCGTCGACGTCGTGGGTGATCATCAGAATGGTGTTGCCGAGCTTCTGATGCAGCGCCATCACCGAATCCTGCAAATGCGCGCGGGTCAGTGCGTCGAGCGCGCCGAAAGGCTCGTCGAGCAGCAATACTTTCGGCTCCATGGCAAGCGCGCGGGCAATGCCGACGCGTTGCTTCATGCCGCCGGAGATTTCCGAGGGCCGCTTGTCCTTGGCATGGGCCATCTGCACGAGGTTGAGATTGTGCATGACCCAGGCGTCGCGTTCGGCGCGTTTCTTGGTCTTGGCGAAGACCTTGTCGACGCCGAGCCGGACGTTCTCGTACACGGTCAGCCATGGCAACAGGCTGTGGTTCTGGAACACCACCGCGCGATCCGGTCCCGGCGAGTTCACCTCGCGGTTCTCGAGCAGCACGCCGCCCATGGTGGCGTTGGTCAGGCCTGCGATGATGTTGAGCAGGGTCGACTTGCCGCAACCGGAATGGCCGATGATCGAGACGTATTCGCCCTTGTCGATGGTGAGATTGATATCCTTCAGCACCTCCGTGGAGGCTGCGCCGCGGGTGAAAATCTTGTCGATATGGTCGAGCTTCAGATAAGCGGTCATGTGCTTCCCCTTTTAGTTCAGCGCGGTGCCGCGGGTGACGATCTTGCCGGCGCCCGCGATCAGGCGGTCGAGCACGAAGCCGATGATGCCGACATAGAACAGCGCCAGGATGATTTCGCTGATATGCGAGGAGTTCCAGGCGTCCCAGATGAAGAAGCCGATGCCGACGCCGCCGATCAGCATTTCCGCGGCGACGATCGCGAGCCATGACAGGCCGATTCCGATGCGAAGTCCCGTGAAGATGTAGGGCGCGGCGGCAGGGATCATGATCTTGGCAAAGAACTCGAGCGGGTTGAGCTGCACCACTGCGGCGACGTTGCGATAGTCCTGCGGAATGTTGCGGATGCCGACCGCGGTGTTGATGATGATCGGCCAGACCGAGGTAATGAAGATGACGAAGATCGCCGACGGCTGGCCGTCACGGAAGGCCGCGAGCGAAAGCGGCAGCCAGGCCAGCGGTGGGATCGTGCGCAAGACCTGGAACAGCGGATCGAGCCCGCGCATGGCCCAGACCGACTGGCCGACCAGGACGCCGAGCGCGATGCCGGCGATGGCGGAGAGCGAATAGCCGAGGGCAACGCGCTGGAGACTGGCGGAGAGATGCCAGAACAGACCCTTGTCGATGCCGCCATGGTCGAAGAACGGATCGAGGATCAGCTCCTTGGTGTCCTTGAAGACTTTTGACGGCGGCGGCAGCGCCGAGCCGGCGCGACGGCAGACCAGCTCCCATATCAGCATGAGCAACGCGACCACGACGAGCGGCGGGATGACGCGCACGGCGGTCTCCCGCGCCATCCGCGCGTAAGTCTCCGAGCGCGGCGGCCGCTTCGGTGTCATCGCGACGACCGGTGCGGCAGCGCTCGCGGGCTTCGCGGTCTCAACCTCGATCTTCGTGGCGGGCATGTTCATCGCAATATCTCTCCGGCTGCAAAAGACGATGCGGCCGCCCGGAGGCGGCCGCTGGCTCCATCAGACTTCGACGCGCTTGATCGCGAGCGACTTCAGATAGGCAGCGGGATTTTCCGGATCGAACACCTTGCCGTCGAAGAAGGTCTCCTTGCCGCGCGACGTAGAGGCCGGGATCTCCGCACTTGCGACGCCGAGCGTCTTGGCCGCATCGCGCCACATGTCCTCGCGGTTGACCTTGGCGATCAGCGCCTTGGTGTCGAAATTCGCCTCGTACTTGCCCCAGCGGATGTCCTCCGTGAGGAACCAGAGGTCGTGGCTCTGGAACGGATAGGAGGCGAAGTCGCGCCAATACTTCATGATGTGCGGGGAGTTCTCGACCACCTTGCCCGGGATGCCGTAGTCGAACTTGCCAGCGGTGCGGTCGAGCACGTCTTCGACGGGGCAGTTCATCCACTGCCGCTTGCCCATGATGGCGGCAAGCTCGGCCTTGTTCTCGGCCTTGTCCGACCATTGCTGCGCTTCCATCACTGCCATCAGCAGCGCCTTCGAGGCCTTTGGATATTTATCGACGAAGGCGGCGCGCATGCCGAAGGATTTTTCCGGATGCTTGTTCCAGAGTTCGCCGGTGTTGATGGCGGTGTAGCCGATGTTCTGATGGATCAATTGCAGATTCCAGGGCTCGCCGACGCAGAAGCAATCCATGGTGCCGACCTTCATGTTGGCCACCATCTGCGGCGGCGGCACCACGATGGTCTCGATGTCCTTGTCGGGATCGATCCCGCCGGCGGCGAGCCAGTAACGGATCCAGAGGTCATGCGTGCCGCCGGGGAAGGTCATCGCGGCCTTCACGGCCTTGCCCGAGGCCCTCTTCTTCTCCAGCGCCGCCTTGAAGGGCGTGGCGTCGACGCCGAGCTTCAGGTCGGCATATTCGTTGGCGACGGAGATGCACTGGCTGTCGAGATTGAGCCGCGCCAGGATGTACATCGGCGTTGGCTGATTGTTCTGCGTCACCTTGCCGGCCGAGATCAGATACGGCATCGGGGTCAGGATATGCGCCCCGTCGATGCCGTTGCCTTCGGAGCCGAGCACGAGATTGTCCCGCGTGGTGCCCCAGGAGGCTTGCTTCTGCACGTCGGTGTCGGGCATGCCGTATTTGGCGAACAGGCCCTTGTCCTTGGCCACGAACAAGGGGCCGGCATCGCTCAGCGCGATGAAGCCGAGCTTGGCACCCTTGACCTCGGGGCCGGCGTCCTGCGCGAAGGCGCCAGCGGGGAAATTCAGTTTTACGGCGGCCAGGAGTGCGGCGGTCGAGCCGGCGGCCTTCAACAATTGACGGCGGCTGAGGCCAGTGTCCGACGGCCGGCGGGTGCGCTTGGTCATAGGCGGTATCGTCCTTTGCGTCGTTGCAGAATGATTGCGTCAGTGCACACGAGCAGCCCGTCCGTCCGGCGACGCCTGAAGCAGCGCATGCGAACGCGCGACGGGGGGACCCCCGTCTGGTGGCGTCGGCAATTCGGATGAGAAGTCTCGCGGGACGGCTTCAATGGCGTCGGCCTGGAACTATTCAAGCTTCGTGCCAAGCGCCGCAACGTAGAAAATCTCGAAAGATCAGTATGCTACAGGCAGCGCGCCAGTCTGTCGCAGGCCCGTTCCGCTCGCGAAATTTGCGGCTTGCCCAATAATTGTGCGGCGCACAACAGTTGTGCAGCAGCTCAAGCAAAAGGCCGCATCAAGCGCAAAAGCCGGGGCAGCCAAAGCTCTACCAGATTGATGTTGCTTGCTTTTTATGAGCCCAGCACACGGCACGCAACTTGCTTCTCCATTTACGTCAATGAAGACTGCGGCTTTGCCGCATTGATGCAGGCGCTGGCGGCTGCATCCCGGAAGCTCAACTGCTTCGCGGCCCTCCTCGGCTCGGTCGTCGTGACGCAATCCCAAAGGCTTCCAACTCTCCATCGCCTCGTGCGCGGCAGGTCAGCCCGCACGGGCAGTGACGTTCAATCGCTCTCGCAGGAGGGCGAGATCTCTTTCTTAGGAAGCAAAAGGAACCATCGATGTCGTATCTCGCGCCTTCGGAATTCGTCACCAAGATGGTGGATGCGGGCGAGTCCAAAGTCTTCATGTCCACCCGGGATACCATCATCCGCGCCTACATGGCCGGCGCCATCCTGGCGCTCGCGGCATGGTTCGCCGTCACGATCAACGTGAACACGGGGCAGCCGCTGATCGGCGCGCTGCTGTTCCCGGTCGGCTTCGTCATGCTGTATCTGCTGGGCTTCGACCTCCTGACCGGCGTGTTCGTGCTCTCCCCGCTCGCGCTGATCGACAAGCGCCCCGGCGTCACCATCGGTGGCGTCTTGCGCAACTGGGGCCTCGTCTTCGTCGGCAACTTCGCCGGCGCCTTCACCGTGGCCTTCATGATGGCTTTCGTCACGACCTTCGGCTTCACGCAGGACCCCGATAAGATCGGCACCGCGATCGGCAATATCGGCGAAGGCCGAACGCTGGGCTACGCTGCGCATGGCGCGGCCGGCATGGCGACGCTGTTCCTGCGCGGCATGCTTTGCAACTGGATGGTCTCGACCGGCGTGGTCGGCGCCATGATCTCGACCTCGGTCCCCGGCAAGGTCATCGCGATGTGGATGCCGATCCTGGTGTTCTTCTACATGGTGTTCGAGCATTCCGTCGTGAACATGTTCCTGTTCCCGTCGGGCCTGATGCTGCACGCAAAATTCTCGATCATGGATTACCTGATCTGGAACGAGATCCCGACGGTGCTCGGCAACCTCGTCGGCGGCCTCGCCTTCACCGGCATGACCCTCTACGCCACGCACGTCATGACCAAGCCGAAGCGCCAGGCCGGCAAGGCCACGTCGCCCCGCGTCGCGGCCTGATACGTCTCGACAGGAGAGCCTCGCCCGATCAGGGTGAGGCTCCCCTTTGCCGGTGATGACGATGACTCGCGGACTTCAGATCTCGGTCGGCCAGCATTCCGACAAGGGTCGCAAGCCCATCAACCAGGATTTTCACGGCGTCCTCGTTCCGGACGAGCCGATGCTCAGCCTGAAGGGCATTGCAGCCGTCCTCGCCGACGGCATCTCCAGCAGCACGGTGAGCCAGATCGCCAGCGAGTCGGCGGTCAAGAGCTTCCTGATGGACTATTATTGCACGTCGGAATCCTGGACGGTGAAGACCTCCGCCCGCCGCGTGCTGGACGCGACCAATTCCTGGCTCCACGCGCAGACGCGCAAGAGCCAATATGCCTATGACCGTGACAAGGGTTATGTCTGCACGCTGAGCGCCATGGTCATCAAGGCGACCACCGCGCACATCTTCCACGTCGGCGACTGTCGCGTCTACCGCGTGGCCGGCAAGGCGCTCGAACAGCTGACCGACGATCACCGGATCATCGTGTCCTCGGAGCAGACCTATCTCGGCCGTGCGCTCGGGATCAATCCGCAGCTCGAGATCGACTACCAGAGTTTCGAGATCGAGACTGGCGACACGTTCCTGCTGGCGACCGACGGCGCCTATGAATTCGTCGACGCGCGTTTTGTCACGAGTGCGCTCAGCGAGCATGCAGCCGAGCTCGACGGAGCGGCGAAGGCGATCGTCGAGGAAGCCTACCGGCGCGGCAGCGACGACAACATCACAGTCCAGATCCTCCGCATCGATGCAGTGCCGCAGCGCGAGCCGGCCGGCATCTTCAACCAGACCTCCCAGCTGCCGCTTCCCCCGCTGCCGGAGCCGCGGGCCGTCTTCGACGGCTACAGGATCGTCCGCGAAATCCACGCCAGCAGCCGCAGCCACATCTACCTTGCCGTCGACGCGGTGACCGAGGAGCCGGTCGCGCTGAAGCTCCCGTCGATCGATTTGCGCGACAATGCCGCATACCTCAAGCGCTTCCTGATGGAGGAGTGGATCGCGCGCCGGATCGACAGCCCGCACGTGCTCAAGCCGTTGTCACAGTCGAAACGGCGCAGCTACCTCTACGTCGCGACCGAATTCGTCGAAGGTCAGACTTTGCGGCAATGGATGACGGACAATCCACGTCCCGATCTCGAAACCGTCCGCGGACTGGTCGAGCAGATCGCCGCGGGCCTGCGCGCCTTCCACCGCATGGAGATGCTGCATCAGGACTTGAGGCCCGACAACATCCTGATCGACAAGACCGGCACCGCGAAGATCATTGACTTCGGATCGGTCAGGGTGGCAGGCGTCGCGGAGGCCACCCCTCAGGACGAGGCCGACGAAATTCTGGGAACGGTCCAGTACACGGCGCCGGAATATTTTCTTGGGCAAGGCGGCTCGCCGCGCTCCGACATGTTTTCGCTCGCCGTGATCTGTTACCAGATGCTGACGGGAAAGCTTCCCTACGGCACTCAAATCGCCAGGATCCGGCGCAAGGCGGACGTGCGGAGGCTCAAATACCGCCCGGCCGATGACGACAGCAACGTGCCCGCCTGGGTCGACGGCGCGCTCAGACGTGCGCTGCATCCGGATCCCTACAAGCGGCACGAGGATCTGTCCGAATTCGTCTTCGAGCTTCGCACACCCAATCCGGCCTATCTCGACACGCGGATCACGCCGCTCTTGGAGCGCAGCCCGCTGATGTTCTGGAAATTGACCACGGCGGCGCTCGCCTGCGTCGTCGTGGTCCTGCTTGCGATGTTGCACGCGCGCTGATCCGGGTGTCGCCACGCAAAGCATCACCACGTGATCAGCGGAGACCGATGCAGCCAGGTATCGGCGCGCACTTGATCCAGCACGAATGTCGCAACGTCTTCGCGCGCGATGCTACCGCCATGGAAGCCCGAAAGATCCGTCAGGGCCCGGACCGAGCCGCGGCCGGGCTTGTTGTTCAGGATCGAGGGGCGAACCAGGACCCAGTCCAGCCCGCTGTCTTTGACGATTGCTTCCTGCCGGTCCTTGTCGGTGTACACCTTCTTCAGGAGAAGCGGAAAGATCACATTGTCGGCGACAAAGCCGCCGTGCCCGGCACTGTCGCCGGCGCCCATTCCCGTGATGCAAACGAGCCGCGAGACCTGCTCGGCCTTCATCGCGCTCACGAGCGCGCGCGTCCCGGTCGAGAGAAGCGTCACCTCGCGGAACGGGCTTACCGGTGTACCCAGCGCACTGACCACGGCCTCACGGCCTTTGAGGGCTGCGCGCAGGGCTGTTTCATCGCGGGCGTCTCCGACGATAAGCTTCGCCCCCGTGATGTCACGTGCCTTCTCGGCGGAACGCACCAGCACGGTGACGTCGTAGCCTCGCGCCACCGCCTGGTTGACGATCAGGCGACCGGTGGCACCGGTCGCTCCAAGCACCAATATCTTCGTCGCACCTTGCGGATCCGCCGGAACAGTGGCGATTGAAGAGGTCATGATGGGAGTCCTCGTTGTCGTGATGGGGACGTGCCCATGCCGTCAGGCAGAGGCCGCGATTTCGGAGACGAAGTCGCGATAGGAGCGCAGGGGACGGCCCAACAACGCGGTCAGACGCTCGACGTCGCCGGCTTCGGGGACCATTCCCTCGGTGAGGAAACGCTCGCTCATCAGCCGCATGTCGTAGGCCATCCAGCTCGGCATGAACTGCCGGAGATTCTTCTCGAAGCCGGCGGTATCGTCACCGGGATAGGCGATCGTGCGACCCAGCACCTCCGACCAGGCGGCGGCGGCTTTCGCGCCGGTCAGCGTATCGGGACCGACAAGATTGATGCGCGTGAGCGGAAGCGGTGTTGCAGCGCGCTCACGACGGATCAGCTCGAGGGCCGCGATCTCACCGATGTCGCGCGCATGGATCATGGCGAGTCCCCTGCTCCCGATCGGCATCGGATAGATGCCATATCCGGTCACCACGTCCTTGATCGTGACGTCGTTGTTCATGAAGTACGCCGGGCGCAGGATGGTGGCGTTGAAGCCCATCTGCTCGATCATCCGCTCGACGCCGAACTTGCCGGCAAAGTGCGGGACGTTCACGTAGCGATCGCTGTGGATCACCGAGAGGTACACGACCCGCTCGACGCCAGCCTCGCGGGCGACGTTGAGCGCGATCAGCGCTTGCGTGAATTCATCCGGCACCACTGCGTTGAGCAGGAACAGGGTCGAGACGCCCTTGAACGCGCTGCGGATCGAGTCGACGTCGAGCAGGTCGCCCTGCACGACGGTGACGCCTGCCGGGAGGTTTGCCTTGGCTGGATCGCGGGCGAGAGCACGGACATCGGCGCCGCGTTTGGCGAGCTGTTCGACGACGTGGCGGCCGACGGTGCCGGTTGCACCGGTAACGAGGATGGTCATGGAGATCACTCCGGGTTGGTCAGAAGACACCCGGAAATTAGCGATCCACAAACGAACCGATAGCCGCTATATTTGGACGGACTGTCTCACTGGTGGAACGATGTACCTGCTCGCACTGACCGACTTCAATCTCGTCGCCCGGCACGGCGGCTTCGGACGGGCCGCACGCGCCACCGGACGCCCGAAAGCCACCCTGTCCCGGCGGGTCGCCGAGCTGGAAGCTGCCCTCGACCTGCGCCTGTTCGAGCGCGGGGCGCGCACCCTGAAACTCACACAGGAAGGACGCGCCCTTTACGAGCGAACGGGGGCCTTGCTCACCGAGCTCGATGAGACGGCGACAGCGATCGCCTCGGGTGGGGACAGGCCGCGGGGGCGCTTGCGGATCAGCGCGCCCTTGCTGTTCTCGCAGACTGCAATGGGAAACCTCGCGGCTGGGTTCGCGCTCAGATATCCGGAGATCCGTCTTGAGGTCACGACGGAAGATCGCTCCGTCGACATGGTGGAGGAAGGGTATGACCTCGTCATTCGGGTCAATCCCGATCCGGATGACAGCCTTGTCGGACGAATCTTTCTGCGCGATCGGCTGGTGGTCGTGGCAAGCCCGGACCTGAAACGACCGAGGGACGGCATCGCTGTGCCGGCTGTCATGCGCGGAGCGGGCGACCAGCTGACAAGCTGGGAAGTCACGATGCCCAGTGGAAGGTCGCGCATCGCGATTGATCCGGTCCTGCGCCTGTCATCGCTCGTCATGGTTCGCGACGCGGTCCGGGCGGGCGTCGGCGCCGCACGCCTTCCGGTATCACTGGTCAGTCACGACCTGGCTGCCGGCACGCTGGTGCATTGGGGCGACATCGACGGACCGGAGATCGCGTTGTGGACGCTCTATCCATCGCGCCGGCTGTTGAGCGCGCGCGTCTCCGCCTTCCTCGACTTCATGAAAGAAGCCTTTCCGATGGGGACGCCTGACGAGCTGGCGGCGTTTATCGGGAGATGAGCGGGCGGCGCGCGCTGCTCGCGCCTGACGGTCAGGCGTGCTCCTCCGCCTTCGTCCCCAGCGGCTTCGGCGCCATGCCGCCGCCGGGCTTGAGGTGGAATTCGTAGGTCATCAGGTGCCATCGCCCGTTCGCCTTGCTGCCGTCGGGCAGCTCGAGATCGTTGCGCGGCTCGACCTTGGCGACGAGGTCGTCCTTCACGCCGAACACCACGTCGGAATCCAGATATTTGTCGCCGTCCATGAAGACGTGGGTGATCAGCGGCTCGTAGCCCTTGGCATTGACCAGGAAGTGCACATGCGCCGGGCGCATCGGGTGACGGTTGGTCTGCACGATCATCTCGCCGACCGGGCCGTCGGTCGGGATCGGGTAGCTGCACGGCAAGATGGTGCGGAAGAAGAAGCGGCCATCGCTGTCGGTGATGAAGCGCGCCCGCGCCGAGGCACCGACCTCGTCATAGTTCGGCTTCTGCGAGTCATAGAAGCCGTCATCGTCAGCGTGCCAGACGTCGACGGGGACATTCGCGAGCGGCTTGCCGTCGAGATCGGTGACACGGCTCTGCACGAACATCCGTTCGCCGGTTTGATTGTTCGGAGAGATGTCGGTTCCGTGCGCGGTCACCTTGTGCTCGCCGACATAGAACGGCCCGAGCACGGTGGTCTGGGTGGCGCCCTCGCGCTCGCGATGGTTGACCGCGTCGACCAGCATGGAGACGCCGAGCACGTCGGACAGCAGGATGAATTCCTGTCGTGTGTCCGTGCATTTCTGGCCGGTGCGGGTCAGGAAATCGATGGCGTATTCCCATTCCGCGAAAGTGAGGCCGGTCTTGCTCACGTAATCGTGCAGCGACTTCACCAATTCCTGGAGCAGGAATTTCGCGCGCGGGTCAGGTGTCTGGTCAAAGCTCCGGACGACGGCTTCGGTGAGTTCGGTTTCGTTGAACTGGGTCATGGTCGTTTGCCTGCGTTTTCTCATTGGCCCGTTGGGGATCTTTTTGGGCTGCTTGGAGGCGTTCCAAAGTGAAGCCTACACCAAACAGCCGGCCGGCGTTAAGCGCGACCGGGTTGGAATAAGACCGCCTTTTCGGCTATCAACGGCGGACAAAACTTTCGGAGGAACTGATGCTCGCCCCCACCCCCGCCTCGCCCGAATCCGTGGGCATGTCCAAGGCCGCGCTCGACCGTGTCGATGCGCATCTGAAGAGCCGGTACATCGATGCCGGTCGCTTCCCGGGCACGCATCTCCTGGTCTATCGCCGTGGCAAGATCGCCCACAGCTCGGTGCAGGGTTTTGCCGACGTCGAACGCAAGCTGCCCGTCAAGGATGACACCATCTACCGCATCTATTCCATGACGAAGCCGCTCACCAGCGTCGCCTTCATGATGCTGGTCGAGCAAGGCCTCGTCGCCATCGATGAGCCGGTCGCCAAGTACATTCCGGAATGGAAGGATCTCGGCGTGTTCGTCGCCGGCACTGCGCCTTCCTTCCTGACCCGGCCGCCGTCGCGGCCGATGCTGATCGTCGACCTCCTGCGCCACACCTCCGGCCTCACCTACGGCTTCCAGCAGCGCTCGAA
The DNA here is from genome assembly GCF_040939785.1 of Bradyrhizobium lupini. Classification (NCBI taxonomy): domain Bacteria; kingdom Pseudomonadati; phylum Pseudomonadota; class Alphaproteobacteria; order Hyphomicrobiales; family Nitrobacteraceae; genus Bradyrhizobium; species Bradyrhizobium lupini. The sequence continues at coordinate 1,545,113 of NZ_CP162553.1, forward strand.
CGTCGATGCCGCCTACCGCGCCGAAAAGATCGGCGAGGTCGAGAAATCCGGCACGCTCCAGACCATGATCGAGAGCCTTGCAAAAATCCCGCTGGAGTTCTCGCCGGGCGAGGCCTGGAATTACTCGGTTTCGACCGACGTGCTCGGCTACCTCATTGGCAAGATCTCCGGCATACCGTTCGAGCAGTTCCTGAAACAGCGCATTCTCGATCCACTCGGCATGACCGACACTGATTTCCACGTGCCGGCTTCCAAGGCCCACCGGTTCGCTGCCTGTTACTCGGCCGACCCGGGTGGCGGCATGACCTTCCATGCCGGCCAGCGCCGCGAGGGCCTGACGTTGCAGGATGATCCAACCAAGAGTTCGTTCCTGTCACCGCCGTCCCTGATTTCGGGCGGCGGCGGGCTGTGCTCGACGACGGCCGACTATCTCACCTTCTGCCGTGCGCTGCTCAATGGCGGCGAACTCGGCGGCGTCAGGTTGATCGGGCCGAAGACGCTGGCGCTTATGACGACCAACCACATTCCGGGTGGACGCTCGCTGCCGGAAGTGTCGCGCTCGCTGTTCGCGGAAGCCGCCTACAACGGCATCGGCTTCGGCCTCGGCTTCGCCGTGACGATGCGCCCGGCCGAGACGCTGGTCGCCGGCAGCCCCGGTGAATACAATTGGGGCGGCGCGGCCACGACGTCGTTCTGGATCGACCCGGCCGAAGAATTGATCACCATCTTCATGACGCAGGTGCTGCCGTCGAGCGCCTACCCGCTCCGGCGCGAGCTGCGCAGCATGGTCTACGCTGCGATCACCGAGAGCAATCTCTGAGAAAAATGCACCGATCCCGCGGCATCAGAGCCGCGGGATCAAGCCCCGCTCATTTCAACATCTCCGGCACGATCAGGCGCGGCAGGAACAGGGAAACGCTGGGCCAAATAATGAGCGCCGCCAGCACGAGCAGCATGGGGATCAGCATGATCACCGTGTCCTTAAGCGCATAGCGCAGCCGTACCCCGGCGATCGAGCAGGCGATCATCAAGCAGAGGCCATAAGGCGGCGTCACCAATCCGAAGGCGAGCGAGACGATCGAGATGATCGCAAACTGCACCGGATGAAGGTCGACCGATTTCGCCAGCGGTTCGAGAACGGTGCCGACGATGATGATCGCCGGAATGGCGTCGAGGAAGCAGCCCACCACCAGAAAGCAGAACGCGATGAAGAAGCCGGCCCCGATCGCGCCCATGCCCCAGGTCGAGACGTTAGCCAGCAGTTCCTGCGGAATCCTGTAATAGGCCAGCAGCCAGCCGAACGCGCTCGCGGTACCCACGCAGAACAGCGCCACGCCGGCAAGGCGCCCGGTATCGAGCAGCGCCTTGTAGAGTTCGCGCGCGCCGGTTTCACGGTAGAAGAACGTCGACAGCGCCACGGAATAGAGCACTGCGACGCAGGCGGATTCGGTCGCGGTGAACCACCCCAGCAGGATGCCGCCGACAATGATGAACGGCGTCATCAGCGCCGGTATCGAGCGCCAGATGGCGCAGCACATCTCCCTCCAGGTGTCCTTCGGATAGGTCGGATAGCCCCGGCGCACGGCATAGATATGCACTGTTGCCATCTGCGCGCCCGCGATTAGCAATCCCGGCACGATGCCTGCGAGGTACATCGCGGCGATCGAGGTCGAGATCAGTCCGCCCCACACGATCATCAGGATCGAGGGTGGGATGATGACGGCGAGCACGGCCGAGACCGCGGTGATGGCGATCGAGAACGAGAGGTCGTAGCCCTCCTTGGTCTGGGCATCGATGAATATCTTGGACTGGCTCGCCGCGTCCGCGGTGGAGGATCCGGAGATGCCGGCAAAGAACACCGACAGCACCACGTTGATCTGCGCCAGCGACCCCGGCCAGTGCCCGACCATCGAGCGGGACAGCGCGACCAGCCGGTCGGTGATGCCGCCGATGCTCATCAGATTGGCGGTGAGCAGGAAGAACGGGACCGCTAGCAGGATGAATGAATTGTAGGCGTTGAAGGTTTCCTGCGCGAGCGTCATCAGCGACAGATGCGGCTCGATCAGCAGGATCGGCACGCAGGCAAGGCCAAGCGCGAAGGCGACCGGGACGCGGATGATGAGCAGGCCAACGAAAGTACCGAACAGGACCATTGCGGCCTGCCCGGCAGAAAGAACATTGCCGCTCATTGATTTGCCCCAAACAAAATCCGCATCTCGTCGACGATCTGTTCACCGGCGAACACGATCCAGGTCACGCCGGAAATCGGCCAGGCGACGTGGATCAGCCAAAGCGGCAGATCGGCCAGCTCCGAAGTTCTGTTCCAGGCAAAGCGGGTGAACTCGATTCCGGCGGTTACGAACACCAGTGCCAGCGCCAGCACGCCGAGCCGCGCGAGAATCCGGACCATGGCTTCGCTTCGGCGTGACAGGTCAGGCCAGATGTCGACTTCAAAATGCTGCGACTCTCTGATGCCGACCATGGCGCCAATCATGATCGTCCAGATGAACATGAACCGCGCCATCTCCTCGGTCCAGATGTAGGACGGAATCAAAGGCGTGTAGCGCGAGATGATCTGCAACGTGACCGGAATGACCAGCATACCGACGGAGGTGGCGAGCAGGATTTCCAGCAGTTTTGCATAGGCCGCCGTTGCTCGGCGCCATGGCGACGGGTTCGGTGGCATCGATATTTCAGTCATCACGACTCCGGGGGATCACAATCACGCAATGGGGCAAGCCGTCTGGCTTGCCCCGACGTCCTGTCGCGTGGGCGGCGACAGTTTTCAGACGACGTTGATCTTCTCGAAAATGCCTTCCGCGCCAATTTCCTTGGCGTAGGTGGCCATCACGGGATCGGCGAGCTTCTTCATGGCGTCCCGTTCTTCGAAGGGAACGCGCTTGAGCTTCCCGGCCTTCTCCAGCGTGTCGAGCTTGACGACTTCTTCACTCGACTCCAGTTGTCGGCCGTAGTCGCCGGCCTCCTTGCCGGCCTTCATGATCGCGTCCTGCAACTCCTTCGGCAAGGTCTTTAGCGTCTTCACCGAGAAGCAGATCGGCCGGATCGACACGGCGTGTTGGGTCAGGTTGAGATGCGGAGCCACTTCGTAGAACTTCATCGCCTCGACGCCGGCCGCCTCGTTCTCGCCGGCCGCAATCACGCCGTTCTGGATCGCGTTGTAGATTTCGTTGTAGGCGATCACCGTCGGGCTCATGCCCACGGCCGCAAAGGTCTTCGACCAGATCGGCGCGCCCTGTACGCGCACCTTGAGTCCCCTAAGGTCGGCGAGAGTCTTGAGCGGCTTGTTGGCGAAGATATTGCGGATGCCACCGCCGGAATAGCCGATCAGAACGACCTCGGCCTTGGACGCGACTTCGTCGGCGATCGGCGCCAGGATATTGGCTTCGACGACCTTGTTCATGTGGTCGATGCCCTTGAACACGAAGGGCGCGTCGATGAACGGGGCCGCCTTGGCGAAGGTCGACATGTGAGCCGGCGAGACGATGCCGTAATCGACGGCTTTGCCCTGCGACATGTACTCGAAATATTGCTTTTCGAGGCCAAGCGAGGAATTCCTGTGCAGTGTGAAGTTGACGGGCTTGCCGTAGTACTTCTTGACCAGCTCTTCGAACCGGAGCAGGGCCCGGTTGAAGGCGTGGTCGTCGTTGAACTGGACCGCGCCGTTCAATGTGATCGGCGACTGTGCCCTGACGATTGACGGCATGCCCATCGCAGCCGCCGCAGTGGTCGCGCCGAGCCCAGCGAGAAATGATCTTCGCTTCATCGTCTCCCCTCCTTTTGATGCTCCGGCCCTGTCGCCGGGCCGTGAGCGCAGCCGGTATGCGGCTTGCGAGTGGGAAGCGTATGGAAAACCTCGGCGGGACGGAAGTCATTTCACGCGCGCGGGAGGCCCTCTTCGTCGCAGGGCCACCCCTTTCGCGAACTGCTGCACTGCAACTTGCGCTCCTGCCGGTGCGTGGCAGGCCGAGGGGAGCAGCCTCTCTTAGCAGACAGACGGCGTGCGGGCCCGTGCGCTGCACGCACAGACCCGCCTTCCACTGCCGCTTAGTGCATGTGGCCGATCAGATAGATGCCGCCGCCGATCACCAGCACGGCCGGCACGGCCCAGAGAATCAGAACTGGCATTTGTCATCCTCCTCAGTTGGACGTGCAGACCTTGACGGTCTTCATGCCGGCTTCAGCTTCGGTGCGCGATTTGTAGATCGCGCCCGATGGGCTGACGACGGTCATGGACGTGTCCGTCGGCTTCTTGTCGACGATTGTGCACTTCTTCGTCTTGACGTCCTGCACGACATAGAACTCGTCGGCCGCGAACGCCGGCAGGGATATTGCGGAAAGCATCAATGCTGCAGTTACTATCTTCAACTTCATTTGTAGTCCTCCTCCAGAGCCCGAGCCGTCAGCCCGGTCATCTACAAACGGGAAAAAGCGGCAATTAGTTCCCTGAGCCGGGAACGCTGTCCGCAATGAGGGGTTGTTGCGGCGCATGTTCAAACGAGGAGAACGAGATGAAGAAGTTGTTCCTGCTTTCCGCCGCGGCGGTCCTGATGTCGACCGGTGCTTTCGCGCAATCGACCGTCGTGACGACGACCGGGACGGGCCACGCGGCGGCCGTCCAGATCGAGCCGCAGTACCGAACCAAGATCAAATCCTACGTCACCGAGCATCGCATTCGCCCGGTGACCACGAAGGAAAAGATCGTTGTCGGTGCGGCGGTGCCGAGCGACGTCGAGCTTGAGGCCGTTCCCGCAGACTGGGGTCCGTCGCTGACGAAGTATCGCTACGTCTACTCCGGCGATCGCGTGATGCTCGTCGATCCCGGTACGCGCACGGTCGTTCAGGAAATTGATTGATCCAGGTGTAAGGGGGCCGCCTTGAGGCGGCCTCCCTCTCTGGGAGTTGACATTATGAAATCGCATCGAGAGGCCCGGATCGCCGGGCTCAGCCTGGCGGCCGTGTACGCCATGTGTCTCCTACTGACCGCAATCAGCATGAGCTGGAGGCGCAGCCGCGGACGGCGCTGCAAAATCTTCTTCCTGGGCGGCGCGTCCGAACGCAAAAATTATTGGCGTAGCGCAAATCCCGCCCCTATGGTCTCCCAAAATCATAAATCCGGCGCTCCCCTGCGCTGGAACCGGGACGCCCGCGTTTGTCAAAGCTCACTTTGCCGGTCCGGCTCGCTCTTCTGGTGACGGGAACGATGTTGCCGCTGATCGTCTTCGCGGTCGGCATTGCCGTCTACAATTACAAACAGGACCGCAACGACGCGACCCGCCGCGTGCTGGAGAATGTGCGCAGCATGCGCCTCGTGCTGGACTCCGAGGTGCAGCGGATGACCGGCGGCCTGCAGGTGCTTGCACTGACGAATTCGCTGCGCAACGACGACTTCCAGAGCTTCCGCCGCATCGCGCTCGGCTTCGTCGACCAGTACGGCAAAGGCGGCCTCGTGCTGATCTCCGATCGCAAGGGCCGGCTGTTGTTTTCCTCCGCGACCGAGGACACCGCAAGCCTGCCGCCACGCGGTCATCTTGAGATCATCGAGAAGGTGTTTGCGACCAGGTCGCCGCAATATTCCGACCTGTTCACCGGCGCGATCAACGGCCGGCAGGTGCTTACGGTCGAGGTTCCGGTGCTCCGCGACGGCGAAGTGATCTACGACCTCTGCTTCAGCCCGCCGGTCAGCACCTTTCAGGACCTGGTGGAAAAGCAACGGCCCGACCGGGATTGGACGGTCTCCCTGCTCGACACCAAGGCTATCGTGTTCGCGCGCACGCCGAACCCTACGGAGATCTTTGGCAAACGGGCTACCGGCGCACTGTACGAGAGTATGTTGCGCACGCCGGAAGCCGCACTCTCGACGGTTTCGCTCGACGGCGTCGCGTTGTCCACCGTCTATACGAGGTCGCGGCTGACCGGCTGGACCATCGTGGCCGGCGTCGCCGAGAGCTCGCTAATCGCTCCGCTCTGGCGCAACATCGCGATCACCAGTTTTATCGGCGGCGTCCTGCTGCTGACCGGCCTGACCTTCGCGGTCCGGATGGCGACCACGATCGCGCGCGGCGAGATGCTGCACGATCTCCTGATCGACGAGCTCAACCATCGCGTCAAGAACACGCTCGCGTTGATGCAGGCGATCGCGGTGCAGACCTTCCGCAGCGCCAGCCGGGACGAGCGGGTAAAATTCGAGGGCCGGCTCGGCGCGCTGGCCGAGGCGCATAATTTGCTCAGCCAGGAGAAATGGGCGGGCTCCGAGCTGCGGGACGTGATCGCCCGCGCGCTCCAGCCGTTCCTGCTGAATAATCCGGAGCGCATCCGCATGGCCGGACCCGCGGTGCCGCTGTCGCCGCGGCTCGCCGTGGTGCTGTCGATGATCGTGCACGAGATCGCCACCAACGCGGCGAAATACGGCGCGCTATCCAACGAGACCGGCCGGGTGACGCTGGAGTGGCAGGTCGTCGCCGATGCGCCGAAGCCGCGGCTGCGCCTGATCTGGACCGAGATCGGCGGACCGCCGGTGACGGCGCCGGTGCAACGCGGCTTCGGCTCGCGCCTGATCGAGCGCAGCGCGCGCGACCAGCTCGGCGGCGAGGCAACGGTCGACTTCCTGCCCCGCGGCGTGGTCTGCACGGTGATTTGCGCGCTGGACGAGGCGCGATGAACGGAGGCCGGCAATGAAGATCACTAGGGTTCGCACGCACATTCTCGAAGCAAAGCTGTCGCAGCCCTTTGCCTATTCGCGCGCCTGGTACGACACGCGCACCGCAATGCTGGTCGAGATCGAGACTGACAATGGTCTTGTCGGATGGGGTGAATGCTACGGCCCGGCGCGCATCACGGCGGCAGTGGTGCAGAGTATCGCTCCGTGGCTGATCGGCGAGGATCCGTTGCGCACCGACGTGCTGTGGCAGATGGTCTATGCGCGCCTGCGGGATCACGGCCAGAAGGGCGTCGTGATCCAGGGGATGAGCGGCATCGACATCGCGCTATGGGACATCAAGGGCAAGCATTTCGGCGTACCCGTGCATCAGCTTCTCGGCGGCGGCGCGCGCAAGCAGGTTGCGGCCTATGCGACCGGTCTCTACCGGCGCAAGTCAGGCGATCCGCTGAACTATCTGGCGGAGGAAGCGGCGGGTTATGCCGCCGAAGGATTCCGCGCCGTGAAGCTGAAGGTCGGTTTCGGCATCGCGGAGGATGCCGCGGTCACCCGCGCGGTGCGCGAGGCGATCGGCCCCGATGTCGCGCTGATGGTCGATGCGAACCACGCCTATGACGCGGTCGCGGCGATCCGGCTCGGCCGCCTGATCGAGCGCCATGACATCGGATGGTTCGAGGAGCCGGTGCCGCCGGAGGACATCGCGGGCTATCACGCGGTGAAATCCGCGCTTACGATTCCGGTCGCCGGCGGCGAGTGCGAATTCACGCGCTTCGGCTTCCGCGAGTTGTTCGTCTCGCACGCACTTGACATCGCCCAGCCCGACACCTGCGCGGCAGGTGGTCTCTCCGAATGCAAGAAGATCGCCGACATGAGCGAGGCGTTCGGCATCCGCTACAATCCGCACGTCTGGGGCACCGGGATTGCGATCGCCGCCTCGCTCCAGCTCCTCGCGGTGCTGCCCTCGCAAACGCCGACTTCGCTGTCACCGCTCGAGCCGATGCTGGAATTCGACCGCACTGAACATCCGATCCGGCAGGCGATTTTGCAGGAGCCGATCGAGCATGCGAGCGGCGTCGTGCGGGTGCCCGAGGGGCCGGGCCTCGGTATCGAGATCGACCGCGCCGCGCTAGCGCGCTTTGATGCGGAGGCCTAACCGATCGTCTGCAACGTCGGAAACGTCTCCAGCAGCCAGATGCTCACGTTCGAGACCGCGCCGGTGAGGAATCCAATACCGGTGATCACCATCAGGACGCCCATGGCACGCTCGACATTGACGAGATGGCCCTTCATGCGCGCGAACAGGGTGGAAAACTGCTCGATCATCAGGGCAGCGATCAGGAAGGGAATGCCGAGCCCGGCCGAATAGACCGCGAGCAGGCCGGCGCCTCTCGTCACTGTCGCTTCGGCGGCGGCGACCGAGAGGATCGCGGCGAGGATCGGGCCGATACAGGGTGTCCAGCCAAAGGCAAAGGCCAGCCCCATCACATAAGCGCCCCAGAGGCCGACGGGCTTGGGCGCGGTCAAGCGTCCCTCGCGCATCAACAGGCCGATGCGCGTCAGGCCGAGGAAGTGCAGGCCCATGACGATGATGACGATGCCGGCGAGGATCGAGAGTTCGGCCGACCAGGCCCGGATCAGCGCCCCGATCAGCGAGGCGCTGGCGCCGAGCGCCACGAACACCGTGGAGAAGCCGAGCACGAACAGGAGTGCCGACATCATGATGGCGCGTTTGGAGGCCGATGCGGGCTCTTCGCTTTCGACATGCTCGATCGTCGCGCCCGTCAGATAGATCAGGTAGGGCGGGACCAGCGGCAGGACGCACGGGGAGAGGAAGCTGACGAGGCCGGCAATCAGCGCCGCCGGGATCGAAACATTTTGCATGATGCAGTCGGAACCATCTCTGGCGCCGATGCGGCGCGCGGGGAATGCGCGCGGCCCGGAGCCGAACCGGCTCTGGTGTAGCCGATGCCAGCGAATGCGCAACAGAGGCGCACAAAACCAGGGCTCCTCCCGATGCCGTCTGTGATCACAGATGCGGCACCGGGACACGCACAAATCTCGCCAAAAAGCGAAACTCGGCGGCGCGGCTACTTCACCACGCGGAGCAGCGGACGCCGGGGCTGGTCCTGCGTCTGCTTGGAAGGGGGCTGCGGTTCGCTCGTGGCCGTCCGCAGCATTTCGTCGCACAGTGCCTTGAGATCGGCACTGTCAATTCCTTTGAGCTTCATCCGCACGTCCAGGATGACAATGGACAGCAGCTCGGCCGACTCACGGCTATTGCTCTCGTTGAGCACCCTGCGGCACTCTTCGAGCGTTTCCAGCACCGACTGCAACTGTTCGTCTGAATGCGACACGGCGTTCTTTCCGCTAATTCGGCCTGTGAGACGTGGTTGTGACGACCCCTTTGGCCCCCATGGAGCGTCGAGGATAACACGAGGCCGCTACGCCCCCGAACATGATTTCAGTGTGTTTCTGCCTTGAAACCGCGGTTCCGGCGCGTATCGCGTCGCGCCGCCGGCCGTCGAAACGCTCAGTCGTAAAGCGCTCGATCGTAAAACGCTCGCTCGTAAAACGCCTGGCGTGCTGCAATTGATCCATCGCGGAAGGCACCTGCTCTCGCGCAAGGACGTTCATTGCGGACAATGCCGACAATCCCGCAGGCAAGTCACGGCTCACAACGGAACTCACGCCACACCCCTCATACGGGCGATGGTTTGCCCGATTCCTAGCCCTTGTTCCTAGGCTTGGCAGCACCCGAATACCACCTGCGGCGTAGTAAGGATGACGTTCAAAACTCGTCGTTCCCCAACCCGCCGTGGTTGTGGTTTTCCCGAGATTCTGCCAGTTTAGCGACCCGAAGGGACTTGTATGCACTCCTTGGCGGAAAGGGGCGTTCCTCTGGAGGAACGCCCAAAGACAAACGTCAGCGGCCTCTCGGACTGGGATGCGGCGCGCATTTTCCTGGAAGTTGTCCGATGCGGAAGTTTCCGCTCGGCGGCCGAGCGCCTGTCGCTGTCGATCAACGCCGTTCGCCGCCGGATCGATGATTTCGAACGCCAGACCGGCACCACGTTGTTCACCCGCGACGTCCACGGCACCCGTCTGACCGACGAAGGCGCGCTGGTGGTCTCCGCCGTCGAGCAAATGGAGGCGGCTGCCTTCGACGTGCTGCGCACCAGCGATTCGACGGCGAACGCCCTGTCCGGCGAGGTCCGCGTCGCCGTCACCGAGGGACTTGGCACATTCTGGCTCGCCCCGCGACTGGTCGAATTCCAGCAGACCTATCCGAAGATCCTGGTCGATCTGCATTGCGCGATGCGTTCGGCCGACGTCTCCCGCCATGAGGCCGACGTCGCCATTCACCTGTCGCGGCCTTCGGCGCTCGACGTCAAGCTGGTGCGGCTCGGCCGCATGCATCTGATGTTCTGGGCCTCCGAGAAATACATTTCGAAACATGGCGCGCCGCGCTCGGCGATGGAGTTGATCAAGCACCGCCTGGTGCTGCAGTTCGCCGACCAGCTTGCTGCCAAGCAAACTTTCGAGAGCTTCTTCCCCGGCGTTCCGGAACGTGACCTTCTGGTCATGAAGACCAACGTCTCGAGCGCCAACTACTGGGCGGTCGCGAATGGCGCCGGAATCGGCGTGTTTCCGAGCTACGCCATTGCGCTTGGCGGGAAGTTGATTCCACTGGAGGTCGAGCTGAACAGACCGCTGGATATCTGGTTGTCCTACCATCCCGGTAGCGGCCGGATTCCGCGCGTACGACACATGATTGACTGGCTGATCGAAGCCTTCAATCCGGCGCGTTTCCCGTGGTTTAAGGAAGAGTTCGTGCACCCGCATGAATTCAAGGACGAGTATATGGGCGAACCCCTGACCCAGCTCTTCGGGGGGTTTTCAACCGAAGACCGATGAGAAAAAAGATGAAGACAGCGGCGAAGAGAATGAAGCAGCGCAGTGCCGGCAAGCCGGACATTGAGCTGGGCAAGCGAATCCGTCTACGGCGCGTCGAGATGAAGGTCTCGCAGGCCGAGCTCGGCGAGAAGCTCGGCGTCAGTTTCCAGCAGGTCCAGAAGTACGAGAAGGGCGTCAATCGCGTCGGCGCGGCCCGGCTTCAGCAGATCGCCACCGCCCTCGATGTGCCCGTGACCTTCTTCTATGACGGCGACAACAAGGCGCGCGAAGTCGAGAGCCTGCTCTTCCTGGACTCGGCCTTCAGCCTCCGCCTGCTGCGCGCCTACAGCAAGATCAAGGACCAGACGGTGCAGCGTCAGCTCGTCTCGCTGATGGAATCGATCGCGGCGAACGAAGCCTGAGCCGATCGGCATTCGTGCCTTTCTGCCCGATGTTCAATCCGCCGCGCCACGGGGCGCGGCTGGATTGGACGAGATCCGGACGAGATATCTCCGGCCGCGCGCTCGCGCGGACTTCTCGGGGCGGCATGACCGCCCCTTTTTGTTGACCATTTTTCCCGCCGTCGCCCGCGGTTTGCGCGAACCCATTCCGGCCCTCTCGCGACCCAATCCAGAGACCGCGTGCCTTGCGCATGGGGCTCGCGATGCGCCGTGCTTAAGGGAGCCGCAACCGGGAGGCGCTAGCCTCCCGCCGATTTCTCGAATCAGCCCGACGAACCGGGAATTGCCGATGCGAGCGCCTGTCCGTGCCTCGCTCTCATAGGGAAGATGGGACACATGTCGAAGCGCCATGCGATAATCATTGCCGTCGGCATGCTTGCGAGCGCCTCTGCGCTTGCTCAGACCGAGACCATTGGACAGGCCGGGCCCAAGCCGGCGACTGCGGCTGGCACGGTGCCGGCCATCGCCAATCCGGCCCACGCAGCCGCACCGAAAACCGCCGCGCCGGCGGCCGCATCTACGGCGGAGAGCCGTTCGGCCGCAGCGCTCGCGCTGACGCATGAGCCGACCTATGACGAAGGCTCCGCCCAGCGCATCAAGGATGCGGCGCTGAGCTATTCCGATCTGGCCGTGCGCGGCGGCTGGCCGACGATCCCGGCGGACGCCAAATTCGCGCCCGGCGCCCAGGGCGCCAATGACGATCTCCTGCGCAAACGGCTGATCGTCTCCGGCGATCTTTCCGCCGACAAGGCGAGCGGCGCCCTCGACCAGGATCTCGCCGACGCCGTGAAACGCTTCCAGGCCCGCCACGGCCTCGCGCCGACCGGAACGATGACGCCGCGCACGATCGCGGCGATGAACGTGCCGGTGCAGAAGCGCATCCGGCAGCTGGAGGCTTCGCTGCAGCGGCTCGAGAACATGAATTTCGGCTTCGGCCAGCGCTATGTCGTGGTCAACATCCCCGCCGCCTTTGCCGAAGCGGTCGAGAACGACGTCGTGGTAAGGCGCTATCGCGTGATCGTCGGCAAGACCGAAAAGCCCTCGCCGACGCTGACGGCCCAGATCAGCAGCGTCGTCCTCAATCCGACCTGGACGGTGCCCTCCTCGATCGCCAAGACCGAGATCTCCGCGCATATGCGCAAGGATCCCAGCTATCTGTCGCGCATGCACATGGAGGTGCTCGACGCCCACGACAATCCGATCGACCCGAATTCGGTTGACTGGTCGGGCACCCATACGCCGAATTTCACCGTGCGCCAGCACAACGGCACGTTCAACGCGCTCGGCGCGGTCAAGATCGACATGCCGAATTCCTATTCGGTCTACATGCACGACACCAACCAGCGCAATCTGTTCAGCGATGATTACCGCTTCGATTCCCACGGCTGCTCGCGCGTCGACAATGTGCGCGATCTCGCCGCCTGGCTGCTGAAGGACCAGCCGAAATGGAGCCGCGCCGCGATCGACGCGGAGATCGCCAGCGGCCAGCATCTCGACGTCGCCATGGCGAAGAAGGTGCCGGTGGCCTGGATCTACCTCACGGCGTGGATGACCAAGGACCAGACCGTCCAGTTCCGCAACGACGTCTATCACCAGGACGAGCAGTTGCTGGAGGCGACCGCCGAAGAGGCGGCCTTCTTCAGCAATGCCGGCAGCCACCCGCTGACCGCGCACATGACCAGATAGATCGCGCCATGCAATCGCGGCACAGGCGGCTGCAAAGCCAGGTCCGTTGTCGCGGTTGACCCTGGCCTCGCCCCGGCCGAACATTGCGCCTCGCCAACGAAAGCGCCCGCGATGTCCGACATGTCCAGCACGACCGAAATTCCCTACGCCGACGGCAAGATCCTCAAGCACACAGCCAGTGGCGTCGGCGTGATCACGTTCAACAATCCCGACAAGCGCAACGCGATGTCGCTGGAGATGTGGGAGGGATTTGGCGAGGCGCTGACCGCCTTACGCGATGACGCTGCCGTGCGCGTCGTGATCCTGCGCGGCGGCGGTGGCAAGGCATTCGTGTCGGGCGCCGACATCAGCCAGTTCGAGAAGACGCGCCATAACGCCGCCGCTTCCGAGGAATACGCAAAACGCAGCGCCGCCCAGCGCGCGCTGCTCGCCGATTATCCCAAGCCAACGATTGCCTGCATCCAGGGTTTTTGTCTCGGCGGCGGCATGCAGGTGGCGATGCTCGCCGACATCCGCATCGCCTCCCATGGCAGCCAGTTCGGCATTCCCGCGGCGAAGCTCGGCATCGCTTATGGCTATGACGGCTTGCGGCACTTGGTGTCGCTGGTTGGCCCGTCCTGGGCACGGCTCCTGATGTATACGGGCATGCGCATCGATGCGTCGGAAGCGCTGCGCATCGGGTTGGTCGAGCGCGTGCTTCCGGAGGATCAGCTCTGGGGCGAGACCATGGCCATCGCCGAGACGATCTCGCAAAATGCGCCGCTCGCGATCAAGGCCGCCAAGCTCACCATCGCGCAAGTGTTGAAGGACGAAAGCGCGCGCGACATGGACGCGATCAGGGCGGTCGGCACGGCCTGTATGGACAGCGTGGATTTTCGCGAGGGCCGGCAGGCCTTCATGGAGAAGCGCAAGCCGCAGTTCCAGGGACAGTGATTCCGTCGCCAGCGAGCAAAATGAAACAATCCAGAGTGCCTCTGCCTGCTTGGCTCTTCGCGATGACGGCGGGCAAACTGAACATGCATTCAGGAAGATTAAATTCCCACGGCCCCGCAACACCATAGCAACCAGCTGATTTGCTGGAAGTTCTCTCGCCATCAAACGAGGGAGATTGCGATGAAACTGAAATTTGCTGTTGTTGGTCTGGCTGCCCTGGGCGGCGCCGCTCTCGCATCAGGACAGGCACTCGCAGCGATGCCGAACGGCATTCCGCAGGCCGACCGTATCGCGAGCGGCCCGGCAGCCGACGTCGATCAGGTGCGCTGGGTCTGCAACCCCTGGGGTCGCTGCTTCTGGCGTCCGAATTATTACGGCGCCTACGGTTTTTACGGCGGCCCGCGACGCTTCTACGGCGGCCGTCCGTGGGGCTGGGGCGGCCACCGCCACTGGCGTCGCTGGTGAATTTCGAGGGGCCGCGAGGCCCTCTTCCTTGACTACAGCGCCGCAAGTACCGCCTTCGTAATGTCGGCGGTACCGTTGCTGCCGCCGAACTCCATCGGCTTGAGGCCGCCGGCGTAGACCTTGTCCACAGCGCGCTCGATTTGCTCGCAGGCCTCGGCGGCGCCCTCGACACCGTGCTTGTCGGCGAGCCAGTCCAGCATCATTGCAGCCGACAAGATCATCCCGGTGGGATTGGCCTTGCCCTGCCCCATGATGTCGGGCGCGGTGCCGTGGCAAGGCTGGAACGCGGCATATTTGTCGCCGATGTCGGCCGAGGGCGCCATGCCGAGGCCGCCGATCAGGCTCGCGGTGATGTCGGAGACGATGTCTCCGAACATGTTCTCCATCACCATCACGTCGAAATCCCAAGGACGCTTCACCAGCATCGCTGAGCAAGCATCGACATAGAGCCGGTCGGTCTTCACCTCCGGATGACGCTTGGCGATCTCGTCGAAGATGCCGCGGAAGAACGCAAAGGCCTTGAACACGTTCGCCTTGTCGACGCAGGCCAGCGCGCCGGGCTTGCCGCGCGCCTTGCGCCGCTCGGCGAGGCGAAACGAGAACTCGAACAGGCGCTCGGACGTCTTGCGCGTGATCACCATGGTTTCGCGCGCCTCCTCATGGGTGACGACGCCCTTGCCCATCGAGGCGAACAGGCCTTCGGTGGACTCCCTGATCACGACGAGATCGATGCCGCGCTGGTCGGCGCCGACGATCGGGCTCGGCACGCCCGGAATGAGCCGCGCCGGGCGCACACCGGCATAGAGATCGAAGATGAAGCGCAGCTCGATCTGCGGCGCGATCTCGGTGTTGTCAGGATAGCGCACCGACGGCAGGCCGCAGGCGCCGAGCAGGATCGCGTCCGCCTCCTCGCACAGCTTGATGGTGGTGTCCGGCATCGACTTGCCGGCGGCGAGATAATGATTGGCGCCCGCCGGCCCTCGGTGAAGCGAAAGCTCAGGCCGGATTTCGTCTCGATCTTGCGCAGGACTTCGATGGCCGGCGCCATGACTTCGGGACCGATGCCGTCACCGGCAAGCACGGCAATGTGGAAGGCATTATTTGCGGACATGGGAAGCCTCAGGAGGAGCGAGCTAAATCGTCATTGCGAGCGAAGCGAAGCAATCCAGAACTGCATCTGCGGAAACACTCTGGATTGCTTCGTCGCTTCGCTCCTCGCAATGACGGAGGATGGAGCGTTGGTTACGGCGTCAGCACCGTGCGGCCAACCACCGCGCCCTGCTGCAGCTGCACCAGCGCGTCGTTGGCCTTGGCGAGCGGCTGCCGCGTCACGGGGATCGGCGCTATGTTCTTCGCTCGCACCAGGTCGAGCAGCTCCTGCGTCTCGCGCAAATTGCCGACATAGCTGCCCTGGATCGTCACCGCCTTGATCGGAATCAGCGGCAGCGCCCAGGTCGCACCGCCGCCGAACAGGCCGACGAGGACGAGCTTGCCGCCCTTGGTCAGGCAGTCGAAGCCGAGTTGCGTGGTGGCGGCGTTTCCGACGAGATCGAGCACGGCGCGGATGGGACCACCGGCTTTCTTGGCAAGCTGCTCCAGCGCGTCGGCCGCCTTGGGATCGACGGTCGCGAGCGCGCCGGCTTGCTCCGCCGCTTCGCGTTTCTTCGCGTCGATGTCGACCATGATCGCGCCCTTGCCGCCCATCGCCTTCAGCAGCGACAGTGCCATCAGGCCAAGTCCGCCGGCGCCGAACATCACGATCGGCGTGTCGAAGTGCTGCTCGAGCTTCTTCAGCGCGCTGTAGGTCGTGACGCCCGAGCAGGCGTAGGGTGCAGCTGACGCGGGATCGAGGCCTTTGAGGTTGAGCAAATAGCGCGGATGCGGCACCAGCATGTGGTCGGAATAGCCGCCGGCGCAATAGACGCCGAGCGAGCGCGGCGTCAGGCACATGTTCTCGTCACCGGCGAGACAGGTCGCGCATTTGCCGCAACCGATCCAGGGATAGACCAGCCCGACATCGCCGATCTTCACGTCGCCCTGGTCCGACGACTTCACGTCCGGGCCGAAGGCGAGCACCTCGCCGACCGTCTCGTGCCCCATGGTCAGCGGCAGGTTGATGCCGCGATCCTTCAGCGAGAGCGGCTTGCGGCCGTGGCCGAGATCGTAGCCACCTTCCCAAATGTGAAGGTCGCTATGGCAGACGCCGGCCGCCTTCACCTTGATCAGCACCTGCGTGCCGGACGGTTGCGGCGTGGCCTCGTCGAACTCCTGCAGCGGCGCCTTGAAATCGGCGACCTTGAAACTTTTCATTGGCGTCCTCCCGGATATTTTTCTTATCGTCGCCACCATGGCATGGGCGGCAGGACGAGACAAACTCGGACCTGTCTAATTTAGGCTGACGGATGATGGCAAGCCGGCCACGCGCAACGCCGCATTGCTTGCCACAGCGTGGTATCCGTCAGACTTCCCGTGAGACTTGCCGTCAGCCTTGCCCTCAGCCTTGCACGGCTGTTTTGCCTGACGGAATTGGCGCATTGTCGGTGAGCCCGATCTCCGCGCGCAGTCCGTCCGTGTGCTCGCCAAGAACGGCCATCGTCTTGCCCGGTGTTGTATCAGCACCGGTCATCCGGAACGGCAGATTGAGGACCTGGAACGAGCCGCCTTCATCCTCGACAGACGAGAGCGCCTCTCGGTGCGCGAGCTGCGGATCGGCCAGTGCTTCGGACACAGTGCGGTAGGCCGAGGCCGGCACGCCGGCCGCACCTAACGCGACAAGACAGACATCGGTCGAGAGCTGCCGCGACCAGGCCTCGACACCGTCCATCAAGTCGGCCCAATGATCGCGACGCGCGGCGTAGGTGGAGAAGCGCGGATCGGAGATCCATTCGGGGCGGCCGATCACTCCCATCAGTCCCTGAAACGTCTTCTCGCTGGCAACCGTGATCATGACATAACCGCTCGCCGTCTCGGTCGGCCCGAACATCGGGCGCGGCGGCGGCTTCACGGTGAACTGCGAGTTCTGCAACTCGATCAATGTCAGCGTCAGCATCGATTCCAGCATGGAAACGTCGATATGCTGGCCGAGCCCAGTCAGGGTGCGCTGGTAGAGCGCCGACGCGATCGCGCCGAACCCGTAGGTGCCGGTGACGACGTCGGCATGGTAGATGCCGCAATAATCCGGGCGGCTGCGGCCGGGCTGATAGGCGAGATGCGCCATGTCGTAGCCCGAGGCTGCATGGATCACCGGCGCATAGGCCGGCAGCTCGGCCGACGGGCCGCTCTGGCCGTAGCCGGAGATCGAGCAGTAGATCAACTTCGGGTTGACCGTGCGTATTCTGTCATAGTCGAGCCGCAGCCGATGCATCACGCCCGGGCGGAAGTTCTCGACCAGGATGTCGGCAGTCGCGGCCAGCCGGCGGACCGCCTCCTTGCCGTCCTCGGACTTGAGGTCGAGCACGACGCTCTTCTTGCCGACGTTGAGCTGGCCGAACACGGTGCTGCAGCCCTTGCGCAGCGGCGGCCGGGTCCGCATCGTCTCGCCGCCGTCGGTCTCGATCTTGATGACCTCGGCGCCCATGTCGGCGAGCATCCGCGCACAATGGGGACCGGCGATGGTGGTCGAAAAATCCAGGACCCTAAGGCCGGCGAAGGCCTTTGGCGTGGTCCCCTCATGCTTATCTGATAGCTGCATGCCTGCTTGCGTCCTTGAGTCACTTAGGAACTTATCGAAGTTCTCTGTTGTTGGTGCGCCGACCCTAGAGGGCGGCCGCTGAGTAGGAAAGTCTTTACCGAACAGACACGTCTCGCGGGCGGGTTTGGGAATTCCAGGGCAACTGGACCCGTTCTTGCATAGCAGCAATCGGGCTCCGGCAGAGGGCAGCAGTTCTTGAGGGTCTTGTTCGTTACGACAGAAATGGACGACTTTGTCCGCGTCGGCGGACTTGGAGCCGTTTCCGCTGCACTCCCCCGAGCCCTTCGTCCTTTCGCCGACATCCGGATCATGTTGCCCGGCTATCGCGACATCATCGAACAACTCACGCATATTCAGGTCGTTGGCCGCTGTCCGGCGTTCGCGGAGATGCCGGCCTGCTCGCTCGGCCGCGCCGCGACCAAGGACGGCCTGCCGGTCTATGTGCTGTTGTGCTCGCAACTCTACGACCGGCCCGGCAACCCCTATGGCGACGAGTCCGGGCGCGACTGGCCCGATAACGACATCCGTTTCGCGCGCTTTGCCTCGGCCGCCGCTGAGCTGGCGATGGGCACGCTGGACAAGGATTGGGCAGCAGACCTGATCCACGCCAATGACTGGCAGGCTTCGCTCGTGCCGGCCTACCTCGCCTGGCGCGGCTCCAAGCTGCCGTCGATCCTGACCATTCACAACCTCGCCTATCAGGGCCTCTTCCCGAAGGACTCGCTGCGGCGGATCGGCGCGCCGGAGAGCTCCTTCCACATCGACGGCGTCGAGTTCTACGACCAGCTCTCCTTCCTCAAGGCCGGGCTGGTCTACGCCTCGCATCTCACCACAGTCAGCGGCACCTATGCGCGGGAGATCACCACGGATGAATTCGGCTGCGGTCTCGAAGGCCTGCTTCGAGTCCGCTCCGACGCGGCCGAGCTCACCGGCATCCTCAACGGCATCGACGAGAGCTGGGACCCGCGTTCCTGCGCCCAGCTTGCCCAGCAGTTCGGCGCCGGCGACTGGGTCGGCAAGAAGGCCAATGCGGATTACGTGCGCAAGCAGTTCGGGCTTGCGGTGTCGCGCGGCCCGATGTTCGGCATCGTCGCCCGCCTCGTGCACCAGAAGGGCATCGACCTCGTGCTGGCGGCGGCCGACGAGATCGTCGATGCCGGCGGGCAGATCGTGGTCACCGGCTCCGGCGAGCCGGCGCTCGAGCAGGCGCTAATCGACGCGCATCGCCGGCGGCCTGACGCGATCGGGGTCGTGATCGGCTTCAACGAGGCCCAGGCGCGCCGCATCTTCGCCGGTAGCGACTTCACATTGATGCCGTCACGCTTCGAGCCCTGCGGGCTCAGCCAGATGTACGCCCAGCGCTTCGGCTCGCTGCCGATCGGCCACCAGACCGGCGGCCTCGCCGAGACCATTACCGACGGCGAAACCGGCTTCCTGTTCTCAAAACCTTCGCATGAATCCTTCCTCGGCGGCGTCCGCCGTGCGTTCTCCGCCTTCATGGCGCAGGACCAGCTCGACACCATGCGTCGCAGTGCGATGGGACGGTCGTTCTCCTGGAGCATCCCGGCCGGCAGCTACAACGCGCTGTACCGGAAGCTGGCGGCGGTGTGAGGCCTGCGTGTCCTCGTCATTGCGAGCGTAGCGAAGCAATCCAGACTGTTTCCGTGGCAGCAGCCTGGATTGCTTCGTCGCAAGAGCTCCTCGCAATGACGGTGGTTTGTGGCAACGGCGGAGGACTTCACCCCCTCCCGCGCACATCCATCTGCGACCGTCCGATCCAGGCACGGTTGAGGCACCGCGTCATCCAGTCGGGCTGCGGCTCTCCGCGCAGCCGCGCTTGCGCTTCCTGGTAGGGACCGACATAGCGCAGCCGGTCTGGCAACCTTGGATAGACCCGCCGTATCCATCGCAGCGCCTTCTCGGCGGATCTGGTGTCACGCTCGTCAAGCTCGAACCCGAATCCCACACGCAAGCTTTCCGGCAGCAGGCTCGCGGTGAGCGCGCGATACCAGCGCGGCGGACGCAACCACGGGCGCGCTCCACCAAAGATCTGCGCGGCGATCTCGCGCGCGGCCGGGCTGACGGTCAGCGTATCCGACTGCGTCATTGCCGCGGTGTAGGCCGCAAAGCCGGACCAGTCCGCCGGCAGATCGTGCGCCGTCAACCCGAACAACGCACCGAACAACCGACTCTCGGCCCAGTAGCGTTCGCGTTCGTCCGCCGAGAGCGGCGGCAAGACCAGATCATGCGCCATCAGCGCGGTCTCGACCAGCGTGGCATGAACCCAGCGCAGCGACGGGATGTCGTTGGCACAGTAGCGCGAGCCTGCCGCGAATGGACCGACGGTCTCGGGCATCTCGCCGACGATCATGCTGTGGCGCCGGTGCAATTGCCGCGACGACAACAGCGCGCGGTCAAGCGAACCGAACACCATGGCAAAGACGATGTCGAAGGTGCGGTGAAATCGTCCGATCGGATCAGCGAGGGTTTTCGAATGCTCGGCGATGGCGGCGGCGACCCAGGGATGCGCGAGTTGAAGGAGCAGCGCCCGGCCGGCGCCGAGAAAGATCACGGCCTCGCGGTCGATTTGCCAGGTCACCGTGTCAGGGCCGAACACGCCGGCGACCGGTCCCGCCGCGTTGGCGCGGACGGTATCAAGGGCAGATTCAAGTTCGCTCCCGGACACCACCTGCAGGGACTTTCGATTGCGGACCAGGACCGACAATCCGCAAGGCATGTGGCAATTCGATGAAGGGGACGATCGCTTGCGGCCCTACTCCGCCGCCATCGGCATCTCGTCCATATGTTCGTGCAGCACCACGCTCGCGAGCGGATCGAACTCGCCAACCCACGGCCTTCGCTCAAGCACTGACTTTGTGTGCGAATAGCCGGCATCCCAGCGCCGCATGATGCCGGACGGACTGAAGTCGATATCCTTGGTGTGGCTCTCGCGGTCGAGCTGCGGCGCAAGCAGGCGCACGACATGCATCCTGGTCGGGCAGCCGTAGTCGATCAATTCCCTCACCGCCGGATTGCTGCGCTCGCTTTCAGGCAGTCGCGCGGCGAGCTGGCTAATGACGTGGCGCAGGCGATGGGTTTGCTGCTGGCGCGTGATCTGGCTCGCGATCCGGCTGGAATATTGCACATCCTTGTGCCGGTTCAGCACCTCCGCCATCGTGGTCGGCTCGGCGCCGGCGGGATTCCACAAATGCACGGCGAGGATCAGCGAATTTTTGCGCGGATTGTCGTCGAAGACGGCCTCGGTCGGCGTGTTCGACAGAATGCCGCCGTCCCAATAGAGCTCGCCGTCGATGCGTACCGCCGGAAACGCCGGCGGCAGCGCGCCCGAAGCCATGACATGCTTCACCGTCAGCTCGCCGTCGCGGCTGTCGAAATAGCGCATCTGGCTGCTGCGGACGTGAGCGGCGCCGACCGTCAACCGTGGCGCGCAGCGGTTGATCCGGCCGAAATCGACAAGCTCGAGCAGCGTCCGCTCCAGCGGCGCCGTCGAATAGAAGCCGGCGTGATCGGCTCCGAGCGGATAGGAATCGCCCGCATGCGCCAATGGATTGGGACGGAAGAAGCCGGGAATGCCGTGGGTCAAGGTCGACCAATAGGCGAGCTTTTCATTGAAGCCGGCAAACGGGGTGCGCAGATTCCAGACCGGATTCTGCTCCATCCGTTTCCAGAACTGCTTCAGGCGCAGCAGCCGCTGGTCAGGCGCGTTGCCCGCAATGAGCCAGGCATTGATGGCGCCGATCGAGGTGCCGATGATCCAGTCCGGCTCGATGCCGGCCTCGTGCAGCGCCTGGTACACCCCGGCCTGATAGGATCCGAGTGCACCGCCGCCCTGAAGCACCAGCACCACCTGGCCGGGCAGATCCTTCGACACGCTGGTATCGCGCTTCACATCGTTCATATTCTGCTCCCTGAGAGCCCGTACCCTTGCCATGTTCGCTCCTAGCGACCCTATGTTACGCGCTCGCCTCAATGCGCGGTCCAGCCTCCGTCCACGGGCAACGCAATCCCGGTGATCGTGGCCGCTGCGTTGGTGGACAGAAATACGCTGAGCGCACCGAGCTCCTCGACGGTCGAGAAGCGCTTGTTCGGCTGTTGCGCCAGCAGCACGTCACGGATCACCTGGTCACGCGAGATTCCATGCGCCTTGGCCTGCCCATCGATCTGCGCCTCGACCAGTGGCGTATAGACATAGCCGGGACAGATCGCGTTGCAGGTAATGCCCTCTTCTGCCGTCTCCAGCGCGGTCACCTTGGTGAGCCCGACGATGCCGTGCTTGGCGGCGACGTAGGCCGCCTTGAACGGCGAGGCGACCAGGCCGTGCGCGGAGGCGATGTTGATGATCCGCCCGAACCCGTTCTGTCGCATTGCGGGCAGCGCGAGCCGCGTGGTGTGGAAGGCCGACGACAGATTGATCGCGAGGATCTGGTCCCATTTCTCGACCGGAAACTGCTCCAGCGGCGCAACGTGCTGGATGCCGGCATTGTTGATCAGGATATCCAGGCGGCCGGCCTGCGCAACCGTCGCCGCGATCATTTCGGCGATCGAATTCGGTCTGGTCATGTCGGCCGGCGAAAACCTTGCCTTGACGCCGAACTCCGCCGCGATCTGCTCGCGCGTCCGGTCGAGCTCGGCCGCCACACCAAGGCCGTTCAGCACGATGTCGGCGCCGGCCGCGGCAAGTGCCCGCGCGATACCGAGGCCGATGCCACTGGTTGAGCCCGTGACCAGCGCAACCTTGCCCGCGAGCGCCCGGGAGGCGGACGTCTGCGGTTTGACGGACATATTCACGGGCAAACTCCTTTGACATGACGACTTGTGCTGAGCCGACTGTGAAGCATCGCCGGGTTTGACGGAAATGCCCGTTGGCTTCCGAAACCATGCCTGTGCGCTATTGCGGTCGGGATGTCATTCTCCGCGCCGATCGGCTAGCTTTCGGCTGATCTTGCCGGGAGCCGATCCATGGAAATGCACCAGGTCCGCTATTTCCTCGCGGTGGCGCAACTCTTGAACTTCACGCGTGCCGCCGAGGAATGCAACGTGACGCAGCCTTCGCTGACGCGCGCGATCAAGCAGCTCGAGGCCGAGCTCGGCGGCGATCTGTTTCGCCGCGAACGGCCCGCGGCGCAATTGACCGAGCTCGGCCAGCGCATGCATCCGCTGCTGAAGCAGTGTTTCGAAGCGGCCACCGGCGCCCGATCGCTGGCCTCCTCGTTCCGGAGCGGCGAGATCGGCGCGCTCCGCGTCGCGCTGACGCATGCGATCGACCTGTCGCTCCTCATTCCGCATCTCAACCAGATCAAGCGGCAGTTCAACCGGCTCGAATTCCGCTTCCTGCGCGGCTCGAGTCGTGAAGTGGCCGAGTTCCTGAAGAAGGGCGAGGCCGAGCTAGGGATTGCCGCGGACATCGACGAGGCCTGGGAGCGGCTCGATGTCTGGCCGCTGTTCACCGAGAGCTTCGAGCTCGTGGTCAGCGACGGACATCGCCTGGCCGGCCGCAGCAGCATCGCACTGGACGATCTGCGCGCGGAGCAGCTGCTGAGCCGGACGTTTTGCGAGCATTCCGCCCGTATCTCGGCGAGCCTGCGCGAGCACGGCATCGCGATCGAGCAGGGTCACGAAATCTCGAACGAGCGCGATTTGATCGAGCTGGTCGAGGCCGACATCGGCGTCGCCATGCTGCCGCACACCTCGCCCGTTCCGGAGACGTTGACGCGCGCTGCGGTCGCCGGGCTGGACGCCCGTCGCACCGTCAGCCTCTACGGGGTGGCCGGCCGGCAGCGCACGGCGGTGGCCAATGCCGTTATGCGCATGTTGCGCGGTGCGGATTGGCGGGAGATTGCGGGGTAGCAGCCACGCTCGCTCCTCACTCTTTCAGGCCTCCCTGCTCGCGCCTTCCAACGCTTCAAGCAGATCATCGATCTCGATCTGCTTGCGGAAATCCGGATCGACGAAGCGGGCTTTCACGAGACCGTCGCGACCAACGACGAACACGGCCGGGATCGGCAGCATCCAGCCATCATTGCCGTGGAATTTCGCCATGTCCTGATAGGACAACAGGTGCTGGATCTCGGCACCGAGCCAGATCGCGAGATTGAGCGACAACGCATAGCCGTTGTCGAGGTCGGTCAGGATCGGAAATGGGGCACCAGCTTCCGCCTTGAGCTGCTGGGTGTATTCCTGCGTCTCCGGCATGATCGCGACTATGCGCGCACCCATGGACTCGACGCGGTCCAGCGCCTGGACCACCGCGCGGACATTGAGCCGGCAATAGGGACACCAATGGCCGCGGAAAAACATCACGGCGACCGGGCCGCTCTCCAGCAGTGAGGACAGCGCGACGAGACGCCCGCTCTCGTCCGGCAACATGAACGGCGGCATCGACTCGCCCGGACGCGGCGCGGTCTCGCCGCCGCCGTTTCCATTCAATCTGGTCACCAGATTGTCGACTGCCTCGCCATAGGCCGGGAACACGTCGCGGCTGGCGTCGGCATAGGCGCGGAGCTGCTCGTTCAGCGT
This sequence comes from Bradyrhizobium lupini, assembly GCF_040939785.1. Taxonomy (NCBI): domain Bacteria; kingdom Pseudomonadati; phylum Pseudomonadota; class Alphaproteobacteria; order Hyphomicrobiales; family Nitrobacteraceae; genus Bradyrhizobium; species Bradyrhizobium lupini. Next base: position 1,569,456 of record NZ_CP162553.1, read on the forward strand.
GCCATCCATGTCACGGCAGCGCTGGAAGGCGTGTTTAAGCCGCTCGGCATCGGCCGGCGAGAGAGAGGTCATCTTGCGCTCCAGCGTTCAGGGGACGAATATTAGGTGCCCGATCCGGCCGCCCGCAAGGGGCGGCCGTCATGCGCACGCGATCAGTTCACGTAGAAATTGCCGGTCGGGTCCAGCCGCCCCGAGGTGGAATACAGCGATCCGTTGTCCATGAAGAAGACGGTGTTGTCGGGGACTTTCTTGGCGTTCTTCATCATGGCCTCGTGGTTCTTCTCCGCCGGGGCCATGGCCATCGCCGACATCTTGCCGGGTCCGCCATACATATAGGCCATGCCGGCCTTGAAGTCCCATGTGGCTTCCGCGAAGGCCGATGTGGCGATGACCACGAACGCAGCCGTGGCAATCAAGGTCTTGGACAATTTCGTCATGAGATGTTCCTCCGGAGTGACGTGAACGCCCGCCAACCGGGCGCCCCACCATCGAACGCCAGTCGCTCGGGAAGCGGAAATGCCAATCCCCAATCGGTTCGATAGCGAGCGCCTATCGGGCCCGATAGCGCCGGTCTATCGCAGCGAGAGCGAAAGAGCATTTCAGAACGAGCGCTCTCTCGACGAAAGTCCCAACATAGCCAGCGACCATTGCGGTTGCGGCCAACACAGGAGACGTCCCGATGTTCAAGCATCACACATTGTCGCGTGCGGTCTGGCCCGGCTTGGCCATCCTCGGCGTATTGACACTCTCGGCGCAGCCAGTCTCCGCCGGCGAATGCCCGGCCGACAAGATCAAGCCGAACGCGCAGCAGATGGTCGACTACAAGCCGGTCGGCGTCACCGACGTCACGCTCGGCGCCATCGACCTCGGCAAACAGCCGGCGCATATCGAAGGCCGCGAGCTGCGCTTCCGCAAGCTGACCATCGAGCCCGGCGGCATCGTGCCCTGGCACAGCCATGACGACCGCCCTGCCCTGATCTTCGTGCAGCAAGGCGAGATCGTCGAACACGTTTCCAACTGCGTCGATCCGATCGTGCACAAGGCCGGCGACATCCGCCCGGAGGTGTCCGGCACCTCGCACTGGTGGAAGAACCTCGGCAAGGAAACGGTCATTCTCTATGTCGGCGACGTCCGCAAGGACCCGCACGACCACAACATGTAACGGGTGCGCGACCCCAGCGCACGCGTGACGGAATGTGGCGCCCGCGATCCCCATGCTGCCCCGCATGCGGGCGCCACATTCATCACAAGGGAGGCCTGCCATGACCGATCTTTCCGCGCCGATCAAACCAACCGCGATGGCGATGGACGCGCATTCACCAGGTCTTGCGCTTCGCTCTCTCGTGATCGGCCTCACTGCGTTCCTGACGGTCGTCGATCTCTTCGCGACGCAGGCGATCCTGCCCTCGCTGACGCGCCGCTACGGCGTCACGCCGGCCGCGATGAGCCTGGCCGTCAACGCCAGCACGTTCGGCATGGCCGTCGCAGGCCTCGTCGTCGGCCTTCTCAGCCCGCACATCGACAGGCGGACCGGCATCCTGCTCAGCCTGACCCTGCTCGCGATTCCGACGAGCCTGCTGGCGACTGCACCCAATCTTGCCGTCTTCACCGGCCTGCGGGTCGCGCAGGGTCTCTGCATGGCGTCCGCCTTCGCATTGACATTGGCTCATCTCGGCGAGCAATGCAGCGCAATGGATTCCAGCGGCGCCTTTGCCGCCTACATCACAGGAAACGTCGCCAGCAATCTCGTCGGCCGGCTGGTCTCGGCCGCGATCGCCGATAGCCTTGGCCTGGCATGGAATTTCTACTTCTTCGCGGCCCTCAATCTGGCCGGTGCCGCCCTGGTCTATTTCACCATTGCGCGCGTACAGCCGACGCGTGCAACGACGTCGACGGCATCGGCGTTTGCCGCGACGATCGCGCAGTGGCAGGATGCACGGCTGCGTGCCGCCTACGGCATCGGCTTCTGCATCCTGTTCGCATTCATCGGCACCTTCACATTCGTCAATTTCGTTCTGGTTCGACCACCGCTGTCGCTGGGCATGATGGACCTCGGCTTCGTTTACTTCGTCTTCCTGCCGTCGGTGGTCACCACGTTGCTGGCTGGCAAAGTGGCGTCGCGCCTCGGAACGCGTCCGACGATCTGGGGCTCGCTCGCCATCGCCGGGGTCGGCTTGCCGCTGATGTTGGTCCCGCACCTGGGCGCGGTCCTCGCCGGGATGGTTCTGGTCGGAACCGGCACCTTTTCCGCGCAAGCGGCTGCGACAGGATTCGTCGGACAGGCTGCGGCTGTAAACCGCGGCATCGCCAGCGGCACCTATCTCGCCTGCTATTTCTGCGGTGGGCTCGTCGGCACCGCCGTCCTCGGCCGGCTGTTCGACGCGTATGGCTGGCATGCCTGCGTGGCCGGGGTGGGCCTGGCGCTCGCTGTCGCGGCCCTGCTGACGCTCGCCTTGAAGCGCTAGCGCTTGGCCGGCGCCTCCTGCGGCGGCTCGTCGTCGGCGATGGCGCGCCAGGCGGCGCCGTCGAGATCGTCGTACTGGCCGCTTCGAAGCGACCAAAGGAAAGCGGCCAGACCGGCGAGACCGAGCATCAGCGCCAGCGGCACCAGGATGACCAGGATTTCCATCACACGATCTCCCGCGGGGCGCCGCGCGCACGCAGCGAATTCAGCATCACCAGGATCGACGATCCGCTCATGGCGGCAGCCGCGATCAGCGGCGTGACGACGCCGCTGATCGCGACCGGCACCGCGAGGAAATTGTAGCCGATCGCCAGCCAGAGATTCTGCCGCATCAGGTGCAGCGCCTTGCGCGAAGCATCGATGGCGGCGACAACCGGGGCCAGCGGCCGACCGAGGAAGACGAGATCGGCGGTCGCTTGGCTCAAATGCGCGGCCGAGATCGGCGATATCGAGACATGGGCCGCCGCCAGCGAGGGCGCATCGTTCATGCCGTCGCCGACCATCAGGACCTTCATGCCCCGCTGCTTCAGGACCTCGATCCGCGCGATCTTGTCGGCCGGGGTCACCCCGGCGCGCCATTCGGAGATGCCCAGCGCGTGGGCCGCCGCGATCACCGCCGGTTCACGGTCGCCGGAGAGAATCTCGATGCCGATATTGCGCGCCTTCAGCGCCGCGATCACAGCCTGCGCATCGGGACGGAGGCCCTGGCGCACGGAGAGGATGAATTTTTCGCTGCCCTTGCTGAAAGCCACGACGGAGGCTTCGGGGTCGAGATGTGTCACGTCCGAGACCAGCGTCTCGGCGCCGCAGAAAGACGGACGGCCGAGGCGAATCTCGATGCCATCGACCACAGCGCGCACGCCCTGGCCGGCCTCCTCGACCGCGCCAACGATCGGCGATCTGGCGTCGGCGGCCTGCGCGACCGCGGCGGCGACCGGATGATGGCTCGACAGCGCGAGCCGCCCGGCAAGCTCGAAGATGTCTGCTGGAATATCGGCCGCATTCATCACTTCGAGATCGGGCAGCGTCAGCGTGCCGGTCTTGTCGAAGACGACGTGATCGGCTTCCGCGAGACGCTCGATGGCATCGCCGGAATTCAGCAGGACACCAGCCTTGAACATCGCGCCAGAGGCCACGGTCTGTACCGTCGGAATGGCGAGCCCGAGCGCGCAGGGACAGGTGATGATCAGCACCGCGACGCCGGTCACGATGGCATCATGCCAGCCGGCGCCCGCGATGACCCAGCCGAGGATGGTGACGAGCGCGGTGGCATGCACCACCGGCGCGTAGAGTCGCGAAGCGCGGTCTGCGAGCCGCATGTAGCGCGAGCGCGCCTGCAGCGCATTGTCGAGCAGCCGCGTGATCTCGGCGAGCAGCGTCGCCTCGGAGGCCGCCGAGACCCGCACCCGCAAGGTCCCCGAGATGTTCATCGATCCCGCATAGACCGGCGTGCCCTGGCCTGCCGTGACGTAGAGCGTCTCGCCGGTGATCAGGCTCTGGTCGATCTCGGAACGGCCCTCGATCACAGTGCCGTCGACCGCGCAGCGCTCGCCGGGCCGCAGCAGCACGATGTCGCCGGGATAGATCGCGGCCACCGGCACTTGGGATATCTCGTCGGGCCCGACGAACTTGGCCGCGGTCTCCGCCTTGAGCGCGGCGAGATTGCCCGCGACCGCGCGGGTCCGCCGCCGCATGTTCTGGTCGAGGAAGCGACCGACCAGTAGGAAAGTGAGCAGCATGATCGCCGCGTCGAAATAGGCGTGCTCGGCGTGGTTGATGGTCTCGACCACGGACATGCCGAGCGCCAGCGTCACGCCGATCGAGATCGGCACGTCCATGTTGGTGGTCCTGGCCGACAGCGCGCGCCAGGCCGAGCGGAAGAACGGCTGGCCGGCATAGGCCGCCGCCGGCAGCGCGATCAGCGCCGACAGCCAGTGGAAGAAATCGCGCTGCTCCGGCAGCATGTCCGAGACGTTGCCGGACCACACCGGGATCGACAGCATCATCACGTTCATGGTGGCGAACGCGGCGACGCCGAGGCAACGCAGCAGGAAGCGCGATTCGGCGACCTCGGTCGCCTCCGCGCTCTCGGTTTCGTAAGGATAGGCCTTGTAGCCGAGCTCTTCGAGGCGATCGATGAAGCTGATAGGATCGAGCGTGCCCGCCTTCCATTCCAGCGCAACGCGCCGGTCGGTGAGGTTCACGCGCGCCAGCGTGACGTCGGGAATCGCGGACAGCCCGCGCTCGATCTTGGCCATACAGCCGGCGCAGTGCACGCCCTCGACCGCGAGATCGATGTGCTGGACGCCCTCGCCCGCAGTCCGGACGTAATGCGAAAAGTCCCGCGAGACGTGCATGGCAAAATCCTTCAGTTCAGGATCACGCGGTTGCGCGACATGAACACGCGCGTTCCCCGCGCCTCGCCCTGGATCACCAAGTCCCACTGGCCCGACGCGACCGATGCGGCATCGCCGCGATAGAGGCCGATACCGGCCTCCGAGAGCTCGATTGCGAGATCGGCGCGCTTGTCGGTCGGCCGCTCCAGGCGGCCGCCGAATTTCAGTCCGGCGATCGGCTGGCCGCTCGCGTCGCGCGCCTCGACCTGAAGCACGGCGCCGCCATCGGCGCGGCGCTCGACATGGGCGTTGACCTTCCATTTGCGCGCAGCCTGGTCCTGCGCCGCCGAGATCTCGCGGTCATAGGCGAGCCCAGCGGCATAGGGGCTGTCGACGTCCGTCCCTGGCAGCGTCGCGATCGCGAGCTTCATCATGGTCGCGTTGACGCCGATCACGACGCCGAAGAAGGCGACCAGCATCAGAAACACTTTTGTTCCGGTCAGCGGCTTGGTTGCCATGGCGAACTCCTGATCCTAGGGCGCGACGAAATTGTCGGTGGCGCTGGCGACTTCGCCGAGGCCGATATCGGTGACGTGAAAGTGAACCGGGATGGACTTTTCCGGATTGCCCTCCACCGAAGCGGTCACGAGCAGCCGCAGCTCGCTGGTGGAGTCGCGCGGAACCACGATCATCGGCCGGTCCGGCGTCACAGAATCGATTCCGATGACATGGATTGTCGCATTGACCGGGCCGCTCGCGTCGATCGCGATGACCCGGTCGTAACCGCTCTTGTTGAGCAGCCGCACCGTGTAGGCATTGCGGATCGAGCCGTCGCTGAGCCTGACCGCGACCGGGTTGCGGTCGTGCAGCACGTTGACGTCGAGCAGGCTGCGAGTCGCCAGCGTATAGATCATGATGCCGCCGACCGCCGCGATGATCGCGCTGTAGGAGACGGTGCGGGCCCGGACGATGCGGTAGATCGGCGCCTTGCCTTCCTGGCGGCGCTGGATGTTGACGTCGTTGTCATAGCCGATCAGCCGCTTCGGCCGGCCGATTTTCGTCATCACATTGTCGCAGGCATCAATGCAGAGCCCGCACTGGATGCATTCCATCTGCGGTCCGTTGCGGATGTCGATGCCGGTCGGGCAGACTGCCACGCACTGGTAGCAATCGACGCAATCACCAACCTGCTGCCCGAGCGCGCGCAGCTCGGCCGCCTTCTTCACCGACGTACGCTTCTCGCCGCGGTCGTAGCGGTAGGTGACGTTGAGCGCCCATTCATCGGTCAGCGCCGCCTGGATGCGCGGCCACGGGCACATATAGGTGCAGACCTGCTCGCGCATGTAGCCGGCGAGCAGATAGGTCGTCGCGGTGAGAATGCCGATCCAGACATAGGCGAGCATCGGCGCCTGGAACGTGACGAGTTCCTTGACCAGCGTCGGTGCGTCGTTGAAATAGAGCACCCAGGCGCCGCCGGTCCACCACCCGATCAAGAGCCAGATCGAATGCTTGAGCACGATCTCGGAGATCCGCTCCAGCTTCATCGGGTCGGACGATTTGTCCTTCTTCATCCGCTCGCGCCGGTCACCCTCGATCAGACGCTCGACCGCATAGAACAGGTCGGTCCACACCGTCTGCGGACAGAGATAGCCGCACCAGATACGGCCGCCGACCGAGTTCATCAGGAATAGCGCCACCGCGGCGACGATGAGCAGGCCGGTGAAGTAGTAGACCTCCTGCGGCCACAGCTCGATGAAGAAGAAATAGAAGCGACTGTTGGGAAGATCGATCAGCACCGCTTGGCTGGGAGCGCCGAGTCCGCGGTTCCAGCGCACGAACGGCAGGAAGTAGTAGACGCCGAGGCAGAAGGCCATCAGGCCCCATTTGATCCGGCGGAAGGTGCCGGAGGTGCTCTGGGGATAGACTTTCTTCTGGGCCACATAGAGCGGCCCGTTGTCATCGTCTAATGGGAGCTCTTTTGGGTTCGCGGTCCTGTTCATCGCCTGCAGCTTTTCGAGAGGTGCGATAAAACCTAGACCCGACGCCGCCGCGTCAGTTGATCCAGCGCAAGCGGGGGCTTTTTTTGTTCGCCCCCGCTTGTCCCGGATTGGCTATTTTCCGCCGCCCAGCGAGTGGACGTAAACTGCCATCGCCTTGATGGTGGCGGGATCGAGCCGCCCTTCCCAGGCCGGCATCACGCCCGCGCGGCCCTGGCTGATGGTCTCGATCAGCGTCGCCTCGTCCGAACCATAGAGCCAGATCTTATCGGTCAGGTTGGGGGCACCCATCTCCGGGTTGCCCTTGCCGCCGTCGCCATGGCAGGCGACGCAATTCTCCGCGAAGATCTTCTCGCCCTTGGCCGCGTCATAGCCCTTGCGGGTCGGAAGGCCCGACAGTGCCCGGACATAGTTGGCGGCCGTGACGATCTCATCCGGCTTCAGCACGCCGTCCTTGCCGAATGCGAGCATCTGGCCTTCATGCGTCTTGGCGTGGCCGGAACGTGCGCCGAACTGGATGGTCTGCATGATCTGGTCGAGCGAACCGCCCCACAGCCAGTCGTCGTCGTTCAGATTCGGATAGCCCTTGGCACCCGCGCCGCCTGAGCCGTGACATGGCGCGCAATTGTCGCCGAACACGGTCTTGCCCTTGGCGCGCGCGAGCGCCAGCAGCGCCAGGTCCTTCTCGATGTCGGCGAGCGAGGCCGCGCCCAGCGCAACCATCTTGGCTCCGCGGATCTTCTCGAGATTGGCGAGCTCGACCGCGACATCGGCGCGTGTCGAGTAGCCGAACAGGCCCGTGGTATTGCTGGAGATCAGCGGCCAGGCCGGATACACGATCCAGTAGCCGATCGACCAGACGATGGTGAGGTAGAAGCTGATCACCCACCAGCGCGGCAGCGGCGTGTTGAGCTCCTTGATGCCGTCCCATTCATGTCCGGTCGTGGACTTGCCGGTGACGGAATCGATGTCGCTATGATGATCGGTCATGGTCTCTCACTCCTCCCGCAACGGCAGGTGTGCTGCTTCGTCGAACGCAGCCTTGTTACGGGGCCATAATGCGTAGGCGATGATCGCGAGAAAGATCGCGACGAAGACCGGCGTCCAGATCGTGGTCACGAGACCGGACGCGAGATTGTCGAGTGTCAGGATGGCTTTCATCGTGGGTGCCTTCTCAGCGAAGATTGGCTTTCTCGTTGTAGATCTTGAAATCGACCAGCGTGCCGAGCATCTGGAGATAGGCGATCAGCGCGTCCATCTCGGTCGGCGTGCCGGCCTTGCCGTCGAAGTTGCGCACCACGGCCTTGGCGTAGCGCTTGGTGAAAGCGTCGGAGCCGGCATTGTCAGGATCGGCCTGGGCCTTCATGTCGGCGCCCGCATTGGCGATCTGGTCGTCGGTGTAGGGCGTGCCGACGGTCCGCAGCGTGCGCATGTGGTCGGCGATCGTGTCCGGATCGATCTCGGTCTGGCTGAGGAACGGATAGCCTGGCATCACCGACTGCGGCACGATCGCGCGCGGATTGGCCAGATGGGTCACATGCCAGTCGTCGGAATATTTGGCGCCGACGCGGGCAAGGTCGGGACCGGTGCGCTTCGAGCCCCACTGGAACGGATGGTCGTACATGCTCTCGGCGGCCAACGAGAAATGTCCGTAGCGCTCGACGTCGTCGCGCAAGGGCCGGATCATCTGCGAATGGCAGAGATAGCAGCCCTCGCGGATGTAGACGTTGCGCCCGGCGAGCTCCAGCGGCGTATACGGCCTGATCCCGTCGACCGCCTCGATCGTGCTCTTGAGGTAGAACAGCGGGGTGATCTCGACGAGACCGCCGATCGCGATCACCAGCAGGATGCCGACGATGAGGATGATCGAGTTCTTTTCGAAGATTTGGTGGCGTGTCCAGAACGACATGGAAGACTCCTCATTCCGCCGGCTGAAGAGCGACGGGCATCTGGACTTCCTGTTCGCCGACGCGAACCGTCATCCAGAGATTATAGGCCATGATCAGCGCGCCGATCAGGAACAGCCCGCCGCCGGCGGCGCGGATGATGTAGAAGGGATGCATCGCCTCGACGGTCTCGATGAAGGAATATTCGAGGAAGCCGAGCGAGGTGTAGGCGCGCCACATCAGGCCCTGGAGGATGCCGGACACCCACATCGCCGAGATGTAGAGGACGATGCCAAGCGTCGCGATCCAGAAGTGCCAGTTGACGAGCTTGAGGCTGTAGAGGCCCTTCCGATTCCAGATCCAGGGCACGAGGCAGTAGAGCGCGCCGAAGGAGACGAAACCAACCCAGCCGAGCGCGCCGGAGTGCACGTGGCCGATGGTCCAGTCGGTGTAGTGGCTGAGCGAGTTGACCACCTTGATCGACATCATCGGGCCTTCGAAGGTCGACATGCCGTAGAAGGCGACGGAGACCACGAGCATGCGCAGCACGGGATCGGTGCGCAGCTTGTCCCAGGCGCCCGACAGCGTCATCAGGCCGTTGATCATGCCGCCCCAGGACGGCATCCACAGCATGATGGAGAAGGTCATGCCGAGCGTCTGGGTCCAGTCCGGCAGCGCCGTGTAGTGCAGATGGTGTGGGCCGGCCCAGATGTACAGGAAGATCAGCGCCCAGAAGTGGATGATCGAGAGACGGTAGGAATAGATCGGCCGCTCGGCCCGCTTCGGGATGAAGTAATACATGATGGCGAGGAAGCCGGCGGTCAGGAAGAAGCCGACCGCGTTGTGGCCGTACCACCACTGGAACATGGCATCCTGGATGCCGCCCCAGGCGATGTAGGATTTCGAGCCGAACACCGAGACCGGCAGCGCCGGGTTGTTGCCGAGATGCAAGACCGCGATCGTCACGATGAAGGCGAGATAGAACCAGTTCGCGACAAAGATGTGCGGCTCCTTGCGCTTGATGATCGTGGCAAGGAAGACCAGCAGATAGGTGACCCAGACGATGGTCAGCCACAGATCGGCGTACCATTCCGGCTCGGCATATTCCTTCGACTGGGTGACGCCGAGCAGATAGCCGGTGCCGGCGATCAGGATGAAGAAGTTGTAGCCTACGACGACGAACCAGGGCGCGAGATCGCCTGCAAGGCGCACGCGGCAGCTCTTCTGGACGACGTAGAACGACGTCGCGATCAGGACGTTGCCGCCGAAGGCGAAGATCACTGCGGACGTGTGCAGCGGACGCAGGCGGCCGAAGCTGGTCCAGGGCAGATCGAAGTTCAGCGCCGGCCACGCCAGTTGCGAGGCGATGATGAGGCCGACGAGAAAGCCGGCAATGCCCCAGAACATCGCCATGACGGAGGAGAACTTGATCGGCCCCATGTTGTAGTTGGGCCGGCCGTTGATCTCCGCAGGCGGCAGCGCCGCCGGTCGGTCGAGGTAACGGTTGATGATGCAGAAGACCGCGGCCAGGCTCGCCGCCGCGCTCAGCGCGGCATGGAAGGCGAAGGGCGCATCGAGCGCCTTGGCCGAGGCAATCACGCAGAGGAAGGCGGTGACCGCGAACACGACAGCCAGGCCGCTTTCACCTGACGTCATGGACTTGGAGATGGAGGGCTGGCTCATGCGGACTCTCTGAAAGAACACAGGGCCAGAAACCACATTCGCCCTCGCGGGGAATTGATTGAAATCAAGCTATGTGGATTTCTGTTAATGTGAGACCGATGTAGATCGCAGAGCGATATCAGTCGCTTGGGCACCGCAGAGCATAAACGGCAGCCCACCGCCTGCGTGACATGGCGGAGTCGAGAATTGCGAATCTGCAGCCGCCTCCTCAGTCGCGTGCCGTCGCCTTGAGCGCCGCGATGACGTCCTCGCGCGCGACGATTCCGATCAGCTTCTGCGCGCCGTCGAGCACGATGATGCTCCTGATGCGGTGCTCGACCATGATCTGGAGCACGCGCGTCAGCCGCGTGTCGGGGCTGACATAGATAAAGTCGGGCGTCATGACGTCGCCGATTTTGCGGGTCATCAGGTCGTGGTAGCGCGGCAGCATCTGGCTCGGCGTGAAGGCGAAGCACTTCAGGATGTCGAACTTGGTGACGATGCCGACGACCTGTCCGTCGTCCTCGACCGGATAGGAATTGAAATCATCGCGCTCGAACATCTCGCTCAGCGCGAGCAGGTCGAGGTCGCGCCTCACTGTCCTGACGTCCTGCGTCATGTAGCTTTCGACGGTCTGTTCAAGGAATCTGTACACGGCGCGTCCTCTTTGATTGGTCTTGTATCGCTCCAGCGTCAGTGCGACAGCAGCACGCAGCGGGCAGATTGAGTGACCAGATATTGGGTGACGCCGCCGAGGATCAGTTCGCGGAAGCGCGAATGACCGTAGGCACCGGCGACGATCATGCTGGCGCCGACGTCGCCGGCAATTTTCTCCAGTTGCCCGGCGACGGTTTCGTTCCGGGCCGCTTCGGAAACGCGCGTGATCGCGGTCACGCCGTGGCGGGCAAGCCACGCCGTCACGTCGGTCGCGCCAGCGACCGCGGCAGTGCGGTCGTCGTCACCTTCGGGAATTGCGAGGACGGTGACATCCCTGGCCTTGCGCAGTAATGGCAGCGCATCGGCGAGCGCCCGCCGCGCTTCCGGCGTATCCTTCCACGCCACCAGGACGCTGCGCAGATCGAGCCAGTTGACCCCGTCAGGCACGACCAGGATCGGTCGGCCGGCTTGCATCACCAGATCCTTTGGGCTCGCGAGCGCGAAGGCGTCGGAGAAGGCCGGGCTCTGCCCGCCGGCGACGACGATGTCGGCGCAACGTGCCTGAGCGAACGTAAGGCGCGCCGGGAAATCCATGGCGCTGCGCCATTCCACATGCCCGCCGCGATTCCTGATCGCGGCGCGGAATTGCGCCTCGAGCCTGCTCAGGCGTCGCTTGACCGAGGCTTCTCCCTCATCGATCAGTCCCTGCGCTGCGGCGCCATCGCTGTAGTAGAGCGGCGGGGCGAACTGCGCCGCAGCAACGCCGATGATCGACGCCTCAAATCGTTCGGCAAGCTCGCCCGCGACCTGAAGCCGCGCCTCGTTGGGCTGATCGAGCGCCAGGCTGACCATCACGGTCGCGTATGTCATCGGAGTCTCCGGGGCAATGAGCTTTGATCCGATCGTAAGCCCACCGCCGCCGGGGCAGGATGAGATAGATCAAAACCTTGGATCACCGCGCCGGCCGGAAATCTGCCGATGGTATAAGACATCGGAACTTGCCTCTGGCCCCTCCTTGGGTACATTGCCAACGGTAACGCTGTGCGGTTCCCCGCATCAGAATGGGAGTGATCGTTTGGCGCCGACCCGCGTGATTCATCCGCAAGATGACGGCCGGGGCGAACATTTCCGCGTTCGAATCGAAGGATTTGGCGTCGGGACCTGGGACCTCGATCTCAAGACACTGGAGTTGGAGTGGTCGGAGACGGCCAGGATCCTGTTCGGAATCGAATCTGGCCAATCGGTGAGTTACGCGCTGTTCCTGTCCCGGCTGGAGCCGAACGACCGCGAGCGGATCGAGTGCGATCCGACACGTCTCCGAACGGGGCGGCAGCTTCGACGTGTCGTTCAGGGTCGCGGGGGCGTTGGGCAGAGCGCAGTGGATCCGTGCGCGCGCGGGGCTGATTCGGGACGACGCCGGCGCCGCCCGACATCTCAGCGGCATCTTTCTTGACGTCGATGAAGAGAAGCAGGTCGAGGAAACCCTGCGCACGCGCGAGAGTCACCTCCGCTCGATCCTCCAGACGATTCCAGACGCCATGATCGTCATCGACGGCCACGGCGTCATCCAGCTCTTCAGCGCGGCGGCCGAGCGCCTGTTCGGCTGGGTCGAGTCGGAGGCGATCGGCCAGAACGTCCGCATCCTGATGCCGGAGCCCGACAGCTCACGTCACGACGGCTACATCGCGCGCTACCGGACCACCAGCGACCCACACATCATCGGCATCGGCCGCATCGTGACCGGCAAGCGCCGCGACGGCACGACCTTTCCGATGCACCTGTCGATCGGCGAGATGCAGTCGGGCGGCGAGCCCTATTTCACCGGTTTCGTCCGCGATCTGACCGAGCATCAGAAAACCCAGGCGCGGCTCCAGGAACTGCAGTCCGAACTTGTCCACGTCTCGCGGCTGAGCGCGATGGGCGAAATGGCGTCCGCGCTCGCTCACGAGCTCAACCAGCCGCTGGCAGCGATCAGCAACTACATGAAGGGGTCGCGGCGGCTCCTCGCCGGAAGCCAGGATCCGAATACGCCGAAGATCGAGAGCGCGCTGGACCGCGCCGCCGAGCAGGCGCTGCGCGCCGGCCAGATCATCCGCCGCTTGCGCGACTTCGTCTCCCGCGGCGAATCGGAGAAAAGGGTCGAGAGCCTGTCCAAGCTGATCGAGGAGGCCGGCGCGCTCGGGCTCGCCGGCGCGCGCGAGCAGGACGTGCAGCTTCGGTTCAGCCTCAATCCAAATGCCGATCTCGTGCTCGCCGACCGGGTGCAAATCCAGCAGGTGCTGGTCAACCTCTTCCGCAACGCGCTGGAAGCGATGGCGAAGTCGCCACGGCGCGAGCTCGTCGTCACCAACACCCGCGCCGCCGACGACATGATCGAGATCGAGGTCTCCGACTCCGGCTCCGGCTTCCAGGACGACGTCATGCCAAACCTGTTTCAGACTTTCTTCACCACCAAAGACACCGGCATGGGCGTGGGACTTTCCATCAGCCGCTCGATCATCGAGGCTCACGGCGGCCGGATGTGGGCCGAGAGCAACGCATCGGGTGGGGCGACATTCCGCTTCACCTTGCCGGCAGCCGACGAGAACTGATCCATGACGACCAAGGGAACCATCTACGTCATTGACGACGACGAGGCGATGCGGGATTCGCTGAACTTCCTGCTGGATTCAGCCGGCTTCGGCGTCACACTGTTCGACAACGCGCAGAGTTTTCTCGATGCCCTGCCCGGCCTCGCCTTCGGCTGCGTCGTCTCCGACGTGCGGATGCCCGGCATCGATGGGATCGAGCTTCTGAAGCGCCTGAAGGCGCAGCGCAGCCGGTTTCCGATCCTGATCATGACCGGTCATGGCGACGTGCCGCTCGCGGTCGAGGCGATGAAGCTCGGTGCGATGGATTTCCTGGAAAAGCCGTTCGAGGATGACCGCCTCGTCGCCATGATCGAATCCGCGATCCGCGAGGGCGAGCCGGCCGCCAGGAACGAGGCCATGGGCCAGGACGTCGCCGCTCGCGTCGCGTCCCTGAGCCCCAGAGAACGACAGGTCATGGAGGGGCTGATCGCGGGCCTCTCCAACAAGCTGATCGCTCGCGAGTACGACATCAGCCCGCGCACCATCGAGGTCTACCGGGCCAACGTAATGACCAAGATGCAGGCCAACAGCCTGTCGGAGCTGGTCCGGCTAGCGATGCGCGCCGGAATGCTCAATGATTGAAGTCAACAGGAGTTGAGGCAAGTCAAAACCCTCCGCTCGCCCTGTGCTACCAGATCGGAATGATTGCGATCAGCTCCCATCCCGAGCGGCTCCAGATGTCGTCACCCGCAAAGCCAACTGTCTATGTGGTCGACGACGATGCCGCTGTGCTTGGCTCGCTGAGGTTTTTGCTGGAAACCGACGGTTTTGCCGTACGGACCTTCAGGAACGCCACGGCGCTGCTCAATGCGGCGCGCCCGTCCGGTGCAGACTGTTACGTGATCGACTACAAAATGCCTGACATCAACGGCATCGAGCTGGCCGGGCGACTGCGCCAGTCCGAGGGCGATACCCCCGTGATCCTGATCACCGGCTATCCCGACTCGAATATCTCGGCCCGGGCGGCGGCCGCAGGCGTGAATGAAGTGATTCTGAAGCCGCTTCTGGACGAAAACCTGGTCAAACGCATTCGCCACGCCATCCAGAACCGGGTCCATAGCTGACCTACGGGATTCTACGTAAGGCAATCTCCTTAAGATATCTCGCGAAATTTTCGAGGCACCCGATACCGCGTACCTAAGCGTCATCACAACGGAGATGGCGCAGATGCTGACCCAGACCTTCAACGCCCCGGCGATCAAGACCCAGATCGGCGGCAAGATCGCACCCGCCCATCCCGTCTCTGACCAGTTCGGTGCGATCGCCGGCCATGTCGGCCTCGTTGCCACCGAGTTCTCCTACCGCAAGGAGGAGGAAATCTATGGCGAGGACGAGTCGGCCGAGTATGTCTATCAGGTCGTCACCGGCGCCGTGCGCAGCTACAAGCTTCTCTCCGACGGCCGCCGCCAGATCGGCTCCTTCCACCTTCCCGGCGACGTGTTCGGCCTCGAATCCGGCACCACCCACCGCCTTGCTGCTGAAGCTATCATCGACACCACTGTGCGCCTCGTGAAGCGCGCGAGCCTCGAGAAGGCCGCAGCCACCGACGTCCAGGTCGCCCGCAAGCTTTGGGCGATGACCGCCGGTGAGCTTCGCCACGCCGAGGACCACATGCTGCTGCTGGGCCGCAAGACCGCGATGGAGCGCGTCGCAACCTTCCTGCTCGAAATGGACCGCCGCCTCGCGGTTGCAGGCATGATGGCGCTGCCGATGTGCCGCCGCGACATTGGCGACTATCTCGGTCTCACGCTCGAGACCGTCTCGCGCGCGCTGTCGCAGCTTCACGCCCAGGGCATTCTCGGCTTCTCCGGCGCCCGCCATATCGTGCTGCGCAACCGCGCACGCCTGCACAATCTCGACGCCTGATCTCCCCTCTCCCACCCCCTCATGGCCGGCTGATTGATTCAGCCGGCCATTTCTTTTGCTGCGATCATGCCCTTGCGCCGCGTCTCCGGCATGACAAGCAGAATAAGCAGAAGTCCCGTCGCCGCGACGCCGGACAGTCCGGTGAACGCCATGGCATTGCCGAATTTATCGCTGACATAGCCGCCAAGCGCGGTGCTCAGCGACGCGCCGATGCCCATTGCCGTGCCGACAATGCCCTGCGCGAGGTTGAAATGGCCGCTGCCGAAGGCGACGTCGGCCACGATCAGCGGGATCATCACCGCGAACACCGCCGCGGTGAGGCCGTCGAACACCTGCACCAGCACCAGCAGATACGGATCGCGCACTGTCGCGAACAGCAGACCGCGAATCGTCAGCGCCGCGAATCCGATCAGCAGCAGCGGCCTGCGGCCCCATACTTGCGCCTTGCGCCCGACGCTCGGCGACAGCAGCGCCACGATCGCCTGCGGCACGACGATGCAAAAAGCGACGAGCACCGTCGCCCACTCGCTCGATCGCGCTGTCACCGCGCTTGCCATCAGCGGCATCATCGAGGCGTTCGCGAGCTGCAACAGGAGCACGCTGAGTGCAAAGACAATGAGCGGCCGCTGCCGGATCAGATGCCAGATATTGGTGTCGCCGCGATCCTCCGCCTCGCGCGGCATCTCGCCGTGACAGCGCGCGATGTCGACTTCGTGCTCGCGGATGCGAGAGTGCGATCAAGGTGGGAATTGCGAGCAGGAAGGTGACCAGGAACACCGACCGGCTCGACAGCAGATAGCCGGCAGTACCCATCACGGCGGCCGCAACGCCGTTGCCGAGCGAAGCAAAGCGCGCGTTGCGGCCGAGACGCTCGCCGATCGCGAGCGGGCCGACCAGACCGAGGCTGATCGCCGCGATCGCCGGTCCGAGCACGCAGCTCGCTGCCGCGTGCAAGGTGGCCGCAGCCACCACCACGGGGAAGATCGGCATCGCCGCATAGGCGAGCGCGCAGCAGCCGATCGTGCCGATCGCGAGGCCGGCGACCAGCCGCTCGGATTTCGCGGCATCGATGATGGCGCCGCCCGGCATCTGACCGATCAGGGCAACGATGCCGCCGATCGACAGCACGAGGCCGATCTCGACCTGGGTCCATTTCTGGGTCGTCAGATAAACTGCGATGAACGGCCCGAATCCGGTCTGCACGTCGGCGAGGAAGAAGATGAACCAGTCGAGGCCACGCAGGCTCTGGCGCGACGGAGCCGGAATGCCGGCAGGCGACGGCGCCGAGAATTTATCCTGCTCAACGCGGCCCTCGCGGTCTGCATCATTCGGCTTCCTCGACAACAGCACCGGCGGCCATCCCTCCCCGCGCCTCACTGAACAGCTTGCAGCGGCTGCAGGCTGCCGGACGCGCCGAGTACCACCATCGGCGTGTCCTCCTTGTATTCCGGCGCGGCTGCGACCTGTGCCTTGGTCAATTCCAGCGTGATGCTGTCCTTCTTGTTGGTGATCTTGCCGAATCGGAGCGCGTTCCAGTCCACCACGATCTTGCGGCTGCCGACGCCGAGGAAGCCGCCGAAATCGATCACGGCGGCGCGCACGTGCCCGCTCCGATCGACGATGACGTCGACGATGCGGCCCATGTCTTCGTTCGCCGCGCTGAGCACGTCACGGCCAAGCACACCGTGCGCATCGCTCGCGCCGATGATCGTGACCGACGGCGGTGGCGCGGCATTCTTTGGCGTGACGGGGACCGATGACGCCGGCGGCTGCGCCGTCGGCGGTGCATTCGCTTCCGTCGAGGGTGCGGGCGACTCCTCCGCGGCGCGTGACACGGCGAGAGTCGTTCCGCAGACGATCACGACGCCCAGAGCCAACCATCCGGCGGTACGCATGCACCCTCCTTCCGGCGCGCCGCTAGCGCGCCAGCACGATCGAGACCTGAATCTGGCCACGCGTGCGCAACACCTCCAGCGCCACGTCGTCGCCATGGCGGCTGACGCGCAGGTCCACGCTGGACTCGCCCAGACGCAGATCGCGCAAGATCACCTCGTGCAGGAACGCCGGCAGATGCGGATTGCGCAGCCGGATCTCGCCGCGCGCCACGTCGAACTCGATGCCCAGCGCCGCCTCCAATAGCGTGAACGCCGTTGCGCTGGCCCAGGCCTGCGGCGCGCAGGCGACCGGATAGAGCGTCGGGCCGCGCCGCTTTTCGCGCCGGAAACCGCAGAATAATTCGGGCAACCGGCGCAGGTCCATGTAGGTCGCGGCGTCGAACAATCCCTTGAAGACATGCGCGACCGAATGCTTGAGCCCATAACGCGCGAGCCCGAGCGCGATCAGCGCATTGTCGTGCGGCCAGATCGACCCGTCATGATAGGACATCGGATTGTAACGCACCTCGCCTTGCGCGACGGTGCGGATGCCCCAGCCCGAGAAGAAATGCGGCCGCATCAAATCGGCGGCGACGAGGCGCGCGCGGTCCTCGCGGATCATGCCGCTGAACAGGACCTGGCCGGCGTTGGAGGTCCGCACCTTGCAGGGCCGCTTCTTGCCGTCGAGCGCAAGCGCATAGGTACCGAGCTCCTCGCACCAGAACGCGGCCTCGAAACGCTCGGCCAGCGTCTTGGCCTCGGCCTCGAGCTTCTTGGCGAGATCAGGCTTGCCCAGCCGAAGCGCGCAGCGCGCGGCGAGCCGCTTGGCCGCAAAGACGTAACCTTGCACCTCGGCCAGCGCGAGATTGCCTTCCGCGAGCTGGCCATCAGCATGGAAGATCGCGTCGTAGGAATCCTTCCAGCCCTGGTTGGCGAGGCCCTTTTCCGTGGCGCGCTGATATTCGACGAAGCCGTCCTTGTCGGGGTCCCCCGGACCGTCGATCCAGGCCAGCCCCGCCTCGATCGCCGGCCACAGCTCGGTCAACGTCGTCTGGTCGCCGGTGCGCTCGAAATAGCTTCCCGCCAGCAGGACGAACAAGGCCGTGGAATCGACGCTGCCGTAATATTGCGCGAACGGTACCTCCCGCAGCGCCGCCATCTCGCCGCCGCGCATCTCATGCAGGATCTTGCCTGGCGCGGCATCGGCGAGCGGATCGACCGCCTTGGCTTGGAAATGGGCGAGCCGCCGCAGCACGCCCTTGGCGATTCGCGGATCGACCCACAGCATCTGCAACGCGGTGATCAGCCCGTCACGGCCGAACGTCGTCGAGTACCAGGGAATTCCCGCATAGGGATAGCGGCCCTGCGGCGTCTCCGTCATCAGCATGTTGAGGTCGGCCATGGCCTGGCACAGCACCTCGTTGAAGATGTTGTTGGAGGTCTCGATGCTGGCCGCCCCCATCGTCGATTGCCGCATCTCGCGGCGATGGGCGAGCAGGCTTCTGAAAAAGCGCGCAGGCTTCTCCGCGACCGGCCGATTGCAGGACACGGCCACGAACAAGGATTTCGACTCATGCGGGTCGAGTTCGAGCTGCCAGGTCGCGGCATTCACCGACAACTTGGTTGGGCGCGGGTCGAAATGCAGGCCCGTGGTGCGCTCGGCGTCATCGAGACCGCGGTAATCGAACAGCACGTCGGTCGGTCCCAACAGCCGGCTCGAGCCGATGCCGCGGCGCGGGCGCCGTTCGCCGCGGACCTCGAACAGATCGGCGAAATCGTTGTCGAACAGCAGCGTCAGCGCAAAGCCGGCTGGGCGGTCGCCGTGGTTCTGCACGCCGATGCGCTGATACGCGGTGCCGCGCCACAGGAAGATCGTGCGCACGATGTGCAGCAGGTCCTTTTGCAGCACGAGGCTGCCCTGCCGGTAGATGTCCGGATTGGTGAGATCGACGGTCAGGGCTGAGTTGTCGTCGCGCAGGTTCGAGCCCAGCAGTAACGGCTGGAGATCGTCGAGCACGAGCTCGAGCCTCGCAAGGTAGCGCGTGTCGTGATGAAACAGGCCATCGGGCCCGCCGGCCGAAGCGCCGATGTCACCATGGCTGTCGAGCACGATAAAGGTGTCGTCGTGCTTGAGCGAACGCCGCGGCCGCGCTGACGGTCCCGTCATCGGAATATAGAAAGGCTGCTCCGCGACCTGGTCCACGGTCCGCGTCACGGAGACGAATTGGGTAACGGCTTCAGCCGACATCAGCAGCTCCCCTGCGCTTGTTTCGACACGCAACCGACTCGAACGCGACTATTGGTTTACGCGGCGGCTTGGGCGAGCCGGCTCATTTCCTGCGTGACCAGCTCACGATAGGGCCCGTGGCCCTGCATCAGACGCTCGGGCGACCCGTCCTCGATGATCTTACCACCCCCTCAACACGACCACGCGATCGAAATTGCGCAGGGTCGCGAGGCGATGCGCGATCGCGATGACCGTCCGGCCGCGCATCAGCCGCGACAACGCCTCGCGGATCGCCTCCTCGGATTCGCTGTCGAGCGCGGCGGTCGCCTCGTCCAGCAGCAGGATCGGCGCGTCCTTCAGGAAGGCGCGCGCGATTGCGATGCGCTGGCGCTGGCCGCCGGACATCTTGACGCCGCGGTCGCCGACCATGGTGTCGAGACCACCAGGCGAGACTCTCGACGAAATCGCAGCGCGCCGCAATGGCCGCACGCAGCACCTCGTCGTCGGTCGCGTTCGGGCGACCATAGCGGATATTCTCGCGAATCGAGCGGTGGAACAAGGAAATGTCCTGCGGCACGACCGAGATGGCCTCGCGCAGGCTCAGCTGCGTCACCTTGGAAATGTCCTGGCCGTCGATGGTGATACTTCCCTCGTCGGTATCGTAGAAGCGCTGGAGCAGCGTGAACAGCGTCGACTTGCCGCCGCCGGACTGGCCGACCAGGCCGACGCGCTGGCCGGGTTGCAGCCGCAGGCTGAAGCGCTCGAAGATCTTTTCGCCGCCGGGATAGCCGAAGGTGACATTGTTGAACGCGATCGCGGCGCCGCTCTTCACCAGCGGCTCGGCCTCGGGGTGGTCGCGCAATTCATGCGGCACCAGCAGTGTGGCGATCGCCTCGGTCAGCCGCGCAACGTGCTGGGTGACGTCGACCAGCGCCACCGCGAGATCGCGCGTCGCGTTCAGTATGGAGAGACCGAGGGTGCAGACCAGCACGACGTCGCCGGTCGTTGCCCTGCCGTCCTGCCAGAGCATGATCGCCCAGGCCATCAGGGCGATCGTGAGCACGACTGTGACGCCGGCATGGATAAGCCGCAGCTTCTCCAGATAGCGCAGGCTGCGGCCGCGCGCGGTGAGCTCCCGGTTCACGGTCGCGTCGAACCGCTCATGCTCGTGCCCGATGCCGCAGAAGGCGCGCACCAGCGGCATGTTGCTGATGACGTCGATCATCTCGCCGTCGACGACGGCGGCTTTGTCGGCGAAGTCGTCGTGCAGAGGTTTCCCTGCGGCCGCAAGGCGGAACATCGCAAGCACCATGCCGCCGGCAATCACCATCAGGCCGAGTGCCATGTAAGGGCTGACGGTTCCAATCAGCGCGATGGCCGCAACTGTTGCGATGCACGGCGGCAACACATTCCAGACGAACATGTTTTCGACCGTGAACACCGCATTGGACGTCGCCGTGATGCGGCTCGTCAGCATGCCGGGCATCCGGTCGGAGAAGTAGCTCGGCGCGTGGCCGGTCAGATGACGAAATATGTCACGGCGTAAATCACCCGTGACACGGACGAAGGTGAAGCTGGCGGTCCAGCTCGCGATCCGCCAAAGGAAATTATCGGCGGCGATCAACGTCATGAGGAAAATGAATGCCAGCCATACGCTCCCACCATGCGAAGCGCCGGCCGACAAGCTGTCGACCAGGGATTTGACGCCATACTGAGTGCCTACTGAGCAGGCAACGGCCGCCACCACAGCGGTCAGGATCACGAGATGCGACGCGAGCCGACGCCGAAGATAGCGCAAAACAAAGGCAAACGGCCGGTGCGCATACCCAGAAAGATGATCCATGTGACTATTGACCCCGTCGTGATGATTCAAACTTTTGTTGTTAGCCGACTGAACATCGACCACTTCGCCTCGGTTCCCGGGCAACGCCATCACGACATGCGGATGCGGGCGTTCTGCGAAGATGTGATGGCAGCATCGCGACAGGCGTCCGACGTGTCGAAACAGGCGTCCGACGTGTCGAATAAGTAACGTTCGGAAGGAGGAACTTCGCAAGTGCGGGAACGTTCCCTTGTCTGGCGTGCCGGTGCTGAACAGGCGGGGGCTTTCTACAATCATGATCGCACAGAGGAGATGGTGAGATGCGCATCGCGCAGGTAGCTCCGTTGACGGAGGCTGTTCCACCCAAGCTGTATGGCGGCACCGAGCGGGTGGTGCATTGGTTGACGGAAGAGCTGGTGGCCCTTGGGCACGACGTAACGCTGTTCGCCAGCGGCGACTCGCAGACCTCGGCGAAGCTGGACGCGTTATGGCCCCGGGCGCTCCGCCTCGACGGTTCCGTGCGCGATCCCAATGCGCTGCACATGGTGATGCTGGAGCGGGTGCGGCAGAAATGTGACGACGAGGAGTTCGACTTCCTCCACTTCCATCTCGATTATTATCCGTGGTCGCTGTTCTACCGGCAGCCGACACCGTTCCTGACCACGCTGCACGGCCGGCTCGACCTGCCGGAGCATCAACCGGTCTTCAACACCTTCTCGAAGGTCCCCGTCATCTCGATCTCGAACGCGCAGCGCCGGCCGGTGCCGCAGGCGAACTGGGTGAGGACGATCCACCACGGCCTGCCGGAGAACCTGCTGACGCCGAAGCCGGCGAAACAGGAATACCTCGCCGTGCTTGGCCGCATCGCACCGGAAAAGGGCGTCGACCGCGCCATCAAGATCGCGACGCATTGTGGCATTCCGCTCAAGATCGCCGCCAAGGTTGATCGTGCCGACCAGGATTACTATGACGAGCTGATCCGGCCGATGATCGAGAACAATCCGCTGGTGGAATTCATCGGCGAGATCAGCGATCACGAGAAGTCGGACTTTTTGAGCGGCGCGCTGGGCTTATTGCTCCCGATCGACTGGCCGGAGCCGTTTGGCCTGGTGATGATCGAGGCCATGGCTTGCGGAACGCCGGTCATCGCCTTCAACCGCGGCTCAGTGCCGGAGATCATCGACGAGGGCCTCACCGGCTTCGTCGTCGAGGACGTCCTCAGCGCGGCCGGCGTCGTCGGCCGCCTGCAGCAACTCGACCGCTCCGTCATTCGCAAGCAGTTCGAGACGCGTTTCACGGCGCGTCGCATGGCGCTGGATTATCTCGCGGCCTATCGCAGCCTCGGCGAGGAACAGGCGCCGCGGATCAAGCTGGTGAGCAGCGCGGAGTAGCCACTGTCATGCCCCGCATAGGCGGGGCATCCAGTACCCCGCGGCAGCAGTTTGCTCACGCAACTCCCGCCGCGGAGTACTGGATCGTCCGGTCAAGCCGGACGATGACAGTAGGAACGCGGTGACGGCTGCCCTACCTCACCACGGCCCGCTTCGGCTCGACGATCTCGAACATGCGCGGGAATTCGTCCATCAGGCCCATCAGCTCGGCGAGGCGCATCGGGTTGCCGGCGAATTTGACCTTGCCGGCGGCCACGGCCTCCGGGAAGCTGGTCAGTTTTGCGATCACCTCGTCGAGCGTCGACCGCGCCAGCGTGAAGCTGGCATCGGCATTGTGCGCCTGCATGCCCTCTGTGTAAGTCAGCGCGCAGTTCTCCAGATTGAGCACGAAGGTCTCGCCGGTGTCGGAGAAGCTCCAGTTCAGCACGATGTGCTTTCCTTCCGCCTTTGGTCCGTTCAGGCGGATGCCGAGCACGTCCCAGAGCTGTGAGGTGCGCAGCGCCGCCAGCGTCTCGCGCGGCATCGGCGGGCGCGCCGGCACCTTCGGCATGCCCTGGCGCAATTCCTGCGCGCCGAACAGATAGGCATTGCGCCAGGTCGCGCTTTCAGCAGCGTAGCCGAGCTGCTCCAGCGTATCCGCCAGCAATGCACGCGCCGCCGCGTTGTCCGGCTGGGCAAAGACGAGATGGCCGAGCGCCTGCGCCACGAAGCGGAATTCGCCCTTGTCGAAATCGGCACGCGCCCGCGCGAGGATGGCGTCGGCGCCGCCCATGTACTCGACGTATTTCTTGCCCGACTCAACCGGGGGCAAGGGATCGAGATTGACCGGATTGGCGTCGTACCAGCCCAGATATTTTTGATAGATCGCCTTCACATTGTGCCGGATGTGGCCGTAATAGCCGCGGCCGTGCCAGGCGCCCTCCAGGCTCTTGGGCAGCTGGATCGTTTCAGCGATCTCGGCCGCGGTGAGGCCGTGGTTCATCAGGCGGATGGTCTGGTCATGCGCGAATTTGTAGAGGTCGCGCTGCTGCCGGATCATCGTGCCGATGCGTTCGTGTCCCCACACCGGCCAGTGATGCTGGCCGCACATCGCCTCCGCCTTGCCATCCCAGAGCTGCAAGGCCTCGCCCAGATATTTCGACCAGGCCAGCGCGTCGCGCACATCGGCGCCGCGGAACGGCAGCAGATTGTGGAAATTGTGGGTGCAGTTCTCGGCGAGGTTCAACAGCTTGTAGCGCGGGATGAAGAAATGCATCTCCGCCGGCGCTTCGCTGTTCGGCGCCATCTGGAATTCGAATTCAACGCCGTCGATTACGCGCCGGTCGCCGGTCGCCATGATCAGGTCAGTCGGTCGCAGCAGCGCCACCGAACCTGCCGCCATCGACTTGCCGAGGCCGCAATCGACCTGCCCGCGCGCGCCCTTGGCGAGGAGCGGCCCGAACTGGTACTGCGCCCGGCGCAGCATCGCAGGTCCCGCGATGATGTTCTCGGAGACGGCATGCTCCATGAACAAGTTCGGCGCGATGATCGGCACGCGGCCGCTCGCGAGTGCATCCTCCTCCAGCACGCCGCGCGCACCACCCCAATGGTCGGTGTGGGTATGGGTGAAGATCACGGCCGCGACCGGCCGCTGGCCACGATGCCTGTAGTAGAGATCGAGCGCGGCGCGCGCGCCCTCGATCGAGGTCAGGGTGTCGACGACGATGACGCCGCTGTGGCCTTCGATCAGCGTCATGTTGGCAATGTCGAGCCCCCGCACCTGGTACACGCCGGGCACGACCTCGAAAAGGCCGTGCTGCATGTTGAGCCGCGACTGCCGCCACAGGCTCGGATTGACCGTGGTCGGCGCCTGCTCGGCGGCAAGAAAGGCGTACGGCTCGAGGCTCCAGACCGTCCGCCCTTGCGGATTGGTGATCTCCGCGTTCTCGATCGTGCCGAGGAAGCCGCGCGCGGCGTCGTCGAAATCGCGCGTGTCGGAAAACGGCAGTGCATTCAGCATCGCCGTTTGCTGCGCGATGACGGACGGCGTTGCGCCCTTCGGCTCGTTGCTGGACGTGTCCGTCATCTCGATCTCCTCCCCGCCTGTTGCGCGGCATCTAACCGCATCCCGCGGCCGATTGCCATGACGGGAGGGCGCAGCAATGCGTAGCCCCGCGCCCACAGGTGGAGAGAAGCAGCGTGTTCGCGGGCTACATGCCCAACAGCCTCGGCAGCCACAGCGACAGGCCGGGCCAATAGGTCACGACCACCAGGAATCCCAACATCGTCAGCAGCCATGGCCACACCGCGACCGTGAGCTCGGTGATACCCATCTTGGCGATGCCTGAGGCCACGTAGAGATTGAGGCCGACCGGCGGATGGCACAGCCCGACCTCCATGTTGACCGTCATCAGGATGCCGAAATGGATCGGATCGATGCCGAGCTTGATCGCAACCGGAAACAGGATCGGCGCCATGATCAGGATGATCGAGGATGGCTCCATCACGTTGCCGGCTAATAGCAGCAGGAGATTGACGACGAGGAGGAAGCCGATCCAGCCGAGGCCCTGGTCGATCATCCATTGCGCGAGCGCTTGCGGCACGTTCTCGTAAGTCATCAGGAACGAGAACAAGACGGCGTTGGTGATGATGTAGAGCAGCATCGCTGAAAGATTTGCCGACGACAGCAGCACCCGCGGCACGTCTCGCAGCTTCAGATCCTTGTAGATGAACACTGCGACGATGAAGGCGTACACCGCGCTGACGGCGGCAGCTTCGGTCGGTGTGAACAGGCCGCTGTAGATGCCACCGATCACGATCACGATCAGCAGGATACCCCAGATCGACTTGCGGAACGCATCGAAGCGTTCGTAGAGGGTTGCTTTCGGCATCCTCGGATAGTCGTTACGCCAGGCCCGGTAGAACGTCGTGGCGCCAAGCAGCATGGCGAGCACCATTCCCGGCACGATGCCGGCGATGAACAGCTTGCCGACGGAGGTGTTGGTGGAGACGGCAAACAGCACCATTGGAATCGACGGTGGAATGAGAATTCCCAGCGAGCCGGAGGTCGTGATCACGCCCGCCCCGAACTTCTTGGGAAATCCCTGCGCGACCATCGCGGGCAGGATCACCGATCCGATCGCCACCACGGTGGCCGGCGACGAGCCGGAAATCGCGGCGAACAGCGCGCAGGCGACCACGCCCGAGAGCGCAAGGCCTCCGTACCAATGGCCGACCAGCGAAGTCGCGAACGTGATCATCCGGCGCGCCACGCCGCCATGGGTCAGGAAGTTGCCGGCAAGGATGAAGAACGGGATCGCCATGATCTCGAAGCTCTCGATGCCGGTAAACAGCTTCAGCGCCACCGATTCCGTCCGTACGTCGGTCAACGTGAACATGAAGCTGAGCACGGTCAGGCCGAGCGCGATGGAGATCGGCATGCCCGTGAGCATCAACGACAGCAGAAGGCCGAAAACCACGGCGACACGCAGGCCCTGCGGCATCGTGATCACGTGCGCCGAATGGGCGAAGCACACGGCGACGATCAGGACCGGCAACAACATCAGGACCCAGCCGAGCGGGCTGCGTTCGTCGCGGACGACCTGACTGCGCGTGACCGGGGCCGGATGGACCGGGTCTATTTCGACGCCCTCGACGCCTGCCATGTCGTGATGCGGCAGTTCGCCGGTGCGATAGAACGACCAGGCGACCTGCAGGAAGCGGAAGCACATCAGCCCGGAGCCGAGCGGGATGGTGAGATACACCAGCCACATCGGTGCTTCCAAGTCGTTGGATTGCTGGCCGGTCTGCCACATCTGGCCGACGAACGCGGCCCCGAAATAGCACACGATGGCAGTGAAAAGGGCGCCGCACATCAGGCCGAACGTGATGACGCGGCGGCGCGATCCGCCGGGAAGGACATTGACCAGGACGTCGACGCCTACATGGATGCCGGTGCGCACCCCGTAGGCCGCACCGAACTTCGCCATCCAGATGAACATGTAGATGCAGAGTTCCTGCGCCCAGGACAAGTCGAGAGCGGCAAGCCAGACGAACGCCGCTCGCGCGGGCGCGGCCAGCAAGGACAGGTTGCGCGCCTCCGCCCATTTGGCGATGTCGATCGACAGCCCGGCGCCATATCGGTGCAGCACGGCAACGAAGATGAGCAATGTC
This sequence comes from Bradyrhizobium lupini, assembly GCF_040939785.1. Classification (NCBI taxonomy): domain Bacteria; kingdom Pseudomonadati; phylum Pseudomonadota; class Alphaproteobacteria; order Hyphomicrobiales; family Nitrobacteraceae; genus Bradyrhizobium; species Bradyrhizobium lupini. The sequence goes on from NZ_CP162553.1 coordinate 1,596,420, forward strand.
GCGGCCGCGATCATCGTCGCGATCAGCCATTCCTCGAGATGATCGAGCACACGATCCAATGCACGCAGCAACTTGGTCCCCTCAGCTTGGCTCATCATTCAAGAGCAACGGCCGGGAGTGCGATCACCCCCGACCGTTCATGGTTGTTCTTCCAGCGCGCCGGCGTCAGTTCATCTTGACGTCGAGTTCCTTGGCGAGGAGATCGAGCACCTCCTGCCCGACCCGCCCCTTTGCCCATTTGTAGGTCGGCTGCATCGCCTCCTGCCACGCCTTGCGATCGGCGTCAGTCAGATAATGCAGCGTGGTCTTGCCCGTCTTCTTGATCTCGGCCAGCGCATCCTCGTTTTCCTGACGCGCGATCGAATTGGTGTAGTCGGTCGCCTCGTTCATCGCCTTCTCGAGCTGGGCGCGGATATCGGGCGGCAGGCCGGACCAGAATTTCGAATTGACGATGACGGCATATTGCAGGTGCGCGTGATAGGACACCGTGATGTCCTTCTGCACCTCGTAGAACTTCTGAGTCAGGTAATTGGACGCGGTATTCTCGCAGCCGTCGACCACGCCCGTCTGCAAAGCCTGGTAGACTTCGGAAAACGCCATTATCTGAGGGATCGAACCCATGATACGGAGATATTGGTCGGCGACCTTCGATCCGGAGATGCGGAATTTGAGACCCTGGAAATCGGTCGGCTTTATCAGGGCACGGTTGGCGGAGAGCATGTGGAAGCCGTTGTCCCAATAAGCGAGCCCGGTGATGCCCTTGGTCTCGAGCTTATCGAACAGCCACTTGCCGATCGTGCCCTTCATCGCGTTGGAATAGGTTTGATCGTCCTTGAACAACCAGGGCAGGTCGAGCGCCTCGAACTCCTTGATACCGAGCGGTGCGAACTTCGCGGTCGAGGGGGCGAGCATGTGCACCGAGCCGAGCTGCAGCGCCTCGATCTCCTCCTTGTCCTTGTACAGCGTGGAGTTCGGGTAGATTTCGACCTTGACCTTGCCGTCGGTGTACTTCTCCGCAAGTTCCTTGAACTTCAGGGCGCCCTTGCCCTTGGGAGTATCGTTGGCGACGACGTGGCTGAATTTGATGACGATCGGGCTCTGGGCCTCGGCAACGGCGGGCCCCACGAGAACAGCTGCGGCGGCGACCGCAAGAAGCAGCTTGCGCATGAACGAACCTCCCAACAACCTCTAAAACCGGGTCTTTTTTGTTTTCCGATTTCAGTACTGACAGCAATCCGCCACCCGAACAACTAGACCTAAGCCCAATTTGCCGCAGCCAAGCAACCTTCAAGCTATCTTGGCCGCTGCTGAATGCGCAACCCGGCACCTGCTGCCGCTCCCGGAAACGAGCGCTTATGTCGCATTGCGGCAGTGCGATCAGCCGTTGCGCTGGGCGACCATGAACAGACGCCGGAACGGAAACAGCGTCTGTCCCGCGGCGTTCTTCGGATAGGCTTTCGCGACCCGCATCCCATAGGCGGCTTCGAACGCGGCCTTCTCGTCGCCCTGCAAGATGTCGAGATAGCGCGTCAGCCAGGTCCCCTTGGTCCACTCCTTCACGGGATTCCCGCCTTCCAGCACCTGCAGATATTCGGTCTCCCAGATGTCGATATTGGCCGACATCGGAGCAAGAAGACCGTGATAATAGGCCGGCGCTTCGACCGGCGGCGGCGTGACGAGATGCTCGACCTTGGACCGCCAGGGACCGTTCAGCGCGGTCTCGCCGATCAGCACATGCGAGGGCGCCAGAAAGTTGCGCGGCATCTGCACAGCGAGCATTCCGCCGGGCGTCACCTTCTCCATGATCGACGGAAACAGGGCCGCATGATTGGGCAGCCAGTGCAGCGCGGCATTGGAGTAGACGACGTCATATTGCTTCGTCGGACGCCAGTGGCCGAGATCCTCGTGTGACCATTCCACGTCCGGCGCCGCCTTGCGGCCGGCGGCGACCATCTCGGCCGAACCCTCGACACCGGTCACCGTCGCGTCCGGCCAACGCTCCTTGATCAGCTTGGTGACGTTGCCGGCGCCGGCGCCGAGATCGGCAATCGCACGCGGACCAGAATCCGGGATCCGCATCAAGAGGTCGACGGCGGGCCGGAGCCGGTGGCCGGAGAATTTCAGATATTGCTGCGGATCCCAGACCATCGCTCGGCGCCTTTTCTTTTTCGTGTTCCCTTCAACGCGGCTCTTGGTTACCACTGCTCCTCCCGGTCGGGCAAATCAGGCTGACGGGGACAGGGCAGGAAAACGAACAGAAGAACGAACAGCCCAGCGACAAGCAGAAAAGCGAACAAGAGGGCGTGTCACCATGGATCTCGGGCTCAAATCGAAAACCGCCGTCGTCACCGGAGCGAGCGTCGGCATCGGCCGTGCCATCGCCAAGGGCTTGGCTGCCGAAGGCGTGCGCGTCGTCGGCGTGGCACGGCGCACCGACCTGCTCGCCGAGCTGGTAACGGAAGTCGGCTCCGGTCTGATCACGCCATTCGAGCAGGACGTGATGGCCAAGGACGCGGCCGAGAAGATTTCGGCGTTCGCGCTCAAAGAGCTCGGCCATGTCGACATCCTGATCAACAATGCCGGCGGAAGCCGCCCCCTCCCCGTCGATGCGCCTGAAAGCCAATGGGACGAGGCGATCGCGCTGAATTTCACCAGCTACCGCCGCATCGCGCATGCGCTGCTGCCGCAGATGATCGAGCGCAAATGGGGCCGCATCGTCAACATCACCGGCAAGTCCGAGCCGGAAGGCCTCAACGCCGCGTTTGCCGCCAAAGCCGCCGTGCACGCCTGGGCCAAAGGCCTGTCGCGCGAGATCGGCGAGCACGGCATCACCATCAACTGCATCCCGCCCGGCCGCATCATGAGCGAACAGATCCGCCGCAACTACGCGCCTGATTATCGCGAGCGCTTCGCGGAAGAAGAGATCCCGGTCGGCTATTGGGGCGAGCCGGAAGACCTCGCCGCGCTCGCGGTGTTCCTGGCATCACCCGTGGCGCGCTACATCACGGGCACGGTGATCCCGGTGGATGGGGGGTTGCGGAGGTATCAGTTCTAGAACCGATTGGACTTCGTAGGATGGGTAGAGCGCAGCGAAACCCATCGACAGCATACGACGTGAACCTGATGGGTTTCGCAAGTGCTCTACCCATCCTACGGCCTACCGCCTTACTCATGCAGCAGCGTTTGCCAGTCCGGAGGCACCGCGCCGTCCGGTCCGGGCACCGGCTGATCCAACGGATGCGCGTGAGGACCTTGAAGCTTCGGGCCGGCGAAAGCCTCTCCCGTGCGATAGTCGTAAAACCATCGTTCGCCCGGCTCGAAGCTCGTGATGATCGGATGACCTGTCGCCGCGCTGTGTTTCGTTGCGTGCTGATTTGGTGACGCATCACAGCAGCCGATGTGACCGCATTCGACACATCTGCGAAGGTGAAACCACCACCCGCCCGCAGCCGAGCATTCCACGCACCCCGTTCCGCTTGGTTTGGCCGCGAGATTGATGCCACCCCTCTCAGACTTCATAGGTCAGCTCACTGAAATTGCCCGCAGCCACCACCGATGCATTCACGCCGCGATCTCCGCCACGATCGCATTTTGCCAGTGTTTTGCCCGACGGGTCAACGTCATGGCAGCGGCGAATGCCGCCGCTGCGCGGTTCGGAAATCCCTTATTAATCAAGGGGCCTTCTACTGTGCATGGGGTTGTTTTCGCGCTTTTTTGTTTTGAGCCCTTAAAAAAAACAAGGCCCCGCATAACCACTCACCCGGCCTGCAGGATTTCCGCAATCGCCGCCCCCGCGGCGATCGTGCCGAGCTTTCCGCCGACATCGCGCGTTGCCCTGCGCTCGCCGATCGCTTTTGCCACCGCCGCCTCGATCGCACGTGCGGCTTCCTCGTAGCGCACCGCGCCGCTATTCTCGCCGTGCCATCCGAGCAGCAGGGCCGTGGACAGGATCAGCGAGACTGGATTGGCAACATCCTGTCCGGCTATGTCAGGCGCCGAGCCATGCGCGGCCTGCGCCATGGCGAAGCTGTCGCCGACATTGAGCGAGCCGCCGAGACCGAGGCTGCCGGAGAGTTCGGCGGTGAGATCGGACAGGATGTCGCCAAACATGTTGGTGGCGACGATGACGTCGAAGCGGTCGGGGTTGCGCACCACATGCGCCATCATGGCGTCGATGAGGATGTCGTCGATCCCAAGGCCGGGATAGGCCTTCGCCGTCTCGCGGCAGATCTCGAGGAACATGCCGTCACCGAGCTTGAGCACATTGGCCTTGTGCACGATGGTGAGATGCTTGCGCCGCTTCATCGCCAGCCGGCACGCCGCGTGCGCGATGCGCTCGCAGCACAGGCGCGTGATCCGGCGCAGCGAGATCACGACGTCAGGCGTGACCAGCATCTCGCCATTGCCCTGCTCCATGTTGCGGTCGGCGTAAAACCCTTCTGTGTTCTCGCGCACCACGACGAGGTCGAAATCGCCCACCCGGCCGGACCGCCCCGCATAGGTGCGTGCGGGCCTGACATTGGCGTAGAGGTCGAGGTTCTTGCGAAAATATCGCGACGGGTTGATCTCGCCATGGGCCTCGTCCTTGAAGTCGAAGGTCGCGGTCGGCCCGAGGATCAGGCCGTCGGCGGCGCGGACGATGTCGAGCAGCTCGGGGCGCACCGTCGTGCCAAATTGTTTGAGGCTCGCATGCCCGACCGCGTGCTCCTCCAGCTGCAGATTGAGCTGGAAGCGTTCGGAGGCCGCGCGCAACACGCCTGATGTCGCGGCCGTGATCTCGGGCCCGATGCCGTCACCGGGCAAAACGACGATGTGCATGGCGGTCCCCTGACATTGCAGCAGTTCGCGCGATCATACGCCGGCGCGCAGGTTCATCGCCCAGCCTTCGCGCATACACAGCATGCAAGCATATGCCTGTGGAAGGCGGCCGCGCCGTAGTACATGCCGAGTCCCCTGGAGCCGGCCGCCGGAGCAACGCGCTAACGCAATGACAATCACGTTACCCGCCGGCGCGCGCGAGCCCGACCACACCATTTCCGACGGCCTTCCAGCCGCACAGCGGCGCTGGGCCATTGCCGCGATCTTCACCGCGCTGGCGATGGCGTCGCTCGACACCGCGATCGCCAACATCGCGCTGCCCGCCATTGCCGGCGACCTGCATGTGAGCCCGGAGCAATCGGTCTGGGTGGTCAACGTCTACCAGATCGCGCTGGTGGCGACGTTGCTGCCGTTGGGAGCACTCGGCGAGATCGTCGGGCACCAGCGCATCTATCTCGGCGGCCTGATCCTGTTCACCATCGCCTCGCTGTTCTGCGCGGTGGCCTGGTCGCTGGAGAGCCTGCTGGTTGCGCGCACGCTGCAAGGGTTAGGTGCGAGCGGCATCATGAGCGTCAACACGGCGCTGGTGCGCTTCGTCTATCCCGGCCGGATGCTCGGCCGCGGCTTCGGCCACAACGCGCTGGTGGTCGCGACCGCCTTCACCTTTGGTCCCTCGATCGCTTCCGCTATCCTCGCGCTCGGCCCGTGGCCATGGCTGTTCGCCGTCAACATCCCGTTCGGCCTCGTCGCGATCGGCATCGGATTTGCGATGCTGCCGAAGACGCCGCGCGCCGATCACGGCTTTGACTTTCTCGGCGCGGCCTTGGCGTCGGCCTGTCTCGGGCTGTTCATCACGGGCATCGGCAGTGCCGCGCACAATCTCTCACCGGTTGTCGTGGGCATCGAGCTGGTCACGGCCCTGGTGCTCGGCTTCATCCTGACGCGCCGCCATGCCGACCATCCGGCGCCGATGCTGCCGATCGACCTGTTCAGCCGGCCAATGTTCGCGCTGTCGGCCGCGACGGCCGTGTGCTCGTTCGCGGTGCAGGGCCTCGCCTTCGTCTCGCTGCCGTTCTATTTCGAAGACGTGCTGGGGCGTTCGCAGGTCGAGACCGGCTTCTTCATGACGCCATGGCCGCTGGTGGTCGGCATCATGGCGCCGATCGCCGGGCGCCTCTCCGACCGGCACGCGGTCGGATTGCTCGGCGGCATCGGGCTCGTGCTGCTCGGCCTCGGCATGGCGCTGCTGGCGATGCTGCCGGCCAATCCTGCGATTCCCGACATTATCTGGCGGATGGTGATCTGCGGCATGGGATTCGGCTTCTTCCAGGCGCCGAACATGAAAGCGGTGATGTCGAGCGCGCCGCCGCATCGCAGCGGCAGCGCCTCCGGCATCGTCGCCACCGCGCGCCTGACGGGGCAGACGACAGGGGCGGCGCTGGCCGCGCTCTGCTTCTCGCTGGCCGGTCACGACGGCGCAGTCGTGGCATTGGCACTCGGCGCCGGCTTCGCCGTACTCGGCAGCGTGATGAGCTTTTTGCGGCTGGCGGTGGAGTAGACGGTCAAGCCAGATGTCGGGCCGCCGTCACCTCGACTGTCGCGGCCGGAATGACAGTCTCCTCGTCGAGCGCAGCGAGGCGCTCATCGATGGCAGCGATGACCTTGCGCGAGAACGGCCCGAGATGCGCATAGGCAGCGATCATCTGCACGGCGATCCGCGCCGATGTTGTGTCGCGCTTGGCGCAGTTCATGAAGGTCTGCCACAGCGGCCCGCGCGCCTCGGGAAGGGCTGTGACCACCTTGTGCACCGTTTCCATCGCGCCGATCCGGGCACGGATATCGCCTTCCGCGAGCTCCTGGCGCTGGCGAGAGCGGTCGAGCAGCGTCATCAGTCGGTCGATACGCCTTGCATAGGCGGCCGGGCTGTAGATGTGCTCCAGCACGCGCTTGTAGTCCGTCAGAATGTCGCGCAATGGACGCACCGGATCGAAGTTGATCCCGGCGGTGCACTGATCCGCGCCGATGGTCGGCGCCAAGTCATGGCCCGGATGCAACCGCCCTTCGCGCTCCAGGCGGCGCGTCAGCTGCGTGTTCGGCAAGGCATAGAGCAGGCCGACCATGCTGACCGGGATCGCCGCCTCTTCGATGAAGTCGATCATGGCATCCGCCATCGAGAGCTTCTCATTGTCGAAGCCGACGATGAAACCCGCGGTGACGAGCATGCCCGCGGCGTAGATCTTGTGGATGCTCTCGGCGATGTTGCGCCGCGTGTTCTGCTTCTTCCGCATGGCGACCAGCGTCGCCGGATCCGGACTTTCGATACCGACGAAGATGGCGAAGAAATTCGCCTGGCCCATCAGGTTCAGGAGCTCGGGATCGTCGGCCAGATTGACCGAGGCCTCAGTCGACAATTCAAAGGGATAGCCGTGAGCACGTTGCCATTCGGCCAGCTGGGGCAGGAACAGCCGCAACGACTTCTTGTTGCCGATGAAATTGTCGTCGACGAAGTCGAGATGGCCGCGGTAGCCCATGGCATAGAGCCTGTCGAGCTCGACCAGCATTTGCTCGTTCGTCTTGGTTCGCGGCACCCGGCCATAGAGCTCGATGATATCGCAGAACTCGCAGGTGAACGGGCAGCCGCGGGAATACTGCACACCGAGATAAAGGTAGTCCTCGAACTTCAGCAGATCGAAGCGCGGAACCGGCGTCTTGGTGACGTCGGCCTGGAATTTCGGCGCAATGAAGACGCCGGAGCGTGCGCCACTGTCCCAGGCCGCGACGAATTCGTGGAGAACGCTTTCGGCCTCTCCGAGCACCTGGAAGTCGGCCCTCTCATAGATATGGGGGCTCGAGGTGGGATCGGGACCGCCCACGACCACCGGCTTGCCCGCGGCACGGCAAATTTCGATCAGGCGCAGCGTGTCGGCCTGCTGCGGCATCATTCCGCCGGTGAAGACGACGTCGGCCCAGGAAAGATCCTCGTCGCTGAAGGATTCCGTGTTGCAATCGATCAGCCGGACCGTCCAGCTCTCGGGCAGCATCGCGGCAACGGTGATCAGCCCCAAAGGGGCCGCGGGCCGCTTCACACCCAACACTTTGCAGGATTCGCCAAAGCTCCAGAAGGACTCTGCCGAGAACAGCGGATAGAGCATCAGGACTTTGCAAGGCTGCGGTACGTTCATGGAACCCCTTTTTGGCTGATTCCACTGTAGCAGAGCATTCTCGACTTGCACCCTGCCAAAAGGGACAAACTGTCGCTCTCGGTTCCGGGGGCGTCGGCGCGGAAGCCAGTAGACGTCGCTCCAAGCCGTGCCGCGGGCGCCCGGGGAAGGAATCCCCGCCGGTTACCCCTCGGACTATTGATTTGAACGTTTCCAATTTGCCGGACACATTGCGCCGCTGAGTCCAGTCGGTGGATTGGGCCAATCAGGGGACTGCGATGGCAAACCTAACAATCAACGGAAAAACCTTCACGCTCGACGTCGAGCCGGATACGCCCCTGCTCTGGGCGATCCGCGAGAATGCCGGCCTCACCGGCACCAAATATGGCTGCGGCATTGCACAATGCGGCGCCTGCACCGTTCACATCGACGGCGTCGCCACCCGCTCCTGCGGGGTTTCGGTCGGCGAAGCCGCAGGCAAGAAGATCACGACCATCGAAGGGCTCGCCTCCGGCAACGCGCTGCACAAGGTGCAGGAAGCCTGGATTGCCCAGGACGTTCCGCAATGCGGCTATTGCCAGAGCGGCATGATCATGGCGGTGGCGGCGCTGCTGAGCGAGAAGCCGAAGCCGACCGACGCCGACATCGACGAGGCCATCACCAATATCTGCCGCTGCGGCACCTTCCAGCAGGTGCGCGAAGCGATCCACACGATCGCAAGCGCGTAAGGAGCCGCCACATGAACAAGCATGTCTCTCCCAGGATGAACCGCCGTGCCTTCGTCATCGGCACCGCCGCGGTCGGCGCAGGTCTCGCAATCGGCCTCGATATCCCCTTCGGCGGTCCCGCCGTGGTCCGCGCGGCCGACGGCTCCCCGGAGATCGGCGCCTGGGTCGTGGTCAGGCCCGACGACACCGTCGTCATCCGCATCGCCCGCTCCGAAATGGGCCAGGGCTCCCTCACGGGCCTTGCCCAGCTCGTCGCCGAGGAACTCGAATGCGACTGGTCGAAGGTCTCGACCGAATATCCGACACCGGGCCAGAGCGTCGCCCGCAAGCGCGTCTGGGGCGATTTCTCGACCGGCGGCAGCCGCGGCATCCGCTCTTCGCAAGACTATGTCCGCAAGGGCGGTGCCACCGCACGCGTGATGCTGATCCAGGCCGCCGCCGAGGCGTGGAAAGTGCCGGCGTCCGAATGCACGGCCGCCAACAGCGTCATTACCCACACGCCGTCCGGCAAGACCACGACCTACGGCAAGGTCGCCGAGGCCGCGGCCAAGCGGACGCCGCCGGCCGAGGTCAAGCTGAAGGACCCCAAGGACTGGAAGCTGATCGGCAAGGGCGTGAAGCGGCTGGACACCGCCGAGAAGACCACCGGCACCATGGTCTACGGCATCGACGTCAAGCTGCCGGGCATGCTGAACGCCGCGATCAAGGATTGCCCGGTGTTCGGCGGCAAGCTGAAAAGCTATGACGAAGCCAAGATCACCGGCATGAAAGGAGTCAAGAAGGTCGTCGAGGTCGGCGACACCGCGGTCGCCGTCGTTGCCGACACCTGGTGGCACGCCAAGACCGCACTGGAGGCGCTGCCGATCGTCTGGGACGAGGGCGACAACGCCAAGGTCTCGAGCGAGTCGATCGCGAAATGGCTGACCGAGGGCCTCGACAACGGGCAGCCGGCCTATGTCGGCAACAAGAACGGCGACGCGAAGGCGGCGATTGCCGGTGCCGCCAAGAAAATCGAGGCCGTCTACAGCTATCCCTACCAGAACCACGCCACCATGGAGCCAATGAACGCCACGGCGCTCTACACGGCGGACAAATGCGAGGTCTGGTGCGGCACGCAGAATGGCGAGGCAGCCTTCGCGGCCACGTTGGAAGCGTCGGGCCTGCCGGCGGAGAAGTGCGACGTGCACAAGGTGATGCCGGGCGGCGGCTTCGGCCGGCGCGGCCAGACCGACTATGTCCGCCAGGCCGTCTTGATCGCCAAGGAGATGCCGGGCACGCCGATCAAGCTGTTGTGGTCGCGCGAAGAGGACATGGCGCACGGCAGATATCACCCGATCACCCAGTGCAAGATGACCGGCGCGTTCGATGCCGACAACAATCTGGTCGCGCTGCACTACCGCCTGTCCGGGCAATCGATCCTGTTCTCGCTCCGCCCCGAAGCGCTGCAGAACGGCATGGATCCGGCCGCATTCCAGGGCGTCGCCCAGTCCGGCGAAGCCGCGTTCGGTTACTCCGTGCCGAACCTCCTGGTCGAGCATGCGATGCGCAACCCGCACGTTCCGCCGGGCTTCTGGCGCGGCGTCAACGTCAATCACAACGCGATCTACATGGAATGCTTCATGGACGAGCTGGCCCAGGCCGCAGGCCAGGACCCGCTCGAATTCCGCCGCAAGCTGATGGGCAATCACCCCAAGCATCTGGCGGTGCTCAATGCCGTGGCCGAGAAGATCGGCTGGAGCACTCCGGCGCCACAGGGCATCTATCGCGGCATCGCGCAGGTGATGGGCTATGGCAGCTATGTCGCCGGCGCTGCCGAAATCTCGGTGACCGACGGCAACAAGATCAAGGTGCATCGCATCGTCGCCTCCACCGATCCCGGCTACGTCGTCAATCCGGCCCAGGTGGAGCGGCAGATCGCGGGGTCCTTCGTCTATGGCCTCTCCGCGCTGTTCTACGGCGGCTGCACCGTCAAGGACGGCAAGATCGAGCAGACCAACTTCGACACCTACAATTCGATGCGCATCAACGAGATGCCGAAGGTGGAGTCGGTGATGGTGCCGAGCGGCGGGTTCTGGGGCGGTGTCGGCGAGCCGACCATCGGCGTCGCGGCGCCGGCGGTGCTCAATGCGTACTTCGCGGCGACGGGCAAACGCATCCGTTCGGTGCCGCTGCGCGACCAGAACATCACCTTCGCCTGAGAAACGCCGCGGCGGCCGCAACCGCCGCCGCGGCACACTTTCCGGACAAGACTCATGAATGCGCCGGTGACACGGCGGGATGCCGTCCTCGGCATCGCCGCCGCGGCCACATCATTCGCCACCCCTACGATCCTGCGCGCGCAATCGGCGGGCCGCGTCGTCGTGGTCGGCGGCGGCTTCGGTGGTGCGGCGTGCGCCCGCGCGCTGAAGCGCGCGCGGGCAAACTTGCAAGTCATCCTGATCGAACCCAGTACCGTCTTCACTTCCTGCCCGTTCAGCAACGAGGTGATCGCGGGTCTGCGCGAGATCGACGTGCAGCAGTTTGGCTATGACAAGGTCGCCGCCGAAGGCGTCACGGTGATCAGCCAAGCCGTAACCACGATCGAGCCGCAGCTGCGCAGCGTCGTGACGGCCGATGGCGTTGCGCTGCCCTATGATCGTCTCGTCCTCTCTCCCGGCATCGACTTCCATTTCGAGGCTCTGCCCGGCTACGACGACGCCACATCAGAAAAGATGCCGCATGCCTGGAAGGCCGGTGCGCAGACGCTATTGCTGCGTGGGCAGCTGGAGGCCATGCCGGACGGCGGCACTGTCGCCATTGCCATCCCCGCCAATCCCTCGCGCTGTCCGCCGGCGCCTTACGAGCGAGCCAGCCTGATCGCGCATTACCTGAAAACGACGAAGCCGCGTTCAAAGGTCTTGATTCTCGATGCCAAGGACACTTTCTCCCAGCAGCGGCTGTTCGAGAAGGCGTGGAAGGAGCTTTACGGTGACATGATCGAACGCATCGCTCTGTCGCAAGGCGGCCGCGTGACCTCGGTCGATCCTGGGACCAGGACCGTCGTCACCGAATTCGGCAATTACACCCCCGACGTCGCCAACGTCATCCCGCCGCAGCGTGCCGGACGCATCGCTGAGGTCGCGGGCGCGGCGGATGCGACCGGCTGGTGCCCGATCGATCCCGTTACCTTCGAATCGAAACTTGTCCCGAACATCCACGTCATCGGCGATGCCTGCCTCGGCGGGGGCATTCCCAAATCGGCATCCGCGGCAAGCGCACAGGGCAAGGCCTGCGCTTCCGCGATCGTGAACCTCCTTGCCGGCCGCGCACCAGAAACGCCGCGACTGACAGGCGTGTGCTACAACATTGTCGCACCCGGCTACGGCTTTTCACTCGCGGGCAATTACCAGCCCAGGGGCGACATCTTCGCCGAGGTCGAGGGCGGAGCGACCAGCCCGGCCGATGCGCCGCGCGAATTGCGCGCCCGCGAGGCGACTGAAGCCGAGCGCTGGTTTCGAGCCATCACGGCGGACACCTTTGGCTAGAGCATTGGTCCATATCGCAGCGCTCATCGCCAGTTGCGCGTTCGCCTGCCATGCGGGAGCCGAGGAGCTCCGGCACTACAACGTCGCCGGCGACGGCATCGCGGAATCGCTCACCGGCGCGCCCGGCGATGCCGCGCGCGGGCGCGCGCTGGTGCTGGCGCGCACGACGACCTGCATCCTCTGCCATTCCGGTCCGTTCCCGGAGACCCGGTTCCAGGGCGACCTCGCGCCCGACCTCTCGGGTGCGGGGAACCGCTGGACGATGAGCCAGTTGCGGCTTCGACTGGTCGATGCGGCGCGCTTCAACGCGGAGACCATCATGCCGTCCTATTATCGCACCGACCACCTCGTGCGGGTCGGGCGAAATTTCGTCGGCAAACCGATATTGTCCGCCGCCGAGATCGAGGACATCGTGGCTTTTCTCGCAACGCTTCGGGACTAGGACTGTTCATGCCAACCACGCGACGCCAATTCCTGAATCTTGCCGGAAGCGTGACGTTCGCCGGGGCGATCCCGATGGTCACGCTGCGGCCGCTCGAGGCGACACCGGCGATGCTCACTGCCGCGATCCGCAACGTCGTCGGCGAAGCACCTGTCCGCACCGGCAAGGTGAAGCTCGACATTCCGCCGCTGGTCGAGAACGGCAACACGGTGCCGCTGACCGTGAGCGTCGCGAGCCCGATGACGGCGGGCGACTACGTCAAGAGCATCCACGTCTTCAACGAGAAGAACCCGCAGCCGAACATCGGCAATTTCTATCTCGGCCCCTCGTCCGGCCGCGCCCAAATCTCGACCCGGATTCGGCTCGCCGACACCCAGAAGGTGGTGGCGATCGCGCGTCTTTCCGACGACACGTTCTGGCAGGTCACGGCCGAGATCGTGGTGACGCTGGCCGCCTGCACCGAGGAGATGAATTGATGGCCGCGCTCATCAACGTTCCGCCGAAAGCCAGGCGCGGCGAAATCATCGAGATCCGCACGTTGACCTCGCACATCATGGAGACGGGCTTCCGCCATACCGCGGACGGCGCGCTGGTGCCGCGCGACATCATCACGAGTTTCACGTGCCGCTACAACGGCACCGAGATTTTTCGCGCCGATCTCTTTCCGGCGATAGCAGCCAATCCCTATCTGTCGTTTTTCACGGTCGCGAAGCAGAGCGGTAAGTTCGAGTTCGAGTGGATCGGCGACAACGGCTATTCGTCCAGCGCATCGGCGTCGATCACGGTCGAATGAGTTTTTGGCGCGCGATATCGGCCGCGGCGCTCCTCGCCACGGTCCCTGCCCTGCTCGCCGGCGAGATTGCGCCGGACGCGCGCCGCTCCGGCTATTCGTTCATGGGGCCCGACACGCGCGCGATGCAGGATGACGACACCTCAAATCCCGGCATGCTGTTCGTGCTCGACGGCGAGGCGTTATGGACGAAGAGGACCGGCAGCGCCGACAAGGCCTGCGTGGATTGCCATGGCGATGCACGCGGCAGCATGAAAGGCGTCGCGGCGCGCTATCCGGCCTTCGACAAGGCGCTGGCGCGCCCCGTCACGCTCGACCAGCGCATCAATCTGTGCCGCAGCAATCATCAGCAGGCGAGGCCGCTCCCCTACGAGAGCCGCGATTTGCTGGCCCTGTCCGCCTTCGTCGCGCACCAATCGCGCGGCACCGCGATCACCGCGGGCGACGATCCGCAACTGAAGCCATTCGTCGAACAGGGCCGCGCCCTCTTCATGCAGCGCGAAGGCCAGCTCAATCTTGCCTGCACCAATTGCCACGACGACAATTTCAACAAGCGGCTTGCCGGCGCGCCGGTCACGCAAGGACAGCCGACCGGCTATCCGCTTTATCGCCTGGAATGGCAGACGCTGGGATCGCTGGAGCGGCGGCTACGCAGTTGCATGACGGGTGTCCGCGCCCAGGCCTATGATTTCGGCGCGCCCGAGTTGGTCGCGCTCGAACTCTATCTGATGTCGCGAGCGCATGGCTTGCCGATGGAGACGCCGGCCGTGCGGCCCTGAATTCCGCAGATTAGGACTAGGCAGAAGCAGAACGGCCGCTAGTATCCGCCCAAATTGAGTCACAGGGAGGGACCTCAAGTGGTCAACCACAAAATCTCGCGTCGTACGCTCTTGACGGGCACTGCCGCAGCTGGCGCGCTCAGCCTGACGGGATTGCCGGCGCGTGCCGAGGTGAACTGGAAGAAATACGCGGGGACCAAGCTCGAGGTGATCCTCGCCAAGGGGCCCCGCGGCGACAACCTGCAAAAATACGTGAAGGAGTTCACCGAACTCACCGGCATCCAGGTCGAAGCGGAGCAGATTCCCGAGCAGCAGCAGCGCCAAAAGGTGGTGATCGAGTTCACCTCGGGACGGCCGAGCTTCGACGTCGTCCATCTCAGCTACCATGTGCAGAAGCGGCAATTCGAGAAGGCCGGCTGGCTCGCCGACTTGACGCCCTTCATGAAGGACCCGGCGCTCACCGCGGCCGATCTCGTCGAGGGCGACTTCTCGGCAGCCGGCCTGCAATACGCCAGGAACGACAAGGGCCAGATGCTGTCGCTGCCGTGGTCGGTCGATTATTTCATCCTCTACTACAACAAGGAGCTGTTCGAGAAGAAGGGCGTCACCGTTCCCAAGACCCTCGACGAGATGGCTGCGGCGGCCGAGAAGCTCACCGATACCAAGGAAGGGATCTACGGCTTTGTCGGGCGCGGCTTACGCAACGCCAACATGGCGATGTGGAGCAACTTCTTCCTCAACTATGGCGGGGAATTCCTCGACGCCAAGGGCAACATCCTGACGGACGGTCCGGAAGCCATTGCGGCGACCAAGCTCTATCAGACGCTCCTGACGAAATCGGCACCTCCAGGCGTCGCCGGCTTCAACTGGATGGAGTCGATGGCCTCGTTCACGCAAGGCCGATCCGCGATGTGGATCGACGGCGTCGGCTGGGCGCCGCCGTTGGAAGACCCGGCCGCCTCGCGCGTCGTCGGCAAGGTCGGCTACACCGTCGTGCCCGCCGGCCCCAAGGGCCAATATTCCTCGACCTATGGCGACGGCATCGGCGTTGCCGCTGCGAGCAAGAACAAGGAAGCCGCCTATCTGCTCTGCCAATGGGTGGTCTCGAAAACCCAGGGCGCGCGGCTGCTGCAGGCCGGCGGCGGCGTGCCGTTCCGCAACTCCATCCTTGGCGATCCCGAGGTCCAGAAGGGCGTCAAGACCAAGGAATGGCTGCAATCGGTGATCGATTCCGGCAAGATCAGCAAGCTGGGCCTGCCCGTCGTTATTCCCGTCGCCGAATTCCGCGATATCGTCGGCGCCGCGGTCACTGCGACCTTGTCCGGCGCCGATCCTGCCGCCGAGCTGAAGAAGGCCAACGATCAGTACCGGCCGATCCTGGAGCGTAGCGAGAAGGCGTGAGTGCGTTGACACAATCGACTCCGGGCGCGGCACAGTCTGAAGCCGCGCCGGAGAAGGAGTTGCGGCCGCCGTCCTACTGGCCGTTCGTGGTCCCGGCGCTGGTCGTCGTGATCGCGATCATCATCTTTCCGTGGGTCTTCACGATCTGGATGAGCCTGAACGAGTGGAAGGTCGGCTCCTCGACCACCTTCGTTGGCTTGTCCAATTATCTGCGGCTGACGAGCGATCCCCGCTTCATCGAGGCCGTCGGGCACACACTGGTCTACACCATACTGTCCGTGCTGCTGCCGCTCGTGCTCGGCACGTTTGCGGCCGTAGTGTTTCACCAGAAATTCCCTGGCCGCGGCTTTCTGCGCGGCGTCTTCATCATGCCGATGATGGCGACGCCGGTGGCGATCGCGCTGGTCTGGACCATGATGTTCCACCCGCAGCTCGGCGTACTGAACTATCTGCTGTCACTGGTCGGAATCCCCGCGCAGCTCTGGGTATTCCATCCCGCGACCGTCATTCCCTCGCTGGTGCTGGTCGAGACCTGGCAATGGACGCCGCTGGTCATGCTGATCGTACTCGGCGGCCTGGCAGCGATCCCGACCGAGCCTTACGAAAGTGCACAGATCGACGGCGCCAGCATCTGGCAGGTGTTCCGCTTCATCACCCTGCCGCTGATCATGCCGTTCCTGTTCATCGCCGGCATGATCCGCATGATCGATGCCGTGAAGAGCTTCGACATCATTTTCGCGATCACGCAGGGCGGTCCGGGATCGGCGTCGGAGACGATCAACATCTATCTCTACAGCGTCGCCTTCTCCTATTACGACCTCGGCTACGGCTCGGCGATCGCGGTCGTGTTCTTCCTGCTGATCGTTCTGCTCGCGGCGGTGATGCTTTATGCACGCCAACGCATGCTGTGGACCGAGATCGCGAGCGGCACATGAGTCCAAGGCAAATCATCGGCAAGATCGGCCTGTGGTTCTCGGTGTTCCTCATCGTGTCGCCGGCGATCCTGTTCTTTCTCTGGATGCTGTCGCTGTCGCTCAAATTCGAGATCGACAACGCCGCATACCCGCCGGTGTTCTTTCCCGAGCATGTCGCCTGGAAAAACTATGCCGACGTGCTCGCCTCCAACCGCTTTCTGACCTATTTCATCAACAGCCTGATCGTCACCGGCAGTGCGACGCTGCTTGCCCTGCTCGTCGGCGTTCCCGCCGGCTACGGCATCGCACGCATGGCCGCGCATAAATCCGCGATCGTGATCCTGATCGCCCGCATCACGCCGGGCCTGTCCTATCTGATCCCGCTGTTTCTCATGTTCCAGTGGCTGGGACTGCTCGGCACGCTGGTGCCGCAGATCATCATCCACCTCGTGGTCACGGTGCCGATCGTGATCTGGATTATGATCGGCTATTTCGAGACGACGCCAATGGAGCTGGAAGAAGCAGCCCTCATCGACGGCGCCACGCGCTGGCAGGTCTTCCGCCATGTCGCGCTGCCGATCGCCAAGCCTGGCATCGCGGTCGCTTTCATTCTCGCCGTGATCTTCTCCTGGAACAACTTTGTCTTTGGCATCGTGCTGGCCGGACGCGAGACACGCACCTTGCCAGTCGCGGTCTACAACATGATCTCGTTCGACCAATTGAGCTGGGGGCCGCTCGCGGCCGCCGCGCTGATCGTCACCCTTCCGGTGCTGCTGCTCACGGTGTTCGCCCAGCGACAGATCGTCGCCGGGCTCACCGCGGGTGCCGTCAAGGGCGGGTAGCTACTCCGCCGGTGCCGCGTGCATGTCCGCGTGCGGCATGTAGGACTCGCTCGCGCCGAGCCGGCTGGCCGCGAACAAACCGGCGGCCATCACGGCATAGGCGAACGCGACCGCGGGCGTGACGCCAAAGCCGCCGCCGATGCCGACGGCTTCGCCGTGCATGAAGCCGAAGTAGGTCAGGATCGCACCAACCAGCGCAAACGCCGAGGCCTTCTCGAAGTCGCGCTCGATGATGAAGACACCGATCGCACCCAGGATCAGGCCGCCGAGGATGGAGCCGCCGCCCATCACTTCGAGTCCGTGATAGAACACGCCCTGCTGAGGCAGTGCTGCGATCGCCGCAGCCTTGACCGCGTCGGCCTTGTCGGCGGCCATTCCGCCGACGGTCGCAGCCGCGTTCATGGTCGAGCCCAGCATGGTGTCGATCTGGAGCTTGGCCCAGGCGGCCAGATGCGGCGTCAGCGCCAGCACGATCGCGGGCGCGTGCTTGACCGGCGTGGTCTGGAACGCCTGCGCGCCGATCAGCATGCCGATATAGAGCAGGATGGGCGAGATCGCGGCGACCGGGACCAGCGCCAGCAGCACCGAGATGATGCCGAACCAAGCCAGCACCACCACCATGATGCCGGTCGCAGCCGAGTAACCAATGCGGCCGCCCATCGCCTTCCAGCCGGGATGGCCGATATAGACGGCGTTGATGAAGGGATTGCCCATCAGGCAGCCAATCAGGCTGACGATTCCGTCGGCGGTGAGCACGCGCGTGGTCGGATATTCGTCGCCGGCGGCCTCCGCGCTCTCGACATTGTCCATGGCCTCGACGAGATCATAGATGCCGAACGGAATGGCGGTAACCAGAATGATTCCGAGGAATTCGAAACCGGAGAAGACGTAGCCTACCGCCGGGATCGGCACCGAGAAGCCGAAATTGGCAAAGGCATCACCGACGCCTTTGACGCTCAGTCCACCGAGACCGAGGCCGAACAGGTTCGAACCCCATGCGATGACCATGCCCACCGCGATCGCGACGAGACCGGCGGGAATGCCGCGCCAATATTTCACGCCACCGAACCAGCTCACCAGAATGATGGCGAAGCAGACCAGGCCGATCTGCGGCGTCATGTACATTTCGAGCGCCGGCCGCATCGAGATGAAGGTGACGGATACGCCGGCGAGCGTACCGAGCAGCGCCGCGCGCGGCGTGATTTTTCGAATGAACGGCGCGATGAAGCCGCCGATCATCAGGATGAAGCTCTGGAAGAACACCCAGACCAGGCCCGCCGACCAGCCCTTGAGCGGATCGCCGGTCTTGATCGTGATCGGCAGCATGATCACGAAGGTGACGATGAACATGTGCGGTACGCTGACGCCTGACGGTAACGCACAGACGTCGTTGCGGCCGGTCGTCTGTGCCAGACGATAAGCGAGGAACGCGTAGTAGAAGGTGGAAAGGCACATCATCAGCCCGAGTGCGGGAAGGATGCGGCCGAACACCAGTGAGTCGGGCATCTTCAACACGAAGCGCAACAGGCCTGTGAGCACCAGCATGTTGACGAGGATGTTGGTGCCGAAGCCGAAAAACGCGTTCCAGTCGCCCGGTGTCCATAGTGCTGGCTTGAACTCGGAGGTGCCGGCCGTCCCTGTCGTGCCTGTGCTCATCGTGATGCCCCTACGCTGATGTGGAAATCTTCATCGCCTCCAGAACCGCGGCTGAGCTTGCAACCCAGCCGAAGATGCCGCCCTGGGCCTTGATCATCTTCAAGCCCATCTCGTGAAATTCGGGGAAGTAGGATGCGCAGCCGTCCGAGATGACGATGCAGCGATAGCCGCGGTCGTTGGCCTCGCGCACGGTGGTGTTGACGCACACCTCGGTGGTGACGCCGCACACCAGCAGATTCTCGATGCCGTATTTCTCCAGCACGTCGGTGAGCTCGGTGGCGTAGAACGCGCCCTTGCCGGGCTTGTCGATCACGATCTCGCTGTCGAGCGGATAGAGCTCCGGGATGATGTCGTGGCCCGCCTCGCCGCGAATGAGAATGCGGCCCATAGGACCGGGGTCCCCGATGCGAAGCGATGGCGCGCCGCGCTCGACTTTCGCCGGCGGCGCGTCGGAGAGATCGGGCAGATGGCCCTCGCGCGTGTGGATCACCAGCATGCCGGTCTCCCGCGCGGCCTTCAGCACCGCACCGATCGGCTTCACCGCGCGCGCGAGCTGGCTGACGTCGTTGCCGAGCGTCTCGCCGAAGCCGCCAGGCTCCATGAAGTCGCGCTGCATGTCGATGATGAGGAGCGCGGTAGCCGACCAGTCGAGCTTGACCGGCTCCGGTTCGGCGATGATGACACCCAATGTCGGCTTGGTTGAGTTCAACATGACTCAAGGCCCCCGCGAGAACTCTCGTTGCCCGGAGTTCTGCAAGCGCCGTGCCATTGTGTACAATGGCAATCGGGCGGACAGCGCGGGAAAATTTCCTGCGCCGTCAGAATGTTATGAGGAAATCCGGGGTCTGCTTATTCGCTGTGCGGCGGCTTTTGCGACGTGCATTTGCCCAAAGGATGAGCGACAACGAAGCTCGCTTCTACCGGGCAGTATCTCCGTACAGCCGTCGATATTCTTCCTCATACGGCGCGTAAGAATCCTTCAGCGTCGCCATGTTCAGCAGCATGGTCGCCACCACCGAATTCGTCTTGTCGAACACGCGCGTCTTCACCCAGGCGCTCTCGGTGCGTCGGCTGCCGGAGAGCGCGACGACCTCGCGCTCGACTTCGTAGTCCTCGTCCACAAACAGCGGGCCCTTCACCAGCCTGATCTCCTGGTCGGCGAACAGGCCGACGGCCGGGCCCTTGGCCGGGAGAGGATCGTCCTTGGAGCGGTACTGGAACAGCACGCTCAGCATCTCCATCGGGATGATCGCCCTGCCCCACGGATCTCGCAGAAGGATTGCCGGCGCCTGAATAATACGGCGAGGTCTCGGTGATGACGGCGAGCTTCTGCCGCAGCGAGAACGGATAGAGCTCGCCCATGATCTGGTCGAACGCCATCCGCACCGCCTGGCGCCGGCTCGTCTGCGCCACCTTCACGTCGCGCAGGATCACGGGATCAGTGAGCGGCTTGAGTTCGCCAAGACGCGCCTCCAGCGCGGTTGCGGCCTGCGGTTCTCCGACCGAGGCCGTGCCACGCAGCACCTCGGTGCCGTCACGTTTGACCATCTGGATCTGGCACTGGCTGGTGCCGGGCAGCGGCTTCGACAGGATCGCCTGCACCTCCTCGCCTTCGTAACAGACGCTGCGGTAATGCGCGGAGAGACAGCCGCTCTCGAACCAGACCTGTCCCCACAAACGCGCGCCGAGCGGAGCAAACTGGCTGAAATGGGTCGGGCCCTCGATGGTGCCGCCCTTGAAGCCGAGCTTCTGCGCGGTGGCGTCGTCGTGGGATCGAGGCGTGCGCGTCGTAGGTTTGGGATTGCAGCATCTGACGCGGCTGACGCCACGGCCCGATCAGAGCGCCGTCGGTCTCCGTGATCTCGGTATCGAACACTTGTGCCGTCATGGTGTCCTCCGCAAGCAAGCCATGACTAGCAGGAGCGCCACGGATGCGGCCAGCGATATTGACTTCGCCTGTGCATGCCCTTGACTGTCACAATTCGCGTCGCGCAGCCGCTCCTCCCTCCCGCAGCGCAAACCCCAAGTCGAATAAGAGCCGACCAAGAGACGAGGACTTCCGAAATGACGCTGATGCAGGTCGAGCTGGACGACAAATACCGGCTCGAATCGAAGCGGATCTTCCTGTCCGGCACGCAGGCGCTGGTCCGGTTGCCCATGTTGCAGCGCGAACGCGATCGACTTCAGGGCCTCAACACCGGCGGCTTCATCTCGGGCTATCGGGGCTCCCCGCTCGGCATGTACGACCACGCGCTGTGGCGCGCGAAGTCATACCTCCAGCAGCACGACATTGCCTTCGTCCCCGGCCTTAATGAGGACCTAGCGGCGACCGCCGTCTGGGGCAGCCAGCAGGTCGGCCTGTTTCCCGGCGCCAAGGTCGATGGCGTGTTCGGCATCTGGTACGGCAAGGGGCCCGGCGTCGATCGCTCGGTTGACGCGCTCAAGCATGCGAATGCCGCCGGCACCTCGCTGAATGGCGGCGTACTCGCGCTTGCCGGCGACGACCATGGCTGCCAATCCTCGACACTGGCACACCAGAGCGAGCAGGTCTTCGCAGCGGCGCTGATCCCCGTGATCAACCCGGCGACGCTGCAGGATTATCTCGACCTCGGCCTTTACGGTTTTGCGCTGTCGCGCTTCTCCGGCTGCTGGGTCGGCTTCAAGGCGATCAGCGAAACCGTGGAGAGTTCGGCGTCGATCTACAGTGATCCCGAACGCATCCAGATTAAGCTCCCCGACGATTTCGAGATGCCGCCCGGCGGCCTCAACATCCGCTGGCCCGATCCGCCGCTGGACGCAGAGAGGCGCCTGTTCGGCCCGAAGATGGCGGCGGTGCAGGCCTTTGCGCGCGCCAACCAGCTCGACCGCATCGTGCTCGACTCCAGGCCGGCACGGCTCGGCATCGTCGCGACCGGTAAGGCTTATCTTGATCTGCGGCAGGCGCTGGCCGATCTGGGCATTTCCGACAAGGACGCGGAGGACCTTGGCCTGCGCATCTACAAGGTCGCGATGACCTGGCCGCTGGAAGAAAGCGGGGCCAAGCGCTTCGCCGAAGGGCTTCAGGACGTGCTGGTGGTCGAGGAGAAGCGCGGTTTCATCGAAGACCAGCTGATGCGCATCCTCTACAATATCGATGCGTCCAGGCGCCCAACCGTTACCGGGAAGCGCGACGAACGCGGCGCGCCGCTATTGCCGAGCGAGGGCGAGCTGACGCCGACCATCGTTGCATCCGCACTGGTGGCGCGGCTGCGCAAGCTCGGCCACCACAGCCCAGTGCTGGAGCAGCGCCTCGCCCGGCTCGAGGCCTTCGACACTCCTGTTCCGGCCTCCGGGCAAATCAAGCTCGCGCGCACGCCGTTCTTCTGCTCGGGTTGCCCGCACAACACCTCCACGCGCGTGCCCGAGGGAAGCCGAGCCATGGCCGGCATCGGTTGCCACGGCATGGCTCTGAGCATGCCGACGCGCCGCACCGATCTGATCTCGCATATGGGCGCCGAGGGCGTGAACTGGATAGGACAAGCGCCCTTCACGACCGAGCAGCACATTTTCCAGAATCTCGGCGACGGCACCTACACCCATTCCGGGCTGCTCGCCCTTCGCGCGGCATCGGCCGCCGGCATCAGCATCACCTACAAGATCCTCTACAACGACGCCGTCGCGATGACCGGCGGCCAGCCGGCCGAGGGCGGCTTCAACGTCGCCCAGATCGCGCATCAGGTCTGGGCCGAGGGCGTCAAGCGGCTCGCGATCGTCTCGGACGATCCGACCAAATACCCTGACACCAACTACTTCCCGCAAGGCGCGACCGTCCATCATCGCCGCGAGCTCGACGCCGTGCAGCGCGAGCTGCGCGACATCCAGGGTCTTACGGTCGTGATCTACGACCAGACCTGCGCCGCGGAAAAGCGCCGCCGCCGCAAGCGCGGGCTCTATCCGGATCCCGCCAAGCGCGCTTTCATCAACGAGCTCGTCTGCGAAGGTTGCGGCGATTGCTCGCAAGCGTCGAACTGCGTCTCGGTGCAGCCGCTGGAGACCGAGTTCGGCCGCAAGCGCCAGATCGACCAGTCGAACTGCAACAAGGACTTCTCCTGCGTCGAGGGTTTTTGCCCGAGCTTCGTCACCGTGCACGGCGGCACGCTCAAGCGGATCAAGACCTCGGCGGTGGATTCAGGCCAGTTGTTTGCCGACCTGCCGCTGCCACCCGCGCGTGAGCTGGACGCATCCTACAACATCCTCGTCACCGGCATCGGCGGCACCGGCGTCATCACCATCGGCGCGCTGCTCGGCATGGCCGCCCATGTCGACGGCCGCGGCTGCTCGGCGCTGGACTTCACCGGCCTGTCGCAGAAGAACGGCGCGGTGATGAGCCATGTGCGCATCGCCGCGAAGCCGGAAGACATCTCCGCGGTCCGGATCACGACGGGCGGCGCCGACGTCATCCTCGGCTGCGACATGATCGTCTCGGCCGGTCCCTCCGCGCTCAGTCGCGCCGAGCGCGGAACGACGAAAGCGTATATCAACGCCGACCTGCAGCCGACCGCGAGCTTCGTGCAAAACCCCGACCTCGATTTCGAGATGGGGACGATGCAGACCGTGCTGCGCGACGCCGTCGGCGACAAGAACCTCGACATCATCGATGCCACCGGCATTGCCTCGGCACTGATGGGCGATTCGATCGCGACAAATCCCTTCATGCTCGGCTTCGCCTTCCAGAAGGGCGCAATCCCGCTGTCGCTGGAAGCGCTGCTTCGCGCCATCGAGATCAACGGCGCCGCGATCGAAATGAACAAGCTCGCCTTCACCTGGGGACGCCTCGCCGCCCACGACATGTCGCGGGTGCGGAGCGTGCTGCAATTCAGGAGCCGAACCTCCGCGCCGACAAAGTCGCTCGACGACATCATCGCAACGCGCGCGGAGTTTTTGACCGGCTATCAGGACAGGGCCTACGCCGATCGCTACCTCGCCGCCGTCGCCAAGGTGCGCAAGGCGGAAGCAGCAACCTCGCCTGCTAGCACGGAGCTGACCGAGGCTGTCGCGAAAAACCTGTTCAAGCTGATGTCCTATAAGGACGAATACGAAGTCGCGCGGCTTTACACCGATGGCAGCTTCTCCAAGAAAGTCTCGGAGAAATTCGACGGCGACTTCAAGCTGAAGTTCTATCTGGCCCCGCCGATCTTCGCGCAGCGCGACAAGACGACGGGACACCTCCAGAAGAAGGAATTCGGCGGCTGGATGATTCACGCCTTCCGCCTCCTCGCCGGGCTGAAGTTCCTGCGTGGCGGCGCGTTCGACCCGTTCGGCCGCACCGAGGAGCGCCGCACCGAGCGGAAGCTGGTCGCGGATTATTTCGACATGATCGATCAGCGCATCGCCGGGCTGAAAGCGGAGCAGATCCCGCTGCTGACGAGGCTCGCGCGGCTGCCGGAGACGATCCGCGGCTTCGGGCATGTCAAGGAAGCCAACATCAAACTGGCGGCGGCGGAGAAGGCGCGGCTGGAAGCAGAACTGGAGAACAGCCGCTTTGCTGCGGCTGCGGAGTAGCGGAAGACTGGCGCTACATTCTCGGTGTCATCGCCCGCAAAGGCGGGCGATCCAGTACTCCGAGGCGGTTGTGATTAGTCCGATGGGCTGCGGCGTACTGGATGCCCCGCCTGCCGCCTACGCTAAAGCTTCGGCGCGCCCAGACTTCGACCTCGGCGAAGCCTTGGCGTAGCCGGGTCGCGGGGCATGACAGCGGTGGAAATGGCTAGACCAACGCTGTGGCCGCACTCGCCCCGGCCACACTCCCCTCCGCCAGATGCCTTCCTGCGATGTACCCGAACGTCAGTGCCGGTCCCAACGCGATCCCCGGCCCGGGACAATTGCCGTTCATGATCGAGCCCATGTCGTTGCCGCAGGCGTAGAGGCCCGCAACCGGCGTGCCGTCCTCGCGCAATACGCGCGCCTGGGCATCCACCTTCATGCCGATCGCCGTGCCGAGATCGGCCGGATAAATCCGCATCGCAAAGAACGGCGCGTAGAGGATGGGCGCGACGCAAGGGTTCGGCTTGTGGCTGATATCACCAAGGTGTCGCTGAGAGATGGTGCTGCCGCGACCGAACTCGGGATCGCGGCCGTCCTTCGCATCGGAATTGTAGTTTGCGATCGTCGCCGCGAGTATCGACGGCTTGATGCCGATCTTCGCTGCGACCTGCGCGATATCAGCGGCCTCGACCAACTCGCCGCTCGCCACATAGCGTCTGATATTGCGGGTGAACGGCTTGATGCGGCCTAGGCCGTAACTCCACAGGAACGGACGGTCGCAGATCAGATAGAACGGCCGGTCCGATTCGCCGTCACCGTCACGCAGCATCGCGAGCACGAACTCGTGGTAGGACAGCGCCTCGTTGGCGAAGCGCCGGCCGGCCGCATTGACCGCGATCACGCCGGGCTTGGCGCGGTCGGTCGCTGTATGCGGGAAAACACCACGGCTTCCATCGGCACGCCGGAACAGCGAGGCCGGCACCCAATAGGCCGGGCTCGTCGCATCCGTGTTGAGCGCTGCGCCGGTTACAGTCGCGAGGCGGAGCCCGTCACCCGTGGCGGACGGGTGGGTCGCCGAGATGAATCCGGCAGCGGGTGGGAAGAAGCGCTTGCGCAAGGTTGCGTCGTGCGAAAAGCCGCCGGTCGCCAGCACCACACCGCGCCGCGCGGCGATCAGGCGATCGCGCGAGCCATGACGGATAATTACCCCGCCGACCCGCTCGCCCTGCGTGGACAGGCCTTCGACGTCCGCACTAAAGAGGATCTCAACCTGCCGGGCCAGCAGCGAGGCATACAGCCGTGCGGCGAGTGCGTTGCCAAGCTGCAGCGTCGTGCCGCGCGGGCCGCGCAGCCGCTGCCACGCATGCTCCGAAACCAGCCGCGCCGCGCGAAGAGTCGAGCGCAGCGATCTTCCGGCCCGGTGCAAATGCGGGATGTCGAGGCGGTTGACCATCATCCCGCCGAACAGCGTGAACTCCGGCACCGGCGCGCGCAGCCGCGCGAATGCGGCCCCCAGCCGCGTGCCGTCGAAGACGACCGGCTCGAGCACGCGCCCGCCCGGCGTCGCGCCCAATCGCTCCGGATAATAGTCCGGACACGCTTCCACCGGCTGGAGCCGCACTTGCGTGTTGGCTTCGAGATAGGTGACCGCCTCCGGTCCGCGCGCGAGGAAAGCGGCGCGGAGGCCCGCATTGGCGGGCTCCGGGCACTGTGCTCGACAAATATTGCACGGCGTCCGTTACGCTATCGGAGAGCCCCGCCTCTTCCATCTTGGCATTGGCGGGAATCCAGACCGTGCCATCGGACCACGCGGTGGTGCCGCCGACGAAAGCGGTCTTCTCGATCACCAACACGCGCAGGCCTTCGGCGGCGGCGACGGCCGCGGCCGTCATGCCACCGGCACCGGCGCCGACGACGATGACATCGTAGGTCTCATGCGCCGGCATCATGCGGCGGGGTTCCCGAAGCGAGGCATGACACCGTCATACCCCGCTTAGGCGCCCACACGCTAGCGGGCCGGCTTGCGCTCGACCGGGTCGATATCGATCGCCCGCAGACGGCCGAGCCGCAGGACGTCCATGGCGAGCCGCCGGCCGATCCGGTCGCGGTCGAGCACACGGATCAGATCGTCGACGCCGTTGATCTCGACGCCGTCGAGGCCGATGACGACATCGCCGGACAACAGGCCCGCCTTCGCCGCCGGCCCGTCCGGCTCGATCTGCGCCAGCAGCGCGCCCATCTTGTTCTCGACACCCGCCAGCAACGCGTGCCGCCGCGGGATCGGCGCGGTCTGGCCGGCCACGCCGATATAGGCGCGACGGACATAGCCGTGGCGGATGATCTCCGACAGCACGAATTGCGCGGTGTTGCTGGCGACCGCGAAGCAGATGCCTTGCGCGCCGTTAATGATGGCGGTGTTGATGCCGATCACCTCGGCATTCGACGATACCAGCGGGCCACCGGAATTGCCGGGGTTGAGCGCAGCGTCGGTCTGGATCACGTCCTCGATGGTGCGGCCACTGACCGAGCGGATCGAACGCCCGAGCGCCGAGACCACGCCGGCGGTGACGGTCGATTCAAAGCCGAGCGGATTGCCGATCGCGATCACGAGCTGGCCCCGCCGCAAGGTCTTGGAGTTGCCGAGCGCCGCATAGGGCAAGTTCCTCACGCCATTGGCGCGAAGCAGCGCAAGATCAGTGTCGGGATCGACGCCGAGCACCCGGGCGTCGCCGACATGGCCCTCGACGTCGCGCAGCCGGATCTCCTTTGACGAGCCGACCACGTGGCTATTGGTGAGCACGAGCCCATCCGGCGAGATCACGATGCCCGAGCCGAGCCCGCCGCGCTCGCGGCCGTTCGGCACTTTTGGTCCGGTCTCGACGCGCACGACGGCCGGACCGACACGGTCGGTCACGTCGATCACGGCATTGGAATAGGCATCCAGCACGGCCCGGTCATCGACCGGGACAGATGCCGGCGTTCGCGATGACGATGCGTCAGAAGTAAAATCCAACATGATAGGAGTCCTTGGGGCTCACACAGATGGTGGCCTGCTCCGTGAGGCGCAAGGGACCCGTCCAAGGCGCAAGGCTGGACTGCCCAGGTGGCTAGGGCGCCCGTCGCAGCGTGCCGGCCCTTGCCTTGACCGGGTCGAGCAGCGACCAGTCGCCATCCGGCAGCACATGGCCCTTGGGAAAAGGTGCGCGCGGCTCGATCCCGAGCGAGCCCAGCACACGGTCGTCGCGGTAGTAGCATTGCAGCACCACACGGACGAGCGTCGCGGCAGCCGGGCCGCCATGCCTGCGAAACTCCTGCGCCACCGCATCGCGCCTGGCAGCATCGAGCTCGGCCAACGGTTGGCCAGCAAGCCGCGCCAGATGGTCGAGCGCCGCCACCACCAGTTTGCTGTCCCGTCCCAACGTCGCCAGCATGTCAGCCTGGATCGCGGGGATCGTCGGCGCCAGGCACCTTGTACTCTTCGCTGGCGGGAACGATCATCGCGGCGATGGCTCGGAGGTCGTCGCGCTGGGCGCGTGTCAGTTGGTTGTCTGCGGACATGATGGCCTCAGTCGAAGAGATTGGCGAGGCGCTGCTTCATCTGGTCGGCGATGTAGAGCGCGAGGGCCTGGATGGTGGACGTTGGATTGACCCCGCCCGAGGTAACGAAGATGCTGCCGTCGACGATGAAGAGGTTTTTGACGTCGTGCGCGCGGCCCCATTCGTTGACTACGGAGCGTTCAGGGTCGGTGCCCATGCGTGCCGTGCCGAGCAGGTGCCAGCCGCCCCAGGGGATCGGCGAGTTGACGCAGATGTCGCTCGCCCCAGCGGTTTCGAGAATCTCCCGGCCCCGCGCCAGCGCATGCTCCATCATCTTCCGGCTGTTCTCGCTGATCGTGTAATTGATCTTCGGCGCGGGAATGCCGTGACCGTCCTTCAAGACCGGATCGAGCGTAACCTGGTTATGCTCCTCCGGGAGGTCCTCGCAAATCGCGGAAAAGCCGAGCCGGTGGCCGTTGAGCTTGCGGAAGACGTGGTGATGATCGGCGCCCCACGGCAAGATCCCCTTCTGCTCGCTCACGACAGCCTCGAACACCGGCCCGGCGCCGCGCACGAACTGGACGCCGTAACCGCGCACGAAGCCGCGCGACAGGTCCGTGTCATACCATTCCTTGCTCCACAGGCAGGTCGGCGGCGCGCGGTTGCTATCGGTCGGCTCCTTCACATAGCCGTAGATCTGCGCATAGGGATGGAACATCAGGTTCTTGCCGACGAGGCCGGACGAATTGGCAAGCCCGTTCGGAAAGCGGTTCGATGCCGAATTCAGCAGCAGCCGCGGCGTGCCGACTCCGTTGCAGGCGATGATAACGACATGCGCCGGCTGAAACTGCTCGACGCCGTCCTTGTCGTAATAGACCACGCCGGTGGCCATGCCGCTCTCGTCGGTGGTAATCTCGCGCACACGGCAGTGAGTCCGCAGCTCGACGCCGGCGCGGACCGCGTGCGGCCAATAGGTGATGTCGGTCGAGGATTTGGCGCCTTGCGCGCAGGCCGGCGTGCAATGGCCGAGATTGATGCAGCGCGCGCGGCCCTCGTAGTCCATGGTCGCGACCGTCGTATCCGACGGCCACCAGTGCCAGCCAAGCTTGTTCATGGTCTTGCCGATGATCGCACCCGACAATCCCATCGGCTGTGGCGGCATCGGCGGATGCGTCAGCGGCGAGAGCGGGTCGCCCGACAGGCCGGACGTGCCCATCATCCGGTCGTTCTCTTCGAAGAACGGGGTCAGCGCCTCGTATTCGATCGGCCAGTCTTCGGCGACGCCGTCGAGCGTCCTCACCTTGAAATCGGAGGGATGCAACCGCGGCCAGTGCGCGGTGTACATCACCGTCGAGCCACCGACCGCATTGTAGTTGACGACCTTGATCGGCGAATTGTCGTCGTTGATCGGATAGTCCTCGGGCCGGCCGCGGACGTTGGGGCTTGACGACCACTCGCCGTAGAATTTGGCCTCCCAGTCCCGGCCCGTGCTGGGATATTCCGCCGGGTTCATCCAGCCGCCCTGCTCCACGCAGAGAATATGCATCTTGGTCTCGGCCAGCGACCATGCCACCGCCGCGCCTGAAGCGCCGGCGCCGATGATCAGGACGTCCACGGGGTCATTCATCGCAAATTTTTCCTCCCTTCGCCGCTTCCCGGGCGATTCGGCGTCCGCTCCGCGAGGCCGGCGAACGATAGGATCAGAGCTGCGGCCGAGTAAAGCCGCGGGGCCGGAATGTCGCACTTCGCGGGGCGCAGACCATTGGTATCGCCACATCCGGATGCTAGGAACAAGGCGCACGAGCCATCGATAGCGAGACCTTATGTCCTTCCGAAAATCCTTTGCCAGCGCCCGCGCTTTTGCGTTCGTTTGCTTTCTCGCCCTGTCCGGATTTCTGGGCACCACCGGCCCCGGCTCCGCGTTGACGGCCACCGCGACGGTCCGCGACGGCAACGCCGTTCAGCTCGGCGACGTCACCTACCGCCTCGAGGGCATCGACGCACCCGAGCTGGATCAGGTCTGCATCGACGATCACGCGGATCCCTGGACCTGCGGCATCGAGGCCCGCGACCAGCTCGCAAAGCTGATTGGCAAGCGATCGGTGCGTTGCGACGATGTCGGACCGGAAAAGAGTTTTGGCAAGCGGCACCGCGCGATCTGCACGGCCGAGGGCGACAAGACCAGCTTGAACGAGCAGCTGGTCAAGCTCGGCTATACCATTGCTCGCGAGCCGGCCAAGGCGAACGTCAAGTCTGCCGCCGCCGACGCGAAATCAACCTCGGCCGGAATTTGGAAGGGCTGCTTTGTTGCACCGCAAGAATTCCGCACCGGCAAGAAGGACGGCGCGCTCCTGGGCGCCGCCTGCCGCGCCGACCGCGACAAGGAGATCTGCGCGGTGTTGTTTCCCGAGGATCTGACGATGCCGCCGAGCTGTGGCATCAAGGGCAAGCTTGCGGTGCGCGCGCGCGTGACCGGCAATATCGGCATCTACCATTTACGAGGCTGTCCGAGCTACCCAGCGACCACCAAGCCGGACCGTTGGTTCTGCTCTGAGGACGACGCCCAGGCTGCGGGCTTCCGCAAGGCCTACAATTGCCGGCGGCCAAAATAGCGAAGCTCATCACGCAGCCGTGAGCGGCAGCCGGAGACAGTATTCATCCGGAATTGAACTCTATCGGGAGTTGCTGCATTTGTAAGCGTACGCGAGCGCTTTGCGCGAGCGTTTCTTTAGCGGCAATCCGGCTCCGGCCCGATTGCTTTGCTCGGGCGTTTCCTCCCTAGATTTGGGCCGCTTGTCACAACAAGCGGCTCTTCTTTTTTGCACAATGCGCTAGCGGCGCATCGGCATGATCTGATCCATGGCCGGCATGTTCGCGTTCAGATGCGCCATGATCCAGACGGTGCCACCGACCACCAGGAACACCACCAGCAGCCCGAAGGCGAGCGCCAGCACGTTGTTGGTATTATCGGGGCCGGTGGTGATGTGCAGGAAGAACACGAGATGCACGCCCATTTGCGCGATCGCCAGCACGATCAGCGCGACGGGAATCGAAGGCTGCCAGACCAGATCCGTGCCCGCGATGAAGAACGACGTCGCCGTCAGCAGCAACGCGAGAACAAGACCGACCACGTAGCCGAGGATGCGCGTCCCGACACTGTGTTGCTCCTCATCGCCCGGCGCAAGATCATGGCCGGCCGGCATATGCGTCTGATCGCTCATACGCCACTCCCAAGCAAATAGACGACGGAGAAAACTCCGACCCAGACAATGTCGAGCGCGTGCCAGAACAGCGCAAAGCACATCATCCGGCGCAGCACGTCGGCACGAAAACCCTTTGCGAAGACCTGGGCCATCATGGTGAGCAGCCACAATATGCCGGCGGAGACGTGGAGGCCATGGCAGCCGACGAGGGAGAAGAACGAGGTCAGGAAAGCGCTGCGCGATGGGCCATAGCCGCGGGCAACGAGATCAGCGAATTCGCGAAACTCAATGACCAGAAAGATGAGGCCGAGCAAACACGTCACGGCCATCCCGAGATAGAACCACAGCCGGTTGCGCACATCGGCCGCGATGCTCGCCATGCCACACGTGAAGCTTGACAGCAGCAGGCAGACCGTCTCGATCGCGACGTTTCGCGGCTCGAATATCTCCGAACCCTTCGGGCCGCCGGCGGTCTGGTCGGCCAGCACCGCGTAGGCCGCAAAGAAGCAGGAGAACATCACGATGTCGGAGAGCAGGAAGATCCAGAAGCCATAGGCGGTCACGATGCGCTTCGGCGCCGGCCCGGGATGCTCGATAACGAGGCCGATGTGATGGGGATCGGCGTGCGCTCGGCCGGCGGTCGCGGTCATTGACATCAGACTGTCCCCGCCATGCTGACGAGGCTGCGCCGCTCCTCGAGGTTGACGCGGTCTATCGCCGCGACCTCCTCGGCCGGAATGACGTATTCGTCATGGTCGCGCCAGGCGAACACGACGAATGTCGCGAACGCTCCGATACCGCCCAAAATCACCATCCACCAGATGTGCCAGATCAGCGCAAAGCCCATGACGGTGGCGAAGAACGCGCAGACGAACCCGGTCGGCGAGTTCCTGGGCATCTCGATGTCATGATACTCGGGCGCATCATGATCGAGCGATTGCTGCTTGGCATGAGCCTTCATGTCCCAATAGGCATCCTCGCCGCGCACATCGGGATTGAAAGCGAAGTTGAAAACGGGTGGCGGCGACGACGTCGCCCATTCCAGCGAGCGGCCGTCCCAGGGATCGCCAGTGCGGTCGCGCAGGGCCTCGCGGTTGCGGATGCTGACCACGAGCTGCACGATCTGGCAGATCACGCCGATCGTCAGCACGGCCATGCCGACCGCTGCAACCAGCATCCATGGCCGCCACGCCGCGACGTCATAGTGCTGCATGCGCCGCGTCATGCCCAGCATGCCGGCGACGTAGAGCGGGATGAAGGTGACGTAGAAGCCGAGGAAAGTGAACCAGAATGCGAGCTTGCCCCAGCGGTCGTTGAGGCGAAAGCCGAACGCCTTCGGGAACCAGTACTCGAAGCCGGCGAAGGCGCCGAACAGCACGCCGCCGATGATGACGTTGTGGAAGTGCGCGACCAGAAACATGCTGTTGTGGAGAATGAAATCGGCCGGCGGCACCGCGACCAGCACGCCCGTCAATCCGCCGATGATGAAGGTGACCATGAAGCCTATCGACCACAGCATCGGCGTCTCGAAGCGGATGCGTCCGCCATACATCGTGAACAGCCAGTTGTAGATCTTCACTCCCGTCGGTATCGCGATGATCATGCTGGCAATGCCGAAGATAGCGTTGACGTCGGGACCCGCTCCCATCGTGAAGAAGTGATGCAGCCAGACCATGAAGGAGATGACGCAGATCGCCATGGTCGCCAGCACCATCGAGCGATAGCCAAACAGCGCCTTGCCGGAGAAGGTCGAGACCACCTCGGAGAAGATGCCGAAGGCCGGCAGAACTAGGATGTAGACCTCGGGATGCCCCCAGGCCCAGATCAGGTTCATGAACATCATGACATTGCCGCCGGCCTCATTGGTAAAGAAGTGGAAGCCGAGATAGCGGTCGAGCAGCAGCATCGCGAGGGTGGCGGTCAAAATCGGGAAAGCCGCGACGATCAGGAGGTTCGAGGCCAGTGTGGTCCAGCAGAACATCGGCATGCGCAGATAGTTCATGCCTTTGGTGCGCAGCTTCAGCACCGTCGTCACGAGATTGATGCCGGCCACCAACGTGCCGACGCCGGAGATCTGCAGCGACCATGCGTAATAATCGACGCCGACGCCCGGCGAGTAGGACAGTTCCGACAGCGGCGGAAAGGCGAGCCAGCCGGTGCGGGCGAACTCGCCGATCACAAGCGAGAGATTGACCAGCAGCGCACCGGTCGCGGTCAGCCAGAAGCCGACCGAATTGAGCGTCGGGAAAGCGACATCTCGTACGCCAAGCTGGAGCGGCACGATGAGATTCATCAGTCCGATCACGAACGGCATCGCCACGAAAAAGATCATGATGGTGCCGTGCGCGGAGAATATCTGGTTGTAGTGCTCCGGCGGCAGATAGCCTTGCGACTGGTAGGCGACCGCCTGCTGAATCCGCATCATGATGGCGTCGCTGCCGCCGCGCAGCAGCATCACCGAGGCCAGCAGGATGTACATCACGCCGATCCGCTTGTGGTCGACGCTGGTGATCCACTCGTGCCAGAGATAGGGCAGATGCCCCTTCACCACGACCCAGGCCAGCACGCCGAGAATCCCGACCAACACCACGGCGCCTGCGATCAGCGGTATCGGCTGATCGAACGGAATGGCCGACCAATCGAGCTTACCGAGCATCATGGCCTCCACTGTGCGACCGGCCTGCTTCGGATGCGAGCTCCGGCCCCGGTCCCGGCGGA
Organism: Bradyrhizobium lupini; assembly: GCF_040939785.1. Lineage (NCBI taxonomy): Bacteria > Pseudomonadati > Pseudomonadota > Alphaproteobacteria > Hyphomicrobiales > Nitrobacteraceae > Bradyrhizobium > Bradyrhizobium lupini. The sequence goes on from NZ_CP162553.1 coordinate 1,630,456, forward strand.
ATGTGCTGGGTCGCGATCAGGTCGAACAGTCGGGGATCGTCGAGCCTGTAGCTTGGCCTGCCCTTTTCGACGCCCTGCTGCATCAGCTTCTTGTAGCTGTCCTCATTGAGGACAGCATCGCTCTTCGCCGTGGTCGCGACCCAGTCCGGAAAGGCGAGCGGCGAGACCACGTTGACGTCGAACATCATGTCCGGAAATCCGTCGCCGGAAAAATGCGCCGACAGTCCCTGCAGCTTGCCTTCGTTGTCGGCGCGTAGGTTCAGCTTCGTCACCATGCCGTTCATGGTGTAGATCATGCTGCCGAGCTGCGGGATGAAGAAGGTGTTCATCACGCTCGAGGACGTCAGCTGGAAATTCAGCTCGGCGCCTGCCGGCACCGTCAGCGTATTGACGGTGGCGATGCGCTGGTCCGGATAGATGAAGAGCCATTTCCAATCGAGCGAGACGGCCTGGATGCGAACCGGGCTGCCGGTGCCGGGCACGGGTGCCGCGGGATCGAGCTGGTGCGAGCCGATCCAGGCGACGCCGCCGAGCAGGATCACGGTGAGCGCGGGGATCGCCCACACCACCATCTCCACCCGCCCGGAATAGACGAAGTCGGGCTGAAACTTTGCTTTGGGATTCGAGGCGCGAAACCAGAACGCAAAGGCCAAAATCGCGAAAATGGTCGGCACCACGATCGCGAGCATGATGAAGACGGAATCGACCAGGATGGTGCTGTTGGCCGCAGCCACAGGCCCTTGTGGATCGAGCAGATTCATCGGCAAGCCACTGGCGTTTGGGAAGCCCCGGGACAGAGCCTAGCGCGGGAAAGGCTCCGCAACAAACGCGATTGCGTGAGGTCGGTTCCTAACGGCGCGGGTCGATCGTTCGCCCTTCTCGTGCGGCGGCATGCAATTCCATGCGATGTCAATGACATGAAAGCGGGAGCCGGCCCTTCTCGCCGCTCCGCGCGATTGCTAGACTGCACGAAAATATTTGGGATGAAACGACATGCAGGGGCCCGAGGACGATCCCGGTCTCGCCGGCAAGGTGGCGCTGGTCAGCGGCGGGGGTGCTGCGGGCGACGGCATAGGCAACGGCCGCGCCGCCGCACTTCTACTGGCTCGCGCCGGCGCCAAAGTGCTGGTGGCCGATCGCGATCTCAAGCTCGCCGAACGCACCGTGGAGATGATCGCAGCCGAAGGCGGCACGGCCGCGGCGCATGGCGGTGACGTCACCAGGGAGAGCGATTGCAAGACACTGGTCGAAGCCGCGCTCGACCGCTGGGGCCGGCTCGATTTCCTCGACAACAATGTCGGCATCGGGAGCCGCGGCAGCGTGGTCGACGAAGCGCCCGAGCAATATCGCCGCGTCATGCAGGTCAATGTCGAGAGCATGTTCCTGCTCTTCAAGCACGCGATCCCTGCGATGATCCGGACCGCGCAGGGCGGTGCGATCGTCAACATCTCCTCGATCTCGGCGCTGCGGCCACGCGGGCTCACGAGCTATACGACCTCGAAGGCCGCCATCATCGGTCTCACCCGCGCGATGGCGGTCGATCACGGCCGCGAGAACATCCGCGTCAACTGCATCTGTCCCGGGCCGATGTACACGCCGATGGTCTATGCCCGCGGCATGAGTGAGCAGGCTCGCGTCCAGCGGGAAAAGGCATCCGTGCTGAAAACGGAAGGCACCGGCTGGGACGTCGGCCATGCCGTCAAATTCCTGCTCAGCAATTTTGCGCGCTACATCACCGGCCAGGTGCTGGTGGTCGACGGCGGCGTGACGCTACAAGCCCCCGAACGTGAATCACAAGAACACTGAAAGGAACATCAGGGATGGCTCGCCTGCCCTATCTCGAGGCCGACCAGGTCGCGCCCGAATATCGCGACATGCTCAAGCGCAACACCAATCTGCACAAGCTGCTGATCAATTCGCCGGATATGGCGCGCGCCTTCAACGGCATCGGCGGCTACATCCGCTTCAAGAGCAAACTCGACCCGCGCCTGCGGGAGCTTGCGATCCTCCAGGTCGGCTGGATGGAGAAGTCGGAATACGAGTTCACTCATCACGTGAAGATCGGCAGGGAGTTCGGCGTCACCGACGATGACATCGCCGGCCTGATGGCGGAGACCGACGGTAGGCCCTCGACGCTCGAGCCACAGGCCAAGGCGATCCTGAAAGGTGCCCGCGAGATGGTGCGCGAACTCGCGATCTCGGATGTGACCTTTGCCGAGATCAAGCAGCATCTCTCGGACGAACATATGGTCGACCTCGTGCTGACCATCGCCTTCTATTGCGGCGTGGTGCGCGTGCTCGCCACCATGAAGATCGACAACGAGCCATATTACAAAGAGGTACTCCAGCAGTACCCGATTCCGGGAGTGAACTAACATGCGCTTGAAGGACAAGGTTGCGGTCGTTGTGGGCGCCGGGCAGAGCCCGGGCGAAGGCATGGGCAACGGCCGCGCCACGGCGCTGACCTTCGCGCGCGAGGGCGCCAAGGTGTTGTGCGTCGATCATCATCTGGAATCAGCGCAGGAAACCGCCGCCATGATCGCCGCGCAGCATGGCACGGCAGCGGCGTTCAGGGCCGACGTCACAAAGTCTGCCGACATCAAGGCAATGGTCGCGGAGGCACAGGCGCGCTGGGGCCGGATCGACGTGCTGCACAACAATGTGGGCGTCAGCCTGTCCGGCGGCGACGCCGAGCTGCTGCAAATCACCGAGGAGGCGTTCGACCGCGTCGTCGCGATCAATCTGAAGAGCTGCATTCTGGCGGCGAAAGAGGTGATCCCGATCATGCGCGCGCAAGGAAGCGGCGTGATCATCAACATCTCCTCGATGGCGGCGATCACCACCTACCCTTACGTCGCCTACAAGGCGACGAAATCGGCGATGATCGCCTTCACCGAACAGCTCGCCTACCAGAATGCGGAATACGGCATCCGCGCCAACGTCATCCTGCCGGGCCTGATGAACACGCCGATGGCCGTCGACACCCGGGCCCGCGAATGGCACAAGACCCGCGCCGAAGTCGAAGCCGAGCGCGACAGCAAGGTGCCGCTGCGCAAGAAGATGGGCACGGGGTGGGACGTCGCGAATGCCGCGCTGTTCCTGGCCTCGGACGAGGCGAATTTCATCACCGGTGTGACGTTGCCGGTGGATGGCGGAGCGAGTGTGAGACGGGGGTAGACATCCTAAGCACGCTGCTCTTCCTTCTCCCCTTGCGGGAGAAGGTGGCGCGAGGCGCCGGATGAGGGGTTTCTCTCCGCACACGCAGAGGAGTTCGCCGATAGAACCTCACTCGTCCCGCCGCTGCGCGGCGAGCCACCCTCTCCCGCAAGGGGCGAGGGTACACCTTCATCGCGGCACGCTTGTCACCCGCCAGATCGTCCCGTTGCCGTCCTCCGACACCAGCAGCGCCCCGTCCTTTGCCACGGCCACACCGACCGGCCGCCCCCACACCTCGGTATCGCTCACCACAAACCCCGTGACGAAATCCTCGTACTCGCCGGTCGGCTTGCCGTCCTTCATCCGGATGCGGATCACCTTGTAGCCGGTGCGCTTCGACCGGTTCCAGGAGCCGTGCTCGGCCACGAAAGCATCGCCCTGATACTCTGACGGAAACTGCGTCCCCTGATAGAAGGCCATGCCGAGCGAGGCCGAGTGCGGCTGCACCAGCACATCGGGCACCGTCACCTTGCCCTTGAGGTCCGGCCGCGCTCCGGCGTGACGCGGGTCTTCGTTGCCGCCGATATAGAACCACGGCCAGCCGTAGAACGCGCCTTCCTTCACGCTGGTGACGTAGTCAGGCACGAGATCGTCGCCGAGCCCGTCGCGTTCGTTGGTCGAGCACCAGGGCAGCCCGGTCTGCGGCTGGATCGCAAGTCCGACGCAGTTGCGGATGCCGCTGGCGTAGATCTTCCGCTCCTTGCCCTCGGGGGTGAAGGCGAGCACGGTGGCGCGTTCGGTCTCGCTGGCCCAGGCCGCACCGAGCGGTTGCGCTTTCGACCAGGCTTCCACGCCACCCGGCGGCGTGCCCATGCCCTCGGCGACGTTGCTGAGCGAGCCGACCGACACCAGCATGCGCTTGTTGTCGGGCGTAAAGACGATGTCGCGGGTGGAATGACCGCCGTCGTGGGGCAGGCTTGCCACGATCGTCTCCGCCTTGCCGCGCGCCTTGAGATCGCCGGCCTGGTAGGGAAAGCGGACGACGCTGTCGGTGTTGGCCACATAGACCCACTGCGGATTGTCGCCGTTTGGGAAGAAGGCGATGCCGAACGGCTGCCGCAGTCCGGCAGCGAACACCTCGTTGGTCGCGGCCTTGCCGCCTTCGCCGGCGCGCAACACGCGGACGTTGCCCGCGCGCGTCTCGGCGACGTAGACATCGCCGTTCGGCGCCACGCGCACGATGCGCGGGGCGCGCAGGCCCTCGGCGAACAGCTCGATCTTGAAGCCGGCCGGTACCTGAAGCGCCCCCTCCGGTGGGCGCGGCACCACGCGCGACGAACTCGCAACCGACCGCGTGGCGCCGGGCCTGACCAGATCCTGCGGCCGGATCAACCTGACCGTGCCGGGCTTGTCGGCCTGCCAATCGCCGTAGGCGTCCTTGCCTTGCAGCACCGCCTCAGCCTGTGCGCAGGTCGCGACCGCGGCCAGCCATCCCGCGGACATCGCCGCGAATGAAATCCTGTTCTTCAAATCGTTTCCTCCCGGCCTTCACGTATTGCGCATCAACGCCGATCGACGCGCAAACGTTCTGCGACAGGTCAAATGCCTGCCGAATCCCACGTCAGCTCATGCCCGCACGATGTGCATCAGCCGCAGCCCATCGTACTGGAAAATGCGGCTGATCGGTGCGACACATTGTAAGGGCGGCACCGCCGGTAGCGGTCATGAAGCTGCGGCATTGGAGTCGCATCCGTTGGGGTGATCATGTGGGGATCCATCATATCGGAATGGGCGAGCCTGCTGCTCCGCTGGCTGCACGTGGTCGCCGCGATTGCCTGGATCGGCAGTTCCTTCTATTTCATCGCCCTCGACCTCAGCCTCAGGCCTGACAGCAAGCTGCCGGAGGGCGTCCAGGGCGAGGCCTGGCAGGTCCATGGCGGGGGCTTCTACCGGATCACGAAATATCTGGTCGCGCCCGCGCAGATGCCGGACGAGCTGACCTGGTTCAAATGGGAGGCCTACACCACCTGGCTGTCCGGCTTCGCGCTGATGGTGGTGGTGTATTATCTCGAGGCCGATTTGTTCCTGGTCGACAAGTCGATCCTCGACCTCACGCCATTCGAGGCCGGCCTGTTCAGCCTCTCGAGCCTCGCGCTGGCATGGCTGCTCTATGAAGGCGCCTGCCGTACCGGGCTCGCGCAGCGCGAGCTGCCCTTCGCCATCGGCGGCTATCTGTTTCTGGTCGCATTGACCTATGCTTTCACCCACGTGCTGAGCGGGCGCGGCGCCTTCAACCAGATCGGGGCGATCATCGGCACCATCATGGTCGCCAACGTTTTCACCCTGATCATCCCGAACCAGAAGAAGATTGCGGCCGCCCTGATCGCAGGACAGGCGCCCGATCCGAAGCTCGGCAAGACCAGCAAGGAGCGCTCGGTCCACAACAACTATCTGACGCTGCCTGTCGTCGTGCTGATGATCAGCAACCACTATCCCCTGCTCTATGCCACCCGCTTCAACTGGATCATCGTCGCAATCATCCTGGCGCTCGGCCCCGTGATCCGCCATTTCTTCAACGAGCGGCACGCCGGGCGCAAATCGCCGTGGTGGGTGTGGGGCGTCGCAGCGGTCGGCGTGATCGCGATCCTGTTCCTCTCGGCGGCCGGCCCGCGCGAGGTCAAGACAAGCGCGCTGTCGGCGCAGCCGACGCTTGCCAATGTCGAGGAGATCGTGATGTCCCGCTGCAGCATGTGCCACGCCGCCGAACCGGTCTGGGCCGGCATCGTCACCGCGCCGAAGGGCATATTGCTGGACGCGCCCGAGCACATCCATCGCAACATCCGCCTGATCGGCCGCGTCGCCGCCTGGTCAAACGCGATGCCGCCGGGCAACATCACGGAAATGACCAGCGAGGAGCGCGCCATCCTCGCCGCCTATATCGAGCAGGCGCGCTGACGCCATCAAGTGTCAGATATCGCGCTTCACGGAATGAAATTTCCGCATGTCCCACCGATTTGAAAATGACTTGACCGCCTATCCGGCGTAGACAGGATTTGCGGCCGCCGACGGCGGTCCAGTCAGTTTGCACTCGGGGAAAGAACAGTGGCCCTCAAGAACGTCATCGGTATCGACCACGCCGTGGTCATGGTGCAGGACCTCGACAAAGCCGCCGAAAACTACCGGCAGCTCGGCTTCACCATCTCGCCGCGCGGCACCCACAGCACACATATGGGCACCGGCAACTACACGATCATGTTCGACCCGGATTATATGGAGCTGCTCGGCGTGCTCGCGGCGACCGAGCACAACGCGCCGGCGCGTGCCTTCCTCGACCAGCGCGGCGAAGGCATCGAGCGCATCGCCTTCACAGCGGTCGATTCCACCGCCGGCGCGGAGGAAATCCGCGCGCGTGGCCTGGAGCCGATCGGCCCGACCGATTTCGAACGGCCCGTGACGCTGCCTGATGGCACGATCTCGGCGGCGAAATTCCGCACCTTCATGTGGCCGACCGCAGAAGCGCCCGGCGGCGTGCGCATTTTTGCCTGCCAGCACAAGACGCCAGAGACGGTGTGGATTCCCGAGCTGATGAAGCACGCCAATGCGGCCAAGCGGATCAAGCAGACATTGATCGCGACGCCCGAGCCCGCGAAGGAAGCCGCGGATCTGGGACAGCTGATCGACCGCGAGCCGAAGGCTGAAGCCGACGGCGCAGTGACCGTGCCCTCCGGTGGCGATCGTGCCGAATTCGTTTACTTGACGCTGGAGCAGCTCGGCAAACGTTATCCCGGCGTGCCGCTCGCGGGTCTTTCCGAACGCGGTGGCGCTGCCCTGGTGCTTGTCAGCGGCGATCTCGCTGCCACCGACAAGGCGCTTGGTTCGGCAGCCGTGCGCAGCGGACCTGCGATCTGCGTGCCGCCGGCCAAGGCGAACGGCACCCTGCTCGCCTTTGTTGCCGGCTGATTTGAACTAATTCTTCAACGAGCGTCTACAGGGCGGCCCCAGGCTTCGGGGCTACCCGCGCCTTCAGGGCCGAGCGCATGTTCAAAGAGATATCGCCGGTCGCCTATGACGCGCCGGCCGAACTGAAGAAGTGACCGTCGCTGAAGGGCCAGAGGCAAAAGGATCGAGGTCCGCCCTATCCCGTCTACAACGGCACGCTCGCCGACTGCGTCCGCGAGCTCATGGGCAAGCCATCAAGGGCATCTCGCTCTACGATATCATGACGAGGGCAAGCAGCGTTCGACCAGACCGTGCTGTCGCCCGGTGATGCCGCCGAAATCGCGATGCGCAAGGACTTTCCCAAAGACTAGTTCGAGGCGCGCCTACCGCCGGACTTCCGCCGCTGCTCGGACGAGGAGTCCGTCGGCGCATCCAGAAAGACCACCGGTGTGCCGCGCTTGACGTGCTCGCCCAGCGCGCGCACGTCCCAATTGGTCAACCTGACGCAGCCATGCGACGCGGACTTGCTGACCCTGTCGGGCTCCGACGTTCCGTGGATGCCGTACCCCTGTGCGGACAAGCCGATCCAGTATGCTCCCACCGGATTGTTCGGGCCCGGCTGAACATCGAACGGCTGTTTCGATTTGACGCTTCTGAACTTGTAGTCAGGGTTGTAGTGATAAACCGGATTCTCGTGGGTGCTGGTGACCTTGAGCGTACCGCTCGGCGTCGGACGATCCGGACTTCCGATTGACGCGGGATAGAACGCGATCAGGGTGGCGCCCTGGTCGAATGCTTTCAGCGTCCCGTTCCTTTTGTCGACGTCGAGCCGCGCGATGTTCGGAAGCTCTCGCCGCGCCGGAACGTTTGCAACGACGATGGTCGCTCCCACCTTGTCGAAGGCCTTGTCCGGGTTGAGCGCCTTGAGCAGATCGGCGCTCATGTGGGATTTCTCGGCAAGCCCTTCGAGCGGGCTGGTGTAGCTCAGCGCCTTCAGCGGCTTCATGTCATCAAGCTTGCCGGGCAGCTCCTTCAGAAACGGGCCCTTCACATCCGCGTCCGTGATCTTGTATTCGACGAGGACGGCGCCTTCGCTCGCGGCGTTCAACTTGTCCCAAAGCTCGGGCGCGATCGTTTTATCCGATGCAACGCCGTTCTGCTCGGCGAATGCTTTCAGTGCCTTCTGCGCGCTCTCTCCGAGCTTGCCGTCGATCTCCCCGGGCGAGAACCGCGCACGGTCGAGCAGAATCTGAAGCTTCACGATCGCGGCGTTGAGCTTGTCGCTAGCAGGTTGCTTTGCGGGACGCGCAGCATCGTTTACCGCTGCCGCATCGAGATTGCCCGCAAGCGCCGAAGAGATCGCCGCCAGCGAAATCACCGCGCCAAGCATCCACCGCATCATCTCGCTCGTCCCCATTCGCCAACGCCCCCGCAAATTCGCGGAGCAAAGAGTTTCCGGCGGGAACACCGTAGTAACACCGTGGGAACCGACGAGACCGCAGCTTTGCCGCAATCGCTCGGTTAATAACTCCTTATCGCCGGCGCATCGCTGGCCGTTCACCCACAGTTCGAGGTTGCTCCAGCAATGCGATTTGTCGTCGCGGCGTGCGCCGCGTTCATGATTCTGATGTGCGACTTCGATCCGTCGGCGTCCCGCCAACCATCAGCTTTCGATCACGCCGTTCTTCAAAACACTCAGGCCTCGTCACTTGTTCCGGTGGTCGAGCTGTTCCTTGCAAGCGTGCAGGCCCTCGAGCTCGCCAATGCGCGTGCGGCCTATGAGGAGACCCCCGAGCCGCCGGATACGGTCGAACCCGTCGCGCAGGCGCCGGTTTCGCCGACGGAACGCTTCTGCCACGCGCTTCGCGGAGCTGCCGAAGCCAGCGGCATTCCCGTGCCGTTCTTCGCGCGTTTGATCTGGCAGGAGAGCCGCTTCAAGTCCAACGAGGTCAGCCAGGCCGGCGCGCAGGGCGTCGCGCAGTTCATGCCGGAAACGGCAGCGGAGGTCGGGCTAGATGATCCGTTCGATGCGATGAAGGCGCTGCCGGCATCGGCCAAGTTCCTGCGCAAGCTGCGCGACGATTTCGGCAATCTCGGCCTTGCCGCAGCCGCCTACAACGCAGGTCCCGGCCAGATCCAGAAATGGCTCGCCAAAGAGAGCGAGCTGCCGCGTGAGACACGCGACTATGTCCGCATCATCACCGGCACCAGGGCCGAGGACTGGACCGAACGCGCGGAAGCCCTCGCGATCCGGATCGACCTGCCGCGCGAAGCACCCTGCGAGGGCATCGGCAGCCTGTCCAAGACGAAGGACGTCGCCTGGGTTCCGGTGAACCTGACGCCCTCGGTCGCCACCATCATTCGCAAGGCCGAGCAACTGGCGGCGCGATTGACCGCCAGCCACGCACGCAAGCGGCTCGCGTCTCTGATCCGGAAGAACACCCACGGCAAGGCACGCAGCATGATCGCCGCGCGTGCGGCGGGAAAGAGCGCGAAGGCCCGCGCCATCCGTTTTGCAGCGCGCGAACGATCTTCGGGCTGATGCGCAAATCCGGAAGCCGCTCGATGGAGCGGCTTCCAGTGGCCGCGAACTAGTCGATCTCCTCGATGATGCGGCGTTCGCGGGGCTCGACGACATAGGTCCGCGTATCGCGGTGGATGTAGCGGTACTCGCGCAGGTCGGGCGCGTCCCGATAGACGGTGCTCGGGAATTCCTCGACCTCGACACTCTCGGGAACGCGGTCACCAACATGGATCTCGGACCGCGCGGTGCTGCCGGTGGTCTGTCGTTCGCTCCGTCCCTCGGTGCGGGTCTTCGCATGCTTGCGGATCACTTCGCGATCGCGATCCGAAAACTTGCTGGCGCTGCGCTCACGCGTGGTCGTCGTTGTCGCGGTGGATTGTCCCGAGTACGGCAGCACGGTTACGATCTTGTATGTCGCCGGATCGACCACGACGATTTCATCCTTCACCAGCGCAAAGCTGTAGCCGCGATATTGCGGCACGATCTCGACCACATCGGGTGGCAGCGTCGATAGCTGGACATCGCGCGGCACCACCGTGCCGACGTTGAGCGAGAAATTGACGCTGGTCAGCGGCCGCACGTTGAGATGCGAGATGGACGCGCTGATCTTGGTCTCCTGCTGCTTGTTGAGGTTGACGTCAGTGCGGGCGGCGGCCTGTGAATTGGCACCGGTCCGCTGGTCTTGCGCCTGATTGCTGCTCGGCGTGTTTGGCGATTGCTGGGCCTGGTTGGTACCAGATGAACCAGGCGCCTGCTGCGCCTGATTGGTATTGTTCGACGGAGGGTTGGAGCGATCCTGCGTCTGGTTCGAGTTCGCCGCCGGCGGATTGGCGCTCTGCTGCGAGGCGGGCTGGTTACCGGCCGCGTTGGAGTTTGCCGTACCACTGGGCGGCCGCGAGGACGTGTCCGCGCTGTTGGTGGCGTTGGTCCCGGAGCCGGAATTGGCCGATCCGGAAGACGGAGTGGTCGCCTGGGTATTCTGTGTCGACGTTCCGGGCGTTGATGATTGCTGCGGCTGCGATCGCGACTGCTGTGTTTGTGCCGCGCCAGACGGCGACGTGTTGGACGGAGCTGCGGAATTGGACTGGGATTGCGGCGTTTGCTCAGACTTGGTGTTGCTGCTTGGCGATTGCGCAAAGGCGGCGTTCGCCAGCACCAGCCCTAAGGCGGTCGTTGCCAACAGGCGGATCATGGTTCACTCCCTTGTTCGGTCAAAGCGTTGGCTATTAACCTGCGCTAAAAGCGTCTGTTCCACTTTTTCCCGGCCGAATGCGCCGCCTGAACGGAACCTGCGATGCCATCGAAAAGCGCCGGGATCATTGCCTATCGCAAACGTGGGGAGCTCGAGGTTCTGCTCGTTCATCCCGGAGGACCGTTCTGGCGCAACAAGGACCTCGGGGCATGGTCGATTCCGAAGGGCGAGTACGCAGACGAAGACGCAGAAACCGCCGCGCGACGGGAGTTTGCCGAGGAGCTTGGGCTTGAGCTGTCCACGCCGCTGACTTCGCTTGGCCAGGTCAGGCAGCGCGGCGGCAAGATCGTCACCGCGTTCGCGGCCGAGTTCGACGTCGATTTGCGCAGCATTCGCAGCAACACATTCGAGATGGAATGGCCGCCACGCAGCGGCAAACGTCAGACCTTCCCGGAGGTCGATCGTGCCGAATGGTTCACGCTCGCAGCAGCGCACGAGAAGATCAACGCAGGACAGCGCCCGCTGCTCGAGCGGCTGGCTCAGGTGGCCGGCAGCACGCCAAGCAGACGCCCTACTCCGCCTTGATGTTCGCCGCCGCCACCACTTCGGCGAGTTCCTTGATCTCCTTCGCGATCTTGGCGGCGTAGTCGGCCGAACTCAGCACGCTGACGATGCCCTGCGTCTCCAGCCGCTCCCGTAACAGCGGATCGTTGGCTGCGGCGACGATCTCCCGGTGCAGCATCTCGAGCGTCGGCGCGGGGGTTGCCTTCGGCATGAAGAAGCCGACCCAGAACGAGATGTCGAAGCCGGGATAGCCGGCTTCCGCGACGGTCGGCACATCAGGCAACGCCGGCAGCCGCTCGGCGGAGGACACCGCGAGCGCGCGCAGCTTGCCGGCCTTCACCAGCGGCACGGCGGACAAGGGATCGAACACTGCCAGGACCTCCTGCGCGAGGATACCGACCTCGGACGCAGCACCACCGCGATAGGGCACGTGGATCATCTTGACGCCGGCCCTCTCGCTGAGCAGCTCCATGGCGAGATGGGCAAGGTTGCCGTTGCCGCCCGAGCCGTAGGCAAGCGCGCCGGGCGCAGCCTTTGCCGCGGCGACGAGATCGGCGACGGTGTTGATGTTGGCCGTCTTGGAATTCTCCGGATTGACCACCAGCACGAGCGGCGCCGACACGACGGTGGTGAGCGGCGCGAAGTCCTTTTCCGGGTCGTAGCGGATATCCTTGAACAGCGTCTTGTTGAGCGTGATGGTGGAGGAGTTGCAGGCCAGCATCGTGTAGCCGTCGCCTTCCGCACGCGCGACGCCTTCGGCCGCGATCATGCCGTTGGCGCCGGCGCGGTTCTCGACCACGAAAGCTTGTCCGAGCTTGTTGCTCAGCCGATCGGCGACGATGCGCGCGACGACGTCGACCGGGCCGCCCGCGCTGAAGCCGACCATGATCTTGACCGGCCGCACCGGATATTTTTGCGCGAAGGCCTCCGTCGTCACGCACAATCCGGCGACGATCGCCAGCAGGCGAAGCGTTCGTTGCATTCGTTCTCTCCCCAGAAGTTCTCGCCGCTTTTGCAGGTAGCGGCGCATTCGCGGATCATGATGAGCGGCCGCGCCGGATTTCGCAATCGCGTTTGCAGGCCGGCATTCCGTCGCGCGGCAGGTCGGAGCCGGTTCGAAACAAAAAACGCAAAAACAACCCCATGCACAGTAGCCGACGCTTGCGAGATCAAGGACTTGCACGAACGAGGATTTGCACGAACGAGGATTGCGCGCTTCGCAATCTTCGTTTGACACGTCGGGCAAAACACCGGCAGAATGCCATCATCGCAACAATCGTCAGCGTCCACGCCGCCCGACCACGGGGCGTCGCGCGGCGATTGCGCGTAAGCCCTTCATCAACATCCCGAAAATCCCACAGGCGCGCAAGCCGAGCGATCGATGTCGCGCGCAATGAGCCCGCGCGGTCAAAGGACACAGCACATGACGACATCTGCCAAACGCCACAGCAAGCTGCCGGTTGCGGCAAACGATCGCAGCGGCCCCGACGCGAGCCCGCGGATCAAGCTCTACAAGCGGGGGATTGCGATCCGCCATGCCGACCCCCAAGCCGGCGAACGGCTGCTGGCCGAGGCGCTCGGTGCCGCCGACCGCGACGCGCTGCATGGTCTCCTCAAGCAATTGGTGAAGGCCAGCGTGACCGGACGGAAGCCCGATGAAGCCAATCTCGCCTTCATGATCTCGCTGGTGAAGAGCATCGCGCCGAAGGACTCGATCGAGGCCATGCTCGCGGTGCAGATGGTGTCCGTTCACGCCGCAACGATGCGTTCTGCCTGCCGCCTCGCCCTCACCGACGACGTTCCGCAGCAGGAGAGCCTCACACGCGCGCTGACCCGGCTGGCCCGCACCTTCGCAAGCCAGATCGAGGCACTCAGCCGCCACCGCAACAACGGCGAGCGCGCGATCACGGTCCGGAATTTGTCGGTGCAGGACGGCGGCAGGGCGATCGTGGGCAACGTGACCCAGCACGCCAGCATGATCGTCGCGGAGCCGCACGCTGCGGCAGCCGCAGGACTGGTCCCGCCGCGTGAGGCCGGCGAATACGAACGGGCCGAATCCAGACAGGGCAGCAATGCATGAGCGGCGATCACATCCGCAACACTGGCGCGATGTGGACGAGCCCGCGCTGCGGCGCCGGGACGCGCAGCGGCCTCGCCTGCCGCGCGCCTGCAGTGCACGGCAAGTCTCGCTGCCGCATGCACGGCGGCGCACGGAGATCAGGCGCGCCGAAGGGAAATCAGAATGCGCGAACGCATGGCGAATTCACGGGTGATGCGGCCGCTGAACGAGCGCGGGATCGGGCCGTGCTGAATGATGCGTTGAAGCTCCTTGCGGAGCTGTCGCGAGTTGCCGAATAGGCCATAAAGGCGATGCACCGTAGATCGCAATCGTCGTTGACGAACGCGGTTGTGGAGATCCGCAACAGATGCCGTGCAGACTCATGCACCGTGGGTCATTTCCTTAAGTCTGTGAGGGCTTTGGTCGGCTACGCCGTCATGAGCGGACAAGCTCGGCGCCAGCCCAGAGGTCGGCTAAGGGCAGGCTAGGCCAAAGAAGCAGCTGCACTGACCTTTAGTTGAAGCGTTGTCGTATTTGAACCTTCGCTCGAATTTCCGGACTCACCTCAGTGGGGATGGGAATGAACTGTCCCATCACAGCATCGAGGATCGTCAGCGGCAGTTGCAACGGATTTAGTTTCCGGGTTGCCAGCCTAAGCCGCACCAAGCCAGCGGATCGGCCGGCGAATATCGCGGAGGCAAACAGATGTTTCCAGCGAAACTTGCGGCATCGTTGCTGGGTTCAGCGTTGCTACTGACGCCGGTCCTTGCACGCGACGATGGCCGATACGACCACTCTCCGCTGAAGTCTTGGTTTGAAAGCTTGCAGAGCGAATTTGGAAAGTGCTGTACTGATGCCGACGGATACATAGTGTCCGATGCCGATTGGGAGTCCAGTCGGGGCCGTTACCGCGTCCTCATCGATGGCGAATGGGTGCTCGTACCTGACGGTGCGGTTGTCACAGAACCAAACCGCTTCGGCCGTACAATGGTCTGGAGGCATTACATAGACGGCCATCCGCGCGTCCGATGCTTCATGCCCGGATTCATGACTTGACCTCACTTTCAAGGTGCTCCGCTTCGGGTCATTCGCACCGATTTGCCCGCGTATTCTCGATGTCCGCTATGGCCCTAGCTGCCGGCGTGCCGGATACTTCGCCTTCAGGCCCACAAGCAGACCAACGACAATAGCGGCGGCGGGGTTAAAGCTCGAAACAGCCCCTAAGGCCGTCAAAAAGCCAGGAGCCGCATGAAAGGCCGTGCACGCTCATCCGAGTTTCCGACGACGCTTTTTTTGCTAGGCCACTAAGCCGCACGACGTCGGGAACTTGCGGTTGGTCGCTTTGATCCAAATCAACGGATTCCTGCCTCCGAGACCTAGCGTCAGACCCAGACCAGATCGTCGGAGAAAGAAGATGCTGAAGCACTTGCTGGCCATTCTTCTTTTGCTGGCTTTCCCCTCGGCAGTCCATTCCCCAGCCGCGGCAGATGACCGAACTGCGGGACAAGTAATCCAAGAGGAAATTTGGGCGCTGCCGTTTCCACTGCCGGTGCTTGCCTTCCTGGTACGGCCGGTCGGAGATGGTCCGTTTCCGCTAGTGGTTATGAACCATGGAATTTCGCTGGAAGCCAACCAGCGGACGATGTTTCCGGCGATCGAGTATCGGGACGCGGCACGTTGGTTTGCACGTCGCGGTTATGTGGTCATCTCGCCCATCAGGTACGGGGCCAGCAGTCTCGATGATAAAGATCAGGGTCTCTACGGAGCCGTCTTTGCCCACGTCGGTAGCTGCGACAACCCAAACTTCCGCGGTTCCGGGCTCGCCATCGCCACTCTGAACGAGTGGGTCATCGACTACATGAGCAAGAAGAAGATGATACAGCCGGGTAAGGTCATCGTCGTTGGCCAGTCGGGCGGCGGATGGGGCTCGATTGCTCTTGGGAGCCTAAACCCGTCATCAGTTCAGGCCATCATTACCTTTGCAGCGGGACGCGGAGGCCGAGTTGACGGCAAACCCAACAACAATTGTGCTCCCGACAAGCTCGTTGCCGCCACCAGCGAATTCGGCCGCACCGCACGCGTACCGATGCTTTGGATCTACGCGGAAAACGACAGCTACTTCGGTCCGGAATTGACGATGCGGATGCATCAGGCCTTTGTCGAAGCGGGCGGAAATGCCGATTATCGTATGCTCCCGTCCTTTGGGACCGACGGGCACTTCATGATCGATTCCGCCGACGCGGTGCCGATCTGGTCGCCCTTGGTATCGCGATTTCTGGAGAGGCATTCAGCGACCGCTCCGCCGCTTGGGCAGCCAGTCAACGGCCCTTCTGCCCAGCGGGAGCCTCCGTCGAAGCCGCGACGATTGCGGCTGCCTGAGAACATCCATTTCTCAACCTGGAAAAAGCTTTGTTTCGCCTCATCCGATCGAACCAACATATGCCGATCGACGTCAACCGCCACGGACGATCTCGATCAGGTCGTGGCCCGTGTCGATCTGATCGAACGAGCTGACGGTCCCGCTCGCCTGCAGCTGTTCGTTCCGCAAGGGGCAAATCTGCAGCAGGGAGTCAAGGTGACGGTAGATCAAGGCAGTCCTGTCCAGGTTCCTTTCACCTGGTGTCTCACCAACATCTGCATCGCAGCACGTGGAATTGAACCAACGGTGGCGGCGCAAATGGAAGCCGGCCAACAGCTCAAACTCGAACTCACAGACCTTTACTCCTCTTCGGTGACGATAAAGTTGCCGCTGAGCCAGTTCGGGGCTGTTCACCAAGACCCGCCTGCCGAAACTTTCGATTTCAGCCTGACTGAAGAATGAATGAAGTTGGACCGCCTGACGGGGCTGACCGAAAGGAAGCTCGACTGTGAGTACATCGGACGTTTCTCTACGGAGCACGAGACATTCAAAGATTCCTGCTCTTAAAGGATTGAAGAAATTCTCCGGATCGATGATCAAGCAGTCGATACGGCGGCGGATTGTTGCGATCTCCGTCGGATTGATCATCCTCATGCTGGCGACGTCGGTCCTATCGATAGTGATGGTCAGGCGGGTCGGCCATCTGCTTGATGAACTCTCTGCACGGTACGCGCCGATCAACGGGCATCTAACGCGGATCAATACTCTGTCTCTGGAACGAGGTCTCGCAGTCCGCCGCATGGTGATCGCGAAGATGCAGGAGCCGCCCGATGTGCTCGGATATAGAGCCCGCTTGGAGCTCTACAACGAGAAGGGAGCCGAGGTCGAAAGCGAAGCGCAAGCCGCGCGGACACTGATCAATTCGATCATTGAGGACGCAAGTACACCCTCGGACAATGCAGCCCTGGCGCGCATCGACAACCGGATTGAAAATCTGAGCGATACTCGCCGCCAGCTGAAGCAGGAGACCAGAGAGCTACTTTCACACCTTGAGGCGAGAGACTTTCCAGCGGCGAGACGCAGCCTTGCGCGAGCAGACGCTGTTCGCGACGACTGGATGAGAAGGTCAGTGCTATTCGATTGAGTATGCTGACCGTCAGCGAGGGGGCTATCGCAAAAGTGAGGTCGGAACAGACCCAGGTGGCGCTGACCTCGGCCATCGTGACGCTGCTTGCCGCGATCGTCGATTGATCTTCGCCAATCTGGGCAGCGGCGGCATCATTCGCTCTGTCCGACTATTGCTTGAAGGTGCCCGCGCGGTGGAAGCGGGTCAGCTCGATCAATCAATCGATGTAAGGGCGACTGACGAAATCGGACAACTGGCTGCCGCCTTCAATCGAATGGTTGTGCAATTGCGCAACAACCAACGCATCAAGGAAACATTCGGAAAATACATCGATCCGCGCGTCGTTGAAGGGCTGATCGATCACCCAAATTTGACGGCCGCCGAAGGCCAGCGCCGGGTGATGACTGTGTTGTTCTGCGACTTGAAGGGCTTCACCAGCCTTAGCGAAGGCATGACCCCGCAAGGTCTCGTCAAGGTCATGAACCACTACCTTTCGGTCATGTCCGAACCAATCCGGAACAACCGAGGGATCATCGACAAGTATATCGGCGACGGCATCATGGCTTATTGGGGCCCACCTTTCGTCGACGAGGCCGATCATGCCCGCCTTGCATGCCTCGCCTCCCTGGAAATGATCGAACGTATCGGAAAATTGCGCGAGGAGATTCCTGAGCTACTTGGCGTTCGCGCAACTCCAATGAAGCAATGCGATCTAAGGATCGGGATCGCGACCGGCGAGGCGCTGGTCGGCAGCATCGGCTCCGACGTGATGATGAGCTACACCGTCATGGGCGATGTGGTGAACCTCGCCTCGCGGCTGGAAGGCGCGAACAAGGTGTACGGCACCCGCAATCTCGTTTCCGAAAGAACTATTGCTGCCGTGGGCACTTCACTTGAGGCGCGGGAGATCGATCGCATTGTGGTGGCGGGTCAAACTCGTTTCGAGGCCGTTTTTGAAATCCTCGGAAGCCGAGCTGATGTCACGCCACAACAACTGGTCTTGCGGGACAAGTATCTGGAAGGGCTCTCGAACTATCGCAACCGGCGATGGGATGATGCGCTTGCTGCGTTCAATGCGTCGCTTGAAGCGATGCCCGACGACGGGCCTGCAAGGGCCCTAATCGAGCGCATCGGAAGCTTCAAAGCAGAACCGCCTCCGAACGACTGGGACGGGTCGTGGCACATCGAAAAATGAGCGCCGGGCTGATACGGCGGACGTCTCCAATGGGTCACAAGCGGTCCTCCACCGGCTGCGCGCGGCAGGTCAGCTACGGGACAGGACCCGACATGCGGGCCCGTGAGGGGCTCCTCGTCCTCGCGGCAGTCAACATGGGTCGGGTAAAAGCTCCCACTATTGTGGTGACATTTCCAGATTTTCGAGCGGAGCCGTGAGGCGGCAAGTGAGTCCGGTCGATTCATAGGACACCGCAACCGACCCTCTGAAGTCGTATTCCAGCGCCCCCGAAATGAGTTGCGAACCGAAGCCTTTATCGGTGGGCTCCGACACAGATGGACCGCCGAATTCTTGCCAGACGAAGACGAATTTTTGATCACCCGCCTGATCTTCGGTTGACCACACGATGGACACCCGGCCGCCTGTCACGCTCAGAGCGCCATACTTTACTGCATTGGTGGCGAGCTCGTGAACCGCTAAGGAAAGGGCGAGAGCCTGTTGCGATCTGAGAACAAGCGGAGGACCGGACGTCGTAATCCGGCCTTCGCCTGTTCTGTAAGGGCTCAGGGCCGTGTTGACGACATCTCGAAGTGGGGCAGCAGCCCAATTCGCCGCAGTCAGCAAGGCGTGTGCTCGTCCGAACGCGGCAAGTCGTGCCTTATACTTTTCAAGATCGGCGCGGCTCGATACGTCACGAAATGTTTGGCTGGCAACAGCACCAAGCACAGCAAAGGTGTTCTTGAACCGGTGCTTTAGCTCTTCGTTGATAAGCCTCAGGGCTTCCCTTGCCATGTGCTCGGAGGTGACGTCTTTACAGACAACGAGTACGCCGCCGACTTTATCTTCAAGGTCAATTGGACCGAAGCTGTACGTCCACCAGACATCCTCGCGCCGACCGTGGCGGGTTACAGGCACCAATTGATCCTCATGCCACGTCGCCCCCTTACCTGCCATGACGTATTCAATCTGGGGACCAATGATGTCCCATATTTCATCCCAGCATTCACGGCCGCCCGCGCCCAAGGCGCTCGGATGCCGCTCGGGACCCATCGTTTCGCGATACGCATCGTTATAGAACTGGATGAGGTCCGGTCCCCACCAAATGAACATCGGGTGGCGTGAGGTAAGAACGAGCCGCACCGTGACCCGAAGACTTTGCGGCCAGGCTTCCGGCGAGCCGAGCGATGTTTTTGACCAGTCAAACGCTCTTGTGAGAGCGCCCATCTCGCCGCCCCCCGACAAGAAAAGGCTACCTGTGTCCCCGCCCATGCGCGCAACTCCTGACACGTTGCCCAAGCGTAAAGCCAAAATTCTCGGCAATGCAATGTCGATGGTTGGTCAAAGCGGTCCACGCCGGGCGCTGCGATAGATCAGTTTCGGGCCAGATGGGGGTGCCACTACACCGGGCGCGCCGGCGACATCGACCAGACCCTGGCGATGTCCGTTCCGGGTCAGTTTGCCCGCGTGTTCTCGATGTCGGCTGGCCCCCGCTCCGGTGTACCGCAGGCGATGGCGACCTTCGCCTTCGGGCCACAAGCGAACTTCAATCTGTTTGTCGTTTGATGACCTCTGCCAAGACAAATCGCTCTGTCGCTTGCAGAGCGTGGATGACTATCCGGCCGCGTGCGATGGCGAGGTGTTCCATCGCGCAAACAAAACGCCCCAGCGAAGCTGTCGAAGGCAAGCGAGGCAGAGAACGATGCCCGCACCGGCGATGATATCGATGAAATAGTGGCCGCCTACAGTAGGTGTTGCAGCAAGCATCAGCAAGTTCAAGACAAGGTATAGTGGGAAAAGCATCTTCACGCCTCGGCTGGCGTATATAAGTATTGTGGCCAGCGCAGCGTGGAACGAAGGAAATGTGATCAGACCATTCACGTGCGTCAACGAAATGCGTGTCATCTCGCCGCTTCGGAGTGCGTTGAAATCGATCAAATGATACGCGTCGACGCGTTCGACGACGCCAAAGTAGACCCATGCGCTCGCTGCCGGCAGTCTCCATGAGATCGGAAGAATCACGAGGAGCGATGTTACGAACAGCCAAACAAACTCTCGCATCCTTTCAAATCGCCCGCACGCACTCAGCCACACCAACAAGATGGCGACCTGCAGCATACAGCTGTGATACGCGACTGCGAGGACCGCTTTGATAATTGGTCTGACCTCAACCCACTCAAAGAAAGCCAGCCAATTCAGTCTCAGCAGGGTGTCGACGCCGGCCAGCTGGGAATCGACCAACGGAAACTTTGCCGTGATGGTTAGATAACTCAGGATCGCGCCCACGACCGTAAAGGCAATGATCTGAGCCAAAGCCGTGGCAAGCTCAGCGATACGCCGATCCGGCCTCAACCTCGTGTAAACAAAGGAGAGAAGAGCAGCAGCACAGAACGCAATCGCTTGCGTCGGATCGATAGCCATCGTCATCCCAGCGGCGCGAAGCCATACGAGGTCAACGGCTGCAACAATCGCAATTGCGATCCACAAGCGCAGAATTTCGCTGAACCGATAAGCATTGAGGACGGCAAAGACAAAGCCTTCATTTCGCATCACTCTGTCCATCTATCGCATCGTTCGGGATCCCTGACCCCTTCTGGAGCATCAATATCTGGTGCTCATCTAATGATTGTTTAATTTGGCTCACACAATTTCCGCGTGTTGAACTCGATGGGTTCCGCGCTGCTCATCAAATCTGACTACGCGTGTTCGCATTGAATCATCGGCTGACCGTAGGCTCCGAGGGAGCTCACGTCCGCTTCGGGTCAAAACTGCGACTCCGCTTTGCATGAGCGACGGTCCGGTCTAGCTCGCGAACGGACGTCACGATCGCTCGCGCGAAGGTCAGCCGCCGAGCCAACATGTGACGCGCGTTGGCGCTCACGTGAGGATGCGATTTCGCCCTTGGCGGGCTCTGCCTGCTGTTTCAGCCTTTGCTTCCCCGGGCCAATATCAAGCAAAATGGATATGTGGGGCTACTTCGAAACGCGCAGCTTGGAAATGGATGTGCCGATCTGGGTGAAGGCGGCGTCGATTTCGCTGCAGCGCCGACGAATGACAAGACCGGCAACAAGGCGATGGCGAAGATGACGGCGATATTGCCGCGCTCGTCCCGGGCTAGGCGACCCAACGTGGTGGCGGCGGAAGAAAGGCTCAAGGTCATCGGGAATCCTCTGCAACCTCCAATAGGCAGTGAACTATAAAGTATACGTTAAGTTACGCGCGAAAATGCTGGCAAACAGCCTTCCGCATGCGCGGCGCCGCCAAGGAGACCCGGACCTCCTGCGGGTTCCGCAGGCCGCTTTGGTGATATGCGAACGGGGCCATCCTGCAGGTATCGCTGCCACATCTTCCGCTGGTGCGTCAGGCCCCGCCATCGGGCATCAGTGAGTCGAAGCAGGGAGGCAGCCACGGCCAACAAGACCACATTCGCCGAGGAACTCGGAAACCTTGGCTATCGCAAGCGGCAGATACCGCTGCACGCCTAGCCAATACCGCGCCACGCGAGCCGACCAGCGCCGCATCCGGCGCCGGCCGCCTCTCGCCCGCTACTGCGACCGATCCGAGGTCCAGCCTTTGTACTCGCCGACATTGTCGCGCGTCACGAGTTTCGACGGCAGCAGCTCAACCGTGGACGCCGGCTTCTGGCCGTTGAGAATGCTGACGCCGACCTGCACGGCGCGGCGGGCCATGAAGAACGGGTCCTGCGAGGCGGAGGCCTGAATCTGCGTCGCCTGCGGGTCCTTGAGGGCCGCTTCGATGTCGGGGGCGCCGTCGACCGCGGTGATGACGATGCCGGTGCGCTGCTGCTGGCGCGCGGCGAGGTCGGTGCCGATCGCCTGCGGGTCGTTGATGGCGAAGATGGCGTCGATCTTGGCGAAGCGGGTCAGATAGCCCTGCGCCACCGTGAGGCCACCTTCGCGCGAGCCCTTGCCGTCCTGGTCGCTGGACAGGACCTTGATGCCGGGATTCTTGCCGAGCACGTTCTTGCAGCCGACCACGCGATCGATCACCGCGGAGACCTGCGGGCCGTTCTCGATGATCACGTCGCCCTTGCCTCCCAGCTTGTCGACGATGTACTGGCAGGAGATCTCGCCGGCCTGGACGTTGTTGGTGGTCACCGTGGCGTCGGCGCCTTCGGCCGCGGTGTCGACGGCAACGACGACGATGCCGGCGGCCTGCGCCTTCTTGATCGCTGGTCCGATCGCCTTGGGATCGCCAGGGTTGAGCAGGATCAGGTCGACGCCGGCGGCGATGAAATTGTCGATCTGGGTGACCTGCTTGCCGAGATCATATTCGAAGCCCACCGTCGTGATCTTCACGTTGGGGTTGGTCTTCTTGGCCTCGAACTCGGCGCCCTTCGACAACGCGACGAAGAATGGATTGCCGAGCGAGCCCAGCGAAATGCCGATCGACTTAAGCTCCTTGGCGTAGGACGGCGCGGAGCTCAGGACGAGCGCCATCGCGGCGCCGGCAAGCGAGATCGACTTCAACATTGGCTTCCTCCCTGGTCTGTTTGAAGCTCCGGCGCGGCGACCAGTTGCCGTGACGGAATGAACATGACGGCGCGGTGCCGGCTGCATTTTCATGCTCCTTGTTTGAGCATGATCCTTTCGAAAAACCGCTTCGCACTTTTTCGGATCATGCTCTCAAGTCCGAGCCGAGCCCTGCAGCCGATAGCGGTCCAGCGCCACCGCGCCGATGATGACCAGACCCTTGATCACATATTGCCAGACGTCGGACACGCCGATCAGGATCAGGCCGTTCGACAGCACGGCAATGATCAGCGCGCCGACCAGCGTTCCCCAGATCGAGCCGATGCCGCCGACAAAGGAGGTGCCGCCCAGGATCACGGCGGTGATGGCGTCGAGTTCGTAGGACTGGCCGAGCTGCAGGCCATTGGCGGCGTAGAGGCGCGCTGCCTGCATCGCGCCGCCGAGGCCCGCGAGCAGGCCGGACACGCCATAGACGAAAATCAACACGGCCCAGACCTTGATGCCGGCGAGCCGCGCCGCGCTCTCATTGCCGCCGACCGCGTAGATGTGCACCCCGAGCACGGTGCGCTTGAGCACCAGCCACGACACCAGGATGACCAGCAACGCGATCACCCAGAGCCAGGGAATCGACAATACGCCGGGAATGAGGGTCAGAGCACCGTTGCCGATGAAGGCATAGGGGATCGACGGATTGAACACCGTGGTGTCGGCGCCGAGCAGGCGCGCCGCGCCGCGCACGGCGGTCAAGGATCCCAGCGTGACGATGAAGGGCGGCAGGCGCAACAGCGCGATCAAGCCGCCGTTGAGAATGCCGAAGACGGTGCCGGTGAGCACCGCGGCCGGCAACCACAGCGCCCCGAGATCTGGAAATTTGGAGATGATCAGCCCGGCCATCGCCGCCGCCGCCAAGATGGAGCCGACCGACAGGTCGATGCCGCCGGTGAGGATGACGAAGGTCATGCCTGCGGCCAGCACGGTATTGACCGCGGACTGCTGCACCACGATGCCGATGTTCTGGCCGGTGAAGAAGCGGCCGTCCGACAGCACGTGAAAGCCGATGCACAAGAGCAGCAGCACCGGCAGCATGCCGACCGCGCGAATGATCATCCGCGTCCGCTGCCGCTTCGTCTCCTGCGCGGCGGCAAGACCGGGCGCGACGGGGACGGCTTTGGCGGGGGCGGTGTTGGCGGAAGCGCCGTTCTCAGGCATCGAGCTGCTCCGTTCCGGTGGCGAGTGCCATGATCTCCTCCTGACTGAGTGGCGATGTCGCGTCGCGCCGGATCTGCCCGGCGATATGTCCTGCACGCATCACGATGACGCGGTCGCAGATGCCGATGATCTCGGGCAGGTCGGACGAGATGACGAGAACCGCGGTGCCCGACTTCGCGAGATTGTCGATGATCGAATAGATCTCGGACTTGGCGCCGACGTCGACACCGCGCGTCGGCTCGTCGAGGATCAGGATCTTCGGGCCGATCGCGAGCAGCCGCGACAGCAGCACTTTCTGCTGGTTGCCGCCGGAGAGCCCGCCAGCGGGAACACCGACATTCGCAGCGCGGATGCCGAGCCCCGCGAACGCGCGCTTGGCGCGGTCACGGGCCTTATCGCGGTCGAGAATGCCGCCGAATTTCGCATCCCGGCCGAGCACCGCGAGATTGATGTTGTCGAGACAGGACATGTCGAGGAACAGGCCGAGCGCCTTCCTGTCCTCGGTGAGGTAGGCAATGCCGGCGTCCAGCGCCTCACCGGGCGTGCGGATGGAGGCCGCGCGCCCGTCGATCTCGACATGGCCGGAGATCATGGGCGCGGCGCCGATGATGAGGTGCGCAAGCTCGGTGCGGCCGGCGCCGACCAGGCCGGCAAGCCCTACCACCTCGCCCGCATGCACCGTCAGCGAACATCCCTTGACGCGCCTGCCGTCGGCGATATCGACAGCCGCAAGCACGGGAGCTCCCGAGCGCGCGTTGGGATCGTTCCTGGGATCATGCTCCTTCTTGTAGAAGGACGAGACGTCGCGTCCCACCATCATCCGGACGATGGTGTCGGCACGGATGTCTGCCTTGTCGAGCGAGCCGACCAGCGTGCCGTCGCGCAGCACCGTGACGCGGTCGCCGAGCGCATAGACCTCGTCCATGCGATGCGAGATGTAGATGATGGCGAGACCTTCGGCGCGCAGCTGGCGGATCAGCGCGAACAGCCTTTCGCTCTCACCGGCCGACAACGCGGTGGTCGGCTCGTCCATGATCAGGATCCTGGAGCGGGCGTGCAGCGCGCGCGCGATCTCGACCAGTTGGCGCTGGCCCATCGAGAGATTGGCGACCTGCGTCTGCGGCGTGAAATCCGCGCCGAGCCGCGCCAGGATCGGACCGACGCCGGCCTGCATCGCCTCGCGCGCCAGCAAGCCGCCGCGGGAGACCTCGCGACCGAGATAGATATTCTCCGCAACGCTCAGGTTGGGGGCGAGCGAGAGTTCCTGATAGATGATCGCGATGCCGGCTGCGCGGCCGCCGAGCGGACCGCTGATCTGCACGGGCTGGCCGTCGATGCGGATTTCGCTGCCCGGGTCCGGCCGGTAGGCGCCCGACAGGATCTTCATCAGGGTGGATTTGCCGGCGCCGTTCTCGCCCATCAAAGCGTGGATTTCGCCCGCGTAGACGGTGAGGTCGACGTCGCGCAGCGCCTTGATGCTGAAGAACGATTTAGAGACCCGGCGCATCTCGAGGATGGGCTCGCTCATCACACCTCCCCGATGCGCCGACGGCGGCATCGCAATCTCACCCGCGTCTCGTTGGTCCCTGGCGCGCGCGCAAGCATTAAACAAAAGGTTGTGGCGCAGGGCAATACCTCCGGCATACCGACCAACGGTCCGGCGCTGCTTTTATCTTTTGCAGACGGAACCGATCCCGCGCGTGATGCCTTTTTCTTCGCCACATCATCGCGTATCGCGATCAGCGCCGCGGCCGGTACAGGCGGCGCCATTGCGGCAGCCGCTCGGCATAGGCCTGCGCAAGCGCGCCGTCGGGCTCGAAGGTCTCGACGCGCTGTGGCGCGGTGCAGACGGCGTCGATCGCCTCACCGGTGACGGCGAGGCGACCAAGCCGCGCCGCACCGAACGCCGCGCCCGTCTCGCCGTCGGCAAAGCGATGCACCGGCACGTTCAGGACATTGGCCAGCACCGAAAGCCAGAACCGCGACCGTGAGCCGCCGCCGATGACATCCGCCTCCGCGATCACCAATCCGGTCTCGGCCAGCACGTCCCGGCAATCCGCAAGCGCGAAGGCGACGCCTTCGAGCACGGCTTGCACGATCGCGTCACGATCGGTGGCGTGACTGATCCCATCGAGCATGCCGCGCACGTCGGGGTCATCGTGCGGGGTGCGTTCGCCGGAGAGGTACGGCAGGAAGCTGACCGGCGACGGCGCCCGCGGGCGCAACCCGAGCGGCGCCAGCAGCTCAGTCTCAGGGATCCCCAACAGCCGCGCGATCCAGGCCAGGCACGATGCCGCCGAGAGGATCGCGCCGGCTTGAATCCACCTGTCGGGGACGGCGTGACAGAACGTGTGCACGACCCGCTCCGGATTGGCCGCGATCGTCTCGGTCGGCACCAGCAATGCGCCGGAGGTTCCGAGCGAAATGAAGGCTGCCCCGGGATTGATGGCGCCGATGCCGATGGCTCCCGCCGGATTGTCGCCGGCCCCGCCCGCGATCATCGGCCGCCCGGTCATGCCCCAGCGCTGCGCCAACTCGCTCCGCAGCCGTGCAGCCGGCGCGCAGCCCTCGACCAGACGGGGCATCTGCCGGCGCGATAGCGCGGTCGCGGCGAGTCCTTCATCCGACCAATCGCGGCTGCTAACATCGAGCCACAGCGAACCCGAGGCGTCCGAGACATCCTCGATCGCCTCGCCGGTCAGCACCAGGCGCAGATAGGCCTTTGGTTGCAGCACGAGTTTTGTCGCCGCGAAGATCTCCGGTTCGTGCCTGGCGACCCACAGCAATTTTGGCGCGGTGAATCCCGGCATCGCCTTGTTGCCTGTCGTGGTCCGCAAGGCGGGCCAGCGCCGCTCCAACTCGGCGCATTCCGCAAAGGACCGTCCGTCATTCCAGAGAATGCAGGGCCGCAACGGCCTGTGGCTGGCGTCGAGCAGCGTCGCGCCGTGCATCTGGCCGGACAGGCCGATGCCCTCGACCTCGGCCAGCTCGCGCGCGTGATCCGCCTTCAGCGCGTCCAGCGTCGCGAACGTCGCCTCGATCCACTGTGCCGGGTCCTGCTCGCAATGGCCGGGACGCGGCGAGGAGACCGTCAGTGACCGGCTGCGGCTCGCCACCACGCGCTGCGCGTCGTCGACCAGAACGATTTTGACGGCGGAGGTGCCGAGGTCGATGCCGAGATACATGATGTCACTAGCCTTGCACGTTTAGGATCTTGCGCGTCCGTTGCCTTGTGCATCCACGACATTGCGGCCATGGCGGTCCCGATGTTGGCATGCACCCGTCAATCATGTAACCCCACCCGAAACCTTGCCGGGACGCAACGCCCATGACCACCGCCGCCACCCACGACGCGGGAGCCACCCGCGCGCTGATCTTTGCGCTGCTTGCGCTGGCCTGCGGGCACATGCTCTCGACCTTGCTGCGCACCATTCCGGCGGTCAGCCTCGACCTGATGGCGGCGGATTTCGGCATCGAACCGCAGGCGCTGGCGAGCCTCACCTCGGTCTACCCGTTCGCGTTTGCGGCCGCGCAGATCCCGGTCGGTGCGGCGATGGACCGCTTTGGCGTGCGGCCGGTGTCGCTGAGCCTGCTCGCGGGAACCGTGGTCGGCGCCATCGCGTCGGGGTTCGCAACGGGACCCGAAAGCTTCGCCATCGGGCAGGTGCTGCTGGGCATTGCCACCTCCGGCATGCTGATGTGCCCGATGACGTTGGCGGCCAAGCAATTGTCGGCCGCGCGCTTTGGGCTGTGGTCGGGCGCGATCCTCTCGATCGGCAATATCGGCATGCTGTTGTCGTCGAGTCCGCTCGCCTTCGTGGTCGACACTTACGGCTGGCGCGCCGGGTTCTGGATCTCGGCGCTCGGCGGCGTCGCCGTGGCGCTCGCGGTGTTCCTGCTGGTGCCGAGCCAGCCGGCCGAGCACAAGGACGAGTCCTCGCCGCTGTCGCAGATGATCGAGGTGCTCAGGCTCGGACTGTCGCGGCCCTTGCGCGGCCTGATCGCGCTGGCCCTGGTGTCGCTTGCGACCTCGCTGGTGCTGCGCGGCCTGTGGGGCGGACCGTGGCTGATGCAGGTCAAGGGATTGTCGCGGGTCGAGGCCGGCAACCAGCTCGGCGCGTTCACGCTGGCCATGATCGCAGGTCCGCTTGTCATCGGCATGATCGACCGCAGGCTGGGACGCCGCCGCGCGCTGGTGGCGGGAACGCACCTCGTCGGGGCATTGCTGCTGGCGCTGATGGCGTTAGGGGCCCCGCGCTATGCCATTTCCGTGTTGTCTGGTGTTGCGGTGATGCCGCCGCAATACGACCTCGTGCTGTTCGTGCTCATCGGGCTTGCCACTTCCGCACAGCCGCTGCTGTTCGGCATGTCGCGGCAGCTGATCGACGCCCAAGTTGCGGGCAAGGCGCTCGCGGCGATCAACCTCGCCTTCTTCCTCGGCGCGGCGCTGATGCAATCGATCACCGGTGCGGTGGCGGCGTTTGCAGGGTTGCCGGCGGTGCTGCTTTTCATGGCAGCCATGCTTGGCATCGGCGCGCTGATCTTTTTGGTCTATACCTCGCCAAGACCGACGATAGAGTAGAGCCCTGCATCAAGGGGACATCTCATGCCTGTCGACACCAAAGCCGCCACCGACCGCCTCTTGCGCTTTCTCGCCGTCGAGGGCGTCACCGGACAGGAGGCCGCGATCGGGCGTGAGCTCACGGCTGCGCTGAAGGAGAGCGGCGTGCCGGCGAAAGCGATCCGGCTCGACGACGCCAATACCCGCATTCCGGTGCCGACCGAGACCGGCAACCTCATCGTCGACCTGCCCGGCCGCGGCGCGCTGCACAACCAGCCGCGCATCATGTTCATGACCCACATGGATACCGTGCCGCTATGCGCCGGCGCCAAGCCGAAAAAGTCGGGTCGCAAGATCGTCAATGATGCGAAGACCGCGCTCGGCGGCGACAATCGCTGCGGCTGCGGCGTGCTGGTGACGCTGGCGGCCGAGCTCGAAAAGCAGCAACTCGATCATCCGCCGATCACGCTGCTGTTCTGCGTGCGCGAGGAGAGCGGGCTCTATGGCGCGCGCCACGTCAAGCTGGACGAGCTCGGCTCGCCGGTGATGGCCTTCAACTATGACGGCGGCTCGGCCTCCAACGTCGTCATCGGCGCCGTGGGTGCCGACCGCTGGACCGTGGAAATCTTCGGCCGCGCCTCGCATGCCGGCGTCGCGCCGGAGCGCGGCATCTCCTCGACCATGATCCTCGCGCTTGCGCTCGCCGACGTGAAGGCCGGCGGCTGGTTCGGCAAGGTGGTCAAGCGCAAGCAGCAAGGCACCAGCAATGTCGGCCCCGTCACCGGCGGCGAGGGAAGGCCCGCGGGCGACGCCACCAACGTCGTCACCGACTACGTGCATGTGCGCGGCGAAAGCCGCAGCCACGACGGAAAGTTCTTCAAGGAGATCACGAAAGCCTACAAGGCCGCGTTCGAGAAGGCGGCCAAGAAAGTCACCAACGCGCAAGGCAAGTCCGGCAAGGTCAAGTTCAAGGCCGAGACCGACTATTTCCCGTTCCGCATGAAGGACAACCTTCCCGTCGTCAGACGCGCGGTGGAGGCCGTGTCCGCCGTCGGCGGCACCCCGAACGTGCGCACCGCCAATGGCGGCCTCGATGCCAACTGGATGGTCCGCCACGGCGTTCCGACCGTGACCTTCGGCGCCGGCCAGAACGAGGTGCACACGATCGACGAGTGGATCAATCTCGACGAATACGACCGCGCCTGCGCGCTGGCCGTGCAGCTCGCGACGATGCGGTGAGCTGCCTTGCATGGCGCGCGCTTGCCGGGCGGTGCGCGTCGGCCTAGCCTGCAAAGAAAACGCAGGGAGGCCGCATGCCGCGCATTTCGACCATCGAGACCGGATTCTACCGGATCCCCCTTCCCGTCACGCTGTCGGACTCGATGCATGGCGACATGGCGGCGTTCGAGCTGATCACCTGCCGCATCCGGGATGCCGATGGCGCCGAGGGCGTCGGCTACACTTACACGGTCGGACGCAATGGCGGCGCCGTCGCCGACATCCTCAAGCGCGAGATCCCGCCGCTCGTCGAAGGCCGCGAGGCCGATGATACCGAGGCGATCTGGCACCAGGTCTGGTGGGCACTGCATTATGGCGGGCGCGGCGGGCCGGCGGTGCTGGCGCTCTCGGCACTCGACATCGCGCTGTGGGATTTGAAGGCGCGGCGCGCGCAATTGCCGCTGTATCGATTGCTCGGCGGGTTCGACGCGCGCGTGCCGTGTTATGCGGGCGGCATCGATCTCGATCTCTCCGTCGAGGCACTGCTCGCGCAGACTGACGGCAATCTCAGCAAGGGCTTTCGCGCCATCAAGATGAAGGCCGGCCGCCCCGATCTCAAATCGGATGTGGCGCGGGTCGCGGCGATGCGACAGCATCTCGGTGACGGCTTTCCGTTGATGGTGGATGCCAACATGAAATGGACGGTCGAGGAAGCGATCCGCGCCGCCCGCGCGTTCCAACCGTATGACCTCACCTGGCTCGAGGAGCCGATCATTCCCGACGACGTCGCGGGCCACACTCGCATCATGCAGGCCGGCGGCGTGCCGATCGCGGCGGGCGAGAATTTGCGTTCGCTTTGGGAGTTCAAGAACTACATCGTCGCGGGCGCGGTGTCCTATCCCGAGCCTGACGTCACCAATTGCGGCGGCGTCTCCGCCTTCATGAAGATCGCGCGGCTGTCGGAGGCGTTCAACCTGCCCGTCACCAGCCATGGCGCGCATGACGTCACCGTGCACCTGCTCGCGGCCTGCCCGAACCGGTCGTATCTGGAGGCGCACGGTTTTGGGCTCGACAAATTTATCGAGCATCCACTGGTGCTGCAGGACGGGCTTGCGCTCGCGCCGGACCGTATCGGCCACGGCATCAGCTTCGATTGGGACGGGCTGGCGAAGCTGTCGGCGTAGACGGGAGCGCGTTGCTGCACGCGAGGCATTCGCTGAGGCTTGATGCAAGCTGCGGTTATTCGGCTATGGTGTCGACGCCGACACACAAGCCGAGAGATTCCCGCCTTGACCCCCGAGCTGCACCAGAAACTGACCGCGTGGCGCCGGCATTTGCATGCGCATCCCGAACTGTCCCTCCAGGAGAAAGCCACCGCGGCCTTCGTGCAGGACAAGCTCACCGAGCTCGGCATTTCCTTCGAGGCCAACATCGGCGGTCACGGCATCGTCGCGACCCTGACGCGCGGCCACGCCCAGGGCCGCGTCGGCCTGCGGGCCGACATGGATGCGCTGCCGATCACCGAAGATACCGGGCTAGCTTACGCTTCGCAAAACCCCGGTGTGATGCATGCCTGCGGCCATGACGGGCATACCGCTTCGCTGCTCGGCGCGGCCGCGCTGCTCGCCGCCGACACCAGCTGGAGCGGGACGGTCGATTTCATCTTCCAGCCGGCCGAGGAAGGTTATGGCGGCTCGCGCGCGATGGTCGCGGCCGGGCTGTTCGACCGCTTTCCGATGCAACGGGTGTTCGGCTTTCACAACTGGCCGGGGCTCGCCGCCGGCACCATCGCGGTCCATGACGGCGTCGTCATGGCCTCCGGCGGGCGCATCACCATCACCATCGATGGCCATGCCGGTCACGCCGGCATGCCGCATCTGACGCGCGATCCGGTGATGGCGGCCGGCCATTTGATCGTGGCGCTGCAATCGATCGTCTCGCGCAGCGTCGATCCGCTCGACACCGCCGTGCTCTCGCTCTGCACGCTCGAAGGCGGCACGGCACGCAACCAAATCGCCGGACGCGTCTCGATCGGCGGCACGCTGCGCTACCATCGCGATGCGGTGAAGGACACCGTTTTGGCGCGGATCGAACAGATCTGCGCCGGGATTGCCACGAGCTTCGGCGTCAAGGTCACGCCCGAGATCGTCATTGGCGTCGGCGTGGTCATCAACACGCCGGCAGAAGCGGATCTCGCGCGCCTCGCGGCGGACACGGTACGGGCCGAGTTGCGGCGCGACCTCGCGCCCAGCATGGCCGGCGAGGATTTTGCCCACTATCTCTCGCGGCGTCCGGGCGCCTTCGTCTGGATCGGCAATGGCGAATTGCGGGATGGCGCCGAGCTGCACGGCCCGCGCTATGATTTCAACGACGCGATCCTGCCGGTGGCATCGAGCTGGATGGCGGAAGTCGCCAAGGCGGCGCTGGCCTCGAACTAGGCCCGCTCACGAGATCTCGCGCGGCAACTTCCAGCCGGGCTTCGGCTCGAACGTCTCCTCGACCTGCGCGACGTGATAGCCGGCGGGCAGAAGGCGGCCGCCCTCCTCGTCCGCGACCGGTACGTCGGTTACCAGCCCCTCGATCAAGGCGGCTTCCCACACCTCCTTCTCCGTCGGAAAGGGATCGCCGATCTGCTTGTTGCCTTCGAACAGCGCGTACATCGGTTCCGGTCCTGCGTTGATCAAGCTCACGAGCAACGTATCGGCCGCACGGACGTTCCCATCCGGCAAATCGCAATGGATGGACACGTCGAACATGGCGCGCGTTCTGATCGGAACTTCCGGCTGGCATTACGCCTCCTGGCGAGGCCCGTTCTTTCCCAAGGGCGTGACGCTGAAGCAGCAGCTGAGCTACTACGCCGGACAGTTCGACACCACCGAGCTGAACGGGGTGTTCTACCGCACCCCGACGCCGGAGGCCGTCGAGGGTTGGCGGGAGCAGACCGGCCGCGATTTCGTCTTTGCCTGGAAGGCCTCGAAATTCATCACGCACTGGAAGCGCCTGTCGGATCGCTCGGTGAACAGCCTCGAACTGCTGGAGGATCGCATCTCACGGCTCGGCGGCAAGGCCGGCCCGATCCTGTTCCAGCTCCCGCCGCAATTCGAGGCCGACGCGGACCGCCTCGCCGGCTTCTTCAAGCTGTTGTCGCGGAAGCGGCGTTACAGTTTCGAATTCCGTCATCCGAGCTGGTATCAGCCGCGCATCTTGCGGATGCTGGCCGACGAGAACATCTCGCTGTGCCTGTCCGATCATCACGACGCGCCCGCGCCATGGAAGCGCACGGCGGATTTCGTCTATGTGCGCGGGCACGGGCCCAGCGGGCGCTATCACGGGCACTATACGAAACCAACGCTGGCGCAATGGGCGCGGCGCATCAAATCCTGGAAGCGGCAGGGCTGCGACGTCTACGTCTATTTCGACAACGACCAGAAGAGCGCGGCGCCGGCCGATGCACAGGCGTTGAAGCAATTGCTCAGCGTGCGGCAAAGCGCGGCGATCACGACGGCAAGCCGCCGTGCAGGTGCCGTTGTTCACCGCTAGACGATGCCGCCTTGCCGGAGCGCCGCGATCGCGGCCTTGTCGTAGCCGAGCTCGGTCAGGATAAGATCGGTATGCTCGCCGAGCGTGGGCGGGCGCATCGCGATTTCGCCGGGCGTTTCCGACAGGCGGACGGCGGCGCGTGCCACCGGTGCGGGCTTCGGCAGACCTGGATAGTCGACGTCCTGCATGAATCCGGCGGCGCGGACGTGCGGATGATCCAGCGCCTGCTGCGGGCTCAGCACGGGGCCGGTCGGAATCATGGCCTTGCCCAGGGTGTCGACGGCTTCCTGCGTGGTGCGCTCGGCGCACCAGCGCGCCATGCGCTCGCTGATGACAGGGCCATTGTTGCCGCGGCTGATGTCGTCGGCAAAGCGCGGATCGTTCAGCCAGACCTCCTCCTCGCCCATCAGTTTCGCCCAGCGCTTGAACAGCGGATGCCCCGTGACCTGGCACAGCACCCAGCCGTCCCTGGTGCGGTAGATGTCGGCGGGCGCCGCGGTCTGGCCGAGATTGCCTGTCGGCACGCGATTGACGTTGATGACGGCCTGCTCGATCAGCGTCGCGTTGGTGAAGGACAAGGCGGTTGCGAGCAACGCGCCCTCGACGATCTGCCCGCGCCCGGATTTGCCGCGCTCGATCAGTGCGGCGAGCGTGCCGAACGCGCAATGTAGCGCGGTCCCGAAATCGACCCAGTTGACCGCGGCCCGGTAGGGTGGATCGCCGGCGCCCGTCATGTACACCGAGCCCGACATGACCTGGCCGACACCGTCGAAGCCGACACGGTCGGACCATGGCCCCGGCCCGCCAAACGCGGTGGCCGTCGTCAGGATGATGTCCGGCTTGATCGCCTTGAGCGAATCGTAGTCGAGCTTCATCGCGCCCAAGGTCTGCGGCGGCAAATTGGCGACGACCACGTCCGCGGTCGCAATCAGGCGGCGCATCACCTCCTGTCCTTCCGGCTTCATCGGATCGAGCGTGAGGCACTTCTTGTTGCGGTTGACTTGAAGAAACAGCGCGCCTTCGCCAGTTTCGCCGACCGGCGCCACGAAACGATCCTCGCTGCCGTCGCGCTTCTCCACGCGAATGACCTCGGCGCCGAATTCGGCCAGCAAGGTCGCGCAATAGGGCCCCGCGATATAGCGCCCGAAATCAAGAACGCGGACGCCCGCCAGAACCCCTCCCATCGATCTCTTTCCTTTGTGCTTTTTGTCAGCTTACAGGGATTGGCATTTGCGGCAAGGTGGCAATGGACGCCATGCCCCACCCTCGAGATGTGATCGGCGAATCATTTCGACTGGCGGAAATTGTGCTCTAGTATGGACCTGTCCCTCCCCCATCAGAGCCCCGTCCATGCCGCAACAATTCGATCGATCCAAAGAAGATCTCGGCAACGCGATCCATTTCGAGCACGTCAACATCCAGGTCCCGGACCAGCGCCTCGCCACGCTGTTCTATGTCGCAGGTCTCGGGCTCACCCGGGATCCGTATCTGATGGTGTCCGACACCAACATGTGGATCAACGCCGGACGGAGCCAGTTTCATTTGCCGAGCGGCCGGCCGCAGGTGCTGCGCGGTCATGTCGGACTCGTCATCGCGGGCCGCGAGGCGCTGCTGGCGCGATTGGCGTCGGTCGCCAAAAAGCTCGAGGGCACCGCGTTCGCCTTCGCCGAGCATAACGACCATGTCGAGGCGATTTGTCCGTGGGGCAACCGCCTGCGCTGCTACGAGCCCGACGCCGCGCGCTTCGGCCGTGTCGCGCTCGGCGTTCCCTATGTCGAGTTCGACGTGCCGGTGGGATCGGCCGCTCGCATCTGCGCCTTCTACCCCGAGATCATGGGCATGCCATCCGAGTTATGGAACGGCGACGGTACGGTTGCCGCCGTGAAGACCGGCCGCGACCAGCATCTGTTGTTTCGCGAGACCGATCGGCCGCAAGGCGACTATGACGGCCACCATGTGCAGATGTACATCACCGATTTTTCCGGCCCTTACCGCAAGCTGCTGGCGCGCGATTTGATCTCGCGCGAGGACAATCAGTACCAGTACCGCTTCTGCGACATCGTCGATCTCGACAGCGGCAAGCCGCTGTTCACGGTCGAGCACGAGGTGCGCAGCGCCACCCACCCGATGTTCATGCGGCCGATGGTCAATCGCAATCCGGCGATCAACAACCGCAATTACGCGTTCGGTCACGATCAGGCGTCTTGGGCGATGGGACCGGATCAATACGAGGGATAGGTGATAACCAAGTCCCGGGCGGCTCCGCTGAGTGGAGCCGCCACACGTTGCGTGCGCTCCGGTGGGACGGGCATGCCCCACCTTTCGCATCAGACGGGTGAGCGTCCCGTCAGAAGTGGACCTCGGTGCGCATGCCAAGAACCACGGCGTTGTCGGTCTTCACGCCCGCCGCGTTATAGCCGCGCCCACCGGGATTGATGACATACTGAGCGTCGAACTTGAGGTTCAGCCAGCCGGTCGCCTGCCATCCGTACCAGACTTCAAGCGGCACTTCGTTGCCGCCGGCGTTCGGACTGAGGGCAGCCGTGTTCACGTGCGTCGTGCCGACCGCGAAGCCGACTTCGTCCTGGGCACGCCAGGAGAACGTTCCGGTATGCCTGAAGCCCAGGGCGATCTGGTAATCCTGGTACGAGGTCCGGTGATCGGCAACGGTCGTATTGAGGAAGGTGTACCAACCTACCGCACCGGGACCGTCAACGGTCAATCGTTGCAGGATCGATTCGTAGACACCGTAGCGGCCGCGTTGATCGCTGATATTTTGATCGGGCACACCACCGACGCCCGGGATGGTGCCGATAACACCCGGAAGGCCGCCATCAATGGACGAGGCGCTGTCGTACCAGCCGCCGAGTCTCCAGGTCCCGGTCAAGGGGCCCTTCGGCGTCCAGACCAACTCCACCGGCACCATCACGCCACTGGCGGGGTTCGAGGCGGGAATGCCGGGCAAGAAGTAGACGCCCGGGTCTGACGTCGTCAGGTAACCCGGATTGGCATCGTAGACACCGACCGACACCGTGAATTCCGGCGCGATCTTGTAGTGGACGACACCGGCCCACTGGCTCACCGGCCAATTGTAGATGTAGCCGCCCTGGATGTTGCCGGGCTGACCGCCGCAGAAGGTCAGGTTGATGAACTCGCACAGGCCGAAGAAGAAGTCGGAGCCGACCGGAAGACGGCCGCCCTTGAGTTCAAGGCGGTCATCGAAAAGCTTCTGCGAGTAATAGAGCTGCGTCAGGCGCAGA
This sequence comes from Bradyrhizobium lupini, assembly GCF_040939785.1. Classification (NCBI taxonomy): domain Bacteria; kingdom Pseudomonadati; phylum Pseudomonadota; class Alphaproteobacteria; order Hyphomicrobiales; family Nitrobacteraceae; genus Bradyrhizobium; species Bradyrhizobium lupini. The sequence goes on from NZ_CP162553.1 coordinate 1,666,827, forward strand.
ATATTGCCGCGGCCGAACACTTCGTTGGTCAGCTGCAGGGCGGGAATGTCCGCTTCGGTATTCAGATTTTTGCCGAAGCGGTCGACCAGCGTGAGACCGACGGTGCCGCCGGGGATGCCGGCGAGTTTTCCCATGTCCAGCTTCGCGCCGAACCACAACTGGCCGGCGTTGGCCGCGGTATTCCTGCTTCCGCCGGAGACATTGCCGACCGATTCGTTACCGAGCGTCAGGCCGATATCGATGCCCTGCTCCTTCAGCCTGGTCCTGCCGAGATCGCCGAACAGATACGGTCTCGTCCAGAAATCGTCAGCCGCATAAGGAACAGGCGCAGCTTTCGTCGAAAAGTCGGCCGCATACACTCCACCGCAAAACAGCGATGAGAAAGCAATCCCCACACCGCACACCCCTGCGGTGTTCATAAACCTGCGCAACATTTTACTCGTCCTCCCGCCGTCTCAGGCTTTGCTTGTTTCGCCTCACGCCCCTGCCCAAAGCCCTCGAGCCTGGAACGCGCTCCCTCCCCCAGCGGCCGCCGACCAGGCAGCCTTGTGTCAACTGGAGCGTGGATCTGTCATGCCCGATCAACCGTTCTCGCCGGCAATGCATCCGCGGCGCGCGGTGACGTGCCCTGGACTTGCTCCGCCAATGTCGATTTCGGCGCAGTGCGGGCGACGCCGGCCAGTGCCAGCTTGCGCCGCCGTCGCGCCTGCAATTGCTGATCCGCCAACACGCCGATCAGAATGACCGTCCCCATCACCGCGAAGTTCAGCGAATTCGGGATGCCCAGGATATTCACCAGGTTCTGCAGCACCTGCAGCAGCGCCGTGCCCAGCACGATACCGAGAATGGACCCCTCGCCGCCGCGCAGGCTGCACCCGCCCAGCACGGCGGCCGCAATCGCGTAGAGCTCGTAGAAATTTCCGAAGGAGCTCGGCGACACCGAGTTCGTGTAGAACACGAACAAGACCGTCGAAACTCCGGCGAGTCCGCCGCTGATGATATAGGCGGTTGCGATCACGATATTGGTGTTGATGCCCGAGAAGCGTGCCGCCTCCTCGTTCTTGCCGACGGCATAAAGCCAGCGCCCGTAGACCGAGCGGTGCAGCAGCACGCCAAGGATCAGCGCAAGGATGATCAGGAGGATGAAGGTGTTCGGGATTCCCGCCAAATTGCCCGAGGCGATGTTGCTCAGTGTCGCCGCCTCGTCGCCGTAACCGAAGCCACGGGTCGAATCGCTCGTGTAATAGCGCGCGGCGCCGCGATAGATCAGCAACCCACACAGCGTCACGATGAAGGGCTGCATCTTCAGGCGGGTGATCAGGAACCCCTGGATGCCGCCGAGCACCAGCCCGCCCAGCAGCACTGCCAGCAGCGCCAGGGGCCACGGCACCTGGTAGGTCGTCAGAAGATCGACGAACACGACGCCGAGCAGCGCAAACATCGAGCCGAGCGACAGGTCGATGCCGCCGGTGATGATCACGAGCCCTTCGCCGAGCGCGAACACACCGAAGAGGCCGATCAGATTGGCCATGTTCAAGAGGTTCACCAGCGACAGGAAGGCGGGATTGATCGCGCCCGTGATGGCGGCGATCACCACCAGCAGCAATGCCAGACCGAGCTCTTTCCTGATCATGGCGCGGCCGCTTCCGCGGTTTCCCGCGCCTGGCCCATGGCCAGTCGCAACACGTTGTATTCGCTGAACTGCTCCCGCTCGAGCACGCCGCTGACGCCGCCTTCATGCATGACCGCCACGCGGTCGGAGACGCCGATGACCTCCTCCATGTCCGAGGAGATCATCACGATCGCGACGCCCTGGTCGGCAAGCTCGCGCATCAACGCGTAGATCTCGCCCTTGGCGCCGACGTCGATGCCGCGGGTCGGCTCGTCGAAGAACATCACGCGCGGCTGCATGGACAGCCATTTGCCGAGCACGACCTTCTGCTGGTTGCCGCCGGAGAGCGTCACGGCCTCCATATCGATGCTTGGCGCCTTGATGGAGAGGCGCCTCACCTGCTGCTTCGCGACCTTGCGCTCGGCCGCGCCGCTGACCAGCCACATCCGCGCGTGATCCAATAGGCTCGCCAGCGTCATGTTCTCGCGGATCGGCAGCTCCAGCACGAGCCCGGATTTCTTGCGGTCCTCCGGCACCAGATAGATGCCTTGGCTGATCGCGTCGCGCGGCGATGCGACAGCGACCGGTGCGTTGTCGATCCTGATCTCGCCGCCCAGCAGCGGGTCAATGCCGAAGGCGGCGCGGGCAAGAGAAGTGCGGCCAGCGCCCACGAGCCCCGCCAGTCCCAGGATCTCGCCATGCCGCACGGAAAGATCAACCTGCCGGTCGGGAAAGGCCGACGTCACGACGCCGACGATATCGCAGCCGCCCGGCTGCGGCGCCTGTTTCGGCGGGGTATGCAGCGCTTTGAGGTCGCGACCGATCATCAACCGGATCATCGCGGCATGGCTTAGCTCGTTCAGCGCCAGTTCTCCCACGGTGCGACCGTCACGCAGCACCACGACGCGGTCGGCGCAGGTCATGATCTCTCCGAGCCGGTGAGAGATATAGATCACCGAAATGCCGTGCGCCTTCAGATCGGCAATCACCTCCAGCAGCCGTTCGGTCTCCGAGATCGTCAGGCTGGAGGTCGGCTCGTCCATGATGATCACGCGGGCGTCGATCGAGAGCGCCTTGGCGATCTCCACCATTTGCCGCTCGGCGATGGAGAGGTCTTCGACCAGCGTATCCGGCGCGAAATCGGCACCCAGCCGCTCCAGCAGCGGGGTCACCCGAGCACGCATCTCGGCATTGTCCACCAGCTTCAGCGGCCCGCCCATCAGCTTCTCGCGCCCGATGAACACGTTGGCTGCGACGTCGAGATTCTCGAACAAGTTCAGCTCCTGGTGCACGAAGGCGATGCCGGCCCGCGTCGCCTCGGTCACCGTGGTTCGGGCATACTCGCTGGTGCCGATGCGGATCACGCCTTCGCTCGGCGCGATCACGCCACCCAGCACGCGCATCAGCGTCGATTTGCCGGCGCCGTTCTCGCCGATCAAACCCAACACTTCGCCGCGATAGACGCGCAGATTGACGTCGTCGAGCGCCCTGACCCCGGGATAGGTCTTGCTGATCCCGCTGAGCTCCAGCAGTGTCTCTGCCATCTCTCCGCTTCCCTCCCGCCCAAAGCCCGGCCACCGCGGCGGCCGGGCCGTGAAGCACGCTGAAGTCACTTCTTCAGCAGCTCCTTCAGATGAGCGGTAAACTCCGCAACGTTGGACTTGCTGACCACCTGGGTCGGCACGATCAGCTTGCTATCAGCCGGAATCCAGGACTTGTCGCCGTTCAGCGTCTTGATGATGTTGATGGCGGAGAGATACCCGAACTCGTACGGCTGCTGCACGACAGTGGACTCGATCGTCCCGTCGGATATTCCCCGCAGCGTGCGCTGATCCTCGTCGAAGCCGACGATCTTCACCTTGCCGGCCTTGCCCGCCGCCTTGACTGCGTCATAGATCAGCGGAGTCTCGTAGCTCCAGAGGCCGGACAACAGCGCGATGTCGGGATATTTGACCAGCACGTTCTCCATGTTCGCCTTGGCCTTGGCGAAGTCCACCTGATCGGTGAACACGTCGACCAGCTCGACCTTGGTGCCGGCGATCGCGTCCTTGATACCCTGCACCCGCTCGCGGGCGTTGTCCGCGTCCATCGTGCCGACGAACAGCGCGATCTTGCCACCGTTCGGCAACGCCTTCTTGATCTCCTCGCCTGCCTGGCGCCCGGCCGCGACGTTGTCGGTGCCGATATAGGCGAGACGCTTGCTCTGCGGCGCGTCGCTATCCGTCGTGATCAACACGGTCTTGGCCGCAACCTTGTTGAGCTCTTCGGTTGCGTGCGGCGCATCGTCGACCGAGATGGAGATGCCGGCGACGCCGCGCACCAGCAGGTCGTCCAGCTCGCGCCGCTGGCCCGCCGCCGTCGCTTCGTTGGTGACGATCAACTGGATGTCGTATTCCGGGTGCTCCTTCTGAGCCTTTTCGAGCCCGCGGCCGGCGATCGTCCAGAAATCGGCCGCGGCATTGGTGACCAGCGCGATGGTCTTTTTCTGCTGGGCCTGCGCCGCCCCCGTGGCGATGGCCAGCGCAGCTGCGGTCGCAAACAGCGACACCATTAGTTTCTTCAGCGATCTGTTCATGTACACCTCCCTTGGGTCACCCCCGTTCAGGGGTTTCACAGCGCTTATGCGCTATCTTTTATTTACGTCGCGAACAAATGCCGCAGGGCAAATCAGCCGGATCAGGATGTACTTGCCCCTTCTTCAAGTCTAAATAGTACAGATGGTACGATAATAGTAAATATGGCTGCTGAAAACCGAATCCGATTGTGCTTTTCCGGTCACACACGCATCCCATCCCCTCAATTAAATTTACCTGATGAATTAAAGAGGCAGCATGGTTGACCAAATTGAGCCGTCCAGACGCGTGTCAAACACCGCCCGTGAATCCAACCGCGGCCGTCTCGTCGATGTCTTGCGACGCCAAGGGCCGCTGCCGCGCGTGGCGCTCGCCCGGAGTACAGGGCTGAGCTTCCCGGCCGTTTCCGGCCTGACGTCGCGGCTGATCGCAGAAGAGCTACTCTGTGAGAGCGAGACGGCGGCAACGCCGTGGTCCGAGGACGGCGAGGAAGAAGATGCGGACGGGCTGAATGGCCGCCGCCGCGGCCGGCCGGCCGTGCTGCTGACCCTGAATCCGGAGTTCGGGCGCATCGCCGCGGTCTCCGTGCGCATGAACCTGATCGAGACGCTGATCGCGGATTTCCGGGGCTCCGGCGTCGCGCAGTCGCGACTTGCACTGTCGACGCGCGCGCTCGATGCAGGCGCGCTGCGCGATCTCGTGATTGCGCAGATCAATGCGCTGCTCGATGCGACGGCGACGCCGCGCCATCGGCTGTTGGGAATCGGGATTGCGCTGCAAGGCATCGTGAACGTCGACACCGGCACGACACTGTGGAGTCCCGCGCTGTCGATCACCGAAGTCGATCTGGCGACGCCGATACGTCAGGCGTTCGGCGTCGATGTCGTCATGGCGAACGACGCTGTCGCGGTCGCGCTCGCCCTCACGGCCGCCGAACCGGCATTGGCGCAAGGCCTCTCGGCCACGATCATGGTCGGTCACGGCATCGGGATGGGCGTCGTTGCCGATGGTGAAGCACGCTGGGGCGCCGGCAGCGAGATCGGCCATGTCAAGCTGGCGCCGGACGGGCCGCAATGCCGCTGCGGCCAGCGCGGCTGCATCGAGGCTTATCTTGCCGATTACGCGCTCTACCGCGACGCCCGCACCTTTCTCGATCTGCCGCCGGCAGACTCGCAGCAGCCATCGGAGGGACAGATGGCCCTGTTGCGCGAGCGCGCGCTGGGCGGCGATCCGCGTCTCGAGCACCTATTCCTGCAGGCGGGTCGCGCGCTCGCCGAGGCGGTCGCAGCAACGATATCCGTGCTGCGGCCGCACCATGTCATCCTGGCGGGTCCGGGCCTGATGGCATTCGACATGATGCGCCACGCCTATGAGGAGCGGCTTGAGCAGGCGGTGTTGCCATGGCTGCTCAGGTCCACGGCGATCCATCTGCGTCCAAGCGAATCGGCGGTCATTGTCGAGGGCATGGTGCGACGGACGCTGCGGGTCGTGGACCAAAACCATATGGAAGCGACCGAGTAAGCGCCGAGAGCTAAGCGCTGGCTGGGGCCGGAGGGATCGAACCTCCGAATGGCGGAATCAAAACCTGCTCGATTATATAGTGATTTCAAGGCGCATTTGGAAAAAATGGTCGAAACACGCTCCAGTAATTTCAGTAGGTTGGCTAGTGTTTCCAAATGAAAAGGGGGCAGCTAGCGATCGATCGAGCAACGCAGCTGCCCTTCAGATTCGCTTAGTCATGGCGCGCGCTATCACGCATGCAAGCGCCTTGGCGTAAGCGTCTGAAGAACCCGATAAAGCGGCTCATTAAGAGACAGCCACAGCGGTAGAACAACCAATAACGTACCGGTCGCACCCTGGGCTTAACCAGCTGAAATTGGGCATTCGTCGCACGACATGGTGCCTCATTGCACTGTCTATGGTCCGCGTGGTCGGAACGTGCATTCGCGGGGCGAAACTTGGCATCTGTTGGTGCCCTATCTCCTGAAGCTATCCTCAGAACGGTTCACGGCGCGGCCTGGCGCCTTTTTCGTTCCGATTGATCCAATCTTCAGGTACCCTATTCTATCCGCGTCGGCGGAACTGCTGAAGTTGATAGATGGCTCCACGGAGAATGGAGATGGGCCGGCTCGATAAGCAGATGGATCCCTTCCACCCTGCCGCTCATCTGACTACCGAGGATCGCGTCCCCGAGGATCTAGAGCTTGAGCAAGTCGACACGGCGTCGTTAGTTGATCCGGCCCGAGAGGAAGCCGCCTCGTCGCCCGCGCATTTTGGGTCAGGCCGGCCGGCGGCAAGCGTAACGGGCTCTACCGACTGGATGCACCGAGCACGCCGCATCTGGCGGAGCCATCTCCAGCGCGAACAACTCCCCCGGACGGCCGGACGGTCGATGGGAAACTTTGAGCGGTGGTTGATCGCATTGCTGAGCGTCGGCTTTGTCGTGGGCTGCGTTTGCGCGATCATTGTCTTCATGCAGGCCAACGCGCGCAAATTGGAGATCGCAGCACTGCAACGTGACATCATCGCGCTCAAGCTACGCGTAGCCAGGCTCGATCAGATCGCAAGCACCAATGAGATACGTGAAAAAGCAAGCAGTGAAACATCCAAGCCGCCGTCGGAGACCCGTCCTGACCAGGCTCCGCTCATCCTATCACGTGAAGAGATTCAGCTTGTCCGAGACTATATCAAGCCTGCACCAGTTGCAGGCTCCGCGACTGAGACGATCAAGGTCGGCGAACCCGTCGTGGGAGACACCGTTCCGTTTCCCTCTCCGATCACGGAGAAGGTGCGGAAACTGCTCGGCGCACGATTTACCGTTCGCAATGGCGTTGTTGTCATCGTCCGCAGCGGCAGCCGTCACGCTGATGCTGTGATTGGGCCAAATTGACGAGAACTGGCCGTGATCGCAGTATCCGGTCGATTGCTTATGGCTGGTTGTTTGGTGGTCTTTCAATGAACCGCCGGCTGCCATTGAGAAGCTCGAGGTTATTGGCGATGACCGGATTACCTGGGTCGAGCGAATAGGCCTTCTCGAATTTCCGTCGCGCTGCATTCAGATTGCCGCGCAGCATGTACGAATATCCCTGGTCATTCAGAATCTGAACGGTTTCGCCTCCCAGCCGGATCGCTTGCGCATAGGCCTGATCGGCCAGATCGAAACGACGCAGCTTGTCGTAGCTCGCTGCGAGACCAATCCAGCCGGTGACGTCCTTGGGTGATTTCTCGACGGCGTCCTTGAAATAGCGCTGTGAGAGCCCGTAACTGCCGCGATTGTAATGCTCCAGCCCCAGCCGCACAGGCTCGTCCGACGGGTAGTACTTGACGTCGGTCGGCTCCTGCACCGGGTCCCCACCCGGTGGGTCGACGGGAGCCACGACGGCAGCCACCCTCGTGGTCTGGTCACATGCCGCAAGGCCTGGCGCCAGCCAGCAACAGGTCAGCAGTAGAATGGCACGTCGCATAATTTTTTATCCCCCGCCCGGCCCAGCGGACTCACTGCACCGCACTCAATGTCCCGTCGCTGAACTCAACTACCAAAAGCCGCTACCTGCCCCCTGCCCCGCCGACTGGCACCGATATGCCCGACGATGCTCCCGCTCCCAATCCAGTTACGTTGACATTCTGCGTGACGGGCGGGCGCTGGCCCATTAGTTTCGTCGGATCACCGTTATCGGGAAGCTGATCCACCGGCTGTTGCTGGTTGCCGTAGCGCGTCACGGCCGAGCCCACACGTCGCGCGTCATATGCGATCCGGCGATCGCCCACGTATCGCGGCCATGGGTGGATGGTATGGGTCACGGCGTTGACCTGCTTGGCATCGCCGGCGGTCATCGTGATGCTGTTGGAACGCTGAAAGTAGCGGTCCACCTCGTCATGACCGGCGACGCCGTAACATCCCCCGAGCAGGATGGGCGCAAACAGAACCAGATGCCTGATCGTCATCTCGCGCGTCCTTTAGTTTAGAGTTTTGACGACCGTCTGATCGGCACTAGCGGCCGGGACGACGATGGGGGCCCGGACTTCAGGCGCGATGATGTGGCCATACGGTCCCTTCACTTCGCCTCCGGAATTGACGTAGTCATTGTAACGCTTGCGGACTTCCATCTGACCATTGAGGAAGAAGTCGACGTCGTTGGCCGGCAGGCGGGAGTCGAGCGGCGAGGCCAATTGCTGACCGGGCGCCGCCGGCGCGACCAGGCGCGGCGTCACGATGATCACCAGATCGGTTTCTTCCTGCTGATAAGATTTGCTGCTGAACAGGCTTCCAATCACCGGCACCGAGCCGATCCAAGGCAACTGCGAAACGTCCTGGCGATTGCGGGTCTGCAACAGGCCGGCGATGGCAAAGCTCTGGCCATCGCGCAACTCCACCGTGGTTCGCGCGTCGCGACGGGTCAGCGCAGGAACGGTCGTCCCCTGGATCGTCACCGCGTTGGCGAAATCAAGTTCGCTGACCGACGGCTCGACCCGAAGATTGATCACACCGCGCGAGAGCACAGTGGGGACGAAGGCGAGCTCAACACCGAACTTCTTGTAGTCGATCGTGATGGTGGGAAAGCCGTTTGTTGTCTGGGTCGGTATCGGTACCGGAAACTCACCGCCGGCAAGAAAGCGCGCGGCATCGCCGGACAGCGTGGTCAGATTTGGCTCCGCCAGCCGGCGTGCCAACCCCTTGGTTTCCAGCGCCGAGATCAATAGGTCCACCGAGCCGCCGCTGCTGGTTCTGACAATGCTGGTCAACAAGCTTCCGAACGGGGCCGGCGCGATGCCCCCCGCTGTACCGGCGAGCGTTCCCAGAGTTCCTAGGACCGGAAGGCTACCCGTCGGGGGAGCGCCGACATCCCCTCCCCCGGCACCGAGAGGACCGTTGGCGGTATTGATCCCACCAATCGGTGATCGACCGGCGGCGGTCACACGACCCAGCCCGGTGTTACCAACGTTCGTGCCGTTGGCATTGGCCGCATAAAGATTGACACCGAGGTTGCGGCCGGCTTCTCGGTTGACCTCGAGAAAGCGCACCTCGAGCATCACCTGTTGCGGGGCCGCGACGCTCATCGCGTTGACGACGACCCCCCTTTCGCGACCGTGCTGGTGGCGATCGCCATGGCCCGCTCGGCCGTAACTGCGTCGGCCGCGACCCCGCTGAGCACCACCTGGCCCTCGGAAGCCGACACGCGGATACCTTGCCCGCCGGTGCTGGTCCGGATGTTCTGCTGCAGATTGCCGGTATCGATCACGACCTCGACGTCGAGAATCCCGATCTGCTTCATCGAGCTGTCGAACAGGATGACGTTGGTAGTGCCGGTCTGCTTGCCCTGCACGTAGATGAGGTGATCGCTCAGCGACTTCACGTCGACGATGTCAGACGAGCCCGCCACGATCGTCGCAAAGGCCGTGTCGACTTTGAAGGTACGTGACTTGTTGAGGACGAGCTTGACCCGCTGGACGTCGTTCATCTCGCTGACGATGACGCCGCCGGATGAGCCCCGCCGGTCTGCAGCCGCCGCGCGGTCAGCGAACCCAGACGAGGCGAGCGCCGCGCCCAGACCCATCACGCCGAAGGCGAGAAGCCTCCCGACCTTGTTACCCGAAACGCCATCGCCACTCATCCGAGTCCCCCACTGCGATCCACGAAGATTCCCGCAAATCTACGTGCTCGACGTCCTCAACATTTCCCCTCTGCGCACCACGTCGCAGAGCTTACAATCTGTCCCACTACAATTCGTTACTTCGTGTTTCCAAGATCATCCTCCCTGATGCAGGCAGCTTGCAAGACGAGATACTTACCGCACCGCCGCAAGCGGAAAGAAAACTCTTCAATGTTGCCAGCGCGCATCATTCCCACTGGCTGTGGGGAACTATCCCGCCGCACGAGTGCAATTGGCGCGCGCTTGCGTCGCGGCATTTGCTATCGAAGGACATTCGGTCGCACGCTCGGAGATTCGCTTGGCCGAGTGCAAATCCTCTGGTGAAATTCTGCACCCGCGCGTTTGACCAAACTCGACCAACTTCTTGATCCCCGATCGAAAAGCGGACGCCCGAACGGCGTGGCCACGTAGCGCTGTCGGGCGAAACATGTCAGGCGTGCTGCCATATTCGCCCCTAGAAGGGAATCTGGTTGGAGGCGCTCGGCGCATTGAGCGCTGTGCCCCATATGGGCATCAGCATCGTAAACTTTGCTTGGGAAGCTGTAACACTCAAGCTGTTGCTGTTGGCCCCCACGGTCAGCGTTGGCGTCAGACCTCCGAAAAACAGGAAGGGAGCCGCGTTCTTCTTGGCGGCGGTGGACAGGGGATCCCCGGTGCAGCCGGCCGGCGACTGCGGCGGGCTTTGAAGCAAGGCAGGCGTATAGCAGCTGATCATGACCGCACGGGCGCCAGCACTCGCAAGCGTCCGCAAGGATTGCATCGTGATGGCATAGCGCCCAAGATCGAAGATGACGAACATCAATGTGAAAAGCGCCACGAACACCACGATGAATTCAAAGGGCGCGATACCGCGATTGTCGAGCTTTCTCATCATTGCACCAAAGCGACAACTTGGGTGTAAATGATGGTGGCCGGCGCACAGCCTTGCGTGCTGAGGTAGCCGCCACCGCTCATGTCGATCGTTTTGGCGATCACTTGCGAACAGGTCGTATTCGCACTTGAAGTCGTACCGGCCCAGCTAACGTCGACCTTGGGAAAGTAGATAGCCCCGCCCAGGCTAACCTGGCCGCCGCCGTTTATAGTGACCTTGTTGCTGGTCTTGCTCGGGGCCTGATCATCAATCAAGACGCCATTTAGATCAGAGGAGAAGGTGTTAGTGGCAGGTGCGGAGAGATCAGCCGTCCCCCCGTTGATGGTGAGCTGCGAGTCTCCGAGCAAGACGAGGGTTACGCCTGCGCCTTTCAGTTGTCCGCCGGTCATCTTTATATTTGCTTTGTAGAAGAAATATGTTCCCGGATCCAAAACGTACTTGTCGCCATTCTGCACCGTGAAATTGCCGTAAGCTCCAGTCCCCGCGCTATTGGGCGCGCAATGCTTCCACCCATCCGCCTGAAGGGTGCAGGGCATACTTGTATTGCCCGTCCTGCTGTTAAACGATGCGGTGTCCAGTTTGCTGAGCGGATTGCTAGCGTACGTCATGAAATAGTTGTGCGGCACGCTGACATTGCTGCAGCTGCCCGTGGGGGTGCAGCCACTTACACCATAAACTGCCCATCCCGAGCCGGTGAACGTTGGAGTGCTGGCAAGTTGAACACTGCTATCCGACATCAGCGCGCAGCCGGTTCCGTTGTTGCTGAGGTTGCCAGCAAGCTTGAGCGCGCCTGAGTCAGGTCCAAGCGCCAGGACGCAGGCCTTTGTCGGCTGCTGAACCATGGCAATCGCTTGGGCGGGGATGTTGACGGTTGTCAAACCCAGCACTGCCGCCAGGTACGCCGGTTGTTGCTGGCTGACCCTGGCGCGAACGGCATTGCCGGTGCCTGCAGGTGGCGTTGTGAACGCGCCCGCATTGTAATCGCCGATATCGATCTGCACGGCCCGCGAGGTTCTGGTCGGTAGGCTCGTCGGACAGTTTCTCCCCGGATAGCCGGTAGCGTCGTTGGGACTGTAGTTGCAAAACCCGTTCTGTGCCGCGAATTCCTTGCCGCGATAATCCACTGTCTGGGTTTCGCAGGCCGCGCCCGCCATCGTACATGAAAGCCGCAATGCGCCCGAATAGGCCGCCGAGTCCGCGGCGTTCTGCGCGTGCTGGCGGGTGACGTACCACGATCCGGCCTCGGCCCCGATCGCGACTACTCCGATGAGCGGCACGAGAGCGATGACTGTTGCTAATGCGGCGGAACCTCGTTGGGAACGGAGCAGATCACGCATGGAAACACCCTACTGGAAGCGTTCTGAGTGACGCAGCGTGTACGTGCAGGTGGTCGGACACAGCAGCGAACCCACAAAAGGCGGGCGTGCCCCAAGCGGGGCCAAAGTGACGGTTGTCGAAAATGTAATGTACTTTGGAGAAGCAAGATTGCTCGGCGAACAGGTGGCCCCTGCGTCGCCGCACAAAACCTGAAGGTTGCTGATCGCATGACCTGCGACTGTGGTCTGTAGCCCTGTCTTCCAGCTCACCGTGCCGTCAGGGGCGAGCGGATTAGCGTACTGCACATACTGCCCGAAGGAGCGCAATGCGCTCCATGCGGAGATAAACTGGAAGCCCGCAGCAGCCAGGTCGGCGAGCGGCACAAGCAGGAACGACGCCAAGAAAATGTAGACGATCATGGCCTCAAGCCCGACGGCGCCGCGTTGATCCACGATCAACGACTTCTTGTGGCTCATGAGTTGACCTCCACCGATACTCACCCTTCCGGTCTCCGACCGGAACAGCACTCACCAAACGTAAGGGACCACTCTCCAGCGCGATGCTTCGTAACCGGAATATTCCGGGCAGTTGCGACGAAGCAGGTCCTCTTCGTAATAAATGCGGCAAACCTGAACGCCGATATGCAAGACGAGCAAGGCCGCTGTCAGCGGCGTCGGGCTTCTCAGCACCACGCCCAACACGGCGATTTCCTCCGCAAGGTAGAGCGGGTGCTTGATCCACCGATACGGGCCCGTTTGCACCACGTTGCGCGCCTGTGGCACCAGACTGAACGACCTGCCAAGATGTCGGATGGTGACCAGCATCATGATCATGCCGATCAACACGCACGCGGTGGACGCCAGGTTTGGTAACGCCTTGTCGGTTTCGCCGAAGAAGGCGATCGTCCACGGCATGTAGGTACCGACGAACGCCGCTATCCTTGGCAGACGGCCGTTCGCTTGCGCCTTCGCCGGAGGCCGCGTGATGATCAACAGCGCCAGGAGCACGTAGAAGACAGCGAGGCAAACACTCGACAGGAGCGACGGCCAGGGATCATGAGCCGACGATCCGATCTTGATGGCGACGCCAAGCGCCAGCAACATGAACCACATGCCGCCGAACAGTTGCATCGTCCGATCGTAAGAGGAGGTTTTCGACAGGGCAATCGTGCTCATGGCTACTTACCGAAGCTGGCGAACGAACGCACGAGGTGCAGAATGGGACTTCCTCCCAAAATGACGAACATGGCTGGAAGCAGGAACAACACCATCGGAATAGTCAGCTTGGCGCCCAACTTGTGTGCTCTTTCTTCAAGCTTGGTAATACGTTCGCGCCGGAGGTCGACAGCGACACTCCGCAGAGCCTGGCCCACCGGCGTTCCGTATTGCAGGCTTTGGGCGACCATGAGTCCGAACCGGCGGAGCCCATCCGACGTAGATCCCAGTTTATCGAATGCGTCGCTGCGCCTTGGCAGGATTCTGGAGATCATCAAGAAGGCCGCTCATGACCCGGGCTATAGCAGGATTGGTCTCATGCATTTCTTGCGCTACGCGTGCCAGCCCGCTTTCCAGGCCCATTCCCGATCCGCTGCACACAACCAGCAAATCGATCATATCCGGCGTGCCCAGTCGAATGGCGGCATCAAACCGCCGCTTCAGCACCGCCAGTATCAATCGCGGCGCTAAAATGCCGATCGCCACGCCAATAAGTGTGAAGACCAGCACATCCAGCAGTGCCTTCCCGAAAAGCTGAGCGACACACCCGGCGATGATCGGGCAGAGGGCCATGCTGACGGCTTTGACACCGATCCAGGTCGGCAAGGCTCGATGATGATTGAAACCTGATGATTGAAGGATGGTTCGTAGCTGATCCAGATTTTCCTCAGCATAGAAGCGACGATACCGCATGCCGAGTGACGAAAACCAACCGGTCACATCCTGGAAGGGGGCAGACTGGCCAGCAACGCCCATCACAGCGTTCGACACCCGGGCGTCCAATGTACGAACGTGTATTTCGCGGATAATCAACATGCAGGACGCAGTCCCAGCCACGACTGCGAGGGCCACCAGACTGAGACCAGAGGTCATAGTGCTGTTTCCCTTCTGACCATCCAACTTATCACCAGGGCTCCAACAAGCACCGAAACGACTGCGTAGACCAGCAGCTTGTTTCCGACCGGATCGGTGAACAACAGATCGACGGTTTGCGGATTGGCTGCGTATAGGACCCCACCTGCAATCAATGGCGAGACCGTCAGCGCTCGTGAGGAAAAGATCACCTCTCCCGCCAGTGCCTTGGCGCGAGCAGCCAGCGCAACACGTTGCCTGACAGTGTCTCCCAGGTTCTGCAAGGTCTCGGCCAGGCTGCCACCGGACTTCATCTGAACGGCAAGTGTCACCGCAAAGATCGCATACTCCGCCACCTGAGTTCGCCGATAGACAGCCTGGACAGCTTCCTCTGGAGGTCTACCCAGATTCACTTCGCTGCATACGATGGCAAACTGCCCAGCCGTTGGCTGCGGCATATCGCGCGCGAGGGCACGAAATGCCTCCTGCACAGGCAGGCCTGATCGCACGGTACTTGTCACCAGCTGGATCGCGTCAGGCAGCTGTCGAAAAAGCTGAAGAGCGAACCGACGTTTCTGCCATCCAAACAGGCCTCGTATCACAATAATGGCCGTGATTGCGGCGACGATGGACACGTAGACCAGGGAATATCCCAGCTGGCTGTTCGCATAAAGGATCGCTGCTGCTCCGAATGCACCGGCGAGCAGCACATAGGCCGGATGCAACACGTAGGGTATATCGGGATTGTAATTGGACAGCCGATTGAGAAACTGAGCCTGGGACCCGGTCTCCAAGCGGCGAATGGATGGTAGGTTAGCCGGATGCGACGTTGGCAGAGCAATCGCCAACTGGCGATTGATGCGTCTTTCCCGAGCGTCGAGCCACAACGAGATGGCTGCTGCACACATCGCGAGGGCCAGAACAGTGACGATCACGGACTCCAGCATCATACTTGCCTCATGGCCTCGGCCCAAGCACCATCTAGCCCGAAATAGACAAGACGGCTTTTGAACTTCGGAGTTGCAAGGTTGGACTTATAGCTGCCCGATATCCGCCCGTTCACATCCTCCTCTTGATACTCGAAGGCTGCGATGTCATTGGTGGTGATCACCTCCCCTTCAAGGCCGATCACCTCGCTGATCTGAATGATGCGGCGCTGTCCGTCCCGCATGCGTTCGACCTGCACAATGAGATCCAGCGCAGCGACGATCTGACTTCGAATGGCGCGCGACGGTAGATTGACCTGTCCCATCTGCACCATGTTTTCGATGCGGGTCAGGGCATCCCGGGTACTGTTCGCGTGTACCGTGGAGATCGAACCATCATGGCCGGTGTTCATCGCCTGCAGCATGTCGAATGCTTCGGCACTGCGCACCTCGCCAACGACGATCCGGTCGGGACGCATGCGCAGGGCATTCACCAGCAAATCGCGCTGTGTCACCTGCCCTGTGCCCTCGAGGCTGGGGGGCCGGGTCTCCAGGCTGATCACGTGCGGCTGCTGAAGCTGCAACTCCGCCGCGTCCTCGATCGTGACAATGCGTTCGGTGTGATCGATGAACTGGCTCATAGCGTTCAGGAGCGTCGTCTTGCCGGATCCGGTACCGCCGGAGACCAGAACATTGAGCCGCGAGCGGGCGGCGATCTCCAGCAAACGTCCGATGGCCGCGGTCATTGAGCCGTTTTCAATCAATCCGGCTATGTCCAAACGGCGGCTTGGAAATTTTCGGATGGAAATGCACGGACTATGGATCGCCAGCGGCGGGAGGATGATGTTGACCCGGCTGCCATCCAGCAGGCGACAATCGACCATCGGACTGGACTCGTCGACGCGCCGACCAACCTGCGCGGCAATCTTCTGAGCGACGGAAGCAATGTGACCATTGTCCCGGAATCGCACCGCAACTCGTTCCAGCTTGCCGTTTCGCTCCACGTAGACATTACTCGGACCGTTCACCATGATATCGTTGATCGATTGGTCCAGTAGTAGCGGACGGAGCGGCCCGTAGCCCGTCATGTCGTCGGCAATTTCGTCTGCGAGCTGCAGCTGCTCACGGCCCGACAGCTCGAGCCGTTCCTGGTTGGCAATTTGATGGATGATCTCCTCAATCTGCCGCCGGAGAACTTCCCGCGAGACGGTTGCGGCCACCGATGGCTCGATCTGCTCAATTACCCGTTCGCGCAGCGAAGGCGGGATTATGGGTTGGTCGATCGGCGGTTCGTCGCGCCTTGGCGCGGGCGACGGCACGCTCGGTGCGGATACAGCCGTGCTGAGCGGCGGCAAAGGCAAGCCCATCGCAGATGCAGGGAGGCTTGTCGCCAATGAAGATATGTGAGCTGGTGCGTCGTCTTCACGCCTACCAAATTTTTTCATCGCAGATGTGCTGTGAGCACCCTCCTCCACCAGCCACTCCGCTCAGCAGCGACACCGCTGATCTCCCGTACGATCGGTGCCAGGTGGCGCCGCAATTTTCTGACGTGCTTCAGAGCTGGAATGCCCAGATTGAGCGCCTCGGTCATGCCCTTGCCGAGATCGGGAATGACGATGTCGGGCTCTGCACCCAACGCCTTGACGACCGCCGCCCTCGGCAGGCCCCCGGGACGACCGGCCCGGTTGAGCAAGGTAAAGACCCGGTCCTTGCCCGCGATGTTGATCACGGCGGCGCGTAGCGCATGGGCATTGCGAAGTCCGGTCACCTCGGATTCGAGCAGCACCATCACATGACGGGAAAGTTTAATCACGGGATAGATCGACGGCGGAAACGGGACGGGTACATCCACGACGATGTAGTTGAACCGTTGACGCAGCAGACCCAGCACGTGTCGTATGCCAGCTTCCGTAATTTCGAGCTGCGCATCGAGGTCCTCGTCGGCCGAGACCAAGCAAACCCTTTCGTTGACTTCGATTGCCGCGCGCTCGAGGAAGAGTGTGTCCGCCCGCATCGGATTTTCCAGAGCGATGCGCAGCCCCGGCCCGGGACGAACACCCAGCATCACGGCGGCCTCGCCGCCCTGCAAATGAAGATCAAGCAGCGCCACTTTGGCCTTGGTTGTCTCGGCGAGTTGCAGCGCCAGATTGATCGCGATGCTCGTGGCGCCGGCGCCGCCCTGCGCCCCGCAGATCGAGACCACGTGCCCGCCACGATCGATGTGGTTGGCTGCCACGTCGCCGAGCAGCTTGGGGCGCAGCTTGTCCAGCACCATATCGCGCGTGAGCGGCCGCGGCAGATACTCCGTCAAGCCGAGCTCCAGGAGCTCACGGTAGAAGGTAATCTCCCTGTTATCGCCGATCACGGCTACTCGGACATCGGGTGGACAGACGCCAGACAGCCTTTCCAGTTCAGTAAAAGGATCATCGATGCCACTGATGTCTGCCACCAGCGCAAACAGGTCGGTGTCGGTTTCAAGCATCCGTATGGCATTGCGGATCGTGCCGCGCCTGATCGAGAGGTTGGCGCCTTCGAGCCCCTTGCGCAACGCCGCAGCGCTGAGCTCATCATTTACGAAACCGACGATGCGGTTACGCGTGACGATTGAGGTCGATTCTTCAGGCGGAGTGGCTATGGCAATGTTCATCAGCGTTTCTCCGACAACCTGTTATCGTAACCCACCGCCGTTGCAGTCGGGCCTACGGCATCCGATGCACCATCGCAGCTGACGAGAGCGTCTTCCACTTGCTTTCTGACCGTGTATTGCTTGACCTCACCGCCTGAATGAACGACTACTGCCGTTCTCTGTGCAGAAATTGCATACTGGCGGGCAAGTTCAGGCGACACATCACAGCTCGACATCGCGCCGGTGTCTGCCTTGTCCCACTGATCGACTGCTGCGCGTACGGCCAAGGAGAGCGTCCCGAGCTGCTTTGCGACGGTGACTTTCTTGACCTGGACCTGCGTAAGCTCCAGTGAAACAGTCTGCGTTTGCTTACCTGCCATCCCGCTAATGGGTCGCGCGCCCTGCACGATCTCCTGATCAATCGCGATGACTCGAACATTGCGCAGAACGGTTTCGCTCAGGGCGCGACGCGCGGTATCGACTTTCTCGAAAACCTGGGTCAACACGACGTCCACGTGATCGCCCGGCCTGATGAGGCCCGAGACACCGGCCTCCTCGTCAACCTTGATGCTGATGGCACGGCTGTCTGGCGCCAGGATACTGGCGAGGAAACCCCGATCCCGCGGACGCAGGATATCCTGCAATGTAATGAGACTGCCCGCTTCGACGAAGTTGCGGATGAGTGACCCCGGAAGTCCGGACTTGGACTCGGGGGTTTCAAGGATAGCTCCCTGGGGAACGCGCTCCGGCGGCACCGCGCGCACGGCGAAATCCTCTTCGCGGGCCAACGTCCCCCTCGGCAACGGCCGTACCGCGATAAAGTATCCGGCCGTCGCCGGCGCCGCCGGCGCGAGGGTCGTCGCTGTCACCTGTACCGGGACCGGAGGCGTGGCCTTCGGCAGGTTCATGCTATAGGCAATCAGTCCGAACGCTGTGGTTGCAAGCAAAAGCACCACGATGATCGACAGACGCAGCGCGGATGACATTTCACGATCCTTTGCTCAGTATGGTCCAGATACCGCCACATGCGATAGCAACTCCGTAAGGCAGCGGGGCGTGTCGCAAATGGCGCCAACGCTCGATCGCGTAGATCCGCCGTACGAGCGACGATCCGGCGGGTGCCAACCTGGGATATGGCAGGTGGCGCATCATCAGATGCCCCAAGGCAAGAACGCCGCCGGCCAGCACGGTGACCGTTAGCAACTGCATCACGCCGCTCGGGGGGAGACCAACCGCCAGGGCAACCAGCAGCTTGACATCGCCGCCACCAATTCCTCCGCGCGCGTATAGGACAAAAAGCAGCAGAAAGAGGATCGCGGCTGCGATCAGCGACACAGCGACTTGAATCGGGCTAGGCAACTGACCGGCGATCCCGAGGAGCGCCAGCGCGAGACAAATTTCGTTTCGGATCAGGCGCGTCGCAACGTCCATCGTTGCGACATAGAGCAACAACAGGATTTCCAGGGTCGAGGCTGTGGGAGCAATCCAACTCATGAAATGCACGGTTCAAAAAAGGTGGAAGGCAAACTAGCGGGAGCACTCCTGCGGGAGGGGGGCAGCTTGGATTGCCCCCCTCTGGCGCCAAGATGGCCGTATCAACCAGCGATCGCGGTGGTGAAAGCGGTGGTGATTGCGGTGATCCCGGTCGTTAACGCCGCCCCGATCTGTCCACCGGCTCCGCCACCGAACACGGCACCCACTGCGCCAACGATGCAAACCGCGACGATGATGTACTCGAATGACACCACGCCATCCTGGTCCGTCCGCAGACGCTTCAACGCTTCCTTGGTCTCGATGTAATATTGCAACATTGGAAGAATCCCTTCTTTCAAGATGAATTTGCAGACACCTCGGCAACTTCCAGCGGCTGCGGATTATATCCGGCCGCCAGCGATAAACTATCCATTAAATGTTTATTAGCGTCAATATTTAATATATAATGCCATCCTGAATTAACCGCCGCAAAACGCGCCGTCGTGACAATCCAAAAATCGATAAAACGTCGTAATACAAAGACGATAGCCGGCCAACAATCGGAATCCTGGGCAGAGCGCTGGCTGAGAGTCATTAAAGAATCACCGGATTATTACGGGTGGCCGCCGGTATAATTTGATTATTCGGAAATTCGATATTTATGCAAAGCCGATGAGCTGTCGGAGTGCATCCAACCCTTTCAATCCACTCGCATATGTCCGGCGGATGCAGCGACGACACCAGCGTGCATGGATCAAATTTCGCGAGGTCGGCCGGATGACCTAGCGCGCCGTCTGTAAGCCGTTGATATCGCCCGTGCGGTAAGCGCTATGAATGCCTTGATGGCCTCGTGCCTCTCACACCGCACCTCCTCGGCCTCTGGCTTTTGCAGCGATTTGCGTCGTCAAGCGAAGTTGGCCTCCGGGACGAGGCCATTTGATCCTTCGTCGTCCGGCTCGGCGTCGCTACTGGATTGCCTCGTCCATCGGTTGCTTGACCGGTTACTTCTGCCGGAACGACTGATTGAATGACATCGCGAGCGGCCCGACGATGTAATCAAACGCGGTTCGCTGGACGGTCGGGATCATAACGGTCGCCGGCATGCCAGGGTACAGGCGAATGTTCGGCATGTCCGCCAACTCACTCTGATCAATCCGGACAAAGGCCGTGTAGTACGGCGCATTTGTCTTGGGATCAGTGAGGCGGTCAGCCGAAACCTGAATGACGTCGCCGTGAATGATCGGGACGATGCGCTGCTTGTAGGCAGTGAGATGGACTTCGGCGCGCATATTGGGATGTACGTCGCTGATGTCCTCCACCGCAACCTGGGCTTCGATGGTGAGTGCGTCCTCGGCCGGTACGATGTCGAGGATCTTGTCGCCGCGCTGGATGACGCTGCCGACGGCGAACACGGTCAATCCCACGACCCGGCCGGTATAGGGCGCCCGAATTTCCATGCGACCCAGGACCGACTTTGCACTCAACGCCTTCGGAATGACCTCGAGCAATCTGGCCTGCGTGTCACGCAAGTCCTTGGTGACATCTGTCATCCGATCATTGTCGAGTTGGGCGATCTGCTGCTCTTGCTCGGCGATGGCCTGTCGGGCCTTCGCGATACCGGCTTTTGTATCGGCGATCTGGCCTTCCAAACCGTACGCCGTCCGCTCCAGCTGGAGAATTCGCGGACGCGCAATCAGGCCCCGTTCGACCAACGGCGCAAGATCCTTTGCCTCGTTGCGGACCGAGTTGATCTGATCGGTGAAGGCCTTGACCTGTGCCTCGGCGCCCACAATCTGTGACCCAAGCTGGTTGATCTTCTCGCGAATGACGCTTCGTTGCCCGTCAAGCGATGCTCGCCGACTGTCGAACTGATTGAGCTGACCGGTCCATACGCTCTTAAAGTAGCGGTCATCAGAGCGCGCCCTCAAATCGGCCGGCATGGCCAGCTCGGATCCATGATCGAGCTCCGTCAGGAGCCGTACTTCCGTTGCACGAAGCACGGCATATTGTTGTGTGAGCACCTCATACTCGGCACGGACCTGCGTATCGTCCAGAACGATCAGGAGATCGCCTGCCAGCACCCGCTCCCCTTCTCGGACATGCAATTCCCTGACAATGCCGCCATCGAGGTGCTGAACGCTCTTGCGGTTGCCGTCGACCTTTACGATAGCATTTGCAACCACGGCGCCGTTGAGTGGTGCCGTCAGCGCCCAGGTGCCGAATCCGCCGAAAAAGATGGCGATGATCAGCCATCCCGCGAGTGCTACGCGACGAATCGAGTCGCTCGGTGCACCGCTCCTGAGTTGATCAGTCGTCGAGCTCGGCGCTAATGCGCGTGGTTTCGACCAGCTTGTAAACTCCATCAGCGCCATGACCATGTCCTAACCCGTCGTCTCGCGGACCGTGTGGATCGGTACGGGCCTCGTCAGACGGGCCAGGATCTCGGCGCGCGGTCCGAACATCTCGACGACGCCTTCACGCAGCACCAGGATCTTGTCAGCCACGCCGATGGTGGCCGGCCGATGGGAGATAATCACCACCGTCGTGCCGCGCTTCTTGAGTTGAAGAATGCAATCGGCGAGCGCGGCGTCTCCTTCGGCGTCGAGATTGGAGCTCGGCTCGTCGAGCACGAGAAGGCTCGGATTGGCGAAGATGGCGCGGGCAAGACCAATACGCTGACGATAACCGCCCGAGAGTATGGCGCCGCCTTCTCCCACCTGCGTATCATAGCCATCCGGCAGGCGCAGGATCATCTCGTGCACGTCCGCCATCCGCGCCGCCAGAATCACCTCCCTGTCTTCGCCCTCCTGGAATCGGCTGATGTTGACGGCAACTGTGTCAGCAAACAGCTCAATATCCTGGGGGAGATAACCGATATGCTGGCCGAGTGACGTCTTGATCCAGCTCGAGACGTCCGCCCCGTCCAGTCGCACCGCGCCAGCAGATGGCGCAAGCACACCGACCAGATGACGCGAAAGCGTGGATTTCCCGGCGCCCGAAGGACCAATGATGCCTAGTACTTCGCCCGGCTCGATTGCGAACGATACCCCGCGCAGGATGGGCTTCGAACCAAACGGCGGCACATAGGAGAGCCCCTCGACCGAGAGTCGGCCCTGCGGGCGCGGCAGCGTCAAACCGACCTCCCGTTGGGGATCGGCTTTCAAGAGCTCGCGGATGCGCAGGAATGCTCCACGAGCAGATACAAGATTGCGCCAGGATCCAACGATCTGCTCTACCGGCTGCAGGGCTCTTCCGAGCAGAATGCTCGCGGCGAACATGGCGCCGACGGTTGCAAGTCGCTCGATCACGAGATAGGCGCCGAGGCCAAGTATCATCGACTGCATGGCAAGCCGCAGAAAACGGATCATGCTCTGCATGGTGGCGGCGCGATCGCTCGCAGAGACCTGCCGTTCAAGCATGCGGGTGCGATCACGGGCCCAACGCCTCAGCAGCCCTTCGGTCATGCCCATTGCCCGCACCACTTCGGTATTGCGCAGGCTCATCTCGGTAAAGCTATAGCTCCGGGAAGCCGCCTCGCCGGCCTCCGTCAACGGCAGCTTGACCCGCCACTCGTTAAACAGGGCCATAAGAATCAGCAAGATGGAGCAGCCCAATGCGAACGCCCCCAGGAACGGGTGCAGCACAAAAATCACGGCAATGTAGATCGGCGCCCAGGGCAGATCGAAGATCGCATGGATCCCCATGCCGGTGACGAACTGGCGGAAGGTGTCGAAATCGCGCAGCAGCTGGCTGCGCGCGCCGCCGGCGCCAGCGGAGCGATGAATGATCGCCGTCATCACGCGCGCCGCGATCGTCTGGTCGAGGCGAATGCTGGCGCGGGTCAGCACGCGGGCGCGTACGGCATCCAGCCCTGCCAGCGCCAGCAACGCCATCAACAGCGCGATCGTGAGCATCAGCAGCGTGATCTCGCTGGCGCTTGCGATCACCCGGTCATAGACCTGCAGCATGTAGAGCGGTCCGGCCAGGTAAAGCAGATTGATCGCCAAGCTGAAGATCGCGGCAGTGACGAAATAGCCCCGGCAGCTTTGCAGCAAACGCCGGAGTTCGTCGGGTCTTTTGAACGGAGTACTCACACAGATCAGCGGAAAATCCGCCCCTCTTCAAAATCACACCGTAATCCAAAGTCGGAGCCGCAACATTCGCCCCGACCCATTTCCCCGCAGCGCATCAGGCCAGATGGTCGTGGTAGCTGATGAGCGTTCCCGTGTTCTTGTCTGCCTCGGTTTGGAAGCCCGCGGGGTCGTACTGGCCCAACAGGGTAATATTGGCGGTATGGACTCCGTCGGTCACCGACAGGGTTCCTCCCGTACCGGCCTGGTTTGCGACATAGCTCGCGGTCGTGCCGGCCCCGAATGCCACATCGAGGAGATCCAGGTGGTCATCCCCGTTAAATCCGGACACGACCCCGCTAAAGTCGAAGGAGTCATGGAGCACGATTGTCCCGGTCGCTTGGGCATCAAGCGCTACATTCGCAGATGAAGCCGCTCCGAATTCGAGTGTGGCCGAACCGCTAATCTGAGCCGTTCCGTTACCGCTGACATTGCCATCGATTGTGACGTTGCCGCCATTGGCCCACAACACGCCGGTGTTGATGAGGTCGCTGTGGACTTCCAGTCCACCGGTTCCTGTTGCCTCGAGCGTTCCGGTGTTGGTCACGGCGTTAGATCCGGTATCGATGTCGAGTGCATTGGTGCCGGTGGCGATGATCGTGCCTTCGTTGACCAGCACCATCACCCCATCTCCGAGATGGCCGGCGCCGGAGATCGTGTTGTCCACGTTCGTCAGCGTGACGTCCGAGACCGTTCCGGTGATCACGTTCTCGCTGCTGTCCGAAAGGTCGACATGGCCGCCGCCCTGCAGTGTGATGCCATGCTCGATCAGCTGAAGGTCTGTCTCGTCGCCTGTCGAGTTCAACTCCATCGTGCCGGTGTTGTCGATGACACCGGAGAGCGGTAGGATCGCGCCGTCGCTGATCACCATGTGGCCGGCGTTTTCAGTGACCGGCGTTTGATCGAAGATGAAGTCGCTTGCCGTGAGCGATGAGGCGTCGACCCCATTTAGCGTGATCGACTGGCCATCGGCGAGCGTGATCACCGCATTGCCGGCAGCATCGTTGGCCATGTGCGCCTGGATGTCGCCAAAGCCGGTGAAGTTGGCATAGCCGATCAGATCGATCCGATCCGAGGTCGCGTCGAAGCTATAGATCACGTCATGACCGATCGGCTGCGAGAACACAAACATGTCGTGGCCGCTCGAGCCAGTCAGGTTGTCGTCCCCTGAGAGCGCGAAGATCGGCGATCCCGGCGCATAGGCTTCGACGTTATCGATGGCAATTGCGGACCCGGTGCTACCGTCAGTATTGGTCCAGGTCTCCGTCACGTTGAGCACCAATGCACCCGTATAATTCGAGGGTGAGGTAATTGCGAGCGATGCGATGTCATTGGTCACCACGGTCCAGCTACCGTCGCTGTTAACGGCTCCCTCGCTCAATATCCATCCAGAGGGAATACCGGAAATGTTAGCCGTGACGGCAACCAAGTGATCTAACGACTGATCCGGAAGAGCTAAGTTGATCGCCTCTCCGGCAGTGCCGGCCGGCGTAATGGGGGTAGACCCATTTCCCTTTACGACCGAGACGGTGTCAACATCGGTATGGCTTCCGCCTGAGCCGGAATTTCCGTTGTCGTTGGTTGTAATCGTCAGTGTTCGGGTACTATTATTTGAACCGTTACTGAATACCATGCCATTCAGGGCGTTATTGATATCGGTGATTGTGCCCGTGAACGTCATGGCCTTTGTAGCATTGGCTCCGGCGTTGAATGTGAGGCCGGTAGTCGTAGCAAGTGTAAGAATACCGGTTAGAGATTGGGCCGAAGCGCCAAGGGATAGTGACACGGTAACGCTGCCGCTTCCGGCGTCCACATCACTAATGCTGATGAGGCTTGCTCCCGAAAAAGTCGCCGTGCCCGATCCATTGCCCGCATTCACCGAAGTAGCAGGAACAGTGTTCACCGGTGCGTCGTTCACCGCCGTGATGTTGATGGTGCTCGTCAGCCCGTTGCTGGCGTGATTGACGCCCTGGCCGTCGTCCACCGTATAGGTCACGGTACGCGCCAGCGTCGACGGATTGTCGCTGCTGTTGGCATAGGTCACCGCACGCTCCGCCGCCTGCCACTGCGCCAGCGTTGCCGTGCCGCCGGCCGAAGTTAGGGTCATGACCCCGGTAGCGCCGTTGTAGGAGCCGGCGATGTTGCCCATGGTTGCGGGGACATTGGTAAAGGCCAGAATGTCCTGCCCCGAGACGAAGTTTGCCGTGATCGATACCGTGCCGCTGGTGAGCGTCGGGTTGTCCGCGTCGGTGACCGTCAGCGCCGTGTTGATCGCCGTCGCAGCCTGGTTCTCGGTGTAGGCCAGCGCGCTGGTCGTCGCTAGCGCCGGTGCGTCGTTCACTGCCGTGATGTTGATGGTGCTCGTCAGCCCGTTGCTGGCGTGATTGACGCCCTGGCCGTCGTCCACCGTATAGGTCACGGTACGCGCCAGCGTCGACGGATTGTCGCTGCTGTTGGCATAGGTCACCGCACGCTCCGCCGCCTGCCACTGCGCCAGCGTTGCCGTGCCGCCGGCCGAAGTTAGGGTCATGACCCCGGTAGCGCCGTTGTAGGAGCCGGCGATGTTGCCCATGGTTGCGGGGACATTGGTAAAGGCCAGAATGTCCTGCCCCGAGACGAAGTTTGCCGTGATCGATACCGTGCCGCTGGTGAGCGTCGGGTTGTCCGCGTCGGTGACCGTCAGCGCCGTGTTGATCGCCGTCGCAGCCTGGTTCTCGGTGTAGGCCAGCGTGCTGGTCGTCGCCAGCGCCGGTGCGTCGTTCACCGGCGTCACATTGATCATGTCTGTCACGGCCACGCTGTTGGCGGCCCCGTCATTGGTGATGATGGTGACAGTGCGCGCCAGGCCCGACGGGTTATCACTGGTGTTGAAGTAGGTTACCGAGTCCAGCGCGGTCTGGTAGTTCGCGACGCTGGATGACCCGGTCAAAGTGAGCATCCCGGTCGCCGCGTTGAACGATCCGGTGATGCCGTTCTGGTTGGTAAAGCCCAGCACATCCTGGCCATTGACGTAATTGCCGGTGATCTGCACCGTCGCCGAGACGAGATTGGCGTTGTCGACGTCTGACACCGTCAGCGCCGGGTCGATCGCGGTGGCGGCGTGGTTTTCCGTGTAGTTGAGCGTATGACCGGCAACCGCAACCGGCGTGTCGTTGGTGCCGGTCAGCGTGATCGTCAGCGTCGAGGGGGCGCTGGCGCCATGCTCGTCGGTGACCGTGTAATTCGCAACCACGACCTGCGTCGCGCCCTCGGCCAGGTGCTGGTAGGCCGCATTCGACGCCTCGAAGCTGTAGCTGCCGTCCGCGTTGATCGTCAGGCCGGCGACCGCGCTGGTCTGCGCATAGGTCAGCGTCGCGCCGTCATCCACGTCGCTGTCGTTGGTCGCCACAGAGCCCGTGATGGTGCTGTCTTCCAGACCGCTGTTGGTGTCGGCAACCGCAACCGGCGTGTCGTTGGTGCCGGTCAGCGTGATCGTCAGCGTCGAGGGGGCGCTGGCGCCATGCTCGTCGGTGACCGTGTAATTCGCAACCACGACCTGCGTCGCGCCCTCGGCCAGGTGCTGGTAGGCCGCATTCGACGCCTCGAAGCTGTAGCTGCCGTCCGCGTTGATCGTCAGGCCGGCGACCGCGCTGGTCTGCGCATAGGTCAGCGTCGCGCCGTCATCCACGTCGCTGTCGTTGGTCGCCACAGAGCCCGTGATGGTGCTGTCTTCCAGACCGCTGTTGGTGTCGGCAACCGCAACCGGCGTGTCGTTGGTGCCGGTCAGCGTGATCGTCAGCGTCGAGGGGGCGCTGGCGCCATGCTCGTCGGTGACCGTGTAATTCGCAACCACGACCTGCGTCGCGCCCTCGGCCAGGTGCTGGTAGGCCGCATTCGACGCCTCGAAGCTGTAGCTGCCGTCCGCGTTGATCGTCAGGCCGGCGACCGCGCTGGTCTGCGCATAGGTCAGCGTCGCGCCGTCATCCACGTCGCTGTCGTTGGTCGCCACAGAGCCCGTGATGGTGCTGTCTTCCAGACCGCTGTTGGTGTCGGCAACCGCAACCGGCGTGTCGTTGGTGCCGGTCAGCGTGATCGTCAGCGTCGAGGGGGCGCTGGCGCCATGCTCGTCGGTGACCGTGTAATTCGCAACCACGACCTGCGTCGCGCCCTCGGCCAGGTGCTGGTAGGCCGCATTCGACGCCTCGAAGCTGTAGCTGCCGTCCGCGTTGATCGTCAGGCCGGCGACCGCGCTGGTCTGCGCATAGGTCAGCGTCGCGCCGTCATCCACGTCGCTGTCGTTGGTCGCCACAGAGCCCGTGATGGTGCTGTCTTCCAGACCGCTGTTGGTGTCGGCAACCGCAACCGGCGTGTCGTTGGTGCCGGTCAGCGTGATCGTCAGCGTCGAGGGGGCGCTGGCGCCATGCTCGTCGGTGACCGTGTAATTCGCAACCACGACCTGCGTCGCGCCCTCGGCCAGGTGCTGGTAGGCCGCATTCGACGCCTCGAAGCTGTAGCTGCCGTCCGCGTTGATCGTCAGGCCGGCGACCGCGCTGGTCTGCGCATAGGTCAGCGTCGCGCCGTCATCCACGTCGCTGTCGTTGGTCGCCACAGAGCCCGTGATGGTGCTGTCTTCCAGACCGCTGTTGGTGTCGGCAACCGCAACCGGCGTGTCGTTGGTGCCGGTCAGCGTGATCGTCAGCGTCGAGGGGGCGCTGGCGCCATGCTCGTCGGTGACCGTGTAATTCGCAACCACGACCTGCGTCGCGCCCTCGGCCAGGTGCTGGTAGGCCGCATTCGACGCCTCGAAGCTGTAGCTGCCGTCCGCGTTGATCGTCAGGCCGGCGACCGCGCTGGTCTGCGCATAGGTCAGCGTCGCGCCGTCATCCACGTCGCTGTCGTTGGTCGCCACAGAGCCCGTGATGGTGCTGTCTTCCAGACCGCTGTTGGTGTCGGCAACCGCAACCGGCGTGTCGTTGGTGCCGGTCAGCGTGATCGTCAGCGTCGAGGGGGCGCTGGCGCCATGCTCGTCGGTGACCGTGTAATTCGCAACCACGACCTGCGTCGCGCCCTCGGCCAGGTGCTGGTAGGCCGCATTCGACGCCTCGAAGCTGTAGCTGCCGTCCGCGTTGATCGTCAGGCCGGCGACCGCGCTGGTCTGCGCATAGGTCAGCGTCGCGCCGTCATCCACGTCGCTGTCGTTGGTCGCCACAGAGCCCGTGATGGTGCTGTCTTCCAGACCGCTGTTGGTGTCGGCAACCGCAACCGGCGTGTCGTTGGTGCCGGTCAGCGTGATCGTCAGCGTCGAGGGGGCGCTGGCGCCATGCTCGTCGGTGACCGTGTAATTCGCAACCACGACCTGCGTCGCGCCCTCGGCCAGGTGCTGGTAGGCCGCATTCGACGCCTCGAAGCTGTAGCTGCCGTCCGCGTTGATCGTCAGGCCGGCGACCGCGCTGGTCTGCGCATAGGTCAGCGTCGCGCCGTCATCCACGTCGCTGTCGTTGGTCGCCACAGAGCCCGTGATGGTGCTGTCTTCCAGACCGCTGTTGGTGTCGGCAACCGCAACCGGCGTGTCGTTGGTGCCGGTCAGCGTGATCGTCAGCGTCGAGGGGGCGCTGGCGCCATGCTCGTCGGTGACCGTGTAATTCGCAACCACGACCTGCGTCGCGCCCTCGGCCAGGTGCTGGTAGGCCGCATTCGACGCCTCGAAGCTGTAGCTGCCGTCCGCGTTGATCGTCAGGCCGGCGACCGCGCTGGTCTGCGCATAGGTCAGCGTCGCGCCGTCATCCACGTCGCTGTCGTTGGTCGCCACAGAGCCCGTGATGGTGCTGTCTTCCAGACCGCTGTTGGTGTCGGCAACCGCAACCGGCGTGTCGTTGGTGCCGGTCAGCGTGATCGTCAGCGTCGAGGGGGCGCTGGCGCCATGCTCGTCGGTGACCGTGTAATTCGCAACCACGACCTGCGTCGCGCCCTCGGCCAGGTGCTGGTAGGCCGCATTCGACGCCTCGAAGCTGTAGCTGCCGTCCGCGTTGATCGTCAGGCCGGCGACCGCGCTGGTCTGCGCATAGGTCAGCGTCGCGCCGTCATCCACGTCGCTGTCGTTGGTCGCCACAGAGCCCGTGATGGTGCTGTCTTCCAGACCGCTGTTGGTGTCGGCAACCGCAACCGGCGTGTCGTTGGTGCCGGTCAGCGTGATCGTCAGCGTCGAGGGGCGCTGGCGCCATGCTCGTCGGTGACCGTGTAATTCGCAACCACGACCTGCGTCGCGCCCTCGGCCAGGTGCTGGTAGGCCGCATTCGACGCCTCGAAGCTGTAGCTGCCGTCCGCGTTGATCGTCAGGCCGGCGACCGCGCTGGTCTGCGCATAGGTCAGCGTCGCGCCGTCATCCACGTCGCTGTCGTTGGTCGCCACAGAGCCCGTGATGGTGCTGTCTTCCAGACCGCTGTTGGTGTCGGCAACCGCAACCGGCGTGTCGTTGGTGCCGGTCAGCGTGATCGTCAGCGTCGAGGGGGCGCTGGCGCCATGCTCGTCGGTGACCGTGTAATTCGCAACCACGACCTGCGTCGCGCCCTCGGCCAGGTGCTGGTAGGCCGCATTCGACGCCTCGAAGCTGTAGCTGCCGTCCGCGTTGATCGTCAGGCCGGCGACCGCGCTGGTCTGCGCATAGGTCAGCGTCGCGCCGTCATCCACGTCGCTGTCGTTGGTCGCCACAGAGCCCGTGATGGTGCTGTCTTCCAGACCGCTGTTGGTGTCGGCAACCGCAACCGGCGTGTCGTTGGTGCCGGTCAGCGTGATCGTCAGCGTCGAGGGGGCGCTGGCGCCATGCTCGTCGGTGACCGTGTAATTCGCAACCACGACCTGCGTCGCGCCCTCGGCCAGGTGCTGGTAGGCCGCATTCGACGCCTCGAAGCTGTAGCTGCCGTCCGCGTTGATCGTCAGGCCGGCGACCGCGCTGGTCTGCGCATAGGTCAGCGTCGCGCCGTCATCCACGTCGCTGTCGTTGGTCGCCACAGAGCCCGTGATGGTGCTGTCTTCCAGACCGCTGTTGGTGTCGGCAACCGCAACCGGCGTGTCGTTGGTGCCGGTCAGCGTGATCGTCAGCGTCGAGGGGCGCTGGCGCCATGCTCGTCGGTGACCGTGTAATTCGCAACCACGACCTGCGTCGCGCCCTCGGCCAGGTGCTGGTAGGCCGCATTCGACGCCTCGAAGCTGTAGCTGCCGTCCGCGTTGATCGTCAGGCCGGCGACCGCGCTGGTCTGCGCATAGGTCAGCGTCGCGCCGTCATCCACGTCGCTGTCGTTGGTCGCCACAGAGCCCGTGATGGTGCTGTCTTCCAGACCGCTGTTGGTGTCGGCAACCGCAACCGGCGTGTCGTTGGTGCCGGTCAGCGTGATCGTCAGCGTCGAGGGGGCGCTGGCGCCATGCTCGTCGGTGACCGTGTAATTCGCAACCACGACCTGCGTCGCGCCCTCGGCCAGGTGCTGGTAGGCCGCATTCGACGCCTCGAAGCTGTAGCTGCCGTCCGCGTTGATCGTCAGGCCGGCGACCGCGCTGGTCTGCGCATAGGTCAGCGTCGCGCCGTCATCCACGTCGCTGTCGTTGGTCGCCACAGAGCCCGTGATGGTGCTGTCTTCCAGACCGCTGTTGGTGTCGGCAACCGCAACCGGCGTGTCGTTGGTGCCGGTCAGCGTGATCGTCAGCGTCGAGGGGGCGCTGGCGCCATGCTCGTCGGTGACCGTGTAATTCGCAACCACGACCTGCGTCGCGCCCTCGGCCAGGTGCTGGTAGGCCGCATTCGACGCCTCGAAGCTGTAGCTGCCGTCCGCGTTGATCGTCAGGCCGGCGACCGCGCTGGTCTGCGCATAGGTCAGCGTCGCGCCGTCATCCACGTCGCTGTCGTTGGTCGCCACAGAGCCCGTGATGGTGCTGTCTTCCAGACCGCTGTTGGTGTCGGCAACCGCAACCGGCGTGTCGTTGGTGCCGGTCAGCGTGATCGTCAGCGTCGAGGGGGCGCTGGCGCCATGCTCGTCGGTGACCGTGTAATTCGCAACCACGACCTGCGTCGCGCCCTCGGCCAGGTGCTGGTAGGCCGCATTCGACGCCTCGAAGCTGTAGCTGCCGTCCGCGTTGATCGTCAGGCCGGCGACCGCGCTGGTCTGCGCATAGGTCAGCGTCGCGCCGTCATCCACGTCGCTGTCGTTGGTCGCCACAGAGCCCGTGATGGTGCTGTCTTCCAGACCGCTGTTGGTGTCGGCAACCGCAACCGGCGTGTCGTTGGTGCCGGTCAGCGTGATCGTCAGCGTCGAGGGGCGCTGGCGCCATGCTCGTCGGTGACCGTGTAATTCGCAACCACGACCTGCGTCGCGCCCTCGGCCAGGTGCTGGTAGGCCGCATTCGACGCCTCGAAGCTGTAGCTGCCGTCCGCGTTGATCGTCAGGCCGGCGACCGCGCTGGTCTGCGCATAGGTCAGCGTCGCGCCGTCATCCACGTCGCTGTCGTTGGTCGCCACAGAGCCCGTGATGGTGCTGTCTTC
This sequence comes from Bradyrhizobium lupini, assembly GCF_040939785.1. Classification (NCBI taxonomy): domain Bacteria; kingdom Pseudomonadati; phylum Pseudomonadota; class Alphaproteobacteria; order Hyphomicrobiales; family Nitrobacteraceae; genus Bradyrhizobium; species Bradyrhizobium lupini. The sequence goes on from NZ_CP162553.1 coordinate 1,698,581, forward strand.
CAGACCGCTGTTGGTGTCGGCAACCGCAACCGGCGTGTCGTTGGTGCCGGTCAGCGTGATCGTCAGCGTCGAGGGGGCGCTGGCGCCATGCTCGTCGGTGACCGTGTAATTCGCAACCACGACCTGCGTCGCGCCCTCGGCCAGGTGCTGGTAGGCCGCATTCGACGCCTCGAAGCTGTAGCTGCCGTCCGCGTTGATCGTCAGGCCGGCGACCGCGCTGGTCTGCGCATAGGTCAGCGTCGCGCCGTCATCCACGTCGCTGTCGTTGGTCGCCACAGAGCCCGTGATGGTGCTGTCTTCCAGACCGCTGTTGGTGTCGGCAACCGCAACCGGCGTGTCGTTGGTGCCGGTCAGCGTGATCGTCAGCGTCGAGGGGGCGCTGGCGCCATGCTCGTCGGTGACCGTGTAATTCGCAACCACGACCTGCGTCGCGCCCTCGGCCAGGTGCTGGTAGGCCGCATTCGACGCCTCGAAGCTGTAGCTGCCGTCCGCGTTGATCGTCAGGCCGGCGACCGCGCTGGTCTGCGCATAGGTCAGCGTCGCGCCGTCATCCACGTCGCTGTCGTTGGTCGCCACAGAGCCCGTGATGGTGCTGTCTTCCAGACCGCTGTTGGTGTCGGCAACCGCAACCGGCGTGTCGTTGGTGCCGGTCAGCGTGATCGTCAGCGTCGAGGGGGCGCTGGCGCCATGCTCGTCGGTGACCGTGTAATTCGCAACCACGACCTGCGTCGCGCCCTCGGCCAGGTGCTGGTAGGCCGCATTCGACGCCTCGAAGCTGTAGCTGCCGTCCGCGTTGATCGTCAGGCCGGCGACCGCGCTGGTCTGCGCATAGGTCAGCGTCGCGCCGTCATCCACGTCGCTGTCGTTGGTCGCCACAGAGCCCGTGATGGTGCTGTCTTCCAGACCGCTGTTGGTGTCGGCAACCGCAACCGGCGTGTCGTTGGTGCCGGTCAGCGTGATCGTCAGCGTCGAGGGGGCGCTGGCGCCATGCTCGTCGGTGACCGTGTAATTCGCAACCACGACCTGCGTCGCGCCCTCGGCCAGGTGCTGGTAGGCCGCATTCGACGCCTCGAAGCTGTAGCTGCCGTCCGCGTTGATCGTCAGGCCGGCGACCGCGCTGGTCTGCGCATAGGTCAGCGTCGCGCCGTCATCCACGTCGCTGTCGTTGGTCGCCACAGAGCCCGTGATGGTGCTGTCTTCCAGACCGCTGTTGGTGTCGGCAACCGCAACCGGCGTGTCGTTGGTGCCGGTCAGCGTGATCGTCAGCGTCGAGGGGGCGCTGGCGCCATGCTCGTCGGTGACCGTGTAATTCGCAACCACGACCTGCGTCGCGCCCTCGGCCAGGTGCTGGTAGGCCGCATTCGACGCCTCGAAGCTGTAGCTGCCGTCCGCGTTGATCGTCAGGCCGGCGACCGCGCTGGTCTGCGCATAGGTCAGCGTCGCGCCGTCATCCACGTCGCTGTCGTTGGTCGCCACAGAGCCCGTGATGGTGCTGTCTTCCAGACCGCTGTTGGTGTCGGCAACCGCAACCGGCGTGTCGTTGGTGCCGGTCAGCGTGATCGTCAGCGTCGAGGGGGCGCTGGCGCCATGCTCGTCGGTGACCGTGTAATTCGCAACCACGACCTGCGTCGCGCCCTCGGCCAGGTGCTGGTAGGCCGCATTCGACGCCTCGAAGCTGTAGCTGCCGTCCGCGTTGATCGTCAGGCCGGCGACCGCGCTGGTCTGCGCATAGGTCAGCGTCGCGCCGTCATCCACGTCGCTGTCGTTGGTCGCCACAGAGCCCGTGATGGTGCTGTCTTCCAGACCGCTGTTGGTGTCGGCAACCGCAACCGGCGTGTCGTTGGTGCCGGTCAGCGTGATCGTCAGCGTCGAGGGGGCGCTGGCGCCATGCTCGTCGGTGACCGTGTAATTCGCAACCACGACCTGCGTCGCGCCCTCGGCCAGGTGCTGGTAGGCCGCATTCGACGCCTCGAAGCTGTAGCTGCCGTCCGCGTTGATCGTCAGGCCGGCGACCGCGCTGGTCTGCGCATAGGTCAGCGTCGCGCCGTCATCCACGTCGCTGTCGTTGGTCGCCACAGAGCCCGTGATGGTGCTGTCTTCCAGACCGCTGTTGGTGTCGGCAACCGCAACCGGCGTGTCGTTGGTGCCGGTCAGCGTGATCGTCAGCGTCGAGGGGCGCTGGCGCCATGCTCGTCGGTGACCGTGTAATTCGCAACCACGACCTGCGTCGCGCCCTCGGCCAGGTGCTGGTAGGCCGCATTCGACGCCTCGAAGCTGTAGCTGCCGTCCGCGTTGATCGTCAGGCCGGCGACCGCGCTGGTCTGCGCATAGGTCAGCGTCGCGCCGTCATCCACGTCGCTGTCGTTGGTCGCCACAGAGCCCGTGATGGTGCTGTCTTCCAGACCGCTGTTGGTGTCGGCAACCGCAACCGGCGTGTCGTTGGTGCCGGTCAGCGTGATCGTCAGCGTCGAGGGGGCGCTGGCGCCATGCTCGTCGGTGACCGTGTAATTCGCAACCACGACCTGCGTCGCGCCCTCGGCCAGGTGCTGGTAGGCCGCATTCGACGCCTCGAAGCTGTAGCTGCCGTCCGCGTTGATCGTCAGGCCGGCGACCGCGCTGGTCTGCGCATAGGTCAGCGTCGCGCCGTCATCCACGTCGCTGTCGTTGGTCGCCACAGAGCCCGTGATGGTGCTGTCTTCCAGACCGCTGTTGGTGTCGGCAACCGCAACCGGCGTGTCGTTGGTGCCGGTCAGCGTGATCGTCAGCGTCGAGGGGGCGCTGGCGCCATGCTCGTCGGTGACCGTGTAATTCGCAACCACGACCTGCGTCGCGCCCTCGGCCAGGTGCTGGTAGGCCGCATTCGACGCCTCGAAGCTGTAGCTGCCGTCCGCGTTGATCGTCAGGCCGGCGACCGCGCTGGTCTGCGCATAGGTCAGCGTCGCGCCGTCATCCACGTCGCTGTCGTTGGTCGCCACAGAGCCCGTGATGGTGCTGTCTTCCAGACCGCTGTTGGTGTCGGCAACCGCAACCGGCGTGTCGTTGGTGCCGGTCAGCGTGATCGTCAGCGTCGAGGGGGCGCTGGCGCCATGCTCGTCGGTGACCGTGTAATTCGCAACCACGACCTGCGTCGCGCCCTCGGCCAGGTGCTGGTAGGCCGCATTCGACGCCTCGAAGCTGTAGCTGCCGTCCGCGTTGATCGTCAGGCCGGCGACCGCGCTGGTCTGCGCATAGGTCAGCGTCGCGCCGTCATCCACGTCGCTGTCGTTGGTCGCCACAGAGCCCGTGATGGTGCTGTCTTCCAGACCGCTGTTGGTGTCGGCAACCGCAACCGGCGTGTCGTTGGTGCCGGTCAGCGTGATCGTCAGCGTCGAGGGGGCGCTGGCGCCATGCTCGTCGGTGACCGTGTAATTCGCAACCACGACCTGCGTCGCGCCCTCGGCCAGGTGCTGGTAGGCCGCATTCGACGCCTCGAAGCTGTAGCTGCCGTCCGCGTTGATCGTCAGGCCGGCGACCGCGCTGGTCTGCGCATAGGTCAGCGTCGCGCCGTCATCCACGTCGCTGTCGTTGGTCGCCACAGAGCCCGTGATGGTGCTGTCTTCCAGACCGCTGTTGGTGTCGGCAACCGCAACCGGCGTGTCGTTGGTGCCGGTCAGCGTGATCGTCAGCGTCGAGGGGCGCTGGCGCCATGCTCGTCGGTGACCGTGTAATTCGCAACCACGACCTGCGTCGCGCCCTCGGCCAGGTGCTGGTAGGCCGCATTCGACGCCTCGAAGCTGTAGCTGCCGTCCGCGTTGATCGTCAGGCCGGCGACCGCGCTGGTCTGCGCATAGGTCAGCGTCGCGCCGTCATCCACGTCGCTGTCGTTGGTCGCCACAGAGCCCGTGATGGTGCTGTCTTCCAGACCGCTGTTGGTGTCGGCAACCGCAACCGGCGTGTCGTTGGTGCCGGTCAGCGTGATCGTCAGCGTCGAGGGGGCGCTGGCGCCATGCTCGTCGGTGACCGTGTAATTCGCAACCACGACCTGCGTCGCGCCCTCGGCCAGGTGCTGGTAGGCCGCATTCGACGCCTCGAAGCTGTAGCTGCCGTCCGCGTTGATCGTCAGGCCGGCGACCGCGCTGGTCTGCGCATAGGTCAGCGTCGCGCCGTCATCCACGTCGCTGTCGTTGGTCGCCACAGAGCCCGTGATGGTGCTGTCTTCCAGACCGCTGTTGGTGTCGGCAACCGCAACCGGCGTGTCGTTGGTGCCGGTCAGCGTGATCGTCAGCGTCGAGGGGGCGCTGGCGCCATGCTCGTCGGTGACCGTGTAATTCGCAACCACGACCTGCGTCGCGCCCTCGGCCAGGTGCTGGTAGGCCGCATTCGACGCCTCGAAGCTGTAGCTGCCGTCCGCGTTGATCGTCAGGCCGGCGACCGCGCTGGTCTGCGCATAGGTCAGCGTCGCGCCGTCATCCACGTCGCTGTCGTTGGTCGCCACAGAGCCCGTGATGGTGCTGTCTTCCAGACCGCTGTTGGTGTCGGCAACCGCAACCGGCGTGTCGTTGGTGCCGGTCAGCGTGATCGTCACGGTCTGGGTGGCCGTTGAGCCATGACCATCATTGACAGTAACGACAAAGCTCTCGGTCACGCTCTGGCCCGCAGCGAGGTGCTGCGCGGCCACGTTGTCAAGGTTGTAGTGCCACTGCACCGACCCGTTGGCGGCATTTGCCGCCTCGCTCACCGGACCAAGCGAGAAGGTGCCGAGCGCAGTCGTGTTGGCTGGCGCAACGACGAATGTGGCGGTATGCCCGTCGCTTAGATCCACGTCAGTGAAGCTGACCGTGCCGGCTGCGGTCAGAGAATCCGACGGGTCCGGCGTCGCCGGGGCATCCTCGACCACTGTGCCGGCCTGAACACCAGAGGTGACGCTAACGACGTCATTCGCACCAGCTATGGTGATGGCGACGTCCTGAGTGACCGTCGAGCCTTGGCCGTCGCTCACTGTCACGGCGTAGTGCTCGACCACGCTCTGGCCCGCAGCGAGGTATTGCGCGGCCGCGTTGTTCAAGTTGTAGTGCCACTGCACCGAGCCGCTAGCAGTGTTGGCGCCCTCGCTCACCGTATCAAGCGAGAAGGTGCCGAGCGCGGAGGTGTTGGCTGGCGCGGCGACAAACGTCGCGGTATGCCCGTCGCTCAGATCCACGTCGGTAAAGCTGATGGTGCCGGCTGTCGTCAGGGAATCCGACGGATCCGGAGTCGCCGGGGCGTCCTCCACCACCGAGCCGCTCTGGACACCCGAGGTGATCGACACGATGTCGTTGGTGCCGGTGGTCGTGACCGTCACCGTCTGGGTGGCTGTCGAGCCGTGGCCATCATTGATCGTCACCACGAAGCTCTCGGTCACGCTCTGGCCCTCGGCGAGGTACTGCGCAGCCGCGCTGTTCAAGGCGTAGTGCCACTGCACCGACCCGTTGGCAGCATTGGCCGCCTCGCTCACCGGATCGAGCGAGAACGTGCCGAGCGCGGTAGTGTTGCCGGCCCCGGCGACAAACGTCGCGGTATGCCCATCGCTCAGATCTACGTCGTTAAAGCTGATGCTCCCGGCCGTAGCCAGGGAATCCGACAGACTTGGCGTCGACGGGGCGTCCTCCACCACCGCGCCGCTCTGGACACCCGAGGTGATCGACACGATGTCGTTGGTGCCGGTGATCGTGACCGTCACCGTCTGGGTGGCTGTCGAGCCGTGGCCATCATTGATCGTCACCACGAAACTCTCGGCGACGGTTTGGCCTGCAGCGAGGTACTGCGCAGCCGCGTTGTTCAAATTGTAGTGCCACTGCACCGCGCCGTTGGCGGCATTGGGCGCCTCGTTGACAGGGTCGAGCGAGAAAGTGCCGAGTGAAGTGGTGTTAGAAGAAGCTGCTGCGAACGAGGCCGAATGCGTGTCGTTGAGATCGGCGTCGTTGAAACTGATAGTGCCGGCCGCGCTCTGCGAATCCGAGACATCGGGTGTGGCATTCGCGTCTTCGACCACCGAACCGCTCTGCGGACTCGATGTGATGAAGACCGAGTCGTTTGCCCCATTGAACTGGAGTGTCACGGTCGCCCAACTGAGCGTGCCATTGCCCAGCTGGATCGCGTAGGTGAACGTGTCAGTCAGCGTTTGCCCGGTCGCCAGCGCCTGAAGCTGAACGTTGATGTCGCCCTTGTCGTAATGAACGGTGCCGTCCGCTTCGATCCAGATGCGTGCACCGAGGGCGCTGCGGTCACCGGTTGCGGCCATTCCGGCGGCATCGCTGCTGTACGCTACATCTTTGACCAGTAAGTCCGCTGGTGCGTAGTTTTTGGTGGACGCGGAGGAGCTCATTCCATCGTCCAGGGAGAACAGCGTCTTGGCCGCGCCCCCAAGATCATTTGCCAGCACGTTCAAGATGAGAATGTTGCTGGCGTCTTCCGCAAACGAGAAAATGTCCGTGTTGGCTTGCGGAGTATTGCCGAACGAAACCGTGCTGCCGCCGCCCGTTGCCTGCGTCGCCATAGCTTAAATCCTCTGGATGATGCGCCGTCCGCATTCACGGACCGGCACAAATTGCACAATGGCGCGGGGATGATCGGCCGTTGCCTTGCCTATGCTGCTGAAGAAAGATGCCGAGCTACTCAGCATGCCTATCGTCCTGCTCAGCGCTTCGTGCCGCTCAAGCCTGTTTAGGGCTAGAGCCGCTCCGAGCTTGCGAGCGAATGTCGTGTGCACGGTCGAGCGCCCGACAGCTGCCATGTTTGCAAACCGCAAACTTGGCTGGATCGAAAAATCGAAAATTGACGGAGAAGAATTCGAAATTTCCCGCGCCCGAGTGAACATTGCTACAAAATGCGTGCACGTCATTCGCAACCTCGCCTGCCAATGCAGAGCAGAGAGCGTCGCCGCAAAATCAATTCACGCAAATTGGTAGCGCTCGCTCGAACGGCGATAGGTCCGCCGACCGCAGCTCCATCAACTGCTGCCAAGTTACGCGAAAGATCTAGCGGTACCCCCCCTTGCCCATCGTGGCCAGTGCTTGGCCGCCACGTTTGGCAATTATTGATTTTGCAATATTCGCCACTTCAGAAGCGACCACCGTGGCCAAGAAGCGTCACGATCATCCACTCCCGGATTAAATCAAACCTATTTTAAATTAAAGCGTCAGTCTATTTATTTATTTATACGCCGCATTTAATGATTAATGCATCAAAATCAAGAAGAAGGGGGCTCTTGCGCCACTCCTTGCGAGGCGACTCCGGAATTTTACGGCTTTTACCCTGATGCACTCCGTCCGCGAGATGGTCATTGCTTCGCGTAGATCGACAGTCGCAGGGAGCCAACTGGAGCCAAACTCAGCCCTATCTGCGAAGACGAGGCATGAAAGCAACAGCCTCGCAATGCGTCGCGCGTGATTATTAACTTACGCACCCGACGCGCTCCAGGTAAGCCCGCCGTGACGCGGCGAATTTGGCTTTCAATGTGATGCTGGTCATCCTCATGGAGGGCGGTAGCCGTGGTTGTCGCCGGGGGCCCACGTTCCAGAGTGTGAGACCATCGCGGGACTCAAGGGTGGTGCGCTCCTAGAGCGAGGCGCGTAGCCAGACCGCTGACGCAACCCAACTGCTGGGTTATCGCTCAGTAGCCGACGCACGTGCCCTGGAGGGCGGCGAGGAGTCCTCGGCTGGGATTTCTGACATTGCGATGCTCGCGCATGAAGCTTCGCATCTCGTGCTGCCGTCCCGTGCAGTCTCGTTCGCTTTACCGCGCAGCGGGGGTCGGCGAGCAAGCATTCGAAATCCATGTGAAGCTTAAACCGAAAGCAGTTCCCGGTCGGCTTACAAATGGAACCAAATTGACCGCCATTAAATGAGAAATTTGATTATGTCATATAATCATGATGACTCCATCGCAAAAACGAAAAATATGTTGGGGGAAAACATGGGAGGTTGAAATGGAAGCTGCCCGCCGCCTGCGTGCAATGGCGCTGCTATGCCGACAGACTGCCGCACTCCAACCTGAGAGAAGCTGGAAACTGCTTGCAGAGGCAGAGTACTGGGAGCATCTGGCGGCTGCGGCTTCAGCTCATTGAGCTTCGGTGGAGTATTCTTTATCTTTCGCTTTTCGTCGACTTCTTACTTCAAATCATTTTCTGAGGCATGTGATGTCGAGTACGCGTCAGATTTTTTCTAGTGCTGTTCTGAATGAACGGCACCAGGCGCTTCTGGAGGAGCTTAGAGAGGTGGAGAAGCTTCGACGCAAGCTCCGACATGTAGAAGCAAGAACGATGGGCAGAAGACGGCGTACCAAAGCGAGCGGCGGAGCAAGAGCCGTTTAGAGACGGCCGGGACCGCAGTAGCGAGCCTTGGTGACGACGTCGCTGCGACATGTCGGCAACCAGCCAGGCCGGGGTGCCTCACAATGCTCGAACTAACTCGGCGGCGAGACCGGCCGTCGATTCAGGATCGCGCGTTAGCTCCGACCTTCATTCGACGTTGCACTTCGGAACACAGCAACGAGTCGATCGCCTTGCCAAAGCTCAACGTCGTGCTCGTCATGCATTTGCTCGGCTCGGCGTCTCGCCGTCTGCTCATCAATGCAGTCGAGCTTTGCAGCGCAGATCAGTTGCCGGCTGCCGTCCACCACGAACACCTTGTACCGCATAATGCAGTCCGATCCCAAAGGCGACCGTCATCGTACTCGAATGTCCGTCTAAGCCGGTGCCAAACTAGGCGTGGCGCACGGAATCTTTGTACGTGTGGCAGTTCGGCTATACCGGCTCGTGGAATCCATTGATTGCGCGGCGGATGTACCTCGCATCTAAGCTAACGTAATCTCCACGCATGCCGAAGCGTGCGGCTCGAGCTCAAGAGCGAGAGGCCACCAAGCGTCATCAGCAGTACACCGAACCAGGCCGTCCAGCTGCGCGCTTCGCCGTGCGCCTCTGCAGTGCGCGCGCCCAGCGGCATATCTTGAGGTGCGTCGGCGAGAAGCTGCCCAACGTCGACTTGGCCCGGTGCGGAGTGTTCGGAGGTGATCTGGTTGGGAAGATCGACAATGGGGGCCGCCGACCCCGTGCCGAGATTGGAAGCGGCATCAGCTACCTTCATTTCGGGTACAGGCGGCTGAGATTGCTCGGGCGGTGCGGAGCGCAGCACCTCCGCGCGCGCATCAACGACCGCGCTCCACCTCGTCCCGTTCTCGTCCAAACTGGCGCTGCGGTCTTTGGCCATGCGAGCCCGAATCGGCTTCTTCACCGTCGCGATGCCCTCGGCCAGGAACCAGCATTTGCGGCGACCGTCCATTCGGTAGACCCAATGCTGTCCACCAGTGGTCGAGGTACCGGGACGCGGGACGCATTCGGCTTGCGGCGGAGAGGTTACCGTGGGTTGGGGCGTAGCAGTATTGAAGAAGTCGGCAAGAGGGTTGGAAGACGCAGGCGCCGCCGATAAACCTCCGACAAGCACCAAACTGGCGAAGTATAATCGCAAATGACCGGACATCGAAAACTCCCGGGTGCGCCCCACCCCCCGCTCGAACCTTAGCGGCGACAACGGCTCCCATGCGGCTTAAATCGGGCGGCGCGATGAATTAATTAATTGTACTCTTGGCTACCTGATTAATATGCCGGTCACGAGGCAGCGCGATTCATCGAGCCGTCCGCGCCGCCGTCCGGTGATCGCCATCTTTGCGCTCGTCCCCGAGCACGAAAGCGCAACTGGCCAAGGGTGAGTTTGTGGAGGTCACGAGACGTGGCTACCCCGCGCGGCGATTTAAATACTCCGCCACGATATTACCACTGTCGCGCCTTTCTCCCTGCTACCTCTCGTATTAAATGTGGATTGCATGATCAATATTTAACTGAGGGCTTGTCTGTTCCCGGATTCCCGACTTGTCTGCCTGGGCCTTCTGCCCAAGATTAGGGATGGAGCCATGAACACCGCGCATTTCAATTCGCTCTCCGTTGACGAGCTCTGGATATTTCACCAAGAGGTCGCCGCCAAACTCACTCAGAAAATGTTGATGCAAAAAGCACATTTGGAGGAACGGCTCCACAGGATTGGACTGGCCAACGAGGCCACGCGGTTCAATCGCGAGCGCCGTCCATACCCGCCCGTTCGTCCCAAATATCGCAATCCGAAGAACCCGGCGGAGACATGGTCGGGTCGCGGCAGGCTGCCTCGATGGCTGCGGCCGCAGCTTCGAGGCGGCCGAAAATTGGACGATTTCCTAATCGATCGGGCTTCAGCCGAAAAGCGGCAGACCAATTGAGCGCGCGTTGCGGCATTTTGGGATGGAAATGCTGGCGCCGGCTGTTCCCCCTGGGCTCTGAGCTCCTCACATCATCGTTGAAGCGCGGGTCATAACCATGCTTCGAGGCATGGCCATAGCGAGAGCGCTGTGCTGATGGTCTCGCTGAATCGCTCGGGGGCCCGCGGCGCAGTGAGGACATCGACGAGAATCTCAAGCACGCGATGGCCGTGTCTAGTTGTCGTGCCCTCTGAAGTGCCGCCTAACCGCATTCCACGCTCGAAGGACTGGAGGGATGAGCACGATGAAAAGAACCCTGATTGCAACCGGCCTCATTGCGCGCTGCAGGAGTGGTGGGTCGTGATCGTCCGAGCGACCGGCCGTCGTGTTAATCGTCACCGGAGATGGAATTCCTGCTCGCCGAGTAGGTGACGGTCTGCGCGAGGGCAGGACAACTACAACGAACAGAACGTTCACCAGTAGCCATATTCCCACAATGAGAAGAAAAGTACGCACGAGAACGACCATCGTTGATCTAAATCTGCCGAGCTTACTCCTGCCTCATACCCGGCACGCAACCGGCAACACTGCGTTCGCGGACGGAGCCGCTTCAGCGCAGCCGGCACATTTTCGCATCTCCCCGAGGCCGTTGGGTCCCGAGCGCTTTGCGAGCGTCCAGGATCGCTCCCAGCCTAGTCCGGCGCAACACTCGCGTCTGTGCGCTTTCGAACATTCATGCCCCCTTCAGGTATGCTAGTTCTATGCATCATCCGGCGAGAGCCGGACAGGGATGGCTCATCGGCCAAGACGGCCGTCCTCAGCCCGCAATCCCTGAACAGGGGCGGGGTCATGGAGCGTGGCCCAAATATCGCAGCACGAAGAGCGGCGAATTTGGCGGTCCGCATAGAACCAGTATCGAGTTTCGGCAGTTGACTCCGGGTGGATCCGAACCAGCAAACTGATTTGTTCGGGCCAAGGATAAGTTTAAAAGCTAAGCCGGCACACATGAAGGACCTCCGACGACGTTTGGAAAAGGTCCGCGCTGACGCCAGAGAGTTTATGCTGATGAGCCAGCAAGCGACGGACATAGAAAAGCGCGAGCTGTTTAAGCGCTTGGCGGATGAACTCGCCTTCGAGGCTCTCGAGCTTGAGCTAATCGTCAAGAAAAATGAGCGAGCTAATCCGTGCGACCAGCACGAGGTCGTGGAGTTTAAGCCGCCCTCTCAGCGAACGCGTGGCTGATGCGGAAGAGGTCAAGCCGGCTAGATCGGCGTGCACAACCGAACTTTGCGCATGGCTCCGCCAGCGAACGCTGCTCCGCCTTCGCCGCATCGCATTGCGGTTGGGAGGGCCCAATCCGGAAGCGGTGATGTCATTGTACGCCGCCAGCAGTTCATCCATATGGTCCTTCCGTCGATTTCGAAGAACAGCGGGGTTTCAGGCAAGGCGCCGAGGCTACGGAAGTGGTCGACTATTTCTCGGTGAACCTCGATCGCAGCCCACGGACCCACCCGTAAATTTCCCAAGTGTTCGAAACGAGGCGCGCTGGTTAACTGGTGCGGGTGAGCACCGCACCATGAAAACGCCGAAGCCAAAGCAATGGACCGACCGCGAGGTCCAGCAATTGTCGAAGCTGGCACGGACGGGCGCTGGCGTATCGAAGATTGCAGCCGAGCTGGGCCGTCACGCAGGATCAGTGAGGCGAATGGCGCGAACGATAGGGGTATTGTTGAAGAAGTAGCCGTCGAGGAAGCTCGCGCATGCCCCGCCCGAAGGAGCGCAGCACGGCTGACCACAGGCCGGAACCACGACTAATGTCCCGCACAAGCCTGAGCGCGGCGCCAGTATTTCGACCATAGAAGAGCGTCTGATCGAGCTGCGAAAGAATGGTCAGCCCAAATAGCGTGATGGCAATGCCTCTAAACATTGTCGTGGACCGGGTTGAACGGTGCAGTGCAAGTTCAAACGGCCCCGGCCGCAGGTTGGGAGGAACAGCCGGGGCCGGTATTCCCATTCCATGTGCCGCAATCGGCGGTAATCGGCACGCACCTAGCAAGCCAGATAAAAGCTAACGAATTGTTTCGTAAGTCCCGAATTCGGAGCGAAGCGCTGCTTTGGTGTTGCAACGGCACGTGCTTCGCAACGCAACATAGCGCGAGGCGCCGCCCGTACTTGTATGGAGGTTGAACCAAACTTCTTGCCGTTGCGTGTCGTCCATAGTCAACGTCTACTTCAGATTGATTTTGTGACGATCCGCTTTTTCAGACGAGGCCGGTCCATGAGCGTCAAAGCCATGATGGCGACTATCCTCAAGAACCACCTGACATCGCGCGGAGTGCATTCGCTGACGCATTCGGACTGCGCGGAGATCGTGGAGCACTTGATCGAAAAGCTCACTGAGCTTGAGCTTAGTTTAGCGCGAGAAGTAGCCAACAACCAGAAACTGCAGTAGCACGAAGCATGATGAGCAATCGAGACTGACAGCGGCGTGATTGCTGATCCGTTCCGCTGCCCGATGGCCGCAGTCTGAACACGCTGCACGTCGCCACGACCGACGACGCTCTCGGCGCGCGAGCATGATGCGCCGGAATGGTGCCCCTAACGACATTGATGCTGTTTGTGGCACTATCGGCGCAGGTCGCGCCCATGGGCGAGAGACCGTCTCGATTAACCCGACCGAGATGTGTAGAGCGCCGACAGCGACCCAACTCACGACTAGGTGAGTAGGCCATGTGCTTACAAGGCAGAGGCCCCGGAGTGCCTGAGGCGGACCTCTTCCCTCATCAACTAATCGTCGTCCCGGTCGTGAGGATGGTGTTCGAGGTGGTGCTCATGGTGATGGTGCTCTGCCCCACCTCCGTTCACACCTTTTGCCCCAGACGCAGCGATGGCGTTTGACGTGAGTGAGGTCGATAGAAGCAAGGTCATGGCGGGCGGCGTTACGGCCGCAAATCTACCGCAGGTCTTCAAAAATTCACGTCGATCGTCATCTTCTGTCGAGGTATGACATCCACTTCACGAACGTCTTCGGACCGACAAAGGTACCACATTATTTTCAGTTATCCGAATTTAATTCGTAAAATGTATTAATCGATCATAGGCAGCTTAATATTCGGGGTTGAGTGAATCCGAACGTGTACCTCCTCAGCGTCGGTGGCGCTCTTGAGTATGTCCAGAGCAGTGATCCGTCTGGAACGGATGGGAGTATCGTCCTAATTAAATGGACAGCTTCTTGATGTTGTTGTAATTTTCTCGGGTTTCAGCTTCGGAACTGATGTTTTGGAGCAACTCATGCCGGAGTATCGAGCCTACATTCTTGGATCGGACGGCCACATACAGCTTCGCCTTGAACTTGATTGCGTCGACGAACCAACGGCGAGCGAACGAGCCAAGCAGCTCGTTAACGGCCAAGACGTCGAGCTTTGGGAAGGTGCGCGCAAAATCGCGACATATAGGCCAGAAGAGTAAGGTCGCCGACACTGGCGCGCTGGACCAACCCACATTTCGATTGCCGCGACGAGGATCTTGCTCATAGGGGCATAAGCGCACACTGCGCGTCATTCGTGGTCGCCGTTGATCCGGGGGCAATCGTCTCCCGGCGCGAGTAATCATTCTCCTCTGTGCGTGCTTGAGGCTCTGTTCTTTCATTTGCACAAGCGACGTTGCATTCTTGGAAATGGGACGACAGCTCAAGCTCAGCCAAGTGCTCCCAGTATTCTGCTTCCGCGAGGAGCTTCCATTTATTCACGCCATTGTACGCTGCTTGTTGACGACACAGCGAACCCATCGCGCGTAAGCGTCGCACCTTCTCCACTGCGGACCCCCTTCGGCTTGTTTTTCACAAACCTGTTATTTCTGAGTGTCAGAGTTAAAGTCTCGCAGATTGAAATGACAAGCCCGGTGTTTGACTGGTTTTATGACAGCGCAATAGTCTGACTTTTGCCGCTAGCGTGCATCCGGTTGAAACATTGACCTAGATCGATAAACCCCGCTCTTCCGACTGCCCGCAATCCCCCTCGCGGAGGCGCTTAGGAAGGTGGCGGCTCCAGTCCGATGACTGGAGCCTTTTGTCCGCCATCCATCAAAGCAGGTGAGCAGTCCCAGCGCTGAGTGCAATGTCGAGTGTCAGCGCCAGAGCGTCGTCCGCCTGCGCTCTGCGCAGGCATGCAATAAGGTTCGCACCAGCAGCAGTGAACTTTTGAGCGATCCTTCTTCGATTATGGTTAGCTTTTCATCACTCCGACGTTTGATCCTTACTTTGTCTCGCCGCATTGGACCACGAACCTGCTCGACGACCGATGCCAATTGATCAACACAACCCCCGCTATTGCGCGAGCCTCGGAGGGCTATCAGTTACTGCAACTTGGACACTAAGAGCCCGACACACGCAACGAGCGTTGCCGTACTCAGGGTCAAGAGCTGCTCAGTGCGGGCTTGCAGATAGCGGTTAGCAACCAGCTGATTCAGTTGATTTCGAAGCCCCTCAGATCGAATTTGCTGGAATGCCAGTTCGCAGAGCGCTCACACCATCTAATGGGACGTAAGCTCTGACAGATTACGACAGGCGCAAGCAGGAGCCAGCGTGCAGCTTTAAACGTTTACGGGCGTGGATCGATCTCGAAGATGATCGACATGGACCGGACCGAGCGCTTCTTTGCCGGATGACTGTCGTGGGCACGATCTGCCTCTGCGCCGCGTTTACGATGTGGATGCTCGTTTGAGCCGCCACTCATGCCGCCAACGGAGGCGCCCTATTTCGGTGGCTGCCATCTTGGCAAGGCCAGCCACTCGGTTACTGACAAGGTCAGCCACTCGGTTACTGAGACGTGATTTCGTTCTGCCGGGCCTTCCTAAGCAGACTGTCTCGTTTGTCCTGGCGGAAATGACCCGGCTTCATCACGTAGCTGTTGAGCTTCTAGGTCAAGCCGAGCCCCACACTTCCGAGATCGCCGCAGCGCTTGCCGCGTCCCGGAAAGCGGAACTCCCTATGGTGTTACCCATGCGCATTTCGCAATTGTGCAGCGGCGCGCTGGGACCTAACTCCTAAATCATCCTGAGAGACAACAATTCGCCTCCGAGACGCGTGTGGTTGGAGTTTTTGAGATTGAGAACTTCCGCAGCTGAATTGGACTTCGGGGCGCGAGGCGTAGGCGGATTCAAACAAAGTTCGAGTTGGCCGCCCTATGACGCTCGAAATGCGATGCGGCGGATCGTTCGAGGTAGGCCGCAGTGACGCTTCCCGCCGAAATTGGCAACCGACTTCTGGCAACACTGCCGGCGGCGGACCTCGAACTGCTGGCGCCCGAGCTAGAGATGGTAGCGCTCGATCGGGATGCGGTCGTCTCGCAGGCGGGTGACCAGACCGAGCACGTCCTCTTTCCTCATAGTGGCGCCATTTCTGTGATGATCGACATGGCCAACGGACAGACGGTCGCCAGCGCCGCAATAGGGCGCGAGGGAGCAGTAGGCACTCTTTCCGTGCTAGAGCCGTCCCCTTCGGCCGTTACCGCCGTCGTTCGTGCCGCGGGCATCGCCTCGCGAATCCCCTCATCGGACAAGGCGCACGTTCTGTCATTAGACGTTGGCAGTCGGTTGGGCCTATTTAGAGGTCCAAGGTCAGCTTTTTCGACTTTGCACCCGAATAGCAAATCATGATCGTCTTGTTTGTCTCTTGTTCCTGCTTGCTCAGAAACTGCTCGCGGTGATCCGGCATGCCTTCGATCACGCGTGTCTCGCAGGTTCCGCAGCCACCTTCCACAAGCGAAATTCCTGAATCGATCAGTGCATCCAGGAATCGACTTCCCGGGCTCAACGGCAATCGCACGATATCGAAACATAACGGCCGTGCCCATCTTCCAACCCAAGATCGCGCGAACCATCGGTTTGCTTCAGCGACGCGGAGCCATCTATCCACGGCCGCACGGGTTTCTCGCGACAGATTGATTTCGAAATGGCCTGGAGAAATATGAGATACCGCTCCACATGTCGGGCGAACTGAACTCACGGGCCAACTCAGCCAGCCGTCAAAGCCCCGACCTTGAGCCAGAAGGTGTTCTGCGGATTCCGACGCGTGTGCCATCACGGCCGGAAACACTTTTGCATTGGCGGACGCTGGTCGTGACGAGCGCCAAGACCCGATGCGACGAGAGCAACTTCATGAGTAGAATCCGAGAACGGCCTTTGTCTCGAGATATTCTTCCAAACCCCTCTAGGCCGTACTCCCGGCCGTTGCCGGAACGCTTGTATCCACCGAAAGGTGCGTTCGGGTCCCAGTCAGGATAGTTCACATGGACCTGACCAGACCGGATCTCTCCGGCTACGGCCCGCACCGTTTCCATATCCGTGCCCTGCACGTGGGCGCCGAGGCCGTAGACAGTGTCGTCGGCGATCTCGATCGCCTCCTCCACTGTGTTGTAGGAAATGATGGACAGCACGGCGAATTCCGCACCAATGCATTATTTCGACTGCTTGTCCGATTGTTCGCTGTAGTACCCTATCCTACGATGAGGGCGTAACAGACCACCCCAAGTAGCCTCGGCGGTATATACTGAGATGAAAGCCACGGAGATAGGCCACTATGGTCGATGTAATGCACGACGCCGTTTAGTTTGATTCGGGAACGAGCATCAGAAGCTCCATTTCCAAACGCGTTCAAAAAATTCGGCGGCATCAGAGCTGCTTACATAACGAACTCAGCAGCTTAAGCGCTGGCTGGGGCGGGAGGGATCGAACCTCCGAATGGCGGAATCAAAATCCGCTGCCTTACCACTTGGCTACGCCCCATCAGGCCCTCGGGAAACGGCGGCGACAGGAGCGTCCGCGGATTCCCTCGAGTGGTGCCGGTCTATAGGGAGAGGCGCGGCATTTCAACCGCCCGGAGGGGCAAAATACCACAGGCGCCGGTGGCGCCGCGCCATGCCTTACAGGAGCGCTACGCCAGCCCGTTGCCGACGGGCGTTCCGCCACCCCTCCTGACAGTTGAGACCTCCCCCGTTTCATGGGAATACGGCGCCAAGAACTGTCCACGGGAGTGAGCCATGACCTACCGCGCGCCGATCTCTGACATGCTGCTGTCGCTCAACCACGGCGCCGGCCTGAAAGCTGCCATGGAGGCCGGCCATTACGGCGATTTCGACGGCGATATCGTGAGCGCCGTGCTGGAGGAAGCCGGCAAGTTCGCAACCGACGTGCTGGCGCCGCTCAACAAAGTCGGCGACGAGCACGGCATCAAGCTCAGCGACGGCAAGGTCACGACCGCGCCGGGCTGGCCGGATGCCTACAAGCGCTGGACCGAGGGCGGCTGGAACGCGGTCTCGGGCCCCGAGGATTTCGGCGGCCAGGGCCTGCCGCTCGCGATCAACGCCGCCTGCACCGAGATCTGGAGCGCCGCCAACGTCGCCTTCGGCCTCTGCCCGCTGCTGACGGCGTCGGCGATGGAGGCGCTGGACGCGCATGGCAGCGACGAGCTGAAGAAAATCTATCTCGAGAAGCTCGTCTCCGGCGAATGGACCGGCACGATGCAGCTGACCGAGCCGCAGGCCGGCTCCGATGTCGGCGCGTTGCGCACCCGCGCCGAGAAGCAGGCCGACGGCACCTATCGCATCAAGGGGACGAAGATCTTCATCACCTACGGCGAGCACGACATGACCGACAACATCGTGCATTTCGTGCTGGCGCGCCTGCCGGACGCGCCCGCAGGGACCAAGGGGATATCGCTGTTCCTCGTGCCGAAATTCATGGTCAACGAAGACGGCTCGCTGGGTGCGCGCAATGACATCTTTGCCTCCGGCGTCGAGCACAAGCTCGGCATGCATGCCTCCCCCACCTGCACCATGACCATGGGCGATCATGGCGGCGCGATCGGCTTCCTGGTCGGCGAAGAGAACCAGGGCATGCGCTGCATGTTCACGATGATGAACCAGGCCCGCCTCGGCGTCGGCCTCGAAGGCGTCGGTGTTGCCGACCGTGCCTATCAGCAGGCATTGTCGTACGCACAAGAGCGCAAGCAGGGCCGCGCCCTCGGCAACAAGGGTGACGGTTCCGATGCGATCTTCGTGCATCCCGACGTCAAGCGCATGCTGATGCGGATGCGGGCGCAGACCGCTGCGGCGCGCACCATCTGCTATGCGACCGCGGTGGCGATCGACGTCTCGACGCGTGCCAGGGATCCGAAGGTCCGCGCCGACGCTGCAGCGCGTGCGGCATTGCTGACGCCGATGGCCAAGGGCTATTCGACCGACATCGGCAACGAGGTCGCCTATCTCGGCGTGCAGGTGCATGGCGGCATGGGCTTCATCGAGGAGACCGGCGCGGCGCAGCACTATCGCGATGCCCGCATCACCGCGATCTACGAGGGCACCAACGGCATCCAGGCCATCGACCTCGTCACGCGAAAGCTCGCGGCCAACGGCGGCGCGTCGGTGTGGGCGCTGCTCGACGAACTCTCCGCAATCGTGAAGCAGGTCGAAGCCTCCAACGATCCCGCCTTCGGCACCACGGGCGTGAAATTGCGTGAGGCACTGGAGGCGCTGACGCGCACCAGCAAATGGCTGCTGGAGCGGCTTCCTTCCGCGCCGAACGAGGCGCTGGCCGGCGCGACGCCGTATCTGCAACAGTTCGGCGCCACGCTCGGCGGCTGCATGCTGGCGTCTGAAGCGCTCGCCGCGAAATCCGACGGCATCGCGGACGCCGGGCGCTACGTCTCGCTGGCGCGCTTCTTCGCCGAGAACATCGCCGTGCAGGCCGGCGCGCTCGAGCGCACCGTGACGGAGAGTGCGGAGTCGGTCGCGGCAGCGGATGCGGTGCTGTTGGGGTAGCTGGGACGCGTAGCCCGGATGGAGCGCAGCGCAATCCGGGGCCATCATTGCTGGTGACACGAATTCCGGATTGCGCTGCGCTCCATCCGGGCTACGAAGCCGCAAGCTTCGTACGTCGCCCCGGCCGCCATAGTACGACGCTCGCCGCCACCACGTCGAGCACCACGCACATCGCAAACGCGCTCGTGTAGTCGCCGGTTACGCTGCGCACGAGACCGACGATGCCGGGGCCGAAGGCGCTGACGATGCCGCTGATCGAGGTGCCCAGCCCCATCGCAGCGGCGAAGGCGCTCGCGCCGATCTCCCGCTGGATGATCAAGGGCGGAAACGTGATCATGTTGCCGATCGAGAAACCGTAGACGGCGCAGCACACGAGCAGCACGGTCGGATTCGTGCTTTGCAGAAGCACGAACAGCGCCGCCGCCTGGCTCGTCATCGATGCCGCGCAGGCGAGCCGCGGATCGAGCCGGTCCACGAACAGGCCGAGCGAGAGGCGCCCGACCACCGCCATCGCCGCCATGACGGTGACGGCAAGGCCCGCACTGGCGCGGCCGATCAGCGGTTCGAGGAACGTCACCTGATGGATGATGAATCCCATCTGCGCCAGCAGCGCGACCGCGATCGGCAGCACCATGGTCCAGAACGCCGCGTTGGCGAGCAGCGTCTTGCGTGAGTGAACCGAAGGCAAGGCAGTGCCGCCAGTGGATGAATTCCCACCCGACGTCGGCGGCATTTCGGTTCGCCACCCGGTGAAGATGACCACCACCGGCAGCACCAGCACCACCATCGCCAGCGTGGCCGCCAGCATCGCGGAACGAAAGCCGATGCTGCCACTCAGCGACAGCAGCAGCGGCACGAGCACGATGCCCCCGCAGGTCGCGCCGTTGTAGGCGAGGCTGAGCGCGAGCCCGCGGCGCCGTTCGAACCAGGAGTTCAGCACGGTCGCGATCACCACCGTGCCCATGCCGGTCCAGCCGACCGACATCAGCGCATAAGCGAGATAGAGCTGCCACGGCGTCTGCAGCAGCGCCAGCAGCACCGTCGAAGCGCCGAGCGCCGACAGGCCGCACAGGATCAGCGACCGCAGCCCGATGCGGGCGAGCAGATCGTCGGTGAAGATGACGAGGACGGCAGTCAGGAGAAAGGAGAAGGTGCTGGCCGCGGAGACCAGCGTGCCCGGCCAGCCATGGGCGCGCTGCAGTTCCGCGAGATAGACGCCCTGACCGTACAGGCCGAAGCCGAACATGAAGAAAGCCATCAGGAAGCAGGCCAGCACGACGCGCCAGCCGCGATAGTGCAGCGAGGATTCGTCAACACGAGTGGCGGCAATCATCAATCGGGCAATCGGCCAAATGGAACGGCGCGAGGCGATCGTGCACCACAACCAGTGGTTTTTCAATCGAAAATGGCGGTTGATCATTGCAACGCGGAACACGGCGGCGAGCGTGATGCGCCCGTCTCGGGCGAATTCGGTCTCCAAAAGGTCGCGCTAGCGCATTGGCACGCCTGCAAGATGATGTAGGCTGACGTTTCGCGAGTCTAGCAATGTCAGTATCGCGGCGACCGCAGGGGCCCCTCATGCCGAATGGCAATATCGTCGTCAGCGAAGAGCGCGGAACGCGCGTGATCACCCTGCGCCGCCCGAGCAAGAAGAACGCGATCACGCAGGACATGTATCGGGAGATGAGCCGCGCGATCGACACCGCGCAGAACAATCCCGACATCCGCTGCATGATCATCACCGGGGGCTCCGGCGTGTTCACCGCCGGCGACGACATCGACGATTTCATGCACGCCGACACGTCGCGCCCCGAGACGCTGTCCGACGGCGCCAAGTTTCTCTATTCGCTAGCTCACAACGCCAAGCCGGTGATCGCGGCCGTGGACGGCGCGTCGATCGGCATGGGCACCGTGATGCTGTTCCATTGCGACTATGTGCTGGCCTCGAACGCGGCGACCTTCTCCGCGCCCTACATCCATCTCGGGCTCGTGCCGGTCGGCGCGTCCAGCCTCTTGATGCCGAACACGATGGGCTACCAGCGCGCCTTCGCCATGCTGGTGATGGGACGGACTTTTACGGCCGCGGAAGCGCATGCCGCCGGCTTCGTCAACACCGTGGTCTCGCCGGGTCATACCGAGGTCGAGGCACGCAAGGTGGCGCGCGATATCTGCCGGCTTCCCGCCGAAGCGGTCGCGATCTCGCGCAAACTGCTCCGCGTCGCATCCGAGGAGCTCACCCGCCGCATCGATCAGGAGGCCCATCTGTTCGGCGAGCGGCTGAAGTCGGAAGAAGCCACCGCCGCGTTCAACGCGTTTATGAACAGGAAGAAGCGGTAGGCTGTCTTCCCTCTCCCATGGCGGGAGAGCCTGGCTCGCCGCAAAGCGGCGAGACGGGTGACGGGTTCTATCCGCGAGTCGAACTCACATTTGAATTTGCGGAGACACCCCCTCATCCGGCGCTTCGCGACACCTTCTCGAGAAGGGGAGAAGGAAGAAAGCTTCGTGAAATCTTCGTGCGGAACGACTAGTCTGGTTTCATGCAACATGTTCTCCGGCTGACCGTCTTCTCGCTCGCGCTCGCCGCCCTGCCCGCGTCCGCCCAAACCGCCGCACCCGTCGAGCTGCGCATCCTGGCGATCAACGATTTCCACGGCAATCTGCGCCCGCCGCCGGGCGGCATCCGGATCAGCGATCCCGAGGACAAGGCCAGGAAGGTGATGGTGGCGGCCGGCGGTGCCGAATACATGGCGACGCTGGTGAAGCAGCTGCGCGAGGGACACAAGAACACGATCTTCGTCGCCGCCGGCGACCTGATCGGCGCGAGCCCGTTCCTGTCGGCGATGTTCCACGACGAACCGTCGATCGAGTCGCTCTCGATGATGGGGCTCGCGATCAGCTCGGTCGGCAATCACGAATTCGACGAAGGCAAGACCGAGCTCCTGCGGATGCAGAACGGGGGCTGTCATCCCGTCGACGGCTGTCAGGGGCCGCATTCCTTTACGGGCGCCAGATTCCGCTATCTAGCGGCGTCCACCATCGAGACGGCGACGGGCAAGAGCGTGCTGCCGCCTTACGAGATCAGGGAATTCGAAGGCATCCCCATCGCCTTCATCGGGCTGACCTTGAAGGACACCGCGGGCATCGTCTCGCCATCGGGCATCACCGGCCTCGAATTCCGCGACGAAGCCGAAACGGTGAACGCGCTGGTGCCGCAGCTGAAAGCGGGTGGGGTCGAGGCGATCGTAGTGCTGATCCACCAGGGCGGCGAGCCGGCCGGCGACTACAATGAATGCCCTGCTATCACGGGGCCGATCGTCGACATCGTGAAAAAAATCGATCGCGCCGTCGACCTCGTCGTCAGCGGCCACACCCATCGTGCTTATGTCTGCGATATTGACGGGCGGCTCGTCACCAGCGGCGACAAATACGGTACCCTGGTCACCGCGATCGACCTCAAGCTCGATCCGGCGACGCGCGACGTCGTCGGCGCCAGGGCGGAGAACGTCCTCGTCGCCAATGCCTCGCTGCCTAGGGATCCCGAGCAGACCGCACTGATTGACGCGTACGACAGGCTTTCGGCGCCGATCGCCGATCGCCCGGCTGGATCGGTGACGCAGACGCTGTCACGCGTGCCGAACGAGGCCGGCGAAAGCCCGCTCGGTGACGTCATCGCGGACGCGCAGCTCGCCGCGACCAGGGACGCCAAGGACGGCGGCGCCGTCATCGCGCTCACCAATCCCGGCGGCATCCGCACCGACATCGTTCCAAAGGAGAACGGTGCGATCACCTTCGGCGACGTTTTCGCCAGCCAGCCGTTCCGCAACCAGCTCGTCACCATGACGCTCACGGGCAGCCAGCTCAAGGATATGCTGGAGCAGCAATGGCTCGATCCGAAGCGGCCGCGGATACTCCAGGTCTCGAACGGGTTCAGTTACGCCTGGGATGCGGCGAAGCCATTCGGCGAGCGCGTGATCAACGAGAAGATGACGCTCAATGGCAGGCCGATCGAAGCCGGAAGCGGCTACCGCGTCACCCTCAACGATTACCTCGCAGTCGGTGGCGACGGCTTTACGGCCGCCAAACAAGGCACGGGGCCGCAATATGGCGGCTACGACGCCGACGCGCTGTTCGCGTTCTTCAGGGCGCACGGACCGATCGGGCCGTTGCCGCTGAGCCGCATCCTGCGCGTGAATTGATCCGGATCAAACGGGCTGGTTCGGGACACCCTTTGCCATTCCCGGGGGAACGCATAGATTGGGTTTTGCATTTGCGTTTTGGCGCCGGATGCGCCAAGCGACGTCGAGAGCCCGCATCCCATGAGGCCGACTGATGAGTACGCTTCTCCTCTCCCACAAGGCCTGCCTCGACCACGTCACGCCGCCGGGACACCCTGAAAGGCCGGACCGCCTGCGCGCGGTGGAGGAGGCGCTGTCGCATGAGCGTTTCCAGTTCCTGGTGCGCGACCAGGCGCCGGAGGGCGATCTCGATCTCGTCACGCTCTGCCACAACGAGCACTACGTCACGGAGCTGCGCCACATCGCGCCGACCAGCGGACAGGTCTATATCGATGGCGACACCTCGATGTCGCCGGGCACGTGGGAAGCGGTGATGCGCGGCGTCGGCGGCGCGGTCGCAGCAACCGAAGCGGTGATGGCGGGCGAGCATCGCAACGCCTTCGTCGCGGTGCGCCCGCCCGGCCACCACGCCGAGATCGGCAAGCCGATGGGCTTCTGCTTCTTCGACAACGTCGCGATCGCCGCGCGCCACGCGCAGCGCAAATACGGCATCAAGCGCGCGGCCATCGTCGATTTCGACGTTCATCACGGCAACGGCACGCAGGACATCTTCTGGTCGGACCCGACCGTGATGTACTGCTCGACGCACCAGATGCCGCTGTTTCCGGGCACCGGTGCCAAGAGCGAGCGCGGCGACCACGACACCATCGTCAACGCGCCGCTCGCCTCCGAGGACGGTGGGCCGGAATTCCGCATCGCATTCGAGAATTTGATCCTGCCGCAGCTCGAAAAATTCAGCCCGGAACTGCTCGTCATTTCTGCCGGCTTCGACGCGCATTATCGCGATCCGCTGGCGTCGCTGAATTTGCGCGCGGAGGATTATGCCTGGGTGACGCGCAAGCTGATGGACCTCGCCGACAAGACCGCCGGGGGGCGCGTTGTTTCTGTGCTCGAGGGCGGCTACGACCTGCAAGGACTGAAAGAATCTGTTACGGCGCATGTCGGCGCCCTGATGGGCGCCTGATACACCCGCCACATTGCGCCCGCAAAACTTTGCTTTCTGCGACGTGAACCGAATCGGGCAATCGGAAACTTATATGGCCGAAAATACCCAAATCGACATCTCCAGGCTGACCTTCGAACGCGCCATCGAGGAGCTCGAAACGATCGTGAAACGGCTCGAGGACGGCAAGGTGCCGCTCGAGGAATCCGTGACGATCTACGAGCGCGGCGAGGCCCTGAAGCGCCGCTGCGAGGAGTTGCTGCGCCAGGCCGAGGCGCGCGTCGACAAGATCACCACCAATGCCAGCGGCCAGGCGACCGGCACCGCGCCGCTCGACGTCCAGTAAGGGCCGCCTTCAAAGCCGCCTATCTCACGCAGCGCGCACCGGCAATTTTTCATGATCGCACGCCGCCGTCGGCGTTGCTGCTGCTTGATTCCAGGGAACCGGCGCTCCGGAGATTATGGAACCTCCCTCAGAGCGCTCCTCGCCCTCCTGAATCCGGCCTAAAAATAGCTTCCCCACGCGAAAAACCTTGCCGAGGAACCGGGCTAGCTTGGAACCCTTCCGATGGCGCCATGATTAACCACTCTGGCCCGCGGGTTGCAGGTGCATGCCCGTAATCGGGCCCAGCGGGTTGGCTTTGGCCCAAGCTTTGGTGTAAAGCTGCGCGGAGTGTGGCTTTTTGTAAGCCTTGCGTGGGCACTGATTACCGACGACAAGCGCTTCAAACTGCTGATGAATTGGCTGGGATGGACGAAGCCGATCTAAGTGACAGGGATCACAGAGACTGAACCGGAGAGCGCTTAAGCTCACCTAAGCTTGAAGACGGGGCTTTGCCCCATGCAGGTGGCTCCGACGGTTTAAGGACTCGCGCTGCGCCGATATTGAGCAAACCCATCGCGCGCCGGAACGATCTTCCGGCGCTGACAAATTGGAAATCGCCGTGAACGCATATAGTAAAACGCCGCTTCTCGACACCATCCGGACGCCGGACGACCTGCGCAAACTCAAGGTCGAGCAGGTTCGCCAGGTCGCCGACGAGCTGCGCCAGGAGACCATCGATGCCGTCTCGGTGACCGGCGGTCACTTCGGCGCAGGCCTCGGTGTGGTCGAGCTCACCACTGCAATCCATTACGTCTTCGACACCCCGCGCGACCGGCTGATCTGGGACGTCGGCCACCAGGCCTATCCGCACAAGATCCTCACCGGCCGGCGCGATCGCATCCGCACGCTGCGCACCGGCGGCGGCCTGTCCGGCTTCACCAAGCGCAGCGAGAGCGATTACGATCCGTTCGGCGCCGCGCATTCCTCGACCTCGATCTCCGCCGGCCTCGGCATGGCGGTCGCGCGCGACCTCTCCGGCGGCAAGAACAACGTTATAGCCGTCATCGGTGACGGCGCGATGTCGGCGGGCATGGCCTATGAGGCCATGAACAATGCGGGGGCGATGAACTCGCGCCTGATCGTCATCCTCAACGACAACGACATGTCGATCGCGCCGCCGGTCGGCGCGATGAGCGCCTATCTGTCGCGGCTCTACTCGGGCAAGACCTATCGCACGCTGCGCGATGTGGCCAAGCAGATCAACCAGCGCCTGCCCAAGATCCTCGCGAACCGAGCCAACCGCGTCGAGGAATATTCCCGCGGCTTCATGATGGATGGCGGCACGCTGTTCGAGGAGCTCGGCTTCTATTACGTGGGCCCGATCGACGGCCACAACCTCGACCATCTCCTGCCGGTGCTGAAGAACGTGCGCGACATGGAGACCGGCCCGATCCTGCTCCACGTCGTGACGCAGAAGGGCAAGGGCTACGGCCCGGCGGAAGCCTCCGCCGACAAGTACCACGCGGTCGTCAAGTTCGACGTCGCGACCGGCACCCAGGCCAAGTCCAAGCCGAACGCGCCGGCCTATCAGAACGTATTCGGCCAGAGCCTCGTCAAGGAAGCGGAGAAGGACGACAAGATCGTCGCCATCACCGCGGCCATGCCTTCCGGCACCGGCGTCGACATCTTCAACAAGGCGTTCCCGGACCGCACCTTCGACGTCGGCATCGCCGAGCAGCACGCAGTGACGTTCGCCGCCGGTCTCGCCACCGAGGGCTACAAGCCGTTCTGCGCGATCTACTCGACGTTCCTGCAGCGCGGCTACGACCAGATCGTGCATGACGTCGCGATCCAGAGCCTGCCGGTTCGCTTCGCCATCGACCGCGCCGGCCTCGTCGGCGCCGACGGCGCCACCCATGCCGGTTCGTTCGACAACGCCTATCTCGGTTGTCTGCCGAACATGGTGATCATGGCCGCGTCCGATGAAGCCGAGCTGGTGCACATGGTTGCAACCCAGGTCGCGATCAATGATCGTCCGAGCTCGCTGCGCTATCCGCGCGGCGAAGGCCGAGGCATCGAGATGCCCGAAGTCGGCATTCCGCTCGAGATCGGCAAGGGCCGCATCGTCCGCCAGGGCAGCAAGATCGCCCTGCTCTCCTTCGGCACGCGCCTCGCCGAATGCGAGAAGGCCGCCGACGAGCTTGCAGCCCACGGCCTTTCGACCACGATCGCTGATGCGCGCTTCATGAAACCGCTGGACACCGAGCTCGTGCTCAAGCTCGCGCGCGACCACGAGATCCTGATCACGATCGAGGAAGGCTCGGTCGGCGGTTTCGGCTCGCATGTCGCGCAATATCTGACCGATCAGGGCGCGCTCGACAGCGGCCTGGTGCGGTTCCGCACCATGGTGCTGCCCGACGTGTTCCAGGACCACGACACCCCGGCGGCGATGTACGGTCGTGCCGGTCTCGACGCCAAGGGCATCGTCGCCAAGGTGTTCGAGGCGCTCGGCAAGGACGTCAAGGCCGAGACGGTCAAGCTCGCCTGATAGCGAGCTTCGACCTTCCGCGAAGCAGCTGTGATGAAAATCTATCTGGCAGGCCCCGACGTGTTCCTGCCAGATGCGGTCGAGATCGGCCGGCACAAAGTCGCGGTCTGTGCCGCGCACGGCGTCACCGGCCTCTATCCCCTCGACAACGAAATCGACCGCGCCGCGCCCGACGCCTCGCGGCAGATCTTTTGCGGCAACGAGGCGATGATGGACGCGGCCGATGCGATCATCGCCAACCTCACGCCGTTCCGCGGCGCCGGCGCCGATCCCGGCACCGTCTACGAGCTCGGCTACATGGCCGGCCGCCGCAAGTTCTGCCTCGCCTATTCCAATGACGGTGCCGCCTATGCCAACCGTGTCAGTCGCTTCATGGACGTGACGTCCGAAGACGGACGGCTGGTCGATGCGCAGGGGCTGACGGTCGAGGATTTTGGCCTCGTCGATAATCTCATGATGATCCACGCGCTGGAGCTGCATGGCTGCCCGCTGGTGACGCCGGCGCAGATGCCGATCGACGTCTGGCACGATCTGGCCGCGTTCGAGGCTTGCGTCCGGATGGCGGCCGCGCGATTGATCGCTACATAAGCGCCTCAGGCGTCTTCGGAGAGATGATGTCCCCTGCCCGCAAGCGCGCGGATGTTCTGCTGGTCGAGCGCGGCCTGTTCGAGAGCCGGGCGCGGGCGCGCGCGGCGATCGAGGCCGGGCTCGTCACCGCCGACGACAAGCAGGTCGCAAAGCCGTCGGAGACCATCGCCGAGGACGCCGTGATCCAGGCCGAGCCCGCGCACCCCTACGTCTCCCGCGGCGGCGTCAAGCTCGCCGGCGCGCTGGAGCGCTACCCGATCGAGATCGAGGACCATGTCTGCCTCGACGTCGGCGCCTCCACCGGCGGATTCACCGAGGTACTGCTGGCGAATGGCGCGAGCCTCGTCTTTGCCGTCGATGTCGGCACCAGCCAGTTGCATCCCTCGCTGCGCGGTCACGCCAAGATCGTGTCGATGGAAGAGACCGACATCCGCGCCTATGACGGCAAGCGCCTGCCGGCGCGGCCCGATGTCGTCGTGATCGACGTCAGCTTCATCTCGCTCAAGACGGTGCTGCCCATCGCGCTGTCGCTGGCCGCCGCGCCGATGAGCCTGCTGGCGCTGATCAAGCCGCAATTCGAGGCGGACCGGAAGCACAACAAGAAGGGCATCGTCCGCGACGCCGCCGTGCACCGCGAGATCTGCGACGACATCGCCGCCTTTGCTGCCTCGCTCGGCTGCACCGGTATCGAGGTGTTCCCGTCGACGATCACCGGCGGCGACGGCAACATCGAATTCTTCCTGGGCGCGCGCCGTGGTTGAGCGCGTGACGATCGATCACGTCGGCCATCGCGGCGACGGCGTCTCGCTCGACGCTGGCGATGCCATCTATGTGCCCTACACGCTCGGCGGCGAGACCGTCGAAGTCGATCATGTCGTCGGCAATCATCCCGACCGCCGCAAGCTGCTGGTAGTGGACGTCGCCAGTCCCGAGCGCGTCGCGCCGTTCTGTCCGCATTTCGGCGTCTGCGGCGGCTGCGCGATCCAGCACTGGGCGACTGAACCGTATCACGCCTGGAAGCGCGGCATCGTGGTCGAGACCCTGGCCCAGGCCGGCATCGACTGCGAGGTGACGCCGCTGGTCGACGCTCACGGCGCGGGGCGCAGGCGCATCACGCTGCACGGCCGGTTCGGCACCCATGACATCCTCAAGGTCGGCTTTTCGGCTGCCAGCGCGCACGACGTCATCCCGATTGATCGCTGCCCGATCCTCGATCCCGGGCTCGAGGGTGCACTCGATGCCGGTTGGGCGCTCGCCGAGCTGCTGACGTCCAAAATGCCGGTGACGAAACCGCTGGACATCCAGGTCACCGCGACCGCCAACGGTCTCGATGTCGACGTGCGCGGCTCCGGCCCGCTGCCCACGTCGCTCGTGACGGCGCTGTCGCGCGTCGCCGAGCAGCACCGCCTGGCGCGGCTGACACGGCACGGCGAACTGGTGCTGCAACGCCTGCCACCGACCCTGCAGATGGGCCGCGCCGAGGTGACGCTGCCGCCGGGCTCGTTCCTGCAGGCGACCGTCGCCGGCGAAGAGACGCTCGCGTCGCTGGTCGCCGAGCGCATCGGCAAGGCGAAGAACGTTCTCGATCTCTTCTGCGGCGTCGGGCCGTTTGCATTGCGGCTCGCCGAGAAGGCCCGCGTCACCGCCCATGACAACGACGCCGGCGCCATTGCAGCGCTCGCAAAGGCCGCGCGCACGCCGGGTCTCAAGCCGATCAAGGCCGAGCCGCGCGATCTGTTTCGCCGTCCCCTGGTGGCGCCGGAGCTGCGCGATTTCGACGCCGTCGTGTTCGACCCGCCGCGCCAGGGCGCGCAGGCGCAGGCCTTGAAGCTCGTCGCGAGCAAGGTGCCGGTGGTGGTCGCGGTCTCCTGCAATGTCGCGACCTTTGCCCGCGACGCGCGGCTGCTGATCGATGGCGGGTACAAGATCGACGTAGTCGTGCCGGTGGATCAGTTCCGCCACACGCCGCATGTCGAGCTCGTTGCGAAGTTCACGCGCTAGTTAGCGTCGAAGGCCATTCAACGCCGGCGACTCGCCGGGCAGCATGTTCGATCTGAGATCGCTATCCATGCGGCCCGAGTCCTGCTGGGTGAACCCGGCCCCAAACGACAGGCTGAGGTTGGAGGTCGGCTTGAGCTCGACACCCGCAAATGCGCCGTAGCCGGGCGAGGCGCTGGAGGTGAGCGGCGCAAGCGAGCTGCCAATGCCGCCGCCGTATTTCAGGGTGTCGAACCCGGCAAAGAACGTGACGGGCATGCCGCCCGCGGTCTTGGTGTTGTAGCCGAACTGCGTGCTGTCGTAGGAGAGCGCGGTGAAATTGCCGCTCAGTCCGGCCGGGCTGAGGCCGCTCCAATTGAGATTGCCATGCTGGCTGCCGACAAAGAAGCCGTTCGCAGAATTGCTGCGGCCGCTTGCGTCGCCGCCATTGAAGCTCGGGAAAATGCCGTAGCTATCGGCGCTCTGGCCGGCAACACCGCCGAAGCCGAAAGGTCCGCCGGGGATCCAATATTGCAGGGGTGCGGCTTGCGCATGAGCCGGCGCTTCGCCGAGGCAGAGCAGGGCAAGAAAAACCGCGAGACCGCAAGAGGGTGTAAGCCTGAACATTCAATAACCGTCGAAAAGCTTGCGAATTATACCCACCAGACATCATGAATGCCAGCATAGCGACACCATTCTTCCCTGAGTTCCGGGATCACGTTTTTCTGCCAATTTGAACTTCCCCCATGCCGGATTGACCCACCTAAGGGGGCGCGTCAGCACGGAGGCTGTCATGGAGGTCAATTCCGACAAGTTGAATGCCTTTATGGGCAAGATGGTCACCGAATTCGGGGCGGCGATGAATGCGTCGCTGGTCCTGCTCGGGGACAAGCTCGGTCTCTACCGTACCCTTGCCGCCAAGGGACCGATGAACTCGTCCGAGCTCGCAAGCGCCACCGGGACGGCGGAGCGCTACGTCCGCGAATGGCTCGCGAGTCAGGCGGCGTCCGGCTACATCGAATACGATTCCGCTTCGGCAAAATTCTCGATGCTACCGGAGCAGGCGATGGCGCTTGCCGATGAGGACAGTCCGGTGTTCCTCGGCGCGTTCGGCAATGTCATTGCCTCGGCGTTTCTCGACGAGCCGAAGATCTCGGACGCATTCAAATCCGGCAAGGGCGTCGGCTGGAACCGGCGCAGCGAGTGCCTGTTCTGCGGCACCGCCCGCTTCTTCCGGACCGGGTACATGCATCATCTGGTGCAGGAATGGCTGCCCGCGCTCGACGGCGTCGTGGACAAGCTGAAGCGCGGCGCCAAGGTCGCCGATGTCGGCTGCGGGCACGGCGTCTCGACACGGCTGATGGCGGAAGCCTTCCCGAACTCCCGCTTCTACGGCTTCGACTATCACGAGGGTTCGATCGAGGCCGCGCGAAAGGCGGCCACCGAAGCCGGATTGGGCGACCGGGTCAGCTTCGCTGTTCATTCCGCCAAGACCTATCCGGCCGAGGGCTATGATCTCGTCTGCTTCTTCGATTGCCTGCATGACATGGGCGATCCCGTCGGCGCCATCGGCCACGTGCGCGAGACCATGGCAAAGGACGGCACCTGCATGCTGGTCGAGCCGTTCGCAGGCGACCGCCTCGAGGACAATCTCAACCCGGTCGGGCGGGTCTATTATGCGGCGTCGACCATGATCTGCACGCCGGCCTCGCTCGACCAGGAGGTGGGCCTCGCACTGGGCGCGCAAGCGGGCGAGGCAAGGCTGCGCAAGGTCGCGCAAGAGGGCGGACTGACGCGCTTCCGCCGCGCCGCTGAAACGCCCTTCAATCTGATTCTGGAGGCGCGGATCTGATCTTCCGATTCCGGCGCGTGGCCGCGGCATATGCCATGCCGATGCTGCAGCCACGCCCGGCGCCGACACCCTCCTCGCTCGCGCCGCGACATAAGCTGGCGATCGGACAAGGCGACGCGAGTCCGTCATGACGGGAGGACGACGAAGCCGCTCTCCATGAATTTGCGATGGCGCTGAATGGGGGCCGTGGATCATCGGAGGTGCCTGGCTGTCCGTTGGCGGACAAGGGTCGACCTGCTCTATCGCAACGCCGACGCTGTCGAAGTCATCATGGAATCCTGTCGGGCCGGCATCATCACCATGGACTACCAACCCGGCCATCCACACGGCTTCTGCTCGGCGATCTGGATGGGCGAGATCGCATTGCCAACCACTGCGCGATCCGCAAGACCTGATCAACCGGTTGAAATCGATCGCGCTGCCCTACCCGCAACCGTTGCGGGATGCCCTGATCCGGCGCTTCCAGTGGGAAATCCTCTTCGGCATCGAGAATGCGGAGCTTGCGGCCGCACGTAACGAGCAGACCCATATCGCCGGATGCGTCTACCGGTCGCTGGCCTGCGTTGCGCAGATCGTGTTCGCACTGAATTAGCGCTATCTCATCAACGAGAAGGGTGCGCTATGGAAGCAGCGCGGTTACCGCTGACAATTCCGCATCTGGACGAGCAGGCGACGGAGATCTGGCGACTGATCGGCAATGGCGCTTTGGCGACCGCCTGCGACGTCTTGCGTCAGATCGACCGGCAATTGAAGGCGCTGACGCGGTCCAGCGAGCAGCAGCCGTGATCTGCTACGCCGTCCTGTCCACCGAGGACGATGTATCCGACGGCGGATATTTGGTCACGGGCACCACGAAGGACTTGTTGCGGACCTGGTAGATGATCTTGCCATTCTGCCCGTCGTCGGTCGCAATCTGCGCCTGGCCGAACATGATGACGTTCTTGTAGACGGTGCCGGTGCCCTGACGGGTGACGCCATCTGTGGTGACGCTGACCTGCGCTTCGTTGCCGTTGACAGCGAGCACCCTGAAGCTCGCGCTCTTGCCATTGTCACTGGAATAGCCGCCCCAGCTTCCCATCAGGCGGCTGTCGGAGGCCGGCGGCGCCTGCTTCTCGAGAGTCGCGGTCTGCTTGCCCGCGCCTGCAGATGACAACAGCACCAGACTCTTGCCGTCCTTGGTGCCGACCGTGACCGTGCCGAAGGTGAGAAGCGAACCGGCGACCTCGCCAAAGCCGCGCTCGGTGCGCCCGTTATGGGTGTACTCGACTTGCGCCCGGGCCCCGCGGATGTTCACGACCTTGAAGCTGACGGGCTGGTTGTTGCCAGCCCAATTGCCCTTCCACTCACCGAGCAGGGAGCTCTGGTGATACACTCGCTCGAGAGCGGGAGAAATCTGGCTGGTGCTCGAGGTGACGATGGCCATTGGGTTGCTCGGCGGATGTGTCTGACAGGCCCGCTTCTTTCGCGCCCCGACAGCAACGTCAGAACCTTATCCGGAAACAAATGAAAGCAGCCGATTAGGGCCACGCAACGGTAAACGCATGGTTAAAATTCCATCGCCGGCAAATAGGGCAAAAGGTCTCGTCCGGTGGCCGCGCTCAGCGACCCCAGCGGTCCGACCAGATCTTCTCGCCGATCATGCAGTTCACACGCGGCTCCTTGTCCTTCTCCGCAACCCGCATCACGGGACGCTCCGGCATACGGCCCGCAACCTCCATCAAGAGCTTGGTGCGGATGGCTTCCTTGAACTTATCGCGGTCCTTGATCGTGATGACGAAGGAACCGGGGCCGCCGATGACGCAATCCTCATAGTAGAAATCGAGATTGTCGATATCCATAGTCGAGTAGGAGGGTTCCTTGACCATGATCGGCAGGCCGTTGATGACGATACCCTTCTCGATCGCTGCGTCGCGCGCAATCGTGACCGGAGTGCCATTGTTGTTGGGACCGTCGCCGGAAATGTCGATCACGCGGCGCAAGCCCCGATAGGGATCCTCGTCGAACAGCGGCATCGCGAAACTGATCGCGCCGGAGATCGAGGTGCGCGAGGCACGCCGGATCGGCGTCTTCAGGATTTCGGCGGCGACGGCATCGGCGGTCTCCGGTCCGTCGACCAGCCGCCACGGAATGATGATCTTCTGGTCGGTCGAAGCGGCCCACTCGAAATAGGTCACCGCGATCCGGCCGTTCGGGCCCAGCTTCAGCGCCTGCAGGAATTCCTTCGACTGGATCGCCTGCGCATAGCCTTCACGCTGGACCGCGAGCTCGTCCATGTCCATGGAGTAGGAGACGTCGACGGCGAGGATCAGCTCGACATCGACCGTCTGCGCGTCTCTGTCGGCTGCTTGCCGCTGCGGCTGATTTTTGAGTAGCGCCAGTCTGGGCGACTCAAACTTGGGTCCTGGTGCCGCGATGCCCGCGACGTCCCCTCCGGCGAACATGCCGGTCACCAGCACAGCCCCGATCGAGAACAGCAAGCGCATCGCAGCCTCCCGTCGTATGACCTGATGGTGACATGCAATCGCCTTGCCGCAAAGTCCGAAGATCGCTCGCGCTTCACATTCCGGTTAGGCATTTGCCAGTTAGGCATTTGCAGGCGGAATTGCGAAGCAGTACGCAAAGCGGCCGCGATGTTGCCGCGCTCGCGCCGCTGGACTGCGCGATCGCTGGCGCCGGCATGCCGTCATGTGCGGTCCGCTCCCGGACTGACGGGCCACTGGACAGCGCACCTCGCCCACTTGTCCGGCGCGATTTCCATGTTAGGCTGGCCGGACAGATGGGGATGGAGTCCCCCGACAACCGCCCGGCGGCCTGTGACCGTAGTGGGCTGATGACTCCTGCTTGAGGAGAGGCAATTTCTAGGCCTCTGCCTTCGGCGGGAGCATGGACAAACCCGCCGCCGGCGGGTTTTTTGTTGCCTGGATGAAGGCCGAGGAGAGGTCAAGCAGAGGCCGAGGAGAAGTCCTGGACGTGATGACGACAACACCGAATGCTGCGCGTGCGGGGCTGCCCAGGGGGATCTGGGTGCTCGGTTTCGTCTCGATGCTGATGGACGTCTCTTCCGAGATGATCCACGCGCTGCTGCCGGTCTATCTCGTCACCGTGCTCGGCGCCTCCACGCTCACCGTCGGCTTCATCGAGGGCATTGCCGAGGCGACCGCCTCGATCACGAAGATCTTCTCCGGCGCGTTGTCCGACTGGCTCGGTCGGCGCAAATTGCTCGCTGCGCTCGGCTACGGGCTGGCCGCGCTGACAAAACCGCTGTTCCCGCTTGCCCCCAGCGTCGAATGGCTGGTTGCCGCGCGCTTCATCGATCGCGTCGGCAAGGGCATTCGCGGCGCGCCGCGCGATGCGCTGATCGCCGATATAGCACCTATCGGTCTGCGCGGCGCGAGCTTCGGCCTGCGGCAGTCGCTCGACACCATCGGTGCGTTCGTCGGGCCGCTGATGGCGATCGGCCTGATGTGGTGGACGGCGGACAATTTTACGATGGTGTTCTGGGTGGCCGTGCTGCCGGGCTTCCTGTCGTTCGGACTGATCGCGTTCGCGGTGAGCGAGCCGGAGCCGGACCCCGGCCGGGAGCCGTCAAGGAATCCGCTGAATACCGCTGCGATGCGCCAGCTCGGGTCCGTGTACTGGCGCGTGGTCGCGGTTGGCGCCGTGTTCACGCTGGCACGTTTCAGCGAGGCCTTCCTGATCCTGCGTGCGCAGAATATCGGGCTCAATGCGATGTGGGTGCCGGCCGTGCTGGTGCTGATGAACATCGTCTATGCGTTGTCGGCCTATCCGGCCGGCGTGCTCTCGGACCGGATCAACCGCACCGGCCTGCTCGCGCTCGGCCTCGTCTTCCTCGCCGGCGCCGATCTCGCGCTCGCGCTGCTGCCAAACCTTGGCGGCCTCGCCCTCGGCGTCGTGCTGTGGGGACTGCATATGGGATTGACGCAAGGCCTGCTCTCGGCCCTCGTCGCCGACGCAGCGCCACCGAGCTTGCGCGGCACCGCGTTCGGCTATTTCAACCTGTTCACCGGCCTTGCCTTGCTGGCCGCAAGCGTGATCGCCGGCGCCTTGTGGGATGCCTATGGTCCGGCCGGCACGTTCCTGGCGGGGCTCGGCTTCGCGCTGGTCGCGCTCATGGGACTATTTGCCGTCGGCAACGGGCTGGCAACGGAGGAGAAACGATGACGGGGGGCTGTTCGCCGTGCTGAGCGGAGTGCTTGCGATTATGATCGGCAGCGTGCTGGGCGGCTGTGCGCGCTATTTCATCTCCGGCGCGATCGCGCGGCGGCTGGGCGAGACGTTTCCGTGGGGCACCGTGACCGTCAACGTCACCGGCGCCTTCCTGATCGGCATTTTTGGCGCATTGGCGACCCATCCCGGCTCGGTCTTCGCCGCGCCCGATCCATGGCTGTTCGCGGTCACCGGCTTTCTTGGCTGCTACACCACGGTGTCCTCGTTCAGCCTGCAAACGCTGACGCTGGCGCGCAACGGCGAGGCGATGCACGCGCTCGGGAATCTCGCGGTCTCGGTCGTGCTCTGCCTCGCGGCCGTCAGTTGCGGCTTCCTCCTCGCGGACACTCTGGGAGGCTAGAGGCAGATGAAGTCCCCCTCCTCTGCCGATCGCTGGCGCACCGCGACGCTCTATGCCTGGATTGCCGCCGGCAGCATGGTCGGCGGGCTAACGCGCTATCTGGTCGGGCTCGCGC
The DNA here is from genome assembly GCF_040939785.1 of Bradyrhizobium lupini. NCBI lineage: Bacteria > Pseudomonadati > Pseudomonadota > Alphaproteobacteria > Hyphomicrobiales > Nitrobacteraceae > Bradyrhizobium > Bradyrhizobium lupini. The sequence goes on from NZ_CP162553.1 coordinate 1,734,871, forward strand.
TCGACACCGGCTCCGGCTTCCCGGTCGCGACGCTGTTCATCAACGCCACCGGCTCACTAGTCATCGGCTTCTACGCGACGCTGACCGGGCCCGACGGCCGCCTGCTGGCGCGGCCCGAGCACCGGCAGTTCGTCATGACCGGGTTCTGCGGCGGCTACACGACCTTTTCAACCTTCAGCCTGGAGACCTTCCGCCTGTTCCACGGCGGCATGAAATATACGGCGCTCGCCTATATCGCGGCATCCGTCATCTGCTGGCTGGTGTCGGTATGGGCAGGCCACATGATAGCCAGCGGCACCAACCGCTTGCGAAGGAGCTGACCATGCAAATCCTTAATCAGGCAGTTTCGCTCCGGATCTTCCTTGGCGAGAACGACCAATTCGACGGCAAGCCGCTCTATGAAGCGATCGTGATGACGGCGCGCGAGCGGCATCTGGCCGGCGCCACCGTGCTGCGCGGCCCGATGGGCTTCGGCAAGTCCAGCCGGCTCCACACTTCCAAGATTCTGCGGCTCTCGGAAGACTTGCCGTTGCTGATCGAGATCGTCGACAGCGAGGACAACATCAATGCATTCCTGCCCATCCTGGATGGCATGATGTCGAGCGGCCTGATCACCTTGGAGAAGGTGCAGGTCCTGCAATATGGTGAGAAGGCCGCGCGCTGAGCGCGCCGGCAGGAACCCGAGCCCGCCATATCCGGGAGGCGGAATGAACGATACCGTTGCCAAACCGAAAACCAGGACGAAGACCAAGGTCGAGCGGCCGAAGCTGCATAAGGTCATCCTGATCAACGACGACTTTACGCCCCGCGAATTCGTCACGATGATCCTCAAGGCCGAGTTCCGCATGACCGAGGATCAGGCCTACAAGGTGATGATCACCGCCCACAAGCTCGGCGCCTGCGTCGTCGCGGTCTTCACCAAGGACGTCGCCGAGACCAAGGCTACCCGCGCAACGGATGCCGGCCGCACCAAGGGCTATCCCCTGCTGTTCACCACGGAGCCGGAGGAATAGTGCACCGGTCCGGCTTTGGTGCTTTTGCGCCCGCTTTCGATTTCGGCGCCGAATCTGCTCTGCCGAATAGTGTATCTATTGGCTGTCAACAGGCGCATGCTGAGCCATCACCGGCTCATCACGGCATCCATCGGTGACTGAGAGAGTCTTTGCGCTCCCGCCCAATGCGGAGCGTCCTATGCAAGACACCACCAAGCGCACCATCCCTCTGAGCAATCGCCTTGCCCAATTGGCAGCCGAGGCTCGCCGTCGCGCAGAGATTGCCCCGCCCGGCGTTCAGCGGGAATCGCTGCTCAAGGCGGCGCGATTGAGTGAAACGGCCTCGCACATTCATGATTGGATAAGCCTGCCTGGCCCCAAAACCCCGAGGTAATGGCAAGCAAACCTTGTCGACCGCCTGTTCACGTCGAGCGACGATCCGGGCCAAGGGCGGCATCCGCCTTCAAATCGCACTTCAAATATAAGTTGTATGAAATGAACTATATTTCATTTTGGTTGTTATAACAGCGTCCCCAAACGAAACGGGGCGGTCAACAGCCAAAGCAGCCCAAATGATGAAATCTCTTGTCGCGTTCGCGATGTTCGCGCTCCTCGGAGTGTCCGTAATGGTGCTGCCCGGTTTTGCTCCGCAAGTAAAAGCGCGCGAAACCGTTGCTTTGGCGAAGGCGGACCGGCTGGCGAGCCTTCCGGTGGCGCGGAATTGCCTGGGCCAGGTCTGGCCGGACTTCGAAGCATCGTGTCTGCGCCGGGGTGAATCCGATGTCAGGGTTCATGAAGCTCGTTTGGTGACGGCTCGCCGCTAGACCAACCATCGCAAAGCGCCGGCCGAGCTTGTCGGATGATCCAGGAAAGTGTCGTGCACAGATGTCAACGCCCCCAACCTCCTTGCCGAACGTTCTCGTCGTCGAAGACGAGATGATCCTGCGCATGCGCGCGGTCGATATCGTAGAGGATGCAGGCTTCTGCCCTGTGGAGGCCGTCAACGCCGACGAAGCCATCTCGATCCTCGAGTCGCGGTCGGACATCTCGCTTCTGTTCAGCGACATCCAGATGCCCGGGACCATGGACGGCCTGAAGCTGGCCCACGCGGTGCACGATCGCTGGCCTGCCATCAAGATCGTACTGGTCTCCGGTCAGGTAAAGCCGTCTGAAACCGAAACGCCGGCGGACAGCCGCTTCTTTCGCAAGCCGCTCGCCGTCGACGAAATGATCTCGCAGTTGCAGACGATGATCGGAGCGGGCGCGCTAAAAATCCTTCCGACCACAACGGATCCCGGGGAAAACCTTGGGGTTGCCCGATCGCCACAGGAATCGGTTCTGGTGGCGGAGAACGACAATCTGCGCCTGTTGCTGGAACAGGCCGACACCGACGCCAAGGTCCTGCTCGCTCAAGCCGGCATCGAAGCCCACGAACGCGAGGCGGCCGACAAGTTGCAAAAGCTCATCCTCGGAGAGCTGCATCATCGCATCAAGAATACGCTTGCGACGGTGAGCGCAATCGCAGCCCAGAGCTTCCGGGCCGCAATCAATCTCGAGCAAGGCCAAAAAGCCATGGATGGCCGCTTGCTGGCGTTGGGGCGCGCCCACGACCTGTTGATACAGGTCAGCTGGTCCAATGCGAGCCTCACTCATACCCTGAGCGGCGCCACCGATCCCTATGACGGTCAGGGAGGTCGACGATTCCATTTCAATGGGCCGGATCTCCGGATCACATCCGGTGCCGTGATAGCGCTCGCGATGACGTTCAACGAGCTCTGCACCAACACGACGAAGTTCGGCGCACTGTCCAGTTCCTCCGGACATGTCGAGATCGCATGGACGGTGGACGAGATCGAGCAAAGGCTGCGCCTGAAGTGGAGCGAAAGCGGCGGCCCCGTGGTGGCGCCGCCGACACGACGGAGCTACGGCACCCGGATGATCGAGTCGCTCGGCCAGCAACTGAACGGACAGGTGCGGCTGGCCTACGAACCGTCCGGATTTGTCTATCAGCTGGATGTACCGCTGAAGTCGGTGATGGCGTCGAACGCCTGAATTCTGCTCACCAGGCTGACGGCGGCGGACATCCGAGGATGACCTCAGGCCATCACCACCGGCGTCTCCTCCGTCAGCCCGTACACGCGCTGCGCCTTGGAAAAGCCCGCGATCGGGAATTCGCCGAGCTCGTGCCAGTCGTGGTGGCAGACATTGGCGAAGCCTTCTGAGGCCACGACGGTCCGCCCCAGGCGACCCGTGATCTTCTCCAGCCGCGCAGCAAGATTGACCGCGGGGCCAATGCAGGTGAAGTCGAGGCGGTTGCCGCCGCCAATATTGCCGTAGAGGATGTTGCCGACGTGGAGCGCCACGCCGAAGCGGAAGCGCTCGACGACGTCGCCGACAGGATATGCGAGCGCCTCGACACTGGCGCGAGATTCGCGCGCTGCCTCCAGCACCCGCGTGCAGACATGCGCGGCATCGCCGACATATTCGTCGATCGGGAATACCGCGAGCAGGCCGTCGCCCATGAATTTCAGCACCTCGCCGCCATGGCCGCGGATCGCGGCAACCTGGCAGTCGAAATAATGGTTGAGGATCTCGACCACGGTCTCGGCCGGCAGCCGGTCCGACAGCGCCGTGAAGCCGCGCAGATCGGAGAGCCAGATCGCAGCCTGCATGGTGTCGTTGTGGCCGCGGCGGATCTGACCGCCAAGGATGCGCGCGCCGGCACGATTGCCGACATAGGTGTCGAGCAGCATCTCGGCGGTGCGGCGCAGGCTGATGATCTCGGTGATGCGCGCGAGCGGCTTGACGATGGTGTGAATCGCCGCGATGTGTTCATCGGTGAAGCCGCCTGGATGGCGCGTTGTCCAGCTCGTCGCGTGGACCGAGCCGTCGAGAAACTGCATTGGCGTCGCGACGTAGTCGGTTACGCCTTCGGCACGCATATCGTCGAAAAAAGGGAAATGCTTGCTGCCGGGATCGTCCATGCGTCCCCGCACCTCAAGTCCCTGCTCGAACACGACCCGCAGCGGACTTCTGGCGAATTCCGGCGTCTCCAGGATCTCGAAATCGACCGTGCCGATCTCGACCTCCTCGCCTTCCCGCCAGATGAAGTTGCGACCGAAAATTTCGGGATGCAGCGTGCGGATGAAGATGCCGAACCGCCATAGCGGCAGACCGGCTGCAACCATCCGTTCGCAGGCTTCGGCCGTCATCTCGGCCGGGGCCTTCGACGACCAGGCGCCGTCGATCAGCCAGTTGGTGATACGTTGGAGCTCGGAGCTTTCCATGCGCGCATTTGCGGACGAAGTTGTGGGATCGTCAAGCTGCGCGGTGGACTAGTGGCGCGATACAAGCGCCCTGCGGAACGCTAGCGCCCGACCTGGCCGCGGTCGCGCAGGAAATGATCCGCCAACACGCAGGCCATCATGGCTTCGCCGACGGGGACGGCGCGGATGCCGACGCAGGGATCGTGGCGGCCCTTGGTCATGATCTCGGTGTCGGCGCCGTTGCGATCGACGGTGAGACGCGGCTGCAGGATCGACGAGGTCGGCTTGACGGCGAAACGCACCACCACCGGCTGCCCCGTGGAGATGCCGCCCAGCACGCCACCAGCGTGGTTGGACAGAAAACGCGTGCCGTCATTGCCCGTGCGCATCTCGTCGGCATTCTCTTCCCCGGTGAGTTCGGCCGCGCCGAAGCCGGCGCCGATCTCGACGCCCTTCACCGCATTGATGCTCATCATTGCGGCGGCGAGCTCGGCATCGAGCTTGGCGTAGATCGGGGCGCCAAGGCCAGCCGGCACACCTTCGGCGACGACCTCGATCACCGCGCCGATCGAGGAGCCGCTCTTGCGGATGCCGTCGAGATAGGTCTCGAAGAACGCGGCCTTGTCCTTGTCCGGACAGAAGAACGGGTTTTTCGCGATCTCGTCCCAGTCCCATTTCGCGCGGTCGATCTTGTGTGGCCCCATCTGCACCAGCGCGCCGCGCACCTTCACATCGGGCAGCACCTTTCGAGCGATCGCGCCGGCGGCGACGCGCGTCGCGGTCTCGCGCGCCGAGGAGCGGCCGCCGCCGCGATAGTCGCGCAGGCCGTACTTCGCTTCATAGGTAAAGTCAGCGTGGCCAGGCCGAAACTTGTCCTTGATCTCGGAATAGTCTTTTGAGCGCTGGTCGGTGTTCTCGATCAGGAGCCCGATCGGCGTGCCCGTCGTCACCTGCACGCCGGTCTCCGGATGCGCCATCACGCCGGAGAGGATCTTGACCTGGTCCGGCTCCTGACGCTGGGTCGTGAAGCGCGACTGGCCGGGTCGGCGGCGATCAAGATCACCCTGGATGTCGGCCTCGACGAGCGGGATCATGGGCGGGCAGCCGTCGACCACGCAGCCGATCGCCACCCCATGGCTCTCGCCGAAGGTCGTGACGCGGAACATGTGGCCGAAGGTGTTGAAGGACATCCGTATCTAGCTCGTAAGTCAGTGCTGACTTAACTCGCCCTGAAATTGGGGTCAAATGCCTACACGGTCGTCATGGCCGGGCTTGTCCCGCCATCCACGTTCTTGGCCCACAAGCGCAAAAGGGCGCCCCGGGCATGACGGCGCAGGACGCGCAAGCGAACCGGCTTAACTAAACTTCTCCAACCGCCCGTCGCGGAACACGTAGACGGCGCCCTGCTCGATATAAAGTTCGGCGGCGCTCGCCGGCGTCTCCAGGCCGAGTGAAACCATCAGGGCCCGGCAGGTCCCACCATGGGCGACCGCGACGGTGTCGGTCCGGAGTTGGTCGTACCAAGCGCGCACGCGGACCTGCACATCGGCGTAGGTCTCTCCGCCCGCGGGGCCCACCGTCCATTTGTCGGCGAGGCGCCGGGCGTAGATGTCGGGATCGGAGGCCTCGCTCTCGGCCAGCGTCAGTCCCTCCCAGGTGCCGTAGCCGATCTCACGCAGGCGATCGTCGAGCGTATAGCCCGCAGTCGGCAGTTCGAGCTTGCTCCGCGCCAGTTCCATGGTCTCTCGTGCGCGGCCAAGCGGACTCGACACGTAGGGTAATGCGGCCTTGTCGCGGTCCTCGCGCTTGAAGAGATCGGCGAGAATGCCGCCGGCCTGCACCGCCTGACCGCGACCGCGTGCGTTCAGCGGAATGTCCTTGATGCCCTGAAGCCTCCCGAGCGCATTCCACTCGGTCTCGCCGTGGCGAAGGTAATAGATCGTGGGGACGGGCATTGCTGGGTGAAAAGTTAGTCCTTCCCGCCGAACGAAATGTCCGGCGCGTCCGGGCGCTTCATGCCGAGCACGTGATAGCCGGAATCGACGTGGTGCACCTCGCCGGTGACGCCGCGCGAGAGGTCGGAGAGGAAATACAGCGCGCTGCCGCCGACGTCTTCCGTGGAGACGTTGCGCCGCAGCGGTGCGTTGGCCTCGTTCCACTTCAGGATATATCTGAAATCGCCGATGCCGGACGCCGCGAGGGTCTTGATCGGCCCCGCGGAGATCGCGTTGACGCGGATATTCTTCTCACCGAGATCGACGGCGAGATAACGCACGCTCGCTTCGAGCGCCGCTTTCGCGACGCCCATGACGTTGTAATGCGGCATCCACTTCTCGGCGCCGTAATAGCTGAGCGTGATGAGCGAGCCACCGTCGGTCATCAGCTTCTCGGCGCGCTGCGCCACCGCCGTGAACGAATAGCAGGAGATCAGCAGGGATTTCGAAAAATTCTCCTGCGTGGTGTCGACGTAGCGGCCGTCGAGTTGCTCGCCATAGGCGATCGCATGCACCAGAAAGTCGATCTTGCCCCACTTCTCCTTCAGCACCGCGAAGGCCGCATCGATGGTCGCAGCATCGGTGACGTCGCAATGGCCGAGCACGAGCCCGCCGATCTCGGCGGCGAGCGGCTCGACGCGCTTCTTCAGCGCATCGCCCTGATAGGTGAAGGCAAGCTCCGCGCCGGCCGCGTGGCATGCCTTGGCAATGCCCCAGGCGATCGAGCGGTTGTTGGCAACGCCGAGGACCACGCCCCGCTTGCCCTGCATCAGACCTGAATTCTGCGCCATTTTGCTAACGTCCCGTCGAGCTCCCGGTGAGGTTTGGAGGTACACCAGCCCTCCGTTGCGGTACAGTCCTAATACGCGGCGTTAACGCTGTTTCAAGCGCCGGAATAGCCGTTCCGCTCGGGTGTTATGATCGTTGTGGCGCTCGCGCCGACATCAGGACGTCAAGACCGCAATGAGTGCGTTTCGCCAGAGTGTTGAAGCCATGATCCCGGCGTTGCGCCGCTACGCCCGCGCGCTCACGCGCGAGGCGGATGCGGCCGACGATCTGGTGCAGGATACGCTGGTGCGGGCGCTGCGTTCGGAGCGTCTGTTCCTCGGAGGCGACGTCAGGAGCTGGCTCTATACGATCCTGACCAACCTCAACAAGAACCGGCGGCGTTCGCTGGCACGACGGCCGCAATTCATGCAGCTGACGGAGAACAACCCGGATGCCAGCGGGACCGAAGCCGAAGGGCGCGATATCGAGAGGGCGCTGGCGACGCTCGTCGAGGAGCAACGCTCGGTGCTGCTCCTGGTGATGCTGGAGGGCATGAGCTACCGCGAGGTCGCCGACATCCAGGGCGTGCCGATCGGCACAGTGATGTCGCGCCTGGCACGCGCCCGCGCCCACGTCAAAGCCTCGCTGGAGGGCGAGCGCCCGGCGCTCAGGCGGGTGAAATGATGGCAGGATTGATGCATCGCGCCGGTCGTTTCTCCTGCATGGCGCGGAAAGCGGCGCAGTTGAACCACGAAGAACATTTTGGGCCGCAGAGCCAGAGACGATCGATATGAACGACCGCAAGATCCCAGTGACCGAGGACGAACTGCACGCCTATGTTGACGGCGAGCTGCCGGCCGAGCGCCGCGCCGATGTCGAGGCCTGGCTTGCCGCGCAGCCCGAGGATGGCGAGCGCGTGCAGTCCTGGCGCGCCATGGCCGAGATGCTGCACGCCCGCTACGATTCCGTCGCCCAGGAGCCGGTGCCGGCGCGGCTCGAGCTCGAACGGCTGGAGCGCCGCCCGCGGCACTGGCTCTATGGCGCCGCCGCGGCTGTGCTGGTGGCCTTCATGGCCGGCGGCACCGCCGGCTGGCTGGCGCACGGTGCCGCCAACGCGCCCTCGACTTTCCAGAGCTTTACGACCGACGCACTCGACGCCCACCGCCTCTATGTCGTCGAGGTTCGCCATCCCGTCGAGGTCGGCGGCAACGAGCGCGACCACCTCCAGGCCTGGCTGACCAGACGCTGCGGCTGGACCGTGTTTGCTCCGAACCTGGAGGCGAGTGGACTAAAGCTCGTCGGCGGCCGGCTCTTGCCGGGGCCGAACGGCCCGGCGTCGTTCCTGATGTATGAGGGCGCCTCGGGCGAGCGGTACACGATCTACACCGCCAAGACCGAGAATGGCGCGACGCAGATGCGGTATGCCAGAACGGACAAGGACGGGGCGCTGTTCTGGTCGGAGCGCGGTGTCGGCTACGTCGTCAGCGGTGGCGGCGACCGGGACCGGCTGACCAAAGTGGCGCAGGCGGTCTACGACCAAGCAGAGAAAAGCGGCACCTAGACAACCACGCAAACGCGGTGCCTCGATTCCGACATTGAAAATTTGGAATGAAGACATCGGCGCGTCTCATTATCGCACCGGATGATCACGCGAAAATGAGCAGCGTTCGATCCGCCGATCGACGCGGGCGGCCTCGATTGGGGTTTTTGGTACCGCGCTGGTCCCCCTCTCGAGGCCGCACCTTTTTATCGGCTGCCCCGCCGGACAGCCGACACGTCGAGCACGTGAGCCAAGAAGGGCTACCACGCCTCGGGCATATGATGAGCATCATCTCGATGCACGACGCTCTCAGTCTTTAGGAGAACCCCTCACACTTTCCGGATCACACTTAGCCAAGCCCGCTACGTGGATTGTAGGGGCGCTGCTCCCGCCACTTTTCCATCAATGCTTCAAGCTCGGCGTCGTTCCCGTCCGGTAGCATAATCCTGACGGTGACGAAGAGATCCCCGGTTCCACCAGTTTTTGGCAATCCTTTGCCCTTGAGGCGGAAGGTCCGGCCGCTGGAGGTGTTTTGCGGAACCGAAAGCTCTACGGCATTGCCGAGGGTGGGCACGCGGACCTTGCCGCCAAGCACCGCCTCGTAGAGCGTGACCGGCAGGTCGATCCTGAGATCGGCGCCCTCGATCTTGAAGAACGGATGCTGCGCGATGCCGATCGTGATCAGGAGATCGCCCGGCGGGTGGCCCTGAGCGCTCTCGCCCTGCCCCCGCAACCGGATCTGCTGGCCTTCGGTCACGCCGGCCGGAATCTTGACGTTGAGCTCCTTGCCGTTCGGCAGCCGGACGCGCTTCTCGCCGCCCTTCACCGCCTCCTCCAGCGAGACGGTCATGGCGACATTGACGTCGAGATCGAGCCCGATCCCGCCGGTGTCGAATTCGAACTGGGCACCGCCGCCGGCCCCTGGGCGCGGACGCGGCCCTCCTCCGAACATGCTGTTGAGGATGTCCTCGAACGCGCCGCCGCCCGGACCAGGGCCCGCGCCGCCACCGCGGAACGTATAGCTCTCGAACCCGCCGGGACCCGCGCGCCCGCGCGGCCCACCGCCGCCGCCCGGAAAACCCTGGAAGCGCGGCTTGCCGTCGGCGTCGATCTCGCCGCGGTCGAATTGCTTGCGCTTGTCCTCGTCGCCGAGGATCTCATTGGCCGTATTGAGCTCAGCGAAGCGCTCGGCCGCCTTCGGGTCGTTCTTGTTGCTGTCGGGATGGTGCTTCTTGGCAAGCTTGCGATAGGCGCTCTTGATCGCGGCAGCGTTGGCGCTCCGCGGCACCCCCAAGACCTCATAGGGGTCGCGCATCCGTCACGTCTCCTTCAAGAAATCGAATTGTTCAAAGGGCTCCCCGCCCCAACTGAGCCTCATGTGGGGGGCGAGTGGTATTTTTGCAACTAGCCTGGTGAAGCGATTCCTAGCTCCGCCACGGCTTTAGCGTATGAATCTCCCAACTGCCACGGCTGCTTTGGCAGCCCGCGCCCTGGAGCCAGCTTTCGGTGCTGCCATTGACGTAGCTCGCCAGGAAGTCGCGGCACTTGCGGCCGTCCTCGGCGGCATAGGATTGCGCGATCGGCGTGACCGAACCGCGCGCCCCGGTTTCCGGATTCTCCCAATGCTGGCTGGAATCCTTATCGTTCTTGCTGAGCACGTCGGAGGCGGCGTTGCGGGCAAAGGCGAGATCGGTCTCTGTCGGTGCCGCCACCCTGGCCGGCATTGCGATCGAGCCGGTAAGGTCGCTGTCATCGGCCTTGGCGTAGGCACTCTTGTCGTTGCGGGAAAAGCTGCAACCGCCGGTGCCGAGTCCGATCAGAATGATCGTCATGACGAAGCCGGACGGCCGGATCGCCGATAGGCCAACGCGTCCCCATACCCTATATAGGGCGGTAGCAGACAACAACGCGTTTTGGACCGCAGGACGCAACTCGGACCCCAGACATGACCGACACGACCTCGATGAAACACCAGACACCCTTAACATCCGGTGATTTCACCGCCGCCGACGAGCCGTTTGCGCTGTTCGAGGCCTGGCTGAACGAAGCCATCAAGAGCGAGCCGAACGATCCGAACGCCATGGCGCTCGCGACCGTCGATCCCGACGGCCTGCCGGACGTGCGCATGGTGCTGATGAAGGGCTTCGATACCGATGGTTTCGTCTTCTACAGCCACATCGCCAGCCAGAAGGGCCGCGAACTCGCCGCAAATCCTAAGGCGGCGTTACTTTTTCACTGGAAGTCGCTGCGCCGTCAGGTCCGCATCCGCGGCAACGTGACGCCGGTGACCGAGGCCGAAGCCGACGCCTATTTCGCCACCCGTCCCAAGCAGGCGCAGATCGGCGCCTGGGCGAGCAAGCAGTCGCAGGAGCTCGAGAGCCGCTTCGCTTTCGAGCAGGCGATCGCCAAGGTCGCCGCCAAGCACATGATCGGCAAGGTGCCGCGTCCGCCGGGCTGGAGCGGCTGGCGTATAACACCGTCGCGTATCGAGTTCTGGCACGACCGCCCGTTCCGCCTGCACGACCGCATTGAATTTCGCCGTGACGCGGCCGGCCAGAAATGGTCCAAGACGCGAATGTATCCCTAGAACTTTGTTCGAGAATGATCCCTTCGGAAAACCGCTGCACAGTTTGCGCTAACGCGGCCCTCCGGGTCCGGATCATGCTCCAGCCTGAAAGATGTCCATGCCGCAGTCGTCCAATGCGCCGCGCCGTACGCTGCTCCTGACCGGGGCGAGCCGCGGCATCGGCCATGCCACCGTGATCCGTTTCTCCTCGGCCGGCTGGCGCGTGATCACCTGCTCGCGGCATCCGTTCCCGGAGGATTGTCCCTGGGACGCGGGCCCTGAGGACCATATCCAGGTCGACCTCGCCACCCCCGCAGATACCACGCGCGCGATCTCCGACATCCGCGACCGTCTCGAAGGCGGCATGCTGCATGCGCTGGTCAACAACGCCGCGATCTCGCCGAAGGGGGCCGGCGGCTCCAGGCTCGGCTCGATCGACACCGACCTCGACACCTGGACGCACGTGTTCAATGTCAACTTCTTCGCGCCGATCATGATGGCGCGCGGGCTGATCGAGGAATTGAAGGCGGCCAAGGGCTCTGTCGTGAACGTCACCTCGATCGCGGGCTCGCGCGTGCATCCCTTCGCGGGCGCGGCCTACGCCACCTCGAAGGCCGCGCTGGCGTCCCTGACGCGCGAAATGGCCTCCGACTTCGGCCGCGTCGGCGTGCGCGTCAACGCGATCGCGCCGGGCGAGATCGACACCTCGATCCTGTCGCCGGGCACCGAGAAGATCGTCGACCAGCAGATCCCGATGCACCGGCTCGGCACACCGGACGAGGTCGCCAAGATCATCTACGTGCTGTGCACGGACACCAGTTCTTACGTCAACGGCGCCGAGATCCACATCAACGGCGGCCAGCACGTGTAGGCTACCGCGTCATTGCAAGCGCAAGCGAAGCAATCCAGACTGCCTCGGTGAGGACAGTCTGGATTGCCTCGTCGCTTCAGTGCAAAATTGCTTCGCAATTTTGTCGCGAGCTCCTCGCAATGATGATGCTGGAAATTACGCCGGAGAAGCAAGGCGATCCAGACAACGCCGCCGCAAGACCTGGATCGCCCTTAGCTTTCCGTTCCTCAATCGAGTCGAATCCGACGTGACCTCTCGCGTGGCTGCGGAGCGGCCGTGCTGATTGCAGTCGAGCAATCGTCGTCGTTCTCGCCGTCGAGCAGCGGAGCACCACAGTGCCGGCACATGCGCGCCGACATCGACGACGCCTTGCCGCTCGTCGCGACGTGGCGATAGCTCGCCAGATCGATGACGTTGGGGGGCGTCGTTATGTGTTTTTCAACCATGGCTGTTCCTCGCGGCTTACCTGCTCCTTATCGCAGACAAGTTTCGCGCAAACGTTCAGCCCACCGCTCAAATTTTACCGGAGGAATTGGGGCGGCGAGCACACATCGCCGTGCGGCCGCAATCCCGCTCTATTCTGCGACACCAGACACTGTGTCTCTGCGTCCGGCGTAAGGTCTCGGTCACTATTACAGCCACTTCTTCCACTTGAATATCCAGTACGGAACGATCGCCGCAATCAGCATCAGCACCAGCGCGAACGGATAACCGTGCACCCATTCGAGTTCCGGCATCGACTTGAAGTTCATGCCGTAGATCGAGGCGATTAGCGTCGGCGGCATCAGGACAACCGCCATGACCGAAAACAGCTTGATGATGTTGTTCTGCTCGAGATTGACGACGCCGAGCATGGCGTCGAGCACAAAGGTGATCTTGCTGGAGAGATAGGAGGCATGATCGGTCAGCGAGACGACGTCACGCTGCATGGTCTTGAGCTGCTCGCGCATGTCCTTCGACCATTTCACGCCCTCCACCACCGCGGAAAGGAAGGCGACGACGCGGCCGATCGAGACCAGGCTCTCGCGGACCTTGGAGGTCAGATCGCCCTTGCGGCCGATCGAGATCAGGATTTGCGAATATTGCTTGGCGTGACCGTGGCGCTCGCTCTCCGGCTCGAAAATGTCATGGGAGACCTGATCGATCTCGGCGCCGCAGCGCTCCAGGATGTCGGCGCAGCGGTCGATCACGGCATCGAGCAGCTCCATCAGCACCATCTCGCCGGTGATGGCCGGTGTGCAGGAACGGGCCAGCTTGGCCTCGACCAGCGCAAAGGGCTTGGGCTGGTCATAGCGCACCGTTACCAGGCGGTGGTCGCCCAGAATGAACGTGACCGCCGTGGTCCTCGGCATATCGGTATCGGATTGGCACATCAGCGTCGCGGTCATGTAGCGCGCGCCGTTCTCCATATAGAGGCGGCTCGAGATCTCGATCTCCTGCATGTCCTCCCGGGTCGGGATTGCGATCCCCGAGAGCTTCTCGACGGCTTTGTCCTCGGCCGCGGTGGGGTTGACCAGGTCGATCCAGACCGCATGCTCCGGGACTGCTGCGAGATCCTCGATGACGGCCTTCTTGAGGGAGGACTCGAAGGGAACGAACACAGAAAACATGCACAACTCCAGCAGGGGCCTGCGACAGACTGACAGCGCTTAGCGCGATTCTGACAAGTTGATGATGACAAGCACATTAACGGAGCGTTTGCATTTGTGGCGACGCCATGGCCCAGCTGTGGCACGGAATCGACACTTACGACCGTTTTGCCCAAAAACCGGCGCTGGCCCGCAAAACTTGCGGCAGAAAAGCCACAGGTAAGGTCTTGCAGCGCGGGAGAAGCGTCGTGAGGCTGGAATTGTGGCAGATTTCAACGATAATGGGGCCAACGGAATCGTGGAATTGGGCTTACTCAAGCTCCACGAAAGCTTGTTGTTGTCGATTGGAACCAAATCATGTCGTCGCTGAAAGTTACGCTGGGTATTTTGGCCGCTGGCCTGATGCTGTCGGGCTGCATGCAGGCCACGCATTTTGAAGCGACCGACACCAAGGCCTTCAAGCCGAAGGACAAGGAACTCCTTGCCAAGGTTCGGTACGAGAACACCCCGGTCGCAGAGCCGTTCCGCCGCGCCATCGTTGAGTACCACCGCAAGGAATCGCCGGGCTCGATTGTGGTCGATTCCGACAACCATTACCTCTACTACGTTCTGGATGGCGGCAAGGCGATCCGCTACGGCATCACCGTCGGTGAAGAAGCCATGGCTTGGTCGGGCATCGCCAAGGTGGGCAGCAAGACCGAGTGGCCGGCCTGGCACCCCACCCCCGGCGAAATTTCGCGCCTGGGCGTGCCCACCTTCGTCGCCCCCGGTCCGGACAATCCAATGGGCTCCCGCGCGATGTATCTCTACTCCGGCGGCAAGGACACATTGTTCCGCATTCACGGCACCAACCAGCCGGAATATATCGGCGCGTCGATCTCGTCGGGCTGCATCCGCCTGACCAACGAGGACGCGATCGACCTCTATGATCGCGTCAAGGTCGGCACCCTCGTTGTGGTGCTCGAGCCCAAGCATGGCGACTCGCCCTACAATTCACGGCTTGCGCTCGGCGGCAGCCAAACTGGCCAGGCGGGCAGCTACTGATCAGGTACCTGATCTCTGACATTCAAAAGCGCCGGTCTCACCGGCGCTTTTTTGTTGCCGGCTTGTGCGGCCGGGCTTTTGGCCGTCGGCCGCCGGCTTGTCCGGGGAGGCAGCCGACTTCTCCGACGCCTCGTCGTCAATTCCTTGCTTCGTCTCGGGCTTGGCCTCGGGCTTCGCTTCGGGTTTGGCCGCGACCTCACGCGGCGGCGCCTCCTCGGGCCGTTCCGCCGGCAGCAGCGGGGCAACCTGCGGCAGCGGATCCCAGACGTTCCACTGGCAGATCCGGTAGTCGTTGCGCCGCTGCGCGAGATCGAGATGGATATGGTCCTCGTGGTACCAATCCGAGCCGGGGCCGAGCACGGTCGAAAAGCGCGAGCAGACCGAATGCAGCACGCGCTCGCGCACCTCGCGCGGCATGGTGCGGTCGGTCAGGCCGATCGACTGCCCGTTAGCGAGCTTGATGGCGCGCACATCGATCGCATTGGCCTTGCCGTGCTCGGACAGCATGGCGCCGACGACGCGGTTGCGGCCACGACACTCGAAGCTGTCGAAATTGTCGAGATCGCTGATGGTCGAGCCGAGGCTCGCGGCCAGCGGCACCACGTCCTTGCGCACCCAATCGGCGATTGCGGATGCCATGGTGCAGCGGAGGATCGCCGCCGGCTTGACCGCCACCTTGCGCTTGTCCGGCAGCACGATGGCCTCGAGCCGCACCAGATCCTCGCCGCCACAGGCGCCGGGGCCGCGGATATCCGGGATCGAAGGCGCGATCGCGATCTCCTCGGTCAGCGCGAGGCGGCACGCCGAGGCCTGCTTCTCGGGCGGCGGCGCGGCTTCGGCGGGCTGGGCGGCGCCAGGTTTGTCCGCGGAAGGCTTGTCTTCGGTCTCCGCAGGAGCCTCGTCCGATGCCTTGGCCGACCCCTTGGGGGCCTCCTCGGGGCGAGGTCTTGGGAGCGGGATCCTGCCAGAGATATTGGCAGAATGAACCGTGGCGCGCGGCCGTGGTGCCGCAATACCAAAGATGTCCAGCGGGGACCCATATTTGCGCGCCTCTGCCCGATCCGCGAGCCCGAGCGCGACGGTAACCATTGCCGCGCCGACGGACATATAGCCGCGATAAGACCATTTGCGGCGAAAGGCGGGCAGGCTAAAACTCATGACAATTCTTTGGCCCAACGCTGAGAGCGACAATCCGCCCAGCGGCTTCTCGGAGGAACGACGGAATGCTTGGTTTGATGCAAGACTGGCCCCTGCTCTGCCACAGGATCATCGAACACGCCGCCAAGATTCATGGCAAGCAGGAGGTCGTGACGCGCTCGGTCGAGGGACCGATCCATCGCACCACCTATGCCGATATCCACAAGCGCGCGCTCAAGGTCTCGCAGATGCTGGAGCGCGACGGCATCAAGCTCGGCGACCGTGTCGCAACGATCGCCTGGAACACCTGGCGCCATCTTGAGGTCTGGTACGGCATCATGGGGATCGGCGCCATCTGCCATACCGTCAATCCCCGCCTTTTCCCCGAGCAGATCGCCTGGATCATCAACCATGCGCAGGACCGCATCGTGATGACCGATATCACGTTCATTCCGGTCCTGGAGAAGATCGCCGACAAGCTGACAAGCGTGGAACGCTATGTCGTGCTCACCGACAAGGCGCACATGCCGCAGACGACGCTGAAGAACGTGGTCGCCTACGAGGACTGGATTGCGGAGGCCGACGGCAAGTTTAAATGGAAGGACTTTGACGAGAACACGGCGGCCGCGATGTGCTACACATCGGGCACCACCGGCGATCCCAAAGGCGTGCTGTATTCGCATCGCTCCAACGTGCTGCACGCGCTGATGGCCAACAATGTCGACGCGCTCGGTACCAGCGCCTCCGAAACCATGCTTCCCGTGGTGCCGCTCTTCCACGCCAACAGCTGGGGCATCGCCTTCTCCGCGCCGTCGCAGGGCACCAAGCTCGTCATGCCCGGCGCCAAGCTCGACGGCGCCTCGGTCTATGAGCTGCTCTCGACCGAGAGGGTGACGCATACCGCCGGCGTGCCCACGGTGTGGCTGATGCTGCTCCAGCACATGACCGCGAACAATCTGAAGCTGCCGGACCTGAAGATGGTGATCTGCGGCGGCTCGGCGATGCCGCGTTCGATGATCAAGGCCTTCCTCGACATGGGCTCGAACGTCCGTCACGCCTGGGGCATGACCGAGATGAGCCCGATCGGCAGCGTCGCGGCGCTGAAGCCGCCGTTCCAGAATGCGACCGGCGAGGCGCGGCTCGACGTGCTCCAGATGCAGGGCTACGCGCCGTTCGCCGTCGAGATGAAGATCACCGACGATGCCGGCAAGGAACTGCCGTGGGACGGCACGACCTTCGGCCGCCTCAAGGTCGCCGGCCCGGCCGTCGCCAAGGCCTATTACCGGGTCGACGCCAACATTCTCGACGAGGACGGCTTCTTCGACACCGGCGACGTCGCGACCATCGACGAAGCCGGCTACATGCGGATCACCGACCGCTCCAAGGACGTGATCAAGTCCGGCGGCGAGTGGATTTCCTCGATCGAGCTGGAGAACCTCGCAGTCGGCCATCCCGCGGTGGCGGAAGCCGCCGTGATCGGCGTGTTCCATCCCAAATGGGACGAGCGTCCGCTGCTGATCGTGCAGCTGAAGCAGGGCCAGCAGGCCAGCCGCGAGGACATCCTGAAGTTCATGGATGGCAAGATCGCCAAATGGTGGATGCCCGACGACGTTGCCTTCGTCGACGGTATCCCCCACACGGCGACGGGCAAGATCCTGAAGACCGCGCTGCGCGATCAGTTTAGGGAATACCGCTTCCCGAACGCGGCGGCGTAGGCCATCTCGGACGTCGTGCCCGGGCTTCGTCCCGCCTGCGGGGCCAAAGCCCCTTCGGCGCGGCGACGGCCCGGACATCCGCGTCCTCATGGCAAAAAGACGTGAATGGCCGGTCAAGCCCGGCCATGACGATGCAGCCTTCTGCGGAACTCTTGAATTTGCCCGCGGGCCGTGGTCTCAACGGCCCATCGTCGTGCCAGATCGGCCGGCACCGTCCCCAAGATCCCGGCAGAGCTGACCCGATGGCCCGCAGGTTTTCCGCTCCCTACCAGTCGGAGCCCGTCTCCAGCCTCGCGAGCTGGGCGCGCAATCTGGCCGTGTTCGCCGTGGTGGCGGTGGTGGTCTCGATCATCATCGTCCGGTTCGGCTTCCTGGAGATGAAGCCGGCGCTCGCGACCTTCTTCGGCGGGCTCGGGATTGCCGCGCTCTCGATCCTGTTCGGGCTCGCCGGCTTCGCCGCGATCTGGCAGAACGGCTCGCGCGGCATGGCGCGCATCCTGCTTGCGTTCCTGATCGACGGCGCGATCCTCGCCTATCCCGCTTATCTCGGCCTGCAATACCGCAAGCTGCCGGCGATCCACGACATCACCACCGACCCGATCGACCCGCCGCGCTTCGACGCCCTGGCCCGCCTGCGCACCGGCGATGGTGCCAATACCGCTGTGTATGCCGGCCTCTATTCGGCCGAGCAGCAGCGTCAATTCTATCCCGATATCGAGCCGATCGAGCTCGAGATTTCAGTCGACCGCGCCTATGCGATCGCGCTTCAGCTGGTCAACAAGCGCAAATGGTTGATCATCGACGAGCGCGCGCCGCAGCCCCCGCGCCGCATCGGCCGCATCGAGGCGGTGGCGCGCTCACCGATCATGGGTTTCCGCGAGGACATCGCCATCCGGGTCGTGCCCGACGGCGAGGATTCCCGCGTCGATATCCGCTCCGCCTCGCGCTATTTCGAGAGCGACCTCGGCAGCAACGCCGCACGCGTGAAGAAATTCATCGACGATCTCAACACCGCCGCCGATGCCGACGCACTCAAGCCGGTGAAGAAGACGCCGGTGGCGCCGCCGAAGGCGCCGGCGAAGACGGTGAAGAAGTGACGGTAGGCTAAGCGTTCGCCATCCGATAGGTCCCGCCGATCACGGGATCGCCGTCCGTCGCCACCACGCCGCGGGCGACCAGGTCTTCCAGATGCGCCAGCACGGAGTAGCCCGCCGCCGTGGTGAGCCTCGGATCGATGCCGATATAGATCGCCCGGACCATGGTCGGGATGTCGGTCTCGCCCTTGGCAAGGCGGTGCAGGATGGAGGCCTCGCGCGCCTTGCGGTGACGGATCAGGAAGCGCACGAAGCGCGGACCGTCCGGAATTTCGGGGCCGTGACCGGAGAAATACACATCCTCCTCGCGCGCGGCGAGACGATCCAGCGATTCCATGTAGTCGATCATCGACCCGTCGGGCGGGGCCACGATCGAGGTCGACCACCCCATCACGTGATCGCCGACGAAGTTGAATTTTCGCTCGGACCAGGCAAAAGCGAGGTGATTGGCGGTATGGCCGGGTGTCGCCACGGCCTCGAGCCGCCAGCCATCTCCTTCGACCACGTCGCCATGGCCGATCCTGATATCGGGCGCGAAGTCGCGGTCGGCGCCGGATTCCGGGTTGTGCTTCTCGCTCTCGAAGCGCGGGCGCGAGGCGCGGTGCGGGCCTTCGGCGTAAACTGGCGCGCCGGTCGACCGCTTGATCCGCGCGGTGTTCGGCGAATGGTCGCGGTGGGTGTGGGTGACGAAGATATGGCTCACCGTCTCGCCGCTGACGGCATCGAGCAGCGCCGCCGCATGCGCCTCGTCGTCCGGACCGGGATCGATGATCGCGACGTTGCCCCGGCCCACGATGTAGCTGACCGTGCCGGTGAAAGTGAACGGACTCGGATTGTTACAGAGCACGCGCCGCACGCCGGGGCGGACTTCCTCGACGATGCCGGGCTTCAGCGGAAAGTCGCGGTTGAACGGGACGTCGTCGTTGTCGGACATGGCTTGCTCGTACCTTGCTGACTTCGTCATGCCCGGCCTCGTGCCGGGCATCCACGTTCTTCGCGTGGTCTAAGACGTGGATGGCCGGGACAAGCCCGGCCATGACGCGATTGGAGAGTTCAGTCGCATCCCACACTGGGGCGGTTTGCTCAGAAAAACGCCTGAATGCCCGTGATCGCGCGGCCCAGGATCAGGGCGTGGACGTCGTGGGTGCCCTCGTAGGTGTTGACGGTCTCGAGGTTATGGACGTGGCGCATCACGTGATACTCGATCGAGATGCCGTTGCCGCCGTGCATGTCGCGCGCGACGCGGGCGATGTCGAGCGCCTTGCCGCAATTGTTGCGCTTCATGATCGAGATCATCTCGGGAGCGAACTTGCCCTCGTCCATCAGGCGACCGACGCGCAGCGAGCCCTGAAGGCCCAGCGCGATCTCGGTCTGCATGTCCGCGAGCTTCTTCTGCACGAGCTGGGTCGCGGCGAGCGGCTTGCCGAACTGCTTGCGGTCGAGCGTATACTGGCGGGCGCGGTGCATGCAGTCCTCGGCCGCGCCGAGCACGCCCCAGGAAATGCCGTAGCGGGCGCGGTTGAGGCAGCCGAACGGGCCTTTCAGGCCGGAGACGTTGGGCAGCAGCGCGTCTTCCGGAACCACGACACCGTCCATCACGACCTCGCCGGTGATGGAGGCGCGAAGCGACAGCTTGCCGCCGATCTTCGGTGCCGACAGGCCCTTCATGCCCTTCTCCAGCACGAAGCCGCGGATCTGGTTGTCGTGCGCGGCCGACTTGGCCCAGACCACGAACACGTCGGCGATCGGCGCGTTCGAGATCCACATCTTGCTGCCGGTCAGGCGATAGCCGTCCGACACCTTCTCGGCGCGCGTTTTCATGCCGGCCGGATCGGAGCCGGCATCAGGCTCGGTCAGCCCGAAGCAGCCGACCCACTCGCCGCTGGCGAGCTTCGGCAGGTACTTCTTGCGCTGGTTCTCGTCGCCATAGGCGTAGATCGGATACATCACCAGCGAGGACTGCACCGAGTTCATCGAGCGGTAGCCGGAATCGACCCGCTCGATCTCGCGCGCGACCAGACCATAGGCGACATAGCCTGCATTGGCACAGCCATATTCCTCCGGCAACGTGATGCCGATCAGGCCGAGTTCGCCCATCTCGTTGAAGATCTCGCGATCCGTCTTCTCTTCGAGATAGGCCTTGGCGACGCGCGGCAGCAGCTTGTCCTGGGCGTAGGCGCGCGCGGTGTCGCGCACCATGCGCTCGTCTTCGGTGAGCTGCTCGTCGAGCAGGAACGGATCGTCCCACTGGAAAGAAGCCGAAGCCGGCTTGTCCTTGGCCTGAGGGCGCGCGGTCATGAAACGTCCTTTCGTCTGGTTCCGTCAAAATTTGCCCGACAAAGTAAAGCGCCGCGGCAACAAGTGCAATTGCGTTGCAGATGTACGGGTCTGCGTGATTCCCGGGGACCCGCGAGGCGCGCCTCGGGGGATGCGCTTCGCGCACCCCTGGATGACAGCGCTAGCTTTCGAGTAGCTCGTTGGCGACGATCTCGATGCCGAAGCCCGAAAGGCCCTTGTAGTCGTGCACCGAGGAGGTGAGATGCCGGATCGAGGTGACGCCGAGATCGCGCAGGATCTGTGCACCGACGCCGACTTCGCGCCACTGGCGGTTGCGGTCGGCCTCGGTCGCGCTCTCATCGGGCAGCGGCGCCACAGGGACACCGGCCGCACCGTCGCGCAGATAGACCAGAACGCCACGGCCCGATTTCTTGAAGTGCTCGAGCACCGCCGCCATGCGCTTGTGGCCGGTGAAGATGTCCTTGACGATGTTCGGCTTGTGAAAGCGTGTCAGGACGTTCTTGCCGTCGCCGACGCCGTTGTAGACGAAGGCGACATGGGCGATGGAATCGAACGGCGAGCGGTAGGCATAGCCCTGCAGCGGCCCGATCGGGCTCTCGGTGACGAAGGTCGAGACCCGCTCGATCAGTTTCTCGCGCACCTGGCGGTAGGCGATCATGTCGGCGATGGTGACGTGCTTGAGCTTGTGCTGGGCGGCGAAGCGGGCGACCTGCTCGCCCTTCATCACGCTGCCGTCGTCGTTCATCAACTCGCTGATGACGCCGACCGGCGGCAGGCCGGAGAGCTTGCACAGGTCGACCGCGGCCTCGGTATGGCCGGAGCGCAGCAGCACGCCGCCGTCCTTGGCGATCAGCGGGAAGATGTGACCGGGACGGGCGAAGTCGTTGGCGCCGGCATTGGGATTGGACAGCGCGCGGCAGCACGAGGCGCGCTCCTCGGCCGAGATGCCGGTGCCGCCGTCGGGCTTGTAGTCGATCGAGACCGTGAATGCGGTGGTGTGCGCTGAGTCGTTGTGGGCCACCATCGGATCGAGCCGCAGGCGGCGCGCATCTTCGCTGGTGATCGGGGCGCAAACGATGCCGGAGGTGTGGCGGATGATGAACGCCATCTTCTCGGCGGTGCAGAACGAGGCGGCGACGATCAGATCGCCCTCGCCCTCGCGGTCTTCGTCGTCGGTGACGACCACGAGCTCACCCCGGGCAAAGGCCTGCAAGACTTCCTGGACGTTATCCGGCATTTCCCAATCTCTATCGGTTATGGCCCGGAGGCTTAGCCGGACTTGAGCCGGGGCGCTAGTGTCCCCGGCGCAACCGCATATGCCGGACCGCAGCCCTGCCCGACGGGCGGCTCGCGTCGGGCCTAAGCCCGGTGAGAAGCCGGCCGGGAGCGGTCAGGGCAGCACTTCGCGCCGCTCGCCGAGCCGCTGATCGAGCTCGGCCCGCTTGTCGGCCAACAGGCCGGCCTGGGCGGCCTCGATCACCGTGAACAGCTCATGGGCGTCGCTGAGCCGGGTCACGGTGACATAGCTGGCGCCAGCCGCGTAGAGTTCGTCTACATCCGACAACAGATCGGCCGTGGCAATGATCATGGCGGTCGGGTTGAGGGTGCGGACGTGGCGGACCAGCTTCTCGTTGCTGGCACCCTTCAGAAGCGCATCCGGGACGCTGAGGATGATCATCTCGGATTTGCCGACGCCGGCATGGAGCAGCGTGTCGGCGCTGCTGATATCGCCATAGATCACGTGCAGGCCGCGCGACAGCAGCGTCTGGTACACATTGGGATTGAAGTCGATCACGGTGATCTGCTCGAGCAGCACCGGTGCCTGCCGCTCGATCTCGGCCAGCAGCGCGCTCGCCGCACGGAAAAAGCCGAGGATGACGATGCGGCGCGCCTCGCCATGGCCCTCGTGTCCTTCCTCGCCGTGGCCATTGCCGTGGTCGAGATCGCGCAGGCCGATCCGCTTCAGGGGACCGATCGCCCAGCGGGTGATCTCGTCGCTGCGGGTCATCACGAAGGTCGAGAGCACCGCCAGTACCACGAAGGCGAAGGAGGCCGCGTTCGCCGTCTGGGCTGCGATGTGGTGGTCGGCAACGCCGGTCTGGATCACCACCAGCGAGAACTCGGAGATCTGCGCGAGATTCAGGGCCGGCAACAGGCTGGCGCGCAGGCCCTGCTTCATCAGATAGAGCGGGACGAAGGTGGTCACGAGGCGGCTCACCACCGTGAACGCCGCGATCATCAGGGCAAGTCCGATCACGGAGAGGCCGGGCACGGGAATGGTCATGCCGAGCGCGACGAAGAACAGCGTGATGAAGAAATCGCGAAGCGTGGTGACCTTGGCCGTGACATCGAGCGCATAGGGAAAGGTCGAGAGCGAGACGCCGGCGATCAGGGCGCCCATCTCGCGCGACAGCGACAGCCGCTCGGCGGTCTCGGCGACCAGGAAGCACCAGGCGAGCGCGCCGAGCAGGATCAACTCGGGGCGGCGGGCGATCTGGTGAAACAGGCGCGGCAGCACGTAGCGGCTCACCAGCAGTGCCGCGGCGACCAGCACTGCGACCCGCCCGATCGAGAGCAGGATCACGCTGATTTCCAGATTGGCAAGGCTCGGCTGCACCGCCAGAAACAGGATGGCGAAGATGTCCTGGAGCACCAGCACGCCGAGGGTGATGCGGCCGGGCAGCGTGTCGAGCTCGCGCTTCTCGTAGAGCACCTTGACGATGATGACGGTGCTCGACAGCGCGCAGGCGACACAGAGGTAAACCGCATCGAACTGTCCGCCCCCGAGCGACAGGCCGATGCCGACGAAGAACAGCACCCCGAGCAGGCAGCCGCCGAGGAGCTGGCCGCCCGCCGCGAACAGGATGACCTTTCCGGCCCGCACGATCTTCTTCAGGTCGATCTCCAGGCCGATCATGAACAGCATGAAGATCAGGCCAAGCTCGGAGATGACGCTGATCGATTCCTGCGACTTGACCCAGCCGGCGCCAAATGGACCAATGCAGAAGCCGGCGATAAGATAGGCAAGGATCAGCGGTTGCCTGGAGAAGTGGGCAAGCAGGCCCAGCATCCAGGCAAACAGGATACAGAGAGTGATGTCGCGAATGAGCTCGTGCATGCCAGATTGGTCCGTTTTGCCGCACCCTAGTGATCGAGTGCGGTGCGGCAAGCAAGCAATTCGTCACATGCGGATGGGGCTCGCCACTGCACTGCTGCTATGCCCCCTCGCCTGCTCCGTGCCCGCAGCCGCTCAATCCAAGGTCAATATCGAACAAAACTTTGCAGATTCCCTCACCGCGCTGCCGAAAGAAGAACTCGCCGTCGCCGGCGGGTTCTACGTGCCCGCCTATTCCAGTGTCGCGATGAGCCAGGGCAAGCTGCGCGTCGACTTCTCGGTGACCTTGAGCGTGCACAACGCCTCCGAGACCCAGCCGCTGGTCGTCAAACGCATCGCCTATTTCGACACCGCAGGCAAGCAGGTCGAGAGCTATCTGAAGGCGCCCGTCGCGTTGAAGCCCCTCGCCACCGTCTCGATCTTCATTCCGACCGACGACGTACGCGGCGGGACCGGAGCCAATTTCCTGGTCGATTGGGCCGCAGCAAGCGAGATCGCCGAGCCTGCTGTCGAGGCCTTGATGGTTGGCGGCGTCGCCAATGCGCATTACGCTTTCATCAGCCAAGGCCGTCCGACCCGGACGGCCGGCAAGAACTAAGGCCGTCTGTCCGCCGGATGCGGGCAAAAGAAATAGGCATGGCCGACGCAACGCCGGCCGGCTCAAAAAGAAAACAACGAGGAACGCTCCCATGACGTCCAGCTTCGATTTTGCGCCCCTGTTTCCCGCAGGGCTGCCGGCCCCCTCTGCGCGCTGGACGGGCCTCGCCAAATACAGTTTTGTCGGCGGCAACAACGACTCCGAGCAGGTGCCGCTCGATGATCTGATCGAGGCGGCCAATCTGGCTCTGCAACGCGAAGGCCGCTCGCTCGCCACTTACGGGCTGGCACATGGTCCCCAGGGCTATCTGCCCTTGCGCGAATTCCTGGTGGCAAAACTCAAGCGCGATGCCGGCATCAACTGCACGGTCGACGATCTCCTGATCGTGTCCGGCTCGCTGCAGGCGCTCGACCTCGTCAACGCCACGCTGCTGACGCGCGGCGACACCGTGATCTTCGAGCAGGATAGCTATCAGGGCTCGCTGACCCGCCTGGCACGGCTCGGAGTCAACGTGATTGGCATTCCCCTCGACAACGACGGCATGCGCATGGACGTGCTGGCCACGACGCTGGCCGACCTCAAGGGCCGCGGCATCCGTCCGAAATACATCTACACCATTCCGACCGTGCAGAACCCGACCGGCAGCATCATGCCGGAGGGCCGCCGCACCGAGCTGTTGCGGCTGTCGGCAGACTACGGCGTGCCTGTTTTCGAGGACGATTGCTATGCCGATCTGGTCTGGTCGGGACAGCGGCCGCCGGCGATCCATGCGATGAGCCCGAACGGCGGCGTGATCCATATCGGCTCGTTCTCCAAGTCGATCGCGCCGGCGCTGCGCGTGGGCTTCATCGTCGCGCCCTGGGATGTGATGTCGCGGATGCTGGCGCTGAAGACGGACGCCGGCTCAGGCGCGCTGGAGCAGATGGTGCTCGCTGCCTATTGCAAGCCGCATTTTTCGACCCACGTGCCGGCACTGACGAAGGCGCTACGGACCAAGCTTGATACGCTGATGGAGGCCGTCAACGAGCAGTTCGGGACGGCCGCCGAGTTCGAGGAGCCCAAGGGCGGGATCTTCCTGTGGGTGAAGCTGCCCGATCAGGTGGATACGCTGAAGCTGTATCAGGCCGCGCTTGCCGCCGGCGTATCGATCAATCCGGGGCCGGAATGGTCGACTGACAAAAACCACTCCAGATCGCGACTGCGGCTGTGCTTTGCGAGCCCCTCGCATCAGCAGATCCGCGAGGGCGTGGCCGTGCTGGCCGAGGTCTGCCGCAAGGAGTTCGGCGTGCCGGCCCGCAGTGCCAATGTGGAGAATCGAGCTTGAGCCTTCAGACGATCTGGGGCTGGCTGCCGTGGATCGCGGAGGCCAGCCGCAGCAGCAGCACAATCGAGACGTTGCCCTTTCCGGCCTCGATCTGGGCGATGTAGCGCTCGGATATCCCGGAGCGGCGGGCGAGCTCCCGCCGCGACAGGACGCAGCGCATGCGCGAGGACTTCAAGCGGTCGCCCAGCTCGGCCAGAAACGCGCTCTCGGAATAAGGCGGCACGGCGCAGCTCCCCGGCAGCACCTCGCCTGCGAAATCCCTGACTTGATTCAGCATCGGTTTATCCAATTTCCCTTCGGGAGCGCCATCCTACCGGGGAAACGGGCTGCCTCATTGACGCGGATCAAATTCGCGCGCGAATGGCGGTCAGCGTGGACGATGGCGCGCGGGATGCTACACTTCGGAATTCTTTGCAGGTGGGGCCTTTCAGGACATGAGACGTTGTTTGTGCCGCTCTATCGCGGCAGCAGTGCTGTGGGTTGCGTTCACGCCCGCGGCCGGTGCCGAGTCGCTTGCGGCGACCGTCGAGCAATGGGGCCTGCTCGGCTCATGGGCGGTCGATTGCGCGGCCCGGCCCGACCGCGATAAGGGAGCGCTCTTGACTTACGAGATCCGGAAGGACGGAAGGGTGATGTACCGGCGCAATTTCGGCGAGGCCAAGGACGAAAACGAAGTGGTATCGGCGATGGTCAGCGCCGACGGCCTACTCAATGTGATGGTGTACTTCCCCTTGCTGCAGCAGACCCGCGAGTTCGGCCTCCTACTCTCGAAGCAAGGCAGCTTGCGCGCAATCTACAATCGCAGTGAGCGCGGCGAGTACACGATCAGGGACCGCAAATACGTCGCGACCGGCGCGCCAACACCTTCACAACAGCGCTGCGATTAACCCACCTGAACAGGCGTTCAGAAATCTCCTGCGATTCCTCCGGAACGTTCCCGCGAATGCGCCGTTTAGATTTGCATTCCATTGGAGGAGGACATCATGAAGAAGATTGGTTATGTGCTTGCCGCTGTCGGCGCGCTCGCGGTTGCAATGCCGACGCTCGCCAGCGCGGAGACGGTAGTGATCAAGCGCGGTGGTCATCATCACGGCATGTATGGCGCCCGCGCCGAATACGGCATGCATCGCGATCACGGCTGGCATCGCGGCTGGCGCCATCGCGACCGCGTCGTCGTGATCAAGCGTGGTCACCGTCATCATTGGGACTAATGCGCAACGCAATATGGAAATGGCCCTTCACGGGGCCATTTTCTTTGCGTGCCTTCTTCCTTCTCCCCTTGTGGGAGAAGGTGGCGCGAAGCGCCGGATGAGGGGTATCCCTCGGCGAATTCAAACTGACAAATGTGCGCGCGGAGAGAGACCCCTCACCCGTCTCGCCGCTGCGCGGCGAGCCACCCTCTCCCACAAGGGGAGAGGGTCCGGCGGTGCGGCCCAGCGTCGACTCTCAGTCCCATGCCGGCGCGAAGCCGGGATTGACGCAGCGCCTGTCCTTCGGCAGCGCGGCGATCTTGTTGCGGTCGGCATCGTCGAGCGTGATCTTCAGCGCGTCGAGATTGGCCTGCTGGCTCTCTCGGCGCGAGGCTTTCGGGATCGCGGCGACACCGTCCTGGTCCAGCAGCCGTTTTAGCGCGACCTGCGCCGCAGTTGCATTATGCTTGGCGCCGATCTCGGCCAGCACCGCATCTGACGCGATGCGTCCCTGCGCCAGCGGGCAATAGGCGACCAGCGGGATCGACTTGGCGTTGAGATAGGCCAGCACCTTCGATTGATCGAGCATGGCGTGGTATTCGATCTGATTGCATGCGATCGGCGCTTTGATGTCCTCGACCGCGATCTTCAGCAGCGCCGTGGTGAAATTGGCGACGCCGATCGCCCGCGTCCGCCCCTCCTGCTTCAGCGTCATCAAGGTCTCGAACACAGCACCCCAGTTCGCCGCCTTGGACGGCCAGTGCACGAGATAGAGGTCGACATGATCGAGCCCGAGCTTGGTCAGGCTGGCGTCGAAAGAGCGACGGATGGCGTCGGGGCTGAGGTTCTCGTGCCAGACTTTCGTCGTGACGTGCAGCTCGCCCCGCGGCAGCCGGGCCGCGGCGAGCGCCGCGCCGATCGGTTCTTCATTGCCGTACATCTCGGCGGTATCGATATGGCGATAGCCGATCGACAGTGCGCTCTCGACCGCCGCGCGGCAGGTATCGCCCTGCATGCGGAAGGTCCCGAGGCCGAGCTTGGGCATGCTGATGCCCTGTGTCTTGAGATTATCCATGAACAAGTTCCTGACATCGTTCGGCCCGCCGGAGGCCAGCAGCGATGCTGCGTGAGCAGACTCTTCGGGGATGGAAAAGAGGTGGCGGGAGCGGACAGCATAGTGCGGCAGACGCACGGCGGCCAATCAAGATCGGGTTAGGTGCTTCCTCACCGTCCCCCGGCTTACGGTTTCTTGACCGCGGGCCTACGGTTTTGCAACGTGCCGGATGACGGCTCGGAGCTGACCTAGTGCTTCCAGTTGCAGATGCCGCCGCTGCGGCACGGCCAGGTCTGGATCCGGGTGTCCATCGCCTGCGCGTCGAGCGGATTGCCGTGGCGATGCGCGAGCTTGGTGCGTGCCGCGCCGCGTGGCTGCGCGGGCTTGACGTGCGCGACCTTCGGCTCCGACACGCGCACGCGTTCGGCGGCGACCTTCTTCGGCACGTCGACCGGCTCGGCGCGCGCCTGCGCCTCGTTGCCACCGCGCGCCTCCAGCGCGACAGGCGCGAACCGGGTTTCGGGCCCGAGCCGCTTGGGCGACAACACCGCCTTCGAAAGATCGAGGCCGAGATAGTCGTCGGGCTTGTAGTCGTCAGCGCGCGCGACGCCGCCCCATGCGAGCACGAGGGCAACGGCCATTGCAAAAGGAGCGCTCTTCAGAATCACGGACGCCTCCTGAAATTGATTGTTAAGAGGTAATTTACCTCTATTTAGGAGGCGTCGCGCGCAATTCCAGCGGTCAGCTGCCGCCGTGGTTAAGAAGTTTGGCGGTGTCAGGCGACCTTTCGCGGTGCACCCGTCTCTTCAAGAAACCCCATTAGACGGGTACGGATGATGGTTTCCGCCTCAGCCATGATCCTGTCGACGAGTTCCTTGCAGGTGGGGATGTCGTGGATGAGGCCTGCGACCATTCCGCAGCTCCAGGCGCCGGCGTCCATCTGCCCGTCCAGCATGATCCTGGGATAGACGCCCGCGACCTGGTCGTGGATGTCGTCGATCTTCAGCTTGTCGCCCTTCTCGCGTTCAATCTCGAGCAGGCGGTCGACATTGGCGTTCTTCAGCACGCGCTCGGTGTTGCGCAGGCTCCGCATGATGAGGCGGGTGTCGCGTTCGGTCGCCGCGACCAGCGCGTTCTTGACGTTCTGATGCACCGGGGCTTCCTTGGTCGCGATGAAGCGCGTGCCCATGTTCATGCCGGCCGCCCCCAGCGACAGCGCCGCGACGAGGCTGCGGCCGTCCGCCATGCCGCCGGATGCGACGAACGGAATCTTCAATTCCTCCGCCGCGCGCGGCAGCAGAATCATGTTGGGAATGTCGTCCTCGCCGGGATGGCCGCCGCACTCAAAGCCGTCGACGCTGACCGCGTCGCATCCGATGCGCTCGGCTTTCAAGGAGTGGCGCACCGAGGTGCATTTGTGGATGACCGTGATCCCGGCGGCCTTCAGCGCCGGCATGTAGGCTTCCGGGCTGCGGCCGGCGGTCTCCACGGACTTGATGCCGCCTTCGACGATGGCGGCGATGTATTCCGGATAAGGCGGCGCGGCGAAGGTCGGCAGGAAAGTGAGGTTCACGCCGAACGGCTTGTCGGTCATATCGCGGCAGCGTGCGATCTCTTTTGCCAGCAGCTCCGGCGTCTTCTGCGTGAGACCGGTGATGATGCCGAGTCCGCCGGCATTGGAGACGGCAGCCGCCAGCTCGGCAAAGCCGACGAAATGCATGCCGCCCTGGATGATGGGGTGCTCGATGCCGAACAGTTCGGTGATCGCGGTCTTCACTTAAATTACCTCCCGGGCTTTTGCTTGACGTTCGCGCCAGTCTAGCCGGACTTTTGCGCCGCGGTCATCCTTTCTCTCTCGCCATTTCTCTCAGAACGGCCGTAGGCTCAATGCCCCCGCGCGGGAGCGCCCAGCTTGATCGGGCGCAGCGCCGCGGCGGTCGGGATCATCAGCACCGCGATGATCGCGAGCGTCCAGAACACGTCGATATAAGCGAGCAAATCGACCTGCTGCTGCAAGGTGCGCCCAACCCAGGCGACCGCCTGCGAGGCTGCATCACTCGCGTTCGAGCCCTGAGCCTGGAAGAAGCGGGTCATCATCTCGATGGTCTGCTGATAGCCGAGGTCCGATGGCGCGGCGTGCTCGATCAGGCGGCTCTGGTGGAATTGCTGGCGCTGCGCCAGAATTGTCTGCGCCAGCGCGACGCCCATGGAGCCGCCGATATTGCGGGCGACGTTGATCAGCGCCGACGCCTGGTTGGTCTTGTCGGGCGGCACACCGTCATAGGACGCGGTCGTGACCGGCAGGAACAGGAAAGGAAGACCGAGCGCGAGGAAGATCCGCGACATCGCGGCATAGCCGTAGGTGATATCGCCGGTAAGGCCCGTGAGATGCCACATCGAGAAGGCGACGATGGCGGCACCGAACATGATGAGATATTTCGGCTGCACGCTGCTGACGAGGCGGCCGACCACTGGCATCAGCACCAGGGTCGCGACGCCGCCGGGCGACAAAGCGAGACCGGCCAGCATGGCGGTGTAGTTCAAATCGCTCTGGAGCAGTTGCGGCAAAAGCTGTGTCGTCGAGATCAGCACCGCGCCGGTCGCAAGCATGACCAGGAAGCAGGCGGCGAACTGGCGACGGCCCAGCAGGCGGAGATCGACGATGGGATCCTCCCGCGTCAGCTCCCACGGGATCAGCGCAAGCAGTGACATGGCCGAAAGTACCGCGAAGAACACGATCATGTTCGAGCCGAACCAGTCGTTGCGCTGGCCCTCGTCCAGCACGTATTCGAGCGAGCCGAGCCCGATCGCGACCAGCAGGAAGCCGACATAGTCGACGCGCAGGCCCTTGCTCAGCAGCTTCTCCCTCTCCTCCTCCGCGCCCGAGGGCTCCTTGACCAGCGTGCCGACCAGGAACAGCGACAGCAATCCCATGGGGACGTTGATCAGAAACACCCAGTGCCAGGTGTAGGTGTCGGTGATCCAGCCGCCGAGCGTCGGACCGACCACGGGCGCGACCACGACCGCGACGCCATAGATCGCGAACGCCTGGCCGCGCTTGTGCGGCGGGAAGGAGTCGGCGAGGATCGCCTGCTCGCTGGTCGCCATGCCGCCGCCACCAAGGCCCTGAAGGATTCGGAACAGCACCAGCGCCTGCAGATTCCAGGCGAAGCCGCACAAAAGCGAGGAGACCGTGAAGATCGCAACGCACATCATGTAGAAGCGCTTGCGGCCGATCACGGTCGACAGCCAGCCCGAGATCGACAGCACGATGGCGTTGGCGACGAGATAGCTGGTGATGACGTAGGTGCTCTCGTCGATGCCGACGGCAAGCCCACCGGCGATGTGGCGCAAGGCAACGTTGGCAATGGTGGTGTCGAGCACCTCCATGAAGGTCGCGATCGAGACGACGAACGCGATGAGATAGGGATTATGACCGCCCGCCGCCGAGCGCTCCGGCGACCAGCCGCCCGCGGATGCACTGCCCTGCGCCGTGTCGGTCATCGCACCCTGGTCCAGGGCACGACCGACATGCCGGGACCAACGGGCAGATCGGCCGGCCAGCTGTCGACCACGATCTTCACCGGCACGCGCTGCACCACCTTGACGTAATTTCCGGTGGCGTTCTCCGCCGGCAACAGGCTGAACGCGGTGCCGGAGCCCGGCTGCACGGAGTCGACATGGCCGGTGAGCTTGCGCGCGGGATAGGCATCGATGCGGATCTCGACCGGCTGACCCGGCCGCATGTCGTTGAGCTGCGTCTCCTTGTAGTTGGCGACGATCCAGACCTCGTCAGGCACGAACATCATCAGGCTCTGTCCGGCTGTCACGAAAGTGCCCTTGGCGCCGCTGAGCTTGACGACGCGGCCGGACTGCGCCGCAACCACGCTGGTATATTGCAGGTTCAGCTTGGCCTGATCGAGCTGCGCCTGCGACTGCTGGAGCTGCGCCCGGGCGCCCTCGAGCTGCGCCTGCAGCGTCTTGATGCCGACCTGCGCGGCCGTCACAGCGGTCTTCGCGCGTTCCGTGTTGGCCTGCTGCGCCTGAAGATCGGAGCGGGTCTGCTGCTGGCGCTGCACGGTGCCGGCGCCCTTCTCGACCAGATCCTGGGCGCGCGCGAATTCTTCCTGCGAGAACTGAAGCTGGGCCTGGGCCTGTTCGAGCTGCGCCTCCGCCTGCTTGATCTGCTCCTGCTGGGAGACGATCTGCGCCTCGACATTGGCGATGTTCGCCCTGGCGACCGCGACCTGCGCATTGGCCTGATCGATGGCGATGCGATAGTCGCGCTCGTCGATCTTGGCGAGAAGGTCCCCGGCTTTGACATGCTGGTTGTCCGTCACGGGT
This sequence comes from Bradyrhizobium lupini, assembly GCF_040939785.1. Lineage (NCBI taxonomy): Bacteria > Pseudomonadati > Pseudomonadota > Alphaproteobacteria > Hyphomicrobiales > Nitrobacteraceae > Bradyrhizobium > Bradyrhizobium lupini. Next base: position 1,767,349 of record NZ_CP162553.1, read on the forward strand.
ATGTCGGTCACGTAGCCGCCAACCTTGGAGGCCACGGAAAAGCTGCGCGCGGCGACGAAGGCATCGTCGGTGGATTCATAGTGGCGCACCTGGAGCCAATAGAGCACTCCGCCGATAAGGGCCGCGAGCAAGACGATGGTGCCAACGCTTGCCAGCAACCAATGCTCGCGAAGCGACGGCGCCTTGGCCGGCTTCGAGTCCGTGGCGTCATGGGCCTGATCAGGAGATATCTTCGGAGCTTCCTTCGCCCTCTGCGGCTGCTCCGCGGACGGTCCACGCTCCCGTGTTTGAGCATCCACGGTGAACACCTTTCTCGGGGATCAAACTGGCGGCAGAGCCGCCAAGCCGGCACACGCGCCGCGAGCCCAACTGCAACTCCTGATCATGGTTCCGCTTGTTGCGAGCACCATCGCGTTCGTGAACGCCTGCCCAAAAAGCGAGCGCGGCACAGTGCATGCCGCGCTCGCCTCGATATCTCATGGGAAGCGCACCCGGTCTCAGTGCGTCTTCGTCGCGTGCCATTTCTCGAGATCGGGTTTCACCTCGTCCGATCCCTGCTCCTTTTCCGGAGTGCCCTTCCAGGGCTTGTCCGTCTGCTTGTGCGAACCCCAGTCGCTCTGCTGCCGGGGATCGTCGTTAGGCCATTCCTTGCTCATCGAGCTTCCTTTCGTTGGAAACGCTTACGCGAAGGGGACACCGTAATAGGAGTTGATCCCGCGAACCGCGGCGTCATCACCCCAGTTCCAATCACTCCGTTCGCCGTATTTGGGCGCGCCTTCCAGTTCCTTGGTGGTGATGCCGGTGACGTAACCGCCGAGCTCCGTGTCGTATTTCAGCGACTGCCACGGCAGCGGATAGTGGTCGTTGCCGAGGCCCAGAAATCCGCCGAAGCCGAGCACGGCGTAGGACACCTTGCCGCTGATCTTGTCGATCATCACGCGTTCGATCGAGCCGATTTTGTTGCGATCGGCACCGTAGACCGATGTTCCCTCGACCTTGTCGCTGCCGATCAACCGACCCATCTCGTTTTGGTCCAGTTCACCCTGATTCAACATCTCAATTCTCCACTCAGCCAGTTGTGGAGACAACCCGAAGAGGTGCGCGATCGTTCCGGCATGTTCCGTCAGACTTGAGGAACATCGCCGGAAACGGGTGGTTCTCTCAACTTCAAATCCCGGAAACCAAATACCGGAAAACGAAGGGCCGCCCTTGATGTCCCAGACCGTCTCCGACTTCATCGTTCAACGTCTGCATCAATGGGGCGTGCGCCACCTCTTTGGCTATCCTGGCGATGGCATCAACGGCGTGTTCGGAGCCCTTCAGCGTGCTGAGGGCAAGATCGGCTTTGTTCAGACCCGGCATGAGGAGATGGCCGCTTTCATGGCGAGCGCCTATGCGAAGTTCTCTGGCCAACTCGGGGTCTGTATCGCAACTTCGGGCCCCGGCGCCTCGCATCTGATCACCGGGCTCTACGATGCCCTGCTGGATCACCAGCCCGTGCTCGCGATCGTCGGCCAGCAGGCACGCAATGCGCTGGGCGGGCAATATCAGCAGGAACTCGATCTCGTCTCGATGTTCAAGGATGTGGCTGGCGCCTACGTCATGCAGGCCTCCTCGCCGGCGCAGATCCGGCATCTGATCGATCGATCGATCCGGATCGCGCTGGCCCGGCGGACGCCAACGGTGATCATCCTGCCCAACGATATCCAGGAGGAGCCCTACGAGGACCCGCCGCGCGCTCACGGCACTCTGCACTCCGGCATTGGCTATAGCGCTCCAAGCATCAAGCCTCGTGACGCTGACCTCGACCGTGCCGCCGAGGTGCTCAATGCCGGCAAGAAGGTCGCGATGCTCATCGGCGCCGGCGCGCTCCACGCCACCGAGGAGGTGATCGCGGTCGCCGACCGCTTGTCCGCCGGCTGCGCCAAGGCGCTGCTCGGCAAGGCGGCGCTCCCCGACGATCTGCCGTGGGTCACCGGCTCGATCGGCCTGCTCGGCACCGAACCCAGCTACAACATGATGATGGAATGCGACACACTGCTGATGGTCGGCTCCGCCTTTCCCTATGCCGAATTCCTGCCGAAGGAAGGCGCGGCGCGCGGCGTGCAGATCGACATCGACGCCAGCATGATGTCGATCCGCTTTCCCATGGAGGTCGGCCTCGTCGGCGATGCCGCCGAGACGCTGCGCGCCCTGCTGCCGCGACTGAAACCCAAGAGCGATGGCGCCTGGCGCCAGGGTATCCAGGACGACGTCGCGAAATGGTGGAAGACGCTCGATGATCGGGCACATCAGCCCGCAGCACCGGTCAATCCGCAGCTCGTCGCCTGGGAGCTGTCTCCGCGCCTGCCCGACCGCGCCATCGTCACCAGCGATTCCGGCTCCTGCGCCAACTGGTTCGCGCGCGACCTGAAGATGCGCCGCGGCATGACGGCCTCGCTCTCAGGCGGGCTCGCCTCGATGGGTGCCGCGGTGCCCTATGCGCTCGCCGCGAAATACGCCCATTCCGACCGCCCGGTGATCGCACTCGTCGGCGACGGCGCGATGCAGATGAACAACATGGCCGAGCTGATCACCGCCGCCAAGTATTGGCGCGACTGGAAGGATCCGCGCTTCATCGTCTGCGTCTTCAACAATGAAGACCTCAACCAGGTGACCTGGGAGCAGCGCGTCATCAACGGCGATCCGAAATTCGAGGCATCGCAGCGCATACCAAACGTGTCCTATTCGCGCTTTGCCGAACTGATCGGCCTCTCCGGCATCTATGTCGACAGCCCGCGGCTGCTGGGCTCGGCCTGGGAGCAGGCGCTGGCGAGCGAGATGCCGGTGGTGCTGGAGGTGAAGACCGATCCCGAAGTGCCGCCGCTGCCGCCGCACATCACCTTGCAGCAGGCCAAGAACTTCTCGCTTGCGCTGCTGAAGGGCGATCCCAACGAGAGCGGAGTGATCAAGGGGGCGGCGCGGCAGGTGCTGGAAAAGATCCTACCTGGAAACGAATGAGGTGAAGCATGAGCGATTTCCGCGATATCCAGCACGGCGTCAACGATCCCGTGGATGGCCTCGACGTGAAGCGGCAGATCAACGACAACCGGACGCCGCATGAACGGGCACAACGCCATGCAGACGTGCGTGCCGAGGCCACTGCCACGCCGAGCGAGCCATTTCTGCCCGAACGGCTTCGGCGCAAGCCTACCGATCCAATCAACCCGCGGAGCGGGCGGAGACCGACGGATTAGCCGTTAGGAACTCCGGCCGCTGCAGTGTGTTGGTGGGCGCAACGTCGCGCGGCGAGAGGCTGCGCGCCCATTCGGAGGGATCGGACCATGAAACGAATGATTATCGCAGCTGCTTGCGTGCTGCTCGCAGGCCCCGCACTCGCCCAGTCGCTCGGCGAGAAAACCGGCGTCAACTCGGCGCTCGGCGTCGCGCCCGCCACCGCCGACTTCGTCAAGGAAGTCGCCATCAGCGATATGTTCGAGATCGAGTCGAGCAAGCTCGCCGAGCAGAAAGGCAACGCGCAGGAGAAGACCTTTGCGCAACAGATGGTGACCGACCACACCAAGACCAGCAGCGAACTTAAGGGCCTTGTCAGCGGCGGCAAGGTGCAGGCGACGCTGCCGACAGCACTCGACAGCTCGCATCAGAGCAAACTCGACAAGCTCAAGAGCGCGAATGGCAAGGACTTCAGTTCGGATTACAATTCGTACCAGGTCAGCGCCCATGAGGACGCGGTCTCGCTGTTCGAGCGTTACGCCAAGGGCGGCGACAATTCCGACCTGAAGGATTGGGCCGGCAAGACGCTGCCGGCGCTCAAGCACCATCTCGACATGGCCAAGGAGCTCGGCAAGGCGCCGAGCGTCGGTCAGACCAAGTAAACATCTTACGAGGACGCCGGCCCTACCGGCGTCCTCTCGTTTTGCAACGATGCCTGTCTCCGCGCAGTGAGATCGAAGATCGCGGAGATCGTCATGACACATCACGACAAGACTTCAGTATCCCGCCGGCACGTCGTCCAAGCGGCGAGCGCAACGCTCGCTGCTGCTTCGCTGGCCTCTTCGACAGCGGAGGCATGACGCCGCTCGCCGTTCCGGCCAGCCCGCCGAACTGGCCTCGATTTATGTGCAGCGTGCCGCGGCCGACGCGAGCAATGCGACCGGCTAGGTGTATGGGTCCGCTGGTGGATCGGGACAGCCGTAGTCGGCGCGGCAGACTTATGCCACGAGGCAGAGCCCAGGAACCTTCTTTGTCTCCGGGCTTTACAAAACTGTCATGAAGGACATCACGCTTGCAGACCGATGGCATTAGTAGAGGTTAAACCTAGCCGGATCGACACCGCGATCGCGGATACGATCGCTGATCACACCAATTCAGGCATCGAGCACACGGCGCAGACATTGACCTGGGCTGCCGACGAGCACGTGCTGCTCGCGCTGGCCGCGGCAGGGTGGCTCTACACTCATATTTGGCAGCCCCAACAGCGCCCCGTTGCAAATCACGTTGTGGCCGTGTCGCTGGCGACTGCCGTCCTCCCGCATGTCCTGAAATCCATATTCGATCAGACCAGGCCAGACCGGCTGACCATACGCGGACACCGACATGGAGTACCCATCTCAGGACAGGCGCGCGACGCCTTCCCGTCCGGTCACGCGGTCCATATGGGCGCACTTGCCTCGGCGGCGGGCCTGCTGCCGAAAACGCCGCGTCGGTTGGTGCGTGCGATTGCGGTCGCACTTTCGCTGACACGGATTGCGGTACTCGCGCATTGGGCAAGCGACGTCGTCGCAGGCTTTGCGCTGGGCGCGGCTGTAGAGAGACTCTTGCGGCCATGGACACTGACGCAATCGTTGCGCAAGCAGCTCACTTGGCGGAAACGGCCATGACCGAATATGTCGTGCGCTTCATCGCCGGTGGCATCATCGTCTCCGCTTTTGCGATCTTGGGCGATATGCTCAAACCCAAAAGCTTTGCGGGGTTGCTCGGCGCAGCACCGTCAGTTGCACTGGCGACGCTCGGCATCGCCGTCGTCCAGCACGGCCCGCAATACGCCGCGGCAGAAAGCTGGACGATGATCTATGGCGCGGTCGCGCTCGGCTGCTACAGCGTCGTCGTCTGCCATCTGCTGATCAGATACTGTGTGTCCGCGCTGCCGGCGACCGTCCTTGCTGGTATCGTGTGGCTTGCGGTCGCCTTCGGCCTGCTCGCCGGCTTTGGAGGTGCGGCCTGATGCCGGTCAAGCTGTCGCTCTCCGCGCTGAAGCAGACGCGCTGGTACGAATACGGCATTCGTTTCCTGCTCGGTGGCCTGGCGACCGTGCTCACGGGGGTTCTGGGAGCGCGCTTCGGTGTTTCCGTCGGCGGACTTTTCCTTGCGCTTCCCGCCATCTTCTGCGCGAGCGCAACGCTGGTCGAAAGCCATGAACGCCGCACCAAGGAGAAGGCCGGCCTCAGCGGCACGCGCCGCGGACAAGAGGCCGCCGGGCTCGACGCGGCTGGTGCCGCCTGGGGAAGCATCGGTCTCCTGGCATTCGCCGCCGTCTTTCATGTTACCGTGGCCGCAAGCGTTCCGGGCGCTTTCGCCGCCGCGTTGATAGCTTGGGCCGTGGTTTCGGTATTGGCCTGGGGGCTCAGGCGCAAGCTGCGCATCGTCTCCCGCAAACCGCCCCGGTCAGCCCATTCGCCATCAGCAAAGGATTCTCCCCTTACGAAGCGTTAGCCCGCCTTGGCATGCATTGACGGCTGCAATCTCGGCGGTTGAAGGCCCGGGCTGTTGGCCCAGCGCTCGACCTGCTCGATGACCTTCTGGTGGCTGGGGCGCACCGGCCTGGGTGCTTCGCTCTCTTCGACATGTGTGCGGGGCAATCTGACTTCGTTCGTCATGACGTCTCTCCCATTTGCCGGGAGTATACACCTGTCAAAGGATCCCTGCATCACATAAGTTATTGATTTCGTTATATTTTGTGGCTAACTTGGCGTCATAGCCGCATCTTGTGGAACCGCGGCCGAATGAGTTCGTTGAGTAAACTACTCAACTTGCTCATTTTGGGTGATTGATCATGAACGACCTTCGCGCCGAGCGGCTCCAGGTCATGCTGTCACCGGAAGAACTGGCCGCGGTGGACGACTTCCGGTTCAAACATCGCATGCCGACGCGAGCCGCGGCCGTGCGCGAGCTCCTGAAGCTCGGACTGGCCACCGCCGCAGTCGATGCAGGGGCGAATGTCAAATCGAGCAGGTTCGGAGTTTTCGGGCGCGGCCCGGACGGCCATACGCAACCGCATCCCGAGCGCGGCTCCGAGGATTAGTCCAGCCTGATGCTCAAGCAAACGGCCCCGGCACGGGGTGCCAGGGCCGTCCTTGGAGATTACTTCCGGATCACCGGGGGCATGACAACCGGAAGCAATCCCTCGACTCTTCGCGTGCGAATTCGTTCCTGAAGGAATTAGCCGCTCGGCGCGTCGCCGGAATCATCGGGCGCCATGCCGGAACCGGGCGTCTTGCTGTTGTCGTTCAGCTTGGGATCGCGCGTGGCCTCACGAGAGGGCGAGCCCTTTGGCTCCGACTTGTGCACGGTCTGCGCACGCTGCTTGTCCCGCGGCTGCTGTTCACCGCGCTGATCTCTGATGATGCCTTGGTCGGAATGGGCCATGATAGCTCTCGCCTCTTTGCTGTCTCGAAGCGCTTACGCGCCGGAGCGTCGAAGGTTCCGACCCGCGAGATCAGACTGCTAACTGTGCGCTGAGTGCACCGGGGTCGATGCATTTTCGTGATGCACCTGCCGCACTGTCGTCACGGTGGCGAACGCGACCGACACGCCAAAGGCGAGGATGAGCGAAAGAAGAGCCAGACGTGGAGCCATTGCAAAAACCTCCTGAAATAGGAAATCAACGCGATCGACTGTTACGAATGATCCTGCTTGTTGTCCGTGCGCAGTCTCACACGCAGATCCACGAACACGACAGAATTACGCATCCTGCTTTTGAGGCCTGCGCGTTGGAACGGGCGGCACCTCGCCGTCGAGCCAATCCTGCTCGTCGGCAAGTGCCGTCCACGCATTCGCCATGCGCAGAAAACGATTGTGTGCCGGCTGTGCTTCGGCCCTCTCGGCGAGCTGGAGGCAGTTGTCGGCGTTATCCCTGAAGATCTCGGACTGTTTCATCAACATGAATTGGGGACGGAACCGACGCGTCGCAACCGCCCTTACCGGATCGTAACATCTGCGGAACTTTCGACCGCCGTCCGCCATTGGACGTCCATGCGGATTCTTCTCGCGATGGTTTTGGCGTTCATCAGCACTGCACCGCTTGCCGACAGCACCGGAGAGCGACGGCCGACCGGCAGCACGCCGACCGCAACCGAGACCATCAGCGACCTCTACACTTTCAGCCGCTTTCAGCAGGGCTTGCTGGAGAGCACCGACCTGAAGGGCAATGCCGAGGTCAAGAACCTCGCCGCCCTGCGCGCCGAAGAAGCAGCCCGGCGCGACAAGGCCCTGAAACAGATTCAGGAGACGATCGGCACCGAACCGCGCGTCGCCAAGACGACCTCGGCGAGCGCGAGGCTGGTCGAGCCCGAAACTTCGGACGGACCGACTTTCGTCAGAAGCTTCTATGCCGCGCAGATTCCCGAGTATGAATCGGTGATCGACCTGCTCGAGCGCTATCTGAAGGCGCCCGACAATGCCGCGCTTGCAACATTCGCGCGCGAGCAGCTCCCACTGTTGCGCTCACAGGTCAAAGAAGCCGAGCGCACCATGGCAGACAAGTAGCCGTTTATTTATTGTTCGGACGACTTTGCTGGCTCTCCGGCCGCACGGTGCGGTCGCTCTCCGGCATCCGGTCCCGGCCGGCATCCCCATTGTCATCCTTGCCGCCCGAAGTCGAGGTGCCGCTACCGCTGGGATTGGACCGGGTCGACGCACCCGTAGTTGGTGTGTCCGCGCGTGGGGTGGCGGAGCTTGCGGCGGGGTCGCCGGTCACCGCACCACGGCCGCTGGGCGCGCCGCCTTGTGCGAACGCCGATCCAGCCAACAACATCACGGTGCCGATCACGGCAAATCCTGCTTTCATGTGCGCTCTCCCTGTATTCGAGGCTAACAGCGGGACCAGCGGTCAGTTCCGGAAGCGATGACCGAGGCCCGAACGGGCCCCCAAGGTGTCTTCCCTCGGCAGAAATCAGGAACCCAATGGAACCATTCCGAGGTATCGCTATTATGTTAATCGGGCTGAGCAAAGCAGGTTCCACGTCCTGGCGCCGTAACGTTGGCGCTTGATTTCGAATTTGGCTGACGCTCTATTTTGACAATCCGCGTCTTGCCTGGGAATCGGCTGACGCCTGCGGGGGACAAATTATGAGCGACCTCGATCCCGGATCTGCATCACGTTCCGGTCGTCGCGTTCCAAAGCCAAAAACCAACGGCATGTCGGAGCCCGATTCCCGGGCAGAATTGCTGCTCGCCCTGCAGGCCATGCGCAACGGCGATTTCTCCGTGCGCATGAGCGGCGACTATCTCGGCATCGACGGCAAGCTCGCCGACACTTTCAACGACATCATCGCCGCCAATCAGCGCATGGCGCAGCAGCTCGAACTGGTCGGCCAGGTGGTGGGCCGCGAGGGCAAGACCCGCCAGCGCGTGAAGTTTGGGCTGGCCTCCGGCTCCTGGGCCGACATGGAAGGCTCGGTCAATACGCTGATCGACGATTTGCTGTGGCCGACGCGCGAGGTGACGCGCGCGGTCGCAGCCGTGGCGCAGGGCGACCTGCTCCAGACCGTCAAGCTCGACGTCGATGGACGCCCCCTGCGCGGCGAATTCCTGCAGTCGGCGACCATCGTCAACACCATGATCAAGCAGCTCGGCGTGTTCACCTCCGAGGTGACGCGCGTGGCGCGCGAGGTCGGCACCGAAGGCAAGCTCGGCGGCCAGGCCCAGGTGCCTGAGGTGACCGGCGTCTGGAAGGATCTGACCGAGAGCGTCAACTCGATGGCGAACAACCTGACCAACCAGGTTCGCAACATCGCCGAGGTGACGATCGCAGTTGCGAACGGCGACCTCTCGAAGAAGATCACGGTCGACGTCCGCGGCGAGATCCTTCAGCTCAAGGAAGCCATCAACACGATGGTGGACCAGCTCCGCTCCTTTGCGTCGGAAGTGACGCGCGTGGCGCGCGAGGTCGGCACCGACGGCAAGCTTGGCGGCCAAGCCATCGTGCCAGGCGTCGCCGGCACCTGGAAGGATCTCACCGACAGCGTCAACGCGATGTGCGGCAATCTCACCGCACAGGTGCGCAACATCGCCAACGTCACCACCGCCGTGGCCCGCGGCGACCTGTCGCGCAAGATCACGGTGGACGTGCGCGGCGAAATCCTGGAGCTGAAGGACACCATCAACACCATGGTGGACCAGCTCAACTCGTTCGCCTCGGAAGTGACGCGCGTCGCGCGCGAGGTCGGCACCGAAGGCAAGCTCGGCGGCCAGGCCCAGGTGCCGGGCGTCGCCGGTACCTGGAAGGACCTCACCGACAACGTCAACTTCATGGCGTCGAACCTCACCGCGCAGGTCCGCAACATCGCCGACGTTGCCACCGCCATCGCGAGCGGCGACCTCTCCAAGAAGATCACGGTGAACGTCTCGGGCGAAATCCTTCAGTTGAAGGAAACGCTCAACACGATGGTCGACCAGCTCAACGCCTTCGCCGGCGAAGTCACGCGCGTCGCGCGCGAGGTCGGCACCGAGGGCCGGCTCGGCGGCCAGGCCAACGTGCTCGGCGTCGCCGGCACCTGGAAGGACTTGACCGAGAGCGTCAACTCGATGGCCTCGAACCTCACCGCGCAGGTCCGTAACATCGCCGAGGTGACGACCGCGGTCGCGGGCGGCGATTTGTCGAAAAAGATCACCGTCGATGTCCGCGGCGAGATCCTCGAGCTGAAAGACACCATCAACACCATGGTGGACCAGCTCAACGCCTTTGCCGGCGAAGTCACGCGCGTTGCCCGCGAGGTCGGCACCGAAGGCAAACTCGGCGGCCAGGCCCAGGTGCGCGGCGTCGCCGGCACCTGGAAGGATCTCACCGACAGCGTCAACTCGATGGCCTCGAACCTGACCGGCCAGGTCCGCAACATCGCCGAAGTCGCGACCGCGGTGGCCAAGGGCGATTTGTCGAAGAAGATTACCGTCAACGTGTCAGGCGAAATCCTTCAGCTGAAGGAAACGCTCAACACCATGGTGGACCAGCTCAACGCCTTCGCCGGCGAAGTCACGCGCGTCGCGCGCGAAGTCGGCACCGAAGGCAAGCTCGGCGGCCAGGCCGAAGTCCCCGGCGTCGCCGGCACCTGGAAGGACCTCACCGACAGCGTCAACTCGATGGCGGGCAACCTCACCGCCCAGGTCCGCAACATCGCCGAAGTTGCGACCGCGATCGCCGGCGGCGACTTGTCGCGCAAGATCACCGTGGACGTGCGCGGCGAGATCCTTCAGCTCAAGGACACGCTGAACACGATGGTCGACCAGCTCAACCGCTTCGCGGGCGAGGTGACGCGCGTGGCGCGCGAGGTCGGCACTGAAGGTCGGCTCGGCGGCCAGGCCAACGTGCCCGGCGTCGCCGGCACCTGGAAAGACCTCACCGACAGCGTCAACTCGATGGCGGGCAACCTCACCGCCCAGGTCCGCAATATCGCCGAAGTCACCACTGCCGTGGCGCGCGGCGACCTCTCGCGCAAGATCACCGTCGACGTCCGTGGCGAGATTTTGGAGCTGAAGAATACCATCAACACCATGGTGGACCAGCTCAACGGCTTTGCCGGTGAAGTGACGCGCGTCGCGCGCGAAGTCGGCACCGAAGGCAAGCTCGGCGGCCAGGCCGAGGTGCCCGGCGTTGCCGGCACCTGGAAGGATCTCACCGACAACGTCAACTTCATGGCCTCGAACCTCACGGCGCAGGTCCGCAACATCGCCGAGGTCGCGACCGCGATCGCCGGCGGCGACCTGTCGAAGAAGATCACGGTGGACGTGCGCGGCGAAATTCTGCTGCTCAAGGACACCTTGAACACCATGGTCGAGCAGCTCCGCTCCTTCGCCGCCGAAGTGACGCGCGTCGCGCGCGAGGTCGGCACCGAGGGCCGGCTCGGCGGCCAGGCCGTCGTGCCCGGCGTCGGCGGCACCTGGAAGGACCTCACCGACAACGTCAACCTGCTGGCCGCGAACCTCACCACCCAGGTCCGCAACATCGCCGAAGTCACCACCGCCGTCGCGCGCGGCGACCTGTCGCGCAAGATCACCGTCGACGTGAAGGGCGAAATTCTCGAGCTCAAGAACACCATCAACACCATGGTGGACCAGCTCAATGCCTTCGCCGGCGAAGTGACGCGCGTTGCCCGCGAGGTCGGCACCGAAGGCGAACTCGGCGGCCAGGCCCAGGTGCCCGGCGTCGCCGGCACCTGGAAGGATCTCACCGACACGGTCAACTTCATGGCGGCGAACCTGACCGAGCAGGTCCGCGGCATCGTCAAGGTGGTGACCGCGGTCGCCAACGGCGATCTCAAGCAGAACCTCACCGTGAAATCGAAAGGCGAGGTCGCGGCGCTCGCTGACACCATCAACAACATGACCGAGACGCTCGCGACTTTCGCCGACCAGGTGACGTCGGTGGCGCGCGAGGTCGGCGTCGAGGGCAGGCTCGGTGGTCAGGCCGACGTGCCTGGCGCCGCGGGCACCTGGAAGGACCTCACCGGCAACGTCAATTTGCTGGCAGCCAACCTCACCTCGCAGGTGCGCGCGATCGCGGAAGTGGCGACCGCCGTGACCAAGGGCGACCTGACGCGGTCGATCCAGGTCGACGCCCGCGGCGAGGTCGCGGAGCTGAAAGACAACATCAACACGATGATCACGAACCTCCGTCTTACGACGGACGTGAACACCGAGCAGGACTGGCTGAAGACCAATCTGGCGAAATTCACCAACATGCTTCAGGGCCAGCGCGACCTCACCACCGTCGGTCGCCTGCTGCTGACCGAATTGTCGCCGCTGGTGAACGCGCATACCGGCGTGATCTACCAGGTCGAGAATGAAGAGAATCCGCGGCTCCTGCTGCTTGCCTCCTATGCCGGCGACGGCGTCTATCCGTATCCGCGCGTGCTGCCATTCGGCGACGGCCTGATCGGCCAATGCGCGCTCGACCGGCGCCCACGCGTGATCGCGGACATTCCGCCCGACGTGGTGCCGATCAATTCGGCGCTGCTTCGCGTCGCGCCGAAGAACCTCGTGGTGCTGCCGGTGCTGTTCGAAGGCCAGGTCAAGGCGGTCATCGAGCTCGCCTCGCTCACCTCCTTCACGACCTCGCAGATGACCTTCCTGGAGCAGCTCACGGACTCGATCGGCATCGTGCTCAACTCGATCGAGGCGACGATGCAGACCGAAGGTCTGCTCAAGCAGTCGCAGCAGCTCGCCGGCGAGCTCCAGACCCAGCAGCGCGAATTGCAGCAGACCAACGACCAGCTCGAACAGAAGGCGCAGCAGCTCGCCGAGCGCAACGTCGAAGTCGAGCGCAAGAACCAGGAGATCGAGCAGGCCCGCCGCGCACTGGAGGAAAAGGCAACCGAGCTCGCGCTGACCTCGAAGTACAAGTCCGAATTCCTCGCCAATATGAGCCACGAGCTGCGCACGCCGCTGAACTCGATCCTGATCCTGGGCCAGCAGCTCACCGACAATCCGGACGGCAATCTTACCGGCAAGCAGGTCGAATTCGCCCGCACCATCCATGGCGCCGGCACCGACCTGCTCAATCTCATCAGCGACATTCTCGATCTCTCCAAGATCGAGTCCGGTACGGTGACGGTCGACGCCGAGGAAATCCTGACCGCGAATCTGCTCGAGACGGTCGGGCGGCCGTTCCGTCACGAGGCGGAGAACCGCAATTTGTCGTTCAAGATCGACGTCGATCCGAATCTTGCGCGCAGCCTCGTCACCGATTCCAAGCGCCTGCAGCAGGTTTTGAAGAACCTGCTCTCCAACGCCTTCAAGTTCACCGCCGAAGGCGAGGTGCGCCTGAAGGTCGCCGCCGCGGTCGGCGGCTGGGGCACGGATCATCCCGTGCTGAACTCGGCGCCGGCCGTGATCGCATTCGAAGTGTCCGATACCGGCATCGGCATTCCGCTGGAGAAGCAGAAGCTGATCTTCGAGGCGTTCCAGCAAGCGGATGCCGGCACCAGCCGCAAATATGGCGGTACCGGCCTCGGCCTTGCGATCAGCCGTGAACTCGCAAGCCTGCTCGGCGGCGAGATCCACCTGCGCAGCTTGCCGGGCAAGGGCTCGTGCTTCACGCTTTACCTGCCGCTGAAATATTCCGGCCCGACGCTCGCGCCCCGCGCAACGCCCCAACAGAGCCAGCCGCCGGCGCTGCAGCCCGCGACAGCCGAACCGCAGCGCGTGATCGAGCAGCTTCCCGACGACCGACTCAACCTCGAACCCGGCGATAGCATCCTCCTGATCGTCGAGGACGACCCGCACTACGCGCGCGTGTTGGTCGACCTCGCCCGCGACAAGGGATTCAAGGTGCTGGTCGCGGCCCGCGGCGCGGAGGCGCTGGAGCTTGCAAAGCAGTACCAGCCGAGGGCTGTCTCGCTCGACGTATTCCTGCCGGATATGCTCGGCTGGACCGTGTTGAGCCAGCTCAAGCACAATCCGCTGACCCGCCACATCCCCGTGCAGATCATCACGCTCGACGAGGACCGCCAGCATGCGCTGGCGCGCGGCGCCTTCTCCTTCGTCAACAAGCCGACGACGACCGAGGGTGTCTCGGCCGCGCTGACCCAGATCAAGGAATATGCGCGACCGCGGCGCAAGCGGCTGCTCATCGTCGAGGACAACGAGGCCGAGCAGCTCTCGATCCGCGAGCTCCTGCATCACGACGACATCGAGATCGTGACGACCGGCACCGGTGCCGACGCGCTCTCGATGCTGCGTGAGAACCCCTGTGATTGCGTCGTGCTCGACCTGCGCCTGCCCGACATGACCGGCTTCGAGGTGCTAGACCAGATCCGCAATGACGAGGCGCTCTCGAACGTTCCGGTGGTCGTCTTCACCGGCCGCGAGCTGTCGGCCGAGGAAGATGCGGAGCTCCACACCATGGCGCGGAGCATCGTGGTCAAGGGCGTGGAATCGCCGGAGCGCCTGCTCGACGAGACCGCGCTGTTCCTGCACCGCGTGATCACGGAGTTGCCGATCGAGAAGCAGCGCATGCTCGAGAAGCTGAACAGTTCCGACGAAGACCTGATCGGCAAGACCGCCCTGCTCGTCGACGACGACGCCCGCAATATCTTCGCGCTGTCGAGCGTGCTGGAGCGGCGCGGCATGAAGGTGCTGACGGCCACGACCGGCAACGAGGCGGTGGCCCTGGTCGAATCCAACCCGGAGATCGCCATCGTGCTGATGGACATCATGATGCCGCAGATGGATGGCTATCAGACCATCGGCGTCATTCGTGAAAACCCCACCTTCGCCCGTCTTCCGATCATCGCGTTGACGGCCAAGGCCATGAAGGGCGACCGCGAGAAATGCCTCGAGGCCGGCGCGTCCGACTATCTCGCCAAACCCGTCAACACCGATCAATTGCTGCTTGCAATCCGCATGTGGCTGCACCGCTGAGTTGGATGCCCGTATGGACCACGAAAAGGTCAACATCCTCCTCGTCGACGACCAGCCGGCCAAGCTGCTCGCCTATGAGGTGATCCTGAAGGATCTCGGCCAGAACCTCGTGATCGCCTCGTCCGGTCGCGAGGCTCTGGAGGTGCTGCTCAAGACCGAGATCGCGGTGATCCTGGTCGACGTCTGCATGCCCGAGCTCGACGGCTTCGAGCTCGCCGCGATGATCCGCGAGCATCCGCGCTTCCAGAAGACCGCGATGATCTTCATCTCGGCCATTCAAGTCAGCGACATCGACCGCCTGCGCGGCTACGAGATGGGCGCCGTCGACTACGTCCCGGTGCCGGTCGTGCCGGAGGTGCTGCGCGCCAAGGTCAAGGTGTTTGCAGAGCTCTATCGCAAGACGCGCGAGCTCGAACGGCTGAACCAGGATCTCGAGGACCGCGTGCGTGCACGCACCGCCGAGCTGGAGAATTCGACCGCAAAGCTGCGCGAGAGCGAAGAGCGGCGCAGCATGGCGATCGCCGCCGGCAAGATGGGCTCCTGGGACTGGGACTGGATCACCGGCGACTGGATGTGGGACGAGGGACAATACCGCATCTTTGGTGTTGGCCCGGAGAGCTTCGAGGTGAATCCGGCCAACGTTCAGGCGCTGTTGCATCCGGATGACGTCGATCAGTTGCGCAAGGCGATCGCCGAATTCAACAAGGGCACGCGCTCCTATGAAACGGAGTTCCGCATCGTGCGGCCCGACGGCGATGTGCGCTGGTGTGTCGGCACGGCCGCCGCCACGGTTGACGATAGCGGTCGGGTCATGCGCGTCAGCGGCGTGACGGTGGACATCACCGAACGCAAGCGCGCCGAGGAACGGCAGACTCTCCTGGCGCGGGAAGTCGATCATCGCGCCAAGAATGCGCTGGCGCTGGCGCAATCGATCGTGCGCCTCACCCGCGCCGACGAGGTCAAAGCCTATGTCAGCGCCGTCGAGGGACGCATCAATGCACTGGCGCGCGTGCACACGATCCTGTCGCTATCGAGCTGGCAGGGCGCCGAACTCTCGAAGCTGATCGACGAGGAGCTTGCGCCCTATTCCCTCGGCGGCCAGATCAAATTGGCGGGGTCGGAAGTTCAGTTGCTGCCGGCAACCGCCCAGACGCTGGCGCTGGCGCTGCATGAGCTTTTCACCAACTCGGCGAAATATGGCGCGCTCTCGACGCGGACGGGACGGCTCGCAATCGGCTGGCAGGTCGAGGACGAGCTGCTCACGCTGACCTGGGAGGAATCCGGCGGCCCGCTCGTCATGACGCCAAAATCCCGCGGCTTTGGTACGCGTAGCCTGCTTGCGAGCGTCGAGTCCCAGCTCGGCGGGCAGGCGCGATCTGATTGGCGCGCCGAGGGTCTGCTGTGTCGGCTCGAGGTGCCGTTGGTCCGCAAGACTGCCGCGACGACCGCGCCCGGCAACTTCGAAGCCGCCAGCTCCGCCGAATTGCAGCGCGCTTCCGGCTAACCGGAGGCCGCACTCTTCCTGCGCTGCGTCGTTTGCGGCTCGCGCGCGACCCGTCCTTCGAGCCAGGCTTCTGTTTGGGCGAGATCGCGCAGAGCCTTGGCATAGCGGCACGCCGCGCTTCGCTCCGCGCCGCGGGGCAGCTTGCGCGCTTTGCGGAGGATGTCCGCAGCGGCGTTACGATAAGCCAGAGAGCGATAGAGAAAGACCACCTTACCCATATCGAATGTTCCCGTGTTGCGCGGTCATTCTCGCCCACCCGGCATGAACGTCGGATGAAGCGGATGATGACAATTCCTTCATGCGGGTGGAACCGGCGCGTGTCGCAGGCGTTGCATGCGAGATTGGGATAGAGTTCCATGCGCGCGAAGAAGTCGTCTGACCTGATCTCTCCCAGCGGGCTCGTCAAGCTGATGACGCACGCGATGATGGGCGCAGCCTTAGGACTCGCTTTCAGCCTCTTGCTCGTGCTGTCCAATCCCGGCGTCGCCAATTTGCTGAGTCACGGCGGAAGGCAGGCCGTGGTCATTTTCGCCCTCACCTTGGTGACGACGTTCGCGATCGGCGCGACACTGACCGGCGTCGTATTCATCCTCGCCGAGGACAAGCAATCTTGAACTATGCGTGCTTTACCGGAATTTCTTCGTTCGGAACTCCTGCGACGAATGGCAGTTTGCTGCCTGCGTCAATTCAACTCAGGGAGTTCCCGCAGATGAAGACCACCAAGCTCGCTCTTGCCGTGATGTTGGCAACCGGCCTCGCCGCCGCACCGTTCGCAGTGCAGGCCAAGTCGCATAAGGCAAAACACGGATCATCGATGTCGACGTCGCAGACCACCACGGGCGCCAACACCAAGTCCTCCAAGGGTGCTGATCCCTCCGGTCAGGGCGGCTCCGGCCCCGGCTCCGACCAGGGCGGCACCATGACGAACAACAAGGCCGGTATGAGCAACACCAAGTAGGCGTTCGGCGAAAACACGAAGGCCCCGCGATCGCGGGGCCTTTTGCTTTGGGATTCGAACAGACTTCTCTCGGGCCGCTTCGTCAACATGCGGTATCGACGAGCCCCGCACCTCGCGTTGCGCGCAGGCTTCAGCTACGATGGCTGCCCAGGATGTCAGGATGAACGCCTGCAGGATCTGACTTCACCAGATGGTCGAGTCGTGCGCGCTTGCGCGCGATCAAGAGCTGGGCCGCGGCGTCGTCGAGCCCCTCGCGTTGCAGCTGCCGGATGGCAGAGCCCAGTTCGAGAATCTCGGCGCGCAGCTTTAGAATCCGGTATGCATCCGGGACTTCCTCCACCGTGCGCTCCCAAGGCTCTCAGCGGCTCGCGATCACGCGCAGAGGACTACCTGATGTCTTCGCGGAACGAAGGCGCATCCTATCGCGGACATTCGGCAGGACATCGCCGCCACCTGCAGCCTTCCATTCGCCGATCAGCAGATTGATTTTCCGGCGCAGATCCATTTGCGCCAGGGCCTTCTCCGTGCAGTCCCGATCGCGCTCGACGAGCTCGCGTACGGCCGCCTCGACATCGGCCATTTCCAGCCTCAAGGCGCTGATTTTACGTCGAATTTCATTAATTCTGTTGTCCATGGCTTGTTAGAACAAAATAAGAACATATAGTCAAGTCACGATTTCAGAAGGGAGAAGCGACATGCAGGTTCAAGGTAAATACGATGCCAAGTCTTTCCTCACCGAGCAGATGACGCGGGCGCAGGGCCTCCGGCTGAAACGGCTGAGCGAAGAGGCGTATCAGCCCGCGCAATACGCGCGGGATCTGTCCTCCAGCGAGGCAGCACGGCGCATTCAGGTGCTGGAAGCGGAGATCGAGCTGGCGGATTCGTTCTAGGCTAGGTCGCCTATCCGGAACGTTGCTTGCACTTTCGGAACCATGCCTGTCCCGGATTGTTTTCCCAGGCCAAGGGAGAACATGCATGGCACGCAAGGCAAAGAAGCGCCGCTACTCGCGCAGCTCCGGCAGCGATGTCGAAGGCGAGATGAAGCGCTACAAGAAGGGGACCGCGAAAAGCGGACCGGGCGGTCGAGGCGGACGCGTGAAGAGCCGCAAGCAGGCAATCGCGATCGGCCTGTCGAAAGCGCGCAAGAAGGGCAAGAAGGTCCCGAAGAAGGCCGCGAAACGAAAGACGTCCAAGAAGACGTCAAAGAAGACATCTCGGAAAACATCCAAGAAGACTTCGAGAAAGAGTTCGAAGAAGACGTCGAAGCGCAAATCCTCCAAACGGTCGCGCTGACCTCAGTCAGATCATGCTGCCCGGCATGAAGCAGCGGATCGAAACGCCGAACGCGGTCTTCACCGGCCACACCATGGTGCGGCCGGCCCGGTTCGGCTCGGTGATCACGGCTTCGTCCGGTACCTCGACCCACTCGCCGTCGAGCCGCACGCGGTAATGTCCATTGTGCGAGTCCCAATCGGGATCGGCGACCGCAAACCCATCCGCATCCGAGCAGCACGGACCGAGATGGCTGCGCAGGCCGTCGAACCACGGCTTGAGAGGTGAGTCCGCGTAGCGGCCGTCGTCGCGCCCGAGAGCGTTTCCACCCCATAGCACGAGTGGCGCTACCAACGGCGCCACAAGCAGCGCACTTCTCAGCGAGAGCTTCAATCGATCCATGTCGGCACCGATCAAATACGAATTGCCGGCCGGCTCAGCGGCGGCAAGTTCGAAGTTCCACGCTTGCAATCGTCGGCGGCTTCATTGCCGCCGAGTCTGTACGAGATCCGCAATTGTGATGAGCGAACACGGCTTTTTCGGACGAAACCGGGTCATCCTCCCTGCCGTTAACGAGAATGTTATCGGCGATCTGCGGAAATCCTGAAGGCGAACGGGAAAGGCGGCCAGAAGGCCGCCTTTTTGGAGTTGCGCCGATCGACGTTCGCCTTATGCGAGCGGCACCGCGACGAACCGGGTCGCCTGTGCGCTTCGGACCTGCAGCAGCACGCTGCGCTTGCCGGACGATTTCGCCTGCGCCAGTTCCGAACGGACATCGCCGATATTGGCGACGGCCTTGCCGCCCACATTGAGGATGACGTCGCCGGTCTGGATGCCGCGTTGCGCGGCCGGCCCTTGCGGATCGACTTCAGTGACGACGACGCCCTTCTGGCCGGCGCCCTGCACGTCGCCGGCCGGAGCCAGGCTGAGCCCCAGACGCGGCGGCATGCCGGCATCTGGCTGCGACTTGCCCTCGTCGGCCCTAGCCTGCCGCTCGTTCGGCAACTCGCCAAGCGCCAGTGTCACCGTCTTGCTGTCGCCTTTGTGGACGACATCGAGCTTCACGGACGTGCCGGGCGCCAGGGTAGCGATGGTGCGGGCGAGATCGCGGGAATCCTTGATCGCGGTGCCGTTGACGGCGGTGATGACGTCGCCCGCCTCGATGCCCGCCTTCGCCGCCGGGCTGCCGTCCTGCGGATTGTCGACGATCGCGCCGCGCGCCTCCTTGAGGCCCAGACTGTCGGCGATATCCGACGTCACCGGCTGCACCTGGACGCCGAGCCAGCCGCGTGTGACCGCGCCCTTGTCCTTCAACTGTGCGACGACGAGCTTTGCGGTCGAAGCCGGAATGTCGAAGCCGATGCCGACCGAGCCGCCGGAGGGCGAGAAGATCGCAGTGTTCACGCCGATCACGTTGCCATTCATGTCGAAGGCCGGGCCGCCGGAATTGCCCTTGTTGATCGGCGCGTCGATCTGGATGAAGTCGTCATAGGGACCATTGCCGATGTCGCGGCCGCTGGCCGAGACGATGCCGGCGGTCACGGTGCCGCCGAGGCCGAAGGGATTGCCGACCGCGACCACCCAGTCGCCGATACGCGGCTTCTGGTCGGAGAATCTGACGAACGGAAAATCCTTCTTGCCCTCGACCTTGATCAGCGCGAGATCCGTTTTCGGATCGGTGCCGACCACTTTCGCGCTGTAGATGGTGCCGTCGTCCATCGTCACTTGCACCGATTCGGCGTGATCGACGACGTGGTTGTTGGTCACGGCATAGCCGTCGGCGGAGATGAAGAAGCCGGAGCCCTCACCCGTGATCATCTGGCGGCGCTGGCGCGGCATGCCCTCCATGCCACCCGGGCCGCGGAAGCCGAATTGCCGCGAGAACTGGTCGAACGGCGTCGCCTCGTCCGAATCCATCCGGTTCTGTTGCAGCATCGCGCTCTTATCATTGTTCTGGTCGATCCTGACCCGCACCGAAATGACGGCGGGTTTGACCATGCTGACGAGGTCGCCGAAGCCCGGCGGTGTCGCGGCGGTCTCCGCGGCCTGGGCGGGCGCAATGAAGGAGGTCGCGCTGAACGGCGAAGAGCCGGGAGCAGTCGCCAGCACGGCCACGCCAAGCGCGGCCACGGTGCCGAGCAGCGCGAGCCGGCGCGGCCTCAGGACCTTGCGGGACGTTGTGGTGTCGGAATTGACGTGATCGCTCATGTCGATATGTCCATGTTGGGTAAGTCGCCTTGCACCCAACATGGTGGCCGCCACCTTACAGCGTCCCGTCCACGCGATTAAATCTTGGCAAAGTAGCCGGGCCGGCGATACGGCCAAAGGTCAAGG
Organism: Bradyrhizobium lupini; assembly: GCF_040939785.1. Taxonomy (NCBI): domain Bacteria; kingdom Pseudomonadati; phylum Pseudomonadota; class Alphaproteobacteria; order Hyphomicrobiales; family Nitrobacteraceae; genus Bradyrhizobium; species Bradyrhizobium lupini. Next base: position 1,788,051 of record NZ_CP162553.1, read on the forward strand.
CTGCACGTTTGATGCAGCTCAACGCGGGCCATGCGCACCGTGGAAGACTGCGGCCACCGGATGATGTCCATCGGAGGCACGTCATGTACAAAGACATTCTCGTCCACATCCCCACCGAGCGGCCGATCCGCCCGGTGATCGACGGCTCGATCTCGCTCGCAGCGGGCCTCAACGCCCATCTCGATGCAGTTGCGGTTGGCTATGTGGCAACCAGTGCGGCCTATATCGTGGAGGGCGGCGCTGCGGTGGCGGCGGTGTTCGAGATGGAGCGCGAGAGTGCAGTGGAGCGGGCCGAGGCGGCGCTCGCGGTATTCAAGAGCAAAGCGATGAACGCCGGCATTTCCTACACATGCCACCCACTCGGGGCGATGCCGGGGGATGCGGTCGGCTTGCTCGGCGAGATGGCGCGGCTGCACGATCTCAGCATCGTGCTCCAGCCGGATCCGGCGCAAGGCTCACTCGACAACGATGTGCCCGGCGAGATCCTGTTCCAGGCGGGTGGCCTGGTGCTTTTCCTGCCCTACACCTTCCATGGAGCGTTCAAGGCGAAACGGATCGGCATCTGCTGGGATGGCAGCCGCCTCGCCGCGCGCGCTATGCGCGACGCCTCACCATTCCTGGCCCGCGCCGAGGAGATCGTGATCATTGCGATCAACGTAACAGATATGGTTCCCGAGGAAGTCTCGACGCGCAATCTGGCAAGGCATCTCGGCCGGCGCGGACTGTCGACCCGCACGGTCAACCTGTCGGCGGCGCGCTCTGACATTCAGCCGACCATGCTGTCGCTGGCAGCCGATGAGAACCTGGATCTTCTGATCATGGGCGGCTACGGCCATTCGCGTTTGCAAGAACGGTTCCTCGGCGGCGTCACCCGCGCCATGCTGGAAGCCATGACCGTCCCGACGCTGATGTCGCATTAATCGAGGGCTTATCCAGGTCGGGCCGGTCACAAGCCTTGTCGTTCGGGCTGACAACCGCGTCTTGAGCGGTGCCGGCGTTGGCAAGTTCAGGTCATATTCGAACAAGTTGGACCGTCACGCCGCGGCGGGTCTCTCCCACGCCGTGGCCTCGACGCCGTCCTCGTCTTGTTGCGCATTGCACGCGTCGAAATGCGCCTTGAGTTCGACTTCGGCGAGATGTTCGAAATGTTCGGCCTGGCCGAGCAGTTCCCAGCTCTGGAGCGGCCGGTAGGCGGCCTGCTGACGACAGAGGGACGCTAGCGCGCGGTAGCGACGTACGTTGTCCATGAGACCCTCCCTCGCATTCACAGAGCTTATTGCCCTTATTTGCGTCAGGGCGATGGCGGTTGTGCAAAAGATTTGCTGCGCCCGCCGCGCGCTTGACTCGCTTGTTTCTAGGCAAACGCGTATCGAGGCGAAAGTTCCAATCAGCGCGGACTCAACGCTTCGGACCTTACCGCAGGCCAAGGCTAGGGTTGTGGGTCATCCTCGTATATCTGCAGTGCAAAGGGGCACGCCCTGGCACACCCCATTACGGTGCCGGCTCGCCCGCCTGTATCCGGCAGTCTACCGGATGAGCGCGGGCTCACCGGCACGCATTGTCTGCGCCGAACTATGTTGCAGCATCGGAACCCTGCCGGCTTCCGCAGCGGCGCGGATGGCCGCGATGTTGCCGGCATAGTCCGCACTGCTCTTGCCGCGAAACACGGCGGAGCCCGCTACAAGCGTATCGGCGCCCGCAGCGGCCACGGCGGCGGCATTGTCGCGCGTGATGCCACCGTCAACCTCGAGTCGGATCGGCCGGTCGCCTATCATGCTTCGAATACGCCCGATCTTCTCGAGTTGGGATTCGAGGAAGGACTGGCCGCCAAAGCCCGGATTGACCGTCATCACCAGGACGAGGTCGAGGCGATCGAGCACATATTCGATCGTGCTTTCGGGGTCGCGGGACACAGGCTGACGCCGGCTTTCTTGCCGAGCGCGCGGATGGCCTGGAGCGAGCGATCGAGGTGCGGACCGGCTTCGGCATGCACCGTGATGACATCCGCGCCGGCCTTCGCGAACGCTTCGAGATAGGGATCGGCGGGCGCGATCATGAGATGCACGTCGAACATTTTCTTCGTCAGCGGCCGGATCGCCCTGATGACGTCCGCGCCATAACTGATGTTCGGGACGAAATGCCCGTCCATGACGTCGCAGTGAATCCAGTCGGCACCCGCCGCATCGATCGCCACGATCTCCTCGCCGAGGCGGGCGAAATTCGCAGCCAGGATTGACGGCGCGATGAGGATTTCTCTCGTCATGGCTTCGCACTCCCCTGCGCGTCCGCACCGCCGCTGAAGACGCGGCTCGCCAGGACGTCCATGGGATCGATCGTTTCGAGGTCGGCGATATCGAGCATGCGGTCGAGATCGGACACCAGCCGATCGGCCTGCCGCAGGCGGATGCGGTCGACGGCGTTGCGGATCGAGCGCGCATTGGAGAAGAACGGCTGGGTCCGACGTAGCGCGATGTATTTCTCGAACGCCTCGCGCGCCGCCGCCGAGAGGCGATAACCCCGTTCCTTCAGCATCAGCTCGGCGATGACGAGCAGCTCGGCTTCCGCATAGTCCGGAAAGTCGATGTGATGCGCGATCCGCGAACGGAAGCCGGGATTAGAGGCAAAGAAGCTCGTCATCCGCTCGCCATAGCCGGCAAGGATCACGACGAGGTCCTCGCGCTGGTTTTCCATCACCTGGAGCAGGATCTCGATCGCCTCCTGGCCGTAGTCGCGCTCGTTGTCGGGACGGTGCAGATAATAGGCCTCGTCGATGAACAGCACGCCGCCCATCGCCTTCTTCAGGATCTCCTTGGTCTTCGGCGCGGTGTGGCCGATATACTGGCCGACCAAATCGTCGCGCGTCACCGAGATCACCTGCCCGCGCCGCACGAAACCGAGGCCGTGCAGGATCTTTGCCATGCGCAGCGCGACCGTCGTCTTGCCGGTGCCGGGATTGCCGGTAAACGACATATGCAGCGTCGGTGGCGACGAAGCCAATCCCGCACGCTGCCGGATACGTTCGATCAGCAAGAGCGACGCGATCTGGCGCACGCGGCTCTTCACCGGCTTCAATCCGATCAGCTCCTGCTCGAGCTGCTGCAGCGTGCCCGTGATTCCAGCCTCTTCGGCCTCCTTGCGGAGATCGAAACTGGTCTCGCCGGGCTCAGTGGTCATGGCGTGGGGAACATCCAGCATCGGCACCTCGAAGAAAAAGGGCTTCGCCGCGGGGGAGCGGCGAAGCAGTGGTCCGCCAAGGAAACGGAGCAGGAGTGCTCCGCGCGGAGGAGAATGACTTAGGTTGGTGCGTGCGCGAGCTGCCGGCGCACGGTGGTGTAGCGGATCGCGCGTCCGCTCACCTCCTGCCGCACCAGCTCGAACTCGGCTTCCTGCGGCGGGCGGTTGACGATGAACGAGATCCGCACCGATTCCCAGCCATGGCTGGAGTCGAAGCCGCTGAGGCGGATGTATCGGTCGCCATACACTCTGCGGCATTCGGCGAGCTCCATCATCACGCCGGCGGCGTCCTGGAGATCGAACATCGGCAGGCCCCACATCTCCCAATAGGTGTTGCGGGGATGCGGATCGTCGGTGAACTCGATGTTCACCGCCCAGCCGTTGGTCAGGCAATACTGCACCTGCTTGGTGATCTGGTCGTCGGTCAGATCGGGCAGGAATGAGAAGCAGCCTTGGGTCAGCTTCATGTCAAATCTCCTCAAACGGTTTCGAGCGCGGTCGGCACGAAGTCCGGCGTGTCGGTGGATTCATAATTGAAGGAGACGTCCTTCCAAACCTCAAGTGCAGCTTTCAGCGGCGTACAGGTCTCGGCCGCCCTGGCCAGGATCTCCGGTCCTTCGTGGACGTAGTCGCGGCCCTCGTTGCGAGCGAGGATCATCGCTTCCAGCGCCACACGGTTGGCGATCGCGCCGGCCGCGATGCCCATGGGATGGCCGATGGTGCCGCCGCCGAACTGGAGCACGACGTCCTCGCCGAGCAGGTCGAGCAGCTGGTGCATCTGGCCGGCATGGATGCCGCCGGAGGCGACCGGCATCATCTTGTTCAGGCTCGCCCATGACTGGTCGAAGAACAGGCCGTGTTCGAGCTTGGCCGGGTTGAAGTCTTCGCGACAGACATCGTAATAGCCGCGCGTGGTGTTGGGATCGCCTTCGAGCTTGCCGACCACGGTGCCGGCATGGATGTGATCGACGCCGGCGAGCCGCATCCACTTGGCGATGACGCGGAACGACACCCCATGGCTTTTCTGCCGCGTGTAGGTCGAGTGACCGGCGCGATGCAGATGCAGGATCATGTCGTTGCGGCGCGCCCATTTCGCCATCGACTGGATTGCGGTGTAGCCGATCACGAGATCGATCATGACGATGCAGGACCCGAGCTCCTTCGCGAACTCGGCGCGCTCGTACATATCCTCCATGGTTCCCGCGGTGATATTCAGGTAGGTCCCCTTGGCCTCACCGGAGGCCGCCTGCGCCCGGTTCACCGCCTCCATGCAATAAAGGAAGCGGTCGCGCCAGTGCATGAACGGCTGCGAGTTGATGTTCTCGTCATCCTTGGTGAAGTCGAGCCCGCCCTTCAGCGCCTCGTAGACCACGCGACCGTAATTGCGGCCCGAGAGGCCGAGCTTAGGCTTGACGGTCGCGCCGAGCAGCGGCCTGCCGAACTTGTCGAGCCGCTCGCGCTCGACCACGATGCCGGTGGCCGGTCCCTGGAACGTCTTCACATACGCGACCGGGAAACGCATGTCCTCCAGCCGCAGCGCCTTCAGTGGCTTGAAGCCAAATACGTTGCCGATGATCGAGGCCGAGAGGTTGGCGATCGAGCCCGGCTCGAACAGGTCGAGGTCATAGGCGATGTAGGCGAAGTACGAGCCCGGCGTGCCCGGCACCGGATCGACGCGGTAGCATTTCGCGCGATACTTCTCGGCGGCGGTCAACCGATCGGTCCACACCACCGTCCAGGTCGCGGTCGAGGATCTGCCGGCGACTGCGGCTGACGCCTCGATCGGATCGACGCCCTCTTGCGGCGTGACGCGGAACAGCGCGATGACGTCGGTGTCCTTGGGCACGTAGTCGGGCTCCCAATAGCCCATGCGCTTGTATTCCATCACGCCCGATCGATATCTTTCCTTGCCGCGGACGGTTCCTGCATGTGCATTCATGGCTCTCTCCTGCTCTTCTCTCTGAATGATTAGGCCGCGACGGGCTCGCGGGCGTCGACGCGCGGATCGAGATCGCCGGCGCGGTAGCGCCGCGCCATCTCGCTCAAGGGAACGACCTTGATACCGCTGGCGTGGCCTGCGGTGCCGAACTGCTCGAAGCGCTCGCGGCAGAGCTCGCGCATCGCATCCATGGCGGGCTTGAGAAATTTGCGCGGATCGAACTCGGAGCGCGTTTGCGCGGCCACTTTCCGGAACACCGCGGTCATTGCCAGCCGGCAGTCGGTGTCGATATTGACCTTGCGCACGCCGCTCGTGATGCCGCGGACGATCTCCTCGACCGGCACGCCCCAGGTCTGCGGCATCTCGCCGCCAAACTGGTTGAACATGTCCTGGAGCGGCTGAGGCACCGAGGAAGAGCCGTGCATCACGAGATGCGTGTTCGGCAGCCGGCGATGAATCTCCTCGACCACCCGCATCGCCAGAATGTCGCCGTCCGGCTTGCGGCTGAACTTGTAGGCGCCGTGCGAGGTGCCCATCGCGATCGCGAGCGCATCGACTTTGGTAGCGCGGACGAAGTCGACCGCCTGGTCGGGATCCGTGAGCAACTGATCATGGCTGACCGTGCCTTCGACGCCGTGACCGTCCTCCTGCTCGCCGCCCCCATGCTCGAGCGAGCCGAGCACGCCGAGCTCGCCTTCGACGGAGGCACCGACCCAATGCGCGAGATCGACGACGCGGCGGGTGATCGCAACGTTGTAGTCGTAGTCGGCCGCGGTCTTGGCGTCGGCCTTGAGCGAGCCGTCCATCATCACCGAGGTGAAGCCATGGGCGATCGCGGACGCGCAGGTCGCCTCGTCATTGCCATGGTCCTGGTGCAGGCAGAGCGGGATGTCTGGATAGGTCCGCTCCAGCGCATCGATCATGTGCGAGAGCATGAGGTCGCCGGCATAGCTGCGCGCGCCGCGCGAAGCCTGGATGATGACGGGCGCGTCGACCTCGGCCGCCGCCTGCATGATCGCGATGCCCTGCTCCATGTTGTTGATGTTGAACGCCGGCACCGCGTAGCCGTGACTGGCGGCGTGGTCGAGCAGCTGACGAAGAGTGATACGGGCCACGACAAATCCTCCTGTTATTGCTTGCCGGCGCGGGCCATCGCCCGCCGGGCGGCTTCCGCAACGCCTTGCGGCGTGATGCCGAATTCGCGGTAGAGCACCGGGGCCGGCGCCGAAGCGCCGAAGCCGCGCATGCCGACGAATTCGCCCTCGGTTCCGATCCAGCGGTGCCAATCGCCGACGACTGCCGCCTCGATGCCAACCCGCGGCGCGGTGCCGAGCACAGCGGCGCGGTAATCCTCCGGCTGCTCCTCGAACAACGCGAAGCAGGGCGCGGAGACCACGGCCGCACGGACGTGCTCGGTAGCGAGCAGGCGGGCCGCCTCCAGCGCAATAGACACTTCCGAACCCGTTGCGATGAGCGTCACGTCGCGGCCACCGTCCGGCGAAACGATCAGATAGGCGCCGCGTGCGACGCGGTTCCTCCCGCGGACATCGCTGCGGAAGGTCGGCAGCGCCTGACGGGACAGGCACAGCACGGAGGGACGATTTTCAGCTTGGAGCGCGCAGTCCCATGCTTCCAGCGTCTCAACCGCGTCGGCCGGCCGGAAAACAAGCAGGTTCGGAATGACGCGGAGCGCTGCGAGATGCTCGACCGGTTGGTGCGTGGGGCCGTCCTCACCGAGGCCAATGGAGTCATGGGTCATCACATGAATGACGCGGATCCGCATCAAGGCCGCAAGGCGGATCGCCGGCCGGCTGTAATCGGAGAACGCGAGGAAGGTGCCGCCATAGGGAATGAAGCCCCCGTACAGCGCGAGGCCGTTCATCGCGGCCGCCATGCCATGCTCGCGGATGCCGTAATGGATGTAATCGCCGGCGAACGCGTCGCGCTTGACCGGGGTCTGCGCCTTGGCATGCGTCAGGTTCGAATGCGTGAGATCCGCCGAGCCGCCGACAAATCCGGGAATCGTCTCGGCGATGCCGTCGAGCACCTGTTGCGACGCCTGCCGCGTCGCGAGCTTCGGACGCTCGGTGGCAAAGCGCTCGCGCAATTTCGCCGAGGCCTGGGCATAGGCGTTCGGCAGGGCAACCGCCTTGCCCTCGATAAACAGGTCGCGCTGCTCGGGCGTCGCGCATTCATAGCGATCGAGCCAGGCGAGACGCTCGACCTGCCCGCGCTGCCCGATCATCCGCCATGCTTTCAGGATCGTGACAGGCACCACGAAGGGCTGATAGTCCCAGCCGAGCGTTCGCCGCGCCGCGGCCGTCTGCTCCGTGCCGAGCGGCGCGCCATGCGCCTTCTCGGTGCCCTGACGATCCGGCGCGCCGAAGCCGATGATGGTGCGGCAGGCGATCAGCGACGGTCTTGTGCTCTCACGCTCCTCGGCAATCGCCTGCGCAACTGCTTCGGGATCGTGCCCGTCAACACCGCGCACCGACCAGCCGGAGGCAGCGAAGCGCGCGAGCTGGTCATCGGAGGTCGCAAGCGAGGTCGGGCCGTCAATGGATATGCCGTTGTCGTCGAACAGCACGATCAGGCGGCCCAGCCCGAGATGCCCGGCGAGCGAGATCGCTTCCTGGCTGATGCCTTCCATCAGACAGCCGTCGCCGGCGATGACGTACGTGAAATGATCGACGAGGCCGTCGCCATGTTGCGCATTGGCCATGCGCTCGGCGAGTGCCATGCCGACCGCGGTCGCAATCCCCTGCCCCAGCGGACCGGTCGTCGTCTCGACGCCCGGCGTATGGCCATATTCCGGATGGCCCGGCGTCTTCGAGCCCCATTGCCGGAACGCCTTGATGTCATCGAGGCTGACGTCGCCGCCGGTGAGATGGAGCAATGCATAGAGCAGCATCGAGCCATGGCCCGCCGACAGCACGAAGCGATCGCGATCCGGCCAATGGGGGTGAGCCGAGTCGAATTTCAGGAAGCGCGAGAACAGCACGGTGGCGACATCGGCCATGCCCATGGGCAGTCCGGGGTGGCCGGACTGCGAAGTCTCGATGGCGTCGACCGCGAGGAAGCGGACGGCGTTGGCGAGATCGCTATGCGATACCGCCGTGAGGTCAGCGTCGGCGTGGACGGAGATGTTCATCGGATCCTCCCCTCGTTCACTTCAGGTTTCGCTTACGCTCGATCAGCTGCATGATCAGCGGCGTCAGGATCAGCTGCATCGCAAGATCGAGTTTCGCGCCGGGACAAACGATCGAATTGGCACGCGACATCCAGCTTTGCGGCAGCATCGAGAGCAGATAGGGGAAGTCGATGCCGCGCGGGTTCTTGAAGCGGATCACGACCATCGACTCGTCCGGCGTCGGGATCCAGCGCGCGATGAACGGATTGGAGGTGTCCACCGTCGGCACACGCTGGAAGTTGATGTCGGTCTCGGAAAATTGCGGGCAGATGTAGTGGATGTAATCGGGCATCCGCCGCAGAACGGTGTCGGTAACGGCCTCGGTCGAATAGCCTCGCGCACTGCGGTCGCGGTGCAGCTTCTGGATCCATTCGAGATTGATAACGGGCACGACGCCGATCTTGAGGTCGGCATAACGCGCGACGTTGACCTTGTCGGTAACGACAGCACCGTGCAGGCCCTCGTAGAACAGAAGGTCGGAGCTCTCCGGCAGCCGTTTCCATTCGGTGAAGGTGCCGGGTGCGGCGCCATGCAGCGCGGATTCCTCGGCGTCGTGGACGTAGTGCCGCGTCGTCGCCGTGCCGGTCTCGCCATAGTCGCGGAACGCCCGCTCCAGCTCCTCGAACAGATTGGTCTCGGGGCTGAAATGGCTGAAATGCCTGTTGCCGCGATCGGCCTCCTTCGCCATCTGCGTGCGCATTTCCGCGCGATCGTAGCGATGGAAGGCGTCGCCTTCGATGTAGGCGGCGTTGACCTTCTCGCGGAAGAAGATCTGCTCAAAGGTCTTCTTGACCGACGTGGTGCCGGCGCCGGAAGAGCCGGTGATGGAGATGATCGGATGCTTCCTGGACATCGGGGCGCCTCGCTCAGAGCCGGAAGAAGCCGCGCCGCGCGAACAGCGGTGCGGAGACGCTGGCGACCAGCAAGGGATCGCAATGCAGTTCCTCGACGCGCTGCACCTCGTTGTTCGAACCCATGATCAGCGGCACGCGTTGATGCAGGCTCTGCGCCGAGAGTTCGAGGATACGCTCGCGCCCGGTCGAAGCCGAGCCGCCGGCCTGCTCGACGATGTAAGCCATCGGGTGCGCCTCGTAGACGAGGCGCAGGCGGCCATCGCCATAGCCGGGCCGTGAATCGGAGGGATAGAGGAACACGCCGCCGCGGGTAAGGATGCGATAGGCCTCGGCCACCAGCGAGCCGACCCAGCGCATGTTGAAATTGTGGTTGGCCTGCCCTTCCACACCGGCGAGGCATTCGTCGACGAAGGCGCGCACCGGCTGTTCCCAATGCCGGCGGTTCGAGGCGTTGATCGCGAACTCCTCGCAGGTCTCGGAGATTTGCACGGCGCTACGCGCGAGACGGAAGCAACCGGACCCGCGGTCAAGCGTGAAGATGTCGACGCCCTCGCCGAGCGTCAGCACCAGCGAGGTCTGCGGGCCGTAGGTGACGAATCCCGCCGCGAGCTGCGCCGAGCCGCGCTGATGGAAGGCGAGCGCGAGATCGTCGGGCGCGGGCAGGATCGAGAAGATCGTGCCCACGGTCATGTTGATGTCGATATTGGAGGAGCCGTCGAGCGGATCGATCGCGACGCAGATCTTCGCCGCGCGGTCACCGATCTGCGGTTCACGCATCTCCTCCGACGCCAGTGCCGCGATCGGCAGCTTGCCGAGACAGCGGCGCAGGATCGCATCCGCCTGCACGTCGAGATCGCGCTGCACGTCACCGTCGCTGTTGCGGCCGGTGGTCAGGCCCGACGCATCCGCAAGGTCTCCCGTGGCGATAAGATCGGCGATCTCGATCGCGGCCGCCGCGATGGCATCGACCGCGGCCGCTACGGCCAGCGCATGCGGCGCCGTCTCGGAATACCGCTGAAGGTGGTCGTCCAGCCTGAGTTGCCCGGTCATCTGCGTCCATCCCTTTGCAGGCGCCGCATCCAGTTCCCTCCTCGCTGGAGGTCGGTGCGGTCAGTGCCAACAACGACGAGATTGACAGGGGCGGCTTAATAAGGAAAATTTCTATTCATAATGAGCGCCAAAGAATTATCTTATAATGTCCATTCGGCGGCACAGCTCCGGCATCTCACGATCCGGCAGCTTCGCTCGCTTGCGGCGCTCTCGGCAAAAGGCAGCGTCACGGCAGCCTCGACCCAGCTCGGCCTGACGCAGCCGGCCGTGACCCAGCAATTGCGCCAGCTGCAGGATCTCGCCGGACTGCCGCTGCTGCAGCGGACCGGCGACGGCATGCTGCTGACGGAAGCCGGCAAGGAGGTGCTGGCGCTCGCCGAGCGCGTCGAGGCCGCAATCGCGGACTGCCAGGGTTCGCTCGACCTGCTTGCGGGGCGAACCGGCGGCACGGTGCATCTCGGCGCGGTCTCGACCGCGAAATATTTCGTGCCGCACGCGATCGCGGCATTCTCGAAGCGGTATCCGAAGATCGAGATCAAGCTCACGGTCGGCAATCGCGAGGAGATCCGCGGGGCCATGCACGGCTACGACCTCGACTTCGCGGTGATGGGTCGGCCACCGGCCGATGTCAGCGTCGACGTCCGGCAGCTCGGGCGCAATCCGCACATCATCGTCGCGCGCAAGGGGCACTGGCTGGAGAAGGATTCCGGCCTCAACCTCACCGACCTCGTGCACGAGACCTTCCTCACCCGCGAGCCCGGCTCGGGGACGCGGACACTGATGGAAGGCATGTTCCAGAGGTCGGATCTTGAGCCGATCATCGGCATGGAGATGAGCAGCAACGAGACCATCAAGCAGGCGGTCATCGCCGGGCTCGGCATCGCCTTCATCTCGGCCCACACCGTGGCGCACGAGCTCACCGAGGGCCGGCTGATCGTGCTCGACGTCGCGGGCCTGCCGATCGTGCGGCAATGGTACGTGATCCGCCGCAGCGACAAGGTGCTGTTGCCGCCGGCGCAGGCGATGTTCGATTTCTTGGGATCGGAGGGGTCGAACTATCTTCCCGACGTGCCCGAATTCGGCGCGCGATAGCCCGTCGAAATTCAGCCCATCAGCTTCATCGCGACCGTAGCCGCGAGAATGACGATGATCTGGAGCAGGCGCTCGGTCGTGAAGATGCGGTTGAAGGTGGTCATCGCTTGCCCCGGCCGAATTGGGATGTCTCGGTCGGGACGTTGCTAGCACAGACGGGCGACGAGATAACTCCGTAATCGCCCCGTGTTTTCCGTGCACGACCCGACGACCGGCCCTTCGGCGGGCCTGCGCAAGGCCGCGCCGATGGTTAACGATCAGGCCGCGCGTGTAGGGGCGTAGTCCATCCGCGCGGCGAAATAGGCTTCCAGCTCCAGCAGCGCCCGCGCTTCCCAATCCTTCGCCTGCTCGAGCAGCGACCAGCTCTGGTCCGGGCGGAATGCAGCGGTCTGGCGATAGAGCGATGCGATACCGCGGTAGCGGCGCACGTTCTCCAAGATGGCGTGACCGGTGATTTGGCCGTTCATGTCCGAAAACTCCCTCGTCATTCCCGAGGGAGAAATTGCGGCCAAATCTTTTTCGAAAAGTTAGCGCCGCACAGCAAGCGTGCGAATGGTTTCCGGACTGTTGCCCGCGCGCAACGTGCGCGGCCGCACAAGGCCGATCTATTGCGAATTCGTCGCCGCGCTCTCGCCCCGCGGCTTCAACCCACCGCGGCTGATGATCTCGCGGCAGAGATCGGCAAGGCCGATCACCAGCACGGCGAGCAGGCAGAACAGCTTGATGGAATCGGCATGCGCGCTGGTCAGCGAATTGAACTCGAAGAAGGGCGGCATGAATGCCCACCATACCAGCGGAATGGTGAGTAGTGCGGCGAACGCCGCCGCCGGTGCGCCCGCAATAATGCCGAGCACGAACAGGCTGGGCAGGAACGCCGCGAAATAGAGTTTTGCGCCGAGCGCGACACAGCCGCCCTGGAGCGCAGCCGACATTGCGACAACGATGAATCCAAGCAGGAACGCCTGCCACGACCATGGTCGTACCCGCGGTACGCCAACCAGCCCCGCACGCCTCATCAGCCTCCCCCTGCCGCCCGTTAACCAGGCTCGCTTGCGACCAAAGTACTACAGCGGCAGGGAAACTGCGAGGTGGAAATTGCCGACCCGGCGGCCTTGGTAAACGGGCCGGATCGCTAATTGGAGCAACCAGCCCCTACTCGGTGGCCGCATAGACCAGGCCTGCGACGGGCAGCGCGAGCCCAAAGGCCGATGCGAGCGTCCAGCCGCCTTGTGCAAACGCCCACGCGCCGACCGCCGAGCCCGCCGCGCCCGCGGTGAAGAAGGTCGCCATGTAGAGACCGTTCAGGCGGCTGCGGTGCTCATGCCCCAGCGCGAAGATCGCGCGGAAGCCGAGCACGACGTTGCCCTGCACGCCGATGTCGATCGCGATCGCAGCCACGACCAGGCAGGCGAGGTTCAGCACCGATCCGGGCGCGCCGACATGCGTAATCAGGAATCCTACGGCCGCGAGTAGCAGCGCGACCAGCGTGGCCATGCGGCTATGGCCGCGATCGGCAAGCCGTCCCGCGATCGGGGCTGCGAACACGCCGGCGACACCGGCAAGCGCGAACAGCGCGATGCTGCGCTGGGTGAAGCCGAATTCGCTCGCGAGCAGCAGCGGCGTCACGGTCCAGAACAGGCTGAAGGCGCCGAACAGGCTGGCCTGGTACAGCGCGCGGCGGCGCAGCAGCGGCGTGGTCCGCACCAGATGGAGCATCGACAGCAGCAACTCGCCGTAATGCATCCGCGCGACCGGCCTGCGCTTCGGCAGCGTCATCCAGAGTACCGCTGCGAGCACGATCATCAACGCGGCCGAGCAGAAGAACACTGCATGCCACGACAGCATCGCCGTGACGAAACTCGACACCGGCCGCGCCAGCATGATGCCGAGCATCAGGCCGGTCGAGACATTGCCGACGACGCGGCCGCGAATGGCTGCCGGCGCAAGATGCGCCGCATAGGGAATGATGATCTGCACCGCGACCGAGCCGAGTCCGATGAACAACGCGGCGATCAGGAAGGGCAGCGCGTGGGACGCGAACCCCGCGGCGAGCAGGGCTGCCGCGCCGAGCGTGATGACGGAGCAAATCAGGGTACGGTTCTCGACGAGGTCGCCGAGCGGGACGATGAAGAGAAGCCCCACGCCGTAGCCGATCTGCGTCATGGTAACGATCAGCCCGGCGGCCGCATGCGACAGGCCCAGCGCGGCGCTGATCGGGGCGATCAGCGGCTGGGCATAGTAGATATTGGCGGCGACCATGCCACAGGCCGCGGCAAGCACGAACGTCAGGCGCTGCGACACCGCATCCGGTTCGGGAGCAGTCTCGATCGTGGCATTCATCGTCATTCACACGGTCTCCAGCTATAGGAAACGTCTGTTTCCTAATATGACAATAAATTCAGGCGAGCAGCTTCATCGCGACGGCGACCAGGCGCTTGCCGTCGAGCGAAAGGCGCGCCTTGCCGACGACGCGCAGGCCCTGCGTGATGCAGATCATCAGGCGCGCGGTGTCGTCGGCGGCGACATGGCGGGGAATCGAGCCGTCCGCCTGCCCCTCGCGAATGAGGCCGGCGATGAGGCCTTCGTTGGTCTTGAGCCGCGCGCGAACGAGGGCGGCGACCACCGGATCGACCGCGGACAATTCGACCGCGCTGCCGACCACGAGGCAGCCGCGCCGCCCCTCGCTGCCCTGGGAATGCTCTACATACGACAGCAGCATGTTGCGCAGCCGCTCGCGGCCATTGGCGCCTTTCGCCGCTGCGCTACGCGTCTGCTCCTGGCGCAACGCCGCGTAGCGCTCGAAGGCGGCGAGAAACACCGCATGCTTGTCGCGAAAAGCCTTGTAGACGCTGCCGGTCGCCAGCCGCATCGCCGCCGTGAGATCGCCGATCGAGGTGGCGTGATAACCGCGCTCGGAAAACACGCGCACGGCCCTGTCGAGCGCGGTGTCCATGTCGAACTCCCGCGGGCGGCCGGGCGAACGGGCGACGGAGCTGGATTTGCGGGCCGCTTTTTGCATTGCGGGATAATAGGGAATGTTTGTTTCCAAACAAAGACACTTGGATGTGATTAGGGCGGTAGGGCCACTCACTCCGGCGTCGCCCCTGGCCAAGGCCAGGACCCATTATCCCAGGGAAGGGGTTGGGCGGACATTCGTTCGGTGGGATTGATACCGCCTTAAATCGATAGACCTCGCGGTATGGGTCCTGGCCTTCGCCACGACGACATTTGAGGTTGTTACGCCTGACTGCCAAGCATCGCCACGGCGCAGGCCACATCGCGGTCCTGCGCACATTTCAACTTGCAGACATGCCTTCTCATCCTCGCGGCTGATTTCGCCCGAGCTTTGCTTGATCGCTCCACCCTCTTGTCCAAGAGGGCGCAGGGAAGGCCGGGTGCCGGCTGGCACCCGCGGTCCGCTGCGCGAAAATGTAGCGCAAGGAAACCGCACAGCAGCATACAGGTGTAGCCAATCACTCGGCCTTCCCTGCGCGATGGTTGGACGGCTTATGCCGTGCTCTCCCGGGAGCCGAGTTCTCTTTGGCCTCCTCGTCCTCGCAGAAGTCACCGGCACCGCGCCGGTTGACGCGACTGCCGCATCCGCAAGAGCTTGACCGTAGCAACGACGGCCAGGACCACACGGTTTTGCCGTACGCACGGCTCGCCATTTCGCCGCAGTTTTCCCAGCCCTGTCGACGGAGCCGGAAACTTACAGACGAGACGAAGCCTAGCAGCGCCGCTCGTCGGCACGCAGCCTTGGGCTCACGGAGAGCAATCCGCCCTGCCCTTAGCCTCTCGCACCCGAACGCTGCCGCGTCCACCGCAAGCCCGGCTCGCGAACATGACGACCACAAGATCGCCCCTCAAGGATGAGCCGGGATGGGCGACACATACGCCCTTTCCGAATTTCGGTAAAGCGGAATATTTTTGTGAGAGCGGATTGACACGGGGGCGACACAGCAAGGTCCCGTAGCCCGGATGAGCGAAGCGACATCCGGGGTCTTGCCACAAGCGACAGCGGTCCCTGGTGTCGCTGCGCTCACCCGGGCTACCAGAGCTCACCGCTTCGTTCGCACCGGCGTTCCGTCGGCCATGAGTGTCACTCCCTTCCGTTCGACAATCATCCCGTAGGCGTGCGGCTGACGGTGAACGTCGAAATTGAAAGTGGTGCGCTTGTAGGAGTTGCAGAGATCGAGATCACAACGGGCGAGCGCGATCTCGTCCCCCTTGGTCGTGCATCGCGAGATGATCTCGCCGGAGGGCGCGATGACGCAGCTTCCGCCGATGTGGTCGACGCCCTCCTCGACACCCGCTTTGGCGACGCCGACCACGAAGGTGCCGTTCTGGTAGGCGCCGGCCTGCATCACCAGATGATTGTGGAACAGCGAGAGATCGTCATGCTCGGGTGCGGGCGGATTGTGCACCGGCGTGTTGTAGCCGATCATCACCATCTCGACGCCCTGCAGGCCCATCACCCGGTAGGTCTCGCTCCAGCGGCGGTCATTGCAGATCGCCATCCCCATCACGCCGCCAAAGGCCTCGGTCACGCCAAAGCCATCGCCTGGATCGAAATAGCGCTTTTCCAGATGCTGGAATTCGCGCCACGGCTCATGCTCGGCATGCCCGGGCAGATGAACCTTGCGATATCTCGCGACGATGGCGCCGCTCTTCTCGACCAGGATCGAGGTATTGTAGCGCCTGACAATTCCGGCCTCGACCGTCAGCTCGGCATAGCCAAGATAAAATCCGATGCCGATCTCGCGCGCGAGATCGAACAGGCCTCTTGTCTCCGGCCCCGGCATCTCGCGCTCGAAGAAGCTGTCGATCTCAGCCTGATCCTCGAAATACCAGCGCGGAAAGAACGCGGTCAGCGCGAGCTCGGGATAGACGATCAGGTCGCAGCCGTTGGCCTTCGCCTGGCGCATCAAGGCCATCAGGCGCGCCACGACCGCGGTTCTCGTCTCGGTCCGCGCGACAGGGCCAAGCTGGCCGGCTGCGATCGTCACAAATCTCGTCACGAATCTTTCCCTCGTCCGCTTCCCGGGTCAGGTCGCGGCAGAGACTATCGCGCGATGCGCCGCGCGCACAGCCTCGCTGTCCGGCACGGTGCCCAACCGAGAGGCAGCCCGACCGTCACGTGGAAAGTACCGAGAACAGATAATCTCGCAAACCCCCGCTCGTGCTGCTCAGGCGATCGAGCATGGGCAGCTACACGCCTACCGGGGGAAGATGCATCTCACGGAGCGCGACTTACCAACCCGCCGATGCAGGTTCGTTGAAGAACATCGTCTGATCGCGCGCCGCCATGCGCGAGGGCTGGCGTCGACGGTGCCTCTCCGCACTGCGCTTGTTCGAAACGGTCCGAGCTGCTTGCTTCGGCGTCGCATCAGGCTGCGCCACCATTGCAAAAGCTTGGCGGGGCCTCTCCTGCGTGGGCAGCGCGTCGGCGACGGCAGGCGCGGGAGTCGGCGGAACCGACTCGGCTTTGGACAGCGATATTTGCCGTACGCTGGTGTCGAGGACGATCTTCTCAGGCCAGGTTTGCGCGGAATGAACGCGCACAATCGACCGATCTGGCTCGGCCGGCGCGGCGGCGCTCACGGGGGCGGTCATGTACCGGTCGGCGAGGAAAAGGAGGGCGAGCAGAGCGCCGCCGGTGAAGACGAAATAGCGGATGAGCGGCATGGGTCCCTCGATCGCCTCGTTGTCGAGGCCCCTGCAGCAACGGGAAAGAGTGGCAATCGTTCCGGTGCGCTGTCGAGCAATCGCGCGAGACGCTCAGCCGCCCACTGGCATTCCGCTTGCTGCACGGGAGTCAAATCCCTCAGACCCGCAGTGGGTCTGTCTCATCGTGAGGCGATCATGCACCCGACGTCCCGTTTCGAAGCGACCATGCCGACACAGCTCCACGCATTGATCTCCGATCTGCGTTGGCGCTTGCAAATGATCGACGCCGACATTCTGGAGGAAGAACGGAAGGCCGGAATCTCCGATCCCCAAAACCTCGCCTACCCCATGCTAGCGCAGAACCTGCGGGCCCGGCGCGACAATATCCGGGTGAGCATCGCCATTCTCGAAAGCCGCCTCGAAAAGCGATCGACGGAGCGGCCGCGCGCGGCCTGATGCGGCGACGGCGATTGGCTCCCGTCGCACCCAGGTTAACGCGAAGGAACTCCCGTTGCCGATCTGCAACGGTTCCCGTCCGTCTGAAGCCGGACAAAAGAAACTCCCATTGCGGCCACGAACCCCTCTCACAACGCCGTGAGACGAGCAGGGGAACGACGATGCGTGCGCAAAGAGTCTGGGTGGTGAATGGGGCCGCCAGCGTCGAACAGTTGCAAACCAGATTGGACGATCTGAACAAGCGGCTCGGTCGACTCGAGACTCAGCACCCCGAGAGCTGGAAGGTCGAAGAGCTCAGATCGACTGCGCTCAGCCTGTCGCGCGAGATCGACGACATCCGCTGCGCCGAGGCGACGGCGGCGCTGAGCGAGCTCCTGCGGAAATAGTTGGCGTTCGCGATCTGCCCGTCGCGCAGGAACCAACGCCGCCTCCCCGCCATTGCCATGCCGAGCATGGAGCAAAATCATGACCAGGCACCTGACGCGGGCCGATCTCGCGCGCGGCGTGGCCGGCGCGGTATCCACGCTGGTCCTGTGCGCGACGATGGCATTCACCATCGCGCGCCACTTCGCTTTGTAAGGCATTTGGCGCTGTGAGGTATTTTCGATGACGTCCGACCCCGAGGAATCGGTCAGGCTGCAAGGCTACGGCGAGATGACCCTGCGTACGGCCGTCACGACGATGATGTTGCTTGCGCCGCGCGAGCGCGCGGATGCCGCCATCTTCCGCGTCCGCGACGGCGTCCGGCTTGCCTCAAGCGAGATTGCCGAACTCGCCTCCGAATGGGGCATCACGCCAACGCCGGAGATCAGGTCTCCGAACCTCGTCCCGGAGCAGCACTGGACCCACGTCGTTCGCGGCATGGTGCGTGAGGCGCCGCTGCCGGCGCTGATGATTGCGTTTATGGTCGGCGTGCTGGTGGCGAGGCGGTAGTCCTCTGACCTAGCTTGCAACGCCGAGTTATCGAAACAGGCAATGCCGAGCCATGCCACCGCGACAGACCGCCCTGTCCGGCCAAATCGGCCGTGGACCCGCCCTGAAAATCGTTGCAAGAAGACGCTCCCGGGCGCCGGCGGCTGGTCCGCCAAGCTTGGGAACGAGCCTCTAGAAAAACGTCGACTTTTGGAAGAATGGTCGGAGTGGCAGGATTCGAACCTGCGACCCCTGCGTCCCGAACGCAGTGCTCTACCGGGCTGAGCCACACTCCGACAAGAGGCCGGCTTATAGCGTCGGGTTTGGCGCACCGCAAGCGGCCGAGCTGAGGAATCTTATCCCTGTGAAAACGGGTCTTGAAACGCTGATTTTACCGGCCGGCGAGGCCGGCGCGGAAGCTGCCGCCCGGACATTGGCCGCCGGCGGGCTGGTCGCGTTCCCGACCGAGACGGTCTACGGGCTCGGGGCGGACGCCGGAAATGCCAGTGCCATCGCCCATCTTTACGCCGCCAAGGGGCGGCCGGCCTTCAATCCGCTGATCGCGCATGTCGCCGACCTCGCGGCCGCGCGCAGGATCGGACGATTCGACGCCTGCGCCTTGCGCCTTGCGGAGGCGTTCTGGCCGGGGCCGCTGACGCTGGTGGTGCCGAAGACGGAAAACTGCCCGGTGGCCGAGCTTGCCACCGCGGGCCTCGACACGGTCGCGATCCGCATTCCGGCCCATCCGGTGGCGCAGGCGATCCTGCGCGCCTTTGGCGGGGCGGTGGTGGCGCCGTCCGCCAACATCTCCGGCCACGTCTCGCCGACGCTGGCGGCCCATGTCGAGAGCGACCTTGCGGGGCGGATCGACCTGATCGTCGACGGCGGGCCTGTTACGGTCGGCGTCGAATCGACGATCGTCGGCTGTTTTGCGGCGCCGATGCTGCTGCGGCCCGGCGGGCTGTCTCGCGAGCGGATCGAGGCCGTGCTTGGTGCAGCGCTGGCGCGACTGCCCGCGGAGACCGACAGCGAAGACAGCCAGCCGCTGGCGCCGGGCATGCTGGCCTCGCATTACGCGCCACACGCCCATGTGCGGCTCAATGCGCTGGACGTCGCGCCGGGCGAAGCGCTGCTGGCGTTCGGCCCGGCGCGCCTGCCCGGCCTGGAGACCGCCGTTGCCGTCATGAATTTGTCGCCCACCGGCGATCTCGATGAAGCCGCCGCCAATTTGTTCGGCTATCTTCGCGCCCTCGATGCCAGGGGGCCGCGGGCGATCGCCGTGATGGCGATCCCCGAAGAGGATCTGGGCGAAGCGATCAACGACCGGCTGCGCCGGGCGGCTGTCGCGCGGTAAGAGAAGCAAGAGACACGACCATGAACGTCAATCATTCCGCCACCCCTCCGCTTGCGCCCGAGCTGATCGAACAATTCCGCAAGATCGTCGGCGAGAGGCACGCCATCACCGATGCGGCCGACATCGAGGCCTATGTCACCGAAGAGCGCAATCTATTCCACGGCCGCTCGCCGCTGGTGCTGCGCCCGGGCTCGACCGCGGAAGTCGCCGCAATCTGCAAGCTCGCCTCCGAGCACAAGATCGCGCTGGTGCCACAGGGCGGCAACACCGGGCTCGTCGGCGGCCAGACCCCGCACAATGGCGAGGTGGTGGTGTCGCTGCGTCGGCTCGACAAGATCCGCGAGATCGACACCGCCTCCAACACCATGACCTGCGAGGCCGGCGTGGTGCTGCAGATCGCACAGCAGAAGGCCGCCGAAATGAACCGGCTGTTCCCGCTCTCGCTCGGCGCGGAAGGGAGCTGCACCATTGGCGGCAATCTCTCGACCAATGCCGGCGGCACGGCCGCGCTGGCCTATGGCGTGGCGCGCGAGATGGCGCTGGGGCTCGAGGTGGTTTTGGCGGACGGGCGCGTGCTCAACGTGCTGTCGAAGCTGAAGAAGGACAACACCGGCTACAATCTGCACAACCTTTTCATCGGCGCCGAAGGCACGCTCGGCATCATCACGGCGGCGACGCTGAAGCTGTTTCCGAAGCCGCGCTCGATCGAGACCGCCTTCGTTGGGCTGAAGTCGCCGGAGGCCGCGCTGAAGCTGCTGGCGATCGCGCAAAGCGAGGCCGCCAATGCGCTGACGAGCTTCGAGCTGCTCTCGGAGATGGCGGTCGATTTCTCGATCCGCCACGGCATCGACGTGCGCGATCCGCTCGCACAAAAGCATGCCTGGTACCTGCTGATGGAGTTGTCGTCGCCCGGCGACGACGCCCGGACGCCGCTGGAAACGATCCTCGGCCTCGCCATGGAGGACGAGATCGTCGACGACGCGGTGATCGCGGCCAATCTCACCCAGCGCGCCGGCTTCTGGAAGCTGCGCGACGAAATGTCGTCAGCACAAAAGCCGGAGGGCGGCTCGATCAAGCACGACATCTCCGTGCCGGTGGCCACCGTGCCGGCCTTCATCGCCGAGGCCAATGAAGCCGTGGTGAAGCTGATTCCCGGCGCGCGGCCGGTGCCGTTCGGCCATCTCGGCGACGGCAATCTGCACTACAATGTCAGCCAGCCCATCGGCGCCAACACCGCGGACTATCTGGCGCGCTGGCACGAGATGAACGCGGTCGTGTTCGCCATCGTGCTGCGTATGGGCGGCTCGATCTCGGCGGAGCACGGCATCGGCGTGCTCAAGCGCGACGAGTTGCCCGACGTGAAGGACAAGACCGCAATTGAGTTGATGCGACAGCTCAAGGCGATGCTCGATCCGCTTGGAATCATGAACCCGGGAAAAGTGCTGTGAGTGCGCTCAAGATCGACGCGATCACCGAGGCCGATGTCGAGCCCGTGGTCGCGCTGTGGCAGCGCTGCGGGCTGACGCGGCCGTGGAACGATCCGCATGCCGACATCGCGCTGGCGCGACGGCGCGACAATTCCACCATCCTGCTCGGCCGCGACAACGGCGCCATCGTCGCCACCGTCATGGTGGGCCATGACGGCCATCGCGGCTGGGTCTATTACGTTGCGGTCGATCCGGATAGCCAGAAGCGTGGCTACGGCCGAGTGATCATGGCCGCGGCCGAAGACTGGCTGCGCGCGGCTGGAATTTTGAAGCTCCAGCTGCTGGTCCGGCGCGGCAATGAGCAGGCCAATGCGTTCTACCAGTCGCTGGGTTTCGAGGAATCGACCTCGGTGATGTTCCAGAAGTGGATCGACGGCCGCACCACAACGCCAAGCAACTGAGATCGAAGCATGACCATATCCGACCGCGTTCGCATCAAGGACGTCCGCGTGCTCTCGGACGGCTGGACCCCCTCAAGACCACCACGTTCGAGTACCGGCGCGCCAATGGCGAATGGCAGACGCAGCACCGCGAGACCTATGAGCGCGACAACGCCGCCGCCGTGCTGCCCTACAACCGAGCGCGGCGCACGGTGATCCTGGTGAAGCAATTCCGCTTGCCGGCCTTCATCCGCGGTTACGACGATCTCCTGATCGAAGCCGCCGCCGGGGTGCTCGACGACGCCTCGCCCGAGGTGCGCATCCGCGCCGAGGCCGAGGAGGAAACCGGCTATCGCCTGCACCACGTCCACAAGGTGTTCGAAGCGTTTATGAGCCCCGGCGCCATCACCGAGAAGCTGCATTTCTTCGTCGCCGAGTACGAGCCGGAGATG
Source organism: Bradyrhizobium lupini (assembly GCF_040939785.1). Taxonomy (NCBI): domain Bacteria; kingdom Pseudomonadati; phylum Pseudomonadota; class Alphaproteobacteria; order Hyphomicrobiales; family Nitrobacteraceae; genus Bradyrhizobium; species Bradyrhizobium lupini. Next base: position 1,810,118 of record NZ_CP162553.1, read on the forward strand.
CGGGTCAGCGACGGCGGCGGCCTCGAACACGAAGGCGAGGACATCGAGGTGCTGGAGCTCGGCATTGACGAGGCGCTGGCGATGATCGCGGACGGGCGTATCATCGACGCCAAGGCGATCATGCTGCTGCAGCATGTGGCGCTGCATGTGTTTCGGTAGGTTGTCTTCCTTCCTTCTCCCCTTGCAGGAGAAGGTGGCGCGAAGCGGCGGATGAGGGGTTTCTGTCCGCGCGCGCATCTCATGCAGTTGAGCACGCGAGAGACCCCTCACCCGTCTCGCCGCTTCGCGGCGAGCCACCCTCGCCCGCAAGGGGAGAGGGGAAAAAGCGGACCTGGCTCTATCAGTGCAATTCTGACCTGCATTGCCCCGCCCCCCGTTGAGCTCACCCCCGACTATCTCTAGTCTGTCGCCAACAAGAACCAGGAGACGCGCCCCATGTCCGCTTCGCGCGACGACGAATTCGGCTTTGCGCCCGACTATGACGCCCCCGTTCCCTATATGCAGCGCACGCGGGACTATTACGCCGCGATTGGCTACACCACGGCGTATCGCTGGGCTCACTACACCGAGGCGCCGTTCCAGCCGCTAAAGAAGCCGTTGTCGCAATCAAGCGTCACCATCATCACGACCGCCGCGCCATACGACCCCACCAAGGGCGACCAGGGACCGAGCGCGGCGTATAATGGCGGCGCGAAATTCTACCAGGTCTATGAGGGCGACACGGCGAAGCCCCACGACCTTCGCATCTCGCATATCGGCTACGACCGCAAGCACACCACGGCCACCGACAACGGCACCTGGTTTCCGCTGCCGCAACTCTTGAAGGCGAGCGCGGCGGAGCGCATCGGCGAGGTGGCCCCGCGCTTCTTCGGCGCGCCGACCAACCGCAGTCATCGCGTCACCCTCGACACCGACGCGCCGGAAATTCTGGCGCGCTGCCTTGCCGACAAGGTCGATGTCGCCGTGCTGGTGCCGAACTGTCCGGTCTGCCACCAGACCACGGCGCTGGTGGCCCGGCATCTCGAGGCGAACGGCATTCCGACCGTGATCATGGGCTGCGCCAAGGACATCATCGAGCACGCCGCCGTGCCGCGCTTTCTGTTCTCGGATTTCCCGCTCGGCAATTCCGCCGGCAAGCCGCACGACATCGCCTCGCAGGCGCAGACGCTCGAGCTGGCGCTCAGACTGCTGGAGACCGCGAGCGGCCCGCAGACCACGATGCAGTCGCCGCTGCGCTGGAGCGAGGACGCTTCCTGGAAGCTCGACTACAACAACGTCGCGCAGCTCTCAGCCGAAGAGCTGGCGCGCCGCCGTGCCGAATTCGACAAGCAGAAGGAGATCGCGCGCGGCAATCGCGCCGCCTGACGTCCTCCGACAACCAAAGCAAACAGGGAGAGCGACGTGACGCGACCGTTCGAGGGCGTGAAGATCCTGGACTTCACGCAAGTGCTGGCCGGCCCATATGCGAGCTACCAGCTCGCGCTGCTGGGCGCCGACGTCATCAAGGTCGAGCGGCGCGAGGGCGAGGACATGCGCCGCACGCCGCTGTCGCGCGAATGGGCGGAGCGCGGGCTGGCGCCGTCGTTCCAGGCCATCAACGGCAACAAGCGCAGCCTGACGCTCGATCTGCAAAAGCCCGATGCGATCGCGATCGTGAAGAAGCTCGCCGCGCAGGTCGACGTCGTCATGGAGAATTTCCGCCCCGGCGTGATGGACAAGCTCGGCATCGGCCACGAGGCGCTGTCCGCGATCAATCCGAAGCTGATCTACTGCGCGGTGTCCGGCTTCGGCCAGACCGGTCCGGACCGGCTGCGCCCCGGCTATGACGGCAAGATGCAGGCGCTGTCCGGCATCATGGCGATCACGGGTCATCCCGAGACTGGGCCGACCCGCGCCGGCTTTGCGGTGTGCGACGTGCTGTCCGGCGCCACCGCTGCGTTCGGCGTGTCGAGCGCGCTTTACCAGCGCGACCGCACCGGCAAGGGCCAGCTCATTGACGTCTCCATGCTGGAGGCGACGATGGCGTTCCTGTCGGGGCAGATCGCGGACTGGTCGGTCGCGGGCCATCGCCAGCAGCTGTCGGGGAATCAGGCCGTCAGCCGCAGGACCACGGCGAATTTGTTTAGATGCGGCGACGGTCACATCCTGCTCGCCGTCAACAACGAGAAGCAATATCGCGCACTGATGTCTGCGCTCGGCCGCGAGGACACGCTCAGCGATCCGCGCTTTGCCGACTGGTTTGCGCGCAACGAGAACGAGCCGGCGCTGCGCGCCATCATCGAAGAGGCGCTCGCGGCAAGGCCTGCGCGCGAATGGGAGACCATTCTGGAAGACGCCGGCGCGCCCTGCGCCAGCATCTGGAAAGTCGAGGAAGTCATCGACCATCCGCAGATCAAGGCGCGCGGCGCGATCCAGCAACTCGATACGCCCTACGGCCGGCTTCGTTTCGCCGGCAGCGGATTCAAGCTCGCGCATGGCGGCGGCAGGCTCGACCGGATGGCGCCGGAGCTCGGCGCGGATACGGATGCGGTGCTGGGCGAGCTGGGATTTGACGCAGCGGAGATCGCAGCACTACGGGCGCGGGAGATCGTGTAAGGGCGAAGCGCCTAAAACAACGACCCCTGCCCGTCATCGGCCGGCCCGGCCGCCGCTTTCCGCGCCACCTTCTTCTTCGGCGCCTCCGCCTCCATGTCCTCCGCGCTGATCGGCAGGAGTAACTGGTCGTCGTCATTGGCGACGCGGTTGACGCGGGTGGAGACCGGGTGCCAGGCGAATTCGCCGATGCGCGGGGCGGTCATCAGCGGCAACACCGCATCGAGGTCATCGCTGCGGCTGTCGAGCCAGCGCTCGAAATCGCGCGGGCTGATGGTGACGGGCACGCGATCATGCAGCGTGACGAGATCCTCGCTCGCCGCCGCCGTGACGATCGCGACCGTGTCGAGCTCCTCGCCGTTCGGCCCGACCCAGGTCTCGAACACCGCTGCAAAGCCGAGCGGCGCGCCGTCGGCGCGATGGATGAAGAAGGGCTGCTTGCGGCCACCCTCCGCCTTCCATTCGTAATAGCCGTCGGCCGGAATCAGGCCGCGGCGCCGGCGAATCGCGTTCTTGAAAGCGGGCTTCTCCAGCACCGTCTCGGAACGGGCATTGATCAGGAGCGAAAATCCCTTGGGATCCTTGACCCAACCCGGCAGCAAACCCCAGCGCATCAGGCGAAAATGGCGCGCGCCGTTCTCGCCCAGCACGACCGGAATCGGTTGTGTCGGGGCCACATTGAACCGGGGCGGGAAGTTCGGCTGCTCAATGTAGCCGAACAGTTGCCGCAAAGCCGCGGGGGCCGAAGTTATGACGAAGCGTCCACACATCCTTGAGGGCCTATATAGGGTCCGTTCAGGTCCTTTTAACCCCGAACGTTAACACTGCGGCAGATGAGCTCAACGGTCTCCCAGCCGGCGCGAATGCATGGACAGACGGGGCCCGAGGCTGCAGCCTGGGCCGAGCGGCTGCGCGTGGCCAACATCAACCCGCGGACCGGGCTTGCCACCGACTATCTCAACCATTTCAATGAAGCCGTGATGCTGCTGGAAATGGTCCCCGACATGCCGGAATGCGCGGAAGATTTTCTGACCTGGTCGCCGCTGTCCTATGCCGAGCATTTCACCGCCTCGAACTTCAAGGCCCGGGATCTGGCGATCGAGGCCTATGAAAAGGCCGACCCGAACGTGCGCGCCCAGTTCGACCACCTCACCGACACCATGACCTCGATCCTGACGGCGGTCGGCTCGGCCATGCGCGAGGTCGAGAAGGACACGACCCGCGTTCGCCTCGCTGAGCAGGCCGCCCACTGGGTCAAGCCGCTGATCGCGGCCTGCGGCGGCATCATCAATGGCGGCGCGGAAGCCGACATCGACATCATCATGGCGAACTGAGCCCGAGCAGGTGAAGTCATGGCTGCGATCGTTCAGCCCACCCGTCCCCAGATCGCGGTCAGTGCCGCGATTTTTCGTGACGGCAAGGTGCTTCTGACCCGTCGCGCACGTTCGCCGGCAAAGGGGTTCTATTCGCTGCCGGGCGGCCGGGTCGAGTTCGGCGAATCGCTGCACCAAGCGCTGGCGCGCGAGATCGACGAGGAGACCGGGCTAGATATCGAAATCATTGGCCTCGCGGGCTGGCGCGAAGTGCTGCCGGCCGCGGCCGGCGCCGGCCACTACCTGATCATGTCCTTTGCCGCCCGCTGGGTGGCCCGGGAGCCGGTTCTCAACGACGAGCTCGACGACTACCGCTGGATCGCCCCAAAGGCCCTGGCGAGCCTTGGCGACCTCAAGCTGACCGGCGGGCTGGAAGAGGTCATCCAGTCCGCTCACCGGCTGATGGGCCCCTGACGGCCCCGCCTTGCGTCTATCGCCCCGAGGAGGCATACACCCGGCCGATGTCGACGCGATTTCTGGCCATTTTTGCCCTGATTCTCGCCTGCGCCTCGGTGCCCACGAGGGCTCAGGACGGGGCAGCGCCGTTTGACGGCGATTTGCAGCGACTGGCGGAGATCCTCGGCGGGCTGCACTATCTGCGCGGCATCTGCGGGTCCAACGAGGGCAACAAATGGCGCAGCGAGATGCAGGCGCTGATCGATGCCGAAACCCCCGCCGGCGAACGCCGCACCCGCATGATCGCCGGCTTCAACCGCGGCTATAACGGTTTTCAGCAGACCTACCGGAGCTGCACGCCGGCCGCGACGGTGGCGATCCGCCGCTATATCGAGGAAGGCGCCAAGATCTCGCGCGATCTCACGGCGCGTTACGCGAACTGAGACAGCGGCGGGAACCCTGTCATCGACTTTGTACACAGCCGTTAACCGTTCCTAAAGATGTGGCCTAGCGGGCGTTAACGTGCGTGCTACACCTCTCGCACAGCGCATCGCCGTGGATTGCGCCCCAGCCCCGACGAGTTTCATGAGCCATCCAGTGTCCTACGCTCCCGCACGCGCGCCGCTGCCCGATCACGAGCAGAAGCAGGCCGCACTGAGTTATCTCAACGAGGCCTGGGCCGAAGCGCGCCATGATGGCGTCGACGGCGACTGCCTGGCGCAGGCGAGCCTGTTTGCGGCCCTTGCCGAGCTCGTCGGCACCTATGGCGAGGACGCGGTGGCGAAGTTCGTCGAAGGCTTTCCCGGCCGCATCCGCAACGGCGAATTCTCGGTCGACATTTCCAGACAGTAAGTCTTTCTCCAGGCAGTAAGTCTTTCTCCAGGCAGTAAGCCTTGCCGAAAATGACCCCGCCACGTAGGCGGGGCCAGCTTCCGCTACGGTCGGGAATACGCTCCCAGCCCGTTACGGCTCGATCTTGAGCGTCGCTTTCATGTTGGGATGAAAGCGACAGTAATAATCGATCGTGCCCGCCTTCTTCAGAACCAACGTCCCTGATTTTTTCGCCGGCAGGTTGACGTCGAAATCGCCGTTCCTGGCTGTCGCGGTGTGGACGAAGACGTCCTTGTTGATCCATTCAATGGTGTCGCCGACCTTGGCCGAAGCGTCTTTCGGCGACACTTCGAGATTCTCCATCGTGATCTCTACGGTCGCAGCGTGCGCCGGGACGGCCACCGCCACGAGCAGGACCGCTGTCGCGATCGCGGACAATCGTCCCAGCATCATCGCCTCCCTATTTCAGCTCCGCCGCGACGTGCTCGGCGTGCTGCTGATGGCCCTGGAAGATTTTCAGGCCGGTCTGCAGCAGGCTCTTCAGTTCAGCATTGCTGGCGGACGGAATGAGCTGGGTTTCCAGCGCGCCGTTGACCGTCTTGTGGTAGGCGACCTCGTTCGCGACATAGGCCTTGTCGAAGGCCGCACCGCTCAGCTTGTCCAGTTCGGCGAGCTTCTCGCTCGCCTGCTTTGACAGCGCTTTGCTGGTGTCGTTGTCTTCAGGCGTGACGTTCAGCTTCTTGACCAGCGCGAGCGCCTGCTTGTTGACGGCCTCGTGGTCGCGCAGCATGTCCTCGGCAAACGCCTTCACGTCCTTATTCTTGGCTTTCTTCTGCGCCTGCTTGGCTGCGTTGATGTCGATCACGCCCGCGGTGTAGGCGATATGGGCGATCTGCGGATCGGTCAGCTTGTCGGCTGCTCTGGCGCCTTGCAGCAGCGCGGGGCTCGACAACAAAATTGCAGCGGCGATCGCCGTGGTCCAACGAACGAACATGGTTTGACACTCCTGTGGTGCCGGACGTTTTGCCGGCGCGTTGCTTCACAGGCGTTGGATGGAATTCTCGCGCAAACGTTCCCGAAAAATTCAGCCGCCGATGCCAAGCCGCTTCAGCACTGACACGGTCAGCCGCTCGCAGCGCCACCCGGCGAACGGGAACGCATCCATCACCACCGGACCGATCTCCTTTTCGACGTTGTCGCGCAGCATGGTCCGCGCACGGTGCAGCCGCGTCTTCACGGTCTCGGGCTTGACGCCGAGCAGCTCGGCGGTCTCCTCGATGTTCATCCCTTCCATGACGCGGGCGACGAAGACCATGCGGAAGACATCCGGTAATTCATCGATGGCGCGCTCGACGACGCGCTGGATTTCACGTTGGGCCATGGTCCTTTCCGGATCGCCTGGGGGAGAAGCGGGAAATTTGATGATCTGCGCCTCGAGCGTCGCTTCGGGCACCGAGCCGAGCTCGACCTGCGGCCTGGCGCTTCGCGCCCGGCCAAGTGCCTCGTTGATGGCGATGCGCGACAGCCACGTCGACAGTCCGGACTCGCCGCGGAATCCGTCGAGATGGGTGAAAGCGCGGACATAGGTTTCCTGAACGACATCCTCGGCTTCGCTGTCGCTGCGCAGAATTCCGCGCGCCAGACGATAGAGCCTGCGGTTGTTGGCCTGCATGATCTCGCGCAGCGCGGCCTCGTCACGGCCCCGCGCCCGCTCGACCAGTTCGGCTTCCAATGTCCTGATTTCTGAAGTCTTGGCGCCGGCGGACAGGCCGGCTGCGATCCGTGGCATGGCGGTCACCTGCTCGTTTGGCTTCGTTCCGGACATTGGATGCCGCCCCAAGGGAAAGGTTCCCAACTTTCTGTCCCTCCCCTGGGGGAGGGGCCAAGGAATGTCCTAATCCGTCTCGATCGGCAGCGCCGGATCCTTCGCCCACTCCCCCATCGAGGCATCGTACAGCGTCAGCTTGTCGTAGCCGAGTTGCGTCAGCAGCAGCAGGTCGATCGTCGCCGAGATGCCGCCGCCGCAATACAGGATCACATTCTTGTCGCGGGTGACGCCTGCCGCGTCGAATTTGGCCTCGGCATCGGCGAGCGTCGTCAGCGTCTTGTCCGCATTGACGAGCGCTGCCGCTGATACGTTGACGCTGCCGGGAACGCGGCCGGGCCGCCCGTAGCGGCTCGGCTCGAGGCCGCGATGAAACTGGGGACCGAGCGCGTTGACGATAACAGTCGCGGGATCTCCGAGCCGTGCCTTGACCGCATTCTTGTCGACGAAGAGGCCTGCGCGCGGTGTGGCCTTGAAGGTCGTGGCCGGATAGCCCTTCGGGGCGCCTGTTAAGACCGGCCGTCCCTCGTCCTTCCATTTGTCGAGGCCACCGTCGAGCACCCGCGCCTCAACGCCGAGCGAGCGCAGCATCCACCAGAACCGCGTCGACCACATCATGGTGCCGATGCTGTAGAGCACGACGGATTTGGATGCATCGAGGCCGTGGCCGCCGAAGGCGGCCTCCAGCTGGGCCACATCAGGCATCATGAAGAATTGCTGCGCAGAGGCGTCGGAGAACTCGCCTTGCAGGTCGAGAAAATCGGCCCCCGGAATATGGCCGGCCTCGAACGTCTTATCGCCCGGCACGGCGCGATAGGGCACATCGCTGCCTGGCGGCACCGGCTCGTTGTAGGTCGTGCAGTCGTAGAGGCGCAGGTTGGGATCGCCGAGCTGGGCTGCAAGTTGCTCGGTGGTGATGAGGGGTGTCGGTTCGGTCATTCACTCCTCCCTCAGCGTCTCCAGAAACCGCACCGGCTCACCTTGCGCGGCCGTCACGAGCTCGCCCTGCCACATCACGCGGCGGCCGCGGATGAAGGTGCCTACGGGCCAGCCGGTGACGCGCAACCCGTCATAGGGGGTCCAGCCGGCCTTGGACGCGACCCATTTGTTGGTGATGGTCTCGCTGCGCTTGAGATCGACGACGGTGAAGTCGGCGTCATAGCCGGCGGCGATCCGCCCCTTGCAGGCCATGTTGTAGAGGCGCGCGGGGCCGGCGCTGGTGAGATCGACGAAACGCGCCAGCGACAGCCGACCCGCATTGACGTGGTCGAGCATGAGCGGCACCAGCGTCTGCACGCCGGTCATGCCGGAGGGCGAGGCCGGATAGGTCTTCTGTTTCTCTTCCAGCGTATGCGGGGCGTGGTCCGAGCCGAGCACGTCGATGATGCCCTGCTCGATGCCGCGCCAGATCCCGGCGCGGTGATCGGCGCCGCGCACCGGCGGGTTCATCTGGGCCAGCGTGCCGAGCCGCTCGTAGCATTCGGGCGCAACCAGCGTGAGATGATGCGGCGTCGCCTCGCAGGAGGCGACGTCCTTGTGGTCGCGCAAAAATTCGATCTCTTCCTTGGTCGAGATATGCAGCACGTGGATGCGCTTGCCGGTCTCGTGTGCGAGCTTCACCAGCCGCTGCGTCGCCATCAGCGCGGCGGTCTCGTCGCGCCACACCGGGTGCGAGCGCGTGTCGCCCTCGATACGCAGCGATTTGCGGTCGTTGAGGCGGTATTCGTCCTCGGCGTGGAACGCCGCGCGGCGCCGGATCACCTGGAAGATGCGGCGCAGGCTTTCGTCATCCTCCACCAAGAGCGCGCCGGTCGAGGAGCCGATGAACACCTTGACGCCGGCGCAGCCGGGCGCACGCTCCAGCACCGGCAGGTCCTGCACATTCTCGCGGGTGCCGCCGATGAAGAAGGCGAAGTCGCAATGCATGCGGTGATGGGCGCGCTTCACCTTGTCGGTGAAGGTGGCCTCCGTCACGGTCAACGGCGCGGTGTTTGGCATCTCGAACACGGCGGTGACGCCGCCCATTACGGCGCTGCGCGAGCCGGTCTCGAGGTCTTCCTTCTGCTCCAGCCCGGGCTCGCGGAAATGCACCTGCGTATCCATCACGCCGGGCAGGATGTGCAGGCCCTTGCAGTCGATCACTTCCGCGGCGGAAGCCTGCGACAGCGCGCCGATCTCGGCAATGCGACCGTTGACGACGCCGACATCGCGGGTCCCCTCGCCGTCCTGGTTGACGACAGTGCCGCCCTTGAGGATCACGTCGAAACGCTGGGTCATGGCTGAAGGCCTCTCTCGTCCCCAAGCGCAGGGCTTGAGGTCTTGTCGTTTTTGCCTTGCGGGCTTACGTTCCGGAGCAACATGTCGCAAGAGATTTTCGTATGAAATCAGCGTTTCTTCCGGACCGGGGCGTGATCAAGGTCGCGGGCGAGGATGCGCGCAACTTCCTCAATGGCCTCGTCACGACCGATGTCGACAAGCTGAAGCCGGGCCTGGGCCGATTCGGCGCGTTGCTGACGCCGCAGGGCAAGATCATCGTGGACTTCCTGATCACGGAAGCGCCTGCCGGCCATGGCGGCGGGTTCCTGATCGATTGCCCGAAGCCGCTTGCCGACGGCCTCGCCACCAAGCTGAAATTCTACAAGCTGCGCGCCAAGGTCACGGTGGAAAACCTGTCCGACGATCTCGGCGTGCTCGCGGCCTGGGACGGCAAGCCCGCGGCCCAGCCCGACCTCGCCTTCGCCGATCCGCGCAATGGGGACCTCGGCTACCGCATCCTCATCCTCGAAGATCTCAAACAGAAGCTGTCCGATCTGATCGGCGCCGAGCTCGTCGACGCCGCCGCATACGAGGCCCACCGCATCGCGCTCGGCGTGCCGCGCGGCGGGCTCGATTTCACGTACAGCGATGCGTTCCCGCACGAGACCAACATGGACCGCCTTTCCGGCGTCGATTTCGACAAGGGCTGCTATGTCGGCCAGGAGGTCGTCTCGCGCATGCAGCATCGCGGCACCGCGCGCACCCGCAGCGTCAAGGTGCTGCTCGAGGATTTCTCGCCTGAGCCCGGCGTCAGCGTCATGGCCGGCGACAAGCCGGTCGGCACGATGGGCTCGTCGGCGAAAGGACAGGGTATCGCGCTGGTGCGCATCGACCGCGTCGCCGATGCGCTCGATGCGGGACAGGCGCTGACTGCCGGTGGGCTCGCTGTGAGGCTTGCGGAACCAGACGTCGTGCGCATTCCAACGAAGCAACCCATCGCATGAGCCGTGCCCCTCGCCTGCATCCCGACGGAAAGACGCGTTGCCCCTGGCCCGGCGAAGATCCGCTTTACGTCGCCTATCACGATACTGAATGGGGCGTGCCGGAATATGACGACCGCGCGCTCTATGAGAAGCTGATCCTCGACGGTTTCCAGGCCGGCTTGTCCTGGATCACGATCCTGCGCAAGCGCGACAATTTTCGCAAAGCCTTCGACGATTTCCAGCCGGAAAAGATCGCACGCTACAACGAGAAGAAGGTTCACGCGCTGATGAACGATGCCGGCATCGTGCGCAACAAGGCCAAGATCGACGGCGCGATATCAAGCGCGAAATCCTATCTCGCCATCATGGAGAAGGGCCCCGGCTTCTCGAAATTCCTGTGGGACTTCATGGACGGAAGGCCCAAGGTCAATCATTTCAAGACCACCGCGAGCGTGCCTGCCTCGACGCCGCTCTCCATGCAGATCTCCAAGGAGCTGGCCTCGCGCGGCTTCAAATTCGTCGGCCCGACCATCGTCTATGCCTTCATGGAGGCGACCGGCATGGTCAACGATCATCTCGTCGACTGCCATTGTCACGCGAGCTGCGGCAAGTCGCAGCGCAAGCCGCGCCTCAAAGCCAAATGAGCGCGAAGAAGACGGACCGCGGCGCCGACACCCGCGCCTGGCAACGCATGCTGTCGGGCCGGCGGCTCGATTTGCTCGATCCCTCCCCGCTCGATATCGAGATCGCCGACGTCGCGCATGGGCTGGCGCGTGTTGCCCGCTGGAACGGCCAGACCATCGGCGCACACATCTTCTCTGTCGCGCAGCATACGCTGCTGGTCGAAACCGTGATGCGGCACGAGAATCCCCGCGTGGATCAGCGCATGCGGCTTGCCGCGCTGCTGCATGACGCGCCCGAATATGTGATCGGCGACATGATCTCGCCGTTCAAGGCCGTGCTCGACGGTCATTACAAGGCGGTCGAGAAACGTCTGCTCGGCGCGATTCACATCCGCTTTGGCCTGCCGCCGGTACTGCCGGACGAGATCACGCTGGCGATCAAGGCCGCCGATCGCGGCGCGGCCTATCTGGAGGCAACGACGCTTGCCGGCTTCAGCGAGAGCGAGGCCAAGCGCCTGTTCGGCAAGGATCCCGGCCTGTCCGACAGCGTCCGGCGCGACTATCTCACCCCCTGGACGGCTGCCCGGGCCGAGAAGCAGTTTCTGGAGCGGTTTGGCGCCGTGTTTGCGTGATCGTTGTCGTGGGTTAGAGTCCTGCAGGGCGGGCAAAGGGGCCCTTGCCGCCCACTGTTTTGCGCAATGAGACGAAAGTGGTGGGTACGCTTCGCTTTGCCCACCCCGCCAACGCTCGCTATAATCTGCGGAAAAAGGTCCGCCATGATCCACGTCTGCTCCCTCGCCGCCCTTCCCGAAACCGTCCGCCTCACCAAGGCCAGCCACGTGCTGACCGTGATGGCCAATGTCGAACAGGTGGCGCGGCCGGTGTCGGTGCTGCCGGCCAACCATCTCAAGGTGTCGATGGACGACATCACCGAGGAGATGGACGGCTTCGTCGCGCCGTCGGAAACGCATATCGAGCAGGTGCTGAACTTCGTGCGCGGCTGGGACCGCGACGCGCCGCTGGTGGTGCATTGCTATGCCGGCATCAGCCGCTCCACCGCGAGCGCCTTTGCCGCCGTGTGCGCACTCAATCCGAATCGCGACGAGACCGAGATCGCGAAGAAGATCCGGGCGGCGTCCCCGATCGCCTCACCGAACCGCCGCATCGTCGGCCTTGCCGACCGTGCGCTGGGGCGCAACGGCCGCATGCTGCGCGCACTCGACGAGATGGGCCCGGGCGCGATGATGGTCGAGGGCCGCCCCTTCGTGATCGAGCTCGAATGACAGTTGCGCACCACAGCACAGGTGTGCCCCCTCGCCCGCTTGCGAGCAGAGCAATCGCATGCGAGCCTTTACGCAGACGCCTCCACATCGTCATGGCCGCACCGGCGATCGCCATCGCATGAGCGAAAAGCTGCTGACGCCGATCGAGATCGGCCTGACCGCCGCGATCGTCGCGATCGAGGATCACGAACCGCTGATCCTCACCGCGCGCGACAGTGACGGCCTGGCCGGCCTGCCGTTCGGCCCGTTCGATGCGCCGAGCCATCGCACTTTCGAGATCGGGCTGCGGGCGTGGGTCGAGGAACAGACGGGCCTGCGGCTCGGCTATGTCGAGCAGCTCTACACGTTCGGCGATCGCGGCCGGCATGCCGAGGCTGGCGACACCGGCGCGCACATGGTGTCGATCGGCTATCTCGCACTGACGCGCGCCTTCGGCGGCGAACTGGCAGCCACGAGTGCGAGCTTCGCGCCGTGGTATCGCTTCCTGCCTTGGGAGGACTGGCGCGAGGGGCCGCCCGCGATCATCGCGGACGACATCATCCCGGCATTGACCGGCTGGGCCGAAGAGGAGACGCCGGAGACGACGCGCGCATTGCCGCGCAAGGATCGGGTGCGGTTCTATTTCGGTCTCGACGGCGCGTCCTGGGACGAGGAGCGCGTGCTCGACCGCTACGAGCTCCTGTACGAGGCAGGGCTGGTCGAGGAAGCGCGGCGCGACGGTCGCCCTGCGGCATTAGCGCGCAAGGCGCTGTCCGCGCTCGGCACATCCATGCGCTTCGACCACCGCCGGATTCTTGCGACAGCGGTCGCGCGACTGCGTGCAAAACTGAAGTATCGTCCTGTGGTCTTTGAACTTTTGCCCGCCGAATTCACACTTACCGAATTGCAGTATACGGTGGAGGCGATCTCCGGCCGACACCTGCACAAACAAAATTTCCGCCGCCTGGTCGAAATGGAAGCCCTGGTCGAACCGACCGGGGTGATGTCGACACAGACGGGCGGACGTCCGGCGGCGCTCTACCGCTTCCGTCGCGACGTGCTTCAGGAGCGACCCGCGCCGGGCTTGCGCGTACGCTCCCGGCGCTAACCCGAGATATGCGTGATCGGCCCCTGCCCGCCGGTTGCCTGGAGGCTTTATGTCTGACGGCCCGTTTGACGTCTTCGCGCTGATCATTGCGATCATCGCCTTCATCATCGCGATCAAGGCTTCCAGCCAGGCGGCTGAACTGCGACGACGGCTAAGCTCGCTCGAAGAGATGTTCCGCGCGCAACGGCCCGTGCAGCCGCCGCTGATCCCCGCAGATGTGTGGGCTGACGCGCCCCCCACAACTTCCGCAGCGCCACCGCCGCTTGTGCCCCAAGCCGAAGCCAGAGCCGAGGCGCCGCCCCCGCTCGTCACCGAAGATATTTCACCGCCTCCGCTCGAAGCGAGCACCGAGGCCGACGCGACGCCGCCGCTGCCCGCACCCGCGCCCGGGTTCGAGGAACGGCTCGGCACGCGCTGGGTAGTCTGGATCGGCGGCCTGGCGCTCGCGCTCGGCGGCTTCTTCATGGTGCGCTATTCGATCGAGGCTGGCCTCCTTGGCCCCGGCGTGCGCGTGTTCCTTGGCGGCGTGTTCGCGCTGGCGCTGCTGGGCGCCGGCGAATGGTCACGGCGCAAGGAGAGCATCTCCAACATCGCCGCGCTGCCGATCGCCAACATTCCCGCTATCCTCACCGCAGCCGGTACGGCGGTGGCATTTGCGACCATCTACGCGGCGTACGCGCTCTATGGCTTCCTCGTGCCCGCGACCGCCTTCGTGCTGCTCGGCCTCGTCGCGCTCGGCACGCTGGCTGCCGCGCTCCTGCACGGGCCCGCGCTCGCCGGCCTCGGCGTGGTCGGCGCCTTCGTGACGCCGATCCTCGTCTCCAGCGGCAAGCCGGACTATTGGGCCCTCTACATCTATCTCGCCGTCGTCACCGCCGCGAGCTTCGGCCTTGCCCGTATCCGGCTGTGGCGTTGGCTTGCGGTCACGACAATCGCCTTCGCCGTGCTCTGGATCTTTCCGGGGCTCGATACCAGCGACCTGCAGGTCGCGCCGCACGCTTTCCATGTGATCGCAGGATTCTGTTCTTGCCGCTCTTCTCGTGGTCTGCGGCTTCATGTTCGGCCCGACGATCGAGGACGGTGAGATCGAGCCGGTCTCGTCGGGCTCACTCGGTGCCTATCTGTTCGGCGCGATGCTGATCGTGCTGTCGAGCGCCCATGCGGACCTGGCGCTGATGGCCTTCACGCTGCTGGTCGGCGCGACGCTGCTTGTCGCCTGGCGCGCGCCGGCGGCCACCGGCGCGCTCGGCGCAGCCGCCGCGACCGTCTTCGTCGTGTTCGCCGAATGGGCGGTGCGCGCCAATCCTGACATGCTCGTGCTGCCGGGCGGTCCCATGGCCGACATCGCACCGACGGCGATCGATAGCGCGGTGACGCTGCATCTGGTGATGGCGGCGATCTTCGCCGCCGGCTTCGGCATCGCGGGCTTCCTCGCGCAGGGACGTTCGAACTCGGCGATCATTCCGGTGGTGTGGTCGGTCGCGGGGGTCGCGACGCCGATCGCGATCCTGGTCGCGCTCTACGCACGCATCGCGCATCTCGATCGCTCGATCCCGTTCGCCATCCTCGCGGTGCTGCTCGCCGCCGCCTTCGGCGCGGCCACCGAAGCGCTTGCACGCCGCGAGACCCGGCCGGGCGCCATGATCTCCACGGCCTTGTTTGCGACCGGCACGCTCGGTGCACTGGCGCTGGCGCTGACGTTTGCGCTGGAGAAGGGCTGGCTCACGATCGCACTGGCGCTGATGTCGCTCGGCACCGCCTGGATCTCGATGCAGCGGCCGATCCCGTTCCTGCGCTGGCTCGCCGCGATCTTCGCCGGCCTCGTCACCGCTCGGATCGGCTATGATCCGCGCATCGTCGGCGACGCCGTCGGAACCACGCCGATCTTCAACTGGCTGTTGTGGGGTTACGGCCTGCCGGCGGCATCGTTCTGGGCGGCGAGCCTGTTCCTGCGCCGCCGCGCCGACGACGCCCCGCTGCGCATGCTCGAGAGCGCCGCGATCCTGTTCACCGCGCTGCTCGCCTTCATGGAGATCCGCCATTTTGCGACCGGCGGCAACATGACGTCAGCACCCTCTCTGCTCGAATTCGCCCTCCAGGTCTGCATCACGCTCGCCCTGGCGATCGGGCTGGAGCGCCTGCGACTGCGCAGCCGCAGCGTCGTGCACAATGTCGGCGCGGTCGTGCTCACGGTGATCGGCGGGCTCGTCGGCGTGTTCGGCCTCCTGCTCCTGGAGAACCCGCTGCTATGGCGCACCGACGTCGGTGGCGCCGTGTTCAACCTGCTGCTGCTCGGCTACGCGCTGCCGGCGGTGCTGATGCTGCTCTTGTCCTATGCCGTGGCCGGCGAACGCGGCAAGGCCTACGCCAACACGATTGCAGGCGGCGCGCTGCTGTTCGCGCTGACCTATGTCACGCTGGAGATCCGCCGCTTCTATCACGGCCCGATCCTCTCCTCCGGGGCGACGACGGGCGCCGAGCAATATACCTATTCGATCGGCTGGCTCGGCTTCGGCGTGGTGCTGCTCGGCGTCGGCATTCTCGTCAATTCGGAGCGGGCGCGGCTGGCATCGGCCGTCGTGATCGCGTTGACGATCCTGAAAGCATTCGTCATCGACATGTCGACGCTGACGGGCGTCTACCGCGCGCTATCGTTCATGTGCCTCGGCATCGTGCTGGTCGCGATCGGCTGGCTCTACCAGCGTATCCTGTTCCGGCGGCAGATCGCACCGCCGCCGGCTCCGCAGACGAGCACGTGAGCGTCAGGCCGCGCGAACCGATTCCAGGAACTGCGCGACCTCGACCTTGAGACGGGTGCTGTCGGTCGCCAGCGATTTCGCCGCCGACAATACCTCGGTCGAAGCCTCGCCGGTCTCGATCGCACCGCGCTGCACGTTGGTGATGTTCGACGAGACCTCCTGCGTGCCGACCGAGGCCTGCTGCACGTTACGCGAGATTTCCTGCGTGGCCGCGCCCTGCTCCTCGACGGCGGCGGCAATGGCCGCAGCCACCTCGGAGAGCCGCTCGATGGTGCCGCCGATCTCCTGGATGGCACTGACCGATTCCTGCGTCGCCGCCTGGATACCCGAGACCTGCGCCCCGATCTCACCGGTCGCTTTCGCGGTCTGCTCGGCCAGCGCCTTGACCTCGGAGGCGACGACCGCGAATCCGCGGCCCGCATCGCCGGCACGCGCGGCCTCGATGGTCGCGTTCAGCGCCAGCAGATTGGTCTGGCCCGCGATGGTGTTGATGAGCTCGACGACGTCGCCGATGCGGGACGCCGCGTGCGACAGCGCATTGACACGGTCGTTGGTCCGCGCCGCTTGCTCGACGGCCTCCGCCGCCATCCGCGCCGAATCCTGCACGCGGCGGCTGATCTCGGTGATGGAGGACGACAGCTCCTCCGAAGCGGATGCCACCGCCTGGACGTTGGTCGAGGCTTCCTCGGAGGCGGCTGCGACGACGGTCGCGAGTTCCTGTCCGCGCTGCGCGGTGTTGGTCAGCGTCGAGGCGGAGGCCTCGAGCTCGGTCGAGGCCGAGGAGACGGTCCCGACCACCTCGCCGATCATGGCTTCGAACTTGCGGGTGATGGCATCGACGCGGCGACCGCGTTCGATCTTGACTTCGGCGTCGCGCGCAGCGGCCTCGTCGGCGGCCTTCTTGGCGATCAGCGCCTCCTTGAAGATCTGCAGCGCATCTGCCATCGAACCGATTTCGGTCTTCTCGCCGCGATGCGGAACGTCGGCCGAGAGGTCGCCCTCGCCGAGCGACTGCATCGGGCGGATGATTGAGGCAATGCCGCGAGAAACGTCGCGCACGAGATAATAGGCGGCGCCGATCGCGATTACGACCGAGAGCACGATGATGCCGACCAGCACGCGGAAGATCATGGCGTAGCTGTCGGCGGCCTGCTTCGTCTCAAGCTCGGCACCGCGGTTGTTGAGCTCGATGCCCTTTTGGAGCAGGGGATCGGCGGCCTGGGCCATCTTCGCAACCTTGGTCTGCAGCAGCTCGTTGGCGTCGACCGGGAAACGGCCAACGCCCTTGCGCGACAGTGCCATCACGTCCTGCACGCCGTTCAGATACTCGGCCCACGCCGTGCTCCATTGCCCATAGAGCGAGCGCTCCTCGGCGGAAGTGATCAGCGGCTCGTAGACCTTGCGGGTCTGGTCGATGCGCGCGCGCAGCGAGGCCAAGCGCTTCTCGGCGGCGTCCTTGCCCTCAACGCTGTCCTGCATCAGATGCAGACGGAGCGCGACGCGCAGCTCGTTGATGTCGGCGCGAAGCGAGCCGAGCGCGCGCACGCTGGGCAGCCAACTCTCCGCGATCTCGACCGTATGGGAATTGATGTTCTGCATGGTGCCGATCGCCGTCACGCCAACGCCGGCGAGCGAAAGGACCAGGACCGACAACACGGCCAGAAGCTTGAAGACGATCGACAATTTCGACATCACGACAAATCCCGATGTTACCTGGCAACGCGCAAATTGTCCGCGCCGCAAACCGCCACGAAGATGGCGAGACGGAGGTCAGTTCAACAATGCTGGCTGGTTCTTGTCCCGTAAGATTGCACACATAGTCGCAAGCAGGCGTTAACAGGGCCCTACGTAAAATTACGGGACAGCGCTGACGGTCGTTATTTCTCCCGCAACCAACTGTGCAGCTGCACAGCCAACTGATGCTGCGACGCGACCTGTCCACTTGCGACGCAATGTGCGGAAGGCGACGGCTGTCACGCCGCCCGTACCGAATCCAGGAAGCGCGCGACCTCGCTCTTCAGCCGGTGGCTCTCCTGCGACAGCGATTGCGCAGCCGAATGCACCTGCGCCGAGGCCGCCCCGGTTTCGCCTGCGCCACGCTGGACATCGCCGATGTTCGCCGAGACTTCGGAGGTGCCATTCGCGGCGTGCTGGATGTTGCGGGAGATCTCTTGCGTGGCGGCACCCTGTTCCTCGACCGCGGCGGCGATGGTTGACGAGATCTCCGACATCCGCGCGATGGTGTCGCCGATCTCCTTGATCGCACCGGCGGAGTCTTCCGTCGCGGTCTGGATCGCGCCGATGTGCTGGCCGATCTCGCCCGTGGCCTTCGCAGTCTGCTCGGCGAGCGCCTTCACTTCGGAAGCGACCACGGCAAAGCCGCGGCCGGCCTCGCCGGCACGCGCCGCCTCGATCGTCGCGTTGAGCGCCAGCAGGTTGGTCTGGGCGGCGATGGTGTTGATCAGTTCGACCACGTCGCCGATGCGGGCGGCGGCCTTCGACAGTTCGGCGACGCGTGCATTGGTGCGCTGGGCCTGCCCGACCGCCACGTCGGCGACACGGGCCGATTCCTGCACCTGACGGCTGATCTCGGAGATCGAGGAGGTCATTTCCTCGCTCGCTGCAGACACCGACTGCACGTTCGCGGAGGCCTCTTCGGAGGCGGCCGCCACGACCGTGGCAAGCCCGTTGCCGCGCTCGGCAGCCTGCGTCAGCGTATTTGACGAGGCCTCCAGCTCGGTTGCCGCCGACGAAACAGTATCGATGATCTCGCCGACCGCGCCTTCGAAAGTATCGGCGAGCCGGTGCATGTCGGCCTTGCGCTGCTGGCGCCCGCGCGCCTCAGCTTCGACCTGCTCGGTGCGCAGCCGCTCGGCCTCCGCCATATTGGTCCTGAACACCTCGACGGCACCGGCCATCTCGCCGATCTCGTCTTTGCGCCCGATGCCCGGAACGGATATCGAAAGCTCGCCGCGCGCAAGCCGCGTCATCGCGCCGACCATGCCGGCAAGCGCCTTCGAGATCGAACGTCCCAGAAGGAAGCCCACCGCGGCGAGCACGACGACGGCAATGGCGAAGGCGACCATCATCCACATGCGCACGGCATCGCGGGTCGCAGCTTCCGCAACGTCGGCCTTCCTGTAGAGGTCTTCGACTGTGTTGCGCACCTCGATCATGCTCGATTCCAACCCACGGAACGTTTTCATCATGCTGGCGTCGAGGGCCGCAGTTTGCTGCGCCGTCTCCACCCACGCCGTGAACTCGGATTGATATTTCTGCAGCTTGGCTGTGATGTCGTTCATCACTGCCGTAGGGATTGCGACGACCTCTATCGCCTTGGAGAATTCGACCGCGGCCTTCTTCATCTCGGCGATGTATTTTGGGTCGCGCCGCAGCATGAAGTCCTTCTCGTGCCGGCGCATCATCAGCATCCAGCTCGTGGACCTGGGATCGTCGATCTCCTTGAGCTTGGCCTCAATGTCGTGCACGGCGGCGCGGAGCGAGCCGGAGAGGCCCAGAGTCTCGTTTAGGCCGAGCCGGGTCTCCGCGGCCACCAATGCGCCGAAGTCCGACGCGTATCGCTTGAAGCCGTCCTGGGCCTGCTTCATCCGGTCGGACAGCGCGCCCAAGCCGCCGGCCGACATCAGCCGCTCCACCTCGTCGAAGTCGCGATTGATCGGCCCGATCAATTCGGCATGTGCCTTGGCGTAGCTCTCGTTGCGGCGCTGCTGAAAGTTCTTCTCGTTGCGGCGGGCCTCCAGCATCTCGATCGAGAGCTGTTTGTCGAGGTCAGCGATCGCACGAGCGCGGTTAGCAATCTCGCGGGAGGCGTCCTGGGAGAGACTGCCGATCTCGTAGATCGCGCCGAAGGCGACGAGACCCAACAATCCGAACAGTCCGATCGTCATGACCTTATGGGTGAGACGAATGGAAGGGCCACTCATGGAATGTGCTCCAATACGATTGATACGCAATACGAGGAGGGCGACTCGGCACCCGGAATATTACGGAGATCATGACTGCATCGGTTTTCCGGAAGGTTAACCGTGCGGCTCATCGCGCCGCGACATCCAACTGCGAACGCATGCGAACCACCGCGCGTCTTCGCGCGTCGGTTGTAGTCGATCGATGATTGGTGACGGCGACCGCGTCATGCTGCGCGCACGGTATCGAGGAAGTTGCCGACCTCGAGCTTGAGGCGGTTGCTGTCGCCAGAGAGCGACTGGGCCGCCGCCAGCACCTGCGACGACGCCGAGCCGGTCTCGTTCGCGCCGCGCTGCACATCGGTGATGTTGGCCGAGACCTGATGGGTGCCTTCCGCCGCCTGCTGCACGTTGCGGGAGATTTCCTGTGTCGCCGCGCCCTGCTCTTCCACGGCAGCCGCGATGGTAGAGGAAATCTCCGAGAGCTTCTCGATAGTGCCGCTGATGTCCTTGATTGCGCCGACCGAATGCTCGGTCGCGGTCTGGATGCTGGCGATCTGCTGCCCGATCTCGCCAGTGGCCTTCGCGGTCTGTTCGGCGAGTGCCTTGACCTCGGAGGCCACAACCGCAAAGCCGCGACCGGCTTCGCCGGCGCGCGCGGCCTCGATGGTCGCGTTGAGCGCCAGGAGATTGGTCTGACCCGCGATGGTGTTGATCAGCTCGACCACGTCGCCGATCCGCGTCGCCGCCCTGGACAATTCGCTGACGCGCTCAGTGGTGACACGCGCCTGGCCGACAGCTTCGTTGGCCACGCGGGCCGATTCCTGCACCTGCCTGCTGATCTCGGTGATAGAAGACGACAGCTCCTCGGTGGCCGACGCCACCGCTTGCACGTTGGTGGACGCCTCCTCGGAGGCCGCAGCAACCATGGTCGTGAGCTGCTGCCCACGCTCCGCGGTCGATGTGAGGGTCGACGCCGAGGCTTCGAGCTCGGTCGCTGCCGAGGAGACGGTGTCGACGATCTCCCCGATCGCGGCTTCGAAGCCGTCGGCCAGCTTCCGCATCTCCGCCTTGCGCTGCTCGGCTGCCCGGCTCTCGGCCGCAGCGTGATCGCCCCGCATGCGTTCGACTTCGAGCCCGTTTTGCTTGAAGACTTCAACGGTCCGCGCCATCTCGCCGACCTCGTCACCTCGGCAGGTGCCAGGCACGACCGTCGTGAAGTCGCCATTGGCGAGCCCACCCATCGCAACCGAAATGGCTGAAAGCGGCTTGAGGATCCGGCCAAAGGTGATCCAGAAACTGAGGCCAGCGAGCATCACCGAGGCGCAGAGCAACACGACCGTGAAAACAACATTACGAGTGCTGACCTCTGCCTGCATCGTGGCTTCGCGGTCAGCGGCCGCGCCAATGGCTTCACCGAGCTTCAGCACTGCATTGATGCCGGCGGTGGCCCGCGTGAAGTACTCGGGTCCCGTGATTCTGTAGTCCCCGCCTTCGCCACCGGCGAGCACAGTCACCCGCGTTTCACCGTAGGCACCAAAATAGGATTTCTCGACCTCCGTCATCGCCTCGCCGATCTGCAGGGCGAGGTCCGAACGCAGCCGCACCGGCAATACCGTGTCCCATGCGAGTTCGACCTTGGCCCGCAGCGCCGAAAGGCGCTCATAGCCCTCCATCCCGAGCTTCGCGCGCGCACCGACGACCCCAGCCAGCAGGGCCCGCTCCCTTCCGGCATTCTCGGCCATCTGAGCTGTCAGATGTCGCAAGCCGATGAGCTGGGCCAGCCTTGCCACGGGCGGGCTGGTGAGTGTTTCGAGCGTCAGCCGCAAGCGGTTGCTCGCGACGTCGATCACCTCCGTAATCGTTGGCGCGAAGCCATCTACGAGGTCAGGCTCGCGTTCAACGCGCGAGCGCGACATTCCCGCGTCGGCTTTCTCACGCAGGAGACGCAGCGCCTCGAATTTCGTCGCTGCGTCCGCAATCTGTCTTTGCCCCGCGGTCATTTCGGGAATCGCGCTGATATCGAGGACGGCTTGGCGAAAGGCCTCGTCCGCCGTCGCGCGCGCCTTTGCGATTTCCGCACGGCGCTCGGCACTGACGACATCAGGAGACTTCAGCACGGCGTTGGTCAGCCCGCGTTCAATCGCCCAATGTCCTGCGCTGCGCAGCAGCAGTTGGGCAACTGCATTGACCTTCAGGAATGCCTCGGACTCTCGCCTCTTGAGGACGGCCTCATAGGCGATGAATCCGGCCGAGGCCAACCCAAGCAAGACCAGGGCAGAGATGATGATCGGCAAGATCGTGCCGATCCGAACATGTCCGAGCCGACTCCACGCGCTGGCGGACTGAGTTCGGACCTGCTGATGATGAGCAGGGCTCAACATGGTACGTTTCCCCCAAAGGAAACACGCAGCCAAGTCCTTGCCGGCTGCATGGACGTTGATCGCCCTTGCCGGAGAATCTATTCCTTGGGGTTACTCATTCTGGTTAACGGGAGGGCTCGGAGAAATACTGAGATTTCAACCCAAACAGTTGAAATGGAAGAGATAATCTCGCCAGAAAGTTGTAAATTTCAGCTTGAGGTCGCCGCTGTTTGCTTTTGCAGCCGACGTTCGCCGAAGTCATGCGCGAGACGTTCGCGGCGAAGATCAGGATGCAAAAACGCCCGCCTGAGGAGGCAGGGCGTCTTCCGAACTGTCTGGAACGAGGTTCTTAGGCGGCGCGCACGGTGTCGAGGAACTTGCCGACCTCGAGCTTGAGGCGGTTGCTGTCGCCGGACAATGACCGCGCGGCTGCCAGCACCTGCGACGATGCCGAGCCGGTTTCGCCTGCACCGCGCTGCACGTCGGTGATGTTGGACGAGACCTGATGGGTGCCTTCGGCCGCCTGCTGCACGTTGCGCGAGATCTCCTGCGTCGCCGCGCCCTGCTCCTCGACGGCCGCCGCGATCGTGGACGATATCTCGGACAGCTTTTCAATGGTGTTGCTGATGGCGCTGATGGCGGCGACGGAGTCCTGCGTCGCGGCCTGAATGCCGGAAATCTGCTGGCCGATCTCGCCGGTCGCCTTCGCGGTCTGCTCGGCAAGCGCCTTCACTTCGGAAGCCACCACCGCAAAACCGCGACCGGCCTCGCCGGCGCGTGCCGCCTCGATGGTGGCATTAAGCGCCAGCAGGTTGGTCTGGCCGGCGATGGTGTTGATCAGCTCGACCACGTCGCCAATGCGAGCCGCCGCCTTGGACAATTCTCCGACACGGTCGGTCGTGGTTCGGGCTTGGGTAACCGCCTCGCTCGCGACCCGCGCCGATTCCTGCACTTGGCGGCTAATCTCCGTAATTGAAGACGACAGCTCTTCCGTGGCCGACGCCACCGATTGCACGTTGGTCGACGCCTCCTCGGAGGCCGCAGCCACAACTATCGTCAGTTCCTGTGCCCGCTCCGCCGTCGAGGTCAACGTCGAGGCCGAAGCCTCGAGCTCCGTCGCGGCCGACGACACCGTATCGACGATCTCGCCGACGGCGCCTTCGAAACTATCAGCAAGCTTGCGCATATCGGCCTTGCGCTGCTCGGCCGCCACCTGGTCCTGCCGCATCTTGGCTTCCGCTTCCTGGCGCGCCTTCTGCTCCGACACGACCTTGAATTTCTCGACGGCCGCGGCGACACCGCCGACCTCGTCCTTGCGGCCGAGACCCGGCAGGACAACAGAGAAGTCACCACCAGCGAGCTTGTCCATGGCAACCGTGAGCGCGCGGATCGGCCGCGCGATGGTCAGGAAGGACATCAGCCACGAACCGATGAGGACGAGCACGGCGCACGCACCGACCACCATGCCGAGACGCTCGCTCACGGCCATCTCCTGGCTCGCGGCAGCGATTTCTTCATCGCTCTTGTGCTTGGCGAAATCGGCAATCTCGCTGGTCAAATTGTCCAGCTGTGTGGCAAGCGGCAGCGTCACCTCGCGGATCTGGCGCGCGCCTTCCTCGGAAATCTTGGCGGCGAGGACGGGGTCCGTGGCCGCAACCGCAATGGCCTCGCTGCGAACAGAGGCGTTCTGCTGCGCGCCCTTCAGGTAATCGGCCGACGTAGACTTGAGCTTCTCCATCCGCGCGCGGTTTTCCGGGACGTGCGACAACCTGAGCATGGAATCGACAACGCCGTTCAGTGCTTTCGACCGCTCCAGCAGAAGCTCGCTCGCCTTTTGCAAGTCACCCTGATTGTTGGCGAGACGCATGTCCCGTACGGCGAGTTGCAAGCCGCGTATCCCAAGCTTGGCTTCGGTAGCCTCGCGCACCAATTCCTGCTGCGCAAGCGCGGCCTGGTTGGAATGCCGCACGTTGTTGTTGCCGATGACCTGGCTCGCGATCATGGCGCCGACGAGAACAACGCCGAACGCCGAAGCGAGCGCGAGCTTGGTACCGATTTGCAGATTCTGGATGAGTCTCGACATGAGGGCGTTTCCCGGGTTGCGCGGCCAAGTCATTGTCGGTCGCCCTCGGCGTTGATCGCCCTTGCCTAAAAACTGAGCTTCAGGTGTGGTGATCTGGTTAACGATCGCCCCCGGACAAATACCGGACTTACCGGAAAATCCCTTGAAAAACAGCACGGTCCGCGCGCTTAACAGGTTAACCACACGCGGCGGTAGGATGCCCGATTTCTAGCCCGTGCGACCAAGGGCCTTTTGGCTCTCGCCAATCAAGCTGATCCGGAACACCGGCTCCTTGTTCTCGTCGAGCAGCTCCATGCGCCATTCGGCGTCCTGTTTCAGGCCGCGCGAGATGCCGCCGAGCAAATTGGCACAGACTTCGGTCATCTCGGTCCAGGCCGCGGCGCGGTCCTCGAACTCATATGGCTGGTCGGCAGCACCGGAATAGCGGCCCGTGCTGATACGGAAGAAGTACAGCGACATCGTTGAACCCTTTTATCGGGCCGCGCCCCCGGCCGTACGCAAACTGGGCGCGAACAGCTACCAACGCATGAAAGCCGCCGTCCGTATGACTACGGCGCGGCGGCTTCGTGTTTGATGGCAGCTCTCAACGAGCAAGTGCGCGGACGCGCGCAGCCAACTCACTGGGTCGAGCGGCGCAGCTCCAGCGGGGCGTCGTCCCTGGCGGGCTCCGATTTAACTTGCGGCTTCACCGGCTCGAGCCGGCTACTCTCGACGCGCGGGGTCTCGACACGCGCGGCGACTTCGGTGTTGGGCGTGCCGACCGAACCCGTGTGTTCCGAGGTGCGCAGCGAGCGCGGCCGCGCGACGGCCCGCGCCATCAGCATCTGGTTGCCGCCCTGGTGATGGAAGTCGCAATAGGCGAAGCCCATCCCCGATACCGAGCCGCGGAAACTGCGATCGTCGGTCTTTTCAAGGTTGAAACAGGGCTCGAACGGAATGCCCTTGATCGAGGCGCAGACGTTCTGGCCGCGGATCTGCAGCGTGTTGCCGGGCAGGCGGAGATGTTTCACCGGACCTGCACCCGAGAACTGCACGGCGCCGGCGGCGCCGAGGTCGTCCATGATGCGGCCCGCGCCCCGGGTGCCGTCAAAGCAGGTGAAAGCAAACACCTTCCCGGCGACGAAGCGGCGCGCCTCATCGGCGTTCATGCTTCCAGCAATGGCCGGCGTAAGCGTCGCTACCGCCGTGACCGCCCCCAACACAATACGCGCAAGCATGCTCAACTCCGAACCAACCCCGCAGCGGGCTATGCCTTATCTCTTTACCTGCTGCTTACCATACTAACCATGGCGACATTGAAGCAGCATGGTTGGTAAAGTCTGAACGCCGTTAGACAATTTTTACAACGGTGCGACCGCGGACCTGGCCGGCGAGGATTTTCGCGCCCCACTCCGGAACTTCAGAAAGCGGAATTTCGTGAGTAATTTCAGCTAGTTTTGACCGGTCCAGATCGGACGCCAGGCGTTGCCAGGCAGCTTTCCGCGGCTCGATCGGGCACATCACGGAATCGATGCCGAGAAGGCACACCCCGCGCAAAATGAAGGGTGCGACGGAAGACGGCAGGTCCATGCCGGCAGCCAAGCCGCAGGCCGCGATCGCGCCGCCGTACTTCGTCATCGACAGCAGGTTTGCGAGCGTGGTCGAGCCGACGCTGTCGACGCCACCCGCCCAGCGCTCCTTGGCGATGGGCTTGGCGGCCGCCGACAATTCGTTGCGGTCGATCACCTCAGCCGCGCCGATCTCTTTCAGATAGTCCGCTTCGGACGCACGTCCGGTGGAGGCGATGACGTGATAGCCGAGCTTCGAGAGCACGGCGGTCGCAACCGAGCCGACGCCGCCTGCAGCCCCCGTCACCACGACCGGACCGCTGTTCGGCGACACTCCGTGCTTCTCCAGCGCCAGCACGGACAGCATCGCGGTGAAGCCGGCAGTGCCGATCGCCATGGCGTCGCGCGCCGATAGGCCCTGCGGAAGAGCGACCAGCCAGTCGCCTTTCACCCGCGCCTTCTCGGCATAGGCGCCAAGATGGGTCTCGCCCATGCCCCAGCCGGTGCAGACAACCTTATCGCCCGCCTTCCATTGCGGATGCGAGGACTGCTCGACGGTGCCGGCGAAGTCGATGCCGGCAATCATCGGGAAGCGGCGCACCACCGGCGCCTTGCCGGTGAGCGCAAGGCCGTCCTTGTAGTTCAACGTCGACCATTCCACGCGGACGGTGACGTCGCCCTCCATCAGTTCGGCTTCGTCGAACTGCGTGAGCTGCGCGGTGGTGCCCTTGTCCGCCTTGTCGATCCGGATCGCCTTGAACGTCGCCACAGCAAAACTCCCTGACTTGTTTCAGGGGATGTTTAGCCGATCAGGCAGGCTGCGCAACCGTCCGCTGGACCGGTTTCTCCACGATCGGAAGATTGATCAGCGCCGAGAGCACGCCGAACAGGATCGAGAGCCACCAGATCGGCGTGTAGGAACCGAACCGCTCGAACACGATGCCGCCGAGCCAGACGCCGAGGAAGCCGCCGACCTGATGGCTGACGAAGGCGAAGCCATAGAGCGTGGCGAACCAGCGCGTGCCGAACATGATCGCGACCAGTGCCGAGGTCGGTGGCACGGTCGACAGCCAGGTCAGGCCGGAGACCGCGCCGAACGCAATCGCCGAGAACGGCGTGATCGGAAACGAGATGAAGGCAAGCGTCGCAAGCGCGCGGGTGAAATAGATGGTCGAGAGGATGTAGCGCTTGGGCAGGCTGTTCTGGAGATAGCCGACGCTGAGCGATCCCATGATGTTGAACAGGCCGATCGCCGCGATCACCCAGCCGCCGATCTGCGTGGAGATGCCGCTATCGACCAGGAAGGCCGGCAGATGCACCGTGATGAAGGCAAGCTGGAAGCCGCAGGTGAAGAAGCCGAGGACAAGCAGCACGTAGGAGCGATGGCCGAAGGCTTCCGCGAGCGCTTTGGTGAAGGTCTGCTGGTCCGCAGGCGCCGCATTTGCCGCGCTTGCGACCGGCGGCGTCGAGAGCGCCAGCGACAACGGGATGATCAGCAGCATCAGGAAGCCGAACACGGTGAGCGCCTGCTGCCAGCCGAAATTGTCGATTAGGGCCACACCGATCGGCGCGAACAGGAATTGCCCGAACGATCCCGCCGCAGTGCCGGCGCCGAGCGCAAGGCCGCGCTTCTCGGCCGGCAAGAGCTTGGTGAAGGCCGAGAGCACCAGATTGAACGAGCAGCCGGCGAGACCGAAGCCGACCATGACACCAGCGCCGATGTTGAGCGACAGCGGCGTCGATGAGTAGCGCATCAGGAGCAAGCCCCCGGCATAGAGCAGAGCGCCGACGCACATCACCCGGAACAGGCCGAAGCGATCGGCGACCGCGCCGGCGACGGGCTGGCCCAGTCCCCACAGCAAATTCTGAAACGCGATCGCGAGGCCGAACACGTCGCGGCCCCAGGCATATTCATGGCTCATCGGCTGTACGAAGAAGCCCAGCGCCGAGCGCGGGCCGAACCCGAGCATCCCGATCGCGCAGCCGCAGAGAATGATGATCGCCGGCGTGCGCCAGGAGGAGGAACGGGAGACCGAACCGAGCTCACCCATCTGTATCGACATGCTGTTCCTCGTGCGTGGTCGCGGATTCGCAAATGGCGGCCGCGAGCCAGCTCGTTTAATGCATCTGCATGGAAACCCCAAGTCAAAAACGATTGCATTCCGCGAAGAGCTGGCGCGGGAGCATTGCATTTCCTCGCGGCCTCAGCCGACGCGCCGGGCGCGACTTAACGGAAACGTGTGCGGCAAGATCTGGCGGCTCCCAACACGACGTGTTATTTTATATTTGCTCATATCGAGCATATCGAATGATCCCCCGGCCTGTCGGCCGGATTTCTCAGGCTTTATATATGCTCAAAATGAGTACAAATGACATGCACGGGAGGCTTGGATGCCGCTAACTGGAATTTACGGCCCCGACGACTTTGCCAACCGGCCGCAGGGCCACGTGATCACCCCGGCACAGGCCAAGCAGTCGCGAACCGGACCTTCGCTGCCGATGCCTTCACTGGAATGGACGCCGGAGGTCGAGCGAGCCACCGCACCGCTTTACGAGCGCGTGAAACGTGTCATCCCGCCGATCGAATGGCCGCTGATGGCCCCGACGATCAAGGCGATCAACGAGCTGAAGCAGGCCCGGGGCGCGGTGATCCTCGCGCACAATTACCAGACGCCGGAGATCTTCCACTGCGTCGCCGACATCGGCGGTGATTCGCTCCAGCTCGCGGTCGAAGCCACCAGGGTGAAGGCCGGCATCATCGTCCAGTGCGGCGTGCACTTCATGGCGGAGACGTCGAAACTGCTCAATCCGGACAAGACGGTGCTTATTCCTGATACGCGCGCCGGCTGCTCGCTCGCTGCCAGCATCACCGGCGCCGACGTCCGCCTGCTCCGCGAAAAATTCCCCGGCGTGCCTGTCGTTGCCTATGTCAACACCTCCGCGGAGGTGAAGGCCGAGGTCGATATCTGCTGCACCTCGTCGAACGCGGTGCAGGTGGTCGAAAGCCTCGGCGCACCAACCGTGATCTTCCTGCCCGACCGCTATCTCGCCACTTACGTGGCCTCGAAGACCGACGTGAAGATCATTGCCTGGAAGGGCGCCTGCGAGGTGCACGAGCGTTTCACTGGCGCCGAGCTGCGCAGCTACCGCGAGGCCGATCCCTCCGTGCAGATCATCGCTCATCCCGAATGCCCGCCGGACGTGCTGGCCGAGGCCGATTTCACGGGCTCGACCGCGCACATGATCAACTGGGTGCGCGAGCGGCGGCCGCGGCGGCTGGTGATGATCACGGAATGCTCGATGGCCGACAATGTCCGCGCCGAGCTGCCCGATGTGGAGATGCTGCGCCCCTGCAACATCTGCCCGCACATGAAGCGCATCACGCTCGCCAACATTCTGGAGAGCCTGCTGACGCTTCGCGAAGAAGTGACGATCGATCCCGCGCTCGCGGACCGCGCAAGGCGCTCGGTCGAGCGGATGATCAATTTGAAGAACTGAGATAAAGCCATGACAAACAACATCAACACCCTCCCCCGCTCCGACGACGTCGTCATCGTCGGCGGCGGCCTTGCCGGATTGTTCTGCGCGCTCAAGCTCGCGCCGCGGCCGGTAATATTGATCTCGGCGGCGCCGCTCGGACAGGGCGCGTCGTCCGCATGGGCGCAAGGCGGCATCGCCGCGGCAATGGCTGAAGGCGATACGCCGGAAGCGCACGCCGCGGACACGGTTGCAGTTGGCGGCGGCATCGTCGACGAAGCTGTCGCACTCGGGATCGCGCGCGAGGCCGCACCGCGGATTCACGACCTTCTCGCCTATGGCGTGCCGTTCGACCGCGATCTCGAAGGCAGGCTCGCAGTCGGGCGCGAGGCCGCACACTCGGCGCGGCGTATCGTACATGTGCGTGGCGATGGCGCGGGCGCCGCCATCATCGCGGCGCTGAGCGAAGCCGTGCGGCGCACGCCGTCGATCCGGCTGATCGAAGGTTTCGTCGCCGAAGCGCTGTTGACCGAGGACGGCGCGGTCGCCGGCCTACGATTGCGCGAAGCTGGCGACGCGGCAGCACAGCCGATCCTGCTCGCCGCGCGGATGGTGGTGCTCGCGACGGGCGGCATCGGCCATCTCTATGCCGTCACCACCAATCCGCGCGAGGCCAGCGGATCCGGCCTTGCGATCGCCGCACGCGCCGGCGCGGTGATTGCAGATCCCGAGTTCGTGCAATTTCACCCGACCGCCATCATGGTCGGCCGCGATCCCGCGCCGCTCGCCACGGAAGCCTTGCGCGGCGAAGGCGCGACACTGATCAACGGCCGTGGCGAGCGTTTCATGGCGGCGCGCCATCCGCTCGCCGAGCTCGCACCGCGCGACATCGTGGCCCGCGGCGTGTTCG
Organism: Bradyrhizobium lupini; assembly: GCF_040939785.1. Taxonomy (NCBI): domain Bacteria; kingdom Pseudomonadati; phylum Pseudomonadota; class Alphaproteobacteria; order Hyphomicrobiales; family Nitrobacteraceae; genus Bradyrhizobium; species Bradyrhizobium lupini. Next base: position 1,840,429 of record NZ_CP162553.1, read on the forward strand.
CGGAGATCTCGGCCGGACGCGGCGCCTTCCTCGATGCGCGGCAGGCGCTGGGCGCACGTTTTGCCGACAGATTCCCGTCCGTCCATGCAAGCTGCATCGCCGCTGGGATCGACCCCGCCACGCAGGCCATCCCGATCGCACCGGCGGCGCACTATCACATGGGCGGCATCGCGGTGGACGATCGCGGCCGCAGCTCGATCGACGGGCTCTGGGCCGGCGGCGAAGCGTCGTCCACCGGCGCGCATGGCGCGAACCGGCTTGCGTCGAATTCGCTGTTGGAGGCCGTGGTCTACGCCGCGCGCATCGCCGACGACATCGCCGGCCGCACCACTCCCTCGCCCGCACGTCTTGCGGACGTGCCGACGCCGGGGGACGGCGCGCCGGATGCTGCGGCCGTGAAGCGGCTGCGGATGCTGATGAGCACGCATGTCGGCGTGATCCGCAATGGTGACGGGCTTGCGGACGCGGTTCGCAGCTTCTCCGCGCTCGAACGCGAGGCCACGAGCATCGCGGTCCGCAACATGGCAACGGCAGCCCTGCTCGTGGTGGCGTCAGCCTGGAACCGGCGCGAGAGCCGCGGCGCGCACTTCCGCTCCGACCATGCCGCGGACGTGCCCCCCTCGCGCAACGCACGATGACGACGCTCGCAGCAGTGCGCGAGATCGCGGACAGCCTGAGCGAACGCCCGACACCGCGCACGGCGCAACCGATGACCGCCTGACGGAGTCTGCCATGATCACCCCGAATTCTCTGCTTTATCCCGACGCCTTCCTCTCCCCGCTCGCGATCGACGAGGCCGTGCTGCGCGCGCTCGATGAGGATCTCGGCCGCGCCGGCGACATCACCTCACTTGCGACGATCCCCGAAGCAACGAAGGCGCAAGCAATCCTGGTCGCGCGGCAGTCCGGCGTGATCGCCGGCTTGCCACTGGCGCTCGCCACCTTGCAAAAGCTTTCGCCCGACATCGAGATACGCGCACATGTTCGCGACGCCGCGCGCGTCGCCCGCGGGCAGCAGGTGCTGACGATCTCGGGGCCGGCACGCGCCATCCTCACGGCGGAGCGGACCGCGCTGAATTTCGTCGGCCGCCTGTCGGGCGTTGCGACGCTCACGGCGGACTATGTCGCGCGCACCGAGGGCACCCGGATGAGAATCTGCTGCACGCGAAAGACCACGCCCGGGCTGCGCGCCTTGGAGAAATACGCGGTACGCTGCGGCGGCGGCTTCAATCACCGCTTCGGGCTCGACGACGCGATCCTGATCAAGGACAACCACATCGCGGTCGCCGGCGGCATCCGTCCCGTGCTGGAGCGCGCCCGCGCCCAGGCCGGCCATCTCGTCAAGATCGAGATCGAGGTCGACACGCTTCCGCAGTTGCGCGAGGTGCTCGACACCGGCCTTGCCGACGCCGTGCTGCTCGACAACATGGATATTGCGACGCTGCGCGAAGCCGTCAGGCTCAACGAGGGACGCCTCAAGCTGGAGGCATCCGGCGGTGTCACCCTGGACTCGATCCCAGCCATCGCTGCGACCGGCGTCGACTACGCCTCATCCGGCGCGCTGACGCATTCGGCGCCAAATTTCGACTGCGCGCTGGATATCGAGGCGTGAGGCGCTACCGCCGCTCGGTCGCGCCCATCTCGGCGGAGCTCTTGGCTTGCTGAGTGAGCTCGGCGGAGAGCGCGGCGGTCTGCGCCGGGGTGCCCCAGCTCGGCTCTTCGCTGCCATCGCCCCAGGCGCGTGGGCGATAGAAGGTGTGGACGCCGGTCTTGTACATCTTCTTCATCTCGGCGACCCAGGACGGGCGCACCCAATAGGCGTGGTAGTGCGTGGACTTGCCGACCTCGGGCAGCCAGATCTGGCCGTCGAGCATGGCCTTCGAGATCTTTTTCGCACGGTCCCACATCTCGGGCTCGCGGATCACGTCGGCATTGTTGTCGCAGGCAAAGGTGAACTGGCAAGCGAGATGGCGGTGCTTGTTCTGATAGACGGCGCCGCACACGGTGTCCGGGTATTTGCCGGAGAACACGCGGTTCATCACCACCTGCGCAACCGCCATCTGACCGCGCACGGCCTCGCCGCGGGACTCGAAATAGACGGCCTCCGCGAGGCATTTTTCGGACTTCGCGCGCGACTTGTCGTCGAGCGCGAGCCGTTCCGCCGGCGATCTGGCGCGCTGATTGTCGACGTTGACCTCACCCTTCGGCGCGACGCTCTCGCCGCTTTCGATATCCTTCGCAATATCCTCCGACGGCGGCGATAGCGACGCCGTCACCTTCATGTCGGGGTCGGGCATCACGATCAGCGGCTCCGCACCGGGTTGCCAGCTCTCGATGCTCTCGACGTTGCCTCCGAGCGAGGAACTGCCGAAGAACAGGCTCGAGGTCTTGACCCGGAACGGATCGCGCGGCGGTGCAGCCGGAATGGTGGCCTGCTTCAGCGCTTCGAGCGGCTGGAGCGCGAGCGAGCGCGCAGCGTCGCTGGCTTGTGGCGCATTGGTGTATTGCGGCAGCGGCGGCGCACGCAGCGCCTCCGCGAGTTCGGGATCCAGCGCGGCCGCGGATTCCGGCGACATCGCCTGCGGCAGCGCGACGGTCTTGGCGCCGAACACCGAGCTGTTCGACGTCGCGGGATCCTCCTGCGTCGGCGCTGCCGTCGGCGCGCCCGCTTCGGGAGCCTGCGTCGGCGTGACCGTTGCGAGGCGATCACCCTTCATCGAGCGATCGACCTTGGGAAAATCGGCGGCCTGGTAGCGGGGCGGCGCCTGCAGCGCCGGATTGCGGCTGATCGCGCCGGTGACGTCGCGGCTGTCGAGGCTCGCGAGACGAACCATCGCGCTCTGCGGAGCCGAAGTGCCGATCGGCCGGGAAAAACTGTAAGTGGCCAGTTGTATGGAGGACGCAGCAGAGAATACCTGCTTCTGCCAACGCTCCGCGACCCCGGGTTGGCGCGCCAGCAGCGAGGCAATGTCCTGATAGCCGGTCTCTCTCGGCATCAATGCGAAGATGCAGAGACAGATGCCGAAGGACGCGAACCGCGCGCCCTTCGGATGGGTACGCAACAAAAACATCGATACGCTCACGCTACGCTTACGCTAGAAAAATCGAGCCGCAGTACATCCGTGCAATTCGATCTTTATCGTGAGTATCTAATTTAGGTTGCTGGGGCGTTAATCGGCGTTGCGCATGCGGCACACGCAAGCAATCGCAGGTGTTCTCACGGGGCGATGATGCGCCTTGGTAAATGCGCCCTCACGCGAAGGGGTAAACAACTGGTCAACGCGAATGGTGAAGGAACTCTTGCGCGCACGTGTCATTACGGGATGCGCGCGGTTCCATCGCCACTTCGACCATAGCCGCCATGCCCCGCGAAGGCGGGGCATAGTACGCCGCGGCTCCTTCCCTATCACGTCACCGCCTCTGGAATACTGGATCGCCCGCTTACGCGGGCGATGACACTGAATGTGTGGCAAGAACGTCGCCTCAAAAGAAAGAGGCGGGGTTTTGGCCCCGCCTCTTTCGCTCTCAACATTCAACTCGCCGCTTACCTTACGCTTGGCTCGCGATCGCCTTGCCGAGCGCGGCTTGCGCGGCGGCGAGGCGGGCGATCGGGACGCGGTAGGGCGAGCAGGAGACGTAGTCGAGGCCGATCGCGTGACAGAAGGCGACGGAGGCGGGATCGCCGCCGTGCTCGCCGCAGATGCCGACCTTGAGCGAGGGGCGCGTCTTGCGACCGCGTGCGACGCCGATCTTGACGAGCTCGCCGACGCCTTCCTGGTCGAGCGCGACAAAGGGATCGATCGGCAGGATGCCCTTGGACACGTAGGTGCCGAGGAAGCTTGCGGCATCGTCACGGCTGATGCCGTACGTCGTCTGCGTGAGGTCGTTGGTACCGAATGAGAAGAACTCGGCGCTCTCCGCGATCTCGGCCGCGAGCAGGCAGGCGCGCGGCAGCTCGATCATTGTGCCGACCTGATAGGTCAGCTTGGTGTTGGTGTCGCGCATCACCGCCTTCGCGGTGGAATCGATGCGCGCCTTGACGAGGTCGAGCTCCATCTTGGTGGCGATCAGCGGCACCATCACCTCGAGGCCGACGGCCTTGCCGGTGCGCTTCTCGGCCTCGACCGCCGCTTCGAAGATCGCACGTGCCTGCATCTCGGCGATCTCGGGATAGGCTATCGCGATACGGCAGCCGCGGAAGCCGAGCATCGGATTGAACTCCGACAGCTCCCGCGCGCGGTCGGCCAGGCGCCGCGGGTCGGTGTTCATGGCGCGCGCCACTTCCTCGACCTCGGCATGGGTGTGCGGCAGGAACTCGTGCAGCGGCGGATCAAGCAAGCGGATCGTGACGGGCAGGCCCTTCATGATCTCGAACAACTCGACGAAGTCGGCGCGCTGCATCGGCAGCAGTTTTGCCAGCGCAGCGCGGCGCGACTGCTCGTCCTCGGAGAGGATCATCTCGCGCACCGTGCGGATGCGCGTCTCCTCGAAGAACATGTGCTCGGTACGGCAGAGGCCGATGCCTTCCGCGCCGAACTTGATCGCAGTGTGCGCGTCCTCCGGCGTGTCGGCGTTGACGCGCACGCCGATCTTGCGGACCTGGTCGGCCCATTTCATCAGCGTGCCGAACTCGCCGGACAGCTCGGGCTCGATCATCGGCATGCGGCCGGCGAGCACCTGGCCGAGCGAGCCGTCGATGGTGATGACGTCGCCGGTCTTGAAGGTGCGTGAGCCGATGCTCATGGTGCCGCGGCCGTAATCGACGCGGATGGTGCCGCAGCCGGAGACGCAGGGCTTGCCCATGCCGCGCGCGACGACCGCAGCATGCGAGGTCATGCCGCCGCGGGTGGTCAAGATGCCTTCGGCGGCGTGCATGCCGTGGATGTCTTCGGGGCTGGTCTCGATCCGGACCAGAATCACCTTGCGTCCGTCGGCCTGAAGCTTGGCCGCTTCGTCCGAGGAGAACACGATCTCGCCGGAGGCCGCACCCGGCGAGGCCGGCAGGCCGGTCGCAATCACGTCGCGCTTGGCGTTGGGGTCGATGGTCGGATGCAGCAGCTGGTCGAGCGAGGCGGGGTCGATCCGCGTCACTGCTTCCTTCTTGGTGATCAGGCCTTCATTGGCGAGCTCGACCGCGATGCGCAGCGCCGCCTTGGCAGTACGCTTGCCGCCGCGGGTCTGCAGCATCCAGAGCTTGCCCTGCTCGACCGTGAACTCCATGTCCTGCATGTCGCGGTAGTGCTTCTCGAGCAGCGTGTAGATCCGCGTCAGCTCCCTGAAGGCTTCCGGCATCGCCGATTCCATCGATGCCTTGTCGGAGCCCGAGTCCTTGCGCGCTTCCTCGGTGATGTCCTGCGGTGTGCGGATGCCCGCCACCACGTCCTCCCCTTGCGCGTTGATCAGGAACTCGCCGTAGAGCTTGCTCTCGCCGGTCGAGGGATTGCGCGTGAAGGCAACGCCGGTCGCCGAGGTCTCGCCCATGTTGCCGAACACCATGGCCTGCACGTTGACCGCGGTGCCCCAGGATTCCGGAATGTCGTGCAGCCTGCGGTAGGTCACCGCGCGGGCGTTCATCCAGGATGAAAACACCGCGCCAATCGCGCCCCAGAGCTGGTCGTGCGGATCCTGCGGAAAATCCTTGCCGGTTTCGCGCGCGACCGCGTCCTTGTACTTGCCGACCAGATCGACCCAGTCGTCGGCGGTGAGATCCGTGTCGAGCGTGTAGCCCTGGCTGTCCTTGAAGGTGTCGAGGATTTCCTCGAAATGATGATGCTCGAACCCGAGCACCACGTCCGAATACATGGTGATGAAGCGGCGATAGCTGTCATAAGCGAAGCGGCGATCGCCTGACAGTTCCGACAGCGCTTCCACGGTCTCGTCATTGAGGCCGAGATTGAGCACGGTATCCATCATGCCCGGCATCGAGGCGCGGCCGCCGGAGCGCACGGAAACGAGCAGCGGATTCCTGGAATCGCCGAAGATCTTGCCGGTCAACTTGCCGACATGGTCGAGCGCCTTCTCAACCTGCGACTTCAATTCCTTCGGGTAGGATTTGTCATGCGCGTAGAAATAGGTGCAGACCGAGGTCGGGATGGTGAAGCCCGGAGGCACCGGCAGGCCGAGATTGGCCATCTCGGCGAGGTTGGCGCCCTTGCCGCCGAGCAAATCGCGCATCTCCGCTTTGCCCTCGGCCTTGCCGTCCCCAAAGGTGAACACCCACTTGCCGGCCTTGGCCGCAACAGGCGCAGCCTTGGTTGAAGCAGTCTTGCTCGGTACCGGCTTCGCGGCGACCTTCGGCGCAACCGGCTTCGTCGCTGCCTTTGCAACAGCCTTGGAAACCGACTTGGCGGCAGGCTTCACAGCCGGCTTGGCAGCGGCCTTGGCCACGGGCTTCGGGGCGCGCTTGGCAAGTGCCTTGCGGGCCGCCGGCGCGGCTTTCGCCTTGGCGGAGGACTTTGATTTCGCTGGAATTTTCGCTGGAGTTTTCGAGGCGGCTTTGGCCATAGCTTGCACACAACCTGCGAGAGGAATGGGTAATTGCGCGCCTTACACCACTTTGGGCAGGTCCGCGCAAGTCGAAGAGTTCCCTAGAATGAAGGCCTAGAGATGGAGCCACTTCAACAATCCGAGCCCGATCGCACCATTTATGATGAGAAAAATCGCGACGATCAGGTTCAGGAGGCGCGGCATGATCAGGATGAGCACACCCGCAAGCAGCGACAGGATCGGCGAGATGTGGGCGACGGTGATGTGCATGAATTTTCTTCCGTGGGTGGGGCAGATCGCGGCGGGATCATAGCGGACTGGGTTCCGCGGGTAGAGACGCACCGGGGGCGCGCGAGTTCCCGGCTTCGCGAAAACTGCCCGAAAATGCCGCGAATGCGGCGGGCGTTTTCCGGAACATCGCGGAGACGCATGCATTGGCAACCGGTCGCGCCAGTGGCGCTTCCCGAAAACCTTCTCGAAGGAGTTGCCCATGCGGAACAGGATTCTTGCTCTTGCAGCGCTCGCGGCCTCGATCGGCTCGCCCCTTGCGGCGCAGGCGCAAAGCAGCGTCACCGTGGGACGCGCGCCCGTCGTCGTCGAGAGCGGCCCGACCATTGCGGTCGAGCAGCGGCCGGCTTTCCGCGACTATGTCGTCGAACAACGTGTGCCGGCTTTCCGCATCCCGGATCGCGTGGTGGTCGGTGCCACCTTACCTGAAAGCGGCGTCACCTATTATGACGTGCCGCAACGTTTCGGCGCCACCACCTATCGCTACACCGTCGTAAACGGCGAGACCGTGCTGGTTGAGCCGCGCTCGCGGCGCATCGTCGAGGTGATGGACTAACGTTTCCGGTATCAACTAGGTGTCCGGCGCGTCACATCAATCAGGCTGACGCGAGCAGTATAGTCGGACATCAGGCCCCGCCCGGTCCTCCCCCCGCCGGGCGGGGCTTTTTGTGTGGGCACTCTTCGCGCACAGCAATTGCGGCCACCAACTCCGTCGTCATGGCCCGGGCTTGTCCCGGCCATCCATGCCTCTCCGCGAGCGAAGAAGGACGTGGATGCCCGGGACAAGCCCGGGCATGACGGTGTCCAGTTGCGCCAAGACGCGCTCAATCCTGGATCTTCGAGAAATCCGCCACCGCACGCGTGGCGCTGCGGATCTCGTTAAGCAGTTTTAGCCGGTTCTCACGCACCTTCGCATCCTCGTCGTTGACGCGAACTTTCTCGAAGAACGCATCGACCGGCGGACGCAGCTTGGCCATCGCACTCATCGCGGCAGCGAAGTCTTCCCCGGCGACGGCGGCACGGGCTTCGGCCGTCACTTCATCGATCGCGCGGGCCAGCGCCTTCTCCTCGCTGAGAGCGTAGAGCGAGGCATCGGGTGCGCCGTCGAATAAGCGCTTATCCTTCTTCTCCTCGATCGAGAGAATGTTGCTGGCGCGCTTGGTGCCTGCCAGCAGATTCTTGCCGTCGTCGGTATCGAGGAATTTTCCGAGTGCTTCGACGCGGCGGACGACCGCCACTATTGGATGCCCTTGCACCAACGAACCAGCGTTGAGAACCGCATCGACGAGATCGTAACGCGCCTTCTGATCTCGCAATTGGACCTTAAGCCGGTCTTCGAAAAAGACCATCAGATCATCAAGCTTTTCTGCAACTTCCAAGTATTGTTTGTCGTACGAGCGCTCTAAGTGCCCCCAAGCGAGTTCTCGCAAACTAATCTTAGTCTGATTTTCGAGCACAATCCTGATCACGCCCAGCGCCGCGCGGCGCAGCGCATACGGATCCTTCGATCCCGTCGGCTTTTCGTCGATCGCCCAGAAGCCGACAAGCGTGTCGAGCTTGTCCGCGAGCGCGACTGCGACGCTGACCGGATCGGTCGGCACGCGATCGGCAGGCCCTTGCGGCTTATAGTGCTCCTCGCAGGCGGCAGCGACGGAGGCGTCCTCGCCCTGGGCCAGCGCGTAGTACTTGCCCATCAGGCCCTGCACCTCGGGGAATTCGCCGACGACTTCGGTCAGCAAATCCGCCTTCGCCAGATGCGCGGCGCGCGTCGCCTTGGCGACATCGGCGCCGACGAGCGGCGCGATCTCTGCGGCGAGACGCTCGATGCGCTTGATGCGCGCAGCCTGGGTGCCGAGCTTCTCGTGGAACACGATCTGCTCGAACTTCGGCAGCCGGTCTTCCAGCTTCGTCTTCAGGTCCGTCTCGTAGAAGAATTTCGCATCCGACAAGCGCGGACGGATCACACGCTCGTTGCCGGCGACGATGGTCTTGCCGCCGTCAGGCGCCTCGATGTTGGCGGTGAGCACGAACTTGTTGGTCAGCTTGCCCGTCTCGGGATCTTTGACGACGAAGCACTTCTGGTTGTTGCGGATGGTGGCGCGGATCACCTCGTCGGGGATCGCGAGATACTCCGCTTCGAACGATCCCATCATGACGACGGGCCATTCGACGAGACCCGAAACCTCATCGAGCAGCACCTGGTCCTCGACCAGTTCGAACCCTTGCGCAAAGGTCAGCTCCTTGGCGTCGGCAAAGATGATGTCCTTGCGCGCCTGCGGATCGAGGATGACTTTTGCGGCCTTCAGCTTCGCTTCGTAGTCCTCGAAGCGGCGCACGGAAATCGCGCTAGGAGCCATGAAGCGGTGACCGTAAGTGGTCTGGCCGGCCTCGATGCCGTCCACCGAGAATTTGACGACATCGGGCTCTTCGGTCTCGAGCCCGAACGTCGCGGTGATCGCGTGCAGCGGACGCACCCAGCTCAGCGAGCCCGGCTTGCCGGAGCGCGCGCCCCAGCGCATCGATTTCGGCCAAGGGAAAGTGCGGATGATCACGGGGAGGATTTCCGCGAGCACGTCGATGGCGTCGCGGCCGGGCTTCTCGATCAGCGCGATGTAGAAGTCGCCCTTCGGATCGCGCTGGATCTTGGCCTCGTCCAGCGACGTCAAACCCGTCGCTTTCAGAAAACCCTGCACGGCCGCGTCGGCCGCACCGATCTTCGGTCCGCGGCGTTCGGTCTTCAGGTCAGGCTGGCGCGCAGGGATGCCGTGCACGGTAAGCGCAAGGCGGCGCGGCGTCGCGAACGCCTTCGCGCCTTCGTAGACGAGACCCTCGGCGACGAGCTTGTCGGTGACCATGCGGCGCAGATCGTCCGCCGCCTTGGCCTGCATGCGCGCGGGGATTTCTTCCGAGAAAAGTTCAAGCAAAAGATCGGGCATCAGGTCGCTCCGCCCGCTTCAGTATGTATCCAGGCCTCGCCGCAAGCTTTTGCCAGTTCGCGCACGCGAAGAATGTAGCTCTGCCGCTCCGTCACCGAGATCACGCCGCGCGCGTCGAGCAGGTTGAACACATGGCTTGCCTTGATGCACTGGTCATAGGCCGGAAGCGACATCAGATGCGCCTCGCGCTTGCCATCTTTCCAACCCGCATCGAGGTATTTCCGGCAGGCGGCTTCCGCCATCTTGAACTGCTCGAACAGCATCGCGGTGTCGGCGACCTCAAAATTGTGCTTCGAATATTCCTGCTCGGCCTGCAGGAAGACGTCGCCATAGGTGACCTTCGCGTCACCGTCGCGGCCGTTGAAGTTGAGGTCGTAGACCCGGTCGACGCCCTGCACGTACATCGCGAGGCGCTCGAGCCCGTAGGTGAGCTCGCCCGCGACCGGCGCGCATTCGACACCCGCGACCTGCTGGAAATAGGTGAACTGGCTGACTTCCATGCCGTCGCACCAGCACTCCCAGCCGAGGCCCCAGGCGCCCAGCGTCGGGCTCTCCCAATCGTCCTCGACGAAGCGAATGTCGTGCACGGCGGAATCGATGCCGATCGCGGCGAGCGACTTCAGGTACAGCTCCTGAAGGTTCGCCGGCGACGGCTTCATGATCACCTGGAATTGGTAGTAGTGCTGCAGCCGGTTCGGATTCTCGCCGTAGCGGCCGTCCTTGGGCCGCCGCGAGGGCTGCACGTAGGCCGCATTCCAGGGCTTTGGCCCGAGCGCGCGCAGCGTGGTCGCCGGATGGAAGGTACCCGCACCCATCTCCATGTCGTAGGGCTGCAGGATCACGCAGCCCTGCTCGGCCCAGAACCGCTGGAGCGCGAGGATAAAGCCCTGGAACGAGCGTTCCGGGCGCATATGGGCGGGCAAGGAGGCGTCCATCGTCAGATCGGGCTCTCGCGGGGGGTTGAATCGCGCGGGACCGTATCGACGGCAGGGGTGGGAATCAAGGTGAAGGGGTGATTCGGGCCTAGTTCTCCGTCATGGCCGGGCTTGTCCCGGGCATCCACGTTCTTCGTGCGGTGAGACAAGGCGTGGATGGCCGGGACAAGCCCGGCCATGACGTCTGCAGCAACTAACCCGGCCGATAGGCTCCGGTGACGGGATCCTGCTTCAGCGTCTGGACGGCCCCCATATGGGCGGCTTCGGCGACGCGCGAGAGGCGCATCTCCTCCAGCTCCTGGTTGATCCTGACGGCGGTCTTGTAGGCCCAGCGGACCACGGCAAGCCCGCCCAGGACGCCCGCGAATGCGACGAACGGCGGCATCGGTCGTTCCTTGTTCACAATGCTCAGCCCCCACGCGCATTCTTGCGCAGACCGGGCCGCGCCGCAATTGGCACGGCTTCAAGTCTCCTTGGGGCCAAATGGCGCGGAGGGGCTCCGTCTAAAACCCGAATTTCGCCCAGATCGCGCGCGTCTCGACCGCCGAGATCAGGTCGTCCGGCAGGCTGGCCATTGATTCCATGGCGGAAAGCTGCCCCGCGCCGGGCGATTTCCGGCCCAAAAGGCCGGAGAGCAGACCGGTCGGCTGGGCAATCACGGGGGTGAGAACCTTCTCGCCATAGCGGGCACGAAGTGTTGAGCGGAGATCGCCGATGCTGTCGGCGAGCCCCAGCGCGATCGAACTCTCGCCGGCCCAGTATTCGCCCGTGAACAGGGTGTCGTCGGAGCCCTTCAACCGCGCGCCGCGGCTCTCCTTCACCAGCGCGATGAAGATCTGGTGGATCTCGCGCTGGAGCGCCTTGAGCTTGGCGACGTCGTCGGGGTTTTCAGGGAGAAACGGATCGAGCATCGCCTTGTGCGCGCCGGCGGTGTAGAGGCGCCGCTCGATGCCGAGCCGCTTGATCGCCTCCTGGAAACCAAAACTGCCGCCGACCACGCCGATCGAGCCGAGGATCGAGGACGGATCGCAGATGATCTCGTCGCCGGCGCACGCGATCATGTAGCCGCCGGAGGCCGCGACGTCCTCGACGAACACCAGCACCGGCAGCTTCTTCTCCGCCGCGAGCTGCTTGATGCGCAGGTAGATCTGCCGCGACTGCACCGGCGAGCCGCCGGGCGAATTGATCACCAGCGCCACCGCCTTGGCGTTGCGCGTCGAAAACGCCCGCTCCAGAACCCGCGAAACCGTCGCGAGCGTCATGCCCGGGCGCAGCGGCGTCACTGCGCCGATCACACCGGACAGCCGCACCACCGGCACCACGGCCGTGCCGGGACGGAAGCGCGCCGGCAGATATTGCATGAGCTTGTCGGCCAGGCCGGAACTCTCACGATCGTTCAATTTTTCGGCCATGCCGTTACCTCTGATTAACCGTTTCTTATCACGCGACTGTCATTGGAAGGGCCCGGAACGTGTTTTGCAGAAACCCCGTTGAGAGGCTGCAATGGGCCAGCGGAGAACACCATGAAAATCTATCTGCTGATGCTGCTGATCGGTGCGCTGTTCATGGCGATCCGCCTGACGACTCCGCAAGAGCAGCAGTCGGAATCGCTTCCGCAATAGCTCAGCACGGTTCCACCAGGGGTAGAACCGCCCTTCCCTCCAGAATATCCATCACCTCTATTTTGGGCACGCGTGACTCCTCGTTGAGCATGAGGCCCGGCAACAATCGTACCGGTGCCCTCCCGCCCTTGATTGCGCGCACCAGCACGCGGATCGCGGGCCGCCCGGCTTCACCGTGAACCGGCAGAATCGCGAGACTGCCGAAGCCGCGAGACAGCGCCGCCAAAACCTCCGCGATCCCATCTGCGCGCCAGATCAATGTCAGCGCGCCATGCGATCGGAGGATGCGCCGCGCCGCATGCACCCAGGCATTCAGCGTCTGATCCGTCGCCACATGCGCGATCTGGCGCGCCTGATCGGGCGAACCGCGATGGCGAGCGGGATCGTTGAAGGGCGGGTTCATCAGCACGACGTCGACGCTGTCGGGCGCGAGCCCGCTGGCTGCGAAGGCCTGCGCGTCCGCGGTGACGTCGAGCACGATCGTCTCGGCGGCAATCGCATTCGCGGCCGCATTGGCGCGCGCAAGCTCCGCCAGCTCCGGATCGATCTCGAGCAGGCCGAGCCTGATCCCGGCGACGCGCCGAGCCAACGCAAGGCCCGCCGTGCCGATGCCGGCGCCGAGATCGACGACATGGTCGCCCGCCCTCGCCTCCGTCGCCGCCGCGAGCAGAATGGCGTCGTGCCCGGCGCGATGGCCAGACCGCTTCTGCTTCAGCCGCAATTGCCCGCCGAGAAAGGCGTCCTCGGTGAGGTCTGTCAGTGCTTCACTCATCGCCGCGCAGTTCGTGGCTGAGGCCGGCCTCGGTCAGAAGCTGCCGGGCCTCGATGGCGTCGTCCTCGTGGACCAGGATCCGCCGCGGCAAAATGCCGAGCGAGCCCTCAATGATGCTCATGTTCTGGTCCAGCACCAGATGATGGATGTTGGCGCCGTCGAGCAGCGCGCCGATCGCCGACACCAGCACCATATCGTTGGTCCGAACCAGTTCTCGCAAAACACAGCCTCCTGCCTGACGGGGACTAAGCGCCAAATGTCAATGGTTCCACGGCCCTTGCCGCATCCCCGTCCAGTTTCTATTGTCTTTCCATCAGAATAGCCCTTCCGGGGCAAATATTGGAGACCGGCGTGGCCGTCATCGTACCTTTCGAAACTCCCGGCGCGTCGATCGAAGAGCTGGTTGCCCTTGTCGCCGGTGACATGGAGCGCGTCAACGCCACGATCCTGTCGCGGACCGGTTCGGACGTGACCATGATCCCGGAGGTCGCCAACCATTTGATCTCCTCCGGGGGCAAGCGCCTGCGGCCGATGCTGACGTTGGCCATGGCCAACCTCGCCGGCTACACCGGCGACGGCCATATCAAACTCGCCGCCAGCGTCGAGTTCATGCATACCGCCACGCTGCTCCATGACGACGTCGTCGACGAGAGCGAGATGCGCCGCGGCAAGCTGTCGGCGCGCATGCTCTGGGGCAATGAGGCGAGCGTGCTGGTCGGCGACTTCCTGCTCGGCCAGGCCTTCCGCATGATGGTCGAGGTCGGCTCGCTCCGCGCGCTCGACATTCTCTCCGCGGCCGCCGCCACCATCGCCGAGGGCGAGGTGATGCAGCTTGCCGCCGCCAAGAACACCGCGACCACCGAAGACGAATATCTCGCCGTAATCCGCGGCAAGACCGCCGAGCTGTTCGCGGCCGCCTGCGAGGTCGGGCCCGTGATCGCCAACCGCCCGAAGGCGGAGCAGACCGCCTGCCGCTCGGTCGGCATGAATCTCGGCATCGCCTTCCAGCTCGTCGACGACGTGCTCGACTATGGCGGCAAGAGCGCCAAGCTCGGCAAGAACACCGGCGACGATTTCCGCGAGGGCAAGATCACGCTGCCCGTCGTGCTCGCCTTCCGCCGCGGCAACGACACCGAGCGCGCCTTCTGGATCCGCGCGCTGGAGCGCGGTGAGATCGGCGACACCGACCTCGACCACGCCATCGGGTTGATGAACAAGCATCGCGCGCTCGAAGACACGCGCAGCCGCGCCCAGCACTACGGCGCCATGGCCGTGGACGCGCTGGCGCTGTTCCCGTCCTCGCCGATGAAGAGCGCGCTGGAGCAGGTCGTGGCGTTCTGCCTGGCTCGGTCGCATTAGCTACCTGCATCCTTAGCGCTTGCTGGTAGCCACACCCTCAGTGTCGTCCCGGCGAAGGCCGGGACCCATTACCTCGGTCAGCGTTGTCTTAGCGCCTGTAGCAACCATCGTGCACCACAACGACAGTCGTGGCTATTGGGTCCCGGCCTTCGCCGGGACGACATCGTTGAGATACGCGCCACCACCGCATTAACAGCGTCATTGCGAGCGCAGCGAAGCAATCCAGAATCTTCCCGCAAAGGGACTCTAGATTGTTTCGCTTCGCTCGCAATGACGAGCTAGGTGTGCGAGGGCCGCCTTCCAACTTGCATTCAAATCCTGTGCGCCATCTTGCGGCACACCTCCGTCGGAGTGTTCTAACGGTTCGCCTACTAACTTGCATTTTGCAAGCTACTCACCTACCTTCCCCTCATGCAGCCCAAATCCCCCTCCATTCAGGAATGTCCGGTCGGCCGCGCCGTGGAGACGGTCGGCGAATGGTGGAGCATTTTGATCCTGCGGGATGCATTCCAGGGCGCAACGAGGTTCGACGAATTTTCGCAAAGCCTCGGGATCGCGCCGAACATCCTGTCGCGGCGGTTGGCCCATCTCACCGAAAGCGGCATGTTCGTCCGCCGCCGCTACAATGAACGACCGCCGCGCTACGAATATGTGCTGACGGACAAGGCCCGGGACTTCTTCCCCGTGGTCGCAACCCTGCTCGCTTGGGGCAACAAGCATCTCGCACCGATGGGCGAAGCGATCCTGCTCGCGAACCGGCACGATTGTCGTCCGTTCAATCCGGTCGTGGTCGATGCCGCCGACATGCAGCCGATCACGCTCACCAATGCGGTCGTCGTCGCAGGCCCCCGCGCCAGCCGTGTCATGCGTAAACGGCTGACCTCGCTCAAAGCCATGAACCCGGCCGTCGCGCCGGCTGGAGACTGACATGCGTCGTATCGTCGTGACGGGAATGGGCGCGGTGTCGCCGCTTGGCTGCGGTGTCGAACTTTCGTGGCGCCGGCTGCTGGCCGGCCAAAGCGGGCTGCGCCCGCTGCCGGAATGGTCGCAGGCGCTGCCCGCACGTATTGCCGGCCTCGTGCCCGACAAGGCCGATGACGCGGAGGGCGGCTTCGATCCCGCGCAGGCCGCCGCGCCGAAAGACCAGCGCAAGATGGACCGCTTCATCCTGTTCGCGCTGCTCGCCACCGCGGAAGCGGTTGCGCAGGCCGGTTGGACGCCGCAGGACGCGGCGGCGCAGGAACGAACTGCGACGATCATCGCCTCCGGCGTCGGCGGTTTTCCGGCAATGGCGGAGGCGGTGCGCATCACCGAACAGCGCGGCCCGCGCCGGCTGTCGCCGTTCACGATCCCCTCCTTCCTCGCCAATCTCGCCGCCGGCCACGTCTCGATCAAATACGGCTACAAGGGAGCGCTGGGCACACCGGTCACGGCCTGCGCTGCCGGCGTTCAGGCGATCGGCGATGCCGCGCGCATGATCCGCGCGGGCGAGACTGATGTGGCGATCTGCGGCGGCGCGGAAGCCTGCATCGACATCGTCAGCCTCGGCGGCTTTGCCGCGGCCCGCGCACTGTCGAGCGGATTCAATGACGCCCGCGCCTCGCGCCCGTTCGATCGCGACCGCGACGGTTTTGTCATGGGCGAAGGCGCCGGCATCCTGGTGATCGAGGAGCTGGAGCATGCATTGGCGCGCGGCGCGAGGCCGATCGCGGAGATCGTCGGATACGGTACGACCGCGGACGCCTATCACATGACATCGGGTCCGCCTGACGGCGACGGCGCCCGGCGCGCCATGGAGATCGCGCTCCGGCAGGCCAAGCTTGCGCCCGCGGATTTACAGCACCTGAATGCGCATGCGACCTCGACGCCGGCCGGCGACGAGAGCGAGCTTGGCGCGATCGCGGCGCTGTTCGGCCGCCACCGCGGCATCGCGGTGAGCGCGACCAAATCGGCCACCGGGCATCTGCTCGGCGCCGCCGGTGGCCTCGAAGCGGTCTTCACCGTGCTCGCCCTGCGCGACCAGATCGCGCCGCCGACGCTCAATCTCGAAAACCCTGATCCCGCCGCTGACGGCATCGACATCGTCGCCGGTGTGGCGCGACCGATGCCGATGCAGCACGCGATCTCGAACGGGTTCGGCTTCGGCGGGGTGAATGCCAGCGTGATCTTCCGCCGGATGGGCTGAACGACGGGCCTTAGTCGACGGGCCTTGCAATCGCGGCAAGCATCGCTACCAAAGCAGGATGATCAACACGAATTTCTGGCTGTTCCTGGCCGCCGCTTGTCTCATCGCCGCCGTTCCCGGCCCCGGCATTTTCTACGTCGCGGCACGGACCCTATCGGAAGGGCGCGGCAGCGGTTTTGCATCGACCGCGGGCACCGCGCTCGGCGGGCTGGTTCATGTGGTCGCGGGCAGCTTCGGCATCTCCGCGATCATTCTTGCCAGCGCCGAGCTGTTTGCCGCCGTGAAATTCGTCGGCGCACTTTATCTCGTCTGGCTCGGCATCAGGACTTTTCGCAGCGCCAGCCGCGCGCCGTCATTCGACAGCAAGCCCGTCGGCGACAAGCGCGCCTTTCGCGACGGCGTGCTGGTCGAGGCGCTGAACCCGAAGACCGCCGCCTTCTTCCTCGCCTTCATTCCGCAGTTCCTTGACCCGGCGGGATCGAACCCGACACTGCAATTCATCACGTTGGGCGCGCTCTCGGTGACGCTGAACACGCTCGCCGATATCGTGGTGGTGCTGATGGCCTCCGCGACACGTACGCAGTTGATCGGACGCCCGCATTTGATGCGACGTCTCACCCAGGGCTCCGGCGTCTTCATCGCAGGGCTCGGCCTGTCGCTCGCACTGGCGCGGCGGCCCGTGAATGGATAGCGCCACCATGCCCGCCCCGCAAAGCCGCATTTACGAGTCTCACGGCCTGCGGCTGCACTATGCCGACTGGGGCAACGACGGCGCGCCGGTCGCCATCCTGGTTCACGGCGGCCGCGATCACTGCCGGAGCTGGGACGTCATCGCCCGGTCGCTGCAGCCGCATTTTCACGTGCTCGCACCGGACCTGCGCGGTCACGGCGATTCCGACTGGACCAGGGGCGGCAGCTACGCGCTGACGGAGTATGTGTACGATCTGGCCCAGCTCGTCCGTGCCATCGCGGCGCCTCAAGTCACTCTCATCGGCCATTCTATGGGCGGCATGGTCAGCCTGATCTTTACAGGGGCATTCCCCGAACAGGTCTCGAAGCTGGTCGTGCTCGACGGCGTGACGATGTTGCCGGATACACCAAAACCGCCGGTGCATGAGCGGATCGGCAAGTGGATCGGTCAGCTCGACAAGTTGCACGACCGCGCACCGCGCCGCTATTCGACCCTCGAAGACGCGGCGGCGCAGATGGTCCTTCACAACAAGCGGCTGTCTCGCGAGCTCGCGCTGCACCTCGCCACCCACGGCGCGCGGCAGAACGAGGACGGCACCTATAGCTGGAAGTTCGATCCCTACCAGCGCGCCTCTGCGCCGCACCGGCTCTGGCCGGACGATCACATCGCGCTGTGGTCGCGCATCACCTGTCCGACGCTGCTCTTGAATGCCGGCGAAAGCTTTCTGGCTGGCGCGAGGGCCGCGGGGCTGGAGCGCTACTTTCCGCAGGCGCGCGTCGAGACCATTGCAGGGGCCGGACACTGGCTGCAGCATGACAAGCCGCAGGAGGTGTTGGGTGAGATCCGGCGGTTTCTCGGGCTTGGCGAGGACGCTGCGGGCTAGCTCCGCAACATCCGCGTCATTGCAGATCTAGCTCAGCGTTCCCGAGTGCACCCACCAGCCGGAATGATCCCTGCGGATATTCTCGGCGGCGGCATGCGCCTCGGCAGATGCGCCATAGATCGCAAAGCACGTCGCCCCCGAGCCGGACATGCGGGCGAGCTTGACGCCGGCGGAGCCACGCAAGGCTTCCAGCACGTCGCCAATCACCGGCTTGATGCGCATCGCAGGCGCTTCGAGATCATTGGCGACGGTCTCGAGAGTATCGATCCAGTCGGCGATGGAGGCGCCCTCGCCTGGCCAGGCCGGGCCGTCGAAGACGGACGTGGCGCCGACCAGGAGTTCGCCGTTGCGCAGGCCCAGCTCCTGGAACACGTCCTTTGTCGCGACCGGCACGCGTGGATTGACCATCACGCAGGGCATGCTCGGCAGCATCAAGGGCAGCAGCTGCTCGCCGACACCGGTCATGTCGCAGGCGCGCGAGAACAGACACACCGGCACGTCGGCGCCGGTCGCAAGCGCAACCTTCTGGAGGCGGGCGTCGTCGAGCGACAGATCGTTGAGGCGCGCCAGCAACCGCAGCGCCGCCGCGGCGTCGGCCGAGCCGCCGCCGATGCCGGCGGCGACCGGGAGCACCTTGTCGAGCGCGAAGGCGCCCAGCTTCAGGTTCGGGACGGCTTCGGCCAGGAGCTTGGCCGCCTTGAACACGAGGTTGTCGGCCATATTGCCGCAGGCCGCGGCGAGCGGCCCCGTCGTGGTGAGCTTCAGCTCGCCGCCGGGCTCCAGCGTGAGCCGGTCGGCGCAGTCGGCAAAGGCGACCACGCTTTCGAGATCATGATAGCCGTCGGCACGACGGCCGACCACGCGAAGGCTCAGATTGACCTTCGCGCGCCCTTCTTCAATCAACGCCGGCATTGACGACACGCCCCCAACTTCAACTCACTCAGCCGCCCTTGCCGTCGTCCTTCTTCTTCTCCTTCTCCGCCTGCGCAGCCGAGGAGTTCGAATTGTCGTCGGTCATACCGTTTGCAATCTTGGCCTCGATCTTCGGAAGCTCATCCGCTTCGGGCTTGAGATCGCGGGCGTGGGCCCACTGGAACTTGGCTTCCAGCGTGCGGCCGACGCGCCAATAGGCGTCGCCAAGGTGATCGTTGATAGTGGGATCCTCGGGCTTGAGATCAATGGCGCGCTCGAGGTTCTTCACCGCGTCCTCGTAATTGCCGATGCGGTAATAGGCCCAGCCAAGGGGGTCGACGATGTAGCCGTCATCCGGGCGCTGCTCGACTGCCCGCTTGATCATCTTCATGCCTTCGTCGAGATTGATGCCCTGGTCAATCCAGGAATAGCCGAGATAGTTGAGGACGTGCGGCTGGTCGGGTTGCAGCTCGAGCGCCTTCTTCATGTCGGCTTCGGCCTTGCCCCACTGCTTGGAGCGCTCCTCGCAGATGCCGCGATAATAATACCAGACGCTGTTGGCCTTATCGTTGCCGGCCGGCAGCACGTCGACGCCTTGCGAATAGGTCGCGCCGCATTCGCCGAACTTCTTGCGGCCGCGCTCGATGTTGCCGAGCGCCATGATGGCTTCGAGATCCTTGGGATCCTCAGTGGTGACGCCCTTGAGGATCTTGATCGCCTCGTCGGTGCGGTCGGCGGAATCCAGATCGATGGCGAGCTGGATTTGGGCGTTGCGCTTGAGTGGAGAGGACGACGGCACCCGCTCGTAGACCTTGATCGCCATCTGCGGCCGCTTCACCGATTCATAGAGATCGGCGAGCGAGAGCAGCGCCAGGGGATGGGTGGGCTGCAGGTAGAGCGAGAGCTGGAGGTAGACCAGCGCCAGATCCTCGCCGCCGCGGCGGGTCAGTGTGGCGCCGATGCCGTAGAGTGCTTCTGCGGCGCCGGCTTGCGCGCTATCGACCAGCGGCGGCATCTTCTTGCCGGCCTTGGTGTCGCGCAACCCTTCCACGATCAGCGGATGGCGGGCGAGCTTCTTGTCGAAAGCCTGGTAGACCGTGGTCGCGGCGGCCGAGTCCTTGTTGCGAGATAGCCAGCGCGCATAGGCCTCGGTGACACGCAACATGGAATCGTCGAGCTTGTAGGCACGCTCGAACCGGGTGCCAGCGTCTTTCTCCTTGCCGGCGAGTTCGAGGATCATGCCGGCATGGAGATCCTTGAACAGCGGATACCATTCAGGACCGGCCAGCTTGTCGATGGTGGCGACGCCGCCCTTGGCATCCCCCGCACCATAGGCGGCCCAGCCCGACAGCAGCGTGGCGACGAGATCGGTGATCGGACCGCGGATCGACTGGTTGATGTTGGTCTGCGCGGTCGCGTACTTCTTGAACTTGAGATCGTGCACGCCAACGACGAGCCGTGCAACGCGGTTGGTCTTGTCGATGGTCAGGATGCGCTCGGCGAGCTTGACAGCCTCGTCGATGTCACCGTCGGCGACCGAGGAGATGAAGGCGCGGTCGAGCAGCTCGTTGTTCTTGGGGTCGGTGCGCAGGGCCGAGCGATAGAATGCAGCGGCGGAGGCCGCGTCGCGCTCGACGCTGGCGTGGCGGGCGGCGAGATAGCTGCCGGAGGTGGTCAGCGCCTTCAGATCGTTTCGGGTCGGAAACTGCGCCGCCGTGTCGGACGGATGGTCCGGCGTCTGCGCCCGGACCGCGCCGGGGACCGTCGCCATCGCTGAGCCCATGAGGGCAATGGCGGCAACAGTCCAACGGTTGAAACGATTTGAAAGCATCGGGGCTCGCCTTGAGTTGGTAGTGCCTGGGTTTGCAGAAGGCCGTATCGCAAGCGAACGCGGCCGGTGGCATGGGACCCGGAACCGTCAGGCCGACAATGCCGCTTTTGGCGCTTCACCGCAAGGATCGGGCCGGGCGATCCCCTCCGCACGGCACAAATCGGCCAAGTGACCCGTCAAGAGCGCCCCAAGACGCCGCCAGTATGGCCTTATCGTGACCACGGGGACCGCGGCCGGGTTCTCACGCGAACGTGCGTCACAGGGCGAAGATCACGCAACTCTGGTCACATTGGCCTCGGTCACATGGATCGTGACTTGCTGACCCCAGCCTACATGGCCTCGTAGTTCGGACCGCCGCCGCCCTCCGGGGGAACCCAGGTGATGTTGCCGTTGGGGTCCTTCACGTCGCAGGTTTTGCAGTGAACGCAGTTCTGGGCATTGATCTGGAAGCGCGGGCCCGAACCTTCCTCGATCCACTCATAGACGCCGGCCGGGCAATAGCGATTCGAGGGACCGGCAAACACGTCGTGCTCGGAGGTCTTCTGGAGGTTCATGTCCGTGACCTTGAGATGGACCGGCTGGTCCTCCTCATGATTGGTATTGGACAGGAACACCGACGAGAGCTTGTCGAAGGAAATCTTGCCGTCCGGCTTCGGGTAGGTTCTCGGCGCGTGGGTCTTGGCCGGATCGAGCGTCGCGCGATCGGGCTTCGCGTGCGACTGGGTGCCAAATAGCGAGCCGCCGAACAGCGTGTTGCACCACATGTCGAAGATGCCGAGCCCGGCGCCGATGAAGGTGCCGAACTTCGACAACAACGGCTTGGCATTGCGGACAGGATAGAGGTCCTTACCGACGACGGAATCGCGCCAACCGTTCTCGTATTCGACCAGCTCATCATTGGCGCGGCCCGCAGCGAGAGCCACGTTAACATGTTCGGCCGCGAGCATGCCGGTGCCCATGGCATTGTGCACGCCCTTGATCCGGGGCACGTTGACGAAGCCGGCCGCGCAGCCGATTAGCGCACCGCCCGGGAAGCTCAGCCGCGGCACCGACTGGTACCCGCCTTCGGTGATGGCGCGCGCGCCGTAAGCCAGCCGCTTGCCGCCTTCAAGCGTCGCGCGGACGGCCGGATGGTTCTTGACGCGCTGGAATTCGTCGAATGGCGACAAATAGGGGTCGTTGTAGTTGAGATGAACGACGAAACCGATCGACACCAGGTTCTCGTCATAATGGTAGAAGAACAGGCCGCCGCCGGTGTTGTTGTTCAAGGGCCAGCCAACCGCGTGCTGCACGAGGCCCTTCTGATGCTTGGCCGGATCGATCTGCCAGACTTCCTTGAGCCCGATGCCAAATTTCGGCGGCTCACTTTTGGTGTCGAGCGCGTATTTCGAGATCAGCTGCTTGGTCAGGCTGCCGCGCGCACCTTCGGCGAACAGCGTGTACTTGCCGAGCAATTCCATGCCACGGGTAAAGGAGTCCTTCGGCTTGCCGTCCCGGCCGATCCCCATGTCGCCGGTGGCGATGCCGCGCACCGCGCCATTGTCGTCATAGAGCACTTCGGCCGCGGCAAAACCGGGATAGATCTCGACGCCTAGCGCTTCCGCTTTGCGCGCCAGCCAGCGGCAGACATTGCCGAGCGAGCCGATATAGCAGTGATGATTGTCCATCAGCGGCGGCATGATGAAGTTCGGCAGCTTGATCGCGCTGGTCTCGGTGAACCAGAAGAAGCGGTCGTCCTTGACCTGCGTCTTGAGCGGACAATCAGGATCCTCGCGCCAGTCCGGGATCAGCTTGTCGAGCCCGGCCGGATCGATCACGGCGCCGGAGAGAATATGCGCACCGACCTCGGAGCCCTTCTCCACCACCACGACATTGAGATCGGCATTGATCTGCTTCAGCCGGATCGCCGCAGCCAGGCCCGAGGGACCGGCGCCGACGATGACGACGTCGAATTCCATGGATTCGCGCGGGGGAAGTTCTTCGGTGCTCATCTGATCTCAGCCCTTGAGACGGTCCTTGGTCGATTGCGCCCTCTTGTTTCCGATTTTTCCGGGTAGGACAACCTCGGAAATGCGTTTCGCCGGGGTGCAAGGCGCCCCAAACTGGACTAATAGTCAGACTTTCCGATGATCCCAGAACCCGCACCCACGGTCCGAGAGCTGCTCGCCTTCTATCTGGAGGCCGGAGTCGATTGCACGCTCGCGGAGGAACCGATCGACCGCCTGGCGGAATTGGATGTTCCACCTCCGGCCCCGCGCGCGCCACCTCCAGTCGAGGCCCCACGGCCGGTCGCCGCGCCCGCGGTGATGCGCGGCGAGGCGGCACCTGCGCCCGACATCGCGATCGCCTCGGCGCGCGAGGCCGCACGCACCGCGCCAAGCTTGGAGGCGCTGCGCGAGCTGATGCAGAGCTTTGACGGCTGCGCGCTGAAGCACACGGCGACACGTTTGGTTTTCGCCGACGGCAATCCGCAGGCACGCATCATGTTCGTCGGCGAGGCACCGGGCCGCGACGAGGACATCGAGGGGCTGCCCTTCGTCGGGCGCAGCGGCAAGCTGCTCGATTTGATGATAGGAGCCATAGGCCTCAACCGCACCACGGCCTACATCGCCAACGTGATTCCTGGCGGCCGCCCGGCAACCGCACGCCGACGCCGCAGGAGACGCAAATCTGCCTGCCGTTCATCCAGCGCCAGATCGAGCTGGTGAATCCGGAGGTGCTGGTGACACTCGGCAATCCCTCGACGCAGACGCTGCTGTCGACCCGCGAAGGCATCATGCGTACCC
Organism: Bradyrhizobium lupini; assembly: GCF_040939785.1. NCBI lineage: Bacteria > Pseudomonadati > Pseudomonadota > Alphaproteobacteria > Hyphomicrobiales > Nitrobacteraceae > Bradyrhizobium > Bradyrhizobium lupini. The sequence goes on from NZ_CP162553.1 coordinate 1,864,114, forward strand.
GCGGCCGCTGGTTCGACTACGAGACGGGCGGGCGCACCATTCGCGCGCTGCCGACCTTCCATCCCGCCTATCTGTTGCGCTCGCCGTCGTACAAGCGGCTGGCCTGGCAGGATCTGCGCGCGATCGCGAAGGTGCTGGCGGAGGCGTGAGGGGCGGCTGTGGATTGCTTCGTCGCAAGGGCTCCTCGCAATGACCACCGAAAGAGCGAGCAACTAAGTCCCCTTCGGCCGCACGATGGCCCAGCCGATGCGCAGGAGTTGCTGGCGTCCGGTCACCAGCCATTCGAAGGCGCGCGGGACTTCCGGCACGATGCCGGGAAAGCGCGCGAGGATGTCCGGCGGCGGCGTGCCGGCGGTATCGGAAGCGCGCCAGACCACGACGCCGCCGGTCTCGCTGAATTTGGCCTGATTGATCCAGGGTGTACGCGCGGGCTCGGCATCGATGAAGAGATGCGGCCGGCCGGAATGCAGCGTGATCAAGCTCGCAAGCTGGGTCTCGCCGGCGACCGCGCGCAGGCGATGATTGGTGCGGCGGGCAAAGCTCTCGTCGAAGAAGTCCGAAATCGCGCGGGCCGGCATCGAGGTCGCGATCTCGTTGGCACCGGTCCACGGCAGCAGCAGGACGGCGAGCACGACGCCGATTGCGGGCGCCACGACGGCAGCCGCCCAGACCATCCGCAGCATCCTCGCGCGGCGCATCGCGATGAGATCGCCGGCCCCCACGACCACGGCAAGCCCCGACAACACCAGCACGACGCCGGCGCCGCCGACGACGGCGTCGAGGCCCAGCAGGCCGGAGATCAGCACCGCGCCGAGCGCCGGCGCCAGCGCGAAGAAATAGACGAAATTACGTGCGAGCGGCTCGACCGGCGGGCGGTAGATGATCGGCGCCTCCTCGCTCTTGGGCACGAACAGGCCGGTGTTGAGGACGGTCAGCGCCGGGATCGCCGCCGCACCGAGCAGGAGCCCCCCGAGCAGCCAGGCCGCGTGCAGCGCACGGGCATTGAGCTGGGCGACCTCAGGCAGGGCCGGCAGGACGAGCGCCTCGGCGCGCGTCAGCCAGACGGCATAGGGCAATGCCAGCACGGCGACGACCACCAGCGCAAACAGCGGGTCGAAGGCACGCAACGTGCGGCGGCCGTCCGCGGTTGCGAGCGCGAAGACGACGATCAGCAGCAGCAGGAAGATCGCAGCCGGCGTCGTCAACAGCAAGAGGCCGGCCTCGATCGACCAGGCAAACCAGGCGTTGCCGCGGCGCTGTCCGATGATCTGCCAGGAATGCAGCAGCAGCAGCGCCCAGAGCGGTCGCGCCAGCACCAGAGGGCCGAAGTCGAGTGTGGGCGAGGAGAAGGCCAGCAGCGTCATGGTCAGCAGCACGGCCAGCACTGCCTGCTGGGGGCCGACCACCGCGCGGGACAGATGATAGAGCGTGATCAACGTCGCGATCCCGCAGAGCTCGGCCAGCACGTAGACACCGAACAGGTGGCCGCCGGCAGCGCGATAGGCGATGTCGGCGAGCCAGACCGGCAAGGGCGGCCCGAGATCGGTGCCGACCTGGTATTCGCGGCCGAAGGCCAGCAGGGTCGCGAGACTGCCGGGCGGGCTGCGATAAAACACCAGCGCCACGAACAGCCACATCGCGGCCTGGAGCAGCACGGCGATCCAGACGATCAGCCGCGGCCGCGCGCGAATGAGCTCGATGACCAGGGAGGTAAACCGCATGCAACGTCCGAAAGATGCAGCCAACCCGTGAAGCCGGCCCTATTCGCTCACGACTGTTTTGATAAAGGGCGTGACGCGTCGTGGCAACTGAGTCTCGTCTAGAGATTTGCCGACGCGTCGACTTCCAGGCTCGCGTCCACCTGCAGCTCGATCTCGGTCACCGCAAACAGATCCTGCGCCGGCTCGACCGTCCAGGGCATGTGCTTGGCGCGTGCGGCGGCGACGGGGGCGAAGAAGCTGCGGTGGTGGACGGTGGGACCGAGGCGGTTGAGCGCGTCGAGGTGCTCGGGCACGGCGTAGCCCTTATGCTGCTCGAAACCGTAGCCGGGACAGTCCTGCGCCAACGCGCACATCAGGCGGTCCCGCGTTACCTTGGCGATGATCGAGGCCGCTGCGATCGACAGGACGATGCCGTCGCCGCCGATCACGGCCTCGCAATCGCATTCCGTGTCGAGCCGGTCGCGGCCGTCGACGAAGACGTGCCGCGGCTGCTGGGGCAGCGCCACCACGGCGCGCTTCAGCGCCCACAGCGAGGCGCGCAGGATGTTGTCGCGGTCGATGCGGGAGCGCGAGGCGACGGCCACCGAGACCTGGGCGGTCGCGCAGATCTTGCCGAACAGCCTTTCGCGCTCCTCGGCCGTCAGGCGCTTGGAATCGTCGATGCCGCGCGGGATGCGGTCGGGATCGAGAATCACCGCCGCCGCCACCACCGGACCGGCCAGTGGCCCGCGGCCCGCCTCATCGCAGCCCGCTACCGGCCAAACGCCGCGCTTGATCAGCGCGCGCTCACGGCGGAAGCTTGGGGCAACGATGATGGCGCTCTTTGTGCCGGCCAGCGCCTTGGCGATTTTTTTGGGCGCAGCTTTCTTGTTCTCAGGCGCAGCCTTCTCGCTCTTAGGCGCAGCCTTTTTGGGCGCGCCTTTGGCCGGCTTCTTTGCGGATTGATCCCGAATCATGGCCGGGATCGTGCGCAAGCGGCATGGCCTGCGCAATCGGGAACCTCGAACAATTCCCGTTATTCAAGCCAGCCGCCCTATTCCGCCAGATGCACCCGCCGGTCCTCGCCGACGTCGATGCCGGGCGCGACCACGACCTCCCAGGGATGGCCGTCAGGATCGGCGAAATAGCCGGAATAGCCGCCGTAGTCGGTCTCATGTGCTGCCTTCAGCAACGCGGCTCCCTTGCTGACGGCGAAGACCAGCACCGCATCCACCTCCTCACGCGCGCGGCAATTCCAGGCGAGCGTCATGCCGCGGAACGTCGATGGCCTCGGATGATCAGGCAATTTGGCGTCGACCGCGAGTTGATCCCAGGGAAACAACGCGAGCACCGGACCGCCGGTGTCATAGAACGCAACGGTCTCGCCGGTTACCTTGAGCCGGCGCGAGAAACCGAGCGCGTCGTAAAAGGCAATGCTGGCGCGGATGTCGTTCACGCCCAGCGTGATGACGGTCAGCCGCGGGATAGGAGCTGGCGGTTCCTTACTCATAGACGCCTCTCTCACTTCGTCCCTCAGAACAGGCTGAGCTGATCGCCGTTCCGCTTCGGCTTGGCAAAATGATCCGTCGTCAGCTTGGCGCGCCGTTTGTTCAGCCCGAGCCTGTCGCAAGCGATCTCGAAGCGGCGGCCGATGGTCCAGGCCATCGGGCCGGTGCCCTTCATGCGCTCGCCCCATTTCGCATCGTAGTCACGGCCGCCGCGCATGTCGCGGATCAGCGTGAAGACGTGGCGATACCGGTCCGGATAGTTCGCCATCAGCCATTCCCGAAAGAGATCGCGCACCTCGAGCGGCAACCGCAGCAACACGTAGGAGGCCTCCTTGACGCCGGCATGGGCGGCGGCATCCAGGATGCGCTCGATCTCGGAATCGTTCAGCGCGGGGATCACGGGCGCGACCATGACGGTGGTCGGAATGCCAGCCTCGGAAAGCTGCTTCAGTGCCTCCAGCCGCTTCGGCGGCGTGGACGCCCGCGGCTCCATGGTGCGCGCTAGTTTCGGATCGAGCGAGGTCACGGAGATCCCGACCTTGGCGAGGTTGCGTTTGGCCATTCGCGCGAGAATGTCGATGTCGCGCACGACCAGCGCCGACTTGGTGACGATCCCGACGGGATGGCCGGCGCGCTCCAGCACCTCCAGAATGCCGCGCATGATTTTGCGCTCGCGCTCGATCGGCTGATAGGGATCGGTGTTGGTGCCGATCGCGATCATCCGCGGCTCGTAGCCCGGCGCCGCAAGCTCCTTCTCGAGCAACGCCGGCGCCTCGGGCTTCACGAACAGCTTCGACTCAAAGTCGAGCCCCGGCGACAGGCCAAGATAGGCATGCGTCGGCCGCGCGAAGCAATAGACGCAGCCGTGCTCGCAACCGCGGTAGGGATTGATCGAACGATCGAAGCCGATGTCGGGAGATTCGTTGCGGGTGATCACCTTGCGCGAGGTGTCGATCCCGACCGTGGTCTTGAACGGGGGCAGTTCTTCAAGGCTCTGCCAGCCATCGTCGAATGCGACGCGCGCCTCGGCCTCAAACCGGCCGCTGGCGTTGGACTGCGCGCCCCGGCCTCGCCTGCGCTGGCGGTCGATGGCGACCGCCAGCTCAGGGAAGTCAGAAGGCGCACCCGCCGGCTCGGAGGGCGCCGTGACCGGCGGGTGCTTGAGAGCATGAGAGGATGCTGGACTCATGAAGCCAAGATAGCATGTCAAAGGAACAAATCAAGAACACAAACAAAAAACGTGAAAACAACCCCATGCACAGTCGAGCTGCCCAAATTTCGGGCGGGGGTTTTTGACTTCACGCAACACCAGCGTGACCACGATTCCGTTTGATCACGGGAGGGATCGATCGTCGCGGAACATGGTTGATGACGATCGTTGGGTGAAGGTCGGCAAGAACATGACAAATCAACAACAATTGGCCGCAGCGAGCAGCAACCTCGATCTGCTCGACCGCTATTGGCGCGCCGCGAACTATCTCTCCGTTGGGCAAATCTATCTCCTCGACAATCCGCTGCTGCGCGAGCCCTTACGGCCCGAGCACATCAAGCCGCGTTTGCTCGGCCATTGGGGCACGACGCCCGGTTTGAACTTCATTTATGCCCATCTCAACCGCGTCATCCGCGCGCTGGACCTGAACGTGATCTATGTCTGCGGTCCCGGGCACGGCGGCCCCGGCATGGTCGCCAACACCTATCTCGAAGGCAGCTACAGCGAGCTCTATCCCGATATCGCGCGCGATACCGAGGGGTTGCGCAAGCTGTTCAGGCAATTCTCCTTCCCCGGCGGCATCCCGAGTCACGCGGCGCCGGAAACGCCGGGCTCGATCCACGAAGGCGGTGAGCTCGGTTACGCGCTGGTGCATGCCTATGGCGCGGCCTTCGACAATCCCGACCTGATCGTCGCCTGTGTCGTCGGTGACGGCGAGGCCGAGACCGGCCCGCTCGCCGCGTCCTGGCACTCCAACAAATTCCTCAATCCTGCGCATGACGGCGCGGTGCTGCCGATCCTGCATCTCAACGGTTACAAGATTGCCAATCCGACCGTGCTCGGCCGGATGCGCGACGACGAGATCCGCGATCTCTTCCGCGGGCTCGGCCACGAGCCGCTGTTCGTCGAGGGCGACGATCCCAAATTGATGCACCGGGCCATGGCAGACGCGCTCGACGTCGCGCTCGTCAGCATCCGGTCGATCCAGCAGCACGCCCGCGACGGCCGCAAGAGCGTCGAACGTCCGCGCTGGCCGATGATCGTGCTGCGCAGCCCGAAGGGCTGGACCGGCCCCAAGGAAGTCGACGGCAAGAAGGTGGAGGGCTTTTGGCGGGCGCATCAGGTGCCCGTCGCGAACTGTCGCGAGAACCCAGCGCATCTGAAGATTCTCGAAGACTGGATGCGCAGCTACGAGCCGGAAAAGCTGTTCGACGCGAACGGCGCGCTCATTGCCGAGCTCCAGGCGCTCGCGCCCGAAGGCAATCGCCGCATGGGCGGCAATCCGCACGCCAATGGCGGCCTTCTGAAGAAGGAGCTGAAGCTGCCGGACTTCCGCAGTTTCGCCGTCGAAGTAGCGCAGCCGGGCGGCGTCGTGGCGGAGGCAACCCGCGAGCTCGGGAAATTCCTGCGCGACGTCATCCGCCTCAACACCGAGGCCCGCAACTTCCGCATCATGGGCCCGGACGAGACTGCGTCGAACCGGCTCGATGCGGTGTTCGAGGCCACCGAACGCGTCTGGATGGAGCCGACAAAACCTTACGACGTGCATCTCGCCCAGGACGGACGCGTGATGGAAGTCCTGAGCGAGCATCTCTGCCAGGGCTGGTTAGAGGGTTACCTGCTCACGGGCCGGCACGGCTTCTTCTCCTGCTACGAGGCGTTCATCCACATCGTGGATTCCATGTTCAACCAGCACGCCAAATGGCTGAAGGTGACCCGGCATCTGCCGTGGCGGCGACCGATCGCCTCGCTCAACTATCTGCTCACCTCGCATGTCTGGCGTCAGGACCACAACGGCTTCAGCCATCAGGATCCCGGTTTCGTCGATCTCGTCGCCAACAAGAAGGCCGACATCGTCCGCATCTACTTCCCGCCGGATGCCAACACGCTGCTGTGGATCGCCGATCACTGCCTGCGCACCTATGACCGCATCAACGTCATCGTCGCCGGCAAGCAGCCGGCGCCGCAATGGCTGTCGATGCAGGAGGCAGCCACGCATTGCGCCGCCGGCATCGGCATCTGGAGCTGGGCCGGCACGGAAGATGCGAATGGCGAGCCCGGTGTCGTGATGGCCTGCGCCGGCGACGTGCCGACACTGGAAACGCTCGCTGCCGTCGACCTGCTGCGCAAGGCGCTGCCCGAGCTGAAGATCCGCGTCGTCAACGTCGTCGACCTCATGACGCTGCAACCCAGGGAGCAGCACCCGCACGGCTTGTCCGACCGCGACTTCGACGGCCTGTTCACGCGCGACAAGCCGGTGATCTTCGCCTATCACGGCTATCCTTATCTGATCCACCGGTTGACCTATAACCGCACCAACCACGCCGGCATGCACGTCCGCGGCTTTGCCGAGGAAGGCACCACGACGACGCCGTTCGACATGGTCGTGCTCAACGAGCTCGACCGCTATCACCTCGCGATCGAGGCGATCGAGCGCGTGCCGGGGCTCGCGACCAGGGCGGCGCAGGTGAAGCAGCAATTCCGCGACAAGCTGATCGAGCATTCGCGCTATGTGCGCGAACACGGCGAGGACATGCCGGAAATCCAGGAATGGGTCTGGCAGAACAGCGCCGGCGGCAACACGCCGGCAGAGGCAGGCGACTGAGGAGAGCCATGTCGAACACGGTTCTCGTTCTCAACTCGGGATCGTCGAGCATCAAATTCGGCCTGTTCGATATCTCGGCGGCCGAGCCCGCCCTGCTCTGCAAGGGCCTGCTTGACGAGCACGAGACGAAGCCGCGGCTCGTCGTGAAGAGTCCCGCGGGCGAAGACCTGTTCGAGAAACGGAGGGAAGCATCGGATGCGGCCAGCGATCATCTGTTCGCCGACGTGCTCGGCTTCATCGAGGATCGTTTCGGCGACCATCGCTTGCGCGCCGTCGGCCATCGCGTCGTCCATGGCGGTCCGGACTATTCCGCTCCGGTCGAGCTGACGGAGGATGTCACCGCAAAGCTGCAAGCGCTGACGCCGCTGGCGCCCCTGCACCAGCCGCGCTGCCTGGCTCCGGTCCGCACTATCACGGCGATCAGGCCCGACCTGACGCAGATCGCCTGCTTCGATACCGCTTTCCACCACGGCATTGCGCCGCCCGCCAGCCGCTTCGCCATTCCGCGACGTTATGAAGAGCGCGGCATCCGGCGCTACGGATTTCATGGCCTCTCGTTCGAATATGTCGCGGGACGGCTCGCCCGAATCGCGCCGCAGCTCGTGGCGAAGCGCACTGTGATCGCGCATCTCGGCAGCGGCGCGAGCCTGTGCGGCTTGCGCGACGGCCGCAGCATCGACACCACGATGGGACTGACGCCGCTCGACGGGCTGGTGATGGGCACGCGCTGCGGCAGGCTCGACCCGGGCGTGCTGCTCTATCTGCAACAGCACGAGAAGATGTCGGTCGAAGATGTCCAGCACCTACTCTACCACGAATCGGGCCTGCTCGGCGTCTCCGGCATCGCGTCGGATATGCGCATGCTGCTTGCGAGCCGCGAAGCTGCGGCGCGGGAGGCGGTCGAGCTCTTCACCTTCCGCGCCGCGCAGGAGGTGGCGGCGATGGCGACAACGCTTGCAGGGCTAGACTGCCTGGTCTTCACCGGCGGCATCGGCGAGCATGCCAGCGAAATCCGCAGCGCGATCGGTGAGCGTCTCGACTGGCTCGGCGTGCGCATCGATGCCGCTGCGAATGATGCGGCGCGCGAGCGCATCAACGATGGCGATAGCGCAGTCGATGTCTTCGTCATTCCAACGAATGAGGAACTGATGATCGCACGACATTGTGCGGCGGTGCTGCGAACAGCGAGTTGACCGGCGTTCATTCGAAGCCCTCGTCAGCAGCGTGGTTGCACGTTTTCCCGTCCTCGCGCTCGTCCGCTATCGCATCCTCCTCTTGCATGATTGCGAACGGCCGGCGCGCCGCGCAATATTGCGGCTCACCTCCGGATTAATACGGACAGGACAGGCTGGGGCGACACATTCGGCAATATCGCCGCCCCGTACGGGACATATTTGGATGCGAGGGCTGCAGCGGTTTACCATCGTCTGCCGAGGCGCGGCCGGAAAGTTGCACTCGGCAGCGCCATGTTTTATGACGCCCTCATAATGAGCTACGCTTCTCCCGAAGTGTGGACAGTGAAGCTTCCATCATGCTGAGCGTCATCATTCCGACCGAAGGCGTCGAGCAGACGGCCGTCGCAACTCTGGCCGCGCTGGTACCCGGTGCCGCCGCAGGCGTCATCCGGGAAGTGCTCCTGGTCGACGGCACCCGCAATGGCGTCATCGAGCGCGTTGCCGACGTCGCGGGCTGCCGTTTCATCGGCTTCGAAGGATCCACTCAAGGCGCCGCGCTCGCCGCCGGCGCACTCCAGGCCCGTTCGTCCTGGCTGATGTTCCTGCCCGCGGGCGCCGTGCTGGAAACCGGCTGGATCGAGGAAACCACCCAGTTCATCCAGTCCGTCTCGACCAGCGGCCGGGATCGTGCGGCCGTCTTCCGCTATGCGCGCTCGCCCTACGCCGATGCCGGCTTCCGCCACATCCTCCGGGCCCTGATGCGCAAGCTCGTCGGTCCCTTCGGCGATCAGGGACTTTTGATCGCGCGTGATCACTACGACCGCATTGGCGGCTACCCGCCCCAAGCCCGCCACTCCGAGGCACGGCTGCTCCGGCGGCTCGGCCGCTCGTCGCGGATCATGCTGCGCAGCCGGATCGTCATGGTCGGCTGAGGCACCTCGATACTTGCCAAGGTCAAATAATTATTTGACAATGGCAAATATCGGAGGTGACCCTTGTCGTTCAATCCTACCGACGACCACATCGCAGCGGTCCGCGCCTTCAACCGCTTCTACACCCGCAAGCTTGGCGTGCTCGACCAGCACCTTGGCAAGAGCCCGTTCTCGCTCAGCGAGGCCCGCGTGCTCTACGAGCTCGCGCAACGGGACGACCTTGCCGCCAAGGAGATCGGCAACGAGCTTGGCCTCGACCCCGGCTATCTCAGCCGGATCGTGCAAAGCTTCGACGAAAAGGGCCTGATCACCCGCAGGGCCCTGCCCGCGGATCGCAGGCAATACCAGCTCAGCCTCACCGCCAAGGGGCGCCAGGCCTTTGCCAAGCTGAACCTGGGCTCGCAAAATGAGGTCGCCGCAATGCTGGCTCAGCTTTCGACCAGCGATGCAACGCGGCTCACGCAGGCTATGGCGACCATCGAGGCCGTGCTGGAGCATCGAAGCCACCCCGCGGCTTTCATGCTGCGCAGCCATCGCGTCGGCGACATGGGCTGGGTCATCTCCCGGCAGGCCGCCGCCTATGCGGCCGACTACAACTGGGATATCAGCTACGAGGCCCTGGTCGCCGAGATCTGCGCACAGTTCATCAAGAACTATGACGCCGCCCGCGAGCACTGCTGGATTGCGGAAGTGGGCGGAGAGCCGGTCGGCTCTATCTTTCTGGTCAAGGCCACGGACCAGATCGCCAAGCTGCGCCTGTTGCAGGTGGAAAAGAAAGCGCGGGGACTCGGTGTCGGCCGCGCGCTGGTCGACCAATGCATCCAGGGTGCGCGCGAGAGGGGCTACAGCAAGATGACGCTGTGGACGCAAAGCATCCTGGTCGCCGCGCGTGGCATCTATCAAAGCGCAGGCTTCAAGCTCGTGAAGAGCGAGCCGCATCACAGCTTCGGGCAGGATCTGATTGGGGAAACGTGGGAGCGGGATCTGTAGAACTCTCGCAACGAGCGAGAGGCGCATGTATGCGCCCTCGCCCCTTGTGGGAGAGGGCAGCGATGCTGCCAGACGCACACTCACTAGGGCGAGGGGTATGTCTCCGAGCACTCCGTGCCGATAGATACCCAAGCTTCGCTTCGGCATTCTTTAAGGACGGGCGGCCGAAGGCGGCCTATGCCACCTTTCCCGCATCCGCCTTCGCTAAAGCTTCGGCCGACATGAGCGGAGAAGAAATGTCCAACTACACCGTCGCGCCCCGGGCCTTCGGCCGGCGCAGGTGCTCGTCCAGCCGCGGCATGATCTCGACGAAATTGCAGGGGCGCGTGCGGTAGTCGAGCTGGGCTTTGAGGATGCCGTCCCAGCCGTCGCGGCAGGCACCGGGCGAACCTGGGAGGCAGAAGATGTAGGTTGCGCCCGCGACGCCGGCCGTGGCGCGGCTCTGGATCGTCGACGTTCCGATCTTGGCGTGGCTCAGCATGTGGAATGAGATCGAGAAACCGTCCATGCGCTTCTCGAACAAGGGCTCGATCGCCTCCGGCGTGACGTCGCGCCCGGTGAAACCGGTGCCGCCGGTGGTGATGACGACGTCGACACCTGCGTCCGCAATCCAGCGGCGGATGACGGTGCGGATCGCCTCGACGTCATCGGTGACGATCTCGCGCGCGGCGAGATGATGGCCGGCAGCGGTGAGACGGTCGGCCAGGGTCTGGCCGGATTTATCATCCGCCAGCGCGCGCGTGTCCGACACGGTGAGCACCGCGATGTTGAGCGGGACGAACTGTTTTGTTTCGTCGATGGAGGTCATTGCAACGCACCTTCTTCACAGACCACAGACGTCATCCTGAGGTGCGCGCTCTTGCGCCCTCGAAGGATGGGCCACGGGCTCGCCATCCTTCGAGGCTCGCCAATTGGCGAGCACCTCAGGATGACGGATAACCCCTACTGTCCGCCCCCAAACGTGTTGCAGGCCTGGACGGTGCCCTGCTGGTAGCCGGTCATGAACCATTGTTTGCGTTGCGCCGCCGAGCCGTGGGTGAAGGATCGGGCACGACGCGGCCTGTGGACTGGCGCTGCAGCGTGTCGTCGCCGATCGCGCTCGCCGTGGTGAGTGCGGCGTCGATGTCGCCCGGCTCCAGGAAGTTCGGCCGCTTCTTCGCCTCGCGATTGACCCAGACACCGGACAGGCAGTCGGCCTGCAATTCGACCTTCACCTGCAGCGCATTGGCCTCCGCCTTGCTGCCGGCCTGCTGCTGCAGCCGCGTCACGCGCGGAATGATGCCGAGCAGGTTCTGGATGTGATGGCCGGCCTCATGGGCGATGATGTAGGCGGTGGTGAAGTTACAGGCCGACTTGCCGGAGCAGCCGCGAAAACGCGTCTCGACCTCTCGGAAGAAACCGGTGTCGAGGAAGATGGTCCTGTCGGGCGGACAATAGAACGGTCCCATCGCCGACTCCGCCCGGCCGCAGCGCCCGCCATTGGTGACGTTGCGGAACAGCACGACCTTTGGACCGGTAAAGGACTGGCCGGAGGCCTGGAAGATCTCGCTCCAGCGATCGTCGATCTCGCCGAGGATGCCGGAGATCATGCTGCCCATCTCGTCGGTCGGCGCGCCGCGCTTGGCGTTGGACGACGATTGGCGATCGGTCTGGTAGGACGGCGCCTGGCCGCCGCCGGTGAGTATCTCGGCGCCGCCGATCAGGATGCGCGGATCGATGCCGAAGGCGTAGCCGACCAGGCCGAGCACGATGATGGTACCGATCCCAAGCCCGCCGCCGCCCATGGGGAGGCCGAACCCGCCTCCTCCACCGCCGCCGCCACCATCGTCGCGACGATCCTCGATGTCGTCGCTGCGGCGGAAATCATCGTAGCGCATGGCGGCTTCCCTCGGTCCTAGCTCAATTCGGCGCGAAAGCGCGAAAGCTCAACGCGCCACATACGTTTCCGTTGCGTTAATCAATATCCCGCTCGGCAATTATTGCCTAGTGCGACAGCATGGCAATGCCAGCAATTTTTTCCGGGCATCGAGCAATTTTTTCCGAGAGGAATTTTGAGTCTTTTTGCGCTCCGATCACAGCCGCAACGCGAAGAAACGCGAAATACACTGCAAAACATGGAGAATGCGCGGAGCGAGCCGCGTGCAAGGCGCGATGTGAGGGCTGTTCACGAAAGCCACGGGTTAAGTCGATTTTTACTTTGCCGCTTCAATGTAACGGTCAGTCGGTTGTTTGGTCCCGCGTCGCCGACAGCGTCGCCTGAGTCAGAGTTCTTGAGTCATGGTAGAGTCGCGTCGCGGGGCGTCTGCAAGGGCGCCCCGCACAAATTTTGAGTCTCCTTCGCACAGCATCGTCCTCGGCGATTGCGTCGCCGAGATGTCGAAGCTTCAGGCTGGTTCGGTCGACCTGGTGTTCGCCGATCCACCCTACAATCTCCAGCTTAAGGGCGATCTCAAGCGCCCCGACGGATCTCATGTCGATGCGGTCGACGACGACTGGGACAAGTTCGATTCGTTCTCCGCCTATGACGATTTCACCCGCGCCTGGCTGCTCGCCGCCCGCCGCGCGATGAAGCCGTCGGCGACGATCTGGGTGATCGGCTCCTATCACAACATCTTCCGCGTCGGCGCGATCATGCAGGACCTCGGCTTCTGGCTGCTGAACGACATCGTCTGGCGCAAGACCAACCCGATGCCGAATTTCCGCGGCCGCCGCTTCACCAATGCGCACGAGACCATGATCTGGGCCGCGCGGGACGAGAAGGCCAAGGGCTACACGTTCAACTACGAGGCGCTGAAGGCCGCCAACGAGGACGTGCAGGCACGGTCCGACTGGCTGATCCCGCTTTGCACCGGCGAGGAGCGCCTCAAGGGCGCCGACGGCAAGAAAGTGCACCCGACGCAGAAACCGGAAGGCCTGCTGGCGCGCGTGCTGCTGTCGTCCTCCAAACCCGGCGATCTCGTGATCGATCCCTTCAATGGCACCGGCACCACCGGCGCGGTCGCAAAGCGCCTCGGCCGCTCCTATATCGGCTTCGAGCGCGACAAGACCTATGCGAAAGCGGCCGAAGCGCGCATCGCCGCGATCGAGCCGCTTCCGGAGGCAAGCCTCGCCCCGTTCATGACGGCGCGCGAAGCGCCGCGTGTGGCGTTCTCCGAGCTGATCGAGCGTGGCATGATCATGCCCGGCACCAAGCTGTTCGACGCGAAGAAGAAACTCGGCGCGCTGGTGCGTGCCGACGGCGCCATCATGTTCGGCGACAAGGTCGGCTCCATCCACCGCATGGGCGCAGTGGCGCAGGGCGCGCAAGCCTGCAACGGCTGGACCTTCTGGCACATCGAGACCAAGAAGGGTCTTAAGCTGATCGACGAGCTGCGCGCCGAGATCCGCGCCGGCATGGCGGCGGGGTAGCCTTCCTTTCGTCGTCCCGGAGCGCGCCTCCTGGCGCGGCCCCGGAATGACGAGACTGGTTGAATACAGCGGCCGGCGGGACTAGATTGACCGCCTACGCCCCGTCTTGACCGGTCGAGCCATGCGACGACAGTCCGAGACATTGCTGCTGGTGCCGCTGCTGCCGATCTTTCTGGTCGGCATGTTTCCGATGTTCCTGATCGCGCTGCTGGGATTTTTCGGCCTCGCCTTGTTCGGCGTGCTCGTGGTCTGTGTCGGGCTCGCCAGCAGCAACGAGGCCCACGACAGCTTCAATCACGACGTCATCGTTCACGGCTACGCGCGCGGATCGGAGCGCGCGGCGCGGGCCTCCGACATGCATATCGCTACCCGGCTCGGGTTGCGCCTGGAGGTCGTGGGCGCGGCCATGGTCATTACGGCGGCGATCGGCCTTTGTTACGCCGGCTGATCTGCGTGACGCGCAGACGCCGCCCGGCAAACTCGCCGGTTGCCCTCCCCGATAAGGTTCAGGCAAGACAAGGCCGCTTGCGGACATGTTGCTGACTCCACTCTCAGCCAACAAACACAGGGGAGATGCCCGATGCTCAAATTCTATTTCAACGGTTCGCCGAACCCGACCAAGGTCGCGCTTTATCTCGAAGAGGCCGGCCTGCCCTTCGAGCCGGTGAAGATCGACACCCGCACGGGCGAGCAGTTCACGCCGGACTACCTGAAGATCAATCCGAACGGCAAGGTGCCGGCGATCGACGACAACGGCACCATCGTGTTCGATTCCAACGCCATCCTGCTGTATCTCGCCGAGAAGACCGGCAAATTCCTGCCGGCCGCCAATGTTCGCGGCGAGATGCTGTCATGGCTGATGTTCGTCGCCACCGGCGTCGGGCCGTATTCGGGCCAGGCCGTGCACTTCAAGCATTTTGCGCCGAAAGACCAGAACCACGACTACGCGCATAACCGCTATCAGTTCGAGACCGATCGCCATTACAAGATTCTCGACGGCCACCTCAAAGGCCGCCGCTATATGGTCGGCGAGAGCTATTCGATCGTCGACATGGCGCTGTGGGGGTGGGCGCGGATGGTGCCGTTCAAGCTCGGCGACGATGCCTTCGCGCGATACCCGAACGTGAAGCGGCTGGTGGACGAGATCTCGGCGCGGCCTGCGGCGACGCGCGCGATCGCGCTGAAGGACAAGTTCACCTTCAAGGCGGAAATGGACGACGAGGCGCGCAGCAACATGTTCAAGCACATGACGACGAAAGTCGCCTGATCGTCTCAGGTCACAATGCGAGGCCACGCGCATGCGCGTGGCCTTTTGCTTCTTGAGGCTCAGGCGGCGTGGACCGAGCTCAGGAAGTTGGCGACTTCCTGCTTCAAGCGATTGCTGTCGGCCGACAGCGAGCGTGCCGCCGAGAGCACCTGCGAAGACGCCGAGCCGGTCTCGGACGCCCCGCGCTGCACGTCGCCGATGTTGGACGACACGAGTTGCGTGCCTTGGGCCGCCTGCTGGACGTTGCGGGAGATCTCCTGCGTCGCCGCACCCTGCTCCTCCACGGCGGCGGCGACCGTCGACGAGATCTCCGACAGCCGCTCGATGGTGCCGCTGATTTCCCTGATC
Source organism: Bradyrhizobium lupini (assembly GCF_040939785.1). NCBI lineage: Bacteria > Pseudomonadati > Pseudomonadota > Alphaproteobacteria > Hyphomicrobiales > Nitrobacteraceae > Bradyrhizobium > Bradyrhizobium lupini. The sequence continues at coordinate 1,879,257 of NZ_CP162553.1, forward strand.
GAGCCGACCGACTCCTCCGTCGCAGCCTGGATGCCCGAGACCTGCTGGGCGATCTCACCGGTGGCCCTCGCGGTCTGCTCGGCGAGCGCCTTGACCTCCGAGGCGACTACGGCGAAGCCGCGGCCGGCTTCACCCGCGCGCGCCGCCTCGATGGTGGCGTTCAGCGCCAGGAGGTTGGTCTGGCCGGCGATGGTGCTGATCAGCTCGACCACGTCGCCGATGCGGGCTGCAGCCTTGGAGAGCTCGCTGACGCGCGCGTTGGTCTTGCTCACCTGACCGACGGCTTCGCCCGCTATGCGCGCCGATTCCTGCACCTGGCGCGCGATCTCCGTCACCGAGGAGGACAACTCCTCGGTCGCGGAGGCGACCGCCTGCACATTGGCCGAGGCTTCCTGGGAGGCGGATTGCACTTCGGTGGAGAGATCCTGAGCGCGCCTCGCGGTCGCGGTCAGGGTGCCGGCCGAGCCCTCGAGCTCGTGCGATGCCGAGGATACGGTATCGACGATCTCGCCCACCGCCTGCTCGAACTGGCTGGCGAGCCGGGCCATGTCGGCCTTGCGGCTCTCGGCCTGCCGGGCCTCGGTTGCGGTCTGCTCATGGCGCAGCCGTTCGGTCTCGATCATGTTTGTCTTGAAGACGTCGATCGCCTTGGCCATGTCGCCGATCTCGTCGACCTTGCCGCGCGAGGGGATCTCGACGGCGAGATTGCCGCCGGCAAGCAGCCCCATTGCGCGCGTCATCGAGGTCAGCGGCCGCACGATGCTGCGGGCGGTCAGGAAGGCGACGATCAGTCCGAACAGGACGGCGAGGCCGCCCGCGATCTCCTGCAGCGAGGTCGTGCCGTCGATCACAGCATCGGCCGCGGTGCGCGAGATCCTTGTAATCCGTCTTCAAGGCGGTTTCCGTGACCTTGAGCTTGGCGATGCTCGCGGAGATGAGCGGTGCGAGATCCTTGTGGTAGATCTCGTCGGACCGCAGCATCGCGGCAGAGGTCGTCTCAAACGCGGATTTATAGATACCAAGGGCGGTCTTCACAGGCGTCAGAGACGAGCGAAGGTCCGCCGCCTGCGGGCTCCTTTCGACGGCCGCCAGCCGCTGCACCGCCCTGTCGACATTGGTTCTGAAGGCGGTGGGCCCGTTGGCGTCGCGCAGAGCGAGGAAGCGCCAGTTCGCGATTCGAACCAGCAGGACCCGGGACTCGAGGTCCGCGACGAGCGACACCGTGTCGTCGTCGGCGGCGGCACGGGCCACATCGACCAGCTTGGCCATCTTGACGGTCAGCTCTTCGCCACTCGGCAACAGCGTCGCCTTGCCGGTCCGCGCCTCGTTGACGGCGTCGCCGAGACTGTCGCGCAGGCTTTTCATTTTGGCGATGTCGGCGATCAGATCGTCGTAGAGCTTCCGCCGCTCCTCCGAGAGGGTGCCCTTTGCTCCCAGCTGCAACAGCCCGGTCGCCGCGGCCTCTCGCTCGGCAGCCTCCCGCATCGCAGGCTCGTTGGCGTCGTAAATGTAGCGCAGATTGGCCCGCTGGATGGCCTGAAGATGGGTCGATATCTCCAGGACGCGCGCCGTGCTGTCCGACAACGCGGAGAGTTTTGCGACCTGATCCTGGACGGATCGCAAATTCCAGATGGCGACCACCGCCATCACAAGACCAACCGCCACCAAGGCCATGAAACCTGCGTACAGGCGTCCCCTGATCCGCAAACGAAAACTCGGCATTCCCACTGTCCACCCAGATGCATGTCAATTCGAGCGGCCGGCCTAATCCGGCGATCGTCACCGGCCACTCTGGCAGCCGCGCGTCGCGTTGTTCGCGACCCACGCTGCACCGCGACACAATGGGGGACACTCGTTAATTGAACCTTCAAATTTTTCGCGCGCGCATCCGTCGGATGGTACAACATCTGCTGATTTTATCGGCAGGTGAGCAAGGTTTTAGCGAGAAGCCCGCAGCGGCATGCAGGCCGCTGCAGCTGGTCCGGCCTGCGCCAGACCAACACGCCCCTCGCGGACCGCGGCGGACGGCACCGGTCGACGGAGGCGACGCTGCTCGATCCGCTCAGCTCGCGGCCCTCACGGCCGTTTGTGGAAACGGACCAAGGGCCTTCTCGGTCAGCACCGAGTCGCAATATTCCCGGATCTCCTTGATCTTGCCGTCCTCGAGACGAAACACGAGACAATAGTCGTTGTCGTAGCGCACGCCTTCTGGCGTGACATTGTCGCCCTTTGCTTCGACGACGACGATATCGCCGTCGGCGATGAAGCGATGAGCGACCGTCCGCGTCCGGTCGACAAGGCGGGTCCGCACATAGCCGTGCAGATCGTTGAGGATCGCCTGTTTGCCCGAAAAGGTGCGGGACCAGGAATACTGGCCGGTCACGATCCATTTGGCGTCGTCGGCAAGACTTTCGGTGAACAAGCCACGGTCGCGCGCAGCCGGATCGGGGCTGGCGGCGGCTGCAAAGATATCCTGCATCAGTTTCTTGTTGGCGCTCGCGCTCATGGCGGCATCTCCTTTGGTGAGAACACGGAAATCATCGCCGCCGGTGCTAAATTCTTCAAATCGATAGTGGATATGATATCTATTCGCCTCATGAATTTGAATTCGCTCGACCTCAATCTCCTGACCGCGCTCGACGCGCTGCTGCGCGAGGCCAGCGTCAGCCGCGCCGCATTGCGGATCGGGCTGTCGCAGCCGGCGGCGAGTCATGCGCTCCAGCGTCTGCGCGACATCCTTGGCGATCCGCTCTTGGTACGCACAGGCGCGCGGATGGAGTTGACGCCGCGGGCGCAAGCCTTGCGCGCGCCGCTGGCGCAGGCGCTCGACCAGGTGCGCGGGCTGTTCGTATCGGATGAATTCGATGCGGCGCGCAGCGAGCGGCAATTCCGACTGATGATGCCGGACCTCGCGGTCGAGCTGTTGATGCCGCCCTTGATGGAAAAGGTGACGCAGGCCGCCCCCAACGTCCGCATCGACGTGGTGCCGTGGCGAGGACCGGCGATTTTCCACGCCGAGTTCGCCCGCACCATCGATCTCGTGATCTCGATCGGCAACGCCTTCAAGGGATTTCACCGCCAGTTGCTTTACACCGACAGCGACGCGCTGGCGGTGCGGCGCGGCCACCCCGTGGCTGCGAAGCTGAAGCGGCGCGAGACGTTCCTGGCTGCACGCCATGTCGGCGTAATCATCCGCGGCCAGCCGGAGGACCTCATCGACACTTGGCTGGGCACCAAGGGCATAGACCGGCATATCGCTCTCGTCGTCCCGGGTTATCTCGAAGCGCTGCACGTCGCCGCCCGTACCGACCTCGTCGCCTTCGTGCCGCGCCGGTTGATCGCGGCGCTGTCGAAGCAGCTCGGCCTCGTCACGGTGACGCCGCCGCTCGACCCCGGCATCGATGAGCAGTTCATGTTCTACCCGACCCGCGCGCAGATGGATCCAGGCTCGATCTGGCTCAGGCGGCTGATGCTGGAGACGGGACGGTATTTGGAGAAGAAAGGGCGCGCTGGATAGGACGCAACTTCAAAGCAAATGGTGTCGTCCCGGACAAGCGCAGCGAAGCGGAGCGCCGATCCGGGACCCATAACCACAGGACGTGGTTTGGCGAAGACTCGTGATTGTCAGCTTGCGTCACAACTTCTCCCTGTGGTTATGGGTCCCGGGTCTGCGCTGACGCTTGCCCGGCACGACAGGGGAATATATTGCCGCGCTCCTACGCCTTCTGCGCGTCCATCACCTTGCGCACGGCGGGGCGGTCGGACATGCGCTTGAAATGGTCGGCGATCTTGGGCGTCGCGTTGATGTCGACGCTGTCGCCTTCGAGCCACGTCGACAGGGTGTAAAGATAAGGATCGCAGATCGTGTATTGCTCGCCCATCACCCACGGCCCCTTGTACATCTTCTGCTCGATCAGGGCGAAGCAGGCGCCCATGGTCTTCGGGATCATCGCCTTCATGTCGGCGAACGAGCTCTCTTCGCTCGCCCAGCGTGCGCCGCGCATCTTGTGGGCATGGTTGATGTGCACGGTCGAGCAGAGGTAGGAGTTGAACGACTGGACCTGGGCGAAGTCGAAGGGATCGTCGAGCGGCGCGAGCTTCGCCTTGGGGAAGGTCTGCGCGAGATAGGCGAGCATCGCCGGGGTCTCGGTCAAAACGCCGCGATCGGTCACCAGCGCGGGGACGCGGCCTTTCGGGTTGATCGCGAGGTACTCCACGCTGTTCTGCTGGTTGTCCTTGAAGCTCAGCCGCTCCGCCGCGTAGTCGGCGCCGGCTTCTTCCAGGGTGATGTAGGTGGCGAGCGCGCAGGTGCCGGTGGCGTAGTAGAGCTTGAGCATGTCGGACCTCATGGGAAAGCCGGAAGGTAACGGCTGCGGGCCCCGAGGTCCATAGCACGAACCTCTCTTCGCAGTTGCCCACCGGCGCCCGGCTGTGCCAAGACGCCCCGAGTTGGAGGGGCTTTCCCATGACCGTACTCATCGCCGGTGGCGGCATCGGCGGGCTGACGCTTGCACTCAGCCTGCACGGAATCGGCATTCCCGTAAAAGTGTTCGAGAGCGTCGCCGAAGTGCGGCCGCTCGGCGTCGGCATCAACGTGCTGCCGCATGCGGTGCGCGAGCTGATCGAGCTCGGGTTGATGGACAAGCTCGATGCCAGCGGCGTGCGCACCCGCGAGCTTGCCTATTTCTCCAAGCACGGCAAGCCGATCTGGAGCGAGCCGCGCGGGCTGGAGGCCGGCTATAAATGGCCGCAGTTTTCGATCCATCGCGGCACGCTCCAGCAATTGCTGCTCGACACCGCCATCGAGCGCCTCGGCCGCGACAACATCCTCACCAGCCATCATCTGACCGGCTGGAGCGAAACCGCCGACGGCGTGCGCGCCGATTTCGTCGATAAGGCCACCGGCAAGGCCGCGGGGACTTACGACGGCACGATCCTGATCGCCGCGGACGGCATCCATTCCGCCGCGCGAGAAAAACTCTATCCCGACGAAGGCCCGCCGATCTGGAACGGCCGCATCCTGTGGCGCGGCGTCACGCCCGCAAAAGCCTTCCTCAGCGGCCGCACCATGATCATGGCCGGTCACGAGATCCTGAAATTCGTCTGCTATCCGATCTCGAAGGAACCGGACGCCGCGGGCAACCATCTGATCAACTGGGTTGCCGAGCGCCACATGCCGCCGACCTATCAATGGCGGCGCGAGGACTATAACCGCACCGCGCGGCTGGAAGAGTTTTTGCCCTGGTTCGAGAGCTGGCAGTTCGACTGGCTCGACGTGCCCGGCCTGATCAAGAACTGCCCGCATGCCTATGAATATCCGCTCGTCGATCGCGATCCGGTGTCACAATGGACTTTCGGCCGGGTCACGCTGATGGGCGACGCCGCACATCCAATGTACCCGATCGGCTCCAACGGTGCCTCGCAGGCGATCCTCGATGCCCGCACCATCACCCGCGAGATCCTGGCGCACGGCCCGACGCAGGCGGCCCTGCTCGCCTATGAGGCCGAGCGGCGGCCTGCAACCACTAGTCTCGTCCTGCTCAACCGCAAGAACGGCCCCGAGCAGGTGATGCAGCTGGTCGAGGAGCGCGCGCCCGACGGCTACAAGGTCGTCACTGACGTGCTGTCGCAACAGGAGCTCGAGGATGTTGCCGCCAACTACAAGCGCGTCGCCGGCTTCCAGGTGGAAGCGCTGAATGCGAAGCCGCCGATCGTGAGCAAGGACGCGCGCGCGACGAAATGAGTATTCGCACGAAGCGAGACGCACGTTGATGCGCCCTCGCCCCTTGCGGGAGAGGGCAGCGACGCCGGTAGACGCAAGCTCACTCGGGTGAGGGGTCTGTCTCCGCGAGTCTAACTCTCATTTGAACTCGCCGAGACAAACCCCTCATCCGGCGCTTCGCGCCACCTTCTCCCGCAAGGGGAGAAGGAAAAAAGACTGCGCGGCAGCTATTTGCCCACCACCCTCGCCGCCTCCAGCAACCGCTCGCTCGCGCTTGCCGTCGCCAGCAGCGTGCCGTCCTCCGCCATCAGCTTTGCCTCGACGAACGCAATCGTCTTGCCGAGCTGCGTCACCTTGGCCTCGCCGATGATCGGTCCGGGCTTTGCGGGCGCCAGGAAATTCACGGTCATGCTGATGGTGGTGGTGTAGAGCCTGCCCTCGCTCATCACCAGCACGGCGGGGCCCATCGTGTCGTCGAGCATGGCCGAGAGCATGCCGCCCTGGATGAAGCCGGCCGGATTGCAGAACTCCGGCTTGCCGTCGAAGGCGAGCTTGATCCAGCCTTCCCTGGGTCGGGCATCGAGCAGGCGCCACCCCAATAGCTCGGCACAGGGCGGCCTGGGAAAGTTGTCGAGCGCGGTCTTGATCATGCGAGCCTCCGTTGCCTACCACAGCTAACGCAGGCCTGCTGCCAGCATTTTGTCAGCAGGATGGGCTGCTAGGGTCCAATCCATGCGCAATCACCTTGCGCATGACGTTGGGCAATGCTTCATCGGCGAGCGTGGCGATTGGCACCCAGCGCATGCTGGCGGGTGCCCGCGTCCGCGCTTCCACCCTCGCCGTGTAGACCACCAGTTCCAGCGGAAAATGCGTGAAGACGTGGGTGACCACGCCGACCTTGCGCTGCCAGCGCGACAGCCCCTTCAACTCGGGCGCCTGCCGTTTTGCCTTGGCGTCGTCCTGCCCGGCCAGCCAGTCCGACCCCGGTACTTCGGTCATGCCGCCGAGCAACCCCTTTTCGGGACGGGTGCGGACGAGAAGCTCGTCGCCGCGCGTGACAACGAAAGCGGCGCCGCGCCGTAGCGCGCCGCTCTTCTTCGCGGCCTTGCGCGGAAACGTGTCCTGCGTTCCCAGCGCGCGCGCCGTGCAGCCCTCGTTCAGCGGGCATAGCGAGCAGGCCGGCTTTTTCGGCGTGCAGATCGAGGCGCCCAGATCCATCAGCGCCTGCGCGCTATCACCGGCGCGAGAATCGGCAAGCAGCGTCGCAGCCAACTCCTGAATCAGCGGCTTGGCCTGCGGGAGCTCTTCCTCAACTGCAAAGAGCCGCGAGACCACGCGCTCGATATTGCCGTCGACCGGCATGGTGCGTCGATCGAACGCTATCGCCGCGATCGCTGCCGCCGTATAGGGCCCGACGCCCGGCAGCGCGCGCAGACCTACTTCGGTGTCGGGAAAGGTGCCGCCATGCTCGCGCGTCACCCCGACCGCGCAGGCATGGAGATTACGGGCGCGAGAATAATAGCCCAGCCCGGCCCACATCCGCAGCACGTCCTCCTGCGAGGCCCGTCCGAGCGCGGTGACATCGGGCCAGCGCGAGACGAATTTTTCGAAATAGGGCCCGACCGCCTTCACTGTGGTCTGCTGCAGCATGATCTCGGACAGCCAGACGCGGTAAGGGTCGGATGCTTCGCCGGGCGGAGCCCGCCAGGGTAATCGGCGGCGGTGGCGGTCATACCATTGGAGCAGCGCGAGCGGACGCGATGGGGTCTCCGGCGGAACTGGTTCCGATTTCGCCTTGAGGGCGGATTTGGGGCTCATGTCCGCACTGTAACGGCAATGCGTCGATCTCTCCACGTCGTGCCCACGCTTGTCGCGGGCATCCACGTTTTTCTTCGCGGTGAAGAGCCTGCGGCCGACGCCCCGGAGTGCTATAAGGTCCCATGTCCAAGCTTCGACCCATCAAACCCGGTCCCATCAGCGCCAAGCCGCTATCGCTCCTGCTCAACGACGTCTTTGCCGAGGCCTATGCCAAGCAGGGATTTGCCGCGCGCGAGCTGGTGACGCGATGGGCGCAGATTGCCGGGCCGGAGATCGCGGCGCACGCCGAGCCGCTCAAGATGCAATGGCCGCGGCCGGTCGAGGGTCAGCCGCAGGAGCCGGCGACGCTGGTGCTGCGGGTCGAGGGGCCCATGGCGCTCGAGATCCAGCACTCCGCCGATGTGATCCTGCAGCGGGTCAACCGCTTCTTCGGCTGGAGCGCGGTCGGCAAGCTGGCCTTTCGCCAGGCTCCGCTATCACGCGCCCGCCGGCCGACCCGGCCCGGCCCGCCGGACGCCAAATCGGTGGCCGAGGTGGCTGAGCGCCTGGGCGATATCGAAGATGAACAATTGAAGTCGGCGCTGGCGCGCCTCGGGGCCGCCATCAAGCGAAATTGAGCCTTATTCTGCGGCCAAACTGGACCTGTCCTTGCCGCTCGCCATTGCCTCAAACGACGTTTCAAGCTAGCGACAGGCCGTCTGAATGGGAATTCGGGCGAGACCACGCCAATCCGGGAGCCGACCTTGATCATCACCCGCCGCGCCTTCACCTCGATGCTGTCGCTGACCGGGCTTGCCGCGCTCGCCGGGTTCTCTCCGCTGCGATTCATCTCCGATGCCATGATCCCTGAAGCCATGGCGCAGGCAGCGGCTGGTGACGTGGCCAAACCGGTGTCGCTGCCCGACATGGCGCTGGGCCCGAAGGACGCCGCCGTCACCATCACCGAATACGCCTCGATGACCTGCCCGCATTGCGCGGCCTTCAATGAGCAAGTGTTTCCCAAGATCAAGTCGGAATACATCGACACCGGCAAGGTGCGTTACGTCTTCCGCGAGTTCCCGCTCGACATCAAAGCCGCCGCCGGCTCGATGCTGTCGCGCTGCATCGCCAATGGCGACGCGCCGAAATACTTTGCCGTCACCGACATGCTGTTCCGCCAGCAGAACGATTGGGTCGTGAAGAACACCACGGAGACCCTGACCCGGATCGGCAAGCAGGCCGGTCTCACCCAGCAGCAGGTCGAGGCCTGCCTGAAGGACCAGGCGCTGCTCGACAAGATCGCCGCCGACCAGAAATATGCCAGCGACGTTCTGAAGGTCGATTCGACGCCGACGTTCTTCGTCAACGGCGAGAAGATCAAGGGCGAGACCTCGTTCGAGGAATTCGCCAAGAAGATCAATCCGCTGCTCAAGAGCTGATTCTGCACGGCGCAATCCTGATTCGCATCTCGATAGCCGTATCTTTCCCGGCATAAATCCCTTGGGAAAAGCGGCTTTCGCCGGTTGCCCTCGCAGCGCACCGCGGCCATTGTCCAGCCGCATGAGGCGCCTCGCGCGACTCGCCCGGATACCGACATTGCCTTCCATGGTATTGTCCCGGCAGGGGGATCCGCGCCTGCCAACAGAGATGCGTGCTTATGAAAATCACCCGCCTGCGCCTTCACGGCTTCAAGTCCTTCGTTGAGGCCACCGACTTCGTCATCGAGCCCGGCCTGACCGGCGTGGTCGGGCCCAACGGCTGCGGCAAGTCGAATCTCGTCGAGGCGCTGCGCTGGGCAATGGGCGAGACCTCCTACAAGTCGCTGCGCGCCGCCGACATGGACGCGGTGATCTTCGCCGGCTCCGGCAATCGCCCCGCGCGCAACCACGCCGAAGTGACGATGACGATCGACAATTCCGATCGCACCGCGCCGGCGGCGATGAACGACAGCCAGCTTCTGGAAATCTCCCGCCGCATCGAGCGCGAGGCCGGTTCGGTCTACCGCATCAACGGCCGCGACGTGCGCGCCCGCGACGTGCAGATTCTGTTCGCCGACGCCGCCACCGGCGCGCGCTCGCCGGCTCTCGTCCACCAGGGCAAGATCGGCGAGATCATTCAGGCCAAGCCCGAGCAGCGCCGCCGCGTGCTGGAAGACGCCGCCGGCGTGGCCGGCCTGCACGCCCGCCGCCACGAAGCCGAGCTGCGGCTCAAGGCGGCCGAAACCAATCTCACCCGCGTCGAGGACGTGATCGGCCAGCTCGCGGGGCAAATGGAAGGCCTCAAGAAGCAGGCCCGCCAGGCCGTGCGCTATCGCGAAGTTGCGGCCAAGGTCCGCAAGGCCGAAGCAACCCTGTTCCATCTGCGCTGGATCGGCGCCCATGCCGACGTCAACGAATCCGGCCAGACCCACGATCTCGCGGTCCGCGAGATGGCCGAGCGGACCCAGCACCAGGCCGAGGCCGCCCGCATCCAGGCGATCTCGCGCCGCCGAAATGCCGGCGCTGCGCGATGCCGAAGCGCGCGCCGCAGCGGGGCTGCAGCGCCTGACCAACGCCCGCGAGCTGCTCGATCGCGAGGAAGAGCGCGCCAAGGAGCGCGTCGCGGAACTCGAGCGGCGCCTCGCGCAGTTCGAAGGCGACATCTCGCGCGCCCAGCAGCAGACCATGGACGCCGATATCGCGCTGCAGCGCCTCGACGCCGAAGATGCCGAGCTGAAGGAAGAGATCAAGTCGCGCGTTGAGAAGCGCTCCGGCGTCGACGAGCGTGTCGCCGAAGCCGAGGCGGTGCTGACCGAAACCGAGCAGCAGTTCGCCGAGCTCACCACCGCGCTCGCAGACCTCACCGCCAAGCGCAACCAACTCGAAGCCAACGTTCGCACCCACCGCGACAAGCTCGCCCGGCTCGACCAGGAGATTTCGAACGTCGCGGCGGAAGAGCAGAAGCTCACCGAGGAGACCGGCGGCTTCGGCGATCTCGACGAGCTGACCGCGACGGTCGAGAGCGCCGAGCAGACGCTGGCGGCCTCGGAAGCCGCCGCTCAGGCCAGCGAAGCCGCGCACGTCGCCGCGCGGCAGACACTGGAATCCTCGCGCTCGCCGCTGGTCGAAGCCGACAAGCGCGTGCAGCGGCTCGATACCGAGGCGCGCACGATCTCCAAGATCCTCAACGGCGAGACCAAGAATTTGTGGCCGCCGATCATCGACGGCATCACCGTCGACAAGGGATTTGAAAAGGCGATCGGCGCAGCCCTTGGGGACGATCTGGACGCCCCGGTCGATCCGTCCGCGCCGATGCGCTGGACCAATGCCGGCGTCACCGACGGCGATCCGGAACTGCCCGAAGGCGTCGTGCCTCTCGCCAGCCACGTGCAGGCCCCGGCCGAGCTGACCCGCCGCCTGGCGCAGATCGGCGTGGTGCCGCGCGAGCGCGGCGCCGAGCTGGTCTCGCAGCTCAAGACCGGCCAGCGGCTGGTCTCGCCCGAAGGCGACGTCTGGCGCTGGGACGGTTTTGTCGCAGCCGCCCACGCGCCGACCGGCGCAGCAAGGCGGCTTGCCGAGCGCGCCCGCCTCATCGACATCGAGAACGAGCTGGAGCAGGCCCGCATCGACGCGCAGATCAAGCGTCAGGCGCTGGAGAACGCCGAGGCCGAGCTGCAGATGGCCGCCAGCACCGAAGGTGCGAGCCGCGAAGCCTGGCGCGCCGCGCAACGCGAGCTCAACGTCGCGCGCGAACGCCATGCTACGGTCGAACGCGAGATCAGCCGCCATGCCGCGCGCAAGGCGACGCTGTCGGAAGCGCACAGCCGTCTGGCCGCCGACCGCGCCGAGGCCGAAGCCGCCTACGAATACGCCGAAGCGGGGATCTCCGAGCTGCCGTCGAGCGAGGACACCGAAACCCGTCTCGCCGCCGTCCGCAGCGACATCGAAGGCCATCGCCGCATGGCCGCTCAGGTCCGCGCCGAGGCACAGGCGCTGGCGCGCGAAGCCGAGCTGGCCGACCGCCGCGTGCAGGCGATCCTCGCCGAACGAACCGAGTGGCAGAACCGCAAGGAGAGCGCGGCCTCCCACATCGACACCATCCAGGCCCGTATCGCCGAAGTCTCGATCGAGCGCAGCGATCTCGAGAACGCGCCAGCCGTGTTCGCAGAGAAGCGCAGCGCGCTGATCACCGAGATCGAATACGCCGAAAACGACCGCCGCATGGCCGCCGATGCGCTCGCCAGCGCGGAAACCGCGATGGCCGAAACCGATCGCGTCGCCAAGCTGACGCTCGAGGCGCTCTCCAGCTCGCGCGAGGCCACCGCCCGCGCCGAGGAGCGCATGGAAAGCGCGCGGCGCCGACTCGATGACATCGAGCGCGAGATCCGCGACATGCTCGAAGTCGAGCCGCAGGCCGTTGCCGGGCTCGCCGAGATCGAGCCCGGCGCCGAGCTGCCGCCGCTGCACGACATCGAGGAAGACCTCGAAAAGATGCGCCGCGATCGCGAGCGCCTGGGCGCGGTCAATTTGCGCGCCGAGGAAGAGCTGCGCGAGGTCGAGACCCAGCATAATGGTCTGGTCACCGAGCGCGACGACCTCGTCGAGGCCATCAAGCGGTTGCGCCAGGGTATCCAGAGCCTCAACAAGGAAGCTCGCGAGCGGCTCCTGACCTCGTTCGAGGTCGTCAACAACCACTTCAAGCGCCTGTTCGTCGAGCTGTTCGGTGGCGGCGAAGCCGCGTTGCATTTGATCGAGAGCGATGACCCTCTTGAAGCCGGCCTCGAAATCATCGCCAAGCCGCCGGGCAAGAAGCCGCAGACGCTATCGCTGCTCTCCGGCGGTGAGCAGGCGCTGACCGCGATGGCGCTGATCTTCGCGGTGTTCCTCACCAATCCCTCGCCGATCTGCGTGCTGGACGAAGTCGACGCGCCGCTCGACGACCACAACGTCGAGCGCTATTGCAACCTGTTGCACGAGATGACCGCCTCGACCGACACGCGCTTCATCATCATCACCCACAACCCGATCACGATGGCGCGGATGAACCGCCTGTTCGGCGTCACCATGGCCGAACGCGGGGTCTCGCAACTGGTGTCGGTGAACCTGCAAGAGGCGGTGGACATTCTCGACCAGAACGTGGCGTGAGTCCGCTCCCGTCACGCACCTATTGACGTCGTCATCCGCGCAAGCGGATGATGACCACGAATGATGATCTCACCCACCCTCCCCGCCGAACTGAAAGCGGCCCTCGACGGCAAGCTCCAGGGGTTCTCGCGCGCCGACGCTGCGCAGCGATCGCAGAAAATCTCGACCACCTATCGTGCAGGGGGCGGCTCCGGCACGATCAAATCCGAGGCCGATGCGCTCGCCTATGCGCTCGCGAGGATGCCGGCGACCTACGCTGCGGTGGCGGCAAGTCTGAATGCGCTGACCGAGGTCGCACCGGACCTCGGTCCGGAAACGCTGCTCGACGTCGGCGCAGGTCCGGGCACCGCGAGCTGGGCCGCTGCGGGAGCTTTTCCGTCGCTGCAATCCTTCACCCTGCTCGATGCCAACGCCACGCTGAGCCGTCTCGCGCTCGAACTGGCGCGCGACAGCACGCGTCTGGCGAATTGCCGCTATCTGCCGGGCGATGCCGGCGCGAACCTCGCTGAGGTTTCGCAAGCCGATCTCGTCGTCGCGAGCTATGTCATCGGCGAGCTCAGCGAGGGCGATCAACGCAAGCTCGCGGAAGCGATGTGGGCGAAAGCGCGCCACGTGCTGGTCGTGATCGAGCCCGGCACGCCCGCCGGCTACGCCCGCATCCTCACCTTGCGCCAGCAACTGATCGCGGCGGGCGCCTATGTCGCCGCACCCTGCCCGCACGAAAAGCCGTGTCCGCTGACGACGCCCGACTGGTGCCATTTCTCCCAGCGCTTGCCGCGCTCGCAGGCTCACCGCCAAATCAAGGGCGCCGAGGTGCCGTTCGAGGACGAGCGATTCATCTACGTGGCGCTAACCCGTAGGCCTCCCGCCACCCGCGCCGCGCGCGTGTTGGCGCCGCCGGATCTCGGCAAGGCCGAGATCACGGCAAAGCTCTGCACCGAGCAAGGCGTCGAACTCGCCAAGGTCCCACGGCGGGACAAGGTCGCCTATGCAAGCGCCCGCCGCTGGCGCTGGGGTGATGCCATCCTGTCCGAAAGTTAACCTGCTCCGGCGCTTTCGCCTTGAACTGGGATAGTCCCTCATCCGACCAAGTCTTACCTCTCTTCTGTACCGGGCTCTCGCTCGGCGCCAATTTGGTCTACCCTAGCGCCCGCCTTCTTCCCCCTTCAGGAGTTCTCCATGTCGACCGGCTGGATCGTTCTCGGCGTTATCGTCGTCCTCGTGTTCTTTGCCTTCGCCGCCTACAATCGGCTGGTGGCGCTGGGCCAGCGCGTCGGCCAGGCCTTTGCCGACGTCGACGTGCAGCTCAAGCAGCGCCACGATCTGATCCCGAACCTGGTCGAGACGGTGAAGGGCTATGCCTCGCATGAGCGCGGCACGCTCGACGACGTCATCAAGGCGCGCAATTCGGCGATGTCGGCGCAGGGACCGGCGCAGGTGTCCGCGGCCGAGACCCAGCTCTCCGGCGCGCTCGGCCGACTGATCGCGCTGTCGGAGGCCTATCCCGACCTCAAGGCCAACGCCAATTTCCAGCAGCTCGCCAGCGAGCTGTCCGATCTCGAGAACAAGATCGCGGCCAGCCGACGCTTCTTCAACAGCGCGGTCCAGGAATACAACACCGGCATCCAGCAGATGCCGGCAGCCTTGTTCGCCGGCATGTTCGGCTTCACCAAAAAGGACTTCTTCGATCTCGGCGCCAGCCGCACCGAGGTCGAGGCCACGCCGCAGGTGAAATTCTGAGTTGAGCCGATAGGCCGGCAGGGCATCGCGTCATGGCCGCGTATGGTCTCTACACGCACATCGCCTCGAACAAGTTTCGTTCGATGCTCCTGCTCGCCGGTCTGTTCGCGCTGGTCTACGTGCTGGTCTATGCCGGCGCGCTGATCGCCGAAGTCGTCATCAATGGCGACGAGACCGTCCTCCATTATCTGAGACGCGCCTTCTATGATCTGAAAGTCGCCGCACCGGTTGCGACCGTCGTGGCAGCGACCTGGATCGTGATCGCCTATTTCTTCCACCAGTCGATGATCGATGCGGTGACCGGCGGCCACGACGTCACCCGGCAGGAGCAGCCGCGGCTCTATAATCTGCTTGAAAATCTCTGCATCTCGCGCGGCATCACGATGCCGAAGCTGAAGATCATGGAAAGCCCGGCGCTGAACGCGTTCGCGACCGGCCTCAACCCGCGGCAATATTCGGTCACCGTCACCACCGGTCTCCTCAATGCGCTGGACGACCAGGAAATCGAGGCGGTGCTGGGTCACGAGCTGACCCATATCAAGAACGGCGACGTGCAGCTCATGGTGGTCGCCGTCATCATCGCGGGCGTGGTCGGATTCTTCGGCGAACTGTTCTTCCGCCTGTTCACGAATTTCAGCTGGAGCTCCGGCTCCGGCGGCTCGTGGTCGTCGGGCTCCTCCTCGTCACGATCGTCCTCGTCGTCGAGCGACAGCAAGAGTTCGGGCGGCGGCGCGGTGATCGTCATCATCATCGCGGTCGTGCTGATCGTGGTGGCCTGGCTGTTGTCTCAGGTGGTGAAGCTCGCGCTGTCGCGCTCGCGCGAATATCTCGCGGACGCAGGCTCCGTCGAGCTGACGAAAAACCCGGACGCCATGATCTCGGCACTGCGCAAGATCGAGAACCGCGGCGAGCTGCCGGGCGCAACCTCGGCAGTGATGGAGCTCTGCGTCGACAATCCGCGCGAGGGTTTTGCCGATTTGTTCGCGACCCACCCCTCGGTGCAGTCGCGGGTCGACGCGTTGGTCAAGTTCGCCGACGGCCATGATCCCGGCCCGCTGCCGCTTTCCGCCGACGAGGCCGAGGAGCCAGACACGCAAGCCGACCAGCAGGGCGTCCGACCGCCACCGCGCCAGGGGCCCTGGAACGACGTAGGCGGCGCGGCCAGTCCGCCGCCCCTGCCCGCACCCAGCTCCGCCGGAACCGCCAGCAGCAACCCGATAGGCAATCGAGTAAGCAATCCCTTGGGCAATTCCTTGGGTCCTTGGGGCCGCCATTGAGCGTGATTTGACGCCATGCCCGGCAGAATTCGTCGTGCTTGGGAAAAACGTCGGGAATTGCCGTAACTGGGCCCTGCGGAATTGAATTCTCCCTTGTTTCTGCCATGTTCGCGCCCAACAGCAGACTTGGGACATGTCTGCGACATCGATTTGGGGCCCATCCGATTGCAACCTCGCGATCGGGGGCGCGCGTTAGGGGACAGCAATGGCAAAGCCGGCAGTGGTTGTGGTGGGCGCGGACAAGGGTGGGGTCGGCAAGACCACGGTGTCGCGCACCCTGCTCGATTATTTTTCCGCCAACAACGTGCCGACGCGCGCCTTCGACACCGAATCGCCGCGCGGAACCCTGAAGCGCTTCCATCCTGACATCACCGAGATCGTCGACATGACGACGACGTCGGATCAGATGAAGATCTTCGATACGCTCAACGCGACGAGCCCGTCGGTCACCGTGATCGACGTCCGGGCCGGCCTGCTCTCGCCGGCGCTCGCCTCCTTGCGCGACATCGGATTCCTCGACGCCGCCAAGGCCGGCCAGATCACCTTTGCCGTGTTCCACATCCTCGGACCCTCGATCGCCTCGCTGGACGAGATCGCCGAGACCGCGGGCTTCATGGGCGGCGCGAAATATTTCCTGGTGAAGAACTTCATCAACGATACTCAGTTCTTCCAGTGGGATCAGTCGACTTACCAATCGTATTTCAACCGCATCAAGGACGCGACCGAGCTGACCATCCCCAAGCTCAACGAAATGGCCTATGAGCAGGTCGAGGTGTCCTCCGTCCCATTCCTGAAATTCGTCGCCAACAAGGGCGTCAACGACGAAGCCGCCAACTACTCCTTCGTGCTGCGTGGTTATGTCCGACACTGGCTGGCGAACGTCTGGAGTGAGTTCGATCGGATCCGGCTGACCGATATCGTCGGCTCGACGAAATCCGGGGCCCGCAACAGCGAAAAATAGTTGCGCAAGCCGGGCGGATACGGCTGGATTGGTCGCCAAGTTCGACTGATATAGCTATCGATGCCCGCAACGCCCCTCTACATCATTTGCTCGCCCCGCCCGCAGGTCGGCAAGACCCTGCTGGCGCGGCTTTTGAGCGAATTTTTGCTGCTCAAGAACGGCAACGTCGTGGCCTTCGACGTCAACCCGAAGGAGCCGTCGCTGCTCGACTATCTGCCAACGATCACCGAGACCGCCGACGTGATCGACACCTACGGCAAGATGCAGCTGATGGATCGCGTCATCGTCGATGACGGGCTTGCCAAGGTGATCGACCTCGGCTTCCACGCCTTTGACGAGTTCTTCAAGATGACGGAGGAGATCGGCCTGTTGAAAGAGGCTGCGCGCCGCCACGTCGCGCCGATGATCCTGTTCGTCGCCGACACCGACCGCGTCTCGGCCCGCGCCCACGAGATGCTGCGCGAACAGATCCCGCGGATCAACCTGATCACGGTGGACAACGAGCACATCGTGCGCGGCGAGCTGCCGGAAGCGATGGCCGGCGGCCGGCTGCTGCGCCTGCCGGCGCTGCCCGGATTCCTGAAGACCTATATCAGCCGCCTGAATTTCTCCTTCACCGGCTATCTTCGCCAGGAGAAGGATGCCTCGACCGAGCTGCACCAATGGACCCGGCGCAATTACCTCGCCTTCCGCGAACTCGAGCTCAGCCTGATCCTGCAACGGTCCTGAATATTTTACCCGGATAATATTGACGCCGAGCGACGTTGCGGTTACTGAGTGTACGCACCATCGTTCCTCAGCAAGGCCTCTTCACCGTGAGCATCGACCGTAAAGCAGCAATCGCCGCCTATAAGGAGCGGAAGACCGTTGCCGGCATCTACGTCGTCCGCTGCGCGGCCTCGGGCGAGGCCTGGGTCGGCCAAGCCTCGAACCTCGAGACAATCCAGAATCGCATCTGGTTCTCGCTGCGCCAGGGTAGCCACACCTGCCGTAGACTCCAGACTGCGTGGAACATGCACGGTGAGGCAGGCCTGACACTCGGCGAATGCGAGCGGCTGAAAGATGAGGCGAGCGACTATGTCAGGAATGCGCTCCTCAAAGAGCGCATGCTGCATTGGCTGTCGGAGCTAACGGCCGAGCCGATCTGAACGTCGCCAGCCGTGCCGTGCCCTCAGTGCCCCTCGAACGTCATCAGCGTGCGCACCGGCACGTCCATCGCGCGCAGCTTGGCGGCGCCGCCGAGATCGGGCAGATCGATGATGAAGCAGGCGGCGACCACATTGGCGCCGATCTGGCGCAGCAGCTTCACCGCACCTTCCGCGGTGCCGCCGGTGGCGATGAGGTCGTCGACCAGGATCACACGCTCACCCGGCTGAATGGCGTCGACATGCATCTCCATCTCGTCGATGCCGTATTCGAGAGAGTAAGCGATCCGCACGGTGGTGTGCGGCAGCTTGCCTTTTTTCCGGATCGGCACGAAGCCGGCCGAAACCTGGTGCGCCACCGCGCCACCGATGATGAAGCCGCGCGCTTCCATGCCAGCGACCTTGTCGATCTTGTTGCCGGCCCAGGGATTGACGAGTTCGTCGACCGCACGGCGGAACGCACGCGCATCTGCGAGCAACGTGGTGATGTCGCGGAACAAGATCCCGGGTTTCGGATAGTCCGGGATGGTGCGGACGCTCGCCTTCAGATCATGGTCAAAAGTCATGGTGCCTCTCAATCAGCGCGACGCATCCAGGCGGAACGCGTTCTCGACAATTCGTAAGCCCACCTCGCCGCTCAGCGACATCAGCGATTCCGGATGGAATTGCACGCCGGCGACCGGCAGGGTCTTGTGCTCGAGCGCCATGGCGACGCCGTCCTCGGTGCTGGCGGTGACGGATAGCACCTCCGGCATGCTGTCGCGCTCGACATACAGCGAGTGATAGCGGCCGATGACGATCTCGTTCGGCAGATTGCGCATCAGCCGCCCGCCACGTACCTGAACCCGCGAGGGCCGGCCATGGGCGGGATGCGTGAGCTGCCCGAGCTCGCCGCCGAAATACTCGCCGATCGCCTGGACGCCGAGGCAGACGCCGAACACCGGCAGCTTGTCCTCCAGCGCCGCGTCGATGGTCTTCTTGATCCCAAAATCCTCGGGCCTGCCCGGCCCTGGCGACAGCACCAGCAAATCCCACCGCTTCTGCTTGAGCATGTCGAGCGCATGCACATGGCGGACCACGGTGACGTCGGCGCCGACCTGGCGGAAGTAATCGGCCAGCATATGGACGAAGCTGTCGTCATGGTCGATCAGCAGCACCCTCTTGCCGCTTCCGGTCGCATCGGGCGCAAAGGCCGACAGCGGCTTCGGCGGATCACCGCGCAGCGCCTGGAATAGGGCGGCGGCCTTGACCTGGCATTCGCGGTCCTCGGCGGCGGGATCGGAGTCGAACAGACAGGTGGCGCCGACACGCACTTCCGCGAGGCCCTCCTTCATCCGGATGGTCCGGATGGTGAGGCCGGTGTTGATGCTGCCGTCGAAATTCACCGCCCCGATCGCGCCGGCATACCAGCGGCGGGGCGAGCGCTCGTGATCCTCGACGAACTGCATCGCCCAGAGTTTTGGTGCGCCAGTGACGGTGACGGCCCAGGCGTGGGTGAGAAAGGCGTCGAGCGCATCGAAGCCGGGACGCAGCATGCCTTCGACATGGTCGACGGTGTGGAACAGTTTTGAATAGGTCTCGATCTGCCGGCGCGCCAGCACCTTGATGGTGCCGGGAACGCAGACGCGCGCCTTGTCGTTGCGGTCGACGTCGGTGCACATGTTGAGCTCGAACTCGTCCTTCTCGGAGTTCAGGAGCTGGCGGATCTGCTCGGCATCGCCGATCGCATCGGTACCGCGCGCGATCGTCCCCGAGATCGGGCAGGTCTCGACCCGGCGTCCGTCCGAGCGCACGAACATTTCCGGAGAGGCCGAGACGAGAAATTCGCCCTCGCCGAGATTCATCAGCGCGCCGTAGGGCGACGGATTGATGACACAGAGCCGCTGGAACACTTCCGCCGGCGAGCGGTCGCAGGGCTCGGCGAAGAGCTGCCCCGGCACCGCCTCGAACAGATCGCCACGCGCAAAGGCAGCGCGCGCGGTCTCGACAGTGGCCTGATATTCGCCGGGGGCGTGATCGGCAAAACCCTGGCGCGGTGTCTTGAGGTAGGGGCTCTCGGCGGTCTCGTGCGGCAGGCCCGCGGTGGACTTGCCCTTCCACGCGAAATCGTATGTGAGCACGACGCCGCGGCCGGTGGCGCGGTCATAGGCGAGCAGGCGATCGGGGACGTAGAGCACGATGTCGCGCTGGTCGCTCTCGCGCGCGCGCTTCTGCACGAGGTCCTCGATCTGGAACACGAGATCGTAGGCGAAGGCGCCGAACAGGCCGAGCACGCCGTCGTCATTGGCGGAGAAAGCGGCGACGAGATCGCGCACCAGCGACATCACGCTGGCGCGCCGCGTGCGCTGGTCTTCGTCGATCGGGGCTTCGCCGCGGATGATATGACCGGCAAGGCGCGTCGGCGTCGTCTCGGAGATCACGACGCAGGGTTCGCGCAAGACGTCGGCGAGGAAGGCGATCAGCACCTCCCCGCGCGCGTTCAGCGCTTCCAGCTTGAAATTGACGCCGGTGGTCTCGAGCTTGAGCGGCGGATCGGAGAAGCCGAGGTCAAAACTCTCGTAGCGGCCGGGCACGGTCGTGCCCGACGACAGCACCACGCCGCGGCGGCGGTCGAGCAGGCTGACGAGATCGTCGAGCCGGTTGGCGCCGCCGGAAAACTGTTCCGCCACGCGCGTGATCGCAAGCCCCGCGCGGGTCACGTAGTCGCTTCGAGCCGGAAGGGCAAAGACGGTCCTGTTCATGGGGTCCTCTTACGAAACTTGTCGAGGGAACGCCACACAGGACAAACGATCAGGCCGCCGCACTGCGTGGGCGACCTCAGACGATTTTGGGAGAATAAATCGCACCGGCCACCTCTCAGGAGGTGCGCCACCAAAGACGGGATGGGCGGACGGCGGTGCTCATGGGCGGATACTCACCATGGCGCGGGGACGACGTCAAGGCTGGCTGGGCTGGCTGCTCAACGCCGATCACCACAGTCGTCCCGGCGAAGGCCGGGCAATTGCGCACCAGGCCGGGGCGACACTGAAATGGTAGCGCGACTGGCGCAGCACACCTACCCCAGATGCTTCCTGAAAAACTCCGTCGCCCTGCCCCAGGCGAGCTCGGCGGCTTCCCGGTCGTGCACGGCCTGGCGCTGCTCGTTGACGAAAGCGTGCTCGGCGTCATAGCGGAACAGCTCCAGCGACTTGCCGGCGGCCTTCATGGCCTTTTCGAAACCGTTGACCAGCTCCGGCGTGCACCAATCGTCCTTGTTGGCGAAATGGGCCTGAAGCGGGATCTTGACGTCGGCGGGCTTGGCCGCCTGCTCTGGCGGGATGCCGTAGAACACCACGCCGGCGGCGAGCTCCGGCACATGCACCGCGCCGATGATGGTGACGGCGCCGCCGAGGCAGAAGCCGGTCAGGCCCACCTTGGCGCCGTTGCGCGACAGATATTGCGTGGCGCCGCGCACCGTCTGCGTGGTGGCGTCCATGAAGTCGAGCGAGTTCATCTCTTTGCCGGCGGCGTCGGTGTCGTGATACGGCACCACCTTGCCCTTGTAGAGATCTGGCGCCAGCGCATCGAACCCGGCCAGCGCGAAGCGGTCGCAGAGGCCCTTGATCTGGTCCGAAAGGCCCCACCATTCTTGGATCACCACCACGCCCGGCGCGTTGCCGCGCGCGGCATTGGCGAGATAGCCCGATGCGTCCTTGCCGTCCGGGCGCTTGAAGGTGATGGCGGTTCCCATGGTGTCCTCCGACGAGTTTTTGGGGAGCGGTTGGCGGCATTTTGGCGTTTGAGCGGGCGATAGGCAATCGCGCCTGACAACACACTCTCGTGCCCAACAAAAAAGCCCCCTTGCGGGGGCCTCTTCATTCTCGCCTCGGGCCCCTCAGTGCGAGTCTGCCCAGACCTTCTTCTTGGTGAAGTACATCAGGCCGGCGAAGATGATCAGGAAGATGAACACCTGGAAACCGAGGCGCTTGCGCGCTTCCATATGCGGTTCGGCGGTCCACATCAGGAACGTGGTGACGTCCTTGGAATACTGCGCGACAGTGGTCGGCGAGCCGTCGTCATAGGTGACCTGGCCGTCGCTGAGCGGCTTCGGCATCTTGATGGCGTGGCCCGGGAAGTACTTGTTGTAGTAGGAGCCCTCCGGGATGGTCACACCTTCGGGCGCCTTGTCCTCAAAGCCCTGGAGCAGCGCCGAGACGTAGTCCGGACCCTGCTCCTGATACTGGGTGAAGAAGTCGACGATGAACATCGGGAAGCCGCGGCCGTAGGAACGCGCCTTGGTGATCAGCGACAGATCCGGCGGCGCCGCGCCGCCGTTCGCCGCACGCGCCGCCTGCTCGTTCGGGAATGGCGAGGGGAAATAATCCGCCGGCCGGCCCGCGCGTTCGAACATGTCGCCGGCGTCGTTCGGACCATCCTTGACCTTGTAGTCGGAGGCGAAGGCTGCAGCCTGCGCGACCGAATAGCCGGGACCGCCGGCTTCCGCGAGATTGCGGAAGGCGACGTAGGACAGGCCGTGACAGTTGGCGCAGACTTCCTTGTAGACCTTCAGGCCGCGTTGCAATGCGCCGCGATCGTACTTGCCGAACGGACCGGCGAACGACCATTTGTTGCCCGGCGGCTTGTCGCTGCCTTCGGAGGCGCGCGCTGTCGGCTGAGCCCGCAAACAACGCGCCCGCCAGCGCAAGCACGATCGCGCTCGACACCATCGGCGTCGACCTGCTCCCGGTTTTGGCCAGGACGGCATCCGAGATCGAGTTCGGCACCGGACGCGGCTTCTCGATCCGCGAGAGCAGCGGCAGCACGATCAGGAAGTAGGCGAAATAGCAGAACGTCAGGACCCGGCCGGCGATCACATAGATGCCTTCCGGCGGCTGCGCGCCGAGATAGCCGAGCAGGATGCAGACCGCGACGAAGATCCAGAAGAACTGCTTGGCCAGCGGACGGTACTTCGACGACTTCGTCCTGGCGGCGTCGAGCCAGGGCAGGAAGCACAGGATGATGATCGCCGAGAACATCCCGATCACGCCCGCGAGCTTGTTCGGGATCGAGCGCAGGATCGCGTAGAAAGGCAGGTAATACCATTCCGGCACGATGTGCGGCGGCGTCACGCCCGGGTTCGCCGGAATGTAATTGTCGGCGTCGCCGAGATAATTCGGCATGTAGAAGATGAACCAGGCGTAGAGCAGCATGAAGCAGGAGACGCCGAACATATCCTTGATGGTTGCATGCGGCGTGAACGGAACAGTGTCCTTTTCCGTCTTGGGCTCGACGCCATCAGGGTTGTTCTGGCCGGAGACATGCAGCGCCCAGACGTGGAGCACGACGACGCCCGCGATCAGGAACGGCAGTAGATAGTGCAGCGAGAAGAAGCGGTTCAGCGTCGGGTTGCCGACCGAATAGCCGCCCCACAAGAGCGTCACGATGCTCTCGCCGACATAGGGGATGGCGGAGAACAGATTGGTGATGACGGTGGCGCCCCAGAAGCTCATCTGGCCCCACGGCAGCACGTAGCCCATGAAGCCCGTCGCCATCATCAGGAGGTAGATGATGACGCCAAGGATCCACAGCACCTCGCGCGGCTCCTTGTAGGAGCCGTAATAGAGGCCGCGCAGCATGTGGACGTAGACAGCGACGAAGAACATCGAGGCGCCGACGGCATGCATGTTGCGCAGCAGCCAGCCGTAATTGACGTCACGGACGAGCAGCTCGACCGACTTGAAGGCGAGGTCGGCATGCGGCGTGTAGTGCATCGCCAGGATCACGCCGGTCAGGATCTGGATCCCCAGCATGAAGGAGAGGATGGCGCCGAAGGTCCACCAATAGTTCAGGTTGCGCGGGGTGGGATAGACCACGAAGGAGGAGTGCATGAGGCCGAGGATCGGCAGACGTCGCTCGATCCATTGCAGGGCCGGATTGCTCGGCTGGTAGTCGGATGGTCCGCTCATGATGCGATCCTGAGGAAATAATACGACGAGACGGCGCGAAGCTTCGGACGAGGGCCCGAAGCTCAGCCGATCTGGATTTTGGTGTCGGAAACGAACTGGTACGGCGGCACCGGCAGGTTCGCGGGCGCGGGCCCCTGGCGGATGCGGCCGGACGAATCGTACTGCGAACCATGGCAGGGGCAGAAGAACCCGTCGTAATTGCCTTCATGGGCGATCGGGATGCAGCCGAGATGGGTGCAGATGCCGATCACGACCAGCCACTGCTCATGGCCGGACTTGACCCGGGCCTCGTCGGACTGCGGATCGGGCAGGCTCGCCACGTTGACGGCGCGCGCCTCGTCGATCTGCTTCTTGGTGCGGTGGCTGATATAGATCGGCTTGCCGCGCCAGAACACCTTGATGTCCTGCCCCTCGGCAACCGGGCTGAGATCGACCTCGATCGGCGCACCAGCGGCGATGGTCGACGCATCAGGATTCATTTGGGAGATAAAGGGCCAGAGCGCGGCTGCGCCCCCTACTGCTGCAGCTGCCCCCGTTGCAACGAATAAGAAATCACGGCGTGTCGGATGGTCCGCCGAAGACGCTGTCGTCACGATTCCAACCCTTTCTTCTTATGCAGCCGGCGGAACCGCTCCGGGAGCCCCCAAGGTCCCCGGAACAGCCTGCCGGCGCCCGCGGCCCCCCGCGGCGGCAGAACTTCGCGTGCCCCCACCAAAACAAGGCGAAAACAGCAGTCCAGAATCGTTCTATTGGCACCCTTGCCGGGCGAGCGCAAGCCCGCTATCGGCGCGGGAGCGTGCAATGCACGAATTCCGCGGCCAGCGATGTTTTATTGAGACATTTCCGGCCCGCACCGAACCCGGCACCGCCCATGCAGATAGCGCTTTTCCAACCCGACATCCCCCAGAACACCGGCACGATTCTCAGGCTCTGCGCCTGTCTGGGCATGGCCGCCCATATCATCGAACCGGCGGGCTTCCCGGTCTCCGACCGGCATTTCCGCAGGGCGGGAATGGACTACCTCGATCAGGTCAGCATCGTCAGGCATGACTCCTGGTCAAAGTTCGAGCAATGGCGGGCGGCGCAAGGCGCTCGCCTGCTGCTGTTCACCACCAAGGGGGCGACCGACTACCGCGATTTCCGTTACCAGACGGCGGACATCCTGCTATTCGGGCGCGAGAGCGCCGGCGTCACCGAGGCGGTGGTCGAGGCGGCGGACGCGCGGCTGGTGATCCCGATCGCTCCGGGGCTGAGGTCGCTCAATGTCGCCATGACCGCGGCGATGGCCGCAGGCGAAGCGCTGCGGCAGCTCCGGAACCCGCAAGTTTAATATGTTGAGGAGAGACGGTTGAGTTACGCGGTCAAGGAAATCTTCCTGACCTTGCAAGGCGAAGGCGCCCATGCCGGGCGCGCGTCCGTGTTTTGCCGTTTTGCCGGCTGCAACCTCTGGAGCGGGCGCGAGGCCGACCGTCAGGAGGCCACTTGCAAATTCTGCGACACCGATTTCGTCGGCACCAACGGCACCCTCGGCGGTCGCTATGGCTCGGCCGCGGAACTCGCAGACACCATCGCCGCGCAATGGACAGCCTCCACCGACAACCGCTATGTGGTGCTCACCGGCGGCGAGCCGCTGCTCCAGGTCGATACCGCGCTGGTCGACGCGCTCCATGCCCGCGGCTTCGAGATCGGCGTCGAGACCAACGGCACCATCGCCCCGCCCGAGGGGCTCGACTGGATCTGCGTCAGCCCAAAGGGCGGCAGCGATCTGGTGGTCCGGCGTGGCCACGAACTGAAGCTAGTCTATCCGCAGCCGCTCGCCATGCCGGACGCCTTCGCGGATCTCGCCTTCGAGCGCTTCTCGTTGCAGCCGATGGACGGGCCCGAGGTCGCCCAAAACACCGCGGGCGCCATCGACTATTGCCTCAATCATCCGCAATGGCGGCTCAGCGTGCAGACGCATAAGTCGCTTGGTATCAGATAGGATTGGTTTTCGAACAGATGTGGGAATTGACGAAATCGTTTCGCTTCGAGGCGGCGCACTCATTGTCGGGAACGACATTCGGCGCGGCCAGCGAAGAGATCCACGGCCACTCCTTCCGCGCCGAGGTGACGCTGCGCGGCACGCCCGATCCCAAAACCGGCATGGTGGTCGATCTCGGCCTGGTCCAGCGCGCCATCGAGGATGTGCGCATGACGCTGGATCACAAGTACCTCAACAAGATCGAGGCGCTGGGCACACCGACGCTGGAAAACCTCTCGCGCTTCGTCTGGGAGCGGCTGGCCCCTATCGGCAAGCTCACCCGCGTCAGCATCCATCGCGACAGTTGCAACGAGAGCTGCACCTATTACGGTCCGCAGGGCTGACGGAATGACATCCACATTGGACCCGAGCTCGATCGAAGACCGCAAGACGCGCGCACGCGCCTGGTTCGAAGCCTTGCGCGACGACATCTGCGCGAGCTTCGAGCGGCTGGAGGACGATGCCCCCGAGAGCCTTTATCCCGGTGAGGCCGGCCGCTTCAAACGCACACCCTGGCAGCGCACCGATCATACCGGCGCGGCCGGCGGCGGCGGCGTGATGTCGATGATGTCCGGCCGCCTGTTCGAGAAGGTCGGCGTGCATTGCTCCACCGTGCACGGCGAATTCGCACCAGAGTTTCGCGCGCAAATTCCGGGCGCGGCGGACGACCCGAAGTTCTGGGCCTCCGGCATCTCGCTGATTGCGCATCTGCGCAATCCGCACGTGCCGGCGGTGCACATGAACACGCGCTTCGTCGTCACCACCAAAGCCTGGTTCGGCGGCGGCGCCGATCTTACGCCGGTGCTCGACCGCCGGCGCACGCAGGACGATGCCGATAGCATCGCCTTCCACGCCGCAATGAAACAGGCCTGCACGCAGCCGAACGGCATCGCCGATTACGACAAGTACAAGAAGTGGTGCGACGAGTATTTCCACCTGCCGCACCGCAAAGAGGCGCGCGGCATCGGCGGCATCTTCTACGACTGGCACGACAGCGGCGACTGGGACGCCGACCTCGCCTTCACCCGGGATGTCGGCCGCGCCTTCCTGAAGGTCTATCCCGACATCGTGCGGCGCAATTTCGCGACAAGCTGGACCGCGGAGGATCGCGAGGAGCAATTGATCCGGCGCGGCCGCTATGTCGAGTTCAACCTGCTCTACGACCGCGGCACCATCTTCGGTCTCAAGACCGGCGGCAATGTGGATTCGATCCTGTCGTCGCTGCCACCGGTGGTGAAATGGCCATGACGACGATGAAGCCCGCAATGAGACCGCTGCCGCGCGCCATGCTGATCGACATGGACGACACCATCCTGTCGGCCTATGCGCGGCCCGAGATCGCCTGGAACACGATCACAGCGGAGTTCGCCGAGGAACTCGCGCCGCTGCCGCCGCAACTGGTCGCGAGCACCGTCCTGGCCTTCGCGAAGAATTTCTGGGCCAATGCGGACGCTTCGTGGCGGCTCAAGCTCGCCGAAGCCCGGCACCTCACCGTCAAGGGCGGTTTCGCCTCGCTCGCAGCCGCCGGTCATCGCGCCCTGCCCGACGACCTCGCCATTCGCCTGGCCGACCGCTTCACCGCCTATCGCGAGGAGGAGATGTTCGTCTTCCCCGGCGCGCATGACGCTATCGACAGGCTCAAGGCGCTCGGCATCAAGCTCGCATTGGTGACCAACGGCGCCGCCGACACCCAGCGCGCCAAGGTGGAGCGCTTCGAGCTGGCGCATCGCTTCCACCACATCCAGATCGAGGGCGAGCACGGCTTCGGCAAGCCCGAGGAGCGCGCCTATCTGCACGCGATGGAGGCGCTCGGCGTCACCGCAAGAGACACCTGGATGATCGGCGACAATCTGGAATGGGAAGTCGTGACGCCGCAGCGTCTCGGCATCTACTCGATCTGGATCGACGTGCATGGCGACGGCCTGCCCGAAGGCTCGATCGTCAAGCCCGACCGCATCATCCGCTCGCTGACAGAACTGGTGCCGGACTGACTGCAATCGGGGTGCGCAAACAAAAACGTCGAAAACAACCCCATGCACAGTAGACGGCCGCAGCAAAATCAAGGACTTGCGGCAAGCGCAAACTGCGGATCTGACGAAATCATTTGCGCCGTCGGGCAAAACAGGCGCATGGTGTGATGGTCGCGACGCACGGGACGGAAGAGCCCTTGTGCCATCCATCGAACAGGCACCATTGCCTCTCGTGATGGGATCGCTCCGGCCTAAAGCTCTCTGATCGACGTTTCAGCAGTCTGGCCGGCGGATGCGCGCTACCGCAACACATCCACTGACCGAGTAGCCCGTGATCGGCATGTCATGCCGGTTTGCTAGCTTCGCCGTCAATCAACCCGAAAGGACCATCCATGGAACTAAAAGCCGGCGATATCGTCATGCTGAAATCCGGCGGGCAGCCGCTCACCGTCGCGGACGTGAAGGGCGACGACGTGATCTGTCTCTGGATGGGCGCGGAGGGCGATCTGTTTCGCGAGACGCTCCCGCTTGCGGTGCTCGAGCACCTGGAAGAGCTCGACGACGAAGACGAGGATGAAGACGACGAAGACGAGGAGTAAGCGCGGCTGAGGCCGCGTCCTCATTAGGTCGGGGTGCTCGGCTCCGCCCAACTTGGTGTCCGCTCCTCTGTCCATATCGGCACGAGAGCGGACATCGCTGGATGCTCGAACGTCAATCCAACGGAACGTTCAAACTGGTCCCTTTGGTGATGATGCCGCCACGGTTACCGATCTCGATCGAGCCATAGCGCTGCTTGAAGCAATCGGGCAACGGCCGGTCGCCTTCCATGCTGAGCCAAAGGCGCAATAAATGACGCTTCTGGCCTGCATCGGGCCAATCGCGGAATCCGGTCCGGTCATGCAGCAAGGCATGATTGTAAACGAACTGCATGTCGCCCGGCTGAAGCCGCATGCCGAAATGCAGCGCGGGATCATTTGCGAGCGCGTCAAAAAGATCGAGCGCCTCGACGTGAGCCGGCGTCAGTCTCGGCGCATCGGGAAAGCGCTGCGCACTATCGATATATTGGCGCTGATAAAACCCGGTCAGGAACCCCGCATGCCAATTCAGCACCGGGATTTCAAGATATGGCTTTTCGTTCTCCGGCACCTCGCCTCGTCGGTCCGTCGCGATCGGATCAAACAAGAGAGCGGCAAGGTCGGGACGTCTGTCAAACATCTCGTTGTAGATTGTCGTCGTACTGACAAGGAGAGAATCCCCTCCCTCCATCGCCTCGCGAATGCATAACAATCCAACCACGTCGGACGAATCCGTGTGGAATGTTTGCCGTTCCGAGGTTTGATAAATTCGGGTGTTCGGATCCTTCGCATCAGCGCCTGTGTCACGGACGTGACCGAGAATGTGGCCCGC
The DNA here is from genome assembly GCF_040939785.1 of Bradyrhizobium lupini. Taxonomy (NCBI): domain Bacteria; kingdom Pseudomonadati; phylum Pseudomonadota; class Alphaproteobacteria; order Hyphomicrobiales; family Nitrobacteraceae; genus Bradyrhizobium; species Bradyrhizobium lupini. Next base: position 1,908,364 of record NZ_CP162553.1, read on the forward strand.
TGCATTCTGAGACCGCGCCGATCCAAGATGGGCGCCCACTCCGCAAAAGATCGTAGCGGCAAACTCCTGACTGTATTTTGCCACTGGGAGGCCGCGGATCACTTCGAAGCCCAAGCCGACCAAAAGCCTTTTCTTGAGCTCTTCCAGATGCGCGCCGAAGTACGGAAGCGGAAAGCTTTCCTTCGTGATCTCGGCGATTTTTTTGTTGCTGCCAAGATATGTTTCAGCCGCGCCCTCGAGTTCGGCGATCTCGCCGGCAGCAAGTGATATCAACCATCGATCGGGATTGGCTTTCATCTCAGCGCCCTCCCAGGCGGACGGGATATCGACCTTCCCTGAAGGGCGATGGATCCCGCTGGGCACTGAGACCACATTCATGGTGTTGGTTCCTGAGGGAGATTGAACGTCAGACATCGGCGCGGACGATCGACGATATTGTGCCGACCGCTTGTTTGCAACTTGGCTGAGGCGCAGCCCTGAGCCGAGTGCATCGCCGCCGACAACGGGTGCGCTCGCTTGACGAGATCCGTTCCGGGCAGTTGGCGATCCGCTTCCGCCAAGGGGATCGGTTAACAAACATGGCCTCTCGTGCGATCGATCAAAGCCCGGGAAAAAATGGCATCAGCCGGAACGTTCGCGAAGCTGGCTGAGTTAAAAGCCATACGCGTCGCGCTGTGGTCATAGCCGCACCGCGCGCCCGATAAAGGCCCTGCACGAAGCGAAACCTACTCTGCGGCGTGCTTCGCAGCACGGCCGCGCGAGGATCGCGATGTACACGACGGCGATATACGATGAGCTGAGGCAGATCGAGCGCGACGTCGTCGAAGGAGAACGCCGGCTCGCCGAGCAGGAGGCGCTGATCATCGAAATGAAGCGCCAGAACGAGGACACAACCAAAGCTGAAGGCGAACTTGAACGGATGCGCATGGAGCAGCGAGGTCGCGATCAGGATCGGCAACGTCTGCTCTCACGGCTGCAACCCTGAACAACTGCTCCCCATCAGGCTGATCCGCCAAAGGCGTCGCGTTCCTGAGCCGTGGCTACGGTGACAGTTGCCATTTTCGGTCAATGACGATGCAGCGGTTCAGATCAGCAAATCATGATGCGCAGGTAGAATCGCTTGGTGCGGGCTGTTGGTGCCGTGATCGTCCGCGTGTCCGTTCAGTGCATGAGGGACGAGCTTGACGTTGAACCCGAGGCCTTCTTCCTGACCGGGCGGAACGTGCGCATCCAGCGGATGATTGAACTCTTTCAGTCCGACTATCTCGACGAAAGCAGAAGGAGCTACGCCGCTATCGAACCGGAATACCGGTCCCTGGTCTGCGCCGCCGGTTTCGAACGCAGCCTTGGCCGCGTGTGCGTCGTCTGCGATTGCTGCAGATTGCGCAGCGTGCTGCGAGTTACCGTGGTCCACGGTGGCTGGTTCTGCTGTCTTCACGGTCCCCGCAGCCTGCGAAGCCGAAGAGGGATGCTCGGCGCCATCGCCGGCGCCGTTGCCCGGTTTGCCTCCGTGTTCCGTCGATTCCGTGCTTGCCGCCTTTGCAGATCCTGGCTCCGAAGCGCGTTGCGAGTTGCCGTGGCCCGCGCTGGCGGGCGTTGCGGCGGCCGGATCGATCGCTGCTCCGTCCAGCGGGCTTGCAGCGGCTGAGTGCCCGGATTTTCCGTGTTCCGCGCCGTCTGGTTCTGCCGTTGTCGCTGGTGTTTGCGCGCCTTCGGAAGCCGAAGCGTGATGCTCGCCACCACGGTCGGCGGCGTTGCCCGCTTTGGAGCCAGCTCCAGTCGATTTGCTGGCTGCCGCCTTCGAAGATTCTGGTTCTGAAGCGTGCTGCGCATTGCCGTGACCCGTGCTGGCGGCCGTTGCGGCGCCCGGATCGATCTCGGTTGCGTCTGGTGCGTTTGCAGCGGTTGAGTGCCCGGATTTGCCGTGTTCCGCGCCGTCTGGTTCTGCCTTCTGCGCTGCCCCTCCCTGAGCCTCCGGGTCCTTAGTGTGATGCTCGGCGCCATTGCCGACGCCGTTGCCGGGTTTGCCCCCATCTTCCGTCGACCCCGTGCTTGCCGCCTTTGCAGATCCTGGCTCCGATGCGTGCTGCGGGTTGCCGTGGCCTGCACCGGCGGCTATCGCGGCGCCCGGATCGATCTCGCCTGCGTCTGGTGCGTTTGGGGCGGCGGAGTGCCCGGATTTGCCGTGTTCGGCGCCGCCTGGGTCGGCCTTCTTCGCTGGCCCTCCCGGAGCTTCCGAAGCCGAAGCGTGATGCTCGGCGCCATTGCCGACGCCGTGGCCCGCTTTGGAGCCAGCTTCAGTCGATTCGTCGGCTGCCGCCTTTGCAGACCCCGGCTCCGAAGCGTGCTTCGAGTTGCCGTGACCCGCGTCGGCGGCCGTTGCGACGTCCGGATCGGTCTCGGCTGCGTCCGGTGCTTTTGCAGCATTTGAGTGCCCGGCTTTGCCGTGTTCCGCGCCGTCTGGTTCTGCGTTCTTCGCTGACCCTCCTGGAGCGTCCGAGGCCTTATCGTGATGCTCGGCGTCATGGCCGACGCCGTTGCCCGGTTTGGAGCCAGCTTCAGTCGATGGGTCCGAAGCGTGCTGCGAGTTGCCGTGCCCCGCGCTGTCGGCGGTTACGACGCTGGGTTGGCCGATCTCGTTGGGCCCCGTCGACGAAACGCCGTTGCCCGCATTGATCGGACCATTGTTCGATGCGACATTTGCCGCTGCCGGGGCCGTCGCGCTATGAGCAAGCTCGATGGATGATGCGTGAGCCGACGCGGCAGACGCACCATCGCTCTCTTCCGTTGCATCCGCCGACGCGTCGCTGGAGCTTCTGAGCCTCGTCGACGTCCCCAAGCCGGTCCGGGCCTGCCCGAAATGGAAACCCGAGCCGTTGTTGGCCAGAAGGGCCCAGGCTCCAGCCGTCCCGAGCGTGCTCTCGCTCCCCTCGATACTGGTTTGGACATGATCCTTCGTCAGAGCGGCCTCATCGGTTGCGATCGCCGGTATCAGCGCGGCTTCGAGCTGCTCCAAGGTGGTCGCAACAGCCGCGCCATCTGGCTCGGAGCCGACATCCGCCTCCGCAACGGCCACGATCCCCTCGAGATGGATTTCCAGCAGGCCGCGATCGCCGATATCAAGGATATGATCGGTCGCATTCACATAGACGATCGTCTCGTTGCTTGCGGAGTCGTAGACCCAGGCGAGTGTATGTGGCGGTATAGACTTGGTTGCCGCCGTCATGTGCAGCCAGGCAAGCGCTCCGAAAGCCGCAAGATTGATCCTGCCCGGCCCAGATGCGAAATCGAACACGGCGTCGGAAGAGGTCGACTTGAACTGGTTAGACTCGGAGTCAATCGGGGAGCGATAAACAATTTTTTCAACGTCGCCGCCCCCGCCGACACCGGCATCGTGACCAGGGTCCGCGCCAACAAATTTATGGAGATTGTCACCCGCATCGCCCGGGCCCTTTTCGCCCAGAGCGCCTTCAGCGAGGTTGCCGTTTCCAGTGGTCACAGCGGCGAAAGACAGGCGGACATCGTGCGAAAGGAAACCCGGGGCTGAATTGTCGGCATGATTGGCGGCAGCATGGGTGATCGCGGCCAGTTTTGTGGTCGCACTCTCTTCAGTGACGGCCAGGATGCTGTCGATCGACGCTTGACGAAGGTCATGCGCGTGGGCGGCGAGATGGGGATCCTCCAGTGCGTAGATCAACGCACCGGTGAGAATAGCAAAGTTGCCATACCCTCCATGCATCGACATCGCATTGGAAAGAAGCCGCGGGAATTGATGTTCCGGGGCCGGGTCAACTCCGACCTGTATGTCGTTTGCTCCTCGCAGTAAGGGCACGGGAAGATCGGGCGCGCCCGATCCAGCAGGAGCGTGGTGCGTCCACGCTTTCGCGCCCCCGGATTGCTCGGCCGCGCGTAGCGCTTCCATTGCCGCCGCCGGGTTGGTGATTTGGGCGGCCTTGGCGAACAAGTCTCTGGGCCTGCGTGGGCGGCTCGCCGGATTCCCAGACGACGAGGTGCCGGAGAATCCCTTTTTCCAGGGCTCGTACCCCGCGTGCTCGTCCACGTGGCCGACGCCGTTCTCATCCGGGAAGATGTCGTTCGCTTCCGACGCCTTGAGTTCGTCCGCAATTGCGAGCGCCAGAAATGCCAGGGAGAGCGCGGCCAGGCCGGAGGGCCGTTGCAGCAATGCGATGGTCGCGAGCACAGTTCTGTTGGTGATCTCGAGCTTCTGGAAAATATTGTACAGGTGGACCTTGACCGTCCCGTCGGAAACGTTGAGCTGACGCGCGATCTCCTTGTTCGACATTCCTTCCGCCACGAGTCGTGCGATTTGACGTTCCCGTTGCGTCAACAGCTCCAGCATCCTTTCGACTTTGCTATCGCCGTCCGCCTCCTTGCCGGGTGCGGAGAGATCGGACTTGTCCAGTGCCACGCCGCTCTTCGTCATCAGCCGCAGCGATCGCAGCATCGTGGCGGGAGAGGCATACTTCGAAATTGCGCTGCAGGCGCCGGCTGTGATGGCTGAAGTCAGATCGTGGTCGGTATCGGACTCGGTGAAGAACACCAGGCGCGTGGAGAGCTTCTCCGCCTTCACAATCGCGAGGATCTCGGAGACCGTCAGATCCGGCACCTTGTCGGCAAGAAGCGCGACGTCAGGTGTCAGCTTCCGAATTGCTTCGAGGCAGCTTGTCCGATCGCTGGACGATGCGACAACGTCGAAGTCCGGCTGCGTCCCGAGGACCGACCTCAGTCCCTGCAGAACGATCGGCTGTGGATCGACGATCACGAGCCGGATGGGCTTGAGTATCCCCTGCCTGGCGGACGTGTCCAACATCGACTTTGGCCCTCGGCCCGGTCCCCTATGTCGTTCGCCATATGGCCGTGCCCGGGTGGGATATTAAAATCAAAAAAGGCCTGGCGGTTCCAGAGCCTGACCCAGATTTGGACGCGATGCGAGTGAAAAATATGTCCTTTGACCCGATGGCCGTTGCGGTCGACTGGCTTGATGCCTATCGCGCGGGCGATATCGAAGCGATTTTGGAACTTCATGCCGAGGACGCCGTGGTCCACTGCGGCTGCGCCGGCGGCCAAACCATCACCGGCCGCGAAGCACTTCGTGCCTATTGGGTCGATCACCTCCGGAAATATCCGGCAGGCACGTTGGATGATCTCAATCCCTGGCGCAACGACGGCACCATTATCTCGTACCTCACCAGTGCTGGCGTCATGAGTGCACTTTTGGCATTTGACGCCGCCGGCAGGATCAAGGAACTGGACTGCAGTCCCTCACACTAGACCCGCGGCGTGAACCAAACTGGCAGCGGGACAGCGCCACATCCGATTGATTAGATGAGCTGCCTCGCCCCAGCCGAGATCATCACTACGCCGCCGGTGATCACCGCGACGTCGAGGATCGCGGTGTGGATGTGCACCGGCATCCGCTCGACGAAGGCTTTTGCCAGGAACGCGCCGGGGATTGCGATTGCTCCGATCAGCAGCGCAAAGGCGAGCACCTGTGCGGTCACGGCGCCGGCGAGGCCGAACACCGAGATCTTGATGAGGCCGGTGCCGAGCGAGATCATGGCATCGGTCGCGATCACGGCCGCGCCTTCCAGGCCCGCGGCCATCAGCAGCGACAGCAGGATCACGCCGGAGCCGGAGGTGCCGCCGACCAGCACGCCATAGCCGACCGAGCCGGCCGCAAGCCCAGTGTCGCCGATCTTGACCTGGCGGCGGCGGAGCACACGGCGCAGCGGCACGCTCAGGATCAGCATGGAGCCGATCACCAGCGCCGCGCCCGCATTGGTCAGCCGTGTGTAGCCGTAGGCACCAAGCGCTGTCGTCAGTGCCGCACAGGCCAGCACGATCAGCGCGCGGCGGCGATCGGCATAGCGGAGATAGGCGAGCGCGCGGCTGGAATTGGTGAAGATCGCGGAGATCGCGATGATCGGCACCACCGGTTCGGCGCCGACGAGAGGCACCAGCACCAGCGGCATCAAGGCGCCGGTGCCGTAGCCGGCGAGACCACCGATAATCGAAGCAAACAACGCCATCAACGCGACCAGCAGGAGCTGAAAGATCGAGATGTCGGCGAAGCCTGAGACGATGGTCACGTTCTCTCATCGCGGCTGACGCGTGCCGCAGCTTGATCGGCGATGGAAGCGAGTGCGGCTTCCTCTAGGGGAAAATCCGCCGCAAGCCAAGCGTCCTCCGCGAGCGTCAACACATGTCCGAGCGAGGGTCCTTCCGCCATGCCGCGCGCGATGAAGTCGGCGGCGCGAAGCGGAAATTTCGGCGCAGTCCAGCGCTGCGGCAGCTCGGCGAGCGCACGCCATCGCGACGAGCCGACGTCACCGCCGGCTCTCGCCCAGCCCAGCAACACGCGATCGTGATAGCGATCCGCACCGAGCCGGTAGAGCAGCCGCCGCGCATCGGCTTCGTCCTTGGTGGCCAAGCGCCACCAGCGGTGCCCCATCGAATCCAGCGCCTTGGTTTCCGCATTGGAGAGCCTCAGGCGCGTGGCGACGCGCTTGGCGTCTTCAGTCACCGCGATCGCCAGCGCGGCGAGGCGCCGCGTGCTGCTTGCGGTGAGGCCGAGCTCGCGCTCGATCACGATCATCGCCGCGAGCGGTCCGGTGTAGACCACGCCGCCGGTCAGCGCCTGCAGCAATCCGCCATCGGCCATCGCAAGCGCGGCGGCGGACGCGCCGGGAGCGACCAGAAGCTTCAGCGTCTCCATGCGCAGCCGCTCGGCCGAGAGGCTCGCGAGGCCGGCGCGTCCCCGGATGCAGGCGAGATAGCCGTCGCGGTCGGGATCGCCGGCGCCGAAGGCGGCGTGGATGCGGAAGAAGCGCAGGATGCGCAGGAAATCCTCGGCGATGCGCTGGTCGGGATCACCGATGAAGCGCACGCGCCGCGCGGCCGCATCCGCGATGCCTCCGACGTAATCGTGGACGACGCCGTCGGCATCGACCGAGAGCCCGTTCATCGTGAAGTCGCGGCGCTCGGCGTCCTTCACCCAGTCGCGGCCGAACGCGACCTTGGCCTTGCGGCCGAAGGTCTCGGTATCCTCGCGCAACGTCGTGACTTCGTAAGGTTGCCCGTCGATGACGAGGGTGACGGTGCCGTGGTCGATGCCGGTCGGCACAGCCTTGATGCCGGCAGCTTTGGCGCGCCGCATCACCTCGTGCGGGAGCGCCGTGGTCGCGATGTCGATGTCGCCGGGGACGAGGCCGAGCAGCGCGTTGCGCACGGCGCCGCCGACAACCCGCGCCTCCTCGCCATCCGCATTGAGCAATTGCAGGACGCGCGCGGTGCCACCCGAAATCAGCCAGGGCGCATCGGCGAGCATGGGCACCGCGCTCATCGGCCGGCCCTATCTTTCCACGCCCGGCACGAGCTTGCCGTTCTCGACATGGGCGGGGACATAGGTCGAATCCGGTGCGGCGCCGGAGAAATGCGCAAAGCCGATCAGCCCGGCGATCACCAGCACGAGCGCCGCCAGCATGAGACGCGCGACGATGGTGATCGGCCAGGACGATTGCACGAACAGGCCGGAACGCGTGGCGGCCAGGAACAGCGCATAGACGGCAAAGGGAACGAGGAAGATTCCGATCTCGGTCAGGATCGGCCGAATCATGACGAATAGATCCGCTCATAGAGCACACGGAGCATGCCGGCCGTCGCGCCCCAGATGTAGCGTTCGGCAAACGGCATCGCGTAGTAGGACCGCTCCATGCCGCGGAATTCCTTGCTGTGCACCTGGTGGTTGGCCGGGTTCATCAGGAAGGATAGCGGCACTTCGAACGCATCATCAACCTCGGAATGGTTGATCGTCAGCTCAAAGCCCGGGCGCACCCTGGCCACCGTCGGCAGGATGCGGAAGCCGAAGCCGGTGCCGTAGAGATCGAGATAGCCGATCGGCTCGACGAAGTCGCGCGACAGCCCGACCTCCTCCTCGGCCTCGCGCAGCGCCGCATCGAGCGGCGAGCGGTCGGTTGCGTCGATCTTGCCGCCGGGGAATGCGATCTGGCCGGCATGGTCGTTCAGATGCGCCGAACGCTGCGTCAGCAGAATTGTCGGCTCGGGATGATCGACCACCGCGATCAAGACCGCCGCCGGCCGCACCGGCTGCTCGCGCGCGATGATCTCGAGCATCTTGTCGGTGCCGGGATCGCCCGAGGCCGGAATGATGTTGGGATCGTAGAGGCCGGGCGGAACGTCGAAGCCGAGCCGCGCGGCGGAGCGGGCGAAGAAATCCGCCGCACCGATCACGGCGGGATCGTTCCTGGAGATAGGCTTGTTCAAAGCGCGGCCCTCACCTGCTCCGCATCGGCCATGGCGAAGAACTCGCCGGCCGACTCGACACCGAACATCGGCTGGCCATCGACCATCCGCTCCTCACCCATGTCAACCAGATCGTAATAGAGCGCGCGGGTGACCTTGGCCCAGAGCTCGGCGCGGATATGCAGATAGGGCGTCAGCCCGCCGTCCTTGGCCTGCTCGAAGCGCAGCCGGTGCGCCGCATCGCAGGTGACCCAGTCGTCGACATTGGTGCGGAAGCGGAGCACGCGATGGTTGGCATCGCCGTCCTTCTGCATCTCGACCGCCATGAACGGCGCGTCGTCGACGCGAATGCCGACCTTCTCCACCGGCGTGACGAGGAAATGCTTGTCGCCTTCGCGCTTGAGGATGGTCGAGAACAGGCGAACCAAGGCATGACGGCCGATTGGCGTCCCCAAATAGAACCAAGTACCATCTGACGCGATTCGAATGTCGAGATCGCCGCAAAACGGCGGATTCCACAAATGCACCGGAGGCAGGCCCTTTTTGGCGCCTTCGGCATCGGCAGCAGTTTTGGCAGCGGCAGTCAGCCCCTCAAGACCGCGATCGGCGCTCTGCCCTTGGTTCGCCATGGTTTGCCCTGACTTTGTCATTTGGCACGATCGGTCATTTGGCACGATTGGTGCAGGTTTACGTTGTATCCGGGTACTCGGTTCCACCCCGCATTCGTCCGGTGTGGAGGTCGCCACTTCGTGATGCCCTACATATCCCTAAGCCGATAAGGTGGGGATAGGTTAATTCAACGAATACATGGCCTTCCTGCAAGTCTAGCATAGGGCCCACGTCTTGAGTTGAGGACGTGATGACATGACGACGCAAGCGAGCTGCATGGCAGGCTGAAGGAGCTAACGGATGGCGGAGAGTGTCGAGAAGCTCGAAGACGGAATCGTCCGTTCGGCCGAGCAGGTGTCGAGCCAGATCTGCGCGGCAAAGGATGCGATCGCGTCCGTCATCTTCGGCCAGGATCGCGTGATCGAGAACACGCTGGTCACCATCCTCTCCGGCGGCCATGCGCTGTTGATCGGTGTCCCCGGTCTGGCCAAGACCAAGCTGGTCGAGACGCTCGGCATCACCCTCGGCCTCGATGCCAAGCGCATCCAGTTCACGCCCGATCTGATGCCGTCGGACATTCTCGGCGCCGAAGTGCTGGACGAGAGCACCTCCGGCAAGCGTGCCTTCCGCTTCATCTCCGGCCCCGTGTTCGCGCAACTGCTGATGGCCGACGAGATCAACCGCGCCAGCCCGCGCACGCAGTCGGCGCTGCTGCAGGCGATGCAGGAGCAGCACATCACCGTTGCCGGCGCGCGTCACGATCTGCCGAAGCCGTTCCACGTGCTCGCCACGCAAAACCCGCTGGAGCAGGAAGGCACCTATCCGCTGCCCGAAGCCCAGCTCGACCGTTTCCTGATGGAGATCGACGTCGACTATCCCGACCGCGACGCCGAGCGCCGCATCCTGTTCGAGACCACCGGCGCCGACGAGACGCTGGCGAAGGGCTCGATGACACCTGATGCACTCATCACCGCGCAGCGACTGATCCGGCGCCTGCCGGTCGGCGATTCCGTGGTCGAGGCGATCCTGTCGCTGGTGCGCTCGGCCCGTCCGGGTCCGGACGGCGGCGACACCAGCAAGTTCATCGCCTGGGGACCGGGCCCGCGCGCCAGCCAATCGCTGATGCTCGCGGTGCGCGCTCGCGCGCTGATCGACGGCCGCCTCGCGCCCTCAATCGACGACGTGCTCGACCTCGCCGAGCCCGTGCTGAAGCACCGCATGGCGCTGACGTTCCAGGCGCGCGCCGAAGGCCGCACGATTCCGGACGTGATCCGGCAATTGAAGACACGGATCGGTTGATGGCGACGGAGAACGGGCACACAGCAAAGGAGGTCATCGCGATCCGACGTGCCGATGGCGAAAGCCGTACGCTCGCCGCTTCGCTGCCGCGCCTGGTGCTCGAGGCCCGCCGTATCGCCGCCAACGTCATCCACGGCCTGCACGGCCGCCGCCGCGCCGGGTCTGGCGAAAATTTCTGGCAATACCGCCGCTTCGTCTCCGGCGAACCGTCGCAGAATGTCGACTGGCGGCGCTCGGCGCGCGACGATCTCCTCTATGTCCGCGAGCTCGAATGGGAAGCCTCGCATACGGTCTGGATCTGGCCCGATCGTTCGCCCTCGATGGCGTTCGCGTCAAAGCAGGCGCGTGAATCCAAGCTCGAGCGGACGCTGATCGTCGCCTTCGCGCTGGCCGAGCTGCTGGTCTCCGGCGGTGAACGCGTCGGCATTCCCGGGCTGATGGCACCGACCGCGAGCCGCAGCGTCATCGACAAGATGGCGCAGGCGATGCTGCATGACGATGCCGATCGCTTGAGCCTGCCGCCCTCCTTCGTGCCCGCGGCGCTGGCCGAGACGATCGTGCTGTCGGACTTCTGGTCGCCGCTCTCCGAGATCAGGACCACGCTCGCCGGCCTGTCCGGCTCCGGCGCGCATGGCACGCTGGTGCAGGTCGTCGATCCCGCCGAGGAATCATTTCCCTATTCCGGCCGCGTCGAGTTCGTCGAGCCCGAGGGGTTCGGCGTGATCACCGCCGGCCGCGCCGAGAGCTGGGCGCAGGATTACACCGCGCGGCTCGCGCTGCACCGCGACCAGATCCGCGCCGAGACCAACAAGCTCGACTGGCTGTTCACGACGCATGCGACCGACCGCTCGGCCGCCGAGCTCTTGCTGTTCCTGCATGCCGGCATGCAGGTGAGCAAATCGGGCGCGCGCACCACAACGATCAAGGCGGGGCCGGCAGCATGATGGGACTGCCGCTCGCCTTCACCGAACCGCTGCTCCTGATCGGCCTCGTCAGCCTGCCGGTGCTGTGGTGGCTGTTGCGCGTGATGCCGCCGCGGCCGCGCCGGATCGAGTTTCCGCCGACGCGCCTGCTGTTCGACATCGCACCGCGCGAAGAGACCCCGTCGCGAACGCCGTGGTGGTTGACCGCATTGCGGCTGCTGGCTGCGGCACTGGTCATTTTCGCCGCCGCCGGTCCGATCTGGAATCCGCAAACAGGCGCGGCCGCCAGCAAGGCGCCGCTGATGATCATGTTCGACGACGGCTGGAGCGCGGCCTCGAACTGGGACATCCGGATCAGGGCCGCCGACGAATTGATCGCCAGTGCCGAGAACGACCGCCGTGCGATCGCGCTGGTGCCGCTGTCCGAGCCGAACCGCGATATCACATTGATGCCGGCGGGCGCCGCGCGCGTCGCGCTGCGGCAGCTGACGCCAAAGCCGTATTCGATCGAACGCGTCGAGACCCTGACCGCAATCGATCGCTTCCTGAAAGCAACCGGCGACTGCGAGATCGCCTGGCTCTCCGACAGCGTCGATACCGGTCGCGGCGAGGAATTCGTGACTGGCCTCGGCAAGACCATCGGCGATCGCAGCCTGACCGTGTTCGAAGGCGGCACCTCCTCAGCCCTAGCCCTGGTCGCGGCCGAGAACGCCGCAGCCAGGATGACGGTGAAGGTGCTGCGCACCGACGGCGGCATCGCCATCGGCACCGTGCGCGCGCTGGACCAGAAGGCCTCGCCGATCGGCGAGGCGCGTTATTCGTTCGGCCCGCAGGACAAGGAAACCGAAGCGTCGTTCGATCTGCCGGTCGAGCTGCGCAACGACATCACGCGGCTGGAAATTGCCGGTGAGCGCTCCGCCGGCGCAGTGCAGCTGCTCGACAAGCGCTGGCGCCGCCGCGCCATCGGCATCGTCTCGGGCTCGACCAGCGAGACCGCGCAGCCGCTGCTGGCGCCGACCTTCTATCTCACCCGTGCGCTGGCGCCGTTCGCCGACGTGCGGCTTGCCGACAAGGGCTCGCCGCAGCAGGGCATCACGCAGTTCCTCGATCAGAAGCTGCCGATGATCATCCTTGCCGATGTCGGCACCATCGCCCCTGAAATCCGCGAGCGTCTCAATGCCTGGATCGACCAGGGCGGCGTGCTGGTGCGGTTCGCCGGTCCGCGGCTGGCGCAGGCCGAGGACGATCTCGTCCCGGTCAAGCTGCGCAAGGGCGGCCGGACGCTCGGCGGCAGCCTGACCTGGGAAAAGCCGCAACATCTTGCCTCCTTTGCCGCCGATGGTCCGTTTGCCGGCGTCGTGGTCCCCAAGGACGTCACCATAAGCCGCCAGGTGCTGGCCGAGCCCGACGCCGTGCTCGCCACCAAAAGCTGGGCGTCGCTGGAAGACGGCACGCCGCTGGTAACAGGCGAGCATCGCGGCAAGGGCGTCGTCAGCCTGTTCCACGTCAGCGCCGACATGCGCTGGTCGGATCTGCCGATGTCGGGCACCTTCGTCGAAATCCTGCGGCGTGTCGTCGACATGTCCGGCTATACCGCGAAGCCGGGTCCAGGCGTTGCCACCGAGGCGACCGTCGAAACGGTGGCGCCGTTGCACATCCTCGATGGCTTTGGCGCGTTCGGTCCGCCGCCGGCTGCCGCAAAGCCGCTGCCCGCGGATTATCGCGACCGCGCCACACCCGATCATCCGCCGGGCTTCTATGGTCCGGCAGAAGGACCGCTCGCCGTGAACACGCTTGCCAGCGCCGACCGTATCGCAGCCCTGAACACCACGAGCCTGCGCGCCCGGCATGCCACCTACACCAACGCCGAGCCGCAGGACTTGCGCGGTTGGCTGCTATCGACGGCGCTCGCGCTGTTCCTGATCGACGCCATCATCGTCGCGGTACTCGGCGGCGGCCTTGCCGCGCTGGTGCGCCGCCGCGCCGCGCCCGCGATGATCGTCTTTGGGCTGGTGCTCGCAGGTCTCGCCTCGTTCGTGCCGACGCCGTCGCATGCGGACAGCGCGTCCGACGAGTTCGCGATGAAGGCGGTGTCGCAGACCCGCCTCGCTTATGTCGTGACCGGCAATGCCGACGTCGATTCCATCGTCAGGGCCGGGCTATCCGGACTGACGCTGTTCCTGGCGCAGCGCACCGCGCTTGAGGCCGGCGATCCCGTCGGCATCGACCCGGCGCGCGACGAACTCGCTTTCTTCCCGCTGATCTACTGGCCGATCGTGCCGGGCGCGCCCAAGCCGTCGCGGGACGCCATCAACAAGATCGACGCCTATATGAAGCAGGGCGGCACCGTGCTGTTCGACACCCGCGACGCGGTCGAAGCGCCACCCGGCGCGAACGGCGCCGCGCAGACCCCGGCCATGCAGACGCTCCGCGAGATCCTGTCCTCGCTCGACGTGCCCGAGCTGGAGCCGGTGCCGCGGGAGCACGTGCTGACCAAGACCTTCTATCTGTTGCGCGACTTCCCCGGCCGCTTCAGCACCGGCCAGACCTGGGTCGAGACCTTGCCGCGCGAAGACGACGAGGACAGCGCGCAGCGGCCGGCACGCGGCGGCGACGGCGTCTCGCCGATCATCATCACCTCGAACGACCTGGCCGGCGCCTGGGCCGTGCGGCCCGACGGCCAGTCCATGCTGCCGGTGATCGGCGGCGACCCCCGCCAGCGCGAATTCGCCTACCGCGCCGGCGCCAACATCGTGATGTACACGCTGACGGGCAACTACAAGGCCGACCAGGTGCACGCACCGGCCCTGATCGAACGGCTGGGGCAGTAGGATCGATATGAATTACGGCATCGCATTCACGCCGCTTGTTCCCACGATCGTGCTGTGGCTCGCGCTGGCCGCGATCGTCGTCATCGCGCTCGTGCTGCTGCTGGCGCGGGCGCGCGGCGCTGCCGTGCGCGTGGCCGCGCTGGCGCTGTTCCTGCTGGCGCTCGCCAATCCCTCCTTTACCCGCGAGGACCGCGATCCTCACCTCGGTCGCCGCAATCGTCGTCGACAAGAGCCCGAGCCAGAATTTCGGCAACCGCATCGCGAGGCTGCGACGGCGCAGGAAGCGCTGGTCGACAGCCTGAAGAAGATCAAGGGGCTCGAGGTCCGCGTCGTCGATGCCGGACAGGCTGACGGCGAGACCGACGGCACCAAGCTGTTCGGGGCGCTGGCCTCGGCCTTGTCGGACGTGCCGGTCGACCGCGTCGCCGGTGCGTTCCTGATCACCGACGGCCGCGTCCACGACATTCCGGCCAACGCCGCCGGGCTCGGCTTCCAGGCGCCGGTGCACGCGCTGATCACGGGGCAGAAGGACGAGCGCGACCGCCGTATTGCGGTCATCGCCGCGCCGCGCTTCGGCATCGTCGGGCAGCCCCAGACCATCACCTACCGCCTCGACGACCAGGGCGTCAGCGGCGAGCGCGCCAAGGTCACCGTCCGCAGGGACGGCGAGGTCATCAACGAGCGCACGCTTTCGAGCGGCCAGGCCGCACGCGTCGACGTCGACATCAAGCATTCCGGGCCGAACATCGTCGAGATCGAGGCCTCGCCGCTCGAGCGGGAATTGACGCCGGTGAACAACCGCGCCGTCGTCGCCATCGACGGTGTGCGCGACAAGCTGCGCGTGCTGCTGGTCTCAGGCGAGCCGCATTCCGGCGAGCGCACCTGGCGCAATCTGCTCAAGTCCGATGCCAGCGTCGATCTCGTCCACTTCACCATTCTGCGGCCGCCGGAGAAGCAGGACGGCACACCGATCAATGAATTGTCGCTGATCGCGTTTCCGACCCGCGAGCTGTTCCAGCAGAAGATCAACGAATTCCAGCTGATCATCTTTGACCGCTATGCCCGCCAAGGCGTGCTGCCGATCGCC
This sequence comes from Bradyrhizobium lupini, assembly GCF_040939785.1. Lineage (NCBI taxonomy): Bacteria > Pseudomonadati > Pseudomonadota > Alphaproteobacteria > Hyphomicrobiales > Nitrobacteraceae > Bradyrhizobium > Bradyrhizobium lupini. The sequence goes on from NZ_CP162553.1 coordinate 1,923,396, forward strand.
TATTTCGACAACATCGCACGCTACGTGCGTTCCGGCGGCGCGGTGCTGGTCTCGGCCGGCCCCGACTACGCGTCCAACACCAGCATCTGGCGCACGCCGCTGGATTCGGTGCTGCCGGCCGAACCGGTCGGGGTGACGGAAAAACCGTTCTACGCCCATCTGTCCGACGTCGGCAAACGCCATCCCGTCACGCGTGGCCTCGAGGGCTCCGCCTCCGAGCCGCCGCGCTGGAGCCGGTTCTTCCGCACCGTCGATACCCGCAATGCGGTCAACCCGCCGGTCATGACGGGCGTCGACGGCAAGCCGCTGCTGTTCCTGTCGCGTTTCGGCGAGGGCCGCGTCGCACTGCTGCTCTCCGACCACATCTGGCTGTGGGCGCGCGGCTATGAAGGTGGCGGCCCGCATCTCGATCTGTTGCGGCGGATGTCGCACTGGCTGATGAAGCAACCTGATCTGGACGAGGAAGCGTTGCGCCTGCAGGTGCAGGGCAAGAATCTCGTGGTGGTGCGCCAGACCATGGCGGACAGCGTCCAGCCGGTGAGTGTGACCTCGCCGTCGGGCGTGTCGCGCGACCTGACGCTTGCAGCGGGCGATCCCGGCGAATGGCGCGCCAGCCTGCCGGCGAGCGAGCTCGGCCTGTGGCAGGCCACCGACGGCACGCTGAAGGCGCTGATCAATGTCGGCCCGACCAATCCGAAGGAGTTTTCGGAAGTCACCTCCACCACCGAGACGTTGAAGCCGCTGACCCAGGCGACCGGCGGTGACGCCGTGCGCGTGGTCGACGGCGCCAGCGTCGAGCTGCCGCGCATCCTGCCGGTCCGCTCGGCGAGCGTCTTCCATGGCGACGGCTGGATGGGCGTGCGGATGCGCGACGCCAGCGTGGTGAAGGGCGTCGGCGTGCTGCCGATCTTCGCTGGCGTGATCGGGTTGCTGCTGCTGCTCGGAGCATTCGCCGCGACCTGGCTGCGCGAAGGGCGGTAGGCGGCTTACTCGCCTCCGTTCGCTTCCCCTTAGTCAGATAAAATCCCCATCCTCCCTTCTTCGCCGGAAGCTCCATAGCACCTTCGCCCCCGAACTCGGTCGAATGTAGCGCGTTGTGAAATCTGGGGCCGGTTCTTCCTCGGCGCTGGGCAGGCGCGTCCCTGTCCAGGCATCGCTCCCCGCGGACAAGAGCAGTTCTCGACGGAGCCTTCGCAGCACCCAAACCGCGCGAGCGCTCAGTGAGAAGCGGAGTTACTCGACCATGACAGACCGACTTCAACCGATCAGTTCTGAAGCCGAACTATCGCTCGACCAGCGCACGTTCAGCTCGCCTCGTCAGACAACGCGCTACATCGAGTGCGGGCCGGCCGACGGACCGTTGATGATCTTCGTCCATGGCTGGCCGAGCATCAGTTTGATGTGGCGCGCGCAGATGGAAGCGTTTGCCGCCGACGGTTGGCACTGCGTCGCTCCCGATCTGCGCGGCTACGGCGGCTCTTCCACGCCCGCAGCCAACGACGCCTATACCATCGAGGAAATCGTGACGGACATGGCCGAACTCCATGATGACTTGGGCGGCAAGCCTGCGATCTGGGTTGGCCACGACTGGGGCTGTGTTGTGGTCGGTGAGTTGGTCGCGCATCAGCCAAAGCGCAGCCGCGGAGTCGTGCTGACCTCGCTGGCGTATCAACCCGACGGGCACGCCCTGCGCACAGCCGTCCCGCTGGTCGACCGGACGATTTATCCGGTCGACCAATATCCGGATGGCCAATGGGATTACTACCGTTACTACAACACGCACTTCGAGGCGGCAGTCGCCGACCTCGATGCAGACTTGGCAGCATCGCTGGCGTCGATCTTTCGGCCAGGCGACCCCGCCGGCATCGGCAAGGTTTCGCCGAATGCGATGGTCACGCGCAATGGAGGGCGCTTTGGCGCCGCGCACCGCGCTCCGCCGACTGAGCCCGATTCGGCTCTCTGGCCGCCGGCGGACTTCGACGTGCTGGTGCAGACGTTCAAGGCTCATGGCTTCCGCCCATCCTGCGCGTGGTACATGAACGACGACGCCAACATCGCCTATGCGCGCAAGGCACTCAATGGCGGCCGCCTGTCGCAGCCGGTGCTGTTCGTTAACGGCGACTTTGATCAGATCTGCAGCATCACCGGAAATCGCCAAGGTGACCCGATGCGCGCCACCTGCCCGGACCTGACCGTAACGAGCATGCCCGCAGGGCATTGGCTGCCGCTGGAGCGCAAGGCAGAACACATCGAGGCCATCCGCACCTGGCTCCGGAGCAAAAAGCTCTGATGCCACCTGCTCGCGCTGACACTGAGTCCAATCGCCGTCCGCGTAAGCCGTTTGACAGGTCCTCAGCCTAGGCTTTCAGTTGCCTGCACGACACGGCAAGGAGCCGGCCCGCGCGGGTCGGCTCGACAGCGGTTGACATCCGCTGACGGATTGCGCGATGTTACATTATAACATCGCGGGATCAGGGGATGATACCTCGCGATGTGGGGTGGCGTTTCCAGATGAAGTGGTTCCGGTCGAATATCAGGCACGGCGCCCGGCTCGCGATCTTCGCGATGCTGGTGCAGTTCGCGCTGACGTTCGGCCACAGCCATTGGTTCGCCCAGGCGGCTCCCCTCGCCCAGTCCTCGCTGCAGCAGACCGACGGCGCCCAAGCTCCCGCTTCGATCGACCGTTCCGCGGTCGAGAGGCATCGCCATTGGCTCCCGACAGGGAGCAACCGGGCGAGGACAATTGCGCGATCTGCGCATTGGTCGCGATGGCGGGCACCGTCTTGTTCGCGGCGCCGCCTGTGTTGCTGCTGCCGCAGGCGATCGACCTGCTCTACCGCACCACCGACGCCGAATTCGTCCACCTGAAATCGGCCGGTACGGCATTCCAGCCCCGCGCCCCTCCCGCGTCCTGACTTCCACAACGCTTGATCACGCCCGGGCTCGCCGCTTTCAGGCGCATTCCCGGGAGCAGCTGAAGTCGAATTCCGTCGCGCAGCGACGGCAGGCCGCCTCCGATCAGCAGACGAACATGCGGACGGCGCCTGACTGGAATCAGGACCATGTCATTCAAATTGCGGCGCGCGCAGCGCCTTGGCGGAGCAAGCCTGCTCCTGCTCGGCGCCGCCACCTCGGCGCTGGCCGAGGATAAGTCATCGACCGAGATCCCCGCCGTCACCGTGACGGCTCCGAGCCCCATCGTGCGCAGGGCGGTGGTGCCGACCCGCAACCCCGGTCGTCCCACCCGAACCGCGCGGGCACGCAGCCACCAACGCGCTGCGGACGCCACGCCGGCAACCTCCACGCCGGCCGCACCTCAGCAGGGCGTGCTGCCCATCGTGACCAACCAGTTCGCGACGGTCACGGTGGTGCCGAACGAAGAGATCCGCCGCGAGGGCGGCGGCCAGCTCGGCGACCTTCTGTTCTCGAAACCCGGCATCACCGGATCGAGCTTCGCGCCCGGCGCCTCCAGCCGGCCGATCATCCGGGGACTCGACGTCAACCGCATCGGCATCGTCGAGAACGGCACCAATGCCGGCGGCGCCTCCGATCTCGGCGAGGATCACTTCGTTCCAATCGATCCGCTCGCGACCAACCAGGTCGAGGTGGTACGCGGGCCGGCTGCGCTGCGCTATGGCTCGACCTCGATCGGCGGCGTCGTCAGCGCCACCAACAACCGGATTCCCGACGCGCTCCCGACCTGCGCTCCGTCGTTCCAGACCTACGGCATGCCGACGAAGGCACCGCTCGCAGCGGCCGCGACTTCGCCTTGCGTCACCGCCGAGACGCGCAGCGCGTTCAGTTCGGTCGACCGCGGCGTCGAAAGCGGCGTGCTGCTCGACACGGGCGGCGGCAATTTTGCCTTCCATGCCGACGTCTACGGGCGCAACACCACCGACTACAGCATCCCGAGCTACCCGTACCTCGCCGACCAGACCCGGCCCGTCGCCAACGGACGCCAGCCCAACTCGGCGACGCGCTCAGACGGCGCCTCGATCGGCGGCTCCTACTTTTTCCAGGGCGGCTATATCGGCGCGGCGATCGCGCAGAACGACTCCCTGTACCACATCCCCGGCATCGACGGCGCCGACCACAACACGCGGATCGACGCCCATCAGACCAAGATCAACGTCAAGGGCGAGTACCATCCCGACGCTACGGCGATCGACGTCGTTCGCTTCTGGGCCGGCGCGACCGATTACCGGCACAACGAGATCGGGCTTGCCGATCCCGCCGATTCCAACACGGACGGCGTGCGGCAGACCTTCACCAACAAGGAGCAGGAGATCCGCACCGAGGTGCAGCTGATGCCGTTCAACGCGCGCTTCGCCGAGGTGACGACGGCGCTGGGCTTCCAGGTCGGCCATCAGGAATTGAGCGCGCCGAGCCCGGACAATCCGGGCACGCTGTTCAACGGCCTGTGGGCCCCGAACAACAGCACGCGCGTTGCCGGTTACGCGTTCAACGAGTTCAAGTTCACGGACGCGACGCGGGCGCAGATCGCCGGCCGCATCGAGCATGTCGAGCTGCACGGCACGACGCCGGATTTTCCCGCGGACTTCCTGCCCGACGGCACGCCGCAGGCGGGTATCGGTCGCAATCCGTCCTTCACGCCGAAGAGCGGCAGCATCGGCCTGTTGCAGGACCTGCCGGGCGGCCTGGTCGGCAGCATCACCGCGCAATATGTCGAGCGCGCGCCGAAGGCGGCGGAGCTGTTCTCGCGCGGCGCACATGATGCGACCGCGACCTTCGACATCGGCAACCCCAACCTCACCATCGAGACCGCGAAATCCGTGGAGGTCGGCCTGCGCAAGGCAACGGGACCGTTCCGCTTCGAGGCGACGGTCTACTACACGCATTTCAACAACTTCATCTATCGCCGTCTCACCGGCGTGATGTGCGACGACGACTTTGCCTCGTGCGGCACGCCCGGCGCCGAGGTGAACCAGGCGGTCTATTCGCAGCGGGACGCGAACTTCCGCGGCGGCGAATTCCAGTCGCAGCTCGACGTCGGTGCATTCCAGGGCGGCATCTGGGGCATCGAGAACCAGTTCGACGTGGTCCGGGCCACCTTCACCGACGGCACCAATGTGCCGCGCATTCCGCCGGTGAGACTGGGCGGCGGCGTGTTCTGGCGCGACGACAACTGGCTGATGCGCGTTAATCTGTTGCACGCCTTCGCTCAGAACAACGTCGCGGTGATCGCGGAGACGCCGACGCCGGGCTACAATCTCTTGAAGGCCGAGGTGAGCTACAAGACCAAGCTCAACCCGAATGCATTCGGCGCGCGCGAGATGCTGCTCGGCCTCGTCGGCAACAATCTGTTGAACGAAAACATCCACAACTCGGTGTCCTACACCAAGGACGAGGTGTTGATGCCCGGCATCGGGGTACGGGCGTTCGCGAACTTCAAGTTCTGAAAGCGCGATAGCTAGCCGGACTTCATCGTGCTGTGGCTGAGGCGGCCGCTTCGGGGGCCCCCTCTGATGCCTCCTGAAACAGCACGGCAAACAGCAGGGTCCACAATGTCAGGAGAGAAATAGGGATCGTGTAGTACGGCGTCGCGATCGGATAGGTGAAGAAGAAGGCGAGGTTGAGCGCCAGATTGGCGATCGTGAGCAGCGCGACGCGGCGAATGCCGTTCGCCTGCCGCAACAGCCAGATCGAGCCTGCGATTCCGATGACGATCAGCAAGGTCTGGAGCGGATCGGCCAGATAGTCCCGGACCACCGCGAACGAAAAATCCAGTGGCCTGACATCGGGATTGTTGCCGTAGGTCGATGCGAACGGACTGCCGGCGTTGACGGCGTAAGAGACGATGGTCGGGATCACGCCGGCCAGCAACGCGACGCCGAACACAAGCCCCTGCAAGAACCGGGACATCGTCCGCTTCGCAAGAAACGCGACGAGGAGAAAGAGACCATAGCCCGACGCCAGGAAAAGGTTGGCCAATCGAAAGTCGACGGTCAATCCGAGCAGGAAACCGATTGGCGCCAGCAGCCAGATATTCGGTTGAGATCGCGGGCCCGCCAGCCATCGCGCCGTGAGACATCCTACGAGCGCGCACACGACGACCGTCGGGGCCATCGAATAGCTCGCCTTGACCGGATTGACCATCAGGTAGATCGCAAGACAGCCGAACGTCCCGGCCATCAGGACCAACCTCATGCTGCGCGCGAGAGAAAGCGCAAACAGCGCAAAGCCCAGGACGACAATGGTCGCCAGCATGTACATGGGCGCGACCTGGTGCCCTGGCGGAAACAACGCCAACACGAGGCCGACGCCCGGCGGGTATTGAATGACGACCTTCCCCGTGGCCGGCATCAGATTGTGACATGGCGCCGCGGTCGTATCGTTCCAGTCGGGGTAGCCGATCTCCTTCAGCTTTGCTTTCTGATAGCCATCGTCGTCGCGGGTGAGGCTGGTGTCGAATCCCTCCACCAGCCCGAATCTCTGGAACAGATGCGCCTGCCGCAGGTAGCAGATGTCGTCATAGACGCCGCGCGCCTCGTTCCATCGCATCATGGTCCAGAAATGGCCGACCAGCACCGCGAGAAACAACACGACGAAGAAGGCTTTGCTGGTGTGGATCTTCTTCATCGGGATCATGCTGGGGCGGGAGGCGGCTGCTTCAGCGGAATGCGAGATAGAGATTGGACGATAGCAGGCCGAGCGACAAACCGGTGTAGCCCACGGCCGCGGACTTGGGGTTGGAGGACTTAGCACTCGCAGACTTGGCAACCAGCGCGGCGAGCCCCAGCAGCCGTTTTCGCGTCATCAGGATCAGATTCTGCTCGTCGGTCCATTCCGACTTGCCGGCGATCATGCAGGCGATCCTGAAGGTGCCGTCCAGATAGTGCGCCAGCGGGATGGCCGTGTGGTGCTCAACCGGAAAGAACCTGTTGGGCACCGTGATGAAGACCCGCCGCGCGACGCGGCCAAGCTCCTCGACCAGGAGCACCTGGTTTTCATGGCTGCCGGCATGCTCGAGCACGGCATTGGACGTCGCGACGTCGAACGCATTGTCGTCAAACGGCAGCCGTGTATTCGGTTCGATCTGCACGTAACGGCAAAGCGGAAAAGCCGCCTTGAACCCGATACCTTCGCCGAGCCCGCAAGCTGTGATCTTGTGCTGATGCGGGTAGCTTCGCTCCAGCACGTTGGCGCCGTCGTTGATCACGTCGGACACGCCGACATCCAGGATCTCGTCCGCCGCGCACGGCTGCATCTGGGCGATGAAATCCTGGTAGATGCGGTCGCGCGCCGCGATCAGCAGCTTTTCCGCCGTGCTCCCGGATGCCACTTCCCGGTAATATTGCTGATCGACCGGCACTGCCCTACCTTCATGTGAGCTTCGAAGCGAGGGCGCGTCAGGTTCGCGACTTGCTCCAGTCGGGACCGACCGGCCCCGATACGCCTTCGAACGCGCCCTCGACCAGCTCGATGACGAGGAGCCGGCTGTAATCGACCGGGCCCGGCATGGTGACGCGTCCCTTGGGGACTTGCTTGAAGCCGACGCGGCTGTAATAGGGTTCGTCGCCGACCAGCAGCACCAGCCGATGGCCCTGCGCCTTGGCATCGTTCAGCGCGCGCTCGAGCAGCAGCCGGCCGACGCCGCGGCTGCGGAACGGAGGCTCGACCGTCAGAGGACCGAGCAGCAACGCCGGCGTGTCGCCCACGCAAATCGGCAATTGCCGGACGGATCCGACCAGCAACGTACCGACGCGGGCGGTGAAGGATAGATCGAGCACATGGTCCACGTGCTCGCGGATGCGGTACGCGCTGAGCACGAAGCGGCCCGGTCCGAAGGTGCGTTCGTGCAGCCGCTCGATCGCCTGAGCATCGCCGACGGCTTCCGACCGGATGGTGAGGGAAAGATCGTTCATCGCGTCGGCGGGATATCACCTTGGAGGGCAGCGGTCTATACGATTGCGCCCGGCCCCCGAGGCATTTCAGCTCCTCCCGAGCGGTGGTTGGGACAGGTAGGCGAGCATCTTCATTTCCCGCCGCCCACGCGTCACGGTGTCGAGCACGAGCCCCGACGAAGCCGAAAGCAGCGCCATGATCATCAGGCCCATGGAGAGGACGGCGGTCGGCAGGCGCGGTACCAGGCCGGTTTCGAGGAAGGTGATCACCACGGGCAATCCGAAAGCGATCGACAGCAGCGCGAAGAGGATGCCGATCGCCGAAAAGAAGCGCAGCGGCCGCTCCAACCGGTTGAGCTTCAGCATCGTGTTGAAGATGCGCAACCCATCCTGCCAGGTATTGAGCTTGGAGAAGGAGCCTTCCGGGCGCGCATAATAGGGCGTCTCCACCTCGGCGACCGGCAGCGACAATTCCAGCGCATAGACCGAGAACTCGGTCTCGATCTCGAAACCGCCGGACAGGACGGGAAAGGATTTGACGAAGCGGCGGGAGAACACGCGGTAACCGGACAAGATGTCCTTGAAGGTGTGGCCGAAAGTCGATGCCAGGAAACCGGTGAACAGCCGATTGCCGATGCGATGACCGCGCCGGTAGGCCGCTTGCGATTGATCGACACGCAGGCCGACAACCATATCCAGATGCTCGTCGAGGAGCTGGTCGATCATGCGCGACGCGCTCGGCGCGTCGTAGGTCGCATCGCCATCGACGAGCACGTAGATGTCGGCTTCGATGTCTGCGAACATGCGGCGAACGACGTGGCCTTTGCCCTGGCGCCGTTCGCTGCGCACGATCGCTCCCGCCTCGCGCGCGACCGCCGCGGTACGGTCGGTCGAATTGTTGTCGTACACGTAGACCTCGGCCGCAGGCAGGGCCTTGCGGAAATCGGCGACGACCGTCGCGACGGCGGCTTCCTCATTGTAGCAGGGCACCAGCACGGCGACCCGAAATGGCCATGACGTCGTCGATTCAGACAATCTTCATCCCTCGTCCATGCGCCGACACCGCAGGCGCGGCGATCTACTAGCACGGGCAGCCATCATCGCCACGTCGCAATCCGCGGCCTGCCGTCCAGCACTTCGGCGATCCGCAGCCGCGTGCCCGGCGTGGTCCCTTCGGGCAGCGCAGTGACCGCGAAGAATCCGCACTCCGCGATCTCGCGGTTGGGCGCGGGCAGGCGATCCTGCTTGAACTGCCTGACGACGTAGACCGCGACATGGTCGCGGCGGGAGACGTGGCTGTTGAGGAAGATGCCGTGCAGCACGGCGTCGCCGGTGAGATCGATATCCCCCTCCTCCTTGAGCTCGCGGCGCATCGCGTGCTCCATGGTCTCGCCGAGATCGACGCCGCCGCCGGGCAGATACCAGCCCGTGACGTAGCTGTGCCTGACCAGGAACACCCTGGTGTCGGCATCCACCACCACGGCGCGGACGCCGAGCGTCATCCCGCGGACCAGCAGGAAATAGGCGTGGAAGATTCGCCGCAGCAGCGGCTCGAATTTCCGTCGGACGCTGTTCAGACGTTCCCCCATCGGGCTCCCTTGATGCCCCGCTTGCACCTAGCCTGCGACCTTGCCATTACAGCGGACGAATAGCGAGGCAATCGCCCCCCATGGCTCCCTTCACGCTCGCCCATCTGTCCGACCCGCATCTGCCGCCGCTGCCGAAGCCGCGGCTGATCGAGCTCGCCGGCAAGCGCGCGTTCGGCTATGTCAACTGGACGCGCAACCGTCACAAATACCAGCGCCGCGAGGTGCTCGACGCCCTTGTCGCCGACGTGAAGGCGCAAGGTCCCGACCACATCGCGGTCACAGGCGATCTCGTCAATCTGGCGCTGGAGGCGGAGTTCGCGCCGGCGCGCGCCTGGCTCGACGGCGTCGGTCCGCCCGACCGCGTCACCACGATTCCCGGCAATCACGACGCTTATGTCCGCGCTACCTTTCATCGCTTCGGCGAAACCTTCGCGCCCTATCTTGCGGGCGACGATGGCCGTATCGGCTTTCCGAGCCTGCGCCGGCGCGGGCCGCTCGCACTGATCAGCCTGTCCACGGCGGTGCCCACCTTGCCGTTGATGGCGACAGGCGCGCTCGGACGCGAACAGCTCGCGGCGCTCGAAGAGGTGCTCGAGCGGCTCGCAACCGAGGACGTCTTTCGCGTGCTGCTGGTGCATCATCCCCTGAAGTCCGGCGCGCGCCACAAGCGCATGACTGACTCCGCCGGGCTGCTGACGCTTTTGAAACGCCACGGCGTCGAGTTGATCCTGCATGGACACGACCACATTCATTCGACGATGTGGTTCGAGGGACCCAACGGCAATATTCCGGCCCTCGGCGTGCCGTCGGCCTCCGCGCTCGCGCACGGCCGCACCCCGGCTGCGGCCTACAATCTGTTCACGATCGAGAAGGACAACGCCGGCTGGCGTTGCGAGCAGACGGTGCGGAGCCTGGGGGTTGGACTTCAGATCGGACAGATCAAGCATGTGAGATTGATTTGAGGCCGCCCGTCATTGCTCGCAATGACGACGGCGAACGTCTCACCAGCTCCGCAGCGCCGCGAGCACGGCAACACCGAACAGCGCGGCGGCGCCGAGCACAAATCCGAACACGAACGGCCACACGCGCGAGCGGCGCCGCGGCGGCGCTAGCTCGGGCTTCGGCTCGGGCGGGACCACCATCGCATGCTCGCGTTCGATCATGCGGCGGGCGACATAATCAGTCACGGCCTCGACGATGACAGCGGTGTCGTGCGATTCGGCGAGCACGATGCGGCCGAAGCGGGTGTCCTGCACGAAGCGGTACATTCGCTTGTCACGCCCCATCAAGATATGCGCGACGACGTCGATCCAGAGCCTGGGCGTGTCGCCCTGGCTGATGCCACGGTCGAACAGGTCGATCTGATCGGGCACCTGCGCGAACAGGGGATCGAGCAGATCGTTGAGGATCTCGAGCCGCGCCACCTCGGCATCGCGCAAATCGACGACGACGCCGGTCCGGTCGGCGGCCTCGATCCGCGCGCGCAACAGCGCATCGCGCAGCCGCACCGGGCGCGGCTGGCTGGGATGGATCCCGCTGGTCTCGGGCTCTGACATTGGCGGCCTCGTCCTCACTTGGCGGGATTAACCTATCAGCAACCAAAGTGTCCGCAAAGGGCCTACAATTCCAGTGACTTACGACGCCCACAAATCTTTCACCTGTGCCAAAAACAGACGGTCCCACCCGGCTTGCGCCGGATGGGACCCTCCGTCCTTGGACGTCTTCTTATTCAGATTGGCATGCAAGTTCAGATTGTCACGCCGAGACCCGCGACGGCTCTTCCACGATCGAGAAGCGGACGCCCGCCTTGTGGCGGTTCTCTTCCGAGACCGAGCGCCAGGCGTCCTCGGCCTCCTTGCGGGTCTTGAACGGACCCTGCACCTGGGCCGAACCTTCCACGAGCTTGTGGAAGTTCATCGAACCGAACTCGCCGCCGATCACCCAGAAATTGCTGTTGGTCATTGTCGTCTCCTGTCGATTAGCGTGATGCGTTAGCCGAACTGGTTCATCGTGTTGTGGGCACCGCCCGCCTTCAGGGCAGCCTCGCCGGCGAAGTATTCCTTGTGGTCGTCGCCGATGTCGGAGCCGGCCATGTTCTGATGCTTGGCGCAGGCGATACCCTGACGGATCTCGGCGCGCTGGACGTTCTTGACATAGCCGAGCATTCCCTGGTCGCCGAAATATTCCTTCGCCAGATTGTCCGTCGATAGCGCCGCCGTGTGATAGGTCGGCAACGTGATCAGGTGGTGGAAGATGCCGGCACGCTTGGCCGAATCCGCCTGGAAGGTACGGATGCGCTCGTCGGCTTCCTTCCCCAGCGGCGTATCGTCGTATTCCGGCTTCATCAGCTCGGCACGATTGTACTTGCTGACGTCCTTCCCGGCTTCCTTCATGGCGTCGTAGACCTGCCAACGGAAGTTGAGGGTCCAGTTGAACGAGGGCGAGTTGTTGTAGGCCAGCTTCGCGTTCGGAACCACCTTGCGGATCCGGTCGACCATCTTGGCGATCTGCTCGATATGCGGCTTCTCGGTTTCGATCCAGAGCAGGTCGGCGCCGTTCTGCAGCGAGGTGATGCAATCCAGCACGCAGCGGTCTTCGCCGGTGCCCGGGCGGAACTGATAGAGATTGGAGGGCAGGCGCTTCGGACGCATCATCTTGCCGTTACGGTTGATGATGACGTCGCCGTTGCGGGCGTTCTCCGCGGTCACTTCCTCGCAATCCAGGAAGCTGTTGTACTGGTCGCCGAGGTCGCCGGGCTTGTTGCTGACCGCGATCTGCTGGGTCAGGCCGGCACCGAGCGAGTCGGTGCGGGTCACGACGATGCCGTCTTCAACGCCGAGTTCGAGGAAGGCGTGACGGCAGGCCCGGATCTTGGCCAGGAACACCTCGTGCGGCACGGTGACCTTGCCGTCCTGGTGGCCGCACTGCTTTTCGTCCGAGACCTGGTTCTCGATCTGGAGCGCGCAGGCACCCGCCTCGATCATCTTCTTGGCGAGCAGATAGGTGGCCTCCGCATTGCCGAAGCCAGCGTCGATGTCGGCGATGACGGGCACGACATGGGTCTGGAAGTTATCGATCTTCTCGATCAGCTCCTTCTCTCTGGTCTTGTCGCCTTCCTTGCGGGCCTTATCGAGGTTGCGGAAGATATCGTTCAGCTCGCGCAGATCGGCCTGACGCAGGAAGGTGTAGAGCTCTTCGATCAGCGCCGGCACCGAGGTCTTCTCGTGCATCGACTGGTCCGGCAGCGGGCCGAACTCGGAGCGCAGCGCCGCGATCATCCAGCCGGACAGGTACAGATAGGTGCGATCGGTCTTGCCAAAGTGCTTCTTGACCGAGATCAGCTTCTGCTGGGCGATGAAGCCGTGCCAGCAGCCCAACGACTGCGTGTACTTGGTGGGGTCGCCGTCGTAGGCGGCCATGTCGGCCCGCATCAGCGCCGCGGTGTAGCGAGCGACGTCGAGGCCGGTCTTGAAGCGATTCTGCAGGCGCATGCGGGCGACGGCCTCGGCCGACACCCCGTTCCAGGTCGGCTGGGTCTCAAGGAGCGACCGGGCCGCCTCGACCTCACTCTGATACGAGGCAGGGGCCTGGAAGGTGCTGATGCCGCGGGGCTGGTAATTCATGTGCCTGATCCTTTCACGACGATGGCACCGCCATCGACATTCTTGACAATGCATTGCGAGATGCGTGTCAGAAGCTAAACGCGAGAAAGCCTAGCTCGTATAGTAGTCTTGTATTTGAATGGTGATGTCATGTAACATAGGTGATTGTAATAAATGTCACTTTGTAAAACTTGTAAAGAATATAGGTCAGTAAGACTGCCTTACGACTTTGGAGACCTGAGAATGCCCGCCGGATCCGGTAAGAAGCTCTTCGTCGGCCCGCGCTTCCGGCGGATCCGGCAGCAATTGGGGCTGTCGCAGACTCAGATCGCCGAGGGGCTCGGGATCTCGCCGAGCTATGTCAACTTGATCGAGCGCAACCAGCGTCCGGTGACTGCGCAGATCCTGCTACGGCTGGCCGAAACCTACGACCTCGACCTGCGCGACCTCGCGACCGCCGACGAGGACCGCTTCTTCGCCGAACTCAACGAGATCTTCTCCGACCCGCTGTTCCGCCAGATCGACGTTCCCAAGCAGGAACTGCGCGATCTGGCCGAGCTTTGCCCCGGCGTCACCCATGCGCTGCAACGGCTCTATGCCGCCTATACCGAGGCCCGCCAGGGCGAGACGCTGGCCGCGGCGCAAATGGCCGACCGCGACGTCGGCACCCGCTATGAGGCCAATCCGGTCGAGCGCGTCCGCGAGCTGATCGAGGCCAACCGCAACTACTTTCCGGAACTCGAGCAGGCCGCGGAGACTCTGCGCGACGGACTGAACGTGCCGGCCGAAGAGCTTTATGCGGCACTGGCGGCACGGCTGCGCGAAAAGCATTCGATCCAGACCCGCATCATGCCGGTGGACGTGATGCGCGAGACGCTGAGGCGCTTCGACCGCCATCGGCGCCAGCTCCTGATCTCCGAACTGGTCGACCCGCCCGGCCGCGCGTTCCAGCTCGCCTTTCAGCTCGGCCTCGTTGAATGCGCGCAGCATCTGGAGACCATCATCGGCCGCGCCGGCGCGCTCGACGACACACCGCGCCGCCTATTCCGGATCACGCTCGGCAACTACTTTGCGGCCGCGGTGATGATGCCCTACCCGGCCTTCCTGGCCGCGGCAGAAGCGTTGAACTACGACATCCATCTGCTGGCGCAGCGCTTCAATTCCGGCTTCGAGCAGGTCTGCCATCGGCTCACCACCCTGCAGCGGCCGAACGCGCGCGGCATCCCGTTCTTCCTCTTGCGCGTCGACAATGCAGGCAATGTCTCGAAGCGATTTTCGTCGGGCACGTTCCCGTTCTCGAAATTCGGCGGCACGTGTCCGTTGTGGAACGTGCACTCGACCTTCGACACGCCTGACCGCCTGCTGAAGCAGGTGATCGAGCTGCCGGACGGCACGCGCTATTTCTCGATCGCGCAGATGGTGCGCCGCCCCGTCGCGCCGCACCCGCTGCCACAGCCGCGCTTCGCCATTGGCCTCGGCTGCGAGATCCGGCACGCCGCGCGCCTCGTCTACGCTGCCGGCATCGATCTGGAGAAAACGGAGGGCACGCCGATCGGCGTCAACTGCCGTCTCTGCGAGCGCGAAAACTGCGCCCAGCGCGCCGAGCCGCCGATCACGCGCACCCTGATCCTGGACGAGACGACGCGGCGGGTGTCGAGCTTTGCATTCTCGAATGCGAGGGAGCTGTAAAGCACACCGTTGTCATGCCCCGCGAAGGCGGGGCATCCAGTACGCCGCGCCTATCGGTTCAATCCCTGCCGTCTCGGAGTACTGGACGCCCGGTCAAGCCGGGCGATGACAGTTGAATGTGCGGCTGCACCCAATCCCTACGCCAGCGTATGCACGATCACCGGCCCGGCGGCGGCGCGGGCGTCGCCTGCAAGCAGCGCGCCCAGATCCTTCTCGATCCAGGCGATCGCACGCCTGTTCGCCTCCTCCGCCTGCTCGAATTTGTCGAAGATCGAAATCGCCGTGACCGTGTCGTCACCGGCATAGACGACGTAATAGGCGCGGAAGCCGTCGACGTCGCTGATGATCGGAACGGCGCCTTCCTTGATACGGCGCGCCAGCTCTTCGGCGCTCCCGCTTTTTGCCTTGGCCTGACGGATGGCGGCATACATGGCATCCTCGCTTCCGGCTATCTGGTTTGAGGGCTTGGTGCCCGGACCGCATGCTACGCCGAAGCGCGCGGGCAATCCACGCTTGGTTAACTCGGCGCTAATTCAGTTCCGCGATCCGCAACGATCGATTAAGCACGCCTCAACATCGCTGCCTTAGTCTCGCCCCACTCACTTTTCGCAAACAACGGCGGCTTATTCTGCCGCGTGAAGTGACATCAGGGGGTTCATCATGCGCATTGCGTTGCTGCTGACCGCGACCATTGTCGGCGCGCTCTTTGCCAATCCATCCCATGCCGGACCGCTGGATCCGTCCTCCGGCGCAGCGCAGGCGTTACCGCCGGGCTTCCAGAGCTACCGCGGCTACATGTTCGACCTGTCGGAGAATTCCGACCGCAAGGATGTCGACAAGCTCACCGACAATGTGAAGAGCCAGATCGACGTGGTCGAGGCTGCCGGCCTCTCGCCGCGCGTGCTGCGCTTCTTCCGCACCGTCCCGATCATCGCCAGCGAGCTGGCCTGCCTCGACGAAGGCGCCGCGACCGCGTGCTACGGCCGGGTCACGCCTGACATCCAGCGCACCGCTCCCCGCACGCTGACGGTCTGGGACCCCAACAAGCAGCGCTGGAGCAATCCGAACGCCGTCGACCTCGCGGTCGATTCCGGCCTCGGCGTGATCATGCTGCGGCCGGATATGATGCGTTACGAAAAGGAAGCGGTGCTGCTGCACGAGCTCCTGCACGCCTACCATGCGCGGCTGTTGCCGGACGGCTACGCCAACAAAGGCGTGATCGGCTATTACGCCTACGCCAAGTCCAAGGATCTCCTGCCCAAGGAATCCTATGCGCTGAAGAATCACATGGAATTCTTTGCGGTGACCGCCAGCATCTTCCTGGCCGGGAAGAGCGAATTCCACGACCCGAAGTCGCGCGAGGCGCTCAAGGAGAAGTTGCCGGACTATTACAAGTATCTGGTGGGGGTGTTCGGCTTCGACCCCGATCCGGCAGCTGCGAGCGGCCCGGTCGCCTCGCTGAAGTAAGACAGACAGCGCAAAACCAAGGCAGAGAGCCGCGCGCACAGCGCGGCTTTTTTGTTTTGGTCACCGGAAGCTGCGGATGACGCGCGGCCGGGAATTGCCAAGGTGGGGCCCGATCTGCATAGTCCCGCCCGCATCGATACCGTTTTCGAAGAGGATAGAACAACATGGCGGACGCCGACCTGGATGTCGTGATCCGGCAACTGGCCAGACAGCTGCATACGGGCCTGATGACCCGCGCCAAGGAGCGCCGGGATCGATTCAACGGCCTTGCGGCCAAGGCCAAGGGCAAGGAGACCGGCGACCGCTTCAAGATGATGGCCAAGGCCACCATGGAGCAGGCCGTTGCCGCCGCCAAGCGCCTGCAGATGTCCGCCGACAACGTCGCCGACAGCTACGCGCGGTCGATGCGGATCGCCGCCAGCACACCGGTCGCGGTGAAGGTGGAGAAGAAGGCGCCCAAGGAAAAGCCGGTGAAGAAGGCGAAGAAGGCCAAAACCAAGAAGTAGGAGCGCACTTTCTTCCTTCTCCCCTTGTGGGAGAAGGTGGCGTGAAGCGCCGGACGAGGGGTGGTTTCCGCGAATTCAACTGCAGCAGACTCACGCGCGGAGAGATACCCCTCACCCGTCTCGCCGCTTCGCGGCGAGCCACCCTCTCCCACAAGGGGAGAGGGTTGCAGCGGCGCACGCAGCTCTAGATATCTCTACCGCCCTGGCGCGGCGAGCCGGGTCGGCTCGGCGCTCGCGAGTTCAGCGAGTTTTGCGCGTGCCGCGTCGCGGGTGCGGGCATCCTTGCCGGCGGGCAGCGCCAGCGCGGCTTCGAAATCGGCGCGCGCTTCATTCGCCTGGCCACGCGCCAGGAAGGCGAGGCCGCGATCGAGCCGAGGCTGCGCATCGGAGGGGTCGAGGCGGACCGCGGTGTTGTAGCTCAGGATCGCGCGATCGAGATCGCCGGCGGCCGCGAGCGCGAGACCGCGCTGGTGATAGGGCGCGGCGTGCCTGGGATCATGCGCGATCGCCTCGTCGTAATCCTCGATGGCAAGTTCGAGGTCGCCGTTCTGCCGGCGCGCCAGCGCCCGATCGCGATAGAGCGAGGCACGGTTGGGATTGAGATGGATGGCGTCGTCGAAATCCGCGATCGCCCGCCGCCAGTCGCCGTGGCGCAACGCGATCCGTCCGCGCCCCTCATAGGCGAACGCGATCAGCGAGCCGCGCAGCGGCGAGAAGCCGATCACCGCCGAACAGATGTCGGGCTCGTCCTCGTCTCCGCAATTGACGACGGTGTGCGTGGACAGGCCAATCAGCACGCCCACGACGATCAACAATGGTACTGCAGCTTTGGTCATCTTCGACGGTGGCAGGCAGAGGGCCGGCCACGCATCCCCTTTCGCAGGAACTGTCACGGCAGGGTGTTAACACCGGCCGGGACCGTCCTGTGTGCGACAGGTCACAAAGCGTGCAAATTAGAGCCGCTGCTGCGTCAGCCCCAAGGCCCGCGCGAGGAGGAGCGGCCCCACGGGCTCCGCGGCGGATAGTTCTCATTGGCGCCGACCGACGGCGACGCCTGCGCACCAAGCTCGGCTGCGAGCTGCTGAAGCGCCGCGATGCGATTTTGCGTCGAGGGATGGGTGGCAAACAGATTGTCCACGCCGTGGCCCGACAGCGGATTGATGATGAACATGTGCGCGGTGGCTGGATTTCGTTCCGCCTCGAAATTCGGGACCTGATGCGCCGCGCTTTCGATCTTCACCAGCGCCGATGCCAGCCACATCGGTTGACCGGCGATGCGTGCGCCGAGATTGTCCGCGGCGTATTCGCGGGTGCGGCTGATCGCCATCTGCACCAGCATGGCGCCGATCGGGGCGAGGATCATCATCAGGATCGAGCCGACGATGCCCGGGCCGTTGTTGTCGCGGTTGCCGCCGAAGAACATGCCGAACTGCGCCAGCATCGAGATCGCACCGGCAATGGTCGCGGTCACAGTCATCAGCAGCGTGTCGTGGTGCTTGATATGAGCGAGCTCGTGCGCGATCACGCCCGCAAGCTCCTCGCGGCTGAGCTGGTGCATCAACCCGGTGGTGACCGCAACCGCGGCATTCTCGGGATTGCGCCCGGTGGCAAACGCGTTGGGCTGCGGCTCGTCCATCAGGAACACGCGCGGCATCGGCAAGTCGGCGCGGGCCGCTAGCTCGGCCACGAGCCCGACCAGCTCCGGTGCGCTGCTGCGGTCGACCTCATGGGCGCCATACATGGACAGCACCATCCGGTCGGAGTTCCAGTAGGTGAAGAGATTGGTCGCCGCGGCAATGACGAGCGCAATCATGGCGCCGCCGGCACCGCCGATCAGATAGCCGACGCCCATGAACAGGGCGGTGAGGCCTGCGAGCAGCATTGCGGTACGAAGATAATTCATGGCCGTCTCCCGAGGCCGGCCGTAGCCGCTGGAGGCGTTGCGGGCCGGCGAGCATGAGGTAGGGATGACCCCGGCCCGCCCGCAAGGTTTCAAGGTGCGTCGCGGAGCCGCGGCACTGGTTTGAGGTCAATCGTTCCATTAAGCTTGGCCGAGAATCCAAGCGTCTCCTCCCCTTGCGGAAACCTCATGCTCCAGACCCGATTTGCGATCGCGGCCGCCGCCCTGCTCACGCTCGCCCTTCCCGCCTCTGCCCAGTTCGCGCCGCCGCCGGCAAAGCCCGCGGCTCCCAGGGCCACTGGGCCCTCGCCGCGCGCGGCGTCGTGCCATAACGGGGCGAACTTCGATCGCTTCCTGGTCGACGTGAAACAGCAGGCCGTTGCCGCCGGCGTGTCGCAGCGGACGATCGCGGCGGCCTCGCCTTACCTCGTCTACGACCAGGGCATCGTCAATCGCGACCGCGGCCAGCGCGTGTTCGGCCAGCTCTTCACCGAATTTGCCGGCCGCATGGCCGCGCCCTATCGCATGCAGAACGGCCAGCAGCATATCAAGCAACATGCGGCCGCGTTCGCGCGCGCCGAAAAGGAATACGGTGTGCCGCCGGCAGTGATCGCCGCGTTCTGGGGACTGGAGAGCGATTTCGGCGTCAACATGGGTAATCTGCCGACACTGAAATCGCTGGTGTCGCTGGCCTATGATTGCCGCCGCTCGGAGATGTTCGTGAACGAGACCATCGCCGCGCTGAAGATCATCGACCGGGGCGACCTGCATCCGGACGAGATGGTCGGCTCCTGGGCCGGCGAGCTCGGTCAGACCCAGTTCCTGCCCGTGCATTACGTCAACTATGCCGTCGACTATGACGGCGACGGCCGACGCGATCTCCTCCGCAGCGAGGACGACGTGATCGGCTCGACCGCGAACTACATCGCCAACGGCTTGAAGTGGCGGCGCGGCGAGCCGTGGCTGGAGGAGATCAAGGTGCCGCAGAACCTGCCGTGGGATCAGACCGACCTCACGGTGCAGCTGCCGCGCTCAAAATGGGCGCAGCTCGGGGTTACCTATCCCGACGGCCGGCCGCTGCCGAACGACAATCTCGCGGCCTCCGTGCTGCTGCCCATGGGACGCTTCGGTCCGGCCTTCATGGCATACCCGAATTTCGCGGCCTACACCGAGTGGAATAACTCGCTGATCTATTCGACCACCGCGGGCTATCTCGCCACCCGCATCGCGGGCGCGGCTCCGATGCGAAAGCCGTCCACGCCGGTCGCGCAGCTGCCATTCAACGAGCTCAAGCAATTGCAGCAGCTTCTGGTCCAGGCCGGCTTCAATGTCGGCAAGGTCGACGGCGTGCTGGGCCAGCAAAGCCGCGCCGCGGTGAAGGCGATGCAGATCAAATACGGTCTGCCGGCCGATTCCTGGCCTACGGCCGAACTGCTCGCTCGCATGCGCGGGGGCACGGCACAGGCGCAGCCAGTGGGGACGATCCGGTAAGCACCAGGATCGCTGTCATGCCCCGCGAAAGCGGGGCATCCAGTACGCTGCGGCCTATCGATTCAATCACAGCTGCCTCGGAGTACTGGATCGCCCGGTCAACCGGGCGATGACACGAGGGTATGACGCCGATAGCACCACAAGCCCGCTCGGTAGAATTTTCGCACTGCACAAGCCCCTCCGGCGATTGTATTTTTCCATGACGTTCCCATGTGAGTAGCTCAGGTTTCTCCTGAGATTTCCCACCACAAGAGCGAGCATCACATGTCTTTCCACGACGCCGTCGTTCCCGCCTATTTGCAAATGCTGAACAGCCTGACCGGCCTGCTCACGAAAGCCGAGGCGCATTGTGCGGCCAAGAAGGTCGATCCCGCCGTCCTGCTCGGCTCCCGCCTGTTTCCGGACATGCTGCCGCTCTCGAAGCAGATCCAGCTGGTCAGCGATTTCGCAGCCAAAGGTTGCGCCCGGCTGACCCATAGCGACGTGCCCTCCACACCGGACACCGAGACCAGCTTTGCGGAGTTGAAGCAGCGCCTGGCGAAGACCATCGACTATGTGAAATCGTTCAAACCGGAGCAGTTCGAGGGCGCCGACACCAAGGACGTCACCTTCCCGGCCGGGCCCGACAAGTCCATCACCATGAAGGGCCAGCAATTCCTGAGCGCGTTCTCGCTGCCGAACTTCTATTTCCACGCCGCAACCGCCCACGGCCTTCTGCGCCACGCCGGCGTCGAGATCGGCAAGCGCGATTTCCTCGGCGCGAACTGAAACGCGATCATTCAGACGGCCGCGGCGGGCGATCGAATCTGCTGCCGCGGCTGAAATTGCACATGCTCTATGCTGCGCGGCTCGGCTGCGCATCTCGCCTGCAGTTTCTGTATGGCTCCTCCCTTGCGCTGATTGCCGCAATGCACAAGTGTTCCGGATCTCTCACCGCCTGGAAGCATTCTCATGAGCCGTTCGACCAAATTGTTTGAGACCTACAAGCTCGGCCCGATCACGCTGGCGAACCGTTTCGTGATGGCGCCGCTGACGCGCAACCGCGCCGTTCCCGGCACCTTCGTACCGGGCGCGCTCGCCGCTGACTATTACGCCCAGCGTGCCTCGGCGGGGCTTCTGATTACCGAAGCGAGCCAGGTCTCACAGCAGGGCCAAGGCTACCAGGACACCCCCGGCATCTACTCAAAGGACCAGGTCGCCGGCTGGCGCACGGTCACCGATCAGGTGCATCAGCGCGGCGGCAAGGTCTTCATCCAGCTCTGGCATGTCGGCCGCATCTCGCATGTCGCCCTTCAGGCCAATGGCGCAGCCCCGGTGGCGCCGAGCGCGATCCGCGCCAAGGGCAAGACTTTCGTCAACGGCACTTTCGCCGACGTCTCCGAGCCCCGTGCGCTCGAGCTCTCCGAAATTCCAGGGATCATCGACGATTTCAGGCGCGCCACGAAGAATGCGCTCGAAGCCGGCTTCGATGGCGTCGAGATCCACGGCGCCAACGGCTATCTGCTCGAACAATTCGCCAAGGACGGCACCAACAAGCGTACCGACGCCTATGGCGGCTCGATCGAGAACCGCGCGCGGCTGATGCTTGAGGTCTCCAGGGCCGTCGTCGCCGAGGCCGGCGCCGATCGCACCGGCATCCGCATCTCGCCGGTGACGCCGGCCAACGATATCTCTGATTCGAACCCGCAGGCCCTCTACGACCATATCGTCGAGGGCCTCGCCGCGCTCAAGCTCGTCTATCTCCATGTCGTCGAAGGCGCCACCGGCGGTCGGCGCGACATCGCGCCGTTCGACTATGCGGGCCTGCGCAAGCGCTTCCCCGGCGCCTACATCGCCAACAACGGCTATGATTTCGACCTCGCTGCCAAGGTGCTCGAGGCGAACGCGGCCGATCTCATCGCCTTCGGCAAGCCGTTCATCTCCAATCCCGATCTGGTCGAGCGGCTGAAGCAGGGCGCGGCGCTGAACGACTGGGACAAGAACACGTTCTACGGCGGCGGCGCGAAGGGATACACGGACTATCCGACGCTGGCGGCTGAGCCGGCGGAATAAGGTGTCGTTGTCGCTCCATCCTCCGTCATTGCGAGGAGCGAAGCGACGAAGCAATCCAGACTACCTCCGTGGAAAGACTCTGGATTGCTTCGCTTCGCTCGCAATGACGTGTGGAAGCAAAATCCACGACAATAAAAAGAAAAAAGGCCGGGATTGCTCCCGGCCTTTCGTCGTTATGCTGATGTGCTTTACTGCAGCGAAGCGCGCTTCGGGGGCTGTGCCGGCCACGACTTGATCAGAGTGTCGTAGTCGACCGTCTCACCCTTCGGCTTCTCGTTGGCGAGCTTGCGCTGCGGGGCAATCGTGCCGTCCTTCTGGGCCTTGGCGAACCAGAACTCGGCCGACTCCTTCTTGTGCAGCTTCGGACCGCAGGCGCCCTGCACGCCCGACTTCTCCAGACGCTCCATGACGGAGTCCTGGGCCGCGGCAAGCGAGTCCATCGCGGCCTGCGGCGTCTTGGCACCGGACGACGCATCGCCGATGTTCTGCCACCACAGCTGCGCCAGCTTCGGATAGTCGGGCACGTTGTTGCCGGTCGGGGTCCACTGCACGCGCGCGGGCGAGCGGTAGAACTCGATCAGGCCGCCGAGCTTCGGCGCACGCTCGGTGAACGACTTGTCCCAGATGTCGGATTCACGGATGAACGTGAGACCGACATGGCTCTTCTTCAGCGACACCGTCTTGGAGACGATGAACTGGAGATAGAGCCAGGCCGCCTTGCGGCGATCCGGGGGAGTCGATTTGAGCAGCGTCGCCGAGCCCGCATCCTGGTAGCCGAGCTTCATGCCTTCCTTCCAGTACGAACCGTGAGGCGACGGAGCCATACGCCACTTCGGCGTACCGTCCGCGTTCATCACGGCGATGCCCGGCTTCACCATGTCGGCGGTGAAGGCGGTGTACCAGAACATCTGCTGGGCGATGTTGCCCTGCGCCGGCACCGGACCCGACTCGGAGAAGGTCATGCCCTGGGCCTGCGGCGGAGCATACTTCTTCATCCACTCGAGGTACTTGGTGATCGAGTAGACCGCGGCCGGACCGTTGGTGTCGCCGCCACGCTCGACCGAGGAGCCGACCGGACGGCAGCCTTCCATGCGGATGCCCCATTCGTCGACCGGCAGACCGTTCGGGATGCCCTTGTCGCCGTTACCGGCCATCGACAGCCAGGCGTCGGTGAAACGCCAGCCGAGCGACGGGTCCTTCTTGCCATAGTCCATATGGCCATAGACCTTGACGCCGTTGATCTCCTTGATGTCGTTGGTGAAGAACTCGGCGATGTCTTCGTAGGCTGACCAGTTCACGGGCACGCCGAGCTCGTAGCCATACTTGGCCTTGAACTTGGCCTTGTAGTCGGCGTTGGTGAACCAGTCGTAGCGGAACCAGTAAAGGTTCGCGAACTGCTGGTCGGGCAGCTGATAGAGCTTGCCGTCCGGCGCCGTGCCGAACGACTTGCCGATGAAGTCGTTGACGTCGAGCATGGGGTCGGTGACGTCCTTGCCCTCGCCGGTCATATAGTCCGACAGCGCGATGGTCTGGCCGTAGCGGAAGTGGGTGCCGATCAGATCGGAATCGTTGATCCAGCCGTCGTACACGTTCTTGCCGGACTGCATCTGGGTCTGCAGCTTCTCGACGACGTCACCTTCCTGGATGATGTCGTGCTTGAGCTTGATGCCGGTGAGCTCGGAGAACGCCTTGGCCAGCGTCTGCGACTCATATTCGTGGGTCGTGATGGTTTCGGAGACCACGTTGATCTCCATTCCCTTGAAGGGCTCGGCGGCCTTGGCGAACCACTCCAGCTCCTTCTTCTGGTCTTCCTTCGACAGCGTCGAGGGCTGGAATTCCGCGATCCACTTCTGGATCGCGGCGTCGTCGGCGGCGCGCACCGGCGCCGAGACGGCCAGCGACACCGCGACGATGGCGGCGACGCTGGACATCGTCAGAAAGCTATTCTTGGTCAATGGACGTTCCCTTCTCCTAAACTGCCGCATGTTATTCCTCCGTTGCAGCGACAAACTTTTTACAGGCCCGGGTTGGTCCCGGATCTGGCCGTTCCTTCGCGGGCTAGACCGTGCGGAAAATGAGTACGGCCGTGGCCAGCGAAATTCCTGATGCGATCCAAAGGCGCGAAATTTCAACTCCGTCCTCGCCGATCGGCAGCGTGGCGAGGGGGTCGGTGCCGGCGAAGGCGATCCACAGCAAGTGGATGACCGCCGCCGTGATCAGGGAGATGAACAGGCGGTCGCCGCGCGTGGTCGGGATGCGCAGCACGCCGACGCGCTCGGCTTCGGGATAAGCCACCCCGAGCCAGGTCATCACAGCCAGCGTGCAGGCGAGCGCGACAAAAAAGATCGCCGTCGGCGGCGTCCAGGCCATCCATGCAATCCATTCCATTGATGCCTCCCTAGACCCGACCGAGCGCGAAACCGCTCGCGATATAATTGCGGACGAACCAGATCACGAGTGCGCCCGGGATGATCGTCAGCACGCCGGCTGCCGCCAGCAGGCCCCAGTCCATGCCCGCAGCCGACACCGTGCGCGTCATGATCGCCGCGATCGGCTTGGCCGAGACCGAGGTCAGCGTGCGCGCGAGCAGCAGCTCGACCCAGGAGAACATGAAGCAGAAGAAGGCGGCGACGCCGATGCCGCTCGCAATCAGCGGCACCAGGATCTTGATGAAGAAGCGCGGGAAGGAATAGCCGTCGAGGAAGGCGGTCTCGTCGATCTCGCGCGGCACGCCCGAGACGAAGCCTTCCAGGATCCACACCGCCAGCGGGACGTTGAAGATGCAGTGCGCGAGCGCGACCGCCCAGGGCGTATCGAACAGCCCGATCGCCGAATAGAGATTGAAGAACGGCAGGGCATAGACCGCGGCCGGCGCCATGCGGTTCGAGAGCAGCCAGAAGAACAGATGCTTGTCGCCGAGGAAACGGTAGCGCGAGAACGCGTAGGCCGCCGGCAGCGCCACCGAAATCGAGATGATGGTGTTGAGGACGACATATTCCAGCGAGTTGATATAGCCGGAATACCAGCTCTCGTCGGTGAAGATGCGCTTGTAGTGCTGCAGCGTCGGCGCGTGCGGCCACAGCGTCATCGTCGAGACGATTTCGGCGTTGGTCTTGAAGCTCATGTTGACGAGCCAGTAGATCGGCAACAGCAGGAAGATCAAGAACAGCGCCATAATGAGGCGACGGCCGGGAATCGAATGCATCACGCGGCTCCTTCCTGCGGCTTCCGCTCGGCGCCGGCATTGGTCATGACGGTGTAGAAGATCCAGCAGACGATCAGGATGATGAGGTTGTAGACCAGCGACAGCGCGGCGGCCTTGCCGAGGTCGAACTGGCCGAGCGCGATCTTGACCAACTCGATCGACACGAAGGTTGTCGAGTTGCCGGGGCCGCCACCCGTCACCACGAACGGCTCGGTGTAGATCATGAAACTGTCCATGAAGCGCAGCAGCACCGCGATCAGCAGCACGCGGTTCATCTTCGGCAGCTGGATCGCCTTGAACACCGCCCAGCGCGAGGCACCATCGATCTGCGCCGCCTGGTAATAAGCCTCCGGGATCGACTTAAGTCCGGCATAGCACAGCAGCGCGACCAGGCTGGTCCAGTGCCAGACGTCCATCACGATGACCGTGACCCAGGCGTCGATGTCGTTGGAGACGTAATTGTAGTCGATGCCGCTGGCATTGAGGACATAGCCGAGCAGGCCGATGTCGGGTCGGCCGAAGATCTGCCAGATCGTGCCGACCACGTTCCACGGGATCAGCAGCGGCAGCGCGAGGATGACGAGGCAGGCCGCAACCGTCCAGCCCTGGCGCGGCATCGAGAGCGCGACGACGATGCCGAGCGGCACCTCGATCGCGAGGATCACGAGCGAGAAGAACAGATTGCGGCCGAGCGAAGCCAGGAAGCGGCCGCCGAGGTCGGTCGAAGGATCGAGCAATTCCTTGAACCAGCCGACACCGTTCCAGAAGAACTGGTTGTTGCCGAAGGTGTCCTGCATCGAATAGTTCACCACCGTCATCAACGGCAGCACTGCCGAGAAGGCGACGACCAGGAACACCGGCAGCACCAGGAACCAGGCTTTTTGGTTGATAGTCTTGTCCATCAGGCGGCTCCCTCCACCAGAAGGCTGTCGGCATAGACGTGGACGTGCGACGGATCGAATTTCAGGCCGGCCGTGCCGTCCGGGCTGGTGAAGCCGGCCGGCGCGCGCGCCGCGAGCTTGGCGTCACCGAGCCGCGCGCGCGCGAAGCGGATGCGGCCGAGGTCGTCGACGCGTTCGATCTTCGCACTGAGCAGGCCGGGCGCCGGCGCGACGGCCTCAACGAATTCCGGACGGACGCCGATCTCGATCTTTGCGCCAGCAGGCAGCTTGTCGTAGCTGCGGTTGAGCGCGATCACATGACCGCCGATCTTGGCCTCACGGCCCCTCACCTCGGCCGGCAGGATGTTCATGCCGGGCGAGCCGATGAAATAGCCGACGAACGTGTGCGCCGGCTTGTCGAACAACTCGGCCGGCGTGCCGCTCTGCACCACGCGGCCGTCATGCATGACTACCACGGTGTCGGCGAAGGTCAGCGCCTCGGTCTGGTCGTGGGTGACGTAGATCATCGTCAGGTCGAGCTCGCGATGCAGCGCCTTCAACTTGGAGCGGAGCTGCCATTTCAGCTCGGGGTCGATCACGGTGAGCGGCTCGTCGAACAGCACGGCGGCAACGTCGGAGCGTACCAGGCCGCGGCCGAGCGAGATCTTCTGCTTGGCATCGGCCGTGAGCCGCGTCGCCTTGCGGTTCAGATAGGGCTCGAGGTCGAGCAAGCGGCCGATCTCGGCGACCCGCTTGTCGATCTCAGCCTTCGGCACGCCGCGGTTCTTCAGAGGGAACGCCAAATTTTGCCCCACCGTCATGGTGTCGTAGATCACCGGAAACTGGAACACCTGGGCGATGTTGCGCTTCTGGGTTGACAGCGGTGTGATGTCCTCGCCGTCGAACAGGATTTTCCCCCGCGACGGCGTGATGATGCCGGAGATGACGTTGAGCAGCGTGGTCTTGCCGCAGCCGGACGGCCCGAGCAGCGCATAGGCGCCGCCCTGCCGCCAGGTCATGGTGACAGGCTTGAGAGCAAAGCTGTCCTGCGGGGCATCATTGCCGCCGTAGGAGTGGGCGAGATCGACGAGGTCAATGCGGGCCATGTCGCATCCCCCTCAGGCTTTTTTCTTTGACGCGTTTTCTTCACGCGAACCGCTCGGCACTTCGCTTGAAAACGCTATGGGACCGGGTGCCGCGACCAGCCGGTCGGCAGCATCGAAAACGAACACGTCGTTGGGATCGAGCACGGCATCGAGCGTCTGGCCGGGCTCGAATTCGTGCACGCCGTGCAGCACCGCCACCCAGTTCGATCCGTCGCGGGTCAGATGCACGAAACTCTCCGAACCGGTGATCTCGGTCACCGTTACCGTGGCATGGAAGGCGTGGCGGTCAGTCTCGCCATTGGCAAGTGCGAGCTGATGGGCGCGAAATCCGACGCGATAGGCGCCGTCCGCGAGCGAGGAATAGAGACCGGACGCCGGCGCGGCAATGCCGCCCGCATATTGCACGGAACCGTTCTTCTTCTCGATGCCGACGAGATTCAGCGGCGGATCGGAGAACACCTGCGCGACCCGCAAGGTCTGCGGATGACGGTAGACCTTTGAGTCTCGCCGATCTGGAGCGCCTCTCCCTGCCACATGCACACCGTGTTGCCGCCGAGCAGCAGCGCCTCGGTCGGCTCGGTGGTGGCATAGACGAAGATCGCGCCGGAGGCCTCGAAGATGCGCGGCAGCTCGGTGCGCAATTCCTCGCGCAGCTTGTAGTCGAGATTGGCGAGCGGCTCGTCGAGCAGCACGAGGTCGGCGCCCTTCACCAGCGCGCGCGCCATCGCAGTTCGCTGCTGCTGGCCGCCGGAAAGCTGGAGCGGCGTGCGCTTCAGGAACGGCTCGAGCCGGAGCAGCCGGGCGGCTTCCGCAACGCGCGCCTCGATTTCGGCGCGCGGCTTGCCCTGCACGCGCAAAGGCGAAGCGATGTTCTCGTAGACCGACAGCGAGGGGTAGTTGATGAACTGCTGATAGACCATGGCGACCGAGCGCTGGCGCACGTCGACCCCGGTGACGTCCTTGCCGTTGACCAGCAGCTTGCCCGATGTCGGTTTGTCCAGGCCAGCGAGCAGCCGCATGATCGAGGTCTTGCCCGACAGCGTCGGCCCGAGCAGCACGTTGAGCGTGCCGCTCTCGAGCGTCAGCGAGACGTCGCGGATGTGTGGGACCCCGTCGACAGTCCGGGTCACGTGATCGAGTGTCACCGTCATGAGCGTCCTCCGGCTTCCAGCAGGGGACTTTGCTGCACGGCGTGGGTCCTGATCCAGTCGTCCAGCGCCGCGATCTCGTCGGCACTTAGTCGCAGGCCGAGCTTGGAACGGCGCCAGACGATATCTTCGGCGGTGACGGCCCATTCGTTGGCGATGAGATAGCGGACTTCGCGCTCGGTCAGCGTCGCACCGAAGGCCTGGCCGAGATCGACCGCCGATTTCGCATCCCCAAGCAGCTTGATCGCCCTCGTGCCATAGGCGCGCGCCAGGCGCCGCGCATGCTCGTGGCTGAGGAAAGGATAGCCGCGCTGAAGCTCGGCGATCAGGCCGTCGACATCGGACACGCCCATGTCGCCGCCGGGCAGCGGCCATTTGCCGGTCCAGCCTTCGCGTGCTTTCGCACTGCGAAGATAGGGCGCGAGCCGCTCCAGCGCCTCCTCGGCGAGACGGCGATAGGTCGTGATCTTGCCGCCATAGATCGACAGCAGCGGCACGCCGCCGGGCGTGTCGAGTTCGAACACATAGTCGCGCGTCGCGGCCTTGGCTTCGCTGGCCCCGTCGTCATAGAGCGGACGTACGCCGGAGTAGGTCCAAACCACGTCATCGGGCGTGACAGGCTTGGCCAGATATTCGCTCGCCGCCGTGCAGAGATACTGGATCTCTTCGGCCGTCGCCTTCACCTTGGCGGGATCGCCGTCATAGTCGCGGTCGGTGGTGCCGATCAGCGTAAAATCGTCCTGATAGGGAATGACGAAGATGATGCGGCCATCTGCATTCTGGAACATGTAGGCGCGGTCGTGGTCGTAGAGTTTTTTCACGACGATGTGCGAGCCCTGCACCAGGCGCACCTTGGCTTTCGCGTTGACGCCGGCGCCGCGGCCGAGCACATCCTCGACCCAGGGCCCGCCGGCATTGACAACCGCACGGGCCTGGATCGACGAGCGCGCGCCTGTCAGCGTGTCGATCATGCTGACGGTCCAGATGCCGTCTGACTGTTTGATATCCGTCGCGCGAGTGCGGGTGCGGATCTCGGCGCCCTTGTCGGCGGCATCGCGTGCGTTGAGCACGACGAGACGGGCGTCGTCGACGAAGCAGTCGGAATATTCGAACGCGCGGCCGTAGCGGTTCGGGATCAGCGGGCGGCCGACCTCGTCGCGTCGGAGGTCAACCGAGCGCGTCGCCGGCAACAGATGACGGCCACCGATGTGGTCATAGAGAAAGAGGCCGAGGCGCAGCAGCCAGGCTGGCCGCAGGCCCGCATGGTGCGGCAAAACGAAACGCAGGGGGCGAATGATGTGCGGCGCGATGCCCCAGAGAATCTCGCGCTCGATCAGCGCCTCGCGAACCAGCCGGAACTCGTAATATTCGAGATAGCGCAGGCCGCCATGCACCAGCTTGGTCGACCAGGACGACGTCCCGCTCGCCAGATCGTTCATTTCGCACAGGAAAACCGTGTTGCCGCGGCCCACCGCGTCGCGCGCGATGCCGCAGCCGTTAACACCGCCTCCGATAATGGCGAGGTCGAAAATACGATCCAACAGACGCATCCCCCGGCGACCGCCCGTTCAATCGAGCGGTTACTTTCGCTTTTGATTAGATCACACCAGAAAACGAAAGCAAGATGAAAGAGGAGAGAAACGAAGTGAAAGCGGAACTTTTAAGCGGGCACACGGGGGGCGAAATAGGCAGTTCAGGAGGGATTTGAGCGGCATTATTGCTCTTGAAAAGTCGTCGATGACCCTTATTAGTAAGAATAGTCATATTGGTCGTTGTTTGCATGACGGAACACACTGCACCAGATTCACCAGCGACGGACTTGTGGACGCTTGCCAACGCCAAGGCCCGGCTCTCCGAGGTGATCGATCGTGCCCAAGCCGGCCCGCAAATCATCACCCGACACGGCAAGCCCAACGCGGTGATCGTTTCCGTCGAGGAATGGGCGCGCAAGACGGCGCGCAAAGGTACCTTGGCCGAATTCCTGCTGGCTTCGCCGCTGCGCAGCGGCGACCTCGAGCTTGAACGCGTTCACGACGCGCCGCACGACGAGCTGCCGTGAATCTACTGCTCGACACCAACGTGTTGTCGGAGGTCCAGAGGCCCGCCCCTTCGCCGAAAGTCTTGTCATGGCTTGATACGATCGACGAGGATCGTGCGTTCATCAGCGCGGCATCGATCGCCGAGCTTCGTCGCGGCATCGCGTTGCTGGAGGACGGCCGTCGCCGTGCAGCACTGGCCGCCTGGCTTGCCCGCGATCTGCCGGAGCGTTTTGCCGGGCGCACACTGCCGATCGACCACGCGGTCGCGGAACGCTGGGGTGACCTGATGGCTCAGAGTCGCAGAAGCGGTCTCGCATTGTCTGTCATGGACGGCTTCTTTGCCGCGACCGCGCTGGCAAACAACCTCATGCTCGTCACGCGCAATGTGAAGGATTTTGCGGTATTCGGCGTGCCGCTGCTGAACCCGTGGGACAACCCATAGTCCTACCTCAGCCGCACCACCGGCGCGGCCTCGGGCGCTTCTTGTGCCTCGGCCTGAGCCTCATCGACGTCCGCCCCCTTCGGCATCGCGGCCATCACCTCGATGCCCTTGCCGTGGCAGATGGTGGCGAGGCGCTCTGGCAATTCCTGGTCGGTGACGAAGGTCTGGATCTGGCTGATATGCGCGATGCGGACCGGCGCGCTGCGCCGGAGCTTGGTGGAATCAGCGACCAGCATGACGCTGCGGGCGTTGGCGATGATGGCCTGCGCCACCTGCACCTCGCGATAGTCGAAGTCGAGCAGCGCGCCCTCCTCGTCGATCGCGGACGCTCCGATGATGGCATAGTCGACCTTGAACTGGCCGATCAGCTGCGTCGCGGTCGAGCCGACCACCGCGCCGTCGGCGCGCCGCACCGTGCCGCCGGCGACCACCACCTCGATGCGGGGATGACGATAGAGCAGCATGGCGACGTTCAGATTGTTGGTGATAACGAGGAGGTCCTCGTGCGAGGTCAGCGCGCTCGCGACCTCCTCGGTCGTGGTGCCGATGTTGATGAAGAGCGAGCAGCCGTTCGGGATCAGCGAGGCGGCCGCGGCTCCAATCGCCTTCTTCTCGTCGGCGGCGACGAAGCGCCGCGCCTCGTAGGCGAGGTTTTCGACGCCGGATGCGATGATGGCGCCGCCATGAATGCGGGTCAGCGAGCGCCGCTCACAGAGGTCGTTGAGATCCTTGCGGATGGTCTGCGCCGAGACCTCGAACCGGCGCGCCAGCTCCTCGACCATGACGCGGCCCGAGGCTCGCGCGATGTTGAGGATTTCGGCTTGGCGATGGGTCAGTCCGGTCACGGCGATGGCCTCAAGTCAGGAAGCTGCATGGTGCGGCGGTTCGCGCGCTCGGTCAATGCGCGCGCCGATCACGGTTAACGGACCAAGGTCCTCACCACGCCATTGCGGCGGCGAGACGCGCCAGCAGCTCCGGATCGTCGAAGGCGCTGGCGGAGGCGATGGCCCCGGCGGCGACGAGATCAGCATGGCTGAGGCTGGTCCGGATACCGATGGTCGGAATGCCGGCCGCTGCGGCCGATTGCACGCCGGTGCGGGAGTCCTCGAACGCGATCGAGGCCATGGCGCTGGCGCCGGCAAAGCGCAACCCTTCCTGATAAGGCAGCGGATGCGGCTTGCCGTGCAACAGCTCGGCACCGATCACGAGCGCCTTGAAGCGGTGCGTGATGCCGAGGCCGGACAGCAGCAGCTCCGCATTGAGCCGCGGGGCATTGGTCACGGCAACCATGGGAATACCGGCCGCATCCGCCCTGTCGAGCAGCGCCATCAGGCCCGGCAGCGGCTCGATCTGCCCGGCAACAAGCGTGCGGAAGACTTCCTCCTTCTCATCGAGGATCAAGGCACGCCGTTCGGGCGCCTCGTCGGGCAGAAAACGCTCGCCGATCGATACATTCGCGAAGCCTTGCAGCTCTCTGGAGAAGCGCGCGTGATCGAAGACGTGGCCGCGAGGGCCGAGCACCAGATTGAACGCCTTCAAGTGCAGCGGATCGGTGTTGGCGAGCGTACCGTCGATGTCGAACAGCAACGCCCTGCCGATAGCCTCGATCATGTCCGTACTTTCCCGAATATATGACGCATCAATACGAAAGCCGTATCAATACAGCGTCAATCGCGCAATGACGCACGTGCATGACCAATACGCGACCCTCGACAAAGTCGCGTGCGACTGCAACACTCCATGCAAGACCAAAAAGGAGGAAACGATGACGATCAACCGACGCGATCTCGCTCTCTCGACTCTTGCCGTCCCAGCTCTTGCCGTCTCCACTCTTGCAGTTTCAGCGCTCACGACACCGGTGCTGGCGGCCTCGGCCGACGAGGAAGCCGTGGCGAAGAAGGTCGAGGCGTTCCGTCTCGCCCAGATCGCGGCCGATCCCAAGGCGCTCGGCGCACTCTGCGCCGAAGAGGTGAGCTACAGCCATTCCAGCGGCAAGGTCGAGGACAAGGCGACCTTCATCGCCAACGCCACCGACGGCAAATCCAAATTCCTGTCGATCGAGTACAAGGACCCGACCATCAAGGTCGTCGGCCCCGCCGCGATCGTGCGCTTCCACTGGGTGGCGGAACAAGAGATGGCGGCTGATGGGAAAAAAGTGCCGACCAACCTTCACATCCTGATGAACTGGCAGAAGCAGGGCGACGACTGGAAGCTGCTCTCACGGGCGGCGACGAAGTTGTGAACAACGGCTCTTCCCCTCTCCGTTGCGGGAGAGGGTGGCTTCGCGAAGCGAAGTCGGGTGAGGGGTTTCTGTCCGACAACGAATCCTCTCGCATTGGAATTCGCGGAGACGACCCCTCATCCGGCGCTACGCGCCACCTTCTCCAACAAGGCGAGAAGGGAAGGCAGAGTTCGCGGCAAAAGATTCCCACCTCTCGGGCCACACGCGGCCCGGAATGACCCGCGGGAGGACTAAGCCGCTTCCTTCACATCACCGTTAACCAGCTTGCGCGCGGCGCGCTCGGCTTCGCGGGCGTTGCGGAAGAGCTGGCCTTCGAGACGGTTGAAGCGGCTGGACGAGGCGAAAAAGCAGTAGCCTCCCTGGGAACGAACGACGATACCTGCGGTCTGCGAATCGACTTCGATGATGTAGCTGTCCGGCATGGTCCGTGGATTCCTCAGTGCGGGCAAACAACGGCAGTTCTGCCCAAAGGTTCCTGGGCATTTTGACGCCGTTTCCACCCCGGATCGACACGCGACGGAGTACGCCGGGACCTCATCCGTTTTATGACTGGTTCTTGGCAAAGCCGCGGCGGCGGGACTCAGTCGCACCGCGTTTGGTGTTGCCGCACGCATCAGACAGATGAGGCGCAACGCCGCGTGCGATTACGTCGCGATCGCGGTGTCGGTCGGGCGAACCGGCTGCGGGCGGCCGTGCTCGTCGATCGAGACGTAGGTGAAGTTGCCGTCGGTGACGAGGAACGGTTGCTGCTCGCCGCGGCGCAGCGCCCATGCTTCCAGATGCACGGTGATGGAGGTGCGCCCGACGCGAACGAGGTGGGCGTGGACCGAAACGAGATCGCCGACATAGACGGCCTTGCGGAAATTCATCGCCTCGATGGCGACAGTCACGGTGCGCGACTTCGCGACCTTTGACGCAAACACGCCGCCGCCGACATCCATCTGGCTGAGCAGCCAACCGCCGAAGATGTCGCCGTTTGCGTTGGTGTCGGCCGGCATCGCCAGCGTGCGAATGCAGAGATCGCCGCCCGGCCCGGCATCGGCTTGCCCGTTCATGCCGCTCCCGCTTGAAGATTGCTCACTTGAATCTCGCTCACCTGAAACTGCTCACTTGAAAGTATCCCAGCCCGGATCCGGCGCAAAGCGCTCGCCGAATCTTCCGGCCAGCGCGCGCAAGGTGGATACGACATGATCGACGCCACGCGTGCGCGCATAATTCAACGGGCCGCCACGGAACGGTGCATAACCGGTGCCGAAGATCATGGCGCCGTCGACCATGTCGGCATCATCCACGATACCCTCGCGAAGCGCCGCGACGCAGACGTTGGACATCGGCAGCACCAGGCGGTCGATCATCTGGTCGGTGACGCGCGGACCGGTCTCGGGCAACGGCGCCTTCTCGGCCTTGCCGTCACGCCAGACGTAAAAGCCCTTGCCGGTCTTGCGGCCGAGTTCGCCCTTGGCGACCTTCTCGCGGAGCCAGGCCGGCGTCGGCGGCAGCAGATCGCCGAACTTGGCGCGCAGCATGTCGCCGACATCGAGACAAATGTCGAGCCCGACCTGGTCGGCCAGTTCGATCGGCCCCATCGGCATGCCGAACTGCTCCGCGGCGGCGTCGATCAGGCGCTGGTCGATCTTCTCGTCCAGCATCACCATCGCTTCCAGCATGTAAGGCGTCAGCGCGCGGTTGACGAGGAAGCCCGGCGAGCTCTTCACCGGCAACGGCAGCCGATCGATCGCGCCGACGAAGGCGAGTGCCTCCTTCAGCACCTGCGTATCGTTACCGTCATGGCTGACGACTTCGACCAGCTGCAACCGCGACACCGGGTTGAAGAAGTGAAGGCCGACCAGCCGCTCCGGCCGCGCCAGCGTGGTGCGCAAATCCTGCAGCGGAATGCTCGACGTGTTGGTCGCGAGGATCGCGCCCGGCTTCATTCGCGGCTCGAGGCCGGCATAGACCTTCTGCTTGAGCTCGAGCTTCTCCGGGACCGCCTCGATGATGAGATCGGCGTTGCGGACGCCCTCCCCATCCATGTCAGGCATGAGGCGATCGAGCGCGTCGCGCACCTCGGTCGGCTTGCGGATGATCTTGCCGTAGAGCTCGGCGGCGCGCTTGACTGCGCCCGCGATCGGCTCCGCCTTCATGTCGGCGAGCGAGACGCGCACCCCCTGCCCCGCGCACCAGGCCGCGATGTCGCCGCCCATGGCGCCCGCGCCGATGACGTGGGCATACCTGATCGTGTTGCCGGAGCCTGCCGCTTTCTTCATCTGCTCGCGCAGGAAGAACACGCGGATCAAGTTCTGCGCGGTCGGCGTCACCATCAGCTTGGCGAACGAGGCCTGCTCTGCCCCGAGCATCGCGGCCTTGCTGCCGCCATGGGTCTCCCAGAGATCGATCAAGGCATAGGGCGCCGGATAATGCTCGCGGGACGCGGCCTTCGCCGCCTCCGATCGCATCCGTTTGGCCAGCAGCCCGCGCACCGGGCCGAAATTCGCCGCACGCGTCAGAAAACCCGGCCGCGCCCGCTTGAGGCGGCCGAACAGCGCATCCTTGACGGCATTGCGAACGTGGCGCTCCTGCGTCACGGTATCGACGAGGCCGAGCGATCTGGCGCGGCGGGCATCGATGGTGCGGCCGGTCAGCATCAGGGCCATCGATTGTGTCGGATTGACCAGCGCAGTGAAACGCGCGGTGCCGCCGAGACCGGGATGTAGCCCCAGCATCACCTCAGGGAAGCCGAAGCGCGCGCCGTCGATGGCGATGCGCGATTGGCAGGCGAGCGCGACTTCGAGCCCGCCGCCGAGGCAGAAGCCGTGGATCACCGCGACCGTCGGCAGCTTCAGCACTTCAAGATGATCGACCACCGCATGGGCGGCGCGGATCCGCGTCTCCACCATCCCGGCATCACTGGCGCCGCGAAATTCGTTGACGTCGGCGCCCGCGATGAAGCCGGACGGCTTTGCGGAGCGGATCACGAGGCCGGCAGGGCGCTCGGTCTCGATCGCCGCCAGCACGGCGTCGAACTCCTCCATCACCTCCGAGGACAGCGTGTTGGCGCTGGCGTCAGTGCGGTCAAACAGCAGCCAGGCGACACCGTCGGCGTCGCGCGTCAGCTTGAAGTGCTTGTAGGGACGATCGGCGGCGGGCTTGGGCCCGAGCTCCAGCACGCGGTCGCCGAGCGCGGTCATGATCCTGGAATCCATGGTCATACCGCCTCGATCAGCATGGCGCCGCCGAGCCCGCCGCCGATGCATTCGGTGGCAACGCCGCGCCGCGTGCCGAGCCGCTTCATGGTATTGACGAGATGCAGCACGATGCGATTGCCGGACGTGCCGACGGGATGCCCGAGCGAGATAGCGCCGCCATCGACGTTGAGTTTGTCGCGGTCGACCTCGCCGGCAGCGCCGTCCAGTCCCAAAATCTCGCGGCAGAACTTGTCGTCATTCCAGGCGGCGAGGCAGCCGAGCACTTGGGTGGCGAACGCCTCGTTGAGCTCCCAGGTCTCGACGTCCTGGATGGTGAGATCATTGCGCTTCAGTAGCGGCGTCGCCGACATCACAGGACCGAGACCCATGATGCTTGGATCGAGTGCGGCCCAGTTGCTGTCGACGATGACGGCCTTCGGCGTCAGCTTGTGCCTGGCGACCGCTTCGTCGGACGCCAGGATCACCCAGGACGCGCCATCGGTGATCTGCGAGGAATTGCCGGCGGTGACCTGGCCCCAGGGACGCTCGAACACGGGCCGGAGTTTTGCGAGCCTCTCGGCCGTCGAGTCCGGACGCACGCCATCATCATGGTCGAAGAATTTTCCGTCGCGGGAGAACGCGGTTTCGACTTCGCCCTTGAGAAAACCTTCCGCCTGCGCATGCGCGAGCCGGCGATGGCTCTCGGCGGCATAGGCATCGGACTGCGCACGGGTGATGCCGAAGAGATGGCCGACGACTTCGGCCGTCTGGCCCATGTTGAGATCGGTAATAGGATCGGTCAGCCCGCGCTCGAGGCCGATGATCGGTTTGAGATAGCGCGGCCGCAGCTTGAAGGCCGCGGCAAGCTTCGCGGCGACGCCCTTGGCGGTGGCGAGGCCGGCGAACCAGCGCACGCCGGAATTGGGCCAGACCAGCGGCGCGTGGCTCAAGGCCTCGGTGCCGCCGGCCAGGATCATGTCGGCATGGCCCTCGCGGATGTAGCGGTACGCGGTGTCGATCGACTGCATGCCGGATCCGCAATTGATCTGAACGGTGAAGGCGACCATGTCCTCGCCCATGCCGAGCCGGAGCGCGGCGACGCGAGCCGGGTTCATTTCGTCCGCGATCACGTTGACGCAGCCGAGGATGACCTGGTCGAAGGTATCAGGCGAAAACGGCTGACGCGCCAGCAGTGGCCGGCCGCATTGCACGGCGAGATCGACCGGCGTGAACGGCCCCGGCCCCGAACGCGCCTTCAAAAACGGCGTCCGACTGCCGTCGACGATGAAAACCGGTCGTGCCATCAGCTCGCCGCCCTCTGTTCACCGAGTTCCTGGAAGAACTGATGCACGTCGCCGGTTTTCTTGTAAATCGGCGACAGCGCCTCCGGCGCAAAATCGTCGACCTCGATCACCTTTGTAACGGCTTCGCGGGCCGCGGCCAGCTGCTCGCCCTCCGCCTGCGTGATCACACCCTTGGCCACCGCATCCTTCCAGTCGCTCAGATGAGCCGCGCGCATGCGCCTGGCGATGGCGTCCGTACCTGCGATCAGGTTGAACGCGCGCTCCAGCCGGGCGAAGCCGCCATCGTCGTCGACATAAGCGAGATCGGGCGTGAGGCGGTCGCGCGCGGCCGACGGCTCCAGCACGAGGCTCGCGCATTGATGCACGACCCGGTCGGAGGGACCCAGCACGCGGGCGCCGAAGGGCTGGACCACGAATTTGAGGATGCCTGCGACGAAGCGGTTCGGCAGATTGGCGAGAATCTCGGCAAGCCGGTTCTCGATGGTCCGAAAGCCCGTCGCCATGCACCATTCGAGCGCGGCAAAATCCTCCTTCTGCCGGCCCTCGTCCTGCCAGCGCTTCAGCGCGGCAGAGAGCAGATACAGCTCGGACAGGATGTCGCCGAAGCGCGCCGACAGCATCTCTTTGCGCTTGAGCGCGCCGCCGAGCGTCAACAGCGCCATATCGGCGCAGAGGGCAAAAGCCGCCGAGTAGCGCGAGAGCTGACGATAGAATGGTCTGGCGTCACCCGCATCGGGTGCAAGCGCGAAGACACCAAAGCTCCAGCTCCGGCCGAACGCGCGCAAGAGTGTCTCGAAGCTGTGGCCGACATGTTTCCAGAACACCTTGTCGAAGGCGGTGAGCCCGCGCTCGCGATCGGCATCGGCAAGCGCATTCATCTCGTCGAGCAGATAGGGATGGGCGCGGATGGCGCCCTGTCCGAACACGATGAGATTGCGGGTGAGGATATTGGCGCCCTCGACGGTGATGCCGACCGGAACGGCGCGGTGGAGATTGCCGAGATAGTTTTGCGGACCGTCGATCACGGCCTTGCCGCCATGGATGTCCATAGCGTCGTCGACCGCGGTGCGCATCCGCTCGGTCGCGTGCAGCTTCATGATGCCCGAGATGACGGCGGGATGGATCCCGGTATTCAGTGCCGCGCAGGTCAGCCGTCGCGCCGCGTCGAGCTGATAGGCAGTGGCGACAATGCGGGCGAGCGGCTCCTCGACGCCCTCGAATTTGGAGATGGAGATGCCGAACTGCTCGCGGATGCGGGCATAGGCGCCGGTGGTGCGGGCGGCATAGGCGGCGCCGGCGGCGGAGAGCGACGGCAACGAGATGCCGCGGCCGGCGGCGAGCGCCGTCATCAGCATCTTCCAGCCCTGCCCCAGCCGCGCCTGGCCGCCGATGACGTAGTCGAGCGGAATGAAAACGTCGCGGCCCCAGTTCGGACCGTTCTGGAAGACCTGCATCGAGGGCAAATGGCGTTTGCCGATTTCGACGCCGGGAAGATTGGTCGGGATCAGCGCCACGCTGATGCCGAGCTCTTCCTGGTCGCCGACGAGATGATCGGGATCATAGGCCTTGAAGGCGAGGCCAAGCAGCGTCGCGACGGGGCCGAGCGTGATGTAGCGCTTGTGCCAGTTGAGCTTCAGGCCCAGCACCTCCTGGCCCTCGAAGGTGTCTTTGCAGATGATGCCGGTGTCGACCATCGAGGCGGCATCAGAGCCGGCCTCGGGGCTGGTGAGGCCGAAGCAGGGAATGTCGCGGCCATCGGCAAGACGCGGCAGCCAGCGCTGCTGCTGCTCCTTCGTGCCGAAGTGCATCAGGAGCTCGCCGGGGCCCAACGAGTTCGGCACCATCACCGTCACCGCGGCGGCGATCGAGCGGGTCGATATCTTGCGCACCACTTCCGAATGCGCATAGGGCGAGAAGCCGAGGCCGCCGAACTCCTTCGGAATGATCATGCCGAAGAATTTTTCGCGCTTGACGAAGTGCCAGACATCGGGCGGCAGGTCGCGCCATTCCCAAAAGATCTTCCACTCGTCGAGCATGGCGCAAAGCTCGTCGACGGGGCCGTTGAGGAAGGCCCGCTCCTCTTCGGTCAGCGTTGCCTGCGGGACCTTCAGCAGCTTCGACCAATCGGGGTTGCCGGTGAAGAGATCGGCGTCCCACCAGACGTCGCCGGCCTCCAGCGCCTCGCGCTCGGTGTCCGACATCGCCGGCAGCACGCCGCGCGCCCAGGAGAAAATCGGCTTGGTCAGGGTGTCGCGGCGGAAGCTCATGGCGGACCTCATGCATCGGCGCGGTGATCGGGCATTTTAGCGGAAAGTGGCCGGCGGCGGTGAAGACTTCGCCTGCGGAAAGACGCGAATTGACGCGGCCGGGCAGCCGCCCAGGGGCCATAACGGCCGAGGCGTGGTGGCAGTTCCGGGAGGGGATGGCTTCGCGGTCGGCCGGTCTAATCCGGCCGCGCCATCTCGAACATGTTTTCCGGCTTGATTTCGAAATAATCCCCGCTGCGGCCGGCGCGTACGATCGGGCGGGCGGCGGCGGTCTGGTAGACGCCGTCCTTGATCATGGCCTTGTCGATGTGGACGGCAACGACCTCGCCGAGCGTCAGCCAGGCATTGGCTTCCTTGCCGTCGGCGCCCTTGAGGCGGACGATATCGGACACCTTGCATTCGAAGGCGACGGGACTCTCGCCGACGCGCGGCACGTTGACGAGCCTGCCGGGCACGGCGGTGAGGCCCGCAACTTTGAACTCGTCGACCTCAGGGCCAACATGCGCCGCAGTCGCGTTCATGTGCCTGGCCAGGTCCATGGTGGCGAGGTTCCAGACGAACTCGCCGGTCTGCTGGATGTTTTCGACCGTGTCCTTCCAGTTGGTGGAGGAGAAGCCGATGATCGGGGGGACGTAGCAGAAAGCGTTGAAGAAGCTGTAGGGCGCGAGGTTGACGTGGCCGTTGGTGTCGCGCGACGAAATCCAGCCGATCGGCCGCGGCGCGACGATGGCGTTGAAGGGATCGTGCTTGAGGCCGTGGCCCTTGGCGGGCTCGTAGAAGTGCAGGTCTTTGTCGGTCACGCGCTGTTTCCTTCTCGTCATTGCGAGCGCAGCGAAGCAATCCAGAATCCCTCCGCAGAGACAGTCTGGATTGCTTCGCAAAGCTCGCAATGACGGAGTTTGTTGATCCGTCCTTGCCCGCCATCAGCCGTCATTCCGTGGCGGTCGGCCTGCTTATAGGAGGAAATCCGCCGCCGCGTCAGTGGCGCGGGGACAATCCCGCGATGACGAAATCGATCATCTGGTCGATGGTCGGGCCCGGCTTGGTAGCGCACTGGGCGATCATCTGGGGGTGGAAAAAAGCGCATCATCGCGGTGCAGGCGCACAGCGCAGCCAGTTGCAGGTCCGGCGCCTCGAACTCGCCGGAAGCCACGCCTTGCGTGATCATCTGGCCGATGACCCCGGCAATGCACTCCATGTGGTTGACGCAGACGTCCCAGTCCTCCTGCATCGCGATCTCGACCATCTCGTGCAGCTTATTGTCGCCGACATAGCGCTCGGTGTTCATGCGATTGATGGTGGTGAGCAGCTCACGGAATCGCGGCAGTACCGGACCGGGCCTGGCCACGATCCGCTGCGCTTCCAGCTCGACCTCGCCCATCAGCGAACGGGCCACCGCCTGATGGATCGCCTTCTTCGATTCGAAGAAGCGATAGACGTTGGCGGGGCTCATCTTGAGCTCCTTGGCGATGTCGCCGACCGTGGTCTTGAGATAGCCGATCTGGCGGAACAGCCTCTCGGCCACCTCGAGAATGCGTTCCCGGGTGTCGCCTTCGATATGTTCCGAAACCAGTGTCATCTGTCAGACTCGTCAATCAGCAGTTCATCTTCACTTATTCAGCCGCCTCAGCAAGCGGAATTGCGTTCTGGTCATCGCTCCCATGCTGCGGCGCGGCAGGCTGCTCGGGCGTGCCCGCCTCATCCAGGCTCTTGCGGAACCAGAGGGCGTAGAGGCCCGGCAGGTACAGCAGCGTCAGGAAGGTCGCGACGAACAAGCCGCCCATGATGGTGATCGCCATCGGCCCCCAGAACGCCGACCGCGACAGCGGGATCATGGCGAGGATGGCGGCAAGCGCCGTCAGCACCACCGGACGGGCGCGGCGGACGGTGGCCTCCACGATCGCCTCGCGGCGGGTCAGGCCGTGCGAGACGTCGGTCTCGATCTGATCCACCAGGATCACGGCGTTACGCATGATCATGCCGGCGAGCGCGATCAGGCCGAGCAGCGCCACGAAGCCGAACGGGGCGTTGGCGATGTTGAGCCCGAACGAGGCGCCGACGATGCCGAGCGGCGCAGTCAGAAACACCAGGATCAGGCGCGAGAAGCTCTGCAGCTGGAACATCAGCAGCGTCAGCATCACCATGACCATCAGCGGGAAGAGAATGAAGATCGAGGCGTTGCCCTTGGCGGATTCCTCGAACGCGCCGCCCGCCTCGATGCGGTAGGCCGGCTCCAGGTTGTCCTTGATCGCCTTCAGCTTCGGCGCGATCTGGCCGGTGACGTCGGGCGCCTGCACGCCGTCGACGACGTCGGAGCGCACGGTGATCGCCATGTCGCGGTTACGCCGCCACATGATCGGTTCCTCGTGCGCATACTCGATCTTGGCGATCTGCTGCAGCGGCACGGCCACGCCGTTGCGCGAGGTGATGGTGAGATCGCCGACCGCGCCGAGGTCGAGCCGCTCGGACGAGACGGCGCGCGCGACCACGCCGACCTTTTCGATGCCGTCGCGCACGGTCGTCACCTGCGAGCCCGAGATCAGCATCGACAGCGCCTGCGACACGTCCTGCGGGGTCAGGCCCATGGCGCGTGCGCGATCCTGGTCGACGACGAGCTTGAGGTAAGGCGACTGCTCGTTCCAATCGAGCTGGACGTCCTTGACGCTCTTGTTCTGCCGCATGACGTCGCGGACTTGGTAGGCGATCTCGCGCACCTTGTTGGCGTCGGGTCCGATGACGCGAAACTGCACGGGAAAACCAACCGGGGGACCGAAATTGAAGCGGTCGACGC
Organism: Bradyrhizobium lupini; assembly: GCF_040939785.1. NCBI lineage: Bacteria > Pseudomonadati > Pseudomonadota > Alphaproteobacteria > Hyphomicrobiales > Nitrobacteraceae > Bradyrhizobium > Bradyrhizobium lupini. The sequence continues at coordinate 1,966,167 of NZ_CP162553.1, forward strand.
GCACGCGGGCCTCGTTGAGCGCGCCGTCGGCAACGGCGTGTTCAAGCTTGGCCTTGATGCGCTCGCGCGCCTCGACGCCCTTTGCGACGATGACGATTTCGGCAAAAGCCTCGTTCGGAAGCTGCGGATTGAGGCCGAGCCAGAAGCGCGGCGAGCCCTGTCCGACATAGGCCGTGTAGGTCTCGATGTCCTTGTCGTCCTTGAGCATGGTCTCGGCCTTCTTCACCGCCTTTTCGGTGACGTTGAAGGCGGTGCCCTCGGGCAGGCGAAGCTGGAGGAACAGCTCGGGACGCTCGGACAGCGGGAAGAACTGCTGCTGGACGTGGCCGAAGCCGACGATCGAGGCGATGAAGACGCCGACGGTCGCGACCACCACGGTGATGCGGTGGTTGACGCACCACTGCACGATGGCGCGCAGGCCCCGATACATGCGGGTCTCGTAGACCGCGTGCGGATCGTGATGGTGGTGCACCTTGATGTTGGGCAGCAGCATGACGCCGATATAGGGCGTGAAGATCACCGCCACGAACCAGGACGCGACCAGCGCGATCGCCACGATCCAGAAGATGCTGCCGGCATATTCGCCGACCGCGGAATTGGCAAAGCCGATGGGGAGGAAGCCAGCGGCCGTGACCAGCGTTCCCGTGAGCATCGGAAACGCAGTGGATTCCCAGGCAAAGGACGCCGCACGCATGCGGTCCCAGCCCTGCTCCATCTTCACCACCATCATCTCGACGGCAATGATGGCGTCATCCACCAGCAGGCCGAGCGCGATGATCAGCGCACCGAGCGTGATGCGGTGCAGGTCGAGCGACATCGTGTTCATGACGACGAAGACGATGCCGAGCACCAGGGGCACCGACAATGCGACCACGATGCCGGTGCGCCAGCCAAGCGCCAGGAACGACACGAACAGCACGATGACGAGGGCTTCCATGAAAGAGTGTACGAACTCGCCGACCGCGTGCTCGACCACCTTGGGCTGGTCGGCGATCAGTTTGACGTCGACGCCCTGCGGCACCGCCTTCATGAATTCAGCCGTCGCCTTCTCGACCTCCTTGCCGAGATCGAGGATGTTCGCGCCCTTGGCGGTGACGACGCCGATGCCGATCGCGGCCTTGCCTTCCTGGCGCACGATGAAGCTCGGCGGGTCGACATAGCCATGGGTGACGGTGGCGATGTCGCCGAGGCGGAACACGCGGCCGTTGCTCTCGACCGGGGTTTCGGCGACGGCCTTGGCGCCGTCGAGCGCACCGGTGACGCGCAGCGGCACGCGCTGCGACGAGGTCTCGACCGTGCCGGCCGGCGTCACGTTGTTCTGCTTGGCGAGCGAATCGAACAGCGCCTGCGGCGTGATGCCGAGCGTGGCGAGCTTGGCATGGCTGAACTCGACGAAGATGCGCTCATCCTGGTTGCCGTAAACGTCGACCTTGGTCACGCCCGGCACCTTCAGAAGGCGCTGACGGAAACCTTCCGAGACCTTCTTGAGCTGGGCGTAGTCGGCGCCGTCGCCCGTCATCATGTAGAGGATGGAATCGACGTCGGAGAACTCGTCGTTGACGACGGGCCCGAGAATCCCGGCGGGCAGCTGGCCCTGCACGTCGACCAGCTTCTTGCGCAGCAGATAAAAGAGATACGGCACGTCCTTCGGCGGCGTAGAATCGCGGAAGGTCACCTGGAGCGCAGTGAATCCGGGCTTGGAATAGGTCTGCACCTTCTCGAAGTAGGGCAGCTCCTGGATCTTCTTCTCGATGGGATCGGCGACCTGCGCCTGCATTTCCTGCGCTGTCGCGCCCGGCCACAGCACGGAGACGTTGACCACCTTCACCGTGAAAAACGGATCCTCGGCGCGACCGAGCTTCTGATAGGAGAAGAATCCGGCGACGCCGAGTATGAGCATCAGGAACAGGATCAGCGTCGGATGGCTGACGGCCCAGGCCGAAAGATTGAAGCGCTTCATCGCACTCTCCAAAGATGATCCGGTTGCAAAAAACCACAGCCACTCTGTTGAACGCGTCGTCGCGAGGCAGCGAAGCAATCCAGGGGGCTGGGCAGGTTCTGGATCGCTTCGCCGCTTCAGCCCCAGCATTTGCGCTTGGGCCGAAACTCACCTCACACGACGTAACTCGTAAACGAGACTTAAAAGGACAGTGACGACACGACCCGTACCTTCTGGCCCGGATCGAGCTTCTGAACGCCGAGGGCGACGATCTTGGCGCCCTCTTCGACACCACCGGTGATGACGACGTCGTTGCTCTCGTAGGACTTCACCACGACCGGCTTCAGCGTGACCGCGCCGTTGTTGTCGACGACGTAGAAGGACGGCTTGCCGCCTTCGTTGAACAGCGCCGACAGCGGCAGCCGCGCGACGCGTTCGGTGGCGGCGTCCGACAGCGTCAGCGTCGCGGTCATGCCGAGCGAGACCTTGTCGTCGGCCTCGGGCAGCGAAAACTTGGCAAGATAGGTGCGCGTGGCGGGATCCGCGGTGGGCGCGATCTCGCGCAGCTTGGCCGTGTACTTTTTGCCCGGCTCCGACCAAAGAGTGACGCTGGCGGCGCCCGATTTGGCACGTCCGACCAGCGTCTCAGGGATCGCGACGACCGCTTCCTTTTCGGCAAAGCGGGCGACACGGATCGAGGTCTGGCCTGCGGCAACCACCTGGCCGGGCTCGATCAGCGTTGCGGTGACGACGCCACGGGCGTCGGCGTTGAGCGTCGCGTAGGAAAGGGAATTGTTGGTCAGCTCGACCGAGCGCTCGGCCCGGTTCAGGCGCGCACGCGCCTCGTCGGCGGCAGCGCGGCTCGAATCCAGCTGCGCGTCGGTGGTCCAGCCCTTGGCCTTCAAATCCTTGGCGCGCTGCTCGGCGGCGGCGGCCTGGGCCAGCACGCCGGTCGCAGCGGTCTGTTCGGCGACGGCTTGCTCGGCCTGGAGCTTCAGATCGACCTCATCGAGGACCGCGAGCGGCTGACCGATCTCGACGGTCTGGCCAACTTCGACCAGACGCTTGGCGACCTTGCCCGCGACCCGAAAGCCCAGATCGCTCTCGATCCGCGGCCTGATGGTGCCGACGAAGCTGCGCTCGGGCTTTTCGGCATCGTAGTGGGCGGTGGCGACCAGGACCGGCCGCGGCGGGTCGGCGTTTTCAGCGACGGTGTCATTGCACCCAGCGAGGGCGGCAGCCATCAGCGCCAGCGAAACACCGGCCAAGAGCCTCGAATAGCTGGATAAAACGGATCGGACGAACATCGGAGGACACTCCCTCGGCTGCAATGAGAGGAATGTCGACTAATCACTGATGAAAGTCAATAATCGTCAGTCATCAGGAAAGCGTGATCGTTAAGAGGTGGTAACCTCCCCGCTGCCCTTGGCGGAAAGCCCGGACTGTTGGAAGAGAGCTCGCGCCGCGGCCCCAGAGGGACCGCGCGGAAATGGGCCCTGGCTTTCGCCAGGGCGACATTTCGAGGCTACCGCCCCTGTTCGGCGAACTCGTGCTTGCTGTCGTGGCCACCGATGAAGACCAGGATGCCGGCGATCAGCGGCAGCACCGCGAGCACGAGCAGTCCGGTCGAGGTCTGCCCGGTGGCTTCCTTGACCCAGCCGATCAGATACGGTCCGCCGAACCCGGCGAGATTGCCGATCGAGTTGATCAGAGCGATGGCGCCGGCCGCCGCCGTGCCGGAGAGCCAGGCCGTCGGCAGGGTCCAGAACACGCCGAAGCAGCAGAACACGCCGATCGCGGCAACCGTCAGCACGATCATCGTCAGGGTGGGGTCGGTGAGATAGCTGGAGACGCCGAGAGCGACGGCGGTGAGCAGCAACGGCGCGCCGACATGCATCACGCGCTCGCGCGTGGCATCGGAATGCCGCGCCCACAGGATCATTGCGATGGTGCCGAACAGATACGGAATCGCGGTGACGAAGCCGGTCTGGGCGTTGGTGAGGCCGAACGCCTTGACGATCTGCGGCAGCCAGAACTGCATGCCATAGAGCGCGCCGACGAAGCCGAAATAGACCAGGCTCAGCATGATCACCTTAGGTGAGGTCAGCGCCTCGCCGAGCGACATATGCTTCACCGCCTGCTTGGCCGCGATCTCGGCATCGAGCTTGGTCTTGAGCCAGGCCTTCTGCTCGGCCGAGAGCCAATCCGCCTTCTCTGGCCTGTCGGTGAGATAGAACCAGGTGACGATGCCGAGCAGCACGGAGGGAATGCCCTCAATGATGAACAGCCACTGCCAGCCCTTCAGGCCCATGGCCCCGTCGAGGCCGAGCAGCAGGCCAGAGACCGGCGCGCCGATCACGGTGGAGACCGGAACGGCGATGGCGAAGGCCGCGAGGAAGCGGGCGCGATATTCGGCCGGATACCAATAAGTGAGATAGAGGATGATGCCGGGGAAGAAGCCGGCTTCGGCGACGCCGAGCAGGAAGCGCAGCACGTAGAAGCTCGTGACCCCGCTCGTGAGCGCCATCAGCGCCGAGATGATGCCCCAGGTCACCATGATGCGGGCGATCCAGCGGCTGGCGCCGAACTTCTCCAGCGCCAGATTGCTCGGCACCTCGAAGATGAAATAGCCGATGAAGAAGATGCCGGCGCCCCAAGAGAAGATCAGCGGCGTGAATTTCAGCTCGGCATTCATGGTCAGCGCGGCGAAGCCGAGATTGACGCGGTCGAGATAGGAGAAGAAATAGGCCAGCACCAGGAACGGGATCAGGCGCCAGGAGATGGCGCGGATCGTCGAGGTCTCGATTTCCGACTTGGCTGCGCCGGTCGAACCGGCATAGGTCGTGGTCTGGCTCATGGCTTCCCCCGGGTTGTTGCTTTTATGGGCTGATCCGGGGTTTTGAGCATCGCCGCGAAAGAGTCAATGGAGCAAGCAATGCAAGGGGCGCAGCCGGCCACCACGTTGCGCTACGACAGAGCTCGGTGATCCGCGCCGCGCACAACTACTCTGCCAATTGAAACTTCGCAAAGCGATCGAGCTCCTCCTCGATCTTCCGTTTGAGCTCCTTGCGCCCCGCGGTCTTCTTCCCCTCGCCGACCCAGGTCCATTTCTGCATCAGCAGCTTCTTCGCCTGCCGGTCGGTCTTCAGATCGAGCGCGGCGACGATCTCGTCGCCGACCAGCACGGGCAGCGCGAAATAGCCGAGCTTGCGTTTGGCCTTCGGCACATAGGCCTCGAACAAATGGTTGTAACCGAAAATGAGATTGGTGCGCTTGCGCTGGATGATCAGCGGATCGAACGGCGACAGGATATGGACCAGATCCGGCGGCGCGCACTCGCCCGGCTCGAGCGCAGCCGGCACTGCCCAGTGCTCCTGCTTGCCGGCACCGTCGATGGCGACAGGCACGAGCTCGCCACGGCGGACGCGCCAGCCGATCAGGGCAGCCACCGCCGGCTTGCGCGGCGCGTTGAGATGGCAGACCGAATCGAGGCTCACGACACCTTGCGATCGCAGCGCGCGATCGAGCAGATAGACCGTGATGTCCTTTGCCGACGCCGGCTTCGGCAGCTTGTCCCAGCCGAAATGGCGCGTCATCAGCTCATAAGTCTTGAGCATGCCCTGGCGCTCGCTGACGGTCACGGCACCCATGTAGAAGGCGAGCTGCAATGCCCGCTTCGAGGGTTTTCGGCTTTGCCAGAGATGCTCCTTCTCGGTGAGCACGTCGTCCTCGATGTCGCGGATCGTCAGCGGGCCGGCGCGCACCAGCCGCATCACCTTGCGCATGTCGGCAGGTTTCACCGAGGCGAACCATTTGTGCCCCTCGCGGCGGTGCTCGCGCATCGCCGGCAGGAAGAAGCGGAAGTCGCCGGCCGGCACGTAAGACAGCGCATGCGTCCAATATTCAAAGACGCTCTTGTCGACGCTCTGGGCATGGCGCAGGTCGGCGCGCCGGTAGGACGGGATCCGGCTGAACAGGATGTGATGATGGCAGCGCTCGATCACGTTGATGGTGTCGATCTGCACATAGCCGAGATGGGCGACCGCGTCGGAGACGGCTTGCGCGCCGTCACCGAACGGCGCGCGCTCGTCCAGCCGCTGGGCATGAAGCCAGATTTGCCGGGCCTGTGTCGTGGTGAGTGGAATCGGTTTGGGCGCGCGGGACATTGCGGAATGCAGTGTAGCGGGATTCTGCATCCAGCCAAGAAGCCGATCCAGGAGCGGACAAAGGAAAAACCGCGCCGCCATCTGCTGACAGCGCGGCCGGACGGTGCGCGCTTACTTCATCGACATGGCCTTCTGCGCCTTCATGTAATGCATGCAGGCGCTTTTCATCTTGCCGTTGCTCATGTCGGTGTTGGCCATGGCCATTTCCTTGTTCATGGCCGTCTTGGCCGGCGTATCCGCCGTGCCGCCCATCATGGCGGCGGACTTCATCATATTATCGCTGGTGCACGCCATCATCGCGGCCGATGCAGGGGAAACGGCGAACGCGACCAAAGCTGCAGCTGTGAGCAAGATTTTCATCGAAAAGTCTCCTCCGTAAAACGAAACCGGCGTCATGCCGGCCTTCGCAATACGTATTCTCCGGCGAAGACGTTTCGTGGAGAAGACAATTTCTTGCTGCGGTGCGAAGACGGGAGGACTCAGCGGCCGGCTTTCGGGGCTTTGGACCGGTCGCCGACGCTGCCTGTTGCGACATCGGGTTCGCACGAGGCCTTGCCGCGCTCCTCCGCCTGGCAGCGATAGACGTTGCCGGTGAGACGATCGACCAGCCACATGTTCTCGTCGGTTGGCGCTTGAAGCCCGACATAGCGGGAGGTCAGCCCCGTGATCAGTGTCGACAGCAGGATCGCCACCGCGATCATCGCCGCCCCGATATAGATGGGCATGGAGCTCAGGGACACGGTCCGATCCGGCGGGCCACTGCGATAGAACTGATAATCACTTGGCCTCGGCACTGGGTGGAACTCGGCTCCCTTCGTTTGCGCTTGTCGGAGGCTGTGCCCTGCTAGGCGTCCATCTGGCCGAAAAATTGTTCACAGACAGGCCAACACGCGACGGCTTTGCGACAATCGGTGAGCATGGGTTTCCTGGAGTGAACCGGCCCCGCCGCCCGAGCGGCACCTCGGCGCGGCGGTCCTCAGTGATGCGGATCACGACAGGACTGCGACGGCTCGAACCATCGCCGGAGAGGTGTGCGACCACTTCTCTTCCCGCGCTGGCGCCCCTCCTCGGAGCGGACCGCGGGTCGGCTCTCTATGAACCGAAACCGCTTGAAATACGCTGTCGTGGTCCAGGACGGCCCCGTTTCCACCGTGACCAAGATCACACCAGAGCTTTTGAACCTGCCCTATGCTCGCAGCATCAAATAGCCATCAGGCGTCACAACGAGGATACGACAATGACCCGTTTCAATAACTCTTTTGCACTGAAGGCGGTGACCCTCTCGGCAGTTTTGTCGATGACGGCCGGCCTGGCGATGGCCGGCGACGGCAATGTCTCTACCAACCAGATCCTGGATGCACTGAAGCCGAAGCCTGTGACCCGGGGTCTGTCCGCAGGTCCGCAGGTTGATCCGGCGGTCCCGGCCAAGGAATCAACGTTCCTGAACACCGTGCGCAACCGCTCGACGAGGTCGCTGTCGACGGGCGAGCGCGAGCAGATTGCCGAGCTCGCCGCGACCAAGCCGAAGATCGATCTGGAGATCCAGTTCGACTACAACTCGGCCGACATCGCCAAGACGTCGGTGCCGTCGGTACAGGCGCTCGGCAAGGCGCTGTCCGATCCCTCGTTGAAGGGCTCGACCTTCGTGGTCGCCGGCCACACCGATGCGGTCGGCACCGAGGCCTACAATCAGGGGCTCTCCGAGCGGCGGGCCGACACCATCAAGAAATACCTGGTGCAGAACTACGGTCTCACCGGCACCGATCTCGTCACCGTCGGCTACGGCAAGACCAAGCTGAAGGACGCCGCCAACGGCGCCGACCCGATCAACCGCCGCGTCCAGGTCGTGAACATGGACACCAAGACCGCGTCGAAGTAATTCTCAAATTGTCGCCCATCAAGACGCCGCCTGCCGTTCTCCCGGCGGGCGGCGATTTCATATCCAGCTTTGGAAGAGCATCAGCCGATTGAAGGTCTGCATCGATGTGCCGACGAAGGCCGCCGAGATCGGCAGCATGGCGGCAAAGCCGATCGCGACGACCCCGACATAGGCCCACAACAGCCAGCCCGGTAGACCGTCCCGCCGCAGCACGTAGACCAGCGCGAGCGACGCCACGGTCGCAGCCGGCAGATAGTAATAGATGAAGGCAAGCGTACGCGGCAGCAACGCCCAGGCGAGCCAGGACCCGAAATAGAAGACCGCGATCAGGAACGCATCCCGGCGACGCGCGAGGACGAAATCGCGCAGCACGACGGCGAGCGCGAGCAGCGTCGGCCACAGCACCAGGGGGTTACCGAGAAAGACGATCGCGGAGACATTGTCGTCCACGGTCTTGTCGAACAGGAACCACACCGGGCGCGCGAGCAGCGGCCATGACGGCCAGGCGCTCATATAAGTGTGGCCGGCGATGGCAGTGGTGGTGTTGTCCGCGAAGATCCGGCGCTGCGCCTCGACCAGATCCGGCAGCGACACGCCGTAGAGTGGGACGAAGGCCGCAAGATATGTCATCGCGGGCAGGACAGTGAAGCAGAGCACGACGTGATGTAATCTGAAGTCGGGCCAGAGATCAGGCCGGTACCAATCCCCCCGGCTTCGCGTCGGCAAACAGGGTGTGCCAGCCCTGCATCAGGCGGATCACCGCGACGATGACGATGCAGATTCCGAGCGGAAACAGGCCGCTCCATTTGCAGGCGGCCGCACAGCCGAACAGGCTGCCGGCAGCCGCGAATAATGCATGGGGACGATCCTTTCGAAAGCCATGCATGAAGGCGGCAATCGCGAGCAGGCCGAAGCCGAGTGCAAAAATGTCGAGCATCGCGACACGCGCCTGCACGTACAGCATCTGGTTGCAGGCGGCGATCAGCGCGGCGGCGATCGCAGGCCCTTGCGCGGCGAACAGCGCGAGGCCGCACAGATAGATCGCGACGATCGCGAGCGCGCCGAACAATGTCGCGGGATAGCGCCAGCCCAGCGCGCTGTCGCCAAAGGCCGCGATCGATAGCGCGATCAGCTCTTTCGCCAAAGGTGGATGCATCGGATTGAGCATCGATTGCGACACCGCTGGTGCCAGCATCTGCCGCGCCGCCGGCACGTAGTGCACTTCGTCGAAGACGAACTTCTCCGGCGTCGTCAGGCCAATCAGCAGGGCAAGATGCGCGACCAGGAAAATCGCGACAGCAATCACTGCGCTCCGCGACACCTTCGGAACCGCAGGCAAGTCAAGTCGCGTTTGTGGGGATGTCTTGCGTGGCAATTTTGCGTCACCGCGGAGAATAATAGAGATCGCGGTTTTCATTGAACGCATTCTGCCGCAACTGTCACTAAGCATAACGCAGGTCTCGCGCTGCTTGTGATAATTCCGCCACATCGCAAGCGCGCGTGATCCGGTACGATCAGGGACACATCGATCGGTTGCGAAATGAATTTGCGTTTCTGGCTTTTCTCCACGCTGTTGTCGACCCTCTTGTGCGCGGCCCCTTGCGCCCAAGCCCAGACGCGCGTCGGTGAAGCCGTCTTGATCCAGAATGAAGTCGTTCGCGTGGCCTCGACCACGACCCCGATCAGCGTCGGCGACAGCATGCTGCGGGACGAGACCGTGCGCACCGGCGCCGGCAGCGCGGCTCGCTTCGTGATGGCCGACAGCACCAATCTGTCGCTCGGTCCGAGCGCCACGCTCAAGCTCGACCGCACCGTCTTCAACGACGAGCACAGCTATCGCGACGTCGCGATCCGCATGACGACCGGCGCATTCCGTTTCGTCACGGGACATTCCGAGAAGACCGCCTACAAGATCACGACCCCGCTCGCGACCATCGGCGTGCGCGGTACCACTCTCGATATCCTGTCCCAGCGCGGCCGCTCGGTCGTCGTGCTGCAGGACGGTGCCGCCAGCGTCTGCACGACGAGCCAGCAATGCGTGCAGCTCACCCAGCCCGGCGACACCGCAATCATCACCTCGGCCGGCGGCAAGATCTCCATCAGTAAGACCAATACGCCGCCCTGGACCTTTGCCGCGACCTGCGCCGCGAGCGCGGGACTGTGCGCGGTCAGCCAATATGCGGAGGCCTCGCCGACCGTCACGCCCGCCATCCATGACGACGGCATGCTGTGCGGACGCTGAAGATGGCGAATCTCACCAGCCTCAGGCGCTTCATCCTGGCGAGCGTGCTGACCGCCGTGGCTGCGTTTGCGTTTGTCGCGTTCCATGCCCGTCCGGCGGCAGCCGCCGCGATTTGCGAGTCCGAGTGCGGAGGGTCGACGCCCACCCCGGCGCCGAGCTATTCCCCCTCGCCCACGCCGACCTACAGCCCCTCGCCCTCGCCCAGCCCCACCCCGTCATCGTCGCCGAGCCCTTATCCGTCATCCTCGCCGAGCCCGACGCCGACACCGACACCAACCGGCGCGGATTCAAGCGGCAGCTCGATCGGCGGCCTTGCCAATCAGCGCTTCAACCAGATGATCACCAACCGGGTGCTTGGCACGGTGCTGCTCGGGGTCAACGAGCAGATCAATTGCAGCAACTGCGTCAGCGCGTTCGGCTCCGCAGGCTCGTTCTCGGCCGGAATCCACGGCCGCAAGGAGCTGACCAACAATCTGTCGCTGCTCGCCGGCATCGCCTACACGCAGTACAGCGAGGGCGGCTACAACATCACAAGCGCTCCCATCGCCGCGTTCGCGCTGCGCTATGATTTCACCGACTGGGGCTCGTCGCGCCCGTTCTTCGACGTCGGCACGATCCTTACGCCGTGGGAGAAGGCGCGCTATACCCGCAGCTACAACACCAGCCTCGGCCCGGTGAGCGTCACGAGTTCGACCAACGCCTCGAACTACGCCGTCTATGGCCGCGCCGGCTGGATGAGCCGCGTGTCGCCCCGCGACGAGGTCGCCGCCTCGATCGAGGTCTGGCAACTCTGGCAGCGCGTCTCCGGCTATACGGACAGCGCGGTGGCGTTCAATCCGTTCGACGCCAGTATCGCGACCGGCACCGACCGTACCAGCCTGGTCAAGATCGGCGGCCAGTGGACGCATCTCTTTGGCAGCAATATCGAGGCCAACATCAACGGTGGCTGGGTGCAGTCATTCGCTGGCCATAGCGGCATCGTCGCGACCGTGACCGGCGACGGCATGGTGGTGCCGACCATGGGCAACCAAGGCTGGTTCGAATATGGCGGCCGGCTCGGCTTCCGGGTGCAGAAGGGCTGGATCGTCGACCTGTTCGCCAATGGCACGCTCGGCCCGCAGCCGGTGGGTAACACCATCCATGGCGGCGTGGGGCTGCGGATCAATTATTAGCGGCGGGCCTTCGCCTCAGATTCCGCTGTCATGCCCCGGCTCGACCGGGGCATCCAGTACGCCGCGGCCGATCGATTGACCAATGACCGTCTCGGCGTACTGGATCGCGCGGTCGAAGCCGTGCGATGACAGTGAGTGTGTGGTGCGAGCTCACCGGCTCACGCCGCCGACTTGCCTTCGAACGCGCGGCGCAAGGTTTCCACGTCCAGCTTGACCATCTTCATCATGGCCTGCATCGCGCGTGCGGCAGCCGCCTTGTCGGGGCTCGAGAGGAATTCGAACATAACCTTCGGCACGACCTGCCAGGCCACGCCCCAGCGATCCCTGAGCCAGCCGCACTGCTCTTCCTTGCCGCCATGGGCCAGGAACGCATTCCAGACGCTGTCGACCTGGGCCTGATCGTCGCAATGGATCATCAGCGAGATCGCGTGGGTGTATTCCATTTTCATGCCGCCGTTGAGCGCGACCAAAGGCTGTCCCGCCACCGAGAATTCGACGACGAGCACGGAGCCTTCCTTGCCGGACGGGCCATCTGAAACGTTGCGCTGAACATGCGTGATCGCCGAATTCGGCACGAGCGAGACGTAGAACTTCGCGGCTTCCTCGGCATCGCCGTTGAACCACATGCAGGGAACGACCTTGGACATCTTGAATGCTCCTCTTCGGTTTCTTGCTGTTGTGGGGTTAGATCAGGCGTTCGCCATGTCGGACTGCGCCGCGAAGGCTGCCATGTCCATCCAGTTCACGCCCCACATGTGGCCGTCCGGATCCTCGAAGCTGCGGCCGTACATGAAGCTGTATTCGTCCTTCGGGCTGGGATCGGCCACCCCGCCTGCAGCCGCGGCCTTGCTGACGATATCGTCGACCTCGGTCCGGCTATCGGCGGACAGGCAGAACAGCGCCTGGTTTGAGGTCTTTGCATCCGAGATCGGCTTCGGCGTGAACTGCCGGAATTTCTCGTGGGTCGTCAGCATCGCGTAGATGGTCTCGGAAAAGACCATGCAACTCGCTGTTTCGTCGCTGAATTGCGGGTTCCTGGTCGCACCGACCGCCTCGTAAAAGGCAGTGGCGCGCTTGAGGTCGGTCACGGGCAGATTGAGGAAAATCATCCTGGGCATCGGAGCTCCTTGGGCGGGGTTCTGCCCAAGGACGGACGGCCAAGCGGCGATCCGACACGGCTTCCGGATCTTTTTGGAGCCCTGCCCGCGAGGTTCTGTCACACAGAACCCGCTGGCTTTCAGGCGATCCTCACTTCTTCTCGTTCGGATCGCGGTGAATGGGATCGACCCACAGGACGGTCTCGGGCTTCTCGACCGGCTCGATATCGAGGTTGATCGCCACCGCCTCGCCGTCGCTGCGCACCAGCACGCATTCCAGCACCTCGTCCGCGCTGGCGTTGATCTCCTGATGGGGCACGTAGGGCGGCACGAAAATGAAGTCACCGGGGCCGGCCTCTGCGGTGAATTGCAGGCTCTCGCCCCAGCGCATCCGCGCCTTGCCCTTCACCACATAGATCACGCTTTCGAGATGGCCGTGGTGATGCGCGCCGGTCTTGGCGTCGGGCTTGATGCTGACCGTGCCCGCCCACAATTTCTGCGCACCGACGCGCGCGAAATTGATCGCGGCCGCGCGGTCCATGCCCGCCGTCGACGGAACGTTGGTATCGAGCTGGTTGCCGGGAATGACGCGCACGCCGTCATGTTTCCAGCGATCGTGGTGATCGTGGTCATGGTGGGAATGCGAATGGTCATGGCCGGTCATGGGACTTGCTTTCTATTGGTTCCGTGTGCGGCAAACTAACCCAAAGCCGCGACATCGAGCCATAACAAAATCGGAACCCTCATAACCGTCGAACGTTGTCTTGGCGAGCAAACCGCAGGAGAGTTTCATGGGTAGCACGACCGACAAGATCAAGGGCACCGCAAACGAGGCAATGGGCAAGGCCAAGCAGGGCGTCGGTGAAGCCACTGGATCCGAGCGCCTGAAGGGTGAAGGTGCAGTCCAGGAAGTGAAGGGCAAGGGCCAGCAGGCCATGGGCGACGCCAAGGACGCCGCGAAGGACGCGGTTGATCGCGCAGCCGCTGCGGCCAAGCGCGCGACGGAGTAACGGCGTCGCACTGAATGCGAAAAGACCGGCCGAGAGGCCGGTCTTTTTGTTTGCGGGCTTACTTCACCCCGAGCAATTCCACGTCGAACATCAGCGTCGCGTTCGGCGGGATCACGCCGCCTGCGCCCCGGGCGCCATAGCCGAGCTGCGGCGGAATGATCAGCGTGCGCTTGCCGCCGACCTTCATGGAGGCAACACCCTCGTCCCAGCCGGCGATGACGCGGCCCTTGCCGATCGGGAATTCGAACGGCTCGTTGCGGTCGACCGACGAGTCGAATTTCTTGCCCTTCTGGCCGTTCTCGTAGAGCCAGCCGGTGTAGTGCATCACGCAGATCTGGCCCGGCTTGGGCGAAGCTCCGGTGCCGGCGACGCTATCGGTAATCTGCAAACCTGAAGCTGTTGTCATGGTCTTCCCTGCGGTCTGGGCCGAGGCCGTGGTGGAAACGAAATCGGACACGCCGGCGATCACGGTGATCGCGAGTGCCGACATGATGGCGAGGAGCATGCGCTGTAAACGCTGCATAAGAGACCTTCCGTTTGAGGCGCAAGGTGTCTAGCGCAACGCTGACGCCGTTTCCACCCCTCACACCTCGATATTTTCGAGCCGCACGGGCAGCTTGCGGATGCGCTGGCCCGTGGCGTGATAGATCGCATTGCAGATCGCCGCATTGGTGCCGACATTGGCGAGCTCGCCAAGGCCTTTCACGCCGGCCGGGTTGATACGGTCGTCCTGCTCGGAGAGCAGGATCACTTCGACACCGGGCACGTCGGCATTCACGGGCACGAGATAGTCGGCGAGATTATCGTTGACGTAGCGTGCATTGCGCTCGTCGATCTCGGTGGCCTCCAGCAGCGCCGAGGACATGCCCCAGATCAGGCCGCCCATGAGCTGGCTGCGCGCCGTGCGCGGATTCATGATGCGGCCCGCCGCAAACGCTCCCACCAGCCGGGGGCAGCGGATTTCATGGGTAAAGCGGTTGACGCGGACCTCGACGAAGTCAGCACCGAAGGCATAGGCGATCTTGTCTTTCATCTGATGGCCACCGACGAGCCGCGCGTGCCCGCTGTGCATGGCCGTGAAGGAATCCAGCGGCTCGCCTTCGGGCTTCCACTCGCCGTATTCCTCGACGATGCCGACGCCGAGCGCGTCGAAGGCCCTCTCGAGATCGAGTGGACGATCGCTCTGCGCCGCCTGCGTGCTCGGCGCCTGGCTGATGCCGACAGTCTCCTTGGCCTTGTCGGCGAGGCTTTCGCTCGGCATCACGGCCTTGAACAGCCTTTGGCGAATGCGGTCGCACACCATCATCACCGCCGAGCAGGTGCTGGCAGTCGAGTTCGAACCGCCGGCAACGGGCGCCGGCGGCAGATCGCTGTCACCCAGGAAGACCGCGACCTTCTCCAAGGGCACGCCGAGCCGCTCGGCCGCGGTCTGGGCGATGACGGTATACGCACCGGTGCCGATCTCGTGACCGGCGATCTCGACCCGGGTACGGCCGTCGCGCTGGAGGCGGACGCGCGCGGCAGAGGGCGCCATCTGCGTCGGATAGCAGGTAGCGGCACAGCCATAGCCGACCAGCCAGTCGCCGTCCGACATCGATTTCGGCTGCGGCGAGCGCTGCGACCAGCCGAACGCCTTCGCGGCCTCGTCGAAGCACGCCATCAATGACCGCGATGTATAGGGCTTGCCGCCGATCGGCTCGACGGTGGTGTCGTTGATGCGGCGGAGCTCGACGGGGTCCATGTTCAGCTTCACAGCGAGCTCGTCCATCGCGCTCTCCAGCGCGAAGAGATACGGCACCTCCGGCGGCGAGCGCATGAAGCCAGGCGTATTGCGGTCGGCGCGCACGATCGACACCAGACTTGCGACGTTCGGGCAGGCATAGAGCCGCGTCGTCGTCTTGGTGCCGCCGACGCAATAGGCATCCGGACGCGACGAAACCTCCGCGCCGTCGTGCCTCAAAGCCACCAGCTTGCCGTCCCGACCCGCACCAAGCCTGATCTCATGGCGCGTCTCGGCGCGATGGGTCGCGATGGTGAAACCCTGGTCGCGCGTCGGCACCAGCTTGATCGGCCGGTTCAGGCGTTTGGCGATGCCGGCGATGACGGCGGTCCGCGGCGTCATCGAGCCGCGCGAACCAAAGCCGCCGCCGACATAGGGATTGACGACACGGACCTTGTCGGCGTCGATACCGAGCTGCTCGGCGACGCCGTTCTTCAGGCCGTAGACGTACTGGCTGCCCTCGTAGACGACGAGCTCGTCGCCCATCCAGGCGCAGCTCGTCGTAAACAGCTCCATCGGATTGTGGTGCTGGGTCGGCGTTTCATAAGAGGCGGTGAGCTTGACCTCGGCCGCGTCGAACGCCTTGGCGAAATCGCCGACCTCCGGGTCTTCCTTGAACTGTGCGTTCTGCCCCTTTGCCGCTGCCGTGGTGGTCCCCGGCGAGTCGAAGCTCGCACTCGGCGCCGCGGCCGTGTAGCTGACCTTGACGCGATTGGCGGCCTCGCGCGCCGCCTCGTAACTCTCGGCGATGACGACGGCGATGATCTGGCCGTCATGGGCGATGTCGGCCGATTTCAGCGGCTGGATCGTGGTGCCGGCATAGCCGCCATTGCTGAACAGTTTCGATTCCTTCAGCTTCGGAGCGTTCTCGTGCGTGACGATGTCGATCACGCTGCGGACCCGCTTGGCATCGTCGAGATCGAAACTGTCGATGCGGCCCTTGGCGATGGCGCTGGTGACCAGGAACGCGTAAGCTGGATTGTCGAGCGGCATGTCGGACGCATATGTCGCCCGGCCCGTGACCTTTGCGGCCGCGTCATAGCGCGGCACCGGCTTGCCCATGTTCGCTTTCGGCTCGGGAGCTGCAGCGGTCATGATCAGATCTCCATCGTTACGGCCTGCTGGAGCGCGCGCGCCACCACGCGCTTGCCGAGCGCGATCTTGAAGCTGTTGTGCTGGCGGCCCCTGGCGTCCGCAAACGCGGCATCGGCCACACGCTGCGCCAGACCGTCGTCGAATTTCTGTCCCTTCAGCAGCGCCTCCGCCTCGCGCGCCCGCCACGGCACGGTGGCGACGCCGCCGAGCGCGACACGCGCGTCCCTGATCGTGCCATCCTGCACGTCGAGCGCGACCGCAGCCGACGACAGCGCGAACTCGTAGGACTGCCGGTCGCGCGCCTTGAGATACACCGAGCGCGGCCAGCGGCCGGGAACGGAGAACGCAGAGATCAGCTCACCGGGCCGAAGCGTGGTCTCGATGTCGGGCGTCCTGCCGGGTGCCTTGTGCAAATCCGCAAACGGCAGGTTGCGCGTTCCGGACCTGCCGGTAATCTCGACCATCGCATCGAGCGCGATCAGCGCCTGCGCAAAATCGCCGGGATAGGTCGCGATGCACTGATCGGACGTACCGAGCACCGCATGCATGCGATTGACGCCGTCCATGGCGGCACAGCCCGAACCAGGATTGCGCTTGTTGCAATTCTCATAGGAAACGTCGCGGAAATAGCTGCAACGCGTTCGCTGCATCACGTTACCGCCGAGCGTCGCCATGTTGCGCAGCTGGGCGCTGGCGGCGAGCTTCAGGGAATTCGCGATCACCGGATAGTGGCGCTGGATCTCGGCATGCGCGGCCACGTCGGACATCTTCGCGAGCGCGCCGAGCCGCAAGCCGTCACTGCCGGGCTCGATCGCCGACCAGCCCCGCGCCAGCGGATTGATATCGACGATCGCGGCGGGCCGCATCACGTCGAGCTTCATCAGATCGATCAGAGTGGTGCCGCCCGCGAGCGGCTGCGCTGTAGCCTTGGTCAGCGGATTGTTCGCAGCCGCGGCAGCGCTGAGCGCCTGCACGGCCATGTCGGAGTCTGTTGCCTTTTGATACGAAAACGGTCGCATGCGCTTAGCCTTTCATGATCTCGGGCGCGGCCTGCTTCACGGCGGCGACGATGTTGGGATAGGCGGCGCAGCGGCAGATGTTGCCGCTCATGTATTCGCGGATGTCGGCCTCGCTGCCCGCATGCCCCTCCTGGACGCAGGCCACGGCGGACATGATCTGGCCCGGCGTACAATAGCCGCATTGAAACGCATCGTTGTCGACGAAGGCCTGCTGCATCGGATGCAAATGATCGTCGGTGGCAAGGCCCTCGATCGTGGTGATCTCCTGCCCCTCGGCCGCGAGCGCGAGCGTCAGGCACGACACCACGCGCCGGTCGTCGATCAGTACCGTGCAGGCACCACATTGGCCGTGGTCGCAGCCCTTTTTGCTGCCGGTGAGCTTGAGATGCTCCCGCAGCGCGTCGAGCACCGTCGTGCGGGCGTCGATGCGCAGGCGCTTGTCCTTGCCGTTGACCCGCAGCGTGACATCGACAGGAAGCGCCGGATCCTGGGCGGCCGACACGCTCGCATCCTGCGCGGCCGCACGCGCCGTCATGGGGACCAGCGCGCTGCCGGCAACGCCGGCCATGAAGGCGCGCCGATCGAATCCGGACGGTCCGGAACCTGATTTTTCGGACATGGAGGGCCTCCGCCGCTTCGAGCAAGAGCAGCGCACGCCTGCACCGCTCATCGGCCCTTAACCTGAAGCAATGAGCTCCGTTCCGAACGAGAAAGGGCGACGCAGCAAATGCCGCGTCGCCCTTCGTCAACTTTTCCTGATCTCGCGCGGGGAACTCCGTGCGCGGTGGTCAGTATCCGAGCGCGCAACCGTCTTTGCGCGGATCGGAACCGCCGGTGAGCGTGCCCTTGTCCCAGTCGATCCAGATCGCCTGCGCGCCGCCGAGCGGACCGACGACGCTGGTGGTCTTGTGGCCGAGCTTCTTCAGGCCTTCGACAATGGCGGCCGGCACGCTGTCCTCGAGCTGGTACTGACCTTCATAATGCAGGCCGCGCGGCATATCGATCGCCTCCTGCACGTCGCAGCCATAATCGAGAATGTTGGTCACCACATGGGTCTGGCCAACCGGCTGATATTGTCCGCCCATCACCGCGAACGGCATCACGGAACGGCCGCCCTTGGTGAGCAGGCTTGGCATGATCGTGTGCAGTGGACGCTTGTCGCCGGCGATGCAATTCGGGTGGCCGGGCTGGATGCGGAAGCCGCCGGCGCGGTTCTGGAGCAAAATGCCGGTCTTGTTCGAGACGATCGCCGAGCCGAAGGAATGCGCAACCGAGTTGATGAAGGAGCAGACGTTGCGGTCCTTGTCCACGACGGTGATGTAGATGGTCGACGGGTTCATCGGCGGCGCGACGTTCGGCAGGTCGAGCATGCCGTCCATGCGGATCTTGTCGATGTGCTCGTTGCAGTATTCCTTGGCGAGGATCCTGGCGACCTCGATCTGCATATGCTCGGGATCGGCGACATGCAGCTCGCGATGCATGTAGGCGATGCGCGCGGCCTCGGCTTCGAGGTGGAAGCGCTCGATGCTGAGCGGCGCGTATTTCGTCAGGTCGAAACGCGACAGGATGTTCAGCATCAGCAGCATGGTGAGGCCGGGTCCGTTCGGCGGGCACTGCCAGACGTCATAGCCCTTGTACATGGTGCCGATCGGCGTCGTCGTCTCAGTGGTGTGCGCGGCGAAATCGTCGATCGTGTGCAGGCCGCCGATCCCGCGCAGGGTCTCCACCATGTCTTCCGCGATCGGGCCCTTGTAGAAGGCGTCGCGGCCGTCCTTGGCGATCGCCCGCAGCGTCTTGCCGAGCTCGGCCTGGCGGATGACGTCGCCGGCCACCGGCGGCTTGCCGTGCGGCAGCAGATACCGCTCCGTGTTGGTGCCGGCCTTCAGCTTCTCGAACTGGTTCTTCCAGTCGAAGGCGATGCGGGGGGCGACGACGTAGCCTTCCTCGGCCGCCTTGATCGCGGGCTGAAGCAGCCGGTCGAAGCCGAACTTGCCGTGATCGCGCAAGACGGTTGCAAAGGCGTCGATCACGCCGGGGATCGAGACCGAATGCGCCGAGGTCAGCGGCACGGAGTTGATCTTGCGCTCGAGATACCAATCGGCGTTCGCCGCCTTCGGGGCGCGGCCGGAGCCGTTATAGGCGATGATCTTGCCCTCGCCGCGCGGCTGGATCAGCGCAAAGCAGTCGCCGCCGATGCCGGTCGATTGCGGCTCGATCACGCCGAGAATGGCCGAACCCGCGACGGCCGCGTCCACCGCCGTGCCGCCCTCGCGCAGCACCTCGATCGCGGCAAGCGACGCCTGCGGATGCGAGGTCGCCACCATCGCGTTGGTGGCGTGGACCGTGGACCTGCCGGGGAAATGGAAGTTTCTCATCGAATTCTGCTCTCATTGGGCGTCTGGTGCGGATGGCGCGCCATCTCGGAAAAACCGGGCCTACATGACACATTCCGGCCGGCCGGGGCAATGCTGGCATGCCAGGGAAATGCCTGCCATCCGCCGGGAATAGAGCTGCTCGATGCGGGTTTTCCGGGCGAGCCCCGCCTGCTAAACGGGCGCCATGATTTACAAGGTCGCCGCCTTCTACCAATTCGCCGCCCTGCCCGATTACCGCGAGCTGCGCGAGCCGCTGCGCGCGTTCTGCGCCGGCCTGAAGCTAAAGGGCAGCGTGCTGCTCGCGCAGGAGGGCATCAACGGCACGGTCGCGGGCGCGGGCGAGGCGATCGACGCGCTTACCCAAGAGCTCGCTCACGGCGACATGTTCGGCGGCAGGTTGAACAATCTCGAATTGAGGTTCTCGACCGCCGAGAAGATGCCATTCGGCCGGCTCAAGGTGCGGTTGAAGAAGGAGATCGTCACGCTCGGCGACGAAAGCGCCGACCCGACGCGGCAGGTCGGCACCTATGTCGATGCGGCCGAATGGAACGCGCTCATCGAAGCGCCGGATACGCTGGTGCTCGACACCAGGAACGCCTTCGAGGTGGCGATGGGGACGTTCGAGGGCGCGCTCGACCCCGGCATCAGGAGCTTTGGCCAGTTCAAAGATTTTGCGGCCGAGCAGCTCGATCCCGCCAGACACCGCAGAATCGCCATGTTCTGCACCGGCGGCATCCGCTGCGAGAAGGCGAGCGCACACCTGCTCGCGCGCGGCTTTGCCGAGGTCTATCACCTCAAGGGCGGCGTTCTCAAATATCTGGAAGAGGTGCCGGAGGCTCAGAGTCGCTGGCGCGGCGAATGCTTCGTGTTCGATGAGCGTGTCGCGCTCGGCCACGGTTTGCAAGAATGTGGATTGCGCGAACGGGACAAGGACGCGGCACGTGACGAATGAGATCAAGACGCTCGGCGAGCGCATCGACACGCTGGAGACCCGCCTCGCCTATCAGGACGACGCGATTGAGACGCTGAACCAGACCATCACCGCGCAGTGGAAGCAGATCGACGCGCTGACGCGGAGAATCGCAGAGCTCGGCGAGCGGCTGCAGGAGGCCGAGGCGAATGCGCCGGGAGCCGCCAATGAGCGTCCGCCGCATTATTGAGCGGGCTTACTGACCGGACGCCTTGAGAAGAAGGTTACTCACCTCGCCCGACATCATCAGCCGGTTGCGCCCGGCCTCCTTGGCGGCATAGAGCGCCTGGTCGGCGGCCTCGACCAGCGAGGCGACGCCGGCCGTGCGCTCCAGCGCCGGCCGGCACGCAGCACCGCCGAGCGAAGCGGTGACGCAGCCAGCCACATGGTTGCTGGTGTGGACCAGGCCCGCATCACGGATCGCCCGTCGAATCCGGTCGCCGATCAGGGCGCAGCCCGCAGCGTCGGTGTTCGGCAACAACATGGCGAACTCCTCGCCGCCGTAACGCGCCGCAAGATCGCCGGAACGCTGCGCCTCAGCAGCGATGATCTGGGCCACCTGCCGGAGGCAGGCATCGCCCGCGGGATGGCCGTAGTCGTCGTTGTAAGACTTGAAGTGGTCGACGTCGATCATCAGCAAAGAGAGGCTGGAGCGCTCGCGATAGGCACGCGCCCACTCCTCCTTCAATCGTTCATCGAAGCGGCGGCGATTGGCAAGCCCGGTGAGGCTGTCTTCGATCGCGAGCGTTTCGAGCCGGGTCTCGAGCTTCTTCTGCTCGGTGATGTCGCGCGAGATCGCGACCACGCCGTCGACGCGGCCATTCTCCTTGCGGGTCACCCGCATGGTCGATTCGAGCCAGACTTCCGAGTTCTGCCGGTGCACATTGCGATAGGTGACCCGCGCCTCCTCCGCATCGCCGCGCTTCATGGCGTCGACGAGGGCCTGGACCTGCGGCCGGTCGTCCGGGTGAATGCCGGCCAGCGCGAGGGTACCGATCAGTTGATTGGCGCGCCAGCCAACGACGCCAATCGATGACGGCGAGACATAGCGCAGCCGCTCGTCGAGCCCGATACGGGTCACCATGTCACTGGAGCCTTCGGCAAGCAGCCGGAAATGCGCTTCCTTCTCGACCAGCGCGGCCGCCATACTCTGGCCCCGTTGCAGCTGCCGCACCAACACCGCACCGATGATCGCGATCAGCATGACCAGCGCGAGCACGTAGAGCATGCGGGAGATCGCCGCAGCACGCCAGGGCGCCAGCAATTCGGCCTTGTCGACGGTGGCGAGCAGGACCAGCGGATAACGGCCGGAGCGCTTGAAGAAGCTGACCCGGTCGGCACCGTCGAGCGGCGACTTGAAATGGTAGGCGCCGCCCGGCCGCTGCAAGGCGGTATCGCGGAACAGCGGCGTATCGGCAACGCTGCGACCGACGAACCTGTCGTTGCTGGGGTTACGCGCGATGATCAGGCCGTCGCCGTGCGTCAGCGCCACCGAGCTGTTGCGGCCGATCTCGAACTGTTCGTAGAAATGCGAGAGATATCCCGAGCTGATGGTCGCGAGCACCACGCCGCCGAAGCTGCCGTCGAGCTTGTTGAAACGGCGCGACAGGGTCACGACCCACTCACCGTCGAGCAGGCTCTTCACGGGACGGCCGACATGGGGCTCCCGTTTCGGCGAGAGCTGGTGATATCGGAAGAACGCGTCGTCGTTTAGCGTCGAGCCGATCGTGCCAGGCGAGGTCAACCAGTTGCCGCGCTCGTCGATGATGGCGAGGCTATGGATGCGCTCTATCGCCTTCTTTCGCGCCTCCAGCAGGTTTCGGAGCTTGGCGATCGTGGCCGGCTCGGTGCCGTCCATCTCCAGCCGGCTGACGACGCCGACGACGCCTGAATCCAGGAGATCGAGGCTGTCCTCGGCATGTTGCGTCAGCGAGCGCGCAACGTTCGCCATTTCTGCCTCGGCGCCTTTGAGCACCGCGTCGCGGGCCGCCCATTCCCGCCAGCCGCTGACGCCGAGGATGGCCACGCAGGTCAGCGCGACGAACGCAGCCGCCCGCAGCGGCAGGCGGCTCCATCCGGCTCTTTGGGTTACAGCACTCATGCAGCAGAATTCTCCGATGACCGGAAACTCTGCTGCTTCTGTTATTGAACTCTGAAACACCGGGAGAAATATGCAGTGATGTCCCCGGCTTTCCGTAGTCGTACGGACGCCGGAATCAGCGCATCGCTAACAAGGCATTAGCAAACCTATCGGAATCCGGCGCTCTCCGCCTTAGCTGAAGATCGCCTTAACCTTGTCCCAGAGCGAGGGATTGTCGGCCTCCGCATCGGCCTTCGAGGGCGTCGGCTGGGCGGCGCTCACGGGGTCGGACGCCGGGAAGGTATCTTTCAGACCGGCGTCGAGCTTGGCGTGGCGGTCGGCGGCGAGCGCTTCGTGCAGATCGTCGGCGTGCTTGTCATGCGGCGCGGGGTTGAATGTCTCAGCCATGGTCTCGTCCTCCGTTGGCTGGTCAACGCGGCCCAATTGCGCTTGGTTCCCCTGTTCCGCTTCGGGCCGTGGCGGTGTATCAGGAGCCCTAACCATCTTCAGGACCGTTCGTGCCCCAGTCTGCGACCAAACCATTCATCGACGTCCTCTCCGGCCCGCGGCAGGTCGTTCCGCCGGTCTGGATGATGCGGCAGGCCGGCCGTTACTTGCCCGAATATCGCGAGGTGCGCGCCAAGGCCGGCGGCTTTCTCGATCTCTGCTTCAACCCGGAGCTTGCCGCCGAGGTGACGCTGCAACCGATCCGGAGGTTCGGCTTCGATGCGGCGATCATCTTCTCCGACATCCTGGTGATCCCCTATGCGCTCGGACGTTCCGTGCGCTTCGAGGTCGGCGAGGGTCCGCGGCTCGAACCGCTGGATGATCCCGCCAAGGTCGCAACACTGGCGAAGCACGCCGATTTCGGCAAGCTCGCGCCGGTGTTCGAGGCCCTCAAGATCGTGCGCAGCGCGCTCGATCCCAAGATCGCGCTGATCGGCTTCTGCGGCGCTCCGTGGACGGTGGCGACCTACATGGTCGCCGGCCAGGGTACGCCCGACCAGGCCCCGGCGCGGATGATGGCCTACCGGCATCCGGAGGCGTTCGCCGAGATCATTGACGTGCTGGTCGAGAACTCGATCGAATATCTGCTGGCGCAGCTTGCGGCCGGCGCCAACGCCTTGCAGATCTTCGACACCTGGGCCGGCGTGCTGCCACCCTCCGAGTTCGCGCGCTGGTCGGTCGAGCCGACCCGGCGCATCGTCGAAGGCGTGCGCGCCAAGGTGCCGGACGCCAAGATCATCGGCTTTCCGCGCGGTGCCGGTGCGCAACTGCCCGGGTTCATCGAGGCGACCGGCGTCAACGCCGTCAGCATCGACTGGACCGCGGAGCCGGCCTTCATCCGCGAGCGCGTGCAGAGCAAGGTTGCGGTTCAGGGCAATCTCGATCCACTGGTGCTGATCACAGGCGGCGCCGCGCTCGACCGCGCGGTCGACGACACGCTGGCGAATTTCGCGCAAGGGCGGTTCATCTTCAATCTCGGCCACGGCATCCAGCCGGAGACGCCGATCGCCCATGTCGAGCAGATGCTGAAGCGGGTTCGGGGCTGATTTATTTTGCGCCTGGGGAGCGGAAAAACAAAAAAACGCGAAAACAACCCCATGCACAGTAGAGAGGCCACGCCCGATCAATGACTTAGGGCGGACTGAAATCAGGTGCGCCGTCATCGCATCAGAGCGCGCCAACATTTGACCCGTCGGGCAAAACAGGCGCATGATGCCATCATCCACCGATGCCCGCCTCGCGGCCGACTTAGCGCGGCCGGCTGCGCTCGATGATCTCCGCGGCGCCCTTGGCCAGCAGATCCAGTCCCACCGCACGGCCGAGTTCGCGTGGGCGATTGGTGGGGCCCGAACGCAAGGCTTCGATGATGGTGTTGCCGGAGAGATCGAGCACGGACGCGGTGAGCGACATCTGATCACCCGCAATGGTCGAAAAGCCCGCCACCGGCGAATTGCAATGGCCGTTCAGCACCCACAGCACCTCGCGCTCTGCATCGGCGCAGGCGTGGGCAGCGGGATCGTCGATCGATGCGAGGATGCGACGCGTCTGCCAGTCCTGCGCGGCGCATTCGACGGCGACGATGCCCTGCCCCGCTGCCGGCAGCATCTCGGCTGCGGTAAACTCGTAGGCGATGCGCTGTGAAAGGCCGACGCGGTCGAGGCCGGACCGCGCCATGATGAGCGCATCCGCAGGCCCCACCGCGCCGCCATCCGGCAGGCGCTGCTTCTCGCCATTGTCGAGTTTTCGCACGCGCGTGTCCGCGGCGCCGCGGAAGTGGATGATCTCGACGTCCGGAAACAACCGCCGCGCATAGGCGGCGCGGCGGACGGCGTTGGTGCCGATCTTGAAACCCTTGCCACGAGATTGGCGCAACGCCTCCAGCGTCACGCCGTCACGCAGCACCAGCGCGTCGTTGGGAGGATCGCGCGAGAGCGTGGCGCCGATCACGAGGCCGGGCGTGTCTTCGTTGCCGGGCATGTCCTTCAGCGAATGCATCGCCGCGTGGAGTTCGCCCGACAGCACCGCGGCGCGGATCTGCGCCACGAAGGCACCGCCCTTGCCGCCATGGGGCAACAGCTTGCTGGTCTGGTCGAGATCGCCCGTGGTGTCGAACTTGACGATCTCGACGTCGAGATCGGGCATGGCGGCGGTCAGGCGGCGCGCGATCTCTTCCGTCTGTGCCAGCGCCATCGCGCTCTTGCGTGTGCCGATCTTGAATCGCGTAGCCAAGCCCAAATCCTCTCAAGACGCGAGTTTACCGCGCATCCTCCAATATCATGTCGGAGGCCTTTTCGGCGATCATGATGATCGGCGCGTTGGTGTTCCCCGACACGAGATCGGGCATGATCGAACCGTCGACGATTCGGAGGCCTTCGAGGCCCCTCACCTTCAGCCGCTGATCGACCACCGCGAGCGCATCATTGCCCATACGACAGGTCGAGGTTGGATGGTAGATGGTGCTGCCCCGCTCACGGCAATAGTCCAGCAGCTCGGCATCCGTGGACACCTTCGCTCCGGGATCGTACTCGTCGACCACGAACGGCTTCAGCGCCGGTGCATGCAATATCTTGCGCAGGATCTTCAGGCCTTCCACGTTGGTGGTGCGGTCGGTCTCGGTCGACATGTAGTTGATGCGGATCTCCGGCGGCACTGTCGGGTCGGCGCTCTTGATGCGCAAGGACCCGCGGCTTTCGGGACGGAGCTGGCACACCGACGCCGTGAAGCCGGAGAAATCGTGCAGCTTCTCGCCCATCTTGTCGGTCGAGAACGGCAGGAAGTGGACCTGGATGTCGGGCGAGGCCAGCCGCGGACTGGTCTTGAAGAACGCGCCCGCCGTGCCGGCCGCGATCGTCAGCCAGCCTTTGCGGAACAGCGCATAGCGCGCGCCAGCCATGGTGCGGCGGAGCGGATGATTGACGGTGTCGTTCAGCGTGATCTTCTGCGAGCAGCGCATCACGATGCGGACCTGCATGTGGTCCTGGAGATCGTGCCCGACGCCCGGCGCGTCCAGCACGACGTCGATGCCGTGCTTGCGCAGGAGGTCGGCGGGTCCGACGCCGGAGAGCTGGAGCAGCTGCGGCGAGTTGTAGGCGCCGCTCGACAGCACGACCTCCTTGCGCGCACGGGCGCGGCGCAATGTGGCGCCCTGACGGTATTCAACGCCGATCGCGCGGCGGCCCTCGAACAGCACGCGCTGGCCAAGCGCGCCAGTTTCGATCTTGAGATTGCGACGGGCCTTGGCGGGGCCGAGATAGGCCACCGCCGTCGAGGCGCGGCGGCCGTTGCGCGTCGTGGTCTGGAACAGGCCGACGCCTTCCTGGGTGGCGCCGTTGAAATCAGGATTGTAGGGCAGACCGGTCTCGACCGCGGCATCCATGAAGGCCTTCGACAGCGGGTCGGTCACCACCATGTTGGAGACCGGCAGCGGGCCGCCGCTGCCGTGGTATTGATCGGCGCCGCGCGACTGGTTCTCGGCCTTCTTGAAATAGGGCAGCACGTCGTCATAGCCCCAGCCGGCGTTGCCGCGCTGACGCCATCTGTCGTAATCCTCGTGCTGACCGCGGACATAGAGCAGGCCGTTGATCGAGCTCGATCCGCCCAGCGTCTTGCCGCGCGGCTGGAACACCTGACGGCCCTTCAGCTCAGGCTCCGGTTCGGTCTGGTACATCCAGTTGACGGTCTTTTCCTTGAACAGCTTGCCGTAGCCGAGCGGCACGTGGATCCAGATGTTGGAATCCTTCGGGCCTGCCTCGAGCAGCAGCACGCTGTGCTTGCCGTTGGCCGACAGCCGGTTGGCGAGCACACAGCCGGCAGAGCCGGCACCGACGATGATGTAGTCGAATTCAGGGTCGGAGGGTGTCAGGGAGGAAGTTGCGTTCATGCGCTACTGTTCTTTTTGTTGACGGGCGTTTCCAATCATCACTTAGCACGATCATGCAGCCACGCGCAGCGCCTCGACCAGCGACCTGAACGCACGGGCATATTCCGCACCCGCCCTTGCGATATCGGCGCGTCCGGCGCAGGCGACGGCGGCCTCCGTTACCGCGCCGAGCAGCAGCCGGGCCAGCGGCTCGACCGGCTGCCGCGCGATCAGGCCGGCCTCCATCGCCGCCGCAATCGCGCGCGGCAGCTTGCCGCCGAAATGTTTGGCGTCGATCTCGCGCCAGCGCTCCCAGCCGAGCACGGCCGGGCCGTCGCGCAGGATGATCTGGCCGGTCGGGCCCTTCGCGGTCGCGGCGAAATAATGCTGGGTGCCGGCGACCATCGCGGCAAGCACGTCCTTCTCGGCACGGGCCGTGCAGTCGATTTCGGCGACGAGGTCGCGCGAGACCTCATTGAACACCGCTTCGAACACCGCCTCCTTGGTCTTGAAGTGATGATACACCGCGCCCTTGGCGACGTGGGCGGCTTCGGCGATCTCGTCCATCGTCGTCGCGACAAAGCCTTGCGTCCCGAACAGGCGGCGCGCCGCCGTCAGGATCGCCTCCGATGTCGCAGCCCGCCGCTCCGCCTGTTTCGCCATGGGTCTGCTGTAGTCGAAATGGACGAGGACAGCCAGTTGACTTTTCGACCGTCGGTCGGTATTTACCGACCAGCAGTCGGTTTTATTCGTGAGGTGCACCATGCCGAGCCGTGATGTCGTCGAAGCTTTTGCCAAACGATTGGAGGACGGGGATTTCGTCGGGGCGATCCTCGACTACTACACGCCGGACGCCGCCACCTATGAAAACCAGGGCGATCCCGTGGTCGGACGCGACAAGCTCGCCGCCAAGGAGCGCGGCGTGCTGGCAGCCTTCAAGGAGGTCAAGGCGGTGCGCATTGGGCCGAGCCTGATCGAAGGGGATCATGTCGCGACGCGCTGGAGATTCAGCTTCACCAATGCCGAAGGCATCATCCGAACGTTGGATGAGATCGCATGGCAGACCTGGCGGGGCGATCAGTTGATCGAAGAGCGGTTCTATTACGATCCGAAGCAGTTGGGGCGGTGATGCCTGAAGCACAACTGTCATCGCCCGGCTTGACCGGGCGATCCAGTACTCCGAGACAGGCTTGATTGATCCGATAGGCCGCGGCGTACTGGATGCCCCGCCCCAGTGCGCAAGTGCGCACAAGGCGAGGCATGACAGCGGAATTGGTAGCGAACATAGCCTCCCGTCACAGCCGTAACGCGAGGCGCCGCATTTGTATCGATTTGTTATCGATACAATATCGCGAACACGCAGAAGTGGTCAGAGCAATCGTCGCAAGTTTGGATAATTCATAGTTCGTCAAAGGTTTGCAGCGAATTCTCCTGACCGGGCCGGACAAGCGGCCCATGCTGCTAGGCTCTGGAATGCGGACTCAAACGACCAGCTATTTCGCGCGGCTGTTCGCCGGTGATCTGTCGGCCTTTGGCGGTCCCGTAACCGACGAAGCCGTCGCCGGCCATATCCGCGCCGAACAGATGTCGCTGGTGCTCGGCTATTCGGTCGGCATCATGCTGGCCAATGCCTGCAACGCCGGGGTACTCGTCGTCGCGCTGTGGCATTCGCCGGACTTGAAGCTGGCCTTGATCTGGGCCGCCATCGTGGCGGGCGCCGCGATCGCGTTCGGCCTGCAATCCCATGCCGCGCGCCGCATCACCAAACCGCAATTCGTCTCGCGCCGGGCCATGCATCGGCTGGTGCGCAATGCTTTCATCCTCGGCGCCGCCTGGGGCACCGTTCCGGTCGCATTCTTCGTCAATGCCTCAACGGGCGGGCAGCTCGTCATCACCTGCCTTTGCTCGGGGATGCTGGCGGGGGGCGCGCTGGCCTTCGCCACCATCCCGATCGCCGCGATCGCATTCACGGCCCCGATCTTCGCTGGCATCGCGATCTGCCTCGGCAGGAATGGCGATCCGGCGTTTCTGCTGATCGCTTTCCTGGTGGTCGTCTACGGATCAGTGCTGCTGCGCAGCGTGTTCGTCAATTCGATCGCGTTCGCACGGCGCGTGATGCGGCAGATCGAGGCCGAGCGTACGGTGCGGCAGGACTCGCTGACCCATCTGCCCAATCGCGTCGCGTTCAACGAAACGCTCGATGCAGCCTTGAAGCGGCTCGCTCTGTCCGGCGAGGAATTCGCGGTGCTTCTGCTCGATCTCGATCGTTTCAAGGAGGTCAACGACAAGTTCGGCCATCCCGCCGGCGACGAGTTTCTGGTCCAGATCGCGAGCCGCCTGCAACGCTGCACCCGCGCGGCCGAGCATGTCGCACGCATCGGCGGCGACGAGTTCGCGCTGGTGATGGCCAATCGGGCGCGGCCGGAGGATGCGCTCGAGATCGCCGAGCGCTTCGTCGCGGCCTTCGATGAACCGTTCCAGATCGAGGGCCGCCAGATCGTCGGCGCGACCAGCGTCGGCATCGTGCTGGCGCCGCGTGACGGCAGCACGCAACTCGACATCATGAAGAACGCCGACACCGCGCTCTACCGCGCCAAGAAGGCCGGACCTGGCACGGTGTGTTTCTTCGAGGAAGCCGACGACCGCTCGTCACGCGACCGCAAAGCGCTGCAATCGGATCTGGAAGGCGCCATCGCCAGGGACGAGCTGTTCCTGGTGTTCCAGCCGTTCCTCGACCTCGGCGGCAACCGCATCACCGGCTTCGAGGCACTGCTGCGCTGGCAGCATCCCCAGCGCGGGCTGGTGCCGCCGAGCGAATTCATCCCGATCGCCGAGGAAACCGGGTTGATCCACGAGATCGGCGAATGGGTCGTCCGCCGCGCCTGCGCGACGGTTGCCGAGTGGCCCGAAGAGATCAGGGTCGCGGTGAATTTCTCGGCCGCGCAGTTTCACAACAACGGCCTCCTCCAGATCATCGTGCAGGCGCTCGCGGACGCGAAGATCGCCCCGCACCGGCTCGAGATCGAGATCACGGAATCGATGCTGCTGTCGAAATACGCCTCGGCCGCGTCGGTCCTGAACGCGCTGCTGGAGCTCGGCGTCACCGTGGCGCTCGACGATTTCGGCACCGGCTTCTCCTCGCTGACTTACCTGCGCAAGCTGCCGTTCAGCCGCATCAAGATCGACCAGTCCTTCATCCGCGACATGCTGGTGCAGCCCGACTGCGCCGCGATCGTGAAATCGGTGATTGGGCTCGCGCGCGACCTGCGCATCGGCGTGGTCGCCGAAGGCGTCGAGACCGCCGACCAGCTCGAATATCTGCGCCAGATCGGTTGCGACGAGGTGCAGGGTTATCTCATCAGCCGGCCGGTGTCGGCGGATGGCGTTCTGGCGCTGCTTGATCCGAAGAAGTTGCGGGCGACCTACGCGGCGTAGCCACCAAAGCATTCACGGCGTCACGGCCGGGCCTGTCCATCCACACCTACGACATCGCACGAAGAACGTGGATGCCCGGGCCTTCGCCTCGCCGAAGCGGCTCCGACCGCGCAGGCGGGACAAGCCCGGGCATGACGACCTCACCTCAGACCGGATCCGCCCGCAGCAGCGTGTCCACCGTGATGGTGCCGCGGGCGCGCGAAACGCAGGCGCAGATCTTCTGGTTGCTTTGCTTCTGATGGTCGCTGAAGAAGACGTCGCGATGGTCGATCTCGCCGTCGATGGCGACCACGTCGATGGCGCACAGGCCGCATTCGCCGCGCTTGCAGTCGTACATCACGTCGTGGCCGCTGGCGTTGAGGACATCAAGCATCGAGCGCTCGCGCGGGATCTCCAGCTCGACATCGGAGCCCTTCAGGCGCACGCGAAATGTCTCGGTCGGCAGCGTGCCGCTCGAACCGAACGTCTCGTAGCGGAGATCGGGAAGCGGATGGCCGGCGCCGATCCAGGCGTGGCGCGCGGCATCCAGCATCCGCATCGGGCCGCAGAACAGCGCCAGCGTGTCTTTGGGCACCGAGGCGAACAGGGCGTCGAGATCGAGCCGCTTGCCCTCATCGCTGGCGTGAACGACCAGGCGATCACCCAGCGTTGCGGCGAGATCGTCGAGATAGGCGGCCTCGGTGCGCGAGCGCACCGCGTAATGCAGCGTGACATCGGTGCCGCGCCGGGCCAGCGCCTGCGCGGCACCGAGGATCGGGGTGATGCCGATGCCGCCGGCGATCAGGCAGTAGTTTTGGCGTGCCCAATCGACGGCGAGCAGCGAGGCGGGCGTCGTGATGTCGAGCCGCGCGCCCGGCCGTAACGACCACATATAGCGCGAGCCGCCACGCGAGTCCTGGGCGCGGCGCACGGCGATCCTTAGACCCTGGGACGAGGCTTCCCCGACCAGCGAATAGGACCGCGTCTCGGGCTGCCCGTCGATGGTAACGCTGATATTGATGTGGCTGCCGACCGGATAGGCCGTGCCGTCGAACTGGTCGGGCCGGATCAGGAATTCGCGGATGCCGGGTGCGAGATCGCGCATCGAGACGAGCGTCGCCGGAATCCAGGTTTCGATGAAGCGCATGGCACTCCCCTCAATCGGTTGCGGACCTGATCAGCGCGAGCGCCGGCAAGAGGTCGAGATGGGTCCGGTTGCGCAGTGCGAGCCGCAAATTGCGCACCGCGAGCCGCGCATGCTCGCGCATGACCGCTTCGGCGCGGGCGCCTTCGCGGTTCTCGATGGCGTCGATCACGACGCGGTGGTGCTCCTGCCCGATGATCAGGATTTGCTGTGCCTCGGGCAGCGCCGACTGCGCCATCACGAAACCGCTCGGGGACGCAAACGGCAGCGACGAGGCGCGGTCGATCTGCCGGATCAGCGGCGGGCTTCGCGACAATTCGGTGAGCAGGGCGTGGAAGCGCGCGTTCAAAGTGACATAGGACGAGAACGCATCCACCGAGATCGGGACCTGGCGCAACAACTCGTCGATCGCGGCGAGGCACTCCTTCAGCGGCTCGAGCTCGCGCGCGGAGACGCCGCGCTCGGCGGCAAAGCGCGCGGCGAGCCCTTCCAGCGTTCCGCGCAGCTCGATGGAATCAGAGATGTCGCGCTCGGAGAACGCCTTCACCATGAAGCCGCCGGAGGGAATCGCCTCCAAGAGGCCCTCCTCCTCCAGCCGCACCAGCGCCATGCGCACCGGGGTGCGCGAGGCGCCGGTGGTCTCCACCGCCTGGAGCTCGGAGATGCGCTCGCCCGGGCGCAACGAGCCCGACAGGAGCTGGTCGCGCAGCGCGAGCTGCGCCTTCACGGTCTGCGAGACGGAGCGGTCGACCTCGCGCTCGGCCATGTCGGCTTACTCCGCGGCCTGAAGATGCTGCGGCGGATTTTCCTTTGCCACCATCTTGTCGATCAGCTTGCGCGTCCACATCGCGCCGGCGTCGATGTTGAGATTGTAGAAGATGCGATCCGGGTTCTCGTCCATCGCGCGCTGCTGCGCCTCGAGGATCAGCTCGTCCTCGTGGAAAATGCCGGAGACGCCCTCGCGGATCTCGGTAGTGATGCGCTGCTCACCGAGCTGATAATTGCGCACGAAGGCCCAGAAATAGTGGCAGGTCTTCTCGGTCTCCGGCGTGATGGTGTTGAGCACGAAGCCGTTGACGCCTTGCGAGCGGTCGCCTTCGGGCGCGCCGGTGCCGGTCGGCGCCACGCCGACGTCGATGGCAATGGTGCACGGCGCCTCGAAGCGGATGATCTGCCAGCGATCGACGAGCCCGGACTTGCCGAGCTGCTTGGCCCAGAACGGCGGCGCCTCGATGCCGCGCATCCAGCGCGTCACCGTCACCGTCTTCTCGCCATGGGTGACGTCGAACGGCGCCTCCGCAACCGCCTCGTTGCCGATGGACGAGCCGTGCACGAACGTCTCATGGGTGAGGTCCATGAGGTTGTCGAGCACGAGGCGATAGTCGCAATTGACGTGGATGGTCTTGCCGTCGCCGGCCCAGGCGGGGTCGTGATTCCAGTGCAGGTCGGGCACCAGCGCAGGATCCGCCAGCGCGGGATCGCCCATCCAGAGCCAGATGTAGCGATGACGCTCGACCACCGGATAGGCGCGCACGCAGGCCGACGGGTTGATGGTCTCTTGCGAGGGCATGAAGGTGCAGCGCCCTTGCGCGTTGTACTTCAGGCCGTGATAGCCGCAGACGACGGTGTCGCCTTCGAGCCTACCCTTGGACAGCGGCACCAGGCGGTGCCAGCAGGCATCCTCCAGCGCAGCCACCGAACCATCGGCCTTGCGGTACATCACGACGTGCTTGCCGCAGATCGTCCGCGGCAGCAGTGCCGGCTTCACATCGGCGTCCCAGGCGGCGGCATACCAGGCGTTCATCGGGAAGGGTTTTGTCACCGGTTCACTCCAAGGCTTGTGGATACGTTATGTATACAATAGCGGAGGAATGGAATCGTTCAAGGGCGGATGGGAGCGTATTATAATACCTTTATCTCGCATCGTGTATACAAATCTGTTCCGCTGTCATTCCCCGCGAAAGCGGGGAATCCAGTACTCCGCGGCGGTTGTTGGTTTACTCAACTGGCGCCACGGCGTACTGGATCACCCGCTTTCGCGGGTGATGACACCTGTTGATGCGGCGAGTCTCCCCCCCCCGGGGGAGCAGTGGCAGCGGCGCTTTGGCTCGACGACTACGCCCCGAACACCTTCGCCAACCCTGTCTGAGCCTCCTGCTGAATCGCCTTCAGGTGCTCGGGGCTGCGAAAACTCTCCGCGTAGATCTTGTAGACGTCCTCGGTGCCTGACGGCCTTGCGGCGAACCAGCCGAAATCGGTCTCGACCTTGATGCCGCCGAACGGCTGGCCGTTGCCGGACGCCTTGCTCAGGGTGGCGCGGACGGGATCGCCGGCGAGATCCTTCAGGGCGAGCTGCTCGGGCGTGACGGACTTCAGGATGTTTTTCTGCGGCGTGGTGGCGGCGACGTCGATGCGCGCGTAATGGGGCACGCCGAACTCGACGGTGAGATCGTTGAAGAGCTGGCTCGGATCGCGGCCGGTCTTGGCCATGATCTCGGCCGCGAGCAGGCCGAGGATGATGCCGTCCTTGTCGGTGGTCCACACCGTGCCGTCGCGACGCAGGAACGAGGCGCCTGCACTCTCCTCGCCGCCGAAGCCGAAGCCGCCCGTGAGCAGGCCGTCGACGAACCATTTGAAGCCGACCGGGGTCTCGACCAGCTTGCGGCCGAGTTTTTCGCGACGCGGTCGATGATCGAGCTCGACACCACCGTCTTGCCGATCGCGGCGCCCTTGCCCCAGTTCGGGCGGTGCGCGAACAGATAGAAGATCGCGGTCGCGAGATAATGGTTCGGATTCATCAGGCCGCCGGTGCGCGTCACGATGCCGTGGCGGTCGGCGTCGGTGTCGTTGGCGAAGGCGACGTCGAAGCGGTCGCGCATCGCGATCAGGCTCGCCATCGCGTAAGGCGAGGAACAGTCCATGCGGATCTTGCCGTCCCAGTCCACCGCCATAAAACGGAACGTCGGGTCGATCGCCTCGTTCACCACGGTCGCCTTCAGGCCGTAGCGCTCGATGATCGGATGCCAGTAATGCACGGCGGCGCCGCCGAGCGGATCGA
This sequence comes from Bradyrhizobium lupini, assembly GCF_040939785.1. Lineage (NCBI taxonomy): Bacteria > Pseudomonadati > Pseudomonadota > Alphaproteobacteria > Hyphomicrobiales > Nitrobacteraceae > Bradyrhizobium > Bradyrhizobium lupini. The sequence goes on from NZ_CP162553.1 coordinate 2,000,973, forward strand.
TGCCGATATTCACGCCGGCGGATTTGACCAGGTCGAGATCGACCACGTTGCCGAGATCGGCGACATAGGGTGTGACGAAGTCATAGGCGTGGACGTTCGCGGCTTTGCGTGCCCTGGCGTAGTCGATGCGGTTCACGCCTTTGAGGCCGTCGGCGAGATAGGCATTGGCGCGCTTCTCGATCACGGAGGTCGCGTCGGTGTCGGCCGGTCCACCATGCGGCGGATTGTATTTGTAGCCGCCGTCCTCGGGCGGATTGTGCGAAGGCGTGACGACGACGCCGTCGGCAAGGCCGGAGGTGCGGCCCTTGTTGTAGGTCAGGATCGCATGCGAGATCACCGGCGTCGGCGTGTAGCCGCCGTCCTTGTCGATCATGATGTCGACGCCGTTGGCCGCGAACACCTCGACGGCGCTGACCAGCGCCGGCTCGGCCAGCGCATGGGTGTCGATGCCGATAAAGAGCGGACCGGTCAGCCCCTTTTCACGTCGGTAATCACAGATTGCCTGCGTCGTCGCGAGGATATGGCCCTCGTTGAAGCTGGTTTTGAACGAGGTGCCGCGATGGCCGGAGGTGCCGAACGCCACCCGCTGCGCGGGATCGGCGACATCAGGCTTGCCGGCGAAATAGGCCGTCACCAGCCGCGGAACGTTGGTGAGCGCGTCCGGCGAGGCCTGCTTGCCCGCCGCGGGATGAACATCAGCCACTGGATATACCTCGTCCTGTCGTAGAATTGCGCGATACCATAGCATCGGCCAAGCCCCCGCCAAGAGCACAACACCCGCGATGGGGCGGCCGTTCCTGGGATCATGCTATGGTCTTTTGATCGGGGCTTTTCGAGTCGGGGCATGACGCTGTTTCAGAGGCTCTTGGTTGTTCTGATGGCCTGGTTTGCGACGGCTGGCATCGTGCCCGATGCAATGGCCGCGGAGTTCTACACCGAGGACTTGCGTATCCCGATGGCCGAGGCCGGACCGCAGGGCCTGGAGGCGTTCCTGGTCCGGCCAGCCGGGACCAAGCGCTATCCGCTCGCGCTGCTCAGCCACGGCTCGCCGCGCAGTTTCGACGATCGCGCGACGATGTCCGCGCACAAATATTACGGCATCGCTCTCGAATATGCCCGGCGCGGTTTCGCCGCGCTGATCGTGATGCGGCGCGGCTACGGCACCTCGCCCGGCGGGCGCGTCGACAGCGTCGGCGGCTGCGCCAATGCCGCTTATCTGCCGGCGGCGGCGGTCGCGGTGGCGGATTTGCGCGCGGCGATCGAGGCGATGGTGCGCAGGGCCGACGTCACCACCTCGGGCATGATCGCGGCCGGCCATTCCGCCGGCGGGTTCGCCACTGTCGCCTTGACCGCGCAGGCGCCAGCGGGTCTCGCCGCCGCGATCAGCTTTGCCGGCGGGCGCGGCTCGCGCGACGATGACGACGTCTGCAATCCGAACGGGCTGGTGCAGGCCTTCGCCACGTTCGGCAAAACCTCCCGCGCGCCGATGCTGTGGGTCTACGCCGCCAACGATTCGTACTTCGGTCCCGACCTCGCGCGCCGCCTCCATGACGGATTTCGCGCCAGCGGCGGCAACGCGAAATTCGTCGCAGCGCCGCCTTACGGCGACGATGGCCACTATCTCTATTCGGTGGTGAGCCGTCCGCAATGGACGCCCTATCTCGACGCCTTCCTGCGCGAGCGAGGTCTCGGCCACGACGTCCTGAGCCCGCCCGATCCGCTGCCGCCGCCGGGCCAGCTCAGCGAGGCCGCGCGGGCCGAGTTCGCGCGCTATCTCGCCAGCACGATGCCGCACAAGGCTTTTGCGGTGTCGCCGAACGGCGGTTACGGCTGGCGTACGGGGCGCGCGACCGCCGACGACGCCCAGCGCGATTCACTTGGCGCCTGCACAAAATGGTCACCCACCTGCACACTCTATGCGGTCGACGACAAATTGGCCGGGGCTGCGCCAAGCACATCAACCGACCAGAGCTCGCGGTCGCGATAGCTTCATTGCGCCGCTGGCCGGTCGCGCCGTCCGAGCCAGGCCGCCAGAAAATCGGTTGTTAACTCGAAAGATATAATACATGTCCATGCTGCGGGATCGAACACACATCAATGCCCGCGCGGCGTGGACACACGTTGCGATCGCTGTGCTTTGGTTGGCATCCACCTCCGTGCACGCTCAGGGCAGCGCTCTGAACGCCGCGGAACCGGCGTTGGCGGCTGGCGGTCACGATGCAGATCTCGGCGCTGGAGAGACGCCGGCCTCGCGGGCGGCGATTCGAAAAATTATCGAAAGAGAAACGGCCAGGACCGATCTGCCCGCCGACATCGCGGAGGCCGTCGTCTTCGTTGAAAGCGGATACAATCCGGGCACCATTGGCGCCGTCGGCGAGATCGGCCTCATGCAAATTCGACCCGAAACGGCAGCGATGCTCGGATTTCGGGGACATAACGCAGAGCTCGCAGAGCCCGATATCAACATCCACTATGGCGTTCTCTATCTGAGCCGCGCATGGCGCCTGGCAGGCGGGGACCTTTGCCGCGCCCTGATGAAATATCGAGCCGGTCATGACGAGGAGTCCATGACGCCGCGCTCCCAGGTTTATTGTCATCGCGCCCGTAATCGTCTTGTCTCTATGAACTCGATGAATGTGGGAAACCAGGCTGCCGCCGTCCCAGATGTGGCACCGGCGCCAACTCCGGCGCCCACCGTCTTGAAGTCAGCGCACAATCAAAAGAGACCGGCGCAGCCGAAGGACGTTTACGCACGTTACCGTCAAGGCACGGCGGTCGCGAGCAGGGCATACTGGGCGGCACAGGAAGCCCGGGTCCGCATCATCAAGGCTCGCGTCGAAGCCAAGTGGAAACGGATCGCATCACGCCAATAGAATTAGAGTCGCCTGCCTTGAGACGAGCAGCGATTGGACGAACGACATTTTTGAAACCGGACTTTGAAACCGAACCTGAATAGAGATCATGCACAATAGTTTGAGAGTTTTGTTTGCAATCTTCGCGACCGGCGCCGTGGCGCTGTCGGCCTTTCTCGCCATTCGGTTCCTGGTCGGCTTCAGTGGCTGAAGCCGACGGCTCAGCCGGCACCGTTTCGTGCTGCGCCCGGCTCTAGAGCCGTTCGCTCAGCGCGAGCTTGTAGCCGACCCCGGTGACCGTGGTGATGACGGGCGTGCCGCTGCCGACGAGCTTGCGGCGCAGCCTCGCCACCAAGGCATCGACGGTGCGGATGTCGACCTCGGCCTGGCGATTGCTGACGACCTCGATCAGATAGTCGCGGCTAAGCGGCCTGCCGTCGGCACCGACGAGCGCTGCGAGCAGGTCGAATTCGGCGCGCGTCAGCGCCACCGGCTTGCCGTCGCTGCCGAGCAGCTCGCGCCGCGTCAGGTCGATGATCCAGTCGCCGAAGGCGATCGAATTGTGGTTGCGCGCCGCCTTGCGGTCGATCGAGCGCCGCCGCAGCACGCTTCGCGCGCGCGCGAGCAGATCGCGCAGATCGATCGGCTTGGTGACGTAGTGGTCGCCCGCGACCTCGAGGCCGAGGATGCGATCGACGTCGGTGTCGCGGCGGGTCACGAAGATGATGCCCGCGTTGCTGGTCGCCTGGATCTCCTTGGCGAGATCGAAACCGTCGCCGTCGGGCAGCTGCACGTCGAGGAAGACGAGATCGGTCCGCGTCCGCAGCGCCTGGCGGCATTCCGCGCAGGAGCTGGCGCCGACCACGTCGAAATTGTTCTCGCTGAAATAGCCGACCAGCATCGTCCGCGTCACCGGATCGTCCTCGACGACGATCAGCCGCTCGCGGCCAGCGACACGCAATTCCTGGACTGCGGAATCAGCCACGATGTTGGATGTCCTGTGTGCTTGCGGGCCGACCTCGAAGCTCAGGTCGCCGAGCGCGCCGTCCTGTGAACGTACATTCACGACTGTTCGAGCCCCCTCGAATTGCCTGCTGCAATACTAGGCGCGTTATCGCGCCCAAACAACATTGGTCACGATCTGGCCGTATTAAGTATGAATTGGCCCACACTTCTCGTCCCGCGCATCATGTTCGGGAGCCCCGCACAAGCGGTTGTTGTGGGGGCTGACGGCCGTCCCACGGACGCTTGCCTCGCCAACCGCTTCAAATCTACTGTAACGCCCGAAAAGTCTGCCCCAGGAGGTGGCGCCATGGAAGTCATCCTGCTCGGCACCGGCGGCCCGCGCCCGGACCCGCGCCGCATGGCGACGACAACGCTGATCAGGCTCGGCGAGGAAAATATCCTGATCGATGCAGGCCGCGGCGTCATGGTGCAGCTCAACAAGGCCGGCGTGCCGCTCGGCTCCATCAACACGGTCTTTCTCACCCATCACCATTTCGACCACATTGGCGACCTCTACGACGTGATGCTCAATTCATGGATGCACGGGCGCAAGGACGATCTGCGCATCTATGGACCGCCGGATACCGAACGGCTCGTCAATACGCTGGTCACGCAGGTCTACGACAAGGACATCACCTGGCGCGATCAGGGCGAGCCGAGCTTCGGCGGCTGGAAACCTGTCGTCGCGACCGACATTATACCGGGCCCCGTTCTCGACACCGGGCGCTGGAAGATCAGTGCCGAACTCGTCTCGCATGGCGACGGCCTCGACATGTCGCCGGCCTTCCTCGCACGCTGGACGTGCCTCGGCTACCGCTTCGAGGCCGAAGGCAAGGTCATCGCAATTTCCGGCGATACGGTGCCGTGCCCCGGTCTCGAACGACTGGCTGAGGGGGCCGATCTGCTGGTCCAGTGCTGCTTTCTCGCCACGCCGGAGATCGACAACGAGCACCTGCGCCGGCTTGCGAAATTCACGATCGCCTGCGGCGATACAGTCGGCAAGGTCGCGGCCAAGGCCGGCGTTAAGAAGCTCGCGCTGACTCATCACCGGCCTCGCACCGATGATTCCATGCTGAATGCGCTGCTCGCGGATGTCAGGCGGGACTACGCGGGTCCTGTCGTGCTCGGCGAGGACCTCACGCGGATCGAGGTCTGAGAACTTGAGATGCGCGAAGGCCGTCCGGCCTCAGGACGATCCAACCTCAACCCGAAATGACAATTGCTCTTCCGTCCCGGGCGCGATGTGCATCAGGCCCGCCTTGTCAGTGAATTCGCCGTCGAAGCCGGCGGGACTGGCATAGCCGCGCCAGGGCTCGATGCAGAGGAACGGCGCGCCCGACGGTTTCGACCAGACGCCAAGCTCGCGAAAGCCGCGCCATGACATTTTCAACCACGGCCCGGTGGACGCGCCCTGCTCCGCGGCATAGCGGACCGAAGTGCTCGCGATCCGATCGAAGATGATTGCGTCGTCGACGAACAGGGATTCTGACAGGGGCAACACGGAGCCTTGGACCGGGCTCGGCTCCGTTGCCGGACGCAGCAAGCCGCCGTCGAGACGGCGGACGGGGGATGGCTCTGCGTTCGCGAAGCTCAGCGCGTAACTCTCCTTCGCCAGTCCTGGTTGCAGCGGCCAGTTGAAAGCGGGATGGCCGCCGAGCGAGGCCGGCAACATCTCCTTGCCGGTGTTCGCGACCACGAGTGAAAGATCGAGACCGGATTCGTCGAGCGCATAGGTCGCCGTCAGGCGGAACGCAAAGGGGTAGAGCGCGCGCGTCGTCTCGCTGTCTTCGAGCACCAGGATACAGCGACTTTCGCCACGTTCCACCCACGCAAAGCGGCTGTCACGCGCGAAGCCGTGCTGGGTCATCCGGTAGGTCCTGCCCCGGTGCCGCAATTCGTCACTGGCGAGACGCCCGACGATCGGAAACAACAGCGGCGCATGGCGCGGCCAGGCCGCCCCCGCCTGCCAAACGAACTCGATGCCGGCATCGCTCGCCAGCGAACACATCTCCGCGCCTTGCGCCTTGATGGTCGCGGCGAGCCCGCCGCAGCGGATTGTGTGCGTGTCGTCGGTCATAGTAGCCTGCTCCGATCATCGCAATTCGCAGGACAATTTCTAAATGTTCGCGGAATGTTGGAGCGACATTCTGCTCAAGAGCGCTGATAGTCGTCTTCAATCCGGATGATGTCGTCTTCCCCGAGATAGCTTCCAGTCTGGACCTCGATCAGCTCCAGCATGATTTTACCGGGGTTCTCCATCCGGTGTACCGCGCCCATCGGGATGTAGATGGACTCGTTCTCGTGCACACTTTTGACGGTCTCGTTGACGGTGACGCGGGCTGTGCCGCGGACCACGATCCAGTGCTCGGCGCGATGATGGTGCTTCTGCAGCGACAGACGCCCGCCCGGCTTCACCACGATGCGCTTGACCTGGTGGCGCTCGCCATTGTCGACCGACTGGTAGCTGCCCCAGGGCCGATGCACCTTGAGGTGCTCCTCGGTGACCTTCGGTGCGACCGCCTTGAGTTTCGTGACCAGCCGCTTGAGCCCGTTGGCATCCTTCTGACGCGAGACCAGCACTGCGTCCGCGGTCGCGACCACGATGAGATCGTCGACGCCTTCGAGCGCGACCAGCGCGGAGTCGGTGGTGACGTTGCAATTGCGGCTATCCTCGAACACCGCACTGCCATGCGACGCATTGCCTTGCGCGTCCTTGTCCGACAATTCCCACACTGCGTGCCAGGAGCCGACGTCGGACCAGCCGCACGACACCGGCACCACCGCTGCGCGCGCGGTCTTCTCCATCACCGCATAGTCGATCGAGATCGCCTTGGCCGCGCCGAACGCCTCGGGCTCCAGCGTCACGAAGCCGAGATCGCGGCCGGCATTGGTCACGGCATTGGAGATGGTCTCCACGCTCGCCGCATCGACCTTGCGGTATTCGTCGAGCAATACGCTGGCCGGGAACATGAAGTTGCCGCTGTTCCAGAGATAGCCGGAATTGAGGTAGTCGGCTGCCTTCACCGCATCCGGCTTCTCGACAAAGCGCGCGACCGCGTGCACCTCGCCGGAGATGACCTCGCCCGGGCTGATATAGCCGTATTCGGTCGCCGGCCGCTCCGGCTTGACGCCGAAGGTGACGATGCGCCCGGCGCTCGCGGCGGTGAGGCCCTGGCGGCACGCCGCGACGAACGCGGCATTGTCCTGCACCACGTGGTCGGCGGCGAGCGCGAGCACGATCGCCTCACTCGAGCGGTTCTGCGCAAACACCGCGCCGGCTGCGATCGCAGGACCGGAATCGCGCCGCATCGGCTCGAGGATCACGTCGGCCTCGATGCCGATTTCCGCGAGCTGCTCCAGCACCATGAAGCGGTAGGAGGCATTGGTGATGACGATCGGGCGATCGAACAGCGAGGCCTCGGAGACGCGGAGCAGCGTGTCCTGGAAGGTCGAGCGCGTGCCGAACAGCGGCAGGAACTGCTTGGGGCGCACCTCGCGCGAAGCCGGCCACAGCCGCGTTCCGGCACCGCCGCACATGATCAGGGGGATAATTTTTTGGGACACGTGTGAGCTACTCAAGAGAGGGGTTTATACGCGGTGATAATTTCGGTACCATTCGACAAAGCGGCCCAAGCCATCCGCCAGCGGCGTCGAGGGCGTGAAGCCGACGTCGCGTTGCAGGGCCGAAATGTCGGCGCGCGTCTCGAGGACGTCGCCTGCCTGCATCGGCAAAAGCGTGCGGATCGCGGGCTTGCCGATGATCTTCTCCAGTGTCTCGACGAACTCGATCAAATCGACCGAGCAATTGTTGCCGATGTTATAGACGCGATACGGCGCATAGCTCGACGAGTTTTCCGGCTGCTCGGCGTTCCACGCGGGATTCGGCGTCGCGGGGCGATCGAGGGTGCGGATCACGCCCTCGACGATGTCGTCGACATAGGTGAAATCGCGCCACATATTTCCATTATTGAAAAGCTTGATCGGCTCACCCGCAAAGATCGCGCGCGTGAAGAGCCAGGCGGCCATGTCGGGCCGGCCCCATGGACCATAGACAGTGAAGAAGCGAAGTCCGGTCACCGGCAGCTTGTGAACATGTGCGAACGTGTGCGCCATCAGCTCGTTGGCCTTCTTGCTCGCGGCATAGAGGCTGACCGGATGATTGACCGAATGCTCGGTCGAATACGGCAAGGTGCGATTGGCGCCATACACGGAGCTCGACGAGGCGTAGACGAGATGCGCCAGGCCGTGGCGCCGGCCCGCTTCGAGCACGGTGACGAAGCCATCACAATTGGCGCGGATGCTGGTGATGGGATCGTCGATCGATGCGCGCACGCCGGGCTGCGCCGCAAGGTGCACCACGCGGTCGGGCGAGACCTCGTCGAACACACGCGTCACCGCAGCGAAATCCGCCAGGTCGATCTCGTGGAACGTGAAAGCCTCATGCTTGAGCGTCTCGAGGCGAGCGCGCTTGAGCGCGGGATCATAGTAAGGGGTCACTGCGTCGATGCCGACAACTCGTTCCCCGCGCGCAAGCAAGCGCTCACAGACATGCATGCCGATGAAGCCGGCAGCGCCGGTAACCACCACGGGGGCCAAAATAAACTCCGTTGTCCGTCCTCATATACCGCATTGCCAGACTGAACCGGTAGAGGCAAGGGTTCAGCATTGGAGAACAGCCCCCTCGCATCGGCAAGCTTAATGCCGGGCGCTTCGGATGTCAGCCTTCCCCAAGTTAACCAGACGGGAGCGCCCTCTGCCTGCCGACGCAACATCAGGCGCGCGTCCATAAAAGGCTCCCGGCTGCCCGGCAAGACTTTCAACAAGTGTTCCCGGGGAGCGCCGAACGAACAGCGCGATCACTACCGATGCCGTCATAATTTCGTGCCTTCGGGCTGCTTCTTTCCGTGCTCACATTTGGTTCGAAAGCACAAATCGCGACCCACGCGTTGTGGCATCGACAACCCGAACGGCACAAAATTGAAGCTTTTCATCAACGGCCGCTTTCTCTCGCAAAAGCTGACCGGCGTTCAGCGTTATGCCGCCGAACTGGTCAAAGCGATCGATGCGTTGCTTGCGTCCGACCAATCGCCCGCTGCCCTCAGAGGAGCCGAGTGGCAATTGCTCGTGCCGAGCGAGACGAGCGAAGCGATCAATCTCGCCCACATCAAGGTACGCAAGATAGGACGGCTGAGCGGACATGCCTGGGATCAGATTGAACTTGCGCGCGCCGCCGCTGGAGGTCGCCTGATCAGTCTGGCCAATGCCGGACCTGTGTTTCATGGCGATCATATCGTCGTCATCCACGACGCACAGGTCTTCCGCCGGCCCGATTTCTTCAATTGGCGCTATTTGGCCGTCCACCGCACGATGGGCCGCCTGCTTGCACGGCGGGCCACGATCGCGACCGTATCGGCCTTTTCTCGCAATGAATTGGCTGCAATGCTTGGCCTTTCGAAAACGGACATTCCGATATTCCCCAACAGCGCGGAGCATTTCGCGTCCACAACGCCTGATCACGGTATTCTCGAACGATTAGGGCTTCAGCTGGGAAAATATTTTCTCTTTGTCGGCTCCAGAACCAAGAACAAGAATCTCGCCGTTGCAATCGAGGCGGCGCGGCTGCTCGAACGAAAGGACGTTCCCCTCGTCATTGTCGGCGGAGATAACAGCAAGGTATTTCAAGACAATCTGGGCGAGAGCGAATCGGGCCTGCTTCTGGCAGGACGCCTGGCGGATGGCGAGATTGCAGCTCTGTATGCGCACGCTCTGGCGTTTGTCTTTCCCTCTCTATACGAGGGCTTCGGTGTACCGCCACTTGAAGCCATGATCTTCGGCTGTCCGGTCATAGCCTCGACGGCTGACGCGGTGATGGAAACGTGCGGCGAAGCAGCTGCTTATTTTTGCGCCAACGATGCTCAAGCGCTGCAACAGCTTATGCTCGAAAGGTTGGCAATCGGCGCAATCTCTGATCAGGAGCGCCGAAAGCAACAAGATCGTCTTGCATTATATTCGTGGCAAGACTCGGCGCGAGCACTGTTGGATTTTCTCGCGTCGCGCGCATAGCGGCGACAACGGCCGCCATCCAACGAGTTCCGTGTGTACGTTCGACTTCGAAGCAAGAGAGCTTCGACATCGCGGCGCAACAACACCACACCGCTGCCCAAATCTCGCTATGGATTGGATGGATTGTGATCGCATCCGTTGATGCTCAATTAAGGATGCGCCATGTCGATCTTCCCAACTCAATCTTCCGCAAGGCAGGCGGTGAAGGTGCTGCATGTCGCGGAAACCATCCGGGGTGGGATAGCGAGCTACCTGAACGAATTGCATCCGCAGCAGCAAGCGAGCTTCGGCGCGGAGAACGTGCACTATGTTGTGCCATCGGATCATCGCCACGACCTCGTCGGAATCGATGACAGCCAGATCACGACCTTCGACAGATCGGGCCGCAGCATCGCCGGACTATTTCAGATGCTGCGGGCGAGCATGCAGGCGCTCGACGCCTTCAAACCCGACGTAATGCATCTCCATTCGTCGTTTGCCGGACTCGTTCTCAGGCCCGCGTTGGCGGCTCGTTCCGAAGGTCCTCGCGTCGTCTATTGCCCGCATGGCTGGGCGTTCTCGCGAGAGACCGGCCGCCTGAGCCATCTGGCGGCAAAAGCTGCAGAGACTCTTCTGGCCCGCACGTCGGATCGTATCATCTGCATTTCCGGCGATGAATTCAATGAAGCGGTCCGGGCGGGAATTCCGACCGACCGTCTGACCCTGGTGCACAATGGCATCTCCAAGAGCCGCCCACTGCCGTACGGCGCTGCGACAGATTGGACTTCAAAGAAGGCCAAGGTCCTTTTCATTGGCCGTCTTGATCGACAAAAGGGCTTCGACCTCCTGATCGAGGCCGCACGATCCCTCGAAGATGTCCTGGATGTTCGCATTGTCGGCGCCTCCGTGGTCAACAAGTTCGACGGAGCTGCGGTTCCCGCCAACGTCTCGCTGCTAGGCTGGCTGGATCGTCAGCAGATCGAGGCTCAGCTGGAGGCGGCCGATCTCGTCGTCATCCCGTCACGATGGGAGGCCTTCGGCCTCGTCGCTCTGGAAGCGATGCGCGCGGCCAAGCCCATCCTGGCCTTCCACAGCGGAGCGCTGCCTGAAATCGTCGTTGACGGCGTCACCGGCGTGCTTTGCGAACCTGTTGCGGTTCAACCTCTCATCGACGGCTTCCGACGGATGCTCGATCTGGATCTCAAGGTCCTGGGGCAACGCGGCTACGATCGCTTCAAGCAGTTTTATGACGTCCAGAAGACACACCGCCAATTGCATCAGGTCTATGTCGAACTCCTCGACGACAACAAGAGCGGAGTCGAGCAGAACGTGGCACTGCAATCGGACCTCTCGAAGCCTTTTTGAGGTGAGTTGCGGCAGGCGAGAAATGATGACGGGTATGATCCAGGCGATGGCAGGCCACCGCACCTTGGGTCGCAACAGGCTGCTCTGGATGGCGAGCCTCATCGCGTCTGTTTCTCTGTCTGTCCCGGCATGCGCTCAACAGGCTCAGACGCTTGAAAGCAGATTCCTGTTGGGTATCGGCACCCATCAGGGACTGGGAGGGCCGGTCAGTTCGCGAGGCTACGTGCCCTCCGTGAACGTCAGCCAGATCAAGCAACTGGGCTTTAACGCCTTCCGCGACGATTTTCCCTGGTCTGATTTCGAATTGCCGGGACGTCGGATGGGCTTCACGCCGCGGTTGGGCAGGCTCGACGCGCAGGTTCAGTCCGGCATCGCCCGGCCGCTCCTCATCCTTGCATTTGGTCATCACCTCGTGCCGAACTCGTCGCCTCCGACGACGGACGAAGCCCGGCAGCGGTTCGCGGACTATGCGGCAGCGGCCGCGCGATCGGTCGCGCCGCAGCGCCCGATCTTCGAACTCTGGAACGAGTGGAATCTGGCAGCCAAGAAGGACCCTTCATTCTCAGCCGACAACTACCTGGCCCTCGCGAAGGTCGCACGGCCCGCGGTCAAGCAGGCGGTGCCGAATGCACCTTTCGTCGTCGGCGCGATCGGCGACGATCCCGGTTGGACGTGGACGGAGAAGATGCTGCAAACCGGCATCCTTCAATACGCCGATGGCGCCTCGATTCATCTCTACAATTTCTGCATGGCGCCGGCGAAGCGCAATTCGGCCGAGATTATCGACCGGCTCACGGCGTTCCATCGACTGGTCGGCCAAGCGAGCGGCAATCCCGACTTCCCCATTTACGTGACCGAGACTGGCTGGACCACGGCTGCGAACAAATGTGGTGTCAGCGAGCAGGCTCAGGCCGATAACACGGCACAGCTCATCCTGTGGGCCTCGACAGCGGCGCGCTGGCTCAAGGGGATGTGGATCTATGAGCTCAAAAATAGTGGTCAGAATCCAGCCGAGCTGGAGGACAATTTTGGCCTCTACGGTTTCGACAATTCGCCCAAACCCGTAGCCTGCGCGGCGCGTGGCGCCTGGGCATTCGTCCGTTCCACTCTAACCGCCGAACGAAGAAGCCTTGCCAACGGGGTGATGTCGATCGGAGCATCCTCGACCACCGGCGGCAAGATCGCGGTCTGGTCCGAGGATCCGGATCGACGCTACGAGGTCCGGATCAGAGGCGATCTGCCAGGCGCGACTTTCGCGGCCCCCTGCGATGCAACTGCAAGGCCAGCCTCCGGGATCTGGCTGCCGGTTTCGAGCACGCCGGTCCTGATCGCCGCCAATAATGACGCCATTCCCGCACTGGATATACGGCCGGCACGGTAATCGGATCGGCACAAAGAGGTTGACGCGATGAAGATCCTTTTGACATCCACGCTTTATCCGACCCCGCAGGCACCAAAGATCGTCGGCGGAGCAGAGATCTTCGCGCGGAGATTTGCCGAGGGCCTGGCTCAGCGCGGCGACGAGGTCGAGGTGGTGCGCGCCGCATCCGCACCCGAGCAGGGCCGTGAATTATGCAACGGTATCAACGTCTATTCCGCACCGGTGCAAAACGTCTATGCGCCGTTCACGGAGCAAAAGAACGTCGTGAAACGAAGCATCTGGCATGCGATCGACGATTGGCAGATCCAGGCCCCGATGATCGCGGAGCGCATTCGCGCTTTCAAGCCGGACGTTCTGCATTCCAATAATTTATCGGGCCTGACCACGGCGATCTGGCGGGTAGCCGCCAAGCTCGGAGTTCCGGTCCTGCATACGCTTCATGATTATTATTTGACGTGTCCACGCTGTTCCCGCTTCGACAAGGGCCGCTCCTGCGAACACACCTGTACGAGCTGTGGGATCCTGACGTACCACCGCAAACGGGCGACGCATTGGCTCGATGCCGTGGTCGGCGTCAGCGAGCGCGTCCTCTCCATTCACACCGATATGGGCATGTTTGCCGAGACCCCAATCCGCACCGTCATCCGCAATGCCTCGACCGAGCCGCCGCGCTCACCCTACCCGCGGCCTGTCTGCACGACGGAAGTGACATTCGGCTTCATCGGACGGATCACCGAGGAGAAGGGCATCGACAATCTCATGCGAGCGCTGGCCATGCTGCCGCCCGATCGGATCCGGATGATGATTGCCGGCCGCTTGGGCGATCAGGAACAACAGCGCCTGAGAGCACTGGCGCCGCATGCACGGGTCGAGTTCATGGGATTCGTGTCTCCCGATGAATTCTACAGGCAAGTCGACGTCGTGGTCGCTCCGTCCATCTGGCACGATCCCGGCCCGCTCGTCGTCGCCGACGCCAAGGCGGCGGGCAGACCGCTGCTCGGTACGCACTTTGGCGGCATGCCGGAGGCGATCGAGCATGGCGTAACCGGGTGGTTGACCGAAGCAGATCCACAATCCCTGGCCACGAGCATGCGCGAAATCGCCGCGGACCCGCACAAGATCGACGAGATCAGCCGTCGGCTTATCGCCGACACGAACAAGTGGATCTTTTCCGACGTATTGTCGTCGTACAAGAACCTGTATGAACAACTGCGTCAGCGACGGATGTCGTCCGTGCGCCCGGCAATAGCCGGGGTACCACAAGCGCATGCGGTGGCAAAGAGTAGCTTCATTCCGAGATGACACGTCTCTTCGCGATCGCCGGCTACGTTTACCAAAGCGCAGCAGCGATCATCCTGATCTTTGTGATCAGTCACCTGCTGCCTGCCGCCGACTACACCAATTATTCTCTCGCAATGGCCTCGAGCCAGTTGCTCTGCGTCCTCATGTTCGAGTGGCTGCAGCTCGCGGGGCTGCGCTTTCTTGCGGCCGCCAAGGAGAGCGAGGCTGCTCGACTGAGATCGTCGCTCTTTGCGGCGGCCCTCATGAGCGCCGGCGCGCTCGTTGCGGTCGGGAGCTGCGCCTCCTTGATCAGCGGCCTCACGCCACGGCTGGTCGTCCTCGGCCTGAGCGTGGCCGTGCTTCAGGGCTCGACCGATTTGTACTTCTTGTCGGTACGACTGTCGAACCGGCTGGGAACCGCCTCCTGCCTTCTTGCCTTGCGTGCGACAGCGCTTTTGGGCGGGGCCGTCTCGGGCGGAATGATCTCAGGCACGGCCGAAGCGACGCTGCTCGGCATCGCATTGGGTCACCTGCTTGGGCTCCTTGCCGGTCTCATCGCATATCGCACGCCGCTGGATCGCGTGTCGCTGCGAACAATGCTGGCTGACTGGAAGGACTTCTCGCGTTACGGCATGCTTGCAGCCGGCGCGTCCGTGATCCATTTGTCCGTGCCGGTTCTGCTTCGTATCATCGTCGTCGGGCGACTCGGCGCCACAGGAGCCGGTGCAGGATTTTCCATTGCGCTCGACCTGCTGCAACGTCCCTTCTGGGTCCTCAATGCGGCGATCCACACCGTGAGTTATCCTGAAGTGGTCAATGATTTCGAGCACGGGAGCGCCACGACGTCGAGACAATCGGCGCGGCACATGTTCGAGTTCATGATCTGCACGACCCTGGTCCTGCTGGGCGGGCTTGTCGCCTTCATTCCGGACGCGGCCCGCATCCTGGTCCCGCGGGAGAGCGTCGAGGGCTTCCTGGCGACAGGGCCGGCGGTCGCTGCTTTCTACTTCCTCCATACCCACCTGCAGGCGACGATCGCGGTCGTTCCCCACCTGGAAAAGCTCGCGACCAGGCTCGCCCTCGTTGCTGCCGGGCAGCTTGCAATGGTTGCGGCGTTCTCCCTGGTTGCCGTCTGGGCCGGCCTGTCACCCCAAGCGGCAGTCACCTGCGCCTCGATCGCCACGCTCGCGGCGATCTTGGCCGGGCTTGGCCCTACCCTCAGGTTCGATGCGTTCCCGCGCTGGCCCTTGGTGCTTCAGGCGCTCGCAGCCGCCATTCTGATCGGATCGCTCAGTCATGCGCCGAGCGAACCGGCGGCGTGGCTTGCTGGAAAGATCGTCATCGCCGCAATCGCCACGGCGGCGGTCGGCTGGCGCGGAAACTTTCTCCTCCTGGCTCGCCCGAGCTGATCTGTCGACCGGTCTCTTGCAAACCTTCTTTGGAGCTAGATGCGCCCTTGACGCTCTGCCCGCGTCCGCGAAGTTCCTACCGTGGAACTCTCTACTTCGCTTCAAAATGCGGCGAAGTGACTGACAACCAGTACGAGAAATGAGTGATTTGCTCGTGCTGGCAAAATTCTACCAGCGCATCGGGTCGACCTGACAGTTTCACCGCTCCGCGCCCCAAGTCACATGCATCATTGAAGCGCGACATGCGCATAGATTCAGCAGTGAAACCTTGCGAATTCTTGGAAGCGCCATGTTGAGGTCATGCTGCGTCGGCACGACATCGTTATTGTCTTGAATCAGAGTCGAGCTGTTCCTGCGAGGAACTGCTGATCGCTCTCGATTTGTAGCTCCGATTTTTATCTGAAATTCACACTCGATCGAGAAGGTTGAACGCAAATCCCTGCGAGCAATTTCGTTCGCGTAGAAACTCGAGTGTGAAATGTCGTCAGATCAAACCGTCCTCTCCGCAAGCGGCTTCATCAACTCCATCGGCGTCAACACGCATGCCGGCTTCGGGTGGACCGACTACAATAACCTCGCATTGATGGTCGATGACCTGAAGTATCTTGGCGTCACCCATTTGCGCGACGCGATGGGAACCAGCCCCGCCGCACAACCGGTCGTTGAAGGGCTCGCGGCTGCCGGCTACAAATTCGACTTCCTGGTGTCGTCCGCCCTGCCCCAGCTGGGCACCGCCGGCCTCCAGAAGTATATCGTGTCGCTCGAGAAGTTCGTGGCGAGCCATCCAGGCAGCATCAGCGCCATCGAGGGGCTCAACGAGGCCAATCACCAGCCCTTCAGCTACAATGGCAGCTCGAGCCTTAGCGCCGCGGCCCAGTTCCAAAGCGCGCTCTATCAGGCGGTCAAGGCAGACGGCACGCTTTCCAGCATTCCCGTCATCAATTTGTCGCTCGCCTACAACGATCCCCAAGGCTACAGCCAGCTCGGCAACATGTCGGGCTCGGTCGATTTCGCCAATGCGCATGCCTATGTCAGCACCAGCTTGACGACCAGCAGCTCACTTGCTGCCACCTTGAGCGCCGTCTCGACCGCCGCGCCGGGAAAGCCCATCGTGATTACGGAGACCGGCTACACCACCCAAGCCAACACCCAATATCTCGGCGTCGACGAGACGGTGCAAGCCAAGTCGATCTTGAACACCCTGGTGGATGCCTACAAGGCTGGCGTGAGTGCGACCTATCTCTACGAGATGTTCGATCGCGACTCGTCCGCCAGCAACACCAATCCTGAAGCCAACTTCGGTCTATTCAACTCCGACGGAACGCCGAAGCTCGCCGCGACGGCAATTCACAACCTGACGAGCATTCTGGCCGATGACGGCAAAGGCGGCCTGCAGCCGACTAATCCATTGAACTACACCCTCAGCAACATGCCGGCCTCGGGCAACAGCATGGTGCTCGGCAAAAGCAATGGCGCCTACGAGCTTGTCGTTTGGGCGGAGCCGAAGCTCTGGAATGATGCGGCCGATGCCGAGATCTCCAATCCGACCCAGACGGTCACGGTGAACCTGGGCGGCGTGCATCATTCGGTCAAGGTATACGACACGCTGACCGGGACCACCGCGATCGCGAGCTACACGGACGTCAGCACCATTACGATTCCGGTCAGCGATCACCCGCTGATCATCGAGATCGACGCGCCTGCGACCACCCCGATTCCGCCGGACACCCGAACCAGTGTCAGCGGTACGGCTGCCGAGATCGTGCCGCAACTGTCCGACCTGAGTACGTCGACGGCGCTTCAAGCCATTACGCTCACCGACTCGCATGTCCTGCCCGTCGCTTCGAAAGCGACGATGGACTCTATGATCGCGCATTACGGCAATGCGCTGTCCAAGATCCAGGGCGGCCATTCCTTCTCGATCACGAACTCGGCCGCGACCTGGAGCAGCACGAAAACCTATGATGCCAGCGGCAACCTCCTGTCGAAAGCGGACACCGGCCTGAACGCAAGCGGACTGCCCACTTCGACCACGATCGTCTACACCGACGGGTCCAAAGACGCGATCGGCTACACCGGCGGCGTAAAGACCACCTCCGTCCATTTCGCTACCGACGGAACCAAGACCACCGACACCTACAACACCACCGGCACGCTTCTCAGCGAAGTCGTGCAAAAACCGGACGGCTATTATTCGACGGCCATCTACACCAACGGCGTGAAGACCACGGTCTATGTCAAGAACGCCGACCACACCCAGGACAACTATACCTACAACATCAAGGGGCAGAGCTACACGAGCCAAGTCCAGCACCTGGATTCAACCGGCAAGGTCACGTCCGTGGTCCGCAGCCATGCGGACGGCTCGCTCGATTCGACACAGGTCTACAACAGCGACGGCAGTCGCGTGATCACCACCTATAGCGCCACGGGGGTCAAGCTGGTCGAGACCGACTACCATGCCGATCGCAGCAAGGACGTCTGGACCTACAACATCAAGGGCCAGAACTACGCGACCGAGCACGACGTTTACGATACGACCGGCTTTCTCACGACCCTGACGCGCCTCCACACCGATGGCAGCCTGGCGTTCAAGCTGGTGCAAACGACCGACGGCACCAAGACGACCGATTGGTACAATGCCGCCGGCAGCCTCACCAGCGAAGTCGTCCAAAAGGCCAACGGTTTCAGCTCGACGACGCTCTACAGCAACGGCGTCAAAACCAACGCCTATGTCAAGAATGCCGACGGCAGCCAGGACAATTACGCCTATGGCATCACCGGCCAGAGCTACAGCACACTTATCCAGCACGTCGATCCCTCCGGCAAGGTCACGGCCGTGACCCGCAAGCATGCCGACGGCACGCTCGACTATACGCAGGTCATCAACAACGACGGTAGCAGCGTCGTCACCAACTATGACTCAGCGGGAAAGCGGACGAAGGAAACCGACTATAACGCCGATGGCAGCAAGGATATCTGGCTTCTCAACATAACCGGCCAGACCTACACGACCGAGCACGACATCTACGATGCGGCGGGCTTCCTCACCTCGCTCGTTCGCACGCACGCCGATGGCAGCCTGGCTTTCAAACTGCAGCAGGGCAGCGACGGCACCAAGGTCTCGGACTGGTACGACGCCAGCGGCATCCTCACCAGTGAGGTCCTGGAGAAGACGAGCGGCTACAGCGCAACGACGATCTACACCAACGGCGTCAAGACCGCGGCCTACATCACCAATGCGGACCAGAGCCACGACAATTACAGCTACAATATAACAGGTCAGAGCTATACCACGCAGTACCAGCACCTCGACCCCTCCGGTGTCACGACCGAAGTGGTCCGCACGCATGCCGACGGGTCGCTCGACTACAGCCAGGTCGTCAATAGCGACGGCAGCAGCGTGGTGAGCAACTACAATGCCTCCGGCGTCAAGATGATGGAGACCGATTACCACGCCAACGGTTCGAAGGACGTCTTCCAGTTCAATATCGTGGGCCAGACCTACACGAACGAGCACGACAGCTACGATCCGACCGGCTTCCTCACTAACATCGTGCGCACCCACGCCGATAGCAGCCTCGCCTTCACGCTTGTCCAGAGCTCAGACGGGACCAAAACCTCGGATTGGTACGACGCCAAGGGCGTTCTGACCAGCGAGGTGACGACGAAGATCGACGGCTATAGCTCCACGACCGCCTACACCAACGGCGTCAAGACCGCCGCGTATATAACCAACGCCGATGGCACGTCGGACAATTGGAGCTACAACATCAAGGGGCAGTCTTACACCACGCAGCATCAGCATCTCGATGCCTCCGGGCATATCGTCGAGCTTACCCGGACCCATGCCGATGGCACGCTGGACTATACCCAGGTCATCAACAACGACGGCAGCAAGCTGACCGACATCTACGACGGCTCCGGTTCCAAGACCCAGGAGATCGCCAACAACGCCGACGGTTCGAAGGACGTGTTCCTGTTCAACTTCAACGGACAGGCCGGCACGACGCAGCACGAAAACTACAATTCAGCCAATGCACTCCAGTTCTTCGACGACACCAAAACCGACGGCACACACAACGTCACGGCGGTTGCGAGCGGCGTGACGATCCAGGGCGGGGCCGGCAACGACCTGTTCTCGGCGGCGCCGAGCTCGACCACGATCGTCTACGATCACGGCCAAGACCAGATCGTCAACTTCCAGGCCGGCAACGCCGCCACTCACGACGTGATCGAGATCTCGAAGCTCCTCGCCCAGGACTATAGCCATCTGCAAATCACGCAGTCTGGCGCGAACGCCCTGGTCACGCTTTCGGCCAGCGACTCGATCCTCCTGAAGAACGTCAACGTCGCCAGCCTGACCAGCCACGATTTCCTGTTCGTCTGACCACGGCGAACATCTCAGGCGCCGGGACTAGCTCAGGCAAGTTCCGGCGCCGTTCAATAATTAGGCGGCTGCCTTGTCGCGAGGCATAAGCCGCATAACGGCTATTCCGCCTGCCGTCGAACGCGGCCCAGCGAACTTGCGTCACAATTCACCGCTAAGCAGCAGGTAGCGTCACGCAAGGAATTCGACACACGATGGAAGCCAATGAAGCCAGACGGTTCGTCGTTCTCGACTTCTATCGTTTCGTTGCCGCTCTCGGCGTCTTCATTTTCCACCTGAAGATCATCGACAGCGGCATCGCACCGGTCTGGAACGGATCTTATGGCCTTTTCGTGGACATGTTCTTCATCTTGTCCGGGTTCGTGATCTCCTATTCCTATCCGTCTGACGCGCGTGGTCTCAAGGCATATGCCCGGTTCATGATCCGCCGCATTGCGCGGATCTATCCGCTGCATCTTCTGACTTTACTCGTGTTCGTATTGCTGATCGGATTCGGTCTGGACCGATCGGCGAGGTCGACGCCGCTGGACTTCCTGTACAACCTCGTGCTGCTTCAAGCCTGGGGCGTTACCGATCATTTGAGCTTCAACTCTCCGTCCTGGTCGATCAGCGCGGAATTCTTCTGCTATCTGATCTTTCCGCTGCTTATGCTGCTTGCACGCAAGGTCCATCCGCTGGTGCTGGCCGCCATCGTCGCGGCGCTCTATCTGGTCCTGGCCCACGGCCATCTGCCGATCTGGCAAGAACGATCGCAGATGTATGGAGCCAATTACGACTACGGGATGCTCCGTGCGCTGCCGAGCTTCCTGAATGGAATCCTGCTCGCCATATTGTTCAGGTTGTCGCATCCGTATCGGCAGAAGCCAGTCGTCTTCGCCGGCGTCGCCCTGTTCGGGATCTCCGTGCTTGTCCTGAACATCTTCGCCAAGCCGGATCTGGCCATCATTCTGTTCTCCTGCGCGATCCTGCTCACCGCCGTCGGGGAGAGCGCCTTCGTGCAAATTCCCGGCAGCCGCCTCCTCGGGCGGCTCGGCAACACTTCATATTCGATCTACATGCTGCACGACGCCGTCCTCATCGCCGTATTCAAGCCGTTGTGGGCGTCGCTTGGTCTGCGTCCGGATCAATTTGGCCTCTTTGCTCTCGCGTGCTGCGCGATCCTGACCATCATCGCCGATCGCACCTATGCCTATTTCGAGAACCCGGCGCGGCGGCTGATCAATCGTGGGGCCGACATCGGATTTGGATCGCCGCGCAAAGTGCAATCGTCCGCCAAGACGCCTGCCACCAACAAGACGTCTGTCACCAAGACGTCCGTGCGTTTCGACGAGACGGAGCAGGCCGCCAACTGACGTCCGCCCGCTCCCTCAGGCGACCTTACCGTCGGACACCGCGTCAACCGACATCAAACCATCGCCCCGCAGCGGAGCGATGTTGGCGCGCGACAGCTCCATGACTGCCGGCAGCATATTGCGGACCTGCGCGCCAGCCGTCTTGTAGGCGCCGAGGAACCTCAGCAGAAACTTCTCGAGATTGTCTCCCGCGAGCAGTTGCTCAGGTGAGAGAAGAAGCGATTCGCTCACACCGAAATGAGCGAACAGGCCCTGGAACTTGTCCTGGTATGTGATCGCCGCAACCGGCGTTCCCTGTCCGAGAGCCGCAATCGCAAGATGCATGCGGCCGGTGACGACGCCGTCCACCAGACCGACGACTGCCTTGATCTCGCTCGCTGACAGCACGTGCTCGACATGATGAACATGGTTGCCCAGCGCTGCGCTCAGGCGACCGGCCAGCGGTCGAAGGCAATTGTCGTCGGCGATCTCCGGACGATAGTCGTGCGCGAGCAACACCCAGCTCGCGTTATGCTCTCGAGACATGCGCTCGATTGCGCTCGCCGCGAGTTCGATCATTCGCCGTAGCTTGGCCGGCTCGGATTTCCTGAACAACATCGGGTGGATATTGAAGACAAAGACGTCGCGTCCCTGCCTGCGCTGCTCCGCAATCGCGGCCGCAATCTGCTTCACAGCCGCGGTCTCCGCCTGTGGCACCAGCATGAATGCGGAATCAGCGACGAGGTGCGCACGATTCGGGGCGAACTCTTTGAAGCGCTGAAGAGATAGTGCATCGCGCAAATTCAAGACCACGCCGGGATCGAGCAGCCGAAACACCTCGCGCAATGCCTTGGCCGGACGGGAGTTGAAGCTGAATCCGAGCACGCTGACCTTGGCGCCGCACCCTGCCATGAGATCGGCGACGAGCAGCATGCGAGCGGCGTCCACGGGGGAATAGTAGCCGTCCAGCACGTCTGCCCCCAGAACCATTCCGAAATCCGGCCTGGTGAGAGAAAGCTCCTGCGCCACCGTCATATAGGAAAACGGCTGCCTCCAAAATTCGAGCGGCTTGAACCCCATTGCGCGCACTTCCGCGCTTGCCGCTTTGGTGGCGGTGACAATGTAGACCTCGATGTTCGGATGGGCCTGCTTCATCTCGCCGACGGCCGCCTCGATCATGGCCTCATCGCCGCGCGACTGATGAATGCTCCAGGGGTCGGACGGGAGCAGGACGAGCCGGCGCGGGTTGTTGCGCGGCGCGGCACTGCCGCCGATAGCCTTCCTGGCGATCTGCCACCTGCGCAACTCGAGCAGATCGACCGCAATGGGCGTGTTCTTCGCGCTGTTGAGCCAGCCTCGGAGATGCTTGCGAACGGGTACCGGAATCAATTGCTTCACGACGTCTTCCTCGTCTTCATCAGGCGGTCGCACCACGCTTCACGACGAAAGCGATCAGGGAGAACAGCTGCTTTCGCCAGAACAGCAAGATGCTCATCAGATAGGTCGCCCCGAAACATGACGAGAGCAGTCCTATCCGCAAATAGGGATTCATGTCCGGGGTCGCTTCGCGGCATAGCGCAACTGCGCCATAAGCCAGAAGGATGGCGCAAAGACAGCCTGCGACGGGCCGCAGAAACTGGTTCCAGCTCAGGCCCAGCAGCCTGAGCGCCAGCGCGAACGTCACGGGCGTCACCACGAGCTGCGCGACAGCGAAGATGGTGGCCAGCTGACCAATGTCGTGCGACGGCAGCAGGAACATTGCGGGTACCACCGTGGCGAATTTGAGAATGTTCAGCAGGAAGACGTAGTTGGGCTTGCCCATGGCGCCAAAATAGGCGCTGTTCACGAACTGCACCGTCTGAATCGCGCCGATGAGCATCAGCGGCCTCATCACGGCTTCGCTGCCGGCCCATTTTGAGCCGAACAGCAGCAGGGAGAACTCCGGCGCGATCGCCGCCAGGAGCACAAAGACCGGAGAGCCAATCAATGCTCCGAGGCTCACGCTTCGCAGATAGGCGTCGGCAATACGGTGACGCTCATGCGCGATCTTGGACAGTGCGCTCAGCGCGACGTCCATGACCGCCTGTGTCAGCAACTGCATCAGGATAATGTAGACCCGCGCGCCCACCGTGTAGATGCCCAAGGCCGCGACGCCATAAAGCGACAGGATGATCATGTCGATCGTACGCACGATGGCGAAGTCCAGCAGCCTGTTCGACACGACGTGGACGCTGTAGCCGGAGAGTTCGCGCAAGCTCTTCAGATCGTAGCCGCGCATCGGGAGCCATCTGGGCTGGCTCCAGAGCCACAGGCCGCTGACCGCGCTCTGAACGACCACCTGGATCACGAGACTGAGGGCACCGAACCCGGCATAGGCACAGGCGATCCCGACCACTCCGGAGATCGCGGTCGCCACCATGGTCCTGAGCGCAAGCACACGAAAATCCATCTGGCGCTTGTAGAGCGCCTCCTGGAACAGCGTGGCGGTACCGATCGGAAGCGAGAGGCTCGCAGCCGTCAAGAGCGGCGCAAGTCCCTTCACGTCGAGCCAACGCTCGATATCGGTCGCCAGCAGGGCGATGAGAACGGCAAGGAGGACCGATGCCGCCAGTGAGCAGAAAAATGGCAGTGTCACGTCCGCAGGCTCGAGCGTGCGTCGCTGGATCAACGCGTCACCGAACCCGAATTCGGAAATGGAGCTCAGGAGCAGCAGGATGAAGCCAACCAGCGCGGCAAGACCGAAATCCGCAGGATTGAGCAGCCGCGCCAATATCAAGAACAGAACAAATGACAGCGCACGGCCGCCCCAGTTCTGCGCCAGCGACCACAACAACGCGACCACGACCTGATGTTGTTTGCCCGGAGTGACGTTCATCAAAAAATCGACCCAATTCCGACAGATCCAATCACAATCGCCCGCTAGACAAACAGGGAATCGATGACCGCGCGTGACGTCGCCCTTTTCCACTCCGTCCCGATGGCGGCAGCAATCGCGCAGCAGTACGACGACGTTATGGCAATCAGATGAGCACCATCTATCATCCGATTTAGCGTGGAAGTGAGTTCAAATCGTGGACTACACTCCAACCGGCTCAGCGATGTGATGCAAAATGGATGCCTTGATGAATTCGCCTACCACCGCCTTCAATCGCAACTCCAGGCGCTTGCGCGTGGCGATCTACGCGCCGCATTTTGCAGAATATTCCTACCGGCTCGCGTCCGGCTTGGCGCGCCATTGCGATGTTCGCCTCGTCCTCAACCGCAAGGATGCGAACCAGCAGTGGGAACTGGCCGATATCGCGGTGACGACACCCTTCAACACAAGGATCCGCGATTTGAGCCTGCGCCGCGCCGGCGCCATCGGCATTCCAGCTTCATTCATGGACATAATTTCGTTTCGTCCAGACGTGGTTCATTGTCACGAAGTTCCGGAAGTCTACACATCCAAGCTGATCCAGTTCCTGCGTCCGCTTGGAATCCGGCTGGTGCTGACCGTTCACGACGCAATTCCTCATTCGGAAGGCGGATCGGGCACCTCTCCGCGCGAGGACGGCTGGCGCGCGCGCATGCGCGCGGCAGCGTCAGTCGTCACGACGCACGGCGAGAGCTGCATTGCAGATTTCCGCCATGCGACGCCGGACTTTAATGGAGAAATCGTCTCTAGCATGCACGGCGTGCTCATGGTGCCCCCGACGCGCGCCGCGGCCATCGAACCCGAATCTGCACGAATCCTGTTTTTTGGGCGGATGTGGGCTTACAAGGGGTTGGACATCTTCATCGATGCGATCGACCTGCTGGACCGGCGCGGCGTGGCGCACGAAGCGATCGTCGCGGGCCGCGGTCCCGAGATGACGCGGCTCGGCGCGCGCATGGAGGCCATGCCGACGGTCAAAACGATCGATGCCTATATCTCGCCCGAGGATACGGGACAATTATTTCAGTCTGCGACCGTGGTCGCCCTGCCCTATAAGGATGCGACGCAGAGCGGCGTGCTGGCGTCTGCTTACGGGAATTCCCGTCCCGTCGTCGCCAGCGCCACCGGTGGCATTCCTGACGTCGTGACAGACGGCGTGAACGGGCTTCTGGTCCCGCCTGGTAATGCTGCCGCCTTGGCCGATGCGCTCGAACGCGTCCTGACCTCGAAATCGCTTACCGCGACATTGACCGACGGTGCACGGCAGACAGCGGCGGGCCAGTTGAACTGGGATCGCATCGCCGATGGCCTGTTGCCATCCTACCGCAAGCTTGCCGGCCGTACCGTGAGCTGATCGTGACTTATATTGCGATCTTCTAGGCGGACTGTTCCATCTTGCTCAATGACCGAAAGAACATGCCGCGGACCGCGCCATCCAACAATCGTCTCAGCCTCACCTCGATCAGCTCGTAGGTGATCGCGCTTGCAACCAGCGACATCAACGATCCCAGCACGATGAATGCTGCCCACAGCAGCCAGCGGTCGACACCGACAGCGACGAGCTTGAGCCCGATCACCTGTAACGGAAACAGGACGAACGGGTGCACGAGATAAAGGCTGTAACTTATCTTGCCGACATACTGCAGGGCCGGCGTGCTGAGCGCCCTGGCGAGACCGGAGTCCGGGGCCAGCACCATGGCGAACAGCAAAAGGCCCGGAATAAGACCTACGAACGGGTGAAACAGCACCAGGCTCGCGTACATGGCGACCCCGCACGTCAGGCCCGCCATCAAGCCAAGAGGTCCCGGAATGGAGATGCGCCAACCCGTGGCGCTGAGAAGCATGCCAATGCAGAAGAACGCCGTGATCGGCCAATGCAGGAGACAGGCCACGCCCAGCAAGATCAGGGGCGCCGCCAGCATTCTCCCTCCGATGCGCCACACCGAGAATGTCAGCGCGAACCAGATGTAGAACGCCCATTCGTAAGTCAAGGTCCAGGCATTCTGCTGAGCGATGGGCAAGCCGAGAGCGTCCTGCACGAAGAACAGATTGGCCGTGAAGATCGCGAGATAACCGGTCAGATCGATCCCGCGGAAGAATTTGTAGCCCACGATCGGGCCAATCACGAACAACGCGAGATGCAGCACGACGAACACCGGCATGATGCGCAGGACACGGTCGAGGAAGAACCTTGGCAGCGAGCCGTGCCGCACCAGACTGGCCGGGATCAGGAAGCCGCTGATCATGAAAAACAGCTCGACACCGTGGCCGCCGACATTGATCACCGATTGCAGCCAGAGCCAGAGCGGCGGCAGGAAGCCCGGATCCGGAATGTCGTACACGCCTCCCTTTGGCATGTCGTAGAAGTGATCCATCAGCACGCTCAGCGCCGCAATGCCACGAAGTCCCTGGACGGAGGGAACGAAAGATCCGTCGTATCCGGCATTCGGCTGGCGCGTTTTTTCGATCACTCAGCTGCCCCTTGCGCGCTGAGTGCCGGCTCGAGAACGACCGCCCTCCTGCGCTTCGACCGGAACCTTTGGCCGAACGAGATGCTGGGCTTCTCGATGAACGCATATGTCGACCAGCTGACCAGAATTGACAATGCTGCGACCAGCGCGGCGAAAGCGGCCCATCCCAGCGGTCCATCACCGAGCCAGACGAGGCGATGGATCCAGACGATCACGAACGGCGACATCAAATAGACGGAATAGCTGATGGTTCCCACGAACGCCATCGGGCGCCAGGCCATCCTCTCACCGAACGCCGCAAACGCGATGAAGACGAGCGCTGCGCAGACATAAGCCGACCCGATCGAATAGCTGTAGAAGAAGTTCTCCTGATAGACGCCGCCGAACCGCCTCTCCGCCAGCGTGATGGCAAAGATCGCATAGAACACCGTACAAACGGCGACGTGCGGCCATCGCAGCTTTCCGCCGATGACGGTGTCGCGGATGACCTTGCCCAGGAACATCGCCGAAAGGTTCAGCCCAACCTCCATCAGCGACGACACCGTCCTGCTTTCGATCAGAAGTGCTGCGGCGGTCCCGACCAGCGCCGCAGCAATGACAATCGCAACTGCAGTAAAGCGCCGGTTCAGCAATCCCATCGCGAAAAGAATGGTGCATCCGACATAGAACAGGAGCTCGATCGCCAACGTCCAGTAGAAGATCCAGAGGTTCGGGATGTTCACGAAAGTCTGCAGCATCGTCACGTTCGCGATGACCTGCGACAACGGGTAGGCATTGGCCTCCAGCACCTGCATCGTGACGAGCCCGATCACCATCGACGTCCAGTACGCCGGGTAGAGCCGAAAGAAGCGGCTGATCGTGAAATCGCGCACAGGAGTAGCACTGTCCGGAAAACTGAACGGGATGACGAATCCGCTGACGAAGAAGAACAGCACGACTCCGAACCGGCCGAAGTTCATGTAGTAGCCGATCGCATCGTGGAAGACCCAATAATAGGCGCCGGTGGGGTGCTTCTGGACGATCACCTCGAACACGTGCTGGAACAGCACCGCCAACACGGCAATGCCGCGCAGCGTATCGATGAATGCAAGCCGTCTATGCATCGTTTGTCTCACCTGCTCCCACGCGCTGCCGTCCCTGGCATATCTACGCCGAGACCCTCCAATGAGCGGATCGGCCGCGGCAATTCTATCGGAACGGTATCGGCTGCCCGCGCGGAGGTCGCCCGCCGGGAGAATACTTCGCTGAAGCTCAATGCGATGATCAGGAGCCCTGATGCCGGCCCATAGTTCAAGACCGTGATGGTAAACAGGTTGACCACGAAGAGCAGCGTCAGCTTGTAGACGTCGGTCGCTCCGAAGTTGGCCCGGAACACCATCACCATGAATGCGACGAACGGAAGCCCGAACATCAGGTATGTTCCGATGTAGAAGTTGTCGACCGGTACCCAGTACGCCGCGAGCGGCGAGAAAAGCTTCTGCGGATAGTTGAAGCAACCCGCGCCGCAGCCGGTTACCAGACCGATCGGCATCAGCTGGCTCATGTAGACGAACGGCAGCTGCCAGCTGTTATTGATGCGGTCGAGAATGCTGAACAAGGTCGAGTGCGGCACTGCTGCGGTGCCCGATGCGACCACGATCATGAAGAACGGAACGAGGATCGCAGCGAACGACCACAACGCGATCGCGCGGATCGCGGGGAAACGCGACTTCTCCGGCAGCATTCGCACGATCACCAGCAGCACCAGGTACAGCACGAGAACGATCATGGTCGTCTTGCTGGTGGTCAGACGAATGACGTAAACCGCCAGGGAGCCGTACAGAAGGCACCAGAGCGTGCTCTTGCGGATCGACGTGATCGCAAACGACACGAGGATGAAGAATGCGGCCATGGTATTGTCGGCGGCAAAGCCCATCAGGCGCTGATCGTCACCGCCATAGGCCCACCATAGCCGGCCCGCCTCACGCACGGCGCCAAAGGATTCATATTTGTAGCCGACCCAGGGCATGAGGTAGAACTTGGTCAACAACACGCCGATGACGGAGAGATAGAAGGTCACGGCGATAATCGACAGCAGCTTTCGGTAGGAACCCAGGCTCGAATCGCAGAAACAGAATCCGACAAACACCGGCAGCATCATCTTGAAAGCCGAGATCGCGGCGGTCGCAG
Organism: Bradyrhizobium lupini; assembly: GCF_040939785.1. NCBI lineage: Bacteria > Pseudomonadati > Pseudomonadota > Alphaproteobacteria > Hyphomicrobiales > Nitrobacteraceae > Bradyrhizobium > Bradyrhizobium lupini. The sequence goes on from NZ_CP162553.1 coordinate 2,029,583, forward strand.
TGCCCATCATGAAGTAGCCGAGCACCAGCGACAGCATGATCTGCGCGAACACCAGGAGCGCCAGGGTGCTGCGATTGCGCAAAATGCAATGCACGAAGAACTGGGCCAGACACAGCAGCGCGACGCCGTCGGGCAGGTACCAGAGCGTGTCCAGATGAAAGATGCTGGTGTAGTAGCGGATCACGCCGCCGAAGGCGTCTCGGACCAGATAAACCCCGAGCGCGATCGCCTCGATGTTGAGGCTGACCAGCGTGATCTGCGGGCGCTGCAGCGCAAGGGCCGTCATGCTCGCCTCAATTCGTCAGCCGCGCCGATGCCGCCGGAGATGGCGAAAAATCGGGCCGGCTTCCAAGGGCATTCCGAAGCAGCTTACCGCCAAGACTCTCGATGTAGAGATAGCTGAAGTTCGAAACTACCAGCACAGCGGCCAGGGAGATCACGAGATTCAGCGTCGCCGGCAGCCCCGTCCAGATCGAATCGAGCGCCGCGATCGGCCGTGGCCCAAGTGCCCGCACGAAATACTCCGCGAAGAGCACCACGAGCGCATGCACCATATAGATGGAGTAGGATCTGCGCCCCAGCCACACCAGCGGCCGCGCCACCAGAATCTTCGGCACCAGCAACGCATCCGGAAACGCCAGCAGCGTGCCAAGGAAGGCTGCGAAAACAAGCGGCGCCAGGAAGGTGGTCGCCGGATTGGTCTCTGCGAGGCTGACCAGGACGATACTGGCAATCATGGCGATCAACTGCAGCCCTCCCTGCACGGCAGGGCTCGGCTTGCCTGGCAGCCGACGAACGATCCTGACGGTCAAGACACCGAGGAAGAAGCTCACAAAACAGCGAAGAATGCCGAAATCGGTCTGGAGTCCCAGACTCCTCTTGTCGAGCACGAAGACGATCACGACAAGACTTGCGACCGCGACGAGCCCGGAGACGGCGTAGAACCACGACAGCGAACGCATGCGCTGGGCCAGCAGGACGATCAGGCCGAACACCAGGTAGGTGTAGAATTCGACACTTATGCTCCAGCTCGGAGCGTTCCAGCTGAGATAGTCGATCAGTCCCACCGAATGCAGGAGAAAGACGTTGAGCAGGAAGGAATAGGCATTGTTCACCTCAAAGGCGGTCGGCGCGGCAACCACGACGCCTGCGGCGACCAAGCCGATACGCAGGAGGCGGAACAGCAGGTTTGCGATCAGCATGACGATGTGAAGCGGATAGACCCGCGCCAAACGCCGCACCATGAATTCGCGCAGCGAGAAGCGTCCGAAGTCGCCCTCGACGTAGCTCAACGACATCACGATGCCACTGAGAACGAAGAACAAGTCGACCAATAGCCACGCGCTTCTGAAGAACGAGCAATTGATCCACGCATTGTGTGGGAATGCCGCGAGAAAGGTCGGCATCAGCAGGAGATGGTGGATCACCACAGATGTCGCGGCGATACCCCGGATGCTGTCGAGCGGCAGGACATGCGCTTTCTCACGATGAACCAACTCCGTCACATCGACATTCCGTAGCTGTTGCACCGCAGCAGTCTGTATCAGGTCTTTGCGTGCTTTCAATCATCACGATCGGGGATTCGCGTATGACGCATGACGACCGGCGATAAATTCAACGCTCTCTGTCATTCGAACATGCGCGCGACAACTTTGCGCCATTTTTGCTGATCGAGGAGCATCGGGACGAACGAACTGACTCGCCGGGGCATGGTCGCGAGCATTTGCGAACAAAGTATGCGCGAAACCCGGCGGTGTTGCGATTTAGCCTGTACAGAAGATGTTTCTTGATCCAGGCGTATCCACGCGCTGCTCGCTGGAAAATTTTCTTGTGTCAATTTCGCGACAAGATTTTTTGCGACCGCCTCATAAATCTTCAAACTGCAAAAATCGCAGGCGCCATTGTGCCGATCTCGCAGGCATTGCAAATCGTACTTGCACAACCGACGAAAGGTAAGGCACTGATGTAGCAATCGATGGCAAGCGCGACCGAATGAAACCCGCTTTTGCATCGCACAAAAATTGACACAGTTGGCTGCCACTCTTCGCGTGTACTGGTTTGCAGCAACGACGAAGGGACACGGATGAGCTGCGAAGTGACGCGTCGTACGAAGCCGAGATGGCAACCCATCATCTTGACGGGATTTGCTCTGATCGCATCGGGCGTCGGTCCGACCCGCGCTCAATGCGTCGGATTCTCGGACCGCGCCTCACAAACCGAACTCGACGCCTTCGTGAAGGCGCCGTCTTCGCTTCTGGAACGGCTACGCAACGACAAAGAGAAGCTGAGGGCTCGCCTTTCTTCATATATCGCGACCAATCCATCGGTGTTGCCGTCGGTGCAGACGCTCATTTCCGAATCGGCTTCCCCCGACCGCTCGACCATCGGCGCGGCGCTGCGGCTCGCAGAAGCGCTGTGCACGTCAACGAAACCGGACGCTGCGCGCAAGATTAGGGATTTCACGCAGCGAGTCGGTGACCTCGCCGTGCAGGCGGGCTATTCCGCGGCGGGAGAAGATGGCTCCAGCGCCCAATTGCAGCCGAGAGACAACAAGCCGACGCAGCCTCGGGGCGGAGCGCTGTTGGAAGGCGAATGGAAGACCAAACTGGCCAATCCATTCAAACCTGTTCCCCTCCCGAATTGATCCTGACCATTAAGGCAGCGAATTTCAGATGTATCAGCCTAGAGAACACTTCCAATCGGGACACCGGTTTGGCATCGAGTTTGGCGGCGCGGTCCTCAGCTTTGACCGTGTCACTGATGTCCTTCGTCGGCAATGGCCGCTGATCGCTGCGGCAGTTGGCGCTTCGCTGGCTCTGGTCATCGTCTATCTGGTTCTGGCAAAGCCGATGTATACGGCAAACGCCCGTATCATGATGGACACCCGGCAAACCCAGGTTCTGGACAAGGACAGCGGGACCAACAGCGCTCTGATCGACACTGGCTATGTCGACAGCCAGGTCGAAGTCATCAATTCTGACGATCTTATCCTGTCAATCGTTCGCCGCCTGCGGCTCACCGAGGATCCGGAATTCAACGGATCCAATCCAGGACTTCTCGCCGTCGTTACCGGCAAGATCATGTCAGTGTTCGAATCCGGCGAACCGCCCACACAGGAGCGGATCGAACATGCCGTGGTCGAATCGATTCAAAAGAGTCTGAGGGTTGAGCGCGTCCTGACCACATACGTCTTGTCGCTCAATTATCGCGCACACAGCCCGGACAAGGCAGTCAAGATCGTAAATGCGATCGCCGATGCCTACATCGTGGGTGCACTGGAAGCAAAATACCAGTCCACTAAACGGGCGACCGAATGGCTCCAGCAGCGGAGCGTCGAGCTCAGCGAGCAGGCGACGGCCAGCGACCGCGCGGTGCAAACCTTCAAGGCAGAGCACAATATCGTCGGAACCAGCCGCGGCCTCATGTCCGAGCAGCAATTGTCGGACTTGAATACACAGCTGGTTCAGGCGCGGGCGGCCACGGCCGAAGCCAAGGCGCGCCTCGATCGGATCGAAGCGATTTCCGACCAAGACCTCGCCCAACCCACCGTGACTGACGCCCTTAACAACTCGGTCATTACGCGCCTGCGCGCCCAGTACCTCGATTTACAGGCCCAATATGCCGATTGGTCAAGGCGTTACGGCAAGACCCATCTTGCAGCGGTCAATTTGGCCAACAAGATGGAGGAACTGCGCAAGAATATCGCCGATGAGCTTCATCGGATTGGGGACGCTTATCGCAGCGACTACGAGATCGCAAAAAGCCGAGAGGCTTCTCTCGATAAGAACGTGAAAGAGCTGGTCGCCCAGGCGGGTCACACCGGCCAGGCAGAAGTCAAGCTGCGCGATCTCGAAAGCGCGGCCGACACCTATCGCAATCTCTACAACAACTTCCTGGAGAAGCTGCAAAGCGCCACCCAAAATCAGAGCTTCCCGCTCAGCGAGGCACGCCTGATCAGCACCGCGACCAAGCCTGATCGCAAAAGCTCGCCGCGGACGGTTTTGGCCCTGGTGGGAGGCTTGGTCGGCGGCCTCTGCCTCGGCTTCGGCGCCGCCTTTGCGCGCGAGCTCCTCAACGACGTCTTGCGGACCCCCGGAGAGGTCGAGGACGAACTCGGCGTGAAGTGTCTTGGCGTTCTCCCAGATATTCGCCCGCCGACAAAGACGCGCGCGTTGCTTTCGGCATCCGCGAAAGCCGACGAAGCGGGACTATCCCGCTATGTCGTCGATCATCCGTTCTCGCGGTTTGCGGAAACGTTGCGCAACATCAAGGTCTCAATCGACGTTGCGCGCATGACCCGAGAGATCAAGGTCATCGGCATTGTATCGTCGCTGCCAAAGGAAGGAAAAACGACAGTCGCGGCCAATTTCGCTCAGTTGATTGCCATGACAGGTCACCGCACCATCCTCATCGACGGCGACCTGCATACGCGCTCACTCACACGGGAACTCGCGCCGAACGCCAACAGCGGACTGGTCGAGGCCCTCAGTGATCCCACGGGCTTCAGCTATCACGTGCAACGAAGCAAGGAGACCGGTCTCGATTTCCTGCCGTCCATCGTTGCTTCGCGCATGGTCAATTCGGCCGACGTCATCGCATCGAGGCCAATGGCCGACCTGCTCGCGATGCTCCGGGAACACTACGAATATATCATTATCGATCTTGCGCCTGTGATGCCGGTGGCGGACTCAAAAGCGTTCAGCGTCCTCATCGATGCAATGGTCTATGTGATCGAATGGGGAGCAACCACGCGAGCTGCGCTTCAAGAATCAATTTCGGGGTCGGAGATCCTTCAGAAGAAGCTGCTGGGTGCTGTCCTCAATCGCGCCAACCCGAAGATGCTTGGACGCATCGAGGCGTATAAGGGTAAGCACCGCAACAGCTATTACGTCGAACATTCCTAGAGCGAGGGGCGCAGCAAGCCGCACAGTCCGCGGCTGCGCCCCTAGCGCAGGCCCCGACCTGCTGACGGCCGCCGCGGAGCCTTCCGAAGAGACTGCAGGGACCCACTTTTCGGTCCCATCGTCTGCAGGAGCCGACCGAAACGGGCCGTCGGAAATTCGCAGCCGTGGGGCGGGACGCCAGGCGGGGCGAAGATGCGTCAGCGGGGCTCTATTTGAGTTCCGGGGCCGCGACGACGTGGGAACCAACCCGCCAAGTGACCCTATCGTCGGGCTCCGATACGCGCCCAATCCCCGTATTCATCCGGAATCCACAAATGCCGATCTCTGCCATAGCCCAAGGCATGGATTGACGACGGCGATCCGGACGAAAGATAGTAGATAGTGACGTGTTGCCTGCACAAACCTGCCCCCGGCACGAAGGGCTGTTGATCGTGACCGCAACCTGGACTGCCGAATCTTTGAGCACCTTTCCTTCCGAGGTTCAGGGGGCTAACGTGCGCTCATACTCTTCGCATTTTTTCGGCAGGTTCGGATGGTGATTGCTCTTATTGTCCTGAGCATCTGGGTGTTGCTCAATATTCTTTTCGTGTTGATCGTGGTTCCCCCGCGTAAGGCCCGCCGGGAATCCCGACCGCTGGCGACCACTCTCGCGCCTGCCCCGCTCGATCCGAATCGCCGAGAGCTCGAGCATGACGAGCCTTTTTCGCTTCGTCACGTCGTTGCCTCAGTCGCCATGGGAGCGTTCTTCGTCCTTGTGCCGCCAATGCTTGCGCTACGGGACGCCGTCCTTCGTCTCTTCAAGAAGACCCCCGGCAACGGAAGCTGACGGCCGATAAGTGCCGCCGCCCCCTAGGCGGCTCCTACTAATAGGCCTCCTGGAACAGCACCGTCGAGGCCGTACGCGCCATAATCTTCAGATCCAGCCAGATACTCCAATTGCTGACGTACCAGACGTCATATTCCACCCTTTTTTCCATCAAGTCGATCGTCGGGGTTTCTCCCCGGAAGCCGTTGACCTGAGCCCAGCCTGTCAGGCCCGGCTTCATGTGGTGGCGGTAAACGTATTTGCTGATGAGTTCGTCGTAGTAATTGTCATGGGCGAGCGCATGCGGGCGCGGCCCGACCAGGGACATGTCGCCGCGCAAGACATTCCAAAGCTGCGGCAACTCGTCGATGCTTGTCATGCGAAGGAAACGCCCGATCTTGGTGACCCGAGCATCCCGTTTGGTGGCCTGGGTAATCGTCTGGCCGTCCTCGCAGACCGTCATGGTCCGAAATTTCCATATCTCGAACGGCTTGCCGTTGAACCCTCGGCGCGACTGGCGGAAGATGGCAGCTCCCGGCGATCCGAGCTTGATCAGAACGGCGACTGTCAGCAGCAGCGGTGCAAGTATGACGAGCGCCAACAAGGCCACCCCTACATCAAGACAGCGCTTTTGGAAACGCTCGAAAACACTGAGCGGCGGCCGCTGAATCTCGACCGCTACGGTCCCGCTGACTGGCAGGAATGGGCGCGACACGAGGTCGGCGATTGAATCATCCGGCAGAAGGCGTACCGGTTGGGGCACCGCGCGCAGGAAGGGCCCGATCTTTCGGAGCATCGGCAATTCGTTCCAATCGATCGCTAGAAGATATTCGTCGACGTCCGCCTGGCGCGATTGCCGAATGACATCGCGAATCTGTCGCTCCCAATGGCCGTCGCCGCTGTCGATCCCAAGCACGAAATGACGCATGACGTCGAAACCGTTTCTGCGCAAATCCTTGAAGCGGCTTGAGGTGAAATCGAGCGGCTTCAGGCTCAACAGGATCACCTTGCGATCGACCAAGCGGCTTCTGGCATAGTTTGTCGCGAGTACGAACTGCCAGAGAAAACGCAGACTGATCAATCCGGCGCCGCCGATTGCAGCAAAAATGATCACTGTGCCGCGAGACAGATTGTCCGTGGATTTGAGCAGAAATGCCGCCATAGCGAGGATCGTCAGCGACGCCAACCAGATGAAGACGGCCTTGCGCAGCTGCCAGACCAGATTCAGCAAGCGGTGCGTGGCGTAGACGTCCTGGGAATATGCGACCGCGACGAACACAACGCCGACAATCAATCCTGCCCCCATCGACGCGCCATCGCCAGTGGAGGCAAGCGCGACATTATAGAGCGCCGCCCCTGCACCATAACTGAGCAGGATCAGCAGCAGGTCGGCAGCGATGATGACGATCTGAAAAGGCCGCTGAAGAGCCGTGCCGCGCGTTGACGACAGTGCACCAGCGCCTTCAGAACCATAAGTTGCAACAGCCATTCGAACCTCTGCTATCGAGAATGCTTGACGCTGATCCGTGATGCTGAAGATCCGTCACTTCCCCGAACGCAAACTGTGAAGTGATCACAGCGATATTGTGGCGCTGCACGCGAAACTTTTGCGATGCATGAATGCATCGCGTTTTGTTGAGAGGTCATGGGGCGCGGAAGACCTGCGTCACAGTGCTGACACACGATCGAAACTCGCTGCCCTATTTTGAATCAAGTTCCGCGTCGAATTCGCTGGGGCGCCTGCGTGAAGCGATAGCAGCTCATCTTTGATGCGCCTGTTGCCCACATTGAGTGACTCCGCAAGCGATGTGATCCGATTAGTAGAAGTCCGATGAATTACGATCTAGAGCTGTATCCGCCCAACTGTCTTCAGCGAGGCATGCATCTTCCCGCTGCCGGGCGCGATGCAGCCCACGGCAGAGTTGCCTGATTTGCTCAGCGCGCGCCGACAAGCTAAGCAAGCGAATATCCTCCTTTCCTTCGGCGCAATCGGGCAGTCTGAGAGGCGACACCCTTCAATAAGGTCCGGCCGCGGACCGACTTGGCGAAACTGTCCCCACCACCTCACCGAGTGTGCGCGCCATGACATCTTTTGCCCAATCACACCCGCCGATTCATAGGCCGCAACTGCCGGATGGCGTCCGAATTTACGCGATCTCGGATATTCATGGCTGCTCGCATTTGCTGCAGCCCATGCTGCGGGTCATCGACGCCGACTTGGCCCACAGTCGGCCACGCTATGCGATCGAGGTGTTCATGGGCGACTATGTCGATCGCGGCCCGGACACGCGCGCCACGCTTGACCTCTTGGTCGAACGAAGCCGGCGGGGAAACTCGATTTTTCTCAAGGGAAACCACGAGGCATTTTTAGTGAGGGTTTTCGAAGACCCTTCGTTGTTTGAAGATTGGCTTCGCATCGGTGGCGCCCAGACACTCATGTCCTATGGACTCGCGCCGCCAGACCTGAAGCGCGACGACCCAGCGTCGATCATGCGCGATTTGATCCGCGCAATGCCGGGTGAGCATCTGGAGTTCCTGGACGAACTACGGCTTAGCTTTACCTGTGGAGATTTTTTCTTCGTCCACGCCGGCGTTCGCCCGGGTGTCCCCTTGGCAGAGCAAAGCGAAAGCGACCTGCTTTGGATTCGCGAAGAGTTCCTTCAGAGTGAGGAGCAGTTCGGCAAATATATCGTTCATGGTCACACGCCGGTGCGCACCGCCGAAGTTCTGGCAAACCGGGTCAACATCGATACGGGCGCCTACGCGACGGGCAATCTAACTCTCATGAGCATACAAGGCAGCCGGATGCTCGCGGTATGACTGCCCAGGATATGACTACCCTGGGAATGTCTCCCGATTTGTCGGGAAGATTGTTCCTGAAGCCAATGGAATGCCTCGGCGGTCACGAGCTAAGAGCATCACCTAGTTGAGCACGAGGGGCACTTCCCGTCCTGCCCGCCTGTCGGCCATCCAGTTGCGCCAGGCCCGCTCATGCTTGGCGTAGAGCTCCAGCCATCGTTGTCCCGGCTTGTTCTGATCGAAGCGAAGGCCAGGGCCGAGGGGCGCGTCGGGCTTGTCCAACGTCTCGAACTCGATGGTTTCCGCGATCGTCAAACCGAAAAGGACACGCTGTCCTGTACCGTCCACGATGTACCGTCGCGGTGCGTCCCTCATCGCCTGGGTCATGTTCTGTGTCGCCTATGGTCGTGAGAACAAAGGTGTCGCTCGCACGCTGGACGAGGCCTAAAAGGCACGTCGGACGTGTCCGAATGCCGAATTGGGAGTCGATCGGGACGTTCTGCGCGAGGTGCCGGAGGGCTCGTTCGTCGTCGTTCGTTGCGGGTGCCGGGTACGCAGCGCATAGCCCAACGTGACGCCGGCGCAGAAGATCAAAGCGAAGACCAATGCAGAAGCCATACGAGTCGTCCTGAATAGTGCGGTGCTCATCAAGAGTGAGCAGTGTGTCGACATCATGATTCTTGATATTCTTGGTGACTCTCCTGGTGCCAAAAAAATTGTCCACGCCTGATCTTGTCCTGAGCAATAGCATCCGAGGTGTTGGCTCAGCGCTAGCGCGGTCTTTGGCCGGCCGCACCGATCCGGGGTCACCTTCAAATCTGTTCTGTCCGAACAGTCCAGCTGGATTCGCGCACCTGAATAGCTGGATTTCGCAGCCGTTCTATGGAACGATGCGCTTGCAACCTTTTAGAGGCCGTCGCATTATTTCTCGCCCATTTCGAGAGGGATTGATCCAATGAACTTCCGCACCCTTGCTCCATCCATTGCTCTTTCTGTTCTTGGCCTTGCTTTGATAACGACCGCAGCTTCAGCCGCGGAGCTCGCGCTTGCTCCTGCGCATCATCGGTCGGCCTACGTCCGAACCGGTTACGTGTTTTGGGATGATGTCTACCCGCCTGCGATCTATGGCCCCAACCTTCGCTCGGTTGAGGAAGTCGCCGCGCTCAAGGCGGAGGCCCGGCCTGTGTCGCAACGCTGGTGGGGGTATTGGTACGCTCGGTGAACGGCACAGCGTTTAGCGACCAGCCGCGTTCACCCATGAATCGCCGCAACACCGGGCAGCCGGTGGCGGCGATTTTGTTTGAGCTTGCCTGGCCGATCCAACCATGATCACCGCATGGGCGGCAGCATGAGGCCCAAAACAGCGGCGGCAAGCCTATGTTTTTTCGCGGGATACTGGCTGCAAGCGCATGCTGCGGCCGCAGGTGAATGCGCCTTGCGGCCCGAGCGCTTCGTACTGCTTTCCGACACCGTGTATTGGGTTGTTTCAATCCCAGCCGGCACGGAATGCCTGCAAGGCCTGCGTGGCAGAACTCAGCTTCTGGATGAAGTTAAACTGGCAGAGGCGCCCAGTGCCGGTCATGTGACGATCGTCGGCCCGTCATTTCGCTACCAAGCCCCCTCACGTCCAGGGACTGACCGGTTTCGAATTGCGGTGTCAGGCGAAAACCGCAGGCAGCGCGGATCCTCGATCATCGCTGTGGAAGTGACCGTCAGATAGGGCCGTGCCGACTGGCGAGGAAGCGGAGCCGGAGCGCTGTCGTGCACTGGACGGCTCGATGGAGAAATTGAGGCAGCCCCAGCCCGTGCCGCCTAAACTCAGTTCCGTCGCGGAAGGATCCTCACGGAAGGCTGCTGCCGATTGCCGGCAAGCTTTCGAGGTCCCGTCGGGAACGCTGCTACTTCGCCTGCGCACCCCGGTCCCAGGGCCGCTTGCCATCCGCGCCCCTGTCCCACGGCCGCGCGGTCGGGGCGTCCTTCTCCTGCGTGGCGGCCTGCGCACGATCGGCCTGAACCCGTTCGCGATCGGTCAATGGGGCCTTCGTAACTTGCGGTTCGGGCTGCGCCAAGGCCGGCGTCGCGATGAGCAGCATCGCCAAAATCAATTTTTTCATCCCCGGCCTTAACACACTGGCCGCAGGCTGTCCGATCTATTCGGAGCCATAGCTCGAAGGAAAAGGCCCACAACGGTGGGCCTTTCGGTGAGAGCTGATGAATAGATCGCCCTATTTCTGATCTTCGTTGCTGGTGCCTGATCCGGGGCTTCCGATCGGCAAACCATTAGCTGAATGACCAACCCCGGAGTTACGCTCGGCTTGCGCGGCGGCCGGCGTCTTTCCGTTCGCGGTTGGGGGTTGGACGTTCGGATTGTTCTGGCTGGGGTTGGGGCTGCTCGTGTTCACGTTAGCGCCGGTGGTGGTGCCTTGAGTCCCTATGCCGGAAGGAGCCGAGGGGCCCGAGGTCGCGCTGCTCGACGAGGTGCCTGTCCCAGCACCAGAGCTTGCCGCCGAACCCGCGCCGCCGCCGGCTCCCCACCCGAGCCGCCACCGCCGCCTTGGGCGAACGCTGTCGACGAGAATGCTATGCAGGCAAGGACAACGAACAGAGGTTTGCGGATCATGGATGCGTCTCCCTGCGCTTGAACAGCAATCACGACAGACGCAGGAAGTTCCTTCGCTGCCGCGGTCCGAATTCCCTGCGAACAGGGAATTTTACAGCGAAAGCGCGCCTGCGGTGAGGCCGCTATCCCATGAAAATGCGAACATTTGCCTCGAAATTCAGTGCATCCGGGGCGCGATCCGCCAAATCCGAACAGGGAATTTATCGCTAGCGAACAGGGAATTTGCGTGCATACGGCTGGACGAAACAGGCGATGTGCGGGCTACGGATCCGTGCCGCATGCCGTGGCGCGAATAGCGCAAGCATCGCCTGTGGATCACCGCCAGTGCAGGGGCGGCGTCTGCGCACGGCGAGGAATCGCGAACAGTCGCCGAATTTAACTGGCAGCAGGGCCCTCCTAGGCTGTGTACTCATTAAGCAGCTGGCCGCGTTATGTCCGCACTTTCGGCAGACCTAAGCGTGCTGGCCTGGGGCCTCCCGACGGACAACGCCCGCATGTCCGTTGAGGGCAAAAGCGTCGCTCTGGCGGACGGCGGCAAACTTCCGGCTTTACCCCAATCGACCGACGGATAATTGCACCGTGTCAACGGAAGCGCCGGGCCAAAAGACGTGCACGCCCCACACCGCCGAAGACGTCAGCTAGGAAGCCAAGAGCAAGCGCTGCCGGAACCATCACCGGTTGATCATCCCGCAGGGCCCCGCTCGCCGAGTCGCACAACGGGCGTGAATAGTATGATGTATGCAAGATCCTGCTTGCGCGGCGAGACGCCGGCAGCGTCTCCGCAAATGTCCGTGCTTGATCTCGACTAATGGCTCTGTTTGGATAGTTGCCTTTCGGCAACTCATAATTCGGATAATCCTAGTGAATGAAATAGATGGACGCGGCCGTTCAGTGGGGGCTCTTTCACAAGAAAGCATCGGGACCGTCAACCGCACTGGCATCGGGAATCGGCTACTGGCAGCGCTGCCGCCAGCGGATCTCAGCTTGCTCACGCCCTACTTCCAGAAGATCTCGTTTGAGCCAGATGCGGTTCTGGTGCGCTCGGGCGATGAGATGGACCCGGTCTATTTTCCCCATAGCGGCGCAATCGCCTTCATGCTCGATATGCCGGACGGGCAAACGGTCGCAACCACCTTGATGGGACGGGAAGGCGCTTTGGCCTCTTTCTCCGTACTCGGCCCATCGCTTTCATCCGTGACCGCGATTGCACGCATCGCTGGCACAGCATCATTGATTTCCGCCGCCAAATTTCGGGATGCCTATGCGCAAAGCGCAGCCATCAGGAATGTCGTTCAGCTCCACGCCCGCGCGGTGTTATTGCAACTCCAGCACGTAGCCGCTTGCAACGCGCTGCACCGGGTGGATGGCCGCATGGCGCGGTGGCTTCTGCAGCTTCACGACCGCGTTCCAGATGACCTCCTTCCGGTGACGCAGGAGGCGCTTGCGCAATTGCTTGGGGTGCGGCGGACGACAGTGACTCTGACGATGAGCAAGCTGCGCGCGGCCGGCGCCGTCCCCTCCGACCGGCGCGGGTTTATCGAGATCGACCGGGTGCGGCTCGAGCGCGTTGTATGCGACTGCTATGCGCTCATGCAGCGCAAGATCGATCGGATGTATTGCCAGGAATTGTCCGCGCCCCAGCCTACCCGTGCGCCGTTCCGGGAAAGCGCCATCGTCTCGTCCGGCGGAGCGAGTGGTGAATCCAGAGCCGTTTCGCAGAAATAGAGACCATGCGATAGCCGCCTTCGGTCAGAAGCTGCCATTAGGTAGCAGGCCGGCGCAGGTCCGCAACGGGACATGAGCCGACTTCGCTCCAAGCAGCGATACTTGTCAGGCTCCTTAGCGGCCGTAGGGGAAGCAGCGGTGGCGATCGAGTGTGAGACCGAAATGCGCTCCTAGCGCAGCGATGGCCGCATCCTGCTCAGGATAAGGATCGGCATTGCATGCGGCAACGATGATGATCCGGAACCCGCCGCGATCCTTGCCACCCGGTGGCAGCATCGCTGTAGCCAGTGGATTACCCTCCCTGTCACGCAACGTGAGGAAAAGCGGCATCTCTCGCTGTACATGGGCCTCGAGGCCGATGTCGCGCTCGATCGCGTTGGGCTGCTCCGGACGCCAGGATTGGACTGCCTTCTCTCGCTCGCGGCAGAAATATTTCTCGACTGTGTGGCGCATCAGGCGCGACTCTTGCACCGCTTCACCTTCCGTTTCGATACGGAACCAGGTCTTACCCTTCGGCGTGTCGCAAACATACTGCATTTCGCCCATCCTGATCGCCGCAATTCTAGGGCGGCGGGCCCGCAAAGCCAGAATGTCATTCTCGTCGCGTTTCGATCTTTGCGTTTTTACACAGCCAGGGTCAATCGCGTCACTTTGGCCGCGTGCCGTTCTCTACCGGTCTACCCCTGTGAACGGATATCGTCAGACCGCTTCGGCATGTCTCAATGGGCCAACAGGCGACATGGTACCACCACGGCCGGCACTTGGCCGGGATCGATACTTCACGCCTTTTTGGTAAACCAAATCGTTGGAGCTTTCGCTACTCCCGCATTCTGCATGGCATTCTTCAATTCAGCACTCTCCGCGAAGGCTTGCGCAGCTTCAATCGTGGCAAACTCGTGAGTTACTGTGATGTCATTGGGATTTTCGACTGCTCGGTAGACAGCCTCGGCTGTTACGCCCTTCGTCTTCTGAACCGAAGCAAAATCGTCGTAAACTTTCCGCCAGGTCTTGTAGTCGGAAACCGTGTGTCTAACAAACATAGTCGTCATCAGATGTTCCTCCCAGACTGGTCGTAGCAATCTTTCCACGAACGCTTGAAACAGCACTTCCAGTCGCACCAGTATAATACCGGCCATCGCTTGGAGCTATTTCATTTCCGGGTTGCACTGATGGCATCGGACCTTGCCCTTTGTCCGATAAAACTGAGGCGTGCTGCCACTTCGCTGATGGGCTAGCTCCGGGCGGTCTTGCGGGAGCAGCATCATCGCCTCCGCACTCGACGCCAATAGGTCGTGGCCGCGCACTTACTGCGACCCGCCACAGGACCAGTCAGTGACACTGACTTGCGTATTCAGTTGGTCGCAGTGTGAAGTTGCTGACGCCGGGTCCGAACTTCAGGCCTAAGCAAACTGAGGCATTATGCCTCTTGGGCGAAACACCCATTTCTAGGGCGCGTCCGTTCTCGTAGAATGTGGTTGCCCTTGAAGCGGGATGTGCCGAAGTCACCGTTCGGGACGAACGAGCAGTACTAGCGCTGTCGGCAGGTACGCTAGCCTAAGAGACCGCCCCCTTTTCGGTTTCACACCACGATTTCACATTCCACACGCGCGCAGCTTTTGCGGCGGCTTGTTGCAAGTAACCCAGGGAGAAAAGCGATGAGCAAGATCGATCGAAGGTCTGCATTGACATTCGGGTTGGCAGCGGCATCGGCGGCCATGATAAAGCCCGCCGCCGCTCAAACGACGGGCTACAAGGACACAACTCCGTGGCCAGGTGTGGTGGTGCGTGAGTATGATGGCGAGACACCATCGCTGATCCCGGGTTTTAAAACCGTCTCAATGCGCGACATCATCATGCAGCCGGGATCGAAGACCATGGGGCCCCCGATGATGAATGCCATGGTCTGCCATATCACCGAAGGAGAGCTTCGGCTTGAGCAGGACGAAAAGACCTTTACCGGCAAGAAGAATTTTGTCTGGACCTGCAACAAGGACACAAAGGAGCAGGCGTTCAATGATGGGAACGTGGTCGCGATTATGCGGATCACGGACCTAAAGGCTTAAGGTGCGTTTCTTCGCAAAAAAAACGATTGTAGTTGGGAATGGCGCACGCGACGGCGCACCGATCGGGTCGGTTTGCCCTCTGACGTGACTTCCTGGTTGCGCCGAACTCTAGATATGTCGCTGCGCTAACCGACGCGAGACAAACGTCTAAGGGCTAGTTGGCGGACGATATGAAATCGACGAGCGCCGCGACAATTGGTCGGGGCGTCTCAATTCAAGACTACTGCAACATGAGAGAGAGAGAGAGAGAGAGAGAGAGAGAGAGAGAGAGAGAGAGAGAGAGAGAGAGAGAGAGAGAGAGAGAGAGAGAGAGAGAGGGAGAGGGAGAGAGAGAGGGAGGCCGATGTCTGAATTGGGGTCACAAGCGGTCCTCGACCGGCCTGCTCCCGACAGGTCGGCTATGGGCCACTTCCGGACTCATGCATCGCAGCAACCCTAATCTATTCTATTACCTCGTCGGCGCGAGCGAGGAGATAGGGCGGGATAGTGAGGCCGATGCGCTTTGCTGTTTTGAGATTGATGGCCAACTCAGAATCTGGTCGGTTGTTCGACCGGAAGGTCGGCGGGGCGAGCGCCCTTTAGAATTTTTCCTGTATAGTCGGCAAGCTGACGCTGAACATCCGTAATGCGAGGCGAATAACTCATAAGTCCGCCGGATTTGACGAAAAACGACCATTCATAAGTCGCCGGGATCCGGTACTGCTCGCACAACGCTGCGAGTTGATCTCGACGTGCAATATAAAATGCATCTGGACTGACAAGCAGCGCGGAATGCTTCCGGTTTCTGACTTCGCCGAAGGCAGCAGCAATTTGCTCGTCCGTACTCGCCTTCAGAACGTGAATTTCTCGGTCAAGCGACTTAGCCGCAGCTTCGGCATCCGAGACCACTACATTCGAATTTGGATTCGTTGGATTTACCAGCATTGCGATTGTTGCCCCTGGCGGCGTCAACTCTGCCAATAACTCAAGTCGCTTGGCGGTGAGTTGCGGGGTGTACATGCTCACGCCAGTCGCATTTCCTCCTGGCCTGTTCAAACTGGAAACAACGCCAAGATGTACCGGGTCCATGGCAATCGCAAACACGATCGGAATCGTCTTAGTCGCTGCCGTTGTCGCCAAAACTCCGTTTGTACCAGTCGCGGCGACGATTACTTGAACGCGATCCCGAATAAGACCTGCGATCAATTCCGGAAAGCGATCATACTTTCCCTCAGCGAAGCGGTACTCGATCGTGACGTTCTGGCCTTCTACAAAGCCATGGGCGCGGAGACCATCCCGAAAGGCGACGAGCAGTTCCTTGCTCTTGTCGGCCGAGTCGAAGCCGAGATAACCAATTGTTGGAAGCGTGCCCGTTTCCGCGTATGCCGCACAAGGCGAGACCATTGTTGCGATTATGAAAAGCGCAATCAAATCTCGCCGCTTCATTGGAACCCTCAACGATCGTGAGAGCAGACGACTGATGAAATACAGGTATGCTCTTCGTCCCGCTCGATGCAGATTGTCGCACGCCCGAAAATGCTGCAGCGCAATGCTGCTCTTAACTCGAGGCAGCTATGGGTCAAAGGCAGCCCTCGGCAGCTTGCATGATCGGGTCGGCTCATCTCCCGGAAGCGGCCCTCGCAGCGCTCTAACTGAGGTCGGTGACGGGCCATGCGTGGAAGTCGTTCGTACACTGGCTACTCGCAAGCCGAGCGAGACGGATCGCTCGGCTACAATTTAGTTATGGCAGCCCAGCAACGAGGCAAATGTCTGTGAGGTCTTCCCATTCGACGAGATTTGCGATGTCCGTGATGTGCGTGTCGAGATTTATGTCTCTGCTGAGGAGATGCGAGCGTTCTGCCAATCCCGTAAGCGTAAGCGCATAGACTTTGTGGCCCTGCTTTTCGAGCCTCTCGGTGACGCCAACACCAAGCTCCGTAAAAGACTCCGCCAATAAGAACAAACGTCTTTTGCGCGGATTGAGCACGTGCGCTGCTGATGCTTGATGAAGTTACCGAGACCGCGCTTACTCCGGCCGCGAGACTGCCGATCAATCTGCGGCGGGTGACGTCTGACAAGGTCATGAAATCAAAAAAATTGGGTACCATACGAGTGCAACAGTGTAATCGCCAAAACCGAACAAATGGAAGATGACTTCAGCGGCCTTCGAAGGAATATTTTTTTGACCGGTCACTGACTTCCGCCATGGGTCACAAGCGGCGGTCGGCGACAGTGTCCGGTCCACCTCAAACGGCCGACCTTGCGCCGCCTCGGGTGTAGTCTTCAGCTCCGGGCCGACGTTGTAGGCAATCAGGTTGAGGAGGAAGTCGGGGGTGACGCGAGTTGGGCCTCGATGTTGGGTCTTTGCTCGCCTCGTGTTAGACATCGCCTGACCGACCAGGGAGAACAGCCATGACCGCCGAGTTCGATGAAGACCGCTTCAATATGGCTATCCGTAAATTTCTGAAGCATGTTGGAGTTACATCGCAGCGCGAAATCGAAAACCTAGTGCGCAGCGGGGCGGTGAAAGGTGGCCAGCTCAAACTGCGAATGACCCTGTCGGCTGAGGGAACGGCGCTGAAACATGTAGTCGAGGAAACAATCGCACTCTGACGATGTCCCGGCTGCCCCGACATTGCCGCCCTGTTGGTGGAGCATTCAATCCTGTTGATTTCCAGCAACGACTGCTTTGGGTCATTTTCGACAGTTTTGGCACAGAGTGCGGGATGGTTGATGCCCGTTCCTGTCCAAAAGGCGCGTACCAGTGTCTGCCCATGAGCGTTGCGTTTGGCCGGATTGCCGTGATTCAAACTCCCGAACTGGAGCTCGAATCATGCGCTACGAACTCGCTGACTATGAATGGACCGCTATCAAGCCGATGCTGCCGAACAAGCCGCGTGGCGTCCCCCGGTCGAACGACAGACGGGTCCTCTTCTGGATCCTTCGATCAGGAGCACCCTGGCGTGATCTGCCGGCGGCGTTTGGGCCATACACCACTTGCTATAACCGCTTCGTCAGGCGGCGGCGGGCTGGCGTCTGGGGCCGCATCATAAAAGCGCTTGCCACTGCCCATGATGCCGCTACCCAGATGATCGACACCTCCATTGTCAGCGTACATCAGCATGGGGCCTGCATCGCAAGGAACCAGCCAATCGATGGGAAGGTCCCGCGGCGGTTTGACGAGCAAAATCCATGCGGTGGTCGACAGCAATGGTCTGCCGGTACGGTTGGCGCTGAGCCCCGGTAAGGCCAATCCGTTCGACTTGCCGGAAAACTGCTGTCTCGTCTGAAAATCCGGATCAATGTTGCTTGCGGACCGTGGCTATGACGCGGACTGGATCAGGGAGCTTGCCATGAAGAAGGGCGCGCGTGGGCCAACATCCCGCCGAAGAGCAATCGCAGCGATCCGATCTGCTTCAGCCCATATCTCTACCGGCAACCGGGTTGAGCGGTTCTTCAATCGGATCAAACAATGTCGTCGGGTGGCGAGGCGGTACATAGGCTGGCCGCCAACTACCTTGCCTTCGTTCAGCTCGCGTCAATCAGGCTATGGCTGCGTCTTTATGAGTCCGCGTCCTAGTTCTTGCCAAGGCGGTCCGATGCAACATCGCGATGTGCGGTTTCGTTCTTCCCCTTGTCGTCGATGCCGCGCGAAGGGCTGGTGTCCGGCTGGGCGCTGGTACCTTGCCGAGACCGAGCTGCTGGGCGGCTGCGATGCCGATCGTCACCTTGCACGATCTGAGCGAGGTGCCAGCTCCGGATACTGCGACTTGCGCTCAAATGCTTGAGCAAGGACGCCGCCTGGGACGTGGCCGGCCCCGCGGGTCGAGCTGATCGAGCTGATGAACCGCGCGACGTCTGGATCCATGCGCAATGGGATGAGGCGAAGGTGCCTTAGCGGCCGTTGGTGGAAGCTATGCTTAAAATCGTTCAGGGCGCGGGACGGATAAGACAAGCCGACCGCCCAGCCTCTTTCCGCATCAGCCGCGCTTCTTGTGAGCGGATGGCTTAAATTCCACGACCTCGTGCTGCTCGCTGGAATCCGAGTGCCCTTGTTGTTTTACGATGATCTCAAGCTCAAGAGCTTCGAAGGCGAGTTCATCCGCCAAGCGTTGAAAGAGCGCGCGCTTTTCGGCATCGGTCGCCGACTGACTCATAAGAGCAAAGTCTCTGGCGTCCGCGCGGAGCCTCTCCAATCGTCGCCTGAGGTCCTTCATCGTCTTGGCTCAGGTTCTAAACTCATCCTCGACGCAAACAGTAACCTTGCTGTCCGGGATGACGGATGATTCAACCACGGAAACAATATATTGGTTCTCCTAACTGTTAGTTAGCGGCGTATTCACCGTGCGGTGCATAGGCACGGTCGCCCATGGGACCAACTTTGGATGGACGGGCTGGTGGTCGCGGCGCGAGGCCTCGTCTCCGACCTTGCCGCAGGTCCACCCAGGGTGCCATCAAAGGTACATCAAGGTCTGAAACCGCACAGACCCGAGTTTTGCACGCATCAGGTCTACGGCACCAAGCTGCTGTGCGTCGAACATTGGCCGGGCGCGCGCCGCGGCAGGACCGGTTCAAGGCTTGAGTTAAATGGCGCGATATTAAATGATTCAATCATCCGGCTTCTGGCAGGCGAGTTGCGGCGCCAGCCATCGGGACCGACCCTGCGAAGCCCACCGGATCTCGGTCGCAAGTCTGCTCGCCGCTTCGCTCGCAGCTACAAACCCCGCTTTGTGATGCCGGGAACGCGTTTGGGCGAAACGGTTGTTCGTCGCTCGACCTGCGCTTTGGCGTCCAGCACTTTATCGCCAGCTCGCGCGGCGCGCGGCCGGCTCACTTGGTCCGAAAGACTGGGGCCCTTTCCAAACGTTCCGACCGGGGGACCATTTGTCGCGTGACCACCACTGATGTTTCCTTTGGCCTGTGCTGCCGGGGCTGATGCGTTTCGGGAGGGTAATGAGCCGATGATGATCTGGTCCTCGTTGCTTGTACCCGTCCCAATGGCCCCGATCGGCAGGCCATTTTGCGCGTGACCAACCCCGACATTTCTTGCGGCCTGTGCGGCCGTCCGCGACTTTGTCGGCGTGGCGGGTTCAACGTTCGGATTGTTCAATTGATTGTTGGTGCTCGGATTTGCGCCGGTGGCGGTGTCTTTCGTCCCCATTCCGGCAGGCGCTGAGGGACCAGCGCCGGCGCTACCCGCATTCGTCCCCATTCCGGCAGGCGCCGACGGACCAGCGCTGGCGCTGCTCGCGCTTGTCCCCGTGCCCGCACCCGCCGACCCAGCATTTGCGGCGCCTCCTGGCGCGAGGACCAGCATAGCTGAGCTGGCGACGATGGCGGCGAGCACCAAAGGGGTGGCATGGGGCATTGGACGATCTCCTTGCCAGACCGTTAACCATGATCCCCCGGCGCGGTTCCTCTGCGCCATGGCGGGTTCTGCCGCATAGTGCTGGACCGCACGCGCGCCCTCGATTGGTCACACGCAAAACGCAAAACCGCGCGAGCTACTATTGCCGATTCAAGGTGCCATTGCAGATTAGTCAGCAGCTCTGACGGAGGTGGCCGCTTTAATGTAACACTCGGGTTGCTTCTGCTAGCCGGACCTTCTCTCTCAGCTCCTCAAGATCCTCGAGCGCGTCGAGTAGTTGCATCAGATTGCGGGCAACATGTGCCAGATTGGGCTTTGGGCGTTTGAAAATTCGAATTTTTGGTCCCATTGCTAGACGTCTCCTCGCAACGAAAATCACTGGTCCGACTGATTGGCAAGGAGCGTGCCATCTGAGCGTCCGCGGAGAGCTCCGGTGATGGGAACGCCAGTCGCGCTCCCGCCCCAATCTAACAGGGAAGGAGAGCGCCAAAAGGCTTCGCCATCCCCCACATTGGGACGATTATCTCCCTCCCGGTTGCGAGTGAACTATGGGCTGCAAGCCGCGCGATGGCGGCAGCTGCGGAGCAAGCAACAGCCCTCGGCGCTCCGCACCGAGGTCTCGCAGCGATCGGACGCGTTGAAAACAGCTAATCCCTAGTCCTGCACGGCCTGGTCGGTCTGCAGCGGCGCGTGTGGCCGCCCCCTGTCTTGCGGCCGCGGAACGGTTGGCACAGGTTTGCGGATCGTGGCGGCAATTGGCCTGGGCAACGGCACTGGCGTCTTGGGGCGTAGGATCTGCTCGGAAGCGTTGGTGGTGATGCCGGCCAATTGTTCTTGGACCATCCTAAGCTGCTCGGCGGCATCCGCTCTGTCTCGCACCATTTGTGCCTGGACCGCCGTAAGCCGGTCGGAGAGCTGGCCAAGGTCGCGAACGATTTGATCTTGGCTGGCCTTGAGCTGCTCGATCGCTTGCGGCGGGTTCGTAAGGTCGCCCGCCAATCCCTGGAGCGCCAGCTCCGGCGAACTGGGGCCGGCTGCCTGGATCGCATCGTGCGGTGTAGTCAGCGGCCCCGGTTGCTGAAGTGCCACATAGGTTGCACTCGTCTGAGTGGTAGGCAGAGCCGAGGAGATCTCGGCTCTTTCTTGCGGCAACGAAGGTGAAACGGCACGCGCGGACCACCGATACATCATTGCTCTGACCGCATCGCCGTCGGATGACTGCGCTGCAAGAGCAGCTAAACAGATGCCGCTTGCCAACAGCAGACCGATCAGGCCGCGCAGTGCCGGCCTTCCGCGCAATGAGCTCGCCCCGCGGTCAGGTGGTCGAAACCATTTCGCGGAATTCTTCGGCTGAGAAGGGTGGCGCGTGCCATCCTGATCTAACTTGGAAAGCTGTTCGTTGACACGCGCCAGCTGTTCATCTGCACGTGCGATCTGATCATAGGCGTGGACGAGCCGTTCATCCGCGCGCGCAACAAGCTCGACGTCTTCTGGTGAGAGCGCGGGACCATGAATTTGTGAGCCGGGATATATCGGTTTAATCGGCGAATGCATCGGCGTTCCCCATCGCACCCAATGTCACCCGGACCGAGGCCGAGCATTAAATCGGGCAGGTCCACACTCCCCAATGCCGGTTTGACCAAAGCAAGGCCACAAGATGAAAACCGGAGGGCGGATTTTCGGCGACAGCGCACAGGGCTCTAATCCGTCGAGGGTCTTCGGGAACGACGGACGGCGGCGCATCGCCCGGCAACCCGACGGAGCTGGCCCTCGCGGTTCGCGGGCCCATTCAAAGCGGTCGTAGTCCCACCGACTGCACGCTTCTCCCCAAGCCCGCCACCAGGGCATCTCGACCACTCTCGAAGACCTGACTTTGGTGGTTACAACCCTGGCGCTGCACGCCACGAACTCCGCCGCGCGCATCGAGCAGATGCCTGCCAGCGGATGCATCTTCGTTGCGGCGAATTCGTTTCCTTGTCGCGATCGTAAACCGTTTTGAGGCCGCGGCTTCGGCCTTTCTGACCCGCTCTCGTAGCTCGATGAGCTGACGGTACTCGGCTTCCAGCGGGTCGCGATAGGAGAACTGGTGCACGATAGTTCAGATCCATACGACGAATATCGAATCATGGAAATCGAACTCGTTTTCAGGCAACCCCCGCTAACTGGTGGTTCGGGAAAAAAATTGTCCGATCGACGCGACGATATTCCGTCTCGGCAAGTTGGCAACGAATGTCACTCGTTAAGCTTGATGCTACCGAGGAGGCTGGATTGCGCCCGAGCTCGTGAACCGCCTACACGGAAGCTGTGGGATCGAGATGATCCTGATGCGCTGGAGCATCAGTTATCACCGCGCGGTAGCTTCGCGACTGACTTCGATACACCGACCGCAGATCAACTCGCCGTCCCCGGCCGGTGGCGCAAGAACTATCAGCTCTTCTGGCGCGAACTCTTCTTCGCAGTGATCGCAGCGGGGGATTTCGAGCATCCGCGCATTTGCTCACGCAGTTGTGGCGGAATTCGATTGCCTCTTTACCCGACCGCTCGCAAGAGCTTGATCAATACCCACGGCCGAGCTGCACCAAGTTCGTTCCCAATCGGGAACGTTGCTGAAGAAATCCCGGACGTTGCAGATTTACAACCCGCGCAGCCATTCGCGATACTAAGCTCGTCCATGGAGACGACCAGACATGCTTACTTCAACATGATCGCGGGGGGCGAAATGTATGATGTCTATCGCAATGACAGGCGCTTCTTGCTCGTTCTAAGTTCAGGCTCTCCCGTGCCCGTGCTTTACTCTGCACATAAGTGGCGGAAGAGCAGGAAACGAGTTCTCAAGGTCAGCGACGAAATCAAGTCAGCCGTTCAGGCACAAGGCTATTACGTCCGCAGCCTGCGGATCACCAAGGAGCGAATGATCGACGTCGAGTAGGTGGCGAGCGGGTGTTCTCGTTGGCGCGTTTGATCACCAGCAACCAAGCCGCCATAAGCGCGCTGTTCCGCGTCGTCAACCGCCATGTCGGCAACTTCGCACCGATGCCGGGGTGTTTCCGAACCATTCGGATCGGGGCTTTTCGGAGGGTGCGAGATCCTCACGATTGCGGGTGGGCATGCCGCCTAGCACGGGCGGGCCGCCCTTACGTCTCAAACGGAACTCGATGAGCGGGCCGAGATTTTGGCTTTTTCATTGAACCTTTAAATCGAACTGTCGGACGAACCTTCAATCGGAAACCGGAGGTTTCCCATGAAGCGTCTGATCTCATCTGCAATCGCGGCCGTTGCCCTCCTCATTGTTGCAACCACTATGCTGTGGTCTTACACACCTTCGGCTGAGCGCCATGTCACCCGTACAGCCATAGGTCATTGCAAGAATTTCCACAGCCTGGCCGGGACAAAAGCGTCCGAACTATTGCCTTACTAAGCGCCAGTAAAATGCGTCGAGACGATGTTGACCTGCAGCAGGTGGCTGGATGCCACGCCGACATGGGAGTAGGCGAAGGCGCTGCAATGGCCCGTTGCCGGATGATGTGCTCAAGATCATTATGCGCGGGACCGAGAAAGAAGCTATTTCGGGCGGCTTGAACCGCGAACTGCTTTGGCAGCTTAGCTCGCCGCCGGGCCATCCAACCGCGCCAGCCCAGCCTCGATCACGGCGATATCCTCCTCGATCTGCTGGACGGTCGTCCGGAAATCAAAACCCGTACGTGCCTTTAGGTCCACGGCCAGTTTCCGACGCTGCATGCGGAGATCATCCAGAGCCCTCCGATTGTTCAAGCGAACGTAACCGTCCACAATCAGCTCGATTGCGTTTGGCATCCCACCCCCTGTCGTGATCGACCGGCGCCGAACCGCTTACACACTTCAAACGGCATCTCTTCGCAAATTGTGTGCAGCAGCCCAAGCCGACCTGACGCCAGGAGAGCAAGGGGGCTGCACAGTTTAATGGAAAGACCGGCTCCCAATATCGTGATTGCGCGTTGTTCATCCCTTTCGAGATCGCCCCATGAGATGCCGTCCATGACGGGTCTCCGTCGCAAAAGAACTATTTAAAATCCAAACGCGCGACCGATCTGCCGCAGCATAGCCATGGCCGCGTCGGTGTACCGACCGTGGGTCAGGTATTGATCCACTTGCGCTGTACTGATCAGCGGTATCCGCCCGGTGAGGGCCGCCTTGCCGAATGAGGCGTATTGTTGAGAACTGTCCCTATGGACAGTGATAGGCGCAGTGCCCAAGTCGAACGGCTTGAGGTGGTGGACACGGGCCGGCGGCGACGCTGGTCCGAGGATGAGAAGCTCAAGATTGTCCTGGAGAGCTTACAGGCGCCGCGCCAGGTCGCAGCAACCGCGCGGCGGTACGGCGTTTCGCGCTCATTGCTGCTGCGATGGCGACGGTCGTTTCGGCCTGAGCCGAAGGATGCCGCCGATCAACCTGGCTTCGTACCGGCGGTGGTGGTCGCGGAATCAGGGCCGATGCCTTGTCCAGTCGCGCCGTCAAGCAGCGGCGGGTCGATCGAGATCGAGTTTTCGGCCGGGGCTCGGATGCGGATCACGGGCACGGTTGATGCGGCGACGCTGAAGGCCGCGGTGGCGGCACTGGCAGATGGACGGCCGCGGTGATCCCCATTGCGTCGGGCGTGCGGGTGTGGATTGCGACCGGCCACACCGATATGCGTCGCGGCATGAACTCGCTGGCCTTGCTGGTGCAGGAAGCGTTCACGCGAGACCCGCACGGCGGCGATCTCTATGTCTTCCGAGGCAAGAGTGGCAAGCTGATCAAGATCCTTTGGCACGATGGACTGGGCATGTCGCTTTATGCCAAGCGGCTGGAGCGCGGCCGCTTCTTGTGGCCGTCGTCGGCTGATGGCGTGGTGACAATCACCCCAGCCCAGCTTGGCTACCTGCTGGAGGGCATCGACTGGCGGATGCCGCAACAGACCTGGCGACCGCAGGCGGCTGGCTGATCGCTGGGATTTGAATCGGTGGCACGATCAGCGGTCCGGACAGAGACCGCGTCTTGTGATTCTCTGGTCGGCGATGGGCGCCGATGATTCTCTTCCCGACGATGTGACCACGCTGCAGGCGATGCTGCGCGCCGAGCGAGCGGCCCGGTTGGCCGCGGAAGCCGAGGCCCAGGCGGGGACCTTGCTGATCGAGAAGCTCAAGCTCACGATCAAGAAGCTCCGGCACGAGCAGTTCGGGCAGTCCTCCGAGCGAGGCGCATTGCTGGACCAGCTCGAGCTACAGCTCGCGGACCTGGAGGAGAACGCGGCGCAAGCTGAGACCGCGGCGCAGATGGCAGCGGAGAAGATAGCGGTGCCATCGTTCGAGCGCCGCAAGCCAGCCCGTCGGCCGCTGCCGGAGCATTTGCCGCGGGAGCGCATCGTCTATCCGGTGCCGGCCACCTGCCCGTGCTGCGGCGACAGCCGATTGCGCAAGATTGGCGAGGACGTAACCGAGACGCTGGAGCTCGTTCCGCGCCAGTGGAAGGTGATCCAGCACGTGCGCGAGAAGCTCGTCTGCCGGGCCTGCGAAGCGATCACCCAACCGCCGGCCCCCTCGCATCCGATTGCGCGCGGGCGTGCAGGGTCCAAGCTGCTGGCCCATGTCCTGTTCGCCAAGTACGGCCTGCACCTGCCGCTTCATCGTCAGAGCGATGTCTACCAGCGTGAAGGCATCGACCTCGACGTATCGACGCTCGCGGACTGGGTAGGTGCCGCAGCGGCAACCCTGATGCCTCTGGTCGATGCGATCCGGAGCCACGTCTTCGCAGCCGAGCGCATCCACGCGGATGACACCACGGTGCCGGTCCTGGCCAAGGGCAAGACCCGGACCGGCCGGCTCTGGACCTATGTCCGCGACGACCGTCCGTTTGCCGGCCCAGATCCGCCGGCGGCCGTGTTCTTCTACTCGCCCGATCGTGGCGGTGCGCATCCGGAGCAGCATCTGGCGGGCTATGCCGGACTGATGCAGGCCGACGCCTACGCCGGCTTTGGCAGGCTCTACGAGGCCAATCGCAAGGGCGGCCCGATCATCGAGGCCGCCTGCTGGGCGCACGGCAGGCGCAAGTTCTTTGATCTCGCGCGGCTCAGCAAGGCGCCGATCGCGGCCGAGGCGGTCAAGCGCGTCGATGTTCTGTTCGCCATCGAGCGCGAGATCAACGGTCTTACTGCGCAGGAGCGTTTGCGTGTGCGCCAGGAGCGTAGCCGCCCCCTGATCGTCGAGCTGGAGGCGTGGTTGCGCGAGCAGCGCGCCAAGCTCTCCAGGAACAACGACACGACCAAGGCGATCAATTACTGCCTCAGCCGCTGGGATGCGTTTAGCCGCTTCGTTGATGACGGACGGCTTTGCATGTCGAACAATGCCGCCGAGCGGAAGCTTCGGGCTGTCGCCGTGGGCAGAAGAAATTGGACCTTCGCCGGGTCCGATGAGGGCGGACGGCGCGCGGCTACCATCTACAGCCTCATCGCCACCGCCAAGCTCAATGACATCGACCCGCAGGCTTGGCTCGCCGACGTGCTGGCGCGCCTACCGGATCATCCCGCCAAGCGCATCCACGAACTCATGCCCTGGAATTGGCGACCTCAGAACGTCGCTCAGGCCGCATAAGCGCGGTCAGCCATCCGTTCAAGATGACCTAACCAGGGGCCGTCACCAGACGCGTACGATCAGCGCAACAACGAAGACCGTGAAGCCCTTAAGCATTGGGGCGTCTCCTGAAAGAGACCGCCAACCGGGCGTGTCGAATAGACTGTTCTCAGAATGCGCTGCCGCATAATGCGACTGTATGTAAATGGTGACAGTGACCGGTAACCAATCCCTTAACCGGCGTTAGGTGCGCGCGCCAAGGGACGAGGCGAAGGCGCTGCAAGAGCCGTTGCTCATGTGCTCAAGGTCGTGATGCGAGAGTTAGGAAAGGAAGATTAGCCGCTGCACAGAGGCGCGCGGTTCCTCGATAGCGCAAACAAGAAGCGGCGAGTGTTAGTCCCCACAAAATGGAAGTCACTTCTTCATGGCGTCTGCTGCATCGGGGGACCACGAACGGATTTCCGGTCTATTGTTTGACATCGCCCATCCATGCCAGCAAAAGAACCGCGAGTTCCATTGTAGGGCAGAGCTAACTGACTCTTCTCCGCCTAAAGATCCTCGAACGAGACCCCGATAAGATTTCCACTCAACCAGACTAGGCGGCAACTTCGGATGATGCGATCTTTCTCGAGCATTAGTTTGAATGTGGAGGCCACGTGCCGCTTCGACGGAAGCTCAACTGCTGCCCCTTCTTCCGACATGTTGACCACGCGGCAGCGTAAGCTGGCGCCGTCGCCTGAAATGTAGGCGACCTCGTCCACATCGATGCGCTCCAGCTTTCGACGTTCTATCATTTCATTATAGCCGCAACGAGATCATCTTCGCCCGATGTGCACCTTGTCTCTAGCAGCTTAAATTGTCGCGCGATCTGTGTTGCTAGGTCTGATCGTTCCTTAGCAAGAGCTTTTCTTTGCTCAAGCATGTCGTGTCCGTCACGCTCGAGCACCTGGATCAAGGTGGTTTGACTTTCGATATAAAGCTGCTTGGTTGCGATTGCTCGAGCGATAGCCGCTAGTTCATCATTGCAATCCGAAGTCATTAGCAATCTCATGGCTGGCCTGTCGGCGAGTAAAGCTACATCCTACCTGGCCTTACCTGCGAAAACGTTACACTTGTCCCAGCAGCCCGGCGCCTTCTTTTCCAACGGATTAGTCTGAAGGCGCACACGCGACACATTCTCCCGTTTGTGCGGTGCCAAACGGATTTGCCGCCTTGTCCGTACTCTTACGGACGTTGCGCATCCGCAAGCTTTGACGTCTACTTCTGATTGTTTTTATGACGATCTTTGTTTCCCGACGAGAGGGCCCATGAGCGTTAAAGCCATGATGGCGATGATCCTCCAGAACCAACTGGCCTTGCGAGGCGTGCATTCGCTGAAGGCGTCTGACTACGACCAGATCGTAGAACTTCTGATTGAGCAGCTCAGAGAGCTGGAGCTGAGCTTGGCTGTGCGAGAGATTACCGACAAGCCCCGGGAATAGCAGCAGCACCCGATTTTTTAAGGGAGGACGAAGACGAATGCGGAGATTATTGTTCAGCACCAGTGCCCAAAGCCGACAACCGCTACTGGCTGATCCGATAGAACAGTGGCGGATACCCGGCCAATCGGGTCCAGAGCCACGCGTTGGTGCGGCCTTCAGTCAGATTTCGTCCGTGCAGCAATCTCTTTGACCTTTATCAACGTTCGTTCGAATTCGGATTTGAGATATTGCTCGTGCGCCCGGTCCGTCGGCTTCAGGAGAAATGCGACTTTCACGAAAAAGCGGTTCAACAGCGAAGTAATTAAAAGATTGTCCGAGTGTTTCGACCGGAGCGCCGTAAGTCGGCGACGCATCTCGATGAGATCAAGCGTTTCGTGGTCCGGCTGCTCTCTCAAGTGAAGCTCGCGCGACTGTCCAGCGTCGAAGTCGCTGCACCGAATATAATGGTGCGGCGACTTCGCTGGGGTGGAGCGGACAAGGACAATGTCCGTGTGCGCAAACTAGTCCTCTAGCGCGCGGCCGCAATCGCGGTCTGGAATTAAGCTTGATGTTCGTGTTGCAAGTTAATTCTGGAACTGAGCAGGGCGAACGATAGGAGGTGTTGAATTTCGGATGCACTGCCCGGGCTGTTCAATGTTGGGCGCAACGTGGACACTCCCCATCTGCTGCTTTGCCGAGCTGTCATGCGAATTCTTGTCTGAGGTCTTGCGTCTCCCAATGTGCACCATCGCTCCTGACGATCTTCTTGGCGCGTTCGAAGGCGTGGCTTTCCGCTGCATCGTCGCCGACGCGGACATCCTAAAGACGTTGGCCGTCTTCCGGCTCGGCCCCTGGGCGATCATCGGCGGCTCGTGCGTGACGCGCTTCGTCTCTCATCTGAGAGGCAAGCCGGCAATTGATTAGCTAATCCGGTGAGGGTCCTTGCGACGCTCTTCAACAAAATTGCTCGTCGGTGTGGAAATAGCGGATGATTTAGCAAGGGCCTGTATTCAATCGCGAGTTCTTGACGTCGGGCAGTAACATACAACCAACGACCGGTCTGTCCGGTAGCGGGCACACCCACCTGACTGGAGGCCGGCTCGCGGCCTTGTAAATAATAAAAGGAACTTAATTTGTTTAATTGATTTAAATTTCGTTCGGCTTAATATCCGCACGCCACCAACCGGAGTCAAGCATGCCAAGCGCCACAGAAGACGAGGATCGCCGCGAGTTCTTGAAGACCTGCGGTAGGTTTGCCGTCGTGACGCCTCCAGCGATGACGCTACTGCTATCAACATCGCTGACGTCTAACGCCATTGCGCGGTCTGGCGGGGGCAGCTCGCATGAGCACCACCACCACCACCACCATCATGACGACTAAGGCAGTGGCATTTCGATAGGCGGTGCCTTGGGCAACGCCGTAGGCGATCATGCCGGCCTTACGCCGTCGTCGGCATGGAGTGGGCGGCCCTGGGGCGCTCCTTTAGCCCCCCTGCGCTCCAGGGCGCTTTCCACAGGCGCACGACCCCGATCCGGGCGAACATCACCGGCGCGCCTCGCTCCGCGACCAGCAGCAGCACTTTCATTCTGGCCGATCGCTGACCAGCAGCCCACCTCGCTTGTTGGGCGCAGATCTGCGAACTGTATAGGCAGGCATAGGCGTGCAACAGGCTGGGGGCCGCTGGCGCGATGGAACAGTCACGCTACCCACTGGTGAGAAGGTGGACGCCGGAAGATCATCAGCGGCTGATCGCTATGGCCATGGCCGCCGCAGGAAATCGACCCGACGACATTGCTCGCGCGCTGGGGCATGGACAGAACCGGCTGTGCGAGGTCGCGCGGATCTCCACAGCATCCCCTTGCGATTGGTGACGCAAAAGCGGAAGTGAACCGGAGTTGAGGCGGCCTCATTCGCGCGTAGGGGGACCTGATTGAGGAGCTGCGAGATCGCCGTGACAAGTTGGGCCGGCGCAAACGGCTTCTGCAACAGGATGCTGTTCGGGACGCTCTGGGACGCCCAATGGTCGGCCGCAGCGCCGGTCATGTAGATCACGGGAAACGTCGGCTCTTGTTCTCGAACCTGTCTGGCCAAGTCCCAGCCGCTGAGCGAGCCCATAACGTTCACGTTCACAACAAGCGCCCGATACTCTTTCATTCCGCTCTTAAAGAGAGTCAGAGCTATCGGTTTAATCGGCGAATGCATCGGCCCATCGCACCCGATGTCACCCGGGCCGAGGCCGAGCATTAAATCGGGCAAGTCCACACTCCCCAACGCCGGTTTGACCAAAGCAAGGCCACACGATGAAAACCGGAGGGCGGACTTTCGGCGAGAGCGCACAGGGCTCCAATCCGTCGAGGCTCTTCGGGAAAGACGGACGGCGGCGCATCGCCCGGAAATCCGACGGAGCTGGCCCTCGCGGTTCGCGGGCGCATTCAAAGCGGTCGTAGTCCCACCGACTGCACGCTTCTCCCCCAAGCCCGCCACCAAGGCATCTCGACCCCTCTCGATGACCTGACTTTGGTGGTTACAACCCTGGCGCTGCACGCCACGAACTCCGCCGCGCGCATCGAGCAGATGCCTGCCAGCGGATGCATCTTCGTTGCGGCGAATTCTTTTCCTTGTCGCGATCGTAAACCGCTTTGAGGCCGCGGCTTCGGCCTGTCTGACCCGCTCTCGTCCCTCGATGAGCTGGCCGTACTCGGCTTCCAGCGGGTCGCGATAGGAGAACTGCGCGGCTGGTGCACGATAGTTCGAATTTCCATACGACGAATATCAGATCATGGAAATCGAACCCGTTTTCAGGCCACCCCCGCTAACTGATGGTTCGGGAACAAAAATGCCCGATCGACGCGACGATATTCCGTCTCGGCAAGTTGGCAACGAATGTCACTCGGTAAGCTTGATGCTACCGAGATACGTTAAACCTGGAACTGCTACCAGAAATGGATCTGCACGTGAGCCGGCTAGCTATACGAACACGCGAGATCGAACCGCTCCGAATACTGACGACGCCAAACCACGAACATAATACCGCAAATATTCGTTGCGAGTTGCGGCCACTTCTGTTTGAGCTGTGGAGAATAGTGAAAACCAGAAGAAATAAGAGCGCAGCTCGCATTTAATCCGACGCAGTGAGTCGGAGTGCCTGAAGTGCCGGACATTTGGTTTCCACTTCTCGCGACCGCCATCGTCGGCACACTCCTTTTCCTGGCGTTCCGACGATAGCGCGCCGTGTGGCAATAAATCCTCAGCGGCCGCTGAAATCGCGGTTCCCTACGTGATGCCTTTGACTGTGCATAAACAGGAAGGTTCACTTCCAAGACAGGAGGTGGACGTGAGTACCTGGTTGCTCATTTTTCTAGTTATTTTGAGCGTGGGCATTTTAATCGCACACGCTATCGACGCGATGCGCTCCTGAATCGCCGGACCTCACTTGCCATTTAATTGGATTGTGGTGAAGAAGACCAAAATCGCGCACTTGTCTAATCGCAAGCGCTGCTCCGCCCGAAAAAGAGCGGCTGAGGGCTGAGGCTTCCCGCATCGCTCGTCAAGGCGAGGCAGACTGGTGAGTCGAGAAGTAAGACAAAGGAATGCATGTTGGCACTAACGAGGCGAAGGCTGCCTTCGCGCAGCTATGCAAGTCGCAAAGCGTTCATTGTTCAGACGCCTAGCGGCCAAGTTTGCTCTCTCAAGAGAGAAGAAGCCCCGTGGATCACCAGCCGGAGAGCGAGACCGACATCCGGCTCGCGCCTTACGCAATCGAAGTACTGCTACCAGAAAGGGGGAGAACCACCGCATGAAAACCACGCAGATCGGCCGGTATTCGCAATGCTCAGCAGACGCCCTGAAACTAGCCTCCCGCGAACCGATCAACCGCCCGATGGCAAAGAGCCGCGCGAGCCGATATTCGGCGCCGAGACAGCCCCGTGTTGAGATCCACGCTCCTCCGCTTCCCCGCGCCAGCGTTTCGCGGCGCTCGCTTCCAGCTGTCGAACCGCGGGACCTTTCGAGATTAGATAGCCAGGCCAAGCAGAGATATCGTCGTCATCGGCAGAAACGCGCGATCTGCCGATTTTCCTTGGCGCGGGATACTACATCCGGCTGATCCAGGCTAACGCGCGCAGATCGCAGCGGCCCAAGCACCACCCTAAATGCCGGGGCCGTAGACGGTGCTGGCGGTGTTTTGTGCGATCGCGAGATCCAAGGCCCGGCCTTGTCTGCGGGCGGCAGTCGCCTGGAAGCCCTCCATTTTGCGAATTCGAAAACCGTGAGGCCCGAGCGGCAGGCCAGCAGCAATATCTTGCTTGCCGCTCGCAGCAACTCGACGCGCGGCGATCCACGGAGGGAAAGCATACAGCGAATGTGCGAAAGCGCACAGACCTGATGGGTCAATTTGACTAGTCTCGCGGTGGTCCCAATTGCGGGCCACGTCTTCTGGGGCAGTACCATAGAGGGGCGTGCAATGGACGCTCGTGCGCGACTGGATGATTGTCATTTCGCTCTGCACCAACATTGTGAGGCACTCGCGTCTCAAGTATCCGAACTTGAGACGCTTCGAGACCGAGTAGCCAAGGCCGAGCGCAGAATCGTCGGTGCGGCACGCGAAACTGGAGCTGGGAAGGCGGTTTATGAGGGCAGCGCGGTCGGCCCGGCCAGCAACGCGATCATCTGATCAGCGTAAGGGTCCGGGCTTTCAAGACTGACTTCGCTGCTACCCGCCCCAGCCGGGGGCCGGACTGTGGATATTCGTGATTACCAACCGCAATTTGAGCAGATGTCCCTCGATGAGTTGTGGGCTCTCTACACCGATGTCGATCAGATTCTCGCCGCGAGGATCGTTGCCAAAAAACAAGAACTCGACAGGCGACTCCAACAACTCCACCAAACTAATGGACCGGGCGGTTCATCAGAGCTCAATGTCCGCGCATCATCGTCGGGTCGCGACCGCCTCTGACAAGGGCGTCGCGCTTGCCGCACACTTAGCGCGCGAGCGAGGCTCCCCACCTAAGGTGATCGGGCCATCGATCAATGTCTGCCGGCGGTTGCTTCAGCTTGTGGCTGCAGGGGTCGTCCTGACAACAGACCAAAGAGACCGCGGCCGCGGAACCAGCTGATGTCATAGCCGGGAGCAATGAAAATGCAAAACCACAGCATCGCCGACGTCAGCTGCGTTATTCTTCAATGCCTGGATGCGTATCAAGTCGCCGAGGTTGAACCGCTCGTGTTGAAGTGTTTCCCGGATATTGACCGCCATACGCTGTGGCAGGCGTACAACGTCGCCTTGGTGGCATACACGTCAGGCACAGGCCTCGAACACCAACGACAGCAAGCGGCAGCCGCGCAATAACCGAATTTGGAAAATCGCTCGTGCCTGCGGCGTGCTAAGCACCGCAGGACCGAGCCGCATCACAGATCAACAGGTGGCGTACCAGCGATCCGGAAACGGTAGCAGAGGCCAGGTGCCCGCGTTATCATTCGCGACCGCAGGCATGACGTCGATGGTTGTCCGCCCACTTGACCCCTCTCAGTAGGAGTGGAAGAGAGCCACGCACCAGGCGCACGCCCGCGACGATGGGAGCATTGACCGGAAGGCGTCCGGCTCAGATCACGCCCACAATGATCAAAACTCCGACCTCGACCAATAGGAGCGTACCTGTTGCTGCGGAGATGAAAAACAAATCACCCAATGACAGGAACTGCATGATTCCCCTCCCGATTTGCCAAAGAAGCGGCCCCTACATCCTTTGGACGGCGTGAGCAGGGGCAGGATGATGGGGCCGCTTCCAAGGAGGTCCTTGACGCGTGCGTCCGGCGCCAAGCATTCGCATCCTAATCCAAATTTAAATCTCGTTCCATTATTTAATTTATTTAATTCGATTTATTTTTTGATATTTAATCGGCGCGGCGAGCTATCTCTCTGCACGGCCGCGCCCGGCGGGCTCGGGCCTGACCTATATCGGGCGGCTGCCGCATGGGGTTGGAGGGTTGGTATCGAAGCACCGGAACCGCCGGTGCGGACGGCAGAAGCACCGGGTCAAGGTCAAGAACAGACAACACCCCCGATGTGCAGAGAGCTTTGAGCCTTCGAAGATCAGCGCTGTCGCCGAGCCCACGCGCTGGCTGGTTCGGTTGACTTAATTTTTATCGCGGCATGTCCGCTCAATCCTGAACAGCGTCAGGAAGCGTACGTTGATCGACGTCGCAGAAGAGCCCATCAACCGACGGCAAGCTGATCGCGTCTCAGCGGAAACGAAGGGCCCACACAACCTGATCGCGTACGCGCTTCAGCACTAGATTTTCTCGGTGCCTTCGCTGGCGTAGTTGATCCAACAATCGCCTTGGTAATCCGCTCATGGTCGCCCGAGGAATTAGCACAGCTTCTTGCGCTGTCCGATAGGACTGTGACCGCAAGCGAGATCGGCCACCGGTTAGGGCGCACGCCTGGCGGCCTACGGGTCGTTTGCAGCGCTTCCGCAAGCAGCAAGGTCGAGTAGGCCGCATTTGCGGACGTGTCTTCGCGCAAGGGGCGGGTTGGTCGTCGGTCCTGGCGATTAAACTCCCCGCCGCCCCTCCTGAAAGGGTGTGAAGACTAACCCGCTGCACTTGGGCTTCGCCGATGCAATCAAATCGCAGGTGTGCTGGTCGCCATCTCGATCCATTCACGCTCATCTTCATGGCGGGCCGACTGCACGCGTTGGTGTAGCGCCGCCCGCGAACTTGTCCCTGAGCCTGTTGTTTGCCGTCGACGGCCTGGAGCTGGGAGCGGTCCAGAAATGCGCCACCCCGTGTAGGTTCGCCGCGGCCGCGAAGGCCCGCAACGTTTGGCTTGGCTCGCATGGGATAGGTCGTGCGCGGATAAGCATACACGAAGCCCAGCAAGCGTCCGCGATGCTTGCATCCCACTTTCTCCTCGGTCTTTGGGCACAACTCAGGATGGCACCCGTAAATTTCCCAATGTCGCCCGCCTCGGACCGGCCCGAAGATCACGCCATGAAAATCTCGAAGCCAAAGGAATGAAGCGACCTCGAACGCAAGAAGCTTTCGGCGATGATCCGCCGGCGGTACGGCGCGGCGGAAATCGCCACAGCTCTTCGCCGGCATGTCGGCTCAGTCAAGCGGATGGCGCGCGAAATGGGGTTACTTCTGAAAAAATGACATCGAGGGAATTTCTTGAGTTTATTGCAAGAGATGAGAGGTAGCATCCAAGCGCCCTCCAGAGCGGCCGTTCGCTGCCGTGCACCACCGTGTTTGTCCGGACTTGCCTAAGCATGGTTGCCGCCGAATGTTCTGCTTTAACCTAAGAACTTCACCCTTGATGCGGGCGACCTTAATGCGTGGGCATGCTGATGCACAGTGGGGCTGGTCCGGACTGGTCCGACTGGCCGGCTACGGACAAATGTATGATCCCGACGCGGGACCGGGCGGCGCCTCTGAAGGTTTTCTGCTTAGCAATGACCAATTCAACGATTTGATGAGGGCTTTCCCTGGCCCTTCCCGCGACGGCCATGAGCTCGATATTCGCAAAGAGCTGGATGGGCTTCGCGAACTCATTCTGAAGGAAGACAAGCGCCTAGCTCAGCAACCAAGCCGGGCCCAGATTCACGCGGCGCTGGACCAATTCGCGTGCCTCGTATGCGAGTTTCTTAACTGCGCGCAGAAAGTTGACTTCGATTGGGTCGCTAAGAATCCGCCGATCGAACCCGCGGGTCCCCTGAGCCTCGCCTATTCCTTTCCAAGCCGATTGCGGGCGCTTGCAGGCAGCGCCAGGCAGGCAGGTAACGCTGAGCTTATCATGTTGGCCGATGCGGCCGACCGCCTCGCGCAATACCTTACCCTGCTGAACGAGCCCGCACAGCATAGGATCTTTCAGGATAAGACCTTTCGGGACTTCCCCAACCCGTGCCATTACGAGGTGCGGGAATTCGCTGATGCCGTGCGGATCGCCCAGCAACTCGAGCGTGCGACCCGAGGTGCGCTCGAAACCAGCAAAAAATGCGGCGGACCGCTCCCGCGGCCGATGCTGCTGTACGGCGTAATTTCCCTCGGGGAGCTAATCGAGCGCTACGGCGGCACATTTACCCACAATCCCTATTTGGGCTTAGAGTATAAGGGCACCCCCCAGACGGTCGCCGGACAGTTTGTGCTGAATTTTTTGCGAACCTGCGTTCCGTCCATCACCGCACCAAGTGTCTGCAGCCTGATGGCCGCCGCCATCGGACGGCGAAATCGCACCCGCGATCGCAAATCGGGGATCAGGCCCACGTTCTTCTAAGTGCATTCTGCGCGCCTCCCGCCAATATGCCGACAGGCATATCGCACACGGAGGCCCTCTTGGAGAACTACACCCGACCAACCAATGGCGATGCACTTCGCCACGATTTGAAAGCCGTTCCCGTTCGGATCGGCGACCTCAAGCCGCCGCCCGGCAACCAAACCCGTCGCCACCCCAAGCGACAAATCGATACGCTGGCGACAAGCTTGGGCCAGTACGGTCAAGTTCTTCCCATTCTCGTTGACGCGATGCTACGGGTGATAGCGGGAT
This sequence comes from Bradyrhizobium lupini, assembly GCF_040939785.1. Lineage (NCBI taxonomy): Bacteria > Pseudomonadati > Pseudomonadota > Alphaproteobacteria > Hyphomicrobiales > Nitrobacteraceae > Bradyrhizobium > Bradyrhizobium lupini. The sequence goes on from NZ_CP162553.1 coordinate 2,066,433, forward strand.
GGGCGGTCGTTGCAGCGGCCGCGCAGATCGGTCTGGATCATGTCCTCGCCGTCACCATTACCGATCTCAGCGAGGCTCAGCTGCGAATGCTGAGGCTTATGCTCAACCGCGTAACTGAAGAGGCCACTTGGGACGTCCAAGCTCTGCGTCTCGAATTGAGTGAGCTCCTGACGATCGAGCCACAGATCGACCTGCAACTAACCGGATTTTCGATGGGAGAACTCGACGTCGCGGCGTCCGATTCAGAAGATTGGGAAGATGACTTGCCCGCACCCGATGCCGAGCCACCAATCACCAAACCCGGCGATCTCTGGGCACTCGGCGATGAGCACCGCATACTCTGCGCCGATGCAAGAAATGACGAAAGTTACCGTCGGCTCCTGGACGATGAGTTGGCAGACATGGCGTTCGCGGATGCGCCGTACAACCAGAGAATCGATGGCCACGTATCTGGCAAGGGGAGAATCACCCATGCCGAGTTTGCGATGGCATCCGGCGAGATGTCGACGACTGAATTCGAGGCGTTCTTAGCGACGAGCTTTGCCCTGCTCGCTGCCTTCACCAGAGACGGCGCCATCCATTTCCTTTGCATGGACTGGCGCGGGATCGAACCGCTGCTGGCCGCCGCCACTCCCATCTACACGGAAATGAAAAACCTGTGCGTTTGGGCCAAGACAAACCCCGGCATGGGATCATTGTATCGGTCCGGGCATGAGCTCATCTTCGTGTTCAAAAAGGGCCGCGCGCCACATATCAATAACGTGCGGTTAGGGCAAGACGGCCGAAATCGCTCGAACGTGTGGAGCTATCCCAGCCAAAACACCTGGACAAATTCGGCCAAGGGCAAGCTCTCGCTGCACCCGACCGTCAAGCCAGTCGCCCTGGTGGCCGACGCGATTCGTGACTGCACCAACGAGCACGACATCGTGCTCGATCCGTTCGGCGGCGCCGGCACGACGCTGATCGCCGCAGAACGGACCCGGCGGCGAGCGCGGCTGATTGAGATCGAACCTCGCTATGTGGATGTCGCGATCAAGCGCTGGCAGCATCTAACTGGCAAGACGGCGGTGCACGCCGAGACCGGCGCGCCGTTCGGGCAAACCAGCACCGCTGACCTGGAGCGCAGCCGTGGTTAACTCATCGAAAGGCGTCGGCTACGGCAGCCCGCCCCTACATAGCCGTTTCAAGCCAGGGCAATCCGGAAACCCGCGCGGTCGGTCGAAAGGCAGCTTGAATTTTGCCACCGACCTGAAAACCGTCCTATTGGCCCCGGTCGCGCTCAACGACGGTGGCAGATCCCGACGCGTCACCACGCAAAAGGCGGCATTGCTTCGCTTGCGGGAAAAGGCGCTCAAAGGCGACGTCAGGGCGCTCGACAAATTGCTCTCCTACGCGATGGCCATGAGCGGCAGCGCCGAGGAGGACGCCACCAAAAGCCCCTCCGTCGACGATCAGGCCATTCTGGAGGCATTCAGACAGCACATCTTGGCTGATGCGACCGCTGCGGCTCCGCCCAAGCGCGACGGGGAGGACGCCACATGATGCCGGTGGTGGCGGCGCTGCTGCGAACGGATCTGCGTTATTTCATCCAAAGGGCCTTCGCGACTGTTTTTCCGGGCAGCCAATATCTGCCGAACTGGCACGTCGATGCGATCGCCCATCAGCTCATGCGCGTCCACGACGGCGATTGCCGTCGGCTCCTCATCAACCAGCCGCCGCGGTCGCTCAAATCGCTCTCAGTCTCGGTCGCGTTCGTCGCCTGGTGGCTGGGCCACGAGCCCAGCCGCCGCATCATCGTGGTCAGCTACGCCAGCGAACTATCCGCCGAGTTGCACCGCCAGTTCAGAATGGTAATCGAATCGGCCTGGTATCGAGAGCTGTTTCCGGCCATGCGCCCGGCCAAGGACACCGGCACCGAACTCGTGACTACGGCCGGGGGCAGCCGCTACGCCACCACGGTCGGGGGCACGCTAACCGGTCGAGGCGCGGACCTCATCGTCATCGATGATCCGCTCAAGGCGGAGGAGGCCATGTCGGAGCCTGGGCGCAATCGCGTCACCGATTGGTTTGGCGGCACCTTGGTATCGCGATTGAACGATAAGGAGACTGGCCGCATCGTCGTGGTGATGCAGCGCCTGCACGAAGACGATCTCGCCGGTCATCTGTTGCAAGCGGGCGGCTGGCATCACCTTGATCTGCCCGCCACTGCCACCGAAGATAGCGACATCGCCATCGGCAACGATCGCGTTTTTCGCCGGCGCACTGGGGACCTCTTGCACCCGCGGCGCGAAAGCAAGCTGGTGCTGGACCGGATCAAGGCCGAAATCGGCAGCCTGCAATTCTCCGCGCAATACCAGCAACGGCCGGTCCCACTCGAGGGCAATCTGATCAAGCGCGACTGGTTTCGCTGGTTCGATCAACTGCCCGCGGCTGGCCCATCCGGCTATGTTGTGCAGAGCTGGGACACCGCCATGATGACCGGAAAGGCCAACGATTACTCGGTCTGCACCATCTGGCGCATGATCAAGAATGACTACTACCTCGTCGATCTCTACCGCGGGCGACACCAATATCCGGACCTCCGGCGCGCCGTGGCCGCCCTGGCCACAAAATATCACGCGGACGCGGTTTTGGTCGAGGACGCCGGCCCCGCCATCGCGATGTTGCAGGACCTGCAACGCGACACACCGGACGGCATGCCGCGCCCGATTGGCATCAAGCCCGAAGGCAGCAAGGCCGATCGCATGGCGGCACAATCCTTCCGGATCGAGGCCGGACAAGTGCATCTGCCCACAGATGCGCCCTGGCTGGACGACTATTTGCTGGAGCTGCTGGCGTTTCCCCACGGCAAGCACGACGACCAGGTCGACAGCACCTCGCAATTTTTGAGATGGGCGGGCAACCATCCGATGTTCGATGACGTCCAGCTCAACATCATTTCGGTCGGCCGAGAGGGTTATGGCTACGGCTTTCCATGATCGGTCACCGGGCAACATCGAGAGTTTCTCCAGAACGAAGCCAATCGCAAATCTACACACGCGCTGAGCTTAGCGATCGAAACGCGCGCTTCTGCGCGGCCAGCGCGCTGCGCTCGTAGCGCTCAAGCGCCTCGAGCCGGCGCGCGACGTCTCCAACCGGGTCCCCACCGAGGGCGGCCAACAGCGCGTGGCGGACCAGTCGCACGCGCCATAGCTCGCACTTGGCATCCGCAACCGCGGCGGCCGTTTCGGGTCCAATCTCACAGCCGAGGCCCGCGCGAATTGCAGCTGCAAAGGTCGGCGCATCCGGCTTGCAACTCGTGGCGAGTCCGTGGCGCAACGCGTTGCGGCTGGACCTCACCTTTCCGGGCATCGTTCTCGGTCCGGTGCTGCGCTTGGCGTTGGCGCGATTGGCTTCGATTTGTCGAATTGACGTCATCTCCGAGCTCCTCGACCGGGGCGGGTTGCAGCCCCCGAAAGCTCGCTCCAAGACTTTGAGACATCAAGCATTTTTGGACACAACGAACCGCAAATTCGCTGCAGAAAGGACTGGCATTCCCGCGCAAAAGGAGCGTCACTAATGGGACGGGGTGTTGACCGTTAGCCCCGGTATCTCTCCTCGCCGGTGCGGGGCTTTTGGTGGTGGTGCGGCGGCAAGCCGCGTTTGCCAAACCAAGGAGAGACCGGTGACCCTGATTGCAACCGATGGCGCCGAGGCGCCACATCGCATCGTCAAGTTCGACCCCATTGACCGCCGCGCGTTTATCGGCGGCTCGGATGCCCGCATCATCATGGGCAATGATCAGGACGATCTCACGCGGCTGTGGCGCGAAAAGCGCGGCGAGATCGCGCCGCAAGATTTTGCGCACAACCTCATCGTCCAGCTCGGCAGCGTGACCGAAGACCTCAACCGCAGCTGGTACCAGCGCGCGTCGGGCGTGACTATTACGGATATTCAGAAGCGGATTCGCCATCCCGTCCACAGCTGGATGGCGGCCACCCTCGATGGCATCGTCGCAGAAACCGGCGCGGTGTTCGAGGCCAAGTTCATGCTGCCCTGGGCCTTCACCGAGGAGGCCGCGGCCGACAAACACATGGCGCAGCTGCAGCACAACATGTGGGTGATCGCCGCCCGTTCGGCCGTGCTGTCGATCATCACCGGCGGCGGCAAATGGGTCGAGCTCACGGTGCATGCCGATCCGCTCTACCAGCATCTGCTGCTCACGGCCGAAAAGAAGTTCTGGCGCAGCGTGCAGAGCGGCGAGCCGCCGCTCCTGTTCGGGATCGAGACGCCGCGGCCGCGGCTGGCCGCCGTCAAGGTCGTCGACATGACCGCATCCAATCTGTGGGCGGAGTGCGCGGCGACCTATCTGCGCACCCGCGATGCCCATGGCGAGCACGAATTGGCCAAGACCGAGCTCAAGAAGCTGCTGCCCGAGGACGCCAAGGAAGCGTTCGGCCACGGCGTTCGCGCCAAGCGATCCAAAGCCGGCGCGATCAGCTTTGATCCGGTTGAGATGGAGCGCGTCCATGCACCAGGCCAGTGAGCATATCGGGGCGATCGCAGCGGCCTTGGCCCGCGCGCAAGCCGAACTGACCAATCCGGAAAAGACCCTGACCGCGCAGATCCGCTCGCCGTTCCTGCGCGACGACGACCGCACCTTTCGTTATGCCTCGCTGGCGAGCGGCCTCGACATCGTGCGCAAGACCTTGAGCCAGCAGGAGATCGCCGCCATCCAGAGCACCCGGGTCGAGGCCAGCACCGGCCACATTCACCTCACCACCCTGCTCGCCCATTCCTCCGGCGAGTGGATCTCCTCGGACTGGCCGGTCTGCGCCGCACGGGACATCGAGGCGCCGCATCGCATGGGCGCGGCGCTCACCTACGCCCGACGCTACGCCCTGTTCGCGCTGGTCGGGATTGCCGGCGAGGATGATCTGGACGCCCCGGATGCGGCCGCTGGTCCCCCCGCACCACCTAACCCCAAGGCCTCGCCCGGCAAGGGCGCTCTCAACCGTGCCCCGGTGCTGCGGCCGGGCGAGTCCGCCGCACTCCGGGAGCAGCTATTGCGCCAGCTCGAAGCGCTGCCTGCCAGCACCGATCTGCTCAGCTGGGCCATGGCGAGCCTCCCGCTCAAGAACAGCCTGCAGGAGCCGGATGCCCGGCAGGTCGAGGCAGCTTATCAGGCCAAGCTTGAGGACGCTGGCCGTGCTCAGGCCGAGCAGACGGCCGACTTGATTGGCACGCCAAGCCTGCCAACAGCGCCTGCTGCTGACGCCGAGGCCGCGCTGCAGCCAGCGCTACCCGAGGCCGGGCTCGCCTATCCCAAGGAGCCGTCCCGCAAACGCAGCAAGACGCACCTGTTGTTTGTTAGGGGGCAGCCCTGCCTGGTGTGCCGGCAAACCCCGTGCGATGCCCATCACCTAAAATTCGCCCAAGCCAGGGCGCTGGGACGCAAGGTCAGCGATGAGTTCACTGTCCCCCTGTGCCGCACCCATCACCACGAGCTGCATCAGCACGGCAACGAGCGGGCGTGGTGGGCGAACCTGCAGATCGCACCGCTGCCGGTCGCCCACGATCTGTGGGCCGCGAGCCCGGTCCACGGTCCGGCCGAGGCCATCGTCAAGACTGCGCCGCTTGCCGCAAAACTGGGTTCGGAGGCCGCCGGATGAACGGTCTGTTCCAAACCACGCGCGGGCTCACCACCACGGCGCTGCCGGTCGAGTTGGAGGCCTTGGCGCCGCCGCCCCTGCTGCTGCCGGGCGAACACCTCGACCAATACCAAGCGCTGCGGCAGGCGATCTTCGCCGACCTTGCACCGCAATCCGCCATCGAGTGGCTGCTTGCAATCGATGTCGCCGAGCTATCCTGGGACATCCAGCGCTACCGCATGTTGCGGCACAAGCTGCTTGAGACTTATCGCCAAAACGCGATTGAAGCGGCGCTGCGTCGCATCGATCTGGTCGGGATCAATTCCGAGTTTGAAACGGAGGCCGAGTCCTACACCCGGCAGAACGCATTGAGCTGGCGACTTGATCCGGTCGCGGCGGCCGAGATCGACGCGCGGCTTGCGACCTTTGGCTTTGACCAACACGCCATCACCACCGAAGTCTACGTGCAGGCGCGCGAGGTCCTGGTCCTGTTCGAGGGGCTGCTCAATGCCGCACAAGCCAAGCGCATGCTGCTCCTTCGCGAGATCAGGAATCAGCGCTTGCGAGGTGGACCGATGCGACAGCTACGTTGAAAGCCAGATCGAGCGTCCAATGCGAGCCTTCCATTCCGGCTCGCACTCAAGCTTTCAGTCTGATCGCCAAGGCCGAACCGAGTTGCGAAGCAACACTGGAGCATTAGCTCAACACATGAACGCGAAGGCGCACAGCACTCGCGGTCATGTGTCGAACACTTCGAAAAGTGGCCGGCGACCTCCCCCATTGGTTTAGGGACGTTCGCTCACTTCACCATTTGATCAAGCGGGGTAGTCACACCCGCGAACCTTCCAATCCGCCTTATTAGTGATGTTGCGGCTTACGCAGAGCCTCCGCTTCCACGGCATCTGCCAGCAATTCGAGCCAATGCGCCGCTTCCCGTATTCTGTCTGGTGCAGGTCGCTCACCTCGCTCGAAGGGCCAGTAAAGCGCGACGGTTTCCGTCGACAGCGATGAGGCCTCGATAAGTGCTTGCACTGCCCCGATAGCTTCAAGTGGCCGGGGTGTCTCGCCTGCTATAGGCTGCGGCATGCATTCTCGCTTGCTCGTGACAAATTTAAGCGGTGCAGCCAACGGTTTCGGCTCGGGTGTAACAACTTGGTATGGTGCATTGAGGCGAACGATTTCCTTGGTGACGTGTACAGTGACCGTTCTTGTCGGACTGACTACCGGTTTCGCAGGCTGCGAAACCGGCGCGAGCATCGACAAATGAGACGCGCACCCGCGCCATGACCACCGATCCTCGTTCTGCATGAAAAATCGGCGGGCCGCGGTGACGTGCCGACCAATGAGAATCAGTGCGCAGCGATCGTCCTTGCCGATCGACCGGAGACCAGCTTGTTCGATCCATGCATGGAATGCTTGATCGCTCGGCAATTTGCTGCGAGCCCTACAGAATGCGGCAGCCAACTCAAACGTGCCCGCAATAAATTCTGTTCGCCCTTGTTTGGTGCGCTCGTGTGCGCGCTTGGCGCTACGCGCGAGCGCCTGAAGTTGTGCTTTAGTCGTCATGACCATTTCCCTTCGTCGATCGGCCTCGCGACAGCCAACAGGCCGCCTGCAGACGCAGCTGTGATGTAAGGTGAAATGGTCGTGGCCTTCTTTGCGCTGGCTTTGGTGCTGGACGCTGGGCCGGTTCGGCCTGGTCTCGGACCTTATCGCTCGGGCTGGTGAGGGACACCGCTACGCACGACCGACGCACAGCTTGGCCTCAATGCGCGTTGTCGTCAAGACTGCGAGCGTAACTTGTGAATCCGATTGAGCAACCCTATGCCGACGACCGCTACACCACCGGGACCAGATTTAAGCACAAAGCGCAGGGCGTGCTTTCCCCCTTCCTTGCCGTAATTCTAACAACCGGCGGTGCACAAGTAGACCGCAAGATTGCAGCTCGAAGTGTTAGATGGGCGCGTTCCGCGGCAAACATATGCTCGTTCGCCTCTTTGGAATCGTCGCCGAAAGTTCTTGGTCTCGTTTTTCATCATTAATTCACCATTTAAATCGTTTATTTAAATAGAATTAAATGCATGGAGCGGCACAAGTTGAGGAGGAAGCATGACGGTTCTCTCTCATGATCCTTGGAGGCCTAGTACTCGGATTCATCGTTCTGAAAAATGTTTCGAAGGTGTGTTGGTTCATGTTGTTGGTACTCCTCGAAAAGCAGTCGCAATCGAGTATTCCTGACGGACGACATCCGTACGTCCAGGGCGCGATCGCCCAACGCGACGGCGATCGGATCGACTGCAGCGGCAAGGGGGCACCCCACGCAACTGGCGGCGTTTACGAGTACTTTATGCCCGAGAACGCATCAGGTTCGATATTCACCAATACCTCGCCGGTCGTGATTTCGGGATCTCCAAGATCGAGGTCATGCAGACTTGCCTGAACAAACTCCAGTATCTTAGCGTTTGCTGCATTTGCGCTTTCGCGGTCCTCGAATATCATCACGGCGACACCAACGCCGTCGCCCCCATCCAGCAGGTAGTAAGATCTGAATCCTTGCGATTGCCTTAGGATCTGACCGATGCCGCTCTTGGCGCGGCGGGCAGCGTCCGCAACCGAACGAACCTTGGTGTACTTGCGAATGACCATGTACATGAGGCCACCACGCGTTACGGTTGCCGCCCGACGCATCAAAGCATAGCGGTCCCAGTTGGACTAGGCTCTGCTTCCAGGATGGATCACAAACGTCGATCGGCGGGGCGCGCGACGCGCCTTCCTCCAGTGAGCCGACCTCGCGCCGCAAGCGGGGCGAGGTGCTGAGGCTCAGGACTCGTCGAACTTGAACGACACGTTGAGCTTGGCGCGATAGGCCTCTACTTTTCCCTTCGCATCCAATTGCATATCGAGTTTGACGACCTCTGCAATGCGAAGATCTCGGAGAGATTTTGCAGCTTGCTCGACCGCATTAGCGGCCGCCTTCTCCCATGAGTCGCTGCTGGTACCGATCAGTTCAATGACCTTGTAGACGCTATCAGGCATGTCGTCCTCCTGTTCGGTATGAAGCAGGAAGCAGGTGCTCCCTGCCATTGTGAAATCTAGGAAGTCGGAAAAAGGCGCTCATAGCCCTCAGCGGAAGTACGGATGTGCCCTCGTTTCGTCCGCGGCCTAATAGCACGCCCTGTTCCCGCGAGTTCCGATTTCGCGGACTGGCCAGCAGTAGTATGATGAAGGTCACTAAGCCAATTCTGAGGGAGGGAATCATGACGAACCTGGCCTCCTCGACGAACTCCGACGTCAGAGCCGAAGTTACCGGAGCTTATGCCGCGTGGGATACGGCGTTCAACAAAGCTGACGCCAAAGGGGTCGCCACAGCGTACGTTTCAAACGCGAAAGTGTTACCACCAACGCATCAGGTTATATCGGGTCCGGAAGAAATCGAGAAATTCTTTGCTGGGCTGTTTTCAGGCGGATTCACTGATCACAAACTAACGATTATAGATGCGGGTGGAGACGAGAAGGTCGTCTACAGTACCGCAAAATGGACGGCCAACGGCAAGGGACCGGATGGGAGCCGCCAAAGTGCCGGCGGCATTGCCACCCATGTGTTCGAGCGTCAAGCGGATGGCTCACTGAAGCTGAGGTTACATACCTTCAACTGAACTCGCCGTCGTATCGCTTGGCGCCGCGCGAGGAGACGTCGCGTGGATATAGCCGAATGGCTTCGCAGTCTTGGGCTGGAGCGCTACACTCGCGCTTTCCAGGAAGCCGAAGTTACGCCTGATGTCCTGCACGACCTGACTGAAGCCGATCTGCGAGAACTCGGCTTGCCGCTCGGGCCGCGCAAGACCGTATTGAAAGCGATTCAGGCGCGCATGTCATCGATCGCTTCCGTCGCCACTGATGCGGGTGAGCCAACTGAACGGACAAGGCGGTCACTGCCCTCAGAGGCGGACCGTCGGCAGCTTACGGTCATGTTCGTCGACTTGGTCGGTTCCACCGCGCTCGCCTCAGGGCGCGACCCCGAGGAGCTGAGTGACCTCATGCAGGCCTACCACAACGCCGTGGCGGGCGAGATCGCCCGGTTCGAAGGCCACATAGCCAAGCTCCTGGGCGACGGCGTTCTCGCGTATTTCGGTTGGCCGCGGGCGCATGAAGATGAGGCGGAGCGTGCCGTCCGCGCCGGGCTTCGAGTGACCAAGGCGGTCGCCTCCCTTACCGAGCCGGGCGGTGTAGCGCTTGCCGCGCGCGTCGGCATTGCAACCGGTCTCGTCGTGGTCGGCGAACTGATAGGCGAGGGGAGAGGCTCGCGAGCGCGCCGTGATCGGCGAAACCCCGAACCTGGCTGCCCGACTGCAGAGTCTGGCCGAGCCCGGTGATGTGGTGATCGCCGAGTCAACGCGCCGCCTGCTGGCCGAAGCCTTCATTTACCAGGACCTCGGCACAGTGCCGCTCAAAGGTTTCCCGGAGCCGGTGCAGGCCTGGCTTGTCAGTGGTGAGGGCGCAGCCGAGAGTCGGTTCGACGCCCAGCACGGCATGGCAACGACCGCGCTCGTCGGACGAGACCAAGAACTTGCATTGCTCCTGGAGCGCTGGGAGCAGGCGAAAGAGCGAGAGGGACAGATTGTCCTGCTCGGCGGCGAAGCAGGCATTGGCAAGTCCCGGCTCGTGCGGGCGCTGCGCGACCACCTCGCAGGTGCGCCGCACACGCCACTGAGCCATTTCTGTTCTCCGTTCCATACCAGCACCGCCTTGTATCCTGTCATTGGGCTCCTTGAGCGGGCAGCAGGAATACGACGGGAGGACGCTCCCGAACAACAGCTCGATAAACTCGAGGCCATGCTCGCTCTTGCCACAAACGACGTGCATGAGAGCGCGCCGGTTCTTGCGGACCTCCTGGCAATCCCGACGGGCGAGAGATACTCGCCACTTGCACTTAGCCCACACCAGAAGAAGGAGCGAACGTTCCAGGCTCTCCTGGAGCAGATACAAGGCCTGGCGGCAAGGCAGCCGCTGCTCGCCGTCTACGAGGATGTTCACTGGGCAGACCCTACCATGCTCGAACTCCTCGACCGGGCCGTTGACGAAGTGCAGCAACTCCCGATTCTGATCATCATCACCTTCCGGCCTGAGTTCGTTCCGCGCTGGGCAGGTCATGGGCACGTGACGGCGCTCTCTTTAAGCCGACTAGGCCGCAGGCAAGGGGCGAGTGTCGTTGACCGGATCACTGGCGGCAAAATACTTCCACAAGAGGTGCTTGAGCAGATTCTGGCTAAAACTGATGGCGTGCCGCTGTTTGTCGAGGAACTCACCAAGGCCGTCCTCGAATCCGGGCTGCTCAAAGACCGGGGCAGCTACTATGAGTTGATTGGTCCTTTGCCGCCCCTAGCGATCCCGACGACGCTCCAGGACTCGTTGATGGCGCGCCTCGATCGATTGGCGCCGGTAAAGGAAGTCGCCCAGATCGCGGCATGCATTGGGCGCGAATTCGGACACGAGCTTCTAAGATCTGTAACGGCGCTCGACGAACACGCGCTGCAGCGTGCTCTCAATGATCTAATGACAGCGGAACTCATATTCCGCCGTGGAGCACCTCCGGATACTGGCTACAGCTTCAAACATGCGCTGGTCCAAGACATCGCGCATGAGAGCCTCTTAAAGAGCAAGCGGCAGCAGATCCATGCTCGCATCGCTGCAGCTCTCGAAGAACATTATCCTGCCCGTGCAGAAGCTGAGCCGGAGACGATCGCTTTGCACCTCACGCAGGGGGGACTGGCGGGAAAGGCGGTCGGCTATTGGCTGCGGGCGGGCCGGATTGCCGCGGGGCGTTCCGCCAATCTCGAGGCGATCGCTCATCTCACAAGAGGGCTGGATGCACTCAAGTCGAATCCAGCAGGGCCGGAGCGCGATCGCCAGGAACTCGCCCTGCAAACGGCGATCGGAGGTCCGCTGATTGCCATTCACGGATACACGGCTCCGCAGCTTGGCACGGCCTTCAGCAGGGCCCATGCACTCTGCTATGAACTCGATGACACGGATGCCTTGTTCGCCACCCTTAGCGGCAAGTTTGTTTTCCACTTCGTGCGAGGCGACTTTGGTGCCATGCAGAGCCTTGTCGCCGAGGCCCAGCGCGCTGCCGAGCGCACCGGGGACACGGCGCTCAAACTAGCTACGCATCGTTTGGCGGCGCTCACCGCCATGCACGCCGGCGACTTTCTTACCGCGCGCTTAGAGCTCGAAGCGATCGTGAGGCGCTATCAGCCGGATACGCATCGGCCGCCACCTGTCCACTATGTACATGACCCGAAGGCCTCGGCGTTACCCTACCTGGCGATCGTGCTTTGGATACTTGGCTATTCCGAACAGGCGCAGAGGGCCAGCCGCGCGGCGTTTGAATACGCTGCGGAGTTAAATCAAACGAACCTTACGGCGCACGTGCAGGTCTATGGCGGAGCGGGGCCTGCGGAGCTGATGGGTGACGTGGCGGGTGTGCATGCGCACGCTGAAGCCATCATCGATCTCGCCGATCAGCACAGTTTGAATTATTGGCGCTTGAGCGGTCTCATCCTGCGGGGTTGGGCAATGGCCCAAGAAGGTAACGCGGAGGGCGGCCTCGCCCTCATGCGCCTCAGTCTGAACGAGAGGGCCAGGCTCGGAGCCAGTTGGTACCAGGTCCGGTACTTGTGGATGCTCGCGGCGATGCACCACCAGTTAGGTGACGACGAAAACGGGCTGGCCACCCTGGCCGAAGCGAAGGCCATTGCTGCGCGCAACGAAGAACATATGTGGGAGGCGGAGCTTGCATGCATGGAGGGCGAACTGCATCGCACTCGTGGTGCTCCAGCTGAGGAGGTCGAGAACTACTTGCAAGCTGCGCTCAAGATTGCCCAAAGCCAAAGCGCGAAAGCCTTTGAATTACGTGCGGCCATGAGTCTGGCTCGGCTTTGGCGCGACCAGGGCAGGAAGGCCGACGCGAGAGGCCTCCTTGGTCCCGTCTACGGCTGGTTTACGGAAGGGTTCGAAACATCAGACCTTCGTTCTGCCAAAGCACTCTTGGAGGAAATCGCTGAAGTTTAACGTCACGTGTTCAGCGGTGCACCATTCGCATGTTCCGGGGCTTCCGGTGGACCGAAGCTTCTGCTGAGGCTCGCGCAATCTGGAAAACTAAATTGGTTGTTGGTGGGCACCCGGGCCCGCACTCGTGATCGTACTAGCAAGACCCAAGAGGGTGCGGCAGCGCGAGAAGCGGCAAAAAGAGCAGGTATTTCGTTGAGGGCTGCTCTGCTGGGCAAGGGCTTTAACGAGGCAGAGTACCAGCGCGTCTTCAGATCGATGGAACAAGATCACTTGGATGCGCTGATGGTACCGGAGCCGACTCAATTGGCTTTGAACACGACGCCGATGCGAGTATCACTGGACCAGACGAGACGACAATCTCTGATGATACGGTCTGTTTCCAACATCATCTTGAACGTGGGAGCCATGTGCAGCTTCGTCGACAACTCGATCCCAGCACCGTCCTCCGAGATATTGAACACGCGGCAACGTCGGCTGCCGCCATCTCCGAAAATGTAGGCGGCTAAGTCGACCTCCGAACGATCGATCTTCCGGCGATCCGACATGATTATCCTTGAGTTGACGCGGCTGTCTCGGGTCGTTCATCGGCCGAAGCTATTTCAAGCAGTCTAAACTGCCTCGCGATCCGTGTTGCCAAGCCCGACGGCTCTTTGGCTAGCTCTCTCTCCTAGTCGGATACGTCGTGTCCGTCTCGCTCAAGGACCTCGATCGGGATTCTTTGGCTCTGAATATAAGTCACCCTGTGAGGCGGCTCCTCCTGAACTTATCGTTTACGATCTTGACGTACGATGACGCTCCGCAGCGCTTTTGCTGGCATGAATCGATGTCCAACAATCGACAAGAGATCCGCCCGTGGTCACCCGAAGAAGAAGCGCGACTGCTTGCGCTACACGATGAGGGCATGACTTCGACCGAGCTCGGCGAGCGCTTGGGTCGCAGTCGCCTGGCCGTCTACGGTCGGTTACAACGTTTCCGCAAGCAGCGAGGGCGAACAAGCCGAAGGAGCGGACACGCCTTCCCGCAATGGATCGGATAGCCGAGAGTCCTCCCCCACTCTCCCCATCTTCGTGTCCTTGACTGCAGCCGCAACGCGAGGTGACGCCCCGAACTTCGGTTTCGGATCAAAGGGGGCGGTTTGGCTATCGGGAGCAAACTTCCGGTCTGCCCCTATCAATCGACACGTAGTTGCACCGCGTCAACGGAAGCCATGGGCCATGTGTGGACGGCTCCGGGTTGGCAAGGAGAATCTTCACTTGCGGCGTTGGTCGGAGCAGCCATGTGTTCGGCCTTCTTGTGCGGTACTCATGACCGCTGGCCATAATGCCCTCCGCGGATCAGGTCCCGATCAAAAGCACGCATTCGAAGATGCCCTGGCCCATGTGGGTTGTCCTGATCGCCGGATCGACCGGCGCTGCATTAGTGCTGTTCGCCCTTTCCAACCGTTACGTTACAGCCGGATGACCGGCTGTGATCTGTTCACGCCGTGAGAGCGGCGGGTTCCTTGTAGGGTTCGTTCCTGGCCATCATCGCCCATGCCATCCTGGCGAGCTTATTGGCGAGTGCGATGGCTGCGACCTTGGTGGGGCGGCGTGCCAACAACGCAGTGAGCCAAGGCCGATGGCTCGTGCCATGGATCTTGGCATAGCGGATCACGGCGAGTGCGCCCGCTGTGAACAGGCTGCGCAAATAGCGATCGCCTTGCTTGCTGATACGGCCAAGCTTGTCCTTGCCCCCACTGGAGTTCTGCTTCGGCACGAGTCCGACCCAGGCCGAGAAGTCCCGCCCCGACCGGAAGGTTCCCGCATCGGCAACGCTTGCGACTAGCGCCGTTGCCAGTGCTGGACCGACGCCAGGGATCGCATCCAGTCGCCTGCTCGTCGCGTTTGATCGATGCCAGGCAATGATGCGCCTGTCGAACTCCAGGATCTGAGCCTTCAGTACCCGCAACTGACCGCCGAGAGCCGCAAGACACGCGCGGGCCACCTCCGGGACCCGGCGGTCAGCTGGATCGGCGACGACTTCCAACAGCTGTTCGACACCCCTGCGCCCGACGGGGGCAACAATCCCGAACTCGGCCAGATATTCACGGATCGAGTTGATGACAGCAGTCTGCTGGCGAATGAAGAGATGGCGTACGCGATGAAGCATCAGACAGCTCTGTTGCTCGTTCGTCTTGGTCGGCACGAACCGCATGTTGGGCCTTGTGACCGCCTCGCAAATAGCCTCCGCGTCGGTGCTGTCCTTCTTCTGCCGCTTGACGTAGGGCTTCACATAGGCCGGAGGCATCAGACGCACCGTATGCCCCAACGCCTGCAGCTCGCGGGACCAATGGTGCGATGAAGCGCAAGCCTCGATCCCAACTAGACACGGCGGCAACTTCTCAAAGAAGGACAGCACGAAGCGGCGCTTGAGCTGACGGCGTATGACCACCTGGCCGGCTGCATCGACCCCATGTACTTGAAAGACCGACTTCGCGATATCCAGACCAATTGTTGAAACTGACTGCATAGGTTGCTCCTCCGAATCGTGGGAGCCTTAAACGACGCCCAGTCTTTGGCACTCTCGTGCCCGTGGAGGAGCCGTCCACAGCATCAGAAGCGGGAATGCCAAAGAGCTCCCTGCTCAAGCCGCACCTCGCAAGAACCACGTTCACTCCCTTCAGGGCAGCAAAAAGCCCGCAACAATACGCGGGCTTTGGTCGCAGGACAGAAAATCGTTAGCTTTCGTCGTTCTGCCAAAAGCTCAGCGATGGTTTGACCACGACCACGAGGCCGGCAAGGGCGAGAAAGGCGACGGCGACGAACGTGATTGCGATCTCTTCCATGAAGTCTCCTGAGACGCCCTTGCGGAGGATGCAGGTGCGTTGCGGCGGGATCGTGGCTCCAAGGTGAACTTAGCGTGCCGTTTACCAACCATTGCGTGACCGCCACTCCCGTCAACCTAGGCCCGATTTCGCAGTTCTATTCGTCGACCCACCAGGTAAGCGACGGATAAATGACCAGCAAGCTGACGAGGGCCAGCGATCCGGCCAGTAGCGTCCCTATGATCAAAGCGCCTATCATGGATTATATTATAAGCGCATTAAATTTTAACGCAATTAAATTATTTAATTGGTTGTTTCCCCTTCGATGGACTGGAGTCCGCTGCGGCCAAAAGTGTCGGTCGGGCGCTCGGTTGCGAACTGCCGGGCTGCGCTATGAACAGACATATAGCTGCACCGCATTAACAGACGCCATGGACTACCAGCAGACGTCGCTTGCGGGCTGAATCAACGAGGTCGCGCACCGAGGCGCAGCCTCTGCCTTTACAGATTGAAGTACAACATAGAGACTAGAACCGTCGAAAATACACCTAGCCCTATTATGGCAACTTTAAAAACCAGGTCGGCTGCCAAGTGCACCTCCCTCAGTTTGCAAATCAGTTAGAAGCATACGCCTTACTTCCGCGCCTGCAATCCGGGAAGGAAAGCCATTCATCAATATGGGCGGCGATATCGCACGTGGGCCTTTCAAAAGGTCTTCACGTTCCGCACCCGGAGGCAGGTGCCCCGCCTTTTCCCTTGCCCCTAGCTTCCTCGAGGAGTCGTTGGCCTAGCGTCTTAACTGTTTGAACCGGTGGCGTTTCATAAACGTCCTCCCGATGTGATATCTGCTACTTAAACGCTCTCAGAGTCGCGCAGTGCGTTGCGGCTATCGCGTGTTGCGGCATAGACTTCTGAATACTTGCCGTCAAAAAGCAATCGAGATGACGCTGCGGCGTATTGATGTCGCCGGCATTGCGCCGGACTTTCAGGATGTAGCTGAAATCTACACGATCAATAACGCACGGGACTGGCAGCTAGATCCTTCTGCTGCGCTCGATATCGAGGCCCGCCTGCGATCGTACGGCTTCGATCAGCATGGAAGCCTATGTTCAAGCGCGCGATATCCTCGTGCCGTTTGAATCGCCCCTGAACGGAGCACAGTTTCCACGCCTAATGATGCTGAAGGAGATTAACAACTTTCGGCGCTCAAAAATGGCTGATCTTGCCAATGCTGCGGAGCGCAAAGGTTGGCCAAGCGGCGTCAAGCTCTAGCGAAAAGGTTCTTGCTGATGAGACCTTGCCTCGACGTTAGCTTCATCCGGCAACGATTTATGGTCCAGATTGCCCAGCGCACTGCTCCACAATTGAGCATGAGTTGCCTCACAATTGTCATAGCACCTCCATTGCAACGCAATATAGTTCGTTCAAGCAATCAGGAATGATCAGGCGAATTTCAATGATCAGACATGCTCTCCGCATGCTGGCCACAATGTATTGCGTTTGCAGCCAGCCAGCCTATTCAAACTACAAATCTCAAGCAGTGGCTCCGCCACTTTCATTCTCACAATTCTGCGTCCAATATCCGGAGGACTGCCAACGCCACGACGATTGCAGAATCAGAGATTTCCGCTCCTCGATTCAGCGTTGGCGAGAGCTCGCTGAAATCAATTCGACGGTGAATTTCGGCATAGCTCCAAAGGATCTGCTCGCAAGCCGACGTGACGCGGAATGGCAGATATTTCCCTCCCAGGGCAATTGCGGCGACTACGCCGTTACCAAGCGCCATCTATTACTTCGATCGGGTTGGCCCAGTTCGGTTCTTCTTCTCGCAGAAGTGGTAATCCGAGCAACCGGAGAGCACCACCTTGTACTGCTCGTGCGTGAGGGAAGAGCGGTCCTTGTACTCGATAACCTAAGTCCAGTGGTCACGCCGCTCGTGGATGCCTTAGACCGATACATCCTGGTGCGGGCGGAATCGGAAACTGATCCACGGTATTGGACGCGCCAAGTTGGTGTCTTCTAGGACGTTCGAAGAATACGGCTCGCGAGTATCCTCCTCGTTGGCAAGGAAGCTCAGAGTAACCATAATGGGGATCCCGGAGCATCCAGACGGGACAGAGCAGGCCGTTAATCTAAGGCTTGATTTTTGCTCGGCTTCACCCTCCCTAGTGAAGCCAATTTCGTGTAAGCACAAATCTTCATTATGGGATTGATATGACAAAGAAACGAGCACTTATCACCGGCGTCACCGGCCAGGACGGCGCCTATTTGGCTGAACTTCTTTTGCAGAAGGGGTACGAGGTCCACGGCATCAAGCGTCGAACCTCCCTCTTCAATACGGACCGCATTGACCATCTGTATCTCGATCCACACGAGCCCAATCCGCCCTTCCGGCTTCACTATGGCGATCTCACGGATTCCTCGAGCTTGATCCGTATCGTCGGCCAAGTGCAGCCAGACGAGATCTACAATCTCGCAGCGCAGAGCCATGTTGCGGTTTCGTTCGAGGAACCCGAGTACACGGCGAATTCCGACGGCCTTGGCACGTTGCGGATCCTTGAGGCGATGCGCATTACAGGCTTGGAGAGGAAGGCGCGCTTCTACCAGGCCTCAACGTCTGAACTCTATGGTTTGGTTCAGGAGATCCCCCAAAAGGAGACCACGCCTTTTTATCCGCGCTCACCATATGCGGTCGCCAAGCTCTACGCCTATTGGATCACGGTCAATTACCGTGAAGCCTACGGCATGTATGCCTGCAATGGCATTCTGTTTAACCACGAATCTCCTGTCCGCGGCGAGACCTTCGTGACCCGAAAGATTACGCGCGCACTGGCACGGATCCATTTGGGCCTGCAAGAGCGGCTCTATCTCGGAAACCTCGATGCGTTGCGCGATTGGGGACATGCGCGCGATTATGTTGAGATGCAGTGGCTGATGCTGCAGCAGGAAAAGCCGGAAGATTTCGTCATCGCAACGGGCGTTCAACATTCGGTGCGAGACTTCGTCAACGTCGCGGCGAGCGAAGTCGGCATGAAGATCGGATGGGAAGGGTCCGGCGTCGACGAGAAGGGCTACAATGTGGCAAGCGGAACATGCGTGGTCTCGGTTGATCCGCGTTATTTCCGGCCGACTGAAGTCGCCACTTTGCTTGGAGATCCGTCCAAGGCGAAGGAAAAGCTTGGCTGGCAGCCGGTAACCTCTTTCGAGAGTCTTGTGCGCGAGATGATGAAAGAAGACCTTGAATCTGCGAAGCGAGATGAACTCATCAAGCAGCACGGCTTTAGGTATTTCCCACGCCATGAATAAGCAATAATAGAAAGAAGCGGCGGTCACCCTTGTGACCGCCGCTTGCGAGCCTGCCAACCGATTGCCTAGAATTCTACTCGAACCGACCCAGCGCGGAACAAGAGCGCCAATCTTGGAGAGCGCTCACAAGATCGAACCTCCTTACAAAACCAGCTTCTTGAAGTTTTCGCGGCACGATGTTTGTCGATCGAAACAACTTCATCACGCGAGCTCGATTAACGGAAGTCTTGATGCCGATCTTCGAAAGCATCTCAAAGAGAAGTCCTGCAAGAAGGATCAGCTGCAACGGTATCGTACCGACGGGCTTAGGTAAGTGCGCCGCATCGCGAAATGCGGCACAAATTTTTTCAGTCGTAATCGGTTCATCAAATGCAAAATTGTAAGTAACAAGCTTCTCATCACTCCTTAGAGCGAATTCGAACGATGCAACGAGGTCTTTGACGTAGCCACACGCCTTCTTCGTATCCCGTCTACCGGGATAGAAAAATGCTCTCCTTTCTAGAGTCCTAGCTAGTCGCGTAAAATTACCTCGTTCCTGAAAGCCAAAAACGACAGCAGGTCGAACAATGACAAGCTTCCGATTGGCGCTCTCGCGTTGCCATACTTCGTGTACCCGCTCAGCCAAGAGCTTCGATTTGCCATAGGCGCTCTCGGGATTCGGTTGGCACAACTCCGAGACTTCCTCTTCACTCGGTCCGTATATCGATATCGAGCTCGTGAAAAGCAAAGCGCTGACACCAGTCCGACGGGCATAATCGGTTACATTCAAGGCGCCAGTAACATTCGTCCAATAATACTCCCAATCGTCGTGACCTGGGGTAACGTGCACGGCCGCCAGATTATAGATATCCGTCACGTCAGGAATGAACTCAGGAGGAATCGGATGTCGAACGTCACAATGGACATACTCGACGCCAACCGTCTCGAATCTTTGATGGGGCGCGATATCGGCGCTTACCACCCTCGAATAGTCACCAGACTCAATGAGGGCTCGAACTAGATGCGACCCAATAAATCCGTGTCCTCCGAAAACAACAGCAATTCGTTTATCAACTTTCATAACCCACCTTCTAAGGTCATGCCTGTTCAATCACCGATAAGTATTGACGCATAATAGCCTGCTTGTTCATGCAATTGGCCACGAAGGACTGACCGTTTTGTCCCTTTGCTTCCAATTCCTCCTTGCTGTCGATGAGAGTAACGACTCTCTCAAACAATGCGGTTTCATCGCCAGGAGAAACGCATATCCCTGCATTGGAACGTTCGGTCAAAACATCCAAGGGGCTGCTTGGCTCTGCGATACAGACATAAGGACGCCCAGCCGCCATGATCGAAAATAGCTTCGACGGCAACGCATAATTGGCAACATCAAGCGCTTGCGGGACCATATGGAGGCTAGCCGCCTGCAAGCTTTCCGTGAACTTCTCGCTGCTTGCCAGCGGCAGAAAGATCGCATCAGCAATGCCGGCGTCTTGAAACAGGCGAGCAATGCGATGCTTTTCCGAGCCGTCTCCCTGCATGACCACTCTCACGTCACCACGCTCAACCGACAGCCGCTTGATCAAAGGCAAAAGCTGATCGAGGTTCTGCTTTTTTCCAAAATTTCCAGAGTACATCAAAACCGGCGGCGAATGCGGCATCGGCGCCTCCCGCGAGGGAGTCGCCCAAATTGAAATGACAGAAATCGGCTTCTTACAGCCAAGCTTCTGAAGTTCACTTTTCATGCCGTCGGTCAAGACAACGATCTGGTCGGACCGATTGAGCGCGAATCGCTCGACCACCTGCATTAGCGAAATCAATAACGGACTGGTGGCGATCTTGAGAGAACGAGCCAAACCACTCTCAATATCGTGCACAACCGTAACGATCTTTGCTCCTGAAAGCAGCTTGATTACTAACGCTCCGAACACCGTTAGAATGCTGGGCACGTAAGCGACCACTATGTCAGTCGCTCTAAATTGGCGGCGAACAGCCCGGCTGAGCACGGCAAACAGAAAGCGAATGTCGTTCTTTACTCGCTCTTTGAAGCCTCCCGCACCTCGCTCGCTTACAGGAATGCGAGATATTTTTATCTCGTGCAGGCTCTCCTCATCCCGCCGACCGTCAAGCCAGCCGCCGAACTTTTCAACTGTTGGGTAGTGTGGGCGGAAAGCGACCACACGAACTTGAAATCCATGTTCCTGGAGCCAAATCGCAAGCTCCGTGCAATATGGCGCAGATCCGATCTCTTCAGGCCAAAAATACGGGGAAAGATAGAGGATATTCTTGATCACTTGCATATCTCTTCTGAACGGGCAGAGCTCTAAGCTTGGACGCCAACACGCATGTTCCGTCCACCCATCTCGAGAAAATCTGCATAGGCAACAGCCAGCCCAACCGACAAGGGCGTCTTTGGCGCCCACCCAAGTTCGCGAACGCGGGAACTGTCGAGGAGCTTGCGCGGCGTGCCGTCGGGCTTGGACGCATCGAAAATCAATTTACCTTCGTAGCCGACAACATCAGCTACAGCCGCTGCGAAGTCTGCGATCGACAACTCGTCTCCGCTCCCGACGTTTATCGGCAGGTCACTCGAATAATTCTTCAGAAGAAAAACGCACGCGTCCGCAAAGTCTTCGACGTTGAGAAATTCACGAAGCGGCGTACCGGTGCCCCATACGGCGACACTGGGTGCTTTTGCGAGCTTGGCTTCGTGGAAGCGCCGGATCAGTGCCGCCGGAACGTGACTATGATCCGGATGATAATTGTCGCCACGGCCATAGAGATTGGTCGGCATCACCGAAATGAAGTCATCGCCATATTGCCGACGAAAGGCTTGGCACATCTTGAGGCCGGCGATCTTCGCGATAGCGTACCACTCGTTGGTCGGCTCAAGCGGCCCAGTCAGTAATTCGCTTTCGGCGATCGGCTGCTTGGCGTGTTTGGGATAGATGCAGGACGAGCCGAGGAACAGTAGGCGCTGTACGCCAACCATGTGACTTGCGCGGATCACGCTCAATTCCAGCGCCAGGTTGTCGCAGAGAAAATCGACCGGGAGATTGTTGTTGGCTGCGATACCGCCAACCTTTGCGGCGGCGTGAACCACCACCTCTGGACGATTGGCCTCGAGCCATTTCAGCGTTGGCTCTTCCCTTGTGAGGTCCAGCTCACGCCGGTCGGCCGTCAGGACAATGCAGTTCTCTGACGCAAGCCTGCGGACGACGGCTGATCCGACCATGCCGCGGTGACCCGCGACGAAGACACGTTTGCCCGTGAGATCGTAGGTTGAAACCCCTGCCATCGTATCCTCTACCAGCGTCCGGCTTGGCCGGATCATCCGGCGGCCGCCGCACTACGCAATCACGCTGCCGATGCAGCCCCGGCAATCTGGTAACACAATCTTCACCATGCGACAGCCTGTCCCGGTCTGACAAAGATATTCATGGTGAACCTGCGCCGCGCGCACAAAAGGTCAGCACACAATGAAACAAAAACGAGCAAGGCAGCCGCATCGGCTGTGCGGCTGCCTTTAGACATCATCGAAAAACGGCAGACGCCGCCTGTTAGGTAATCCTCAGTACGCCCGGCGCAGGACAGGACCGAGAGGCGCGCAGACCCGATCCATATACCAGCCATAGGGCGTCTCGACCCGCACCAGCGGGCAACGGCGCCACGGCGCATACCGATACGGATAAGGCTGCGCCCAGAAGGTAATAGGCGTCACCTGGCCCTCACCCGTAAGCAAGGCCGCAGGTGCCGGCATCTGCATCGCCGCGCTCGCTCCGCTCGCCGCGGAAAAGCTAACAGTTGCGGCCAAAAGACCCGCTCGCATCAACGTCTTAAACATCCCAAAAAGCTCCTTGCCCCTGCGGATTTGATCCCCGAGTCGCTTGTCAGCCCCCAGCCGACCAACGTCACGATGCATAAGCCACTCCGCGATTGGCCCAAATAGTGAACCGACTGTACCAAGGCCACCGGCGGAAATGCAACTCATGCCGGGCGGCCGACGGACTTTCGGAACGACATGGCGCACGGGTGTGGCTTATTGGTCCTATTTCTCCCCACTCCAGGCGCCTGGGGCAGCGAGGTCCGGTGAACGGCGGTACACATCCCGAAGGAACTGGTAGTTGACCGTCTGAGCCAGCGGCACGTCTTCCTCACCTAGCTTGGCGAAGAGGAGGATGTCCCGAAGCGTCCGCCAGCGGCTTTCGTCGTAGTCGCCGATACGCCCGCCTGTCGGCAATACCAGCGGGCGCTGCTGCTGCAACTCGAATCTCAGCCGCTCGGAATTCAGCTTGGCCGGGCCGGCGCCACCGAGAACGGGCACGCTCCGTGCATAGTCCGCGTAGGCAAACTGCCATCCTCGAATGAGGCCCTGAAGGACATCGGCGATCACGGACGGCTGGTCATGGATGAGATCATTGCTCGCGAAATAGACCTGGCCTGGGACATGGATGCCGTAGTCCTGCGGCTTGATCACGTTCAGCTTTGCGAAAGTCGGACTGGAGGGATCGGGTTGCTCGTCGATGGCGGCAATGATCGCATCCGCTTCTCCGGCCCGGAGAGCATTGAAGCTGTCGCGGTCCGGGACCTTGATGATTTGGCTGCGGGGAAGTCCGAGCTGCGCCATCATGGCATCAAAGACGACCTCTCCCTCACTCGCTCTGCGATACCCGACCCGTTTCCCGACCAGGTCAACCGGCCGCCGCAACCCCGAGCTTTCGAGCGTGAAGATCGCGACCGAGGTATCGAGGAAGCTCGCCGCGAAGGCGGTGACGGGGACGCCGCGCCAGCTCGCCAGCAGAAACTTCTGGCCACTCGTCACGCCGATAGCATGTTGGCGTGCAATCGTCTGGACGAAGTCAAGGGCGGGTTGGGCCGCCAACTCAATGCGGGAGGAGAAATATCCTTCATTCGATGCAGCGAGTTCGCCAGCAAACCTCGCGCCGTACGGCCCATCGAGGAGGAGCTTGACCGCGACGGGCTCGGAACTCATCGGAGCTCGGACGGGGGTTGCGTCGGGGCGAATAAGGATAAGCACGGTCCCCAACAAGGCCACAACAGCAAGGCCAATGGCGAGGTAGCGCTTTCCTCTCGGCCGGGCCCGCCGCCGGGACTGGGTTCGAGGCAACGAGGTCTTCCTAACGGGTTGTGAAATTTAACATATCAGTCGAGGCGAGATGGACTACAATGCAGCTTGTGGGGTAAGGTTAATTTTTCCTTCGCCTTGTTTTAACAGCGACTTTGACCGATAGCACGGCTTGTTCGGATAATGAATTTTGAGTCAGTGGGTTTGGCAGGATGACGATTCTTTCCACTCGACCAGTACCGGTGGCTGATTCTGCGACGGACATTCGTGTGGTCGAGCCAGCGGTTGCGGCGCCTACAAGTTTTACGCCGAGCTGGATGCGCCCTGTGGTTGTGGAGCGTCTGGTGGGCATGGTCGATGCGGCACTGATCGTGGTCAGCGGGATGGGCTGCGCGGCCGGTTATCTCCTCGCGAGCGCGGGGGTCGTCGGCAAGGCCGACGTCTATGCCGGGGCGAGCGTTCTAGTCGCCATCAACTTCATCCTGCTGACGACGGTGCAGCACGGCTATCGCCTGAAGGCCATCACCAACCTGCCGCGCACGTTCCGGACGACGCTGGCGACGTGGACAGGCTTGTTCGGCGCGCTGCTGGCGATCGCCTTCACGATGAAGATCAGCGAGGGGTTCTCCCGCGGCGCCGCGATCTCGTTCTATCTTGTCGGCCTCACCCTCCTCCTCGCCTGGAAGACGGCCGCCGCGCGCTGGACGGCGCGGGCCCTGCGCACCGGCGCCTTCGCCAACGGACGGGCGATCATGATCGCCGAGTTCGGCCTTGCGGCCTCCTCCAACGCGATCGACGACCTCGCCCAGCACGGCTACCGCCTGATGCGCGTGATGGAGATCCCCGCGAAAGACCTCGCCTCGCCGCTGCTGTTGTCCTCGCAGGCGCCCCGCTTCGAGGAGATGATCACCTATGCGCGCGAGAACCGGATCGAGCACGTTTTCCTGCTGATGAACTGGAGCCGGCAACACGCGATCGACAGCATTCTGGACGCCCTGAAGATCCTGCCGCTCCCGGTGCATCTCGTGCCGGACGCCAACACGGCGCGCTTCCTGCGCTATCCGCTTGAAGGCACCGGCAACACCTTCACCGCCGAGCTTCGCCGCGCGCCGCTGTCCTGGAACGAGCGCGCGCTGAAGCGCGCGCTGGACCTCGTCGGCGCCAGTCTTGCGTTTTTCGTGTTCGCGCCGGTGATGCTGGTGACCGCGATCCTGATCAAGCTGAGCTCGAAGGGACCGGTGCTTTTCCGCCAGACCCGCCACGGCTTTGGCGGTCGCGCGTTCAAGATCTTCAAGTTCCGCACCATGCGCGTGCTGGAGGACGGCCCGACGATTCGGCAGGCGGAGAAGAACGACCCGCGCGTCACGCCGATCGGCAAATGGCTGCGCAAGACCTCGATCGACGAGCTGCCGCAGCTCTTCAACGTGCTCAAGGGCGAGATGTCGCTGGTCGGCCCGCGCCCGCACGCGGCCGCCCACAACACCGAATATGAGCAGATCATCGGCAACTACGCCTTCCGCCACCACGTCAAGCCCGGCATCACCGGCTGGGCTCAGGTTAATGGTTATCGCGGAGAAACCCGCACGCTCGACCTGATGCAGAAGCGCGTGGAGCATGACCTGTGGTACATCAACAACTGGAGCACGGCGCTGGACATCAGGATCCTATTAAGAACTTTGATGGTCAGTTTTGCCCGCCCAAACGCATATTGAGTTGAGATGTTGATGGCCGACAACGTGCGACCGAGGTTTCAGGACCTCTCGCAATCCAAAGCGCCCCCCGGATTCAGAGGTAGATCCGGTCTGACCGTCTTGTTGTGGCAGACGGTTCAGCAAACCTTGTTTGCTTGGTCGCCCCAGCCTGCATACGGTTGGCGCCGCATGCTGTTGCGACTTTTCGGAGCCAAGGTTGGCAAGGGCGTGCTCATAAGGCCAACTGTGCGAGTGACCTATCCGTGGAAAGTGAGGTTAGGAGACCATTGCTGGATTGGCGACAACGCTGAACTCTACAGCTTGGGTCCCATCACTATCGGGCAACACGCGGTCGTCTCTCAACGCTCGTATGTCTGCGCAGCCAGCCATGACTATAACGACATCAGTTTTCCGTTGGTCGCAAAAGCTGTCGCAATTGACCGCGAAGCCTGGGTCGCTGCAGATTGTTTCATTGCGCCCGGCGTAACGATCGGAGCCGGGGCGATAGTTGGCGCACGTAGCACCGTCTTAAAGGATGTGCTCCCTTCTGCGATCATGGCGGGGAGTCCTTTGAAAAAGATCGGAGACAGGCTTCCACCTGCAACGCGATCGACAACAGCGAATTACGCGGCGGGTTAAAGCATGAAGTCAGCCTTGTTTGTTAGCTTCGCACCGAGGCACTCCTCGCACGTCCGTCGAATGCAAGATGCCGCGGCAAGCGAATGCTCGATCGAAGAATACATAACCGAGATCGACAAGACACGCCGGTCGCTATTAGTGCGGATAGCCTCACTAGACTATCTAAGATTGTTTATGTTCCTCATGCGGTCAAATCATGCAATCTGGTGGCTTTGGGGGGCCGATGCTTGCTTTGTTGGATCTTTAGCGAAACTGTTCAGGCCCGCGAAACGTCTCATCTGGGACGTCTCTGATATTAATCCGCACCTTCTTAGGCATAAGTTCATCTCACCAGCACTGCGCGCTGTTGAGGCTCTCCTTTTGAAGCAAGCAGACCGCTTACTGCTTACCTCCCCCGAATTCTACAGCAAGCATTTTTCTGGAAAGATTGATTCTAACAAAGTTGTAGTTGTTGAGAATTATCTCACGACTGACATGCACCAAGAAAACAAGCAGCCAGTCACCGCCCCCCCCCCGCTGAAGATAGTGTACGCTGGAATCTTCAGGTCAGAGCGGGTTCTCGAGATTATTGCGACTGTCGCGGAAGAACTTCGCATTGAAGCCGAGTTTAGCCTCTACGGGTACGCGAGCAAGGATATCGATCAGAGATTGCTGTCTCGCCTCAGCTTGCTCCCAAATGTGCAATTAAAAGGAACATTCACGCACTTGGAAATTCCCGAAATTTGTCATACTCATCACCTGATCTTGGGATTGCTCGATCCACATGCCGATGAAAATGAGCAATGGCTTCTTCCAAATCGCATTTATCATGCGGGCGCCTTCCGAAGGCCGATCCTTACAAACGAGGGCACTTACACCTCCGAAGTTGTTAAAGAACGCAGGCTTGGCCTAGTTTGTAGCTTCTCGCCTGCAGGGGTAGCCGAAGCTATCCGAAACCTGCTCGCCGAAAATGGCCGTCTCTATCACGATCTTCAAGAGGCCATCCCGCAAGACGGATTGTATTTCTTGAAAGGACACTACAGCCAAGTTCTCGATGAGGTCGCGCGTGGTAAAAACTAGTCCTGTATTGCTATCCGCCCGAATGCAAAACGTCGCCCTAAAGACCTTCTCCGAAATTGGCCATAGACAATCGTACGAACAGGTACTAGCGGTCGCCCTTCGTGAGGTTGGGCTTCGGCTAAAGGCAGATCCAGCCAATACTATTGCCGACTTCTTCCCTATGCTTGACGACAATAAAGTCGCCTTCTGTTTGATGGCGATCCGGAACGCCGCAGCCGGAAGACCTACGGTCGGACTTTTTTTCGGCCGGCTGAATGCTTTCTCACAACGAGTTTCAAGTATCGTTTCAAACGGGCCCTATTCGCAGTTCTAAGGCGGCTCCCAAAGACGGAAATTATTATTATTCTTCCATTTGGACTAGACGAGCGCTTCAGCAGCGTCGCGACAGGATGGATTCATGACGCTCAGTTCTGGGACCTGAGCTATTTGCACCCTGCATTGGGAACTTCCCATACGACTGATATCGCCGATCAAGTCAAAGCCTTGGCTGGCAGGCGTCGAGTCGTGGCTGCTCTTGGTGGTCAAAATGCGATCAAAGGATTTGATTTTTTTGCGACCTCTGGAACCAAGCGCCAAACTTGCGTGAGGAATTTCTCTTTATAACTGCGGGGAAAATCGCGTCGGGGCTAAAGGCAGTTGCTCTACAAATGGAGGCGTTAGGCGGAGTCGTATTTGACCGAATGGTTTCAGATGAAGAACTTCTGAGTTTATATGGAGCTTCCGATCTAGTGTGGAGTTGCTATTCGCCGCACTATAATCAATCGTCTGGCATTTTCGGGAGAGCATTTCAGCTGGGCAAGCCCTCCCTAGTGCGCGAGAGCTCTTACCTAGCCGATCTAGCAGACATCCTAGAGCACCCAGCGCTGAGGCTGCCCTTCGGCGAAGTCAACTCCGCGTCCGAGCGATTGACGACCTGGAAGCCCGAGCCTCAAGATCGCACTAAGATTCTTCGCAAGATCAAGTTCATGAAGGAGCGAGACCTAGCCCTGCTAGCCCGAACATTGAGGGGGCAGAGAGCTGCATGACCGACTTCAATCTTAAACGTTCTGCTTTATGGTCAATCGCCGAGGTCGCAACCTCCGGCGTAGCGCTGTTCATTCTGTATAAATACGTTCTTGCTTCATTAGGCATGAGGTCTCTGGGAATCTGGTCTTTGGTGTTGGCTACGACATCTCTCGCTCGCCTAGGAGATGTCGGCGCGTCAGCTGGCCTCGCGCGCTTTGTGGCGGAAGCCCTTGCAGACAAGAACGTTATCAAAGCTCGCGATTTTGTGGAGACCGCACTCTGCACCAACATTGCGATTTACACAATCGCCAGCATTATACTCACCATTCCGCTCTCAGTCGGGGTGAAATTGCTAGTGCCTGCAGATTCCGCACTTGAGGCTGCGTCACTGATTCCTTACGCGCTAGCTTCGTTCGCCCTACTTAACGTCAACGCTGTTATTCTGAGTGCTTTAG
The DNA here is from genome assembly GCF_040939785.1 of Bradyrhizobium lupini. Lineage (NCBI taxonomy): Bacteria > Pseudomonadati > Pseudomonadota > Alphaproteobacteria > Hyphomicrobiales > Nitrobacteraceae > Bradyrhizobium > Bradyrhizobium lupini. The sequence continues at coordinate 2,095,157 of NZ_CP162553.1, forward strand.
TGGGAGCACAAAGAGCGGATCTGAAGTCCAAGATCGTTCTTCTGAGCACAGTCGCCCAAGTAGCAACCGCACTCATCTGCGTACCCTCTTTTGGCCTTATCGGGATGGGGCTAGGCCAGATCGCACAAAGCGCAGTCTCGATCGCCATCGCATGGCTCACTTTTAGAAAGCTTGTAGGAACAAACCTGGTGCCTTTTTTCCCCCGTCACTTCGATTTGGGCATCTTTCGTGAACTCTTCAGCTTTGGGATGAAACTGCAGTTTGCCAATCTGATTTCATTTTCATTTGAACCAGCGACGAAACTTGCGATGTCGTCCGCATGCGGACTTGAGGTCCTAGCAATTTTCGAAATGGCATATCGACTGGTTCTTCAGGCCCGTCACCTCGTAGTAGCCCCTATGCAGGCGCTCCTTCCTGCATTTGCTCATTTAGGCCAGGAAAGGCCACATGAGGTAGCTGCCCTCTATGAGAAAACGCTGGCAAAGTCTGCACTCTTTGCGGTCACTGCCCTTCTCTCGACAGGCGCATTCTCTCCCCTAATCTCTCATCTTTGGCTCGGCTCCTACAACGGTCTCTTCGTAACGTTCACTGTACTCTTGTCCGTTGGCTGGTTACTCAACGCACTGGGAGCGCCAGCCTACCATCTCGGCCTGGCTCGAGGCTTAGTAAAATGGAACTTGGCGGGCCACTTAATCACAACCATCGGCAGTCCACTATTGGGATATCTGTTCGGACGGCTTTTTGGACCAACGGCCTTCGTACTTATGACTTCGGCAGCCTTAGGACTGGGTGCAGTCCTGACGACGGTGCTCAACTGTCGCGATTGCTTGGTCGGCTTATCACCGTCGATTAGTCGTGCACTAAAGATCATCCTAGAGGAGTTCCGAACACAGAACGAGACTTTGCGCCACCGACTTCGGCTACTTTCGAGGGCACGTCTATGACATTGCGCATTCTTCATCTAGTTCACACACCTCGATATTCGGGTGCGGAAACGCTCGTTTCCGATCTATGCTTGCAGCATAGATCCCTGGGAACTGATGTCGCTGTAGCCGCATTTTCACCAGCTGAACCTGCCTTCCAAAAGAACTTACGGATCCTGAAGGAGGCTGGAGTAACATTGTTCATCCCGGCTCGTCAGCTGGGCAAGCACGAGCGTCTCATTCATCTCATTCGGTGTTACGGCCAATATCGTCCGTCGGTAACTTTTGCTCACTCGGTTCTTCCTGCCCTATATGGTCGGTTAGCCTTAGCAGGCTCGAATAGTGAATCTAGATTCGTTACAGTTTTGCACAGCGCCTCCAACGACGATTTTTCGGACGCATATCTCCGGCTGCTCGAGCGCATGATCTGGCGACGTGCGGACCATGTTGTTGCCGTCTCGGAGGAGGGACGGAATTCTTACGAGCGGCGCTTCGGCTGTCGAATTCCGACCAGCGTGATTAAAAATGGGATCGACCTCTCTCAATTTAAGCCGAAGCCGCAACGCGCGGTACGAGAATCTATGAACATCCGGCCGGATCAAAAGATACTGCTTCAGATTGGGAGGATCTCTCCGGTTAAGCAGCAACACGCATCAGTTGCTGCGCTCGGCACACTAATACGCGAGGGTTACGACGCCACTTTGTGGCTCGCTGGGCTAACTGAAGATGCGAACTATGAAGCAACACTGCGAGAAGTCCTTGCGAGACAGTCTCTGAGTGAGCGGGTGGTCTTTCTAGGCAGCCGTGACGACGTGGTTGACCTTCTATCCGCAGCCGATCTGTTTCTGATGCCATCTGATCAAGAATCTCAGGGCATCGCTTTTCTGGAGGCTCTTGCATGCAATGTACCCTCGCTCGTCTCCAATATTTCGGCCTTCCGATTTGCGGCAAATATGGCTAACGTTCGGATAGCAGATCCGCACAGCCCCGATTTTTCGATTGCCGCGAAACAACTTCTTTCCACAGGTGAGCGCACGCCACGTCAACTCGGTGAGTTTGACATACGACGGACATCGCAAGCATATTTATCTTTAGCCAAAGCATTGGCCAGAGAATCCGCTTTGGCTAGCTGATGGGCTCCAAGACAGCACTCACGATTCTGCTCTATTGCTTGTCAATTGCCCCAATGTATGCTCGATCGCCTTGCATCTATGCATTGGGAGACAGCTTGACCGCCGCGTATGCTCCTGAGCTTGCAACACGCTTGCCTGAAATCGAAGTCATTAATGCTGGCCTTGGCGGACAAAGCTCTAGATCAATAGCGGCACGCGCTGGAGCAATTCCAGTGACAGTTGTCATGGATGTTCGCACACCATCTCTCGACGGGCTGACGATCAAAAGTGTCCAGCCCGAGATCCTTGCCTTCTCAGGCCTGAACGCCGCGGTCGAGGGCAAGCTAAGCGGCGTCCCAGGTCGTTTGAGTTGGAATCGAGCTACTGGATATCGGTTCCAGCCACGTACGGCAACACCGCGAGGTACAGCTGCCGAAAACTCTAAGTTCGAAGCCGACCCTTCTGCCTTCGCAGATTGCACGCTGGTTCTCTGGGCAGGCAGAAACGGATTTCAGCGCGTAGACGATGTGCTTTCCGACATAGCGGCAATCGTTCTGCACTGGCGCACGCAACGGTTCTACATTTTGAGCATACCCAATGCAGCAGACGAGCCGCGAGGTAGTGCGTCATACGCCCAAATTCAGGCGATCAATGAAGCCCTGCACTCGAAGTACAACGACAACTACCTGGACATCCGCCGTGCATTGATTGACAGAGGCAACACGCTTGAATGTCAGCCCACTTGTACATCAAACGCAGACGACATCATACCAGTAGCACTTAGATCGGATAGGATACATCTGAACCTTCATGGAAACCGATTCGTCGCTGAGACGATCCGCGATTTAATATTGGGACAGCACCACTAGTTGAGCACTTTCCATCGAGAGCGACGAAAATGAGACCAACTCCTCTCCAGCAGATATCCACTTTGTCGTTGGCTACGCGACCCGCTGGCCGGACGTCGTTGCTGTACATCATCGCGATGATTCCCATGGCCTTTGATTTCAAAAGCGAGGGCGCCGGCGCAGGAGCTATTGTTCAGGGGATTCTGTTGGCGCTGTATTTGGCGCTTTCTGTTCTATTTCTGCTTCGCACAAGGACCGCAGCCACAACCAATGACGGCTACTCTCCCCTGCCATTTTTTGCCGTCAGCTGGTTTTGCCTCCTCGGCGCTTTCGTCGGTTACGTTCGAGGTCAGGAACTCTACTCGATCATTACAAGCGCAATTCCAGCATGCCTATTCGTGACTTCGATCTATCTGACGGTTCGTGCGATTCAGGCGTCCACAGATCAAGAGCTACTTCTTAGGCAACTGAAGGGATTGTGCCTCCTGTTTCTCCTGTCACGATTTGCAATCATCGCGTCCACTATCGGAATTGATGTAACTACTGTCCGCTACCAGATTCTCGCAGGTTCCATAAACGCTGGGTTAGGACTTATCGCCCTCAGATTCCTATTTAAAACCCGCTTCCTCGACTTAGCCGTCATTGTTACGAGCCTCGGATTGGTGCTGGTTTCGGTAACCAGATCACAACTTCTCGTCGCGGCTACACAGACTTTCATCTATCTTAAAACACCCAACATTCTTCTGAAACCAGCGGTCGTTGGGCGGGCCATATTGCTTTCATGCCTACTACTTGCACTGATTGGAGCAGATCAAGCCTTTGACGCCGGGTTCACCGACCGCTGGATAGCTCGAATATTCGCCTCCAATGAGCTTGGCGCCGATCCCACATTGCTTACTCGTCGCGCAGAAGTCGAGTTTATGAGTGACTCATTTACACGCGGAGGAACTGAATTTCTGTTTGGAAACGGAATTGCAGCGGAAACATCCCTGGTGGGCACCGATGCGGGCATCGCAGCGCTACTCGTTGGACGCGACAGCGTTGCCAAGGTTCATAGCCTTGGTTTTGGTCATCAGAATTACTGGAGCATTCTATTCATCGGTGGGATCGTGGGTGGAGCACCACTCCTAGCGCTTTTGTTTTGGCAAGCCTACGAGGCAGTATCGTTTTTGCAGAGTTGCCGTAACGTCATCTTTAGCGAAAGGAGCTTAGTGGAGCTCGGCGCCTGGGGATCGACTATCGTAATAGGCATGGTTACGTACGGGTTCCTCGCAGGCACATTTGGCGATCGTCCGACTTGCATGTGGTACGGAATAGGTGTTGGCTTGCTGGCCGGTAGCAAGAGCTTGCTGGCCAAGTTGAAGCGCGGACCGAGATGCTAGGCGTGAACTCCAAGGGACGCGCGACCCTGAGAGTAATGTCTGCAGTCCTGCTCGTTTGCTGGATGCTCCTGACCTATGGATCGGCCAACGGATCGCGGATCTTCGCAGAGCCACTCAACCAGGAGAATCTGTTCGAGCTGATTGACGGCACCGCGACAGGATCAACCGCGGACCGGATTATCCAACTTCCGGCCGGTACGTTCCGACTAACGGCCCCCATCCGAATCACGGCCGCTCACTCTGGCCAACCCGACAACCCGACGATCATCAGAGGTAGCGCCGCCGGGAAAACGATCTTAGCCGGATCAAGAATTTTGCCAATAAAGCACGGTTATTCTGGTATTCAGCAGCGCCATCCCAACACCCCAGTAGTATTAGATTTAACGCCCCTCGCGGGAAGTCCTCTGCCAAGGCTGACTCCTAGGGGCTCCTATGTAAACGTAGACCATTCTAGTTTGGAGCTTTTTCAAGGTGAAGCTCGTCTCCGCCCCGCGCGGTGGCCAAAGCATGGGTTCTCAAAGGAACTAGTCGCTACAAGTGACGGTGAGAGCAGCATCATCACTTTCACCGCACCGCTCTTCGAGAAGTGGAAGAGAGAGCAACAGGTATGGATAGGTGGCTACTGGAAGGCAGATTGGGCCTTCGAAAAATTACCTCTAACTCAGTTTCTTTCTGATGGTACCGCGAGAGCTGGCCCCGTGAGAGGGGAAGGCAAGGTACGCGGCCACTTTCCGTTCTTCATCGAAAACGCAAAGAGCGAGCTTTCGCAGCCGGGGGAATTTGTTTTCGATGCCAACCAGCTAACGGCGACTGTGCTACCGAACGCTTCAGAGGCTTCATTCGAAATTGCGGTTACAGACACACTTCTGGAGATTGATGGTGCACACGATGTCGTAATAGAGCGCGTATCGTTTGAGAAGACCTCCGGCACCACGGTTAAGATCCGAAATAGCTCAAATATTATCCTTCGCGACTGCTTCGTCGGCCTTAGCGGTGTTGACGGCATCTCGGTGGACGGCGGTGTCAACGTGATTATTGACCGTTGCGTCGTCCGAGACGTAGCGGAAACGGGCGTCTCGCTCGTGGGCGGAAATCGCGTTAGCCTCACGCCCTCTGGACATCAGTTGCGCGATTCTGTGGTCAGGAATTTTGGGATGGATTCGCTCACCTACCGGCCGGCGGTGAAACTGCAAGGAGTTGGAAATCGCGTTGAGGGATGCTTTCTAACGAACGGATCTCATTCTGCAGTCCTCGTGACAGGGAACGAAAACATTCTCGCTCGCAACGAGATCAGTCACGTAGTGTGGGGTTCCGATGATGCAGGGGCTATCTACACCGGCAGAGACTGGACCGAACGTGGAAACGTCATGGAAGGCAATTTTTTTCACGATATTGGGATGCCGCCAGGCAGTGACGGCCGCCCGTCATTTGTCTCGGGAATTTATCTTGACGATCAAGAGAGTGGCTATTTGATCCGCCGAAACGTCTTCCTAAACGTAAATCGGCCTGTCGTCATTCACGGCGGTCGAGACAACCTCATAACAGAAAATGCATTTCTGCTGTCGGCCCATGGCTCCGTTTGGATTCATAGAAGGGGTGAAGGGCTGACCGGGGGAACATTGGAAAATCGTTTGAATGCCGTCCCTTACATGAGTAATATCTGGACCAAGCGATATCCTCAGCTAGCCCGCCTACCTCAGGAAGACCCAGCGTCCCCGCTCAACAATATCGTTAGCCGTAATCTTGTGATCGGAGGTGCCTTAGCTGAGTATGGACTCGCTTCTGACGCGGTCTATTTGGGCTTGGAAGGGAACACCAACTACCCTGCCCCCGCCACCACAGACTTGTACGCCTCACGGTTGGCGGAACAGCTAATGCAGCTTGCCGCCAAATCGAAACTGCCCGTTGCTTCTCGTGAAGAGAATTTGGCGCGCCTCTTGTACTTCAATCACTAACCTGCGGCACGAGCTTATCTTTGATAGATGGAGTACCGAAAGAACTTGATGCCCATTGCCGTTCCCAATATTGCATCTTCGCGTTTATAGGCCTGCAAGTCAAAAGCATTGCATCTATCGGAATTGAAGTAGCAGACTTTCACTTTTATCAGTCTCGGACAGTTGTTTCGCACGCTAACGACGTGATCAACAACAGTTGTATTCACGACGTGAGAGCGAGCAATAGCCTCTACATCTAGACAAGGTCGGTTCAGAGCATCGCGAATTATCGGCGCTGTAGATTGTTCAGCAGGGCCTTGAAAGGTCAGTTTAGGGGTGCTCGCACCGGACTTTTGCGCACTCACCATTTCTAACGGCGATAGAAGTGGTAATAAGAGCAAAGCAAAAAAGATCTTACCCCAACTCAAAGCAAAAAAGATCTTACCCCAACTCATCGATGCCATAGCCTTTCGTCAGTTGGTGTGCCCGGTACCGCTACCTTCACCCCATCCTGCGCCAATTTCCTCGCAAACGCTTCTCGGGGAATGGAATTGATCGTTTCAAGACTAGCGAGTAGGCGCTCTCTGTGGGCCCAACCGATCCCTGTCAAATTAATGGCCGCAAGATCTATAAATTCGCCATCTACGAGTTTCTTAAATTCTACTACAACTTTTAATTTCGCTTGCTCACCTAAGCTTGGAAACACCGCGAGCGCAAGGCTATTGCGTCGAAGTGAAATCCATCCCTCAAGCGGCCCCGTGGCATAGGATTCATCGAGAATGCGAAGAGATCGCATATCGAAGCCGCGGCTTACGTTCTCCGTAGAGTAGAGCATCAGCCAGAGAAACGAGTCGCTCGGGTTGAGCGCCAAGGCTCTTTTCACTTTATCGAGCGCTGCGGCTGCATCATTATTCGCGACCTCGACGGTCTTTCGTCCTGAAGGGTCTTCCGCAATCCGCAACCGAACGAGTGCCTCCGACCGCAAGAGAGCGCTGAGCTGGACGGGAAGTTCGGGGGCGAATTGCATCGAAGTCAAGACGCCGCCCAATGTTCCTGACTTGAAGTTATCTCCAGCCAAGATGCGTCCTGCCATCTCTTTTGCGGGAATCGCCAACCAAAATGCCGGCAGCGAGAAAGCTGACCAACTCACGCAAATGGCGCCGAGCAACAGCAAGCCCGCCCGGACAATGCCCCCCTTGCACCGCCGTCAAAGTCGTTGAGATGAGCGCCCTCTGCTTTACTCAACGTAGCCATAGCGGGCGTAGTATTTCTGATAATAATAGCGCCCGTGGTAGGACTCGTAGCGAGCAAGGAGCTTAGTGTCCGCCTTGTTCAGCACCACGCCCAAAAGCTTGTCATGGATCTCTGGTGCGCCGCGCAGATTGTGCCGCACGACATCGATCTTGGTCTTGCCCCATTCCACAACGAATATGAAAGAATCGACGAAAGGTGATGTAACGCGCACATCTACAACGGGCGCCATCGGTGGCATGTCGAGAACGACATAATCGTACTTCGAGCGTAGCAGCGCGATCAGATCGCGCATTGGCTTCGAGGCCAGCACTTCGTTGGTATGCAGCAGCTTCGAGGTCGTGCCGGCGGGCAGGACCGCAAGCCCAGTCTGCGGATCAATGCTAATGACATTTTCCAGCTGCCCCTTGTGCGCAACCACGTCCACGAGGCCGCCTTGCGCATCCGGCAGCAAGGCACGTGATAGCGAAGGGTTGCGAAGGTCGGCGTCGACGAGGATCACCCGCGCCCCCCATGGGCGATGAGCTGCGCAAGGTTGGTCGAGAGCGTGCTCTTGCCCTCGTTGGGAAGGGTCGAGGTCACAGCCAGGACGCGATTCTCCCGCACAATAGAGTTGAGATCAATCGCCACTTTCAGCGAGCGTACCGCTTCGGCAAAGCGTGACAAGGGATTGTCGACGACATAGCGTAGCAGATCCGGCTCCGGATTGCTCTTTTTGCGGCCGAGCTTGCTCGATAGCGAGGCCGGCGCGGGCGGCAACGCGCCGAGCGCCGGCAGGATGGCGAGGCAGTTGGCGCCGAGCTGCTCCTCAACTTGGCCGGTGGTGCGGAACACCTTGTCGGAGAGCTCGCGCGCCATCGCGGCACCGAAGCTTAGCAGCAGGCCGCCGAGCAGTGCGGCCCCCAGGATGATCAGCGACTTCGGCGCGCTCTTGACCAGCGGCGTCGTTGCGGCGCTGATCACGCGCGCCTCGGTGATCGGGAACGACTGCTGCTGCACACTCTCCATGTAGCGCTGCAGGAAATTGTCGTACATCGCCTGGTAGCTCTGCGCAGTGCTCTCGAGCTCGCGGAGCTGGATTTGCGCCTGGTTGGTGAGCTGCGATTCCGAGACGACACTAGCGAGGCTCGACTTGATGCTCTCCTCGCGAGTCTGGGCGATGTCGTAGTCGCTCTTGTAGGATTCCTGGATGCGCCTCAGCTCGTCAATTATGTTCTTCTTGATCTCGGCCATCTGGCGGCGGAGATTGACCGCGGCCAAATGATCCGAGCCATATTTCATCGCCCAGATCGATTCCTTGGAGGCCATGTCGACATATTGGCCGCGCAGCTTGACGATGGTGTCGTTTTTTAGCGCGTCGGCGACGCTGGCGTCCGGAATCTCCTGCTTGAGAATATCGTTGATGCGGTCCATCCGCGCTTTGGCCTCGGCGGTCGAGGCATGCGCCATGATGAGCTGGCTGTTGACCTCGGCGAGCTGCTGCTCGTTCATCAGACGGCCGCCGCTGTCGACGATGTTGTTGGCGATCTTGAAATCCACCACGGACTTCTGCGCCGCGGAGGCCTGGGTGCGCAGCTCCTTGATGCGGTCCTGCAACCAGACGCTGGCGCGGCGGGTGGCCTGGTACTTCGCCTCGAGCTGGTCGACGATATACGCATCCGCGATGGCGTTTGCGACACGCGCCGCTTTTTGCGGATCGCGCGAGGTGAAGCCGATCTCCATCACATAGGTGAGCCCGAGGCGCTTGATGGTACGGCTGCTCTCGAAGCGCCCCAGCGCTCTCCGCGTCTGTTCGAATTCGGACGCCGCATGGCCGGAGGAGAACAGGCCGGTGATCGCGCCGAGCAGGCCGCCACCGCTGCCGCTGAATTCGGGGTCCTCGGTGAGGTGCAGATCGCGGATCACGGCGAGGCTGATGTTCTCGGATTTCAGGATCTCGACCTGGGTTTCGATGGTTGCCGAATCGACCGCGATGTCGCCGAGCACCGACTGCTGCTGAAACAGCTGCACCTTGCGGGTGTCGATCACCATCGCGGCGGTGGAGGTGAACAGCGGCGCGGCGGTGAAGAGATAAAGCAGCGCCAGGATCACGCAGGCCGACACGATCGCGATCATGGTCGGAAACTGGCGCCTGATAATGTCGAGATAGGAGGTCAGCGTCTGGGATGGAGAACCGTCAGCCTCGGCGAAATCACGGTTGATCTCCGAGGTCGGCTTGTTCAGCTGCAACATCCGGCAATTCCTGAAATGGATCGATTGTGTTTAAGGATTGGTAGTCTGCCAACAGTTCCGCGGTATCTCGAGGCGAACTTGATCTGCAAAACCCGCGCGGAAAAGAAGCCTAGCACAATGCCGGCTGCAATTGAACGTTGTTGATGCGGCGCACCGTGCCGCTGGGCTGGGATCTTGTGGGAAGCTTAACGGCAAAAAAGCAAAGCGGCGCGATGAAGCGCCGCTTGACTAGATCGCGAATGAGGCAGCCAGGAGGTTTGTGGCCTCCGTGCAATTACGGTCAGCGGTCACTGACACGGTTAGCGGCGTTGGTGGTGCCGCTCACGCCGCCCGAGGCGCCGCCACTGACCTGCGTCGCGTAGTGAAGGCCGCCGAACGTGCTGGTAGTGCCGCCCTGTCCGCCGTTCGCAAAACCGCCCGCGCCCGTGGGGCCGCCCGCGCCGGAGCCGCCGCCGCCCGCGCCACCGCCGGCCGCCGCGATCGCGACGTCGCCGGTTGCGGCCTGGTAGGCTGCGATCACGTCGGGGTTGTTGGTGCCGGCGATCGCCGCCTGGATCTCATTGGCGAAAGCCTGGTCGGCTACCGCGGCCATGCGGGCGAGCTGGGCCAGGCCGGCGGTGATCGCGCGGATCTGGTCCTTGGTGGTCGCGGGGTCCTTGAGGAGCGCGATCAGGGCCGGAACCGTGGTCGGATCAGACGCGCCGAGGTCGCGCACGCGCGAGATCAGCTGCGCACCGGCCGGATATTGCGTCAACAGCGTGCCTGGTGCCGCCTTGAACTCGGAAATGACCGTGCCCGGCAGCTGGCGCTGCGGCGGATAGACGGCGGCGCTTGCGGCGCTCGAAATCGTCGCGGCCAGGGCCGCGGCCGCAGCCATGCGAAGCGCAATCTTGATAACGCTCATAATAAACCTCCAAAAAACGTCTGCCCACTTTACGTCTCGGCCCGGGCAAGTGGCTGTTAGTGTCGGAACCTAGCGGAAGAGCAAATCGCTGTCCACTTATTCTAAAGACTTCGTAAACGGCGCAACTGCTTCAAAACTAGACAGTTTTGTGAAGCTCGCGGGCGCGGCGTTGGCCCCGCGCGGGCTGGGTCCGGCGCCCCTGCTGGTCCGGCACGGCGACCGCTTCGCCTTGCGGCCGCGCCGGCTCGGTCGAGCGGAACGATTGCGAAAGGCCGGCGCCGAAAAGCGCAAAGAACGGAATGGAATAGCCGGGGATCTGGAGCGTGAAGTCCAGGCAGGAATGCAGCAGCGACAGGCTCGCGGTCGCCGCCGCCGCCAGCGGGATGATGGCGTCGCGCCGCCGGGCGAACACGCCGCGGCCCAGGATGACGAACATAACCGCCCATGCAACCGCCACCAAAAGCGCCATGGGGATGCCGACGTCGGAGGCGAGCTCCAGCGGCGTGGAATGCGCGATATCCCAGATTCCGCGAATCGAGATGTTGGGGCTGCGGTAGGGCGGGAAGGCCCATTGGAAGGTGCCCATGCCGGTCCCGAACCACGGGTTGTCGGCGATGATCTGAAGCGTGGACTTCCAGGCCTCGATGCGGCCCTCGTCGACCAGCCCTTGGCTGTCGAACCGGCTGGAGACTTGGCCGCCGAGCAGCTGCATCAGGCCGAGCGCCACCACCACGCCGGAGCCCAGCGAGATCCAGATTCCGGTCCGCAGCGGCAGGTCCTTGCGCAGGAATATTGTGAACGAGGCGATCATCGCGAGCAGCGACAGGCTGACGCCGGCGCGCGAGCCGGTCATGAACATCGCCATCAGGCAAATCAACAGCGCTCCGAGATGTGGCAGGATCTGGCGCGGCGGAATCTCGGCGACGTCGCGGGAAACGCGCTTCCACTCGATGTGCCGCTCAGGCAAGCGCCGGCGGACATCCTCGAGGATCAAGAGCATCCAGATCACGGCGCAAGAACCGAAATAGGCGGCGGCCGTGTTGCGGTTGATGAAGGTGCCGGTGACGCTGCCCATATAGGCCGTCTTGTCCCGCCACAGGATCATGGTGGGCTCGATCAGGAACGAAGCGACGCCGTAAAGCCCATAAAGGCTGCCGGAGACGGCGATGACCCAAAGCAGACGTCGGGCGCGCTCACGCTCGGCACCGACGGTGATGCCGAGGAGGATCGCCAGAATGTTCGCGAGCGGCGCGCCCAATGCGAAGAACGCCTCGTTCTTGACGATGGACGCCGAAGGCGCAATCGGCACGCCCAGGAGGTCGGACGCCTGCTTCCAGATCGGATTGAACGGCGCGATCCAGGGATGATCGGACAGCTGCTCATGCAGCACGAAGGCGTATCCGGCCACGATCACCCCGATGCCCGCGATCATCCAGAAATGGGGGCGGCGCAAGTCGCGCGTCGGCGCCACGATCAAGGCGAGGGCCAGACACAGGCACCAGAACGCGATCGAGAGGTCGTTGGTCGAGCCGAACGGAAACGGCGCGCCGGCGGCGACGAAGAACAGGATGAAGGTCGCAGGCCAGCTCCACGACCAACGCATATGGGGAAGCGGAAAGCGCATCGTCGGTTAGCCGGCCTTCGGCTCTAGAGGAAGCAATCGATCGGATAGATCTTCAGATCCACGTTCAAGCGGCTGATCCGGGTCTGCGCCCGGAAGCCGTAGAATAGCCCAAGATTATCACTCCCCGAGTCGAGTTTTATTCCGGGGGTTAATTCATCCGGCGGGACCAGCAGCCCGATGTGGCGGTTGATGCCGGATATCTCGACTCGCCCGTCCCCCTCGCCGAAATGTCCCGCGAGCTGGGTCACCGTCACCTTCGGCAGCCCGCGGCGCTGATGGCAGACCTCCTCTTCCCATAGCTTGGTCTGCCGAACGAGAGGTTTGCCCGCGCCGTCGGGAACAACAATGTCTGAGAAGGCAGGGTGCAGCATTCCGAAGAAGCGACTCTCCTTGGCGTTTGCTGAAAGCCGGACGGTGAAGGAGAGCTCGCCCTTGGCCTCGCGCAAGTGCCGAAAAATTGGTGCATCAGGCTCAGCCGAGACCACCACGTCGATCCGGTGGCGGACACCGAGCTGTTGGGTTTCGCCGGCAGCCTTGCCCATCAGAGACGGCCCCGCGATGACGAGAGCCAATAAGCACCGAGCTGCTTGCCGTCCAAAGCACATGAAGACCTTGCAACCTGCGGGGTGACCGATCGGCGATAAATCTTGCTCGGTGAAGCCTTGATCCACCCCGAACAGAACCGCTGTGATTTCTAAACGAAAATGGCACCGGGACGAAGCCCCGGTGCCATCGTTTCGTGGATCAGGTTGGCTCCGGCCTTACGGCGCCAGCTTGATGTTGTTGCGGAAGATCAGGGCGTCGTTGGAGAGGTTCACGGCATCGCTGCCGGTCGCCATGATCACACGCAGGAACTGCAGGAACTTGGCAGTTTCGACGTTGCGCGAGTTCGAGACATAGAGCACGTCGCCATTCTTCATCATGACCTTGGTGGCCAGGAAGAAGCCACCCGGATCGCGGAAGTTCACGTTGAAGATGACCGGGATCGTCTCAGAGGTGTACTTGCTGACGTCGACGCCAAGCTGGGCAGCAACCTCACGCGGCTCGCGGCGATAGAGATAAACGGCTGCCGGATCGGCCTGGCCATCCAGGAGACCACCGGCCTTGCCCACGGCTTCGCCAAGGTTGATGCGCCATGCGTCGAAGTTGAACTCGCCGCTCTGACCGCTGGCACCGAACGCCAGGAACTTCTGCTGTTCGCGGTAGACGTAGATGCTGTCCTCAGGCCGAACATAGACGTTGTTCTCAGGCGCCATGACGAGATTCTCGAAAGGCACGGTTGCCCTACGCCCGCCGCGCTCCAGCATGACCCAGGTCTCGAAACCCTGGCCCTTGATGCCGCCAGCGCGGGTGATCGCGTCGAGCACCTTGTCCTTGGCACCCGCCGCACTCGCCGGATAACGCGCCGGCGCGTTGACCTCGCCGAGCACGCTGATGAGCTGTGTCCGCTGCGAGGACATCGCAACCACGACCTGAGGCTCAATGGCGCGGTTGGAGATCTTCTCAACGATAGAGCGCTGAATTTGTACCGCAGTGAGACCCGCCGCCTTGACCTGGCCGGCGTAGGGCACAGTGATGAAGCCGTCATTGTCGACCGACTGATCCGGGATGGTGACGAAGTTGCCCGGACGGACGCCGGCTTCTGCCGGGATGAACAAACCGCCTGCCGCGGCTTCGAAGATGGTGACGCTGACAACGTCGCCGATGCCGAACACAATGCTGGCGGGCGGACGGCGATCGGTGAACACTCCCGCGAGCCCCTTGGGCTCATGGGTGTGCAGGATCTTCACCGTGGCCGGGTTGAGCGGCACCAACTCGTACGCCGGTGCATTCTCGGTCTGGATCTTGTTGTTGACGTCGTCGGTTAACGGGCCGGAGCCAGGGTTGGTCGAACACGCCCCCAGCGCCAAAGCGACGGCCAGGAAAGCCGGCTTGAATAGATACGTTTTGGCAAAGGTATGCATGAATGGCCCCCGTAGTTCCAATTGCATCGATTGGTACGGCCTAGTGGGCAGTGCGACAAGGGTTCCCGGCCCTGAGCGAATGGTTAACGGCCCAATGAGTCCCCAACTGTTGCGTGCAAGCCACGGTTCGGAACCCCGCTAACCCTTTGTGACTGTTTGTTGACATCCTTTTGCCCGATGTACGGGCACCATGCCCAGGAAGAGACCTTCTCCAAAACCCCCGCCCTTCTGCTAGTAAAGCCGACAGCACCAATTTGATGGATTTCCGACGTGCCGATTCTGGCTTTGGCCCTTCTTGGATTGTTGTCGTCCTTATTTGGGGGACTTTCATCGCCTCCTGCTGCGGGCTCTGCCCCCTTGAGAGGTGATTGCGCCGTCGGGCCATCAGGATTGCACTCGGTCTGCACGTTTGCGGTGGCAAGCCCATCCTCGATCTGGAAATTCACCCGCACCCAAGGCCCCAAAGAGGGCGAGAGCTTCGCTTCCATTTCCAAGACAGCCGAGACGATGCAGTCTGACCCGGAGTTCGCCGGCCTGATCGTCCGCTGCGCTCCCAAGGGCAAGATCGACGTGTTGGTCGCCTTGATCCGGCCGTTCCCGCCACGGAGCCACCCGCGAGTGACGATCTCCTCAACTGGCGGCGGTACCCAGACGTTCGAGGCCAGCATGGCGGCGGCCGGCGCTGCCGTCCTATTACCCGACGAAGTTTCTGCGTTCGCGGCCGGTAAGTGGCAGACGACGCCCTCGCTTTCCGTGGTGGTGAAGGAAAGTGACACCGAAATCAAAGGCGTGGTGACCCTGAGCGGGCTTCGTGAAGCCTATAATTCTCTGGCGGCAAGTTGCGGCCAATAGACAAAATTTAGCCATACGACTTAAGGGTCTTTTTAGGGTGGGGAACCTAAGGTCCGGAGCACGGAGTGTTTCGGATGACCGAGCTTTTGATCTTCAGCTTTCTCGTGGGCGCAGTTCTGGGCCAACGCTTTCGCGTCCTGGTGCTCCTGCCGCTGACATTCGTCATGCTGCTCGCCGCGATCCCGGTCGGCTGGATGGCCAATCTGGGCTTCCTTGACGGCCTGAAGGGCGTGGCGTTCGCGGCTATCGCGCTCCAGGCCGGCTATCTCTTCGGCTCGGCCGCCCGCTTTGCTCTCGCCGCCGGTCGTGCCGCCCGCGTGTTTGCCCGTCCGCTCAAGACCGCCCGCTGACCTCTTTGGCGCATCAAGAGTCCGTCTGATCCCCCGCACGCGACGCTGCCTTAATGTGGGGTTGGGTTGGGTTGGGGTTGGGAGCTGCGTTGGCTGCAGAGCTCTGTTTGAAAACTTGCCTCCGGCTTGTATGGTGGCCTGACCCTTTCAGGATTCCTTCCAGGCGCACGTTTGTCCTTCGCTTATTTTGCCCTCATCGTTTGCCTTGTTTCTGCATCCGCTCTCGACATTGCCGGCGCCAAATTCGGCGTACAGCTCGGGATGACGGCTACGGCCCTGGGGCTATTTGCAGCGGTCTTCAGCGCACGAAAGGCCGACTACGAGCACTATCTGCGTGCCACGGTCTGGGGCCGTTGGATCCTGATCGGCATTCCCCTTTGTATCGCGGCTCAGCTGGTGCCGCTGTGGCTGAGTTGGGCGCATCCGATCTGGGCGAGCAGCCACGATGCTCTGGCTGGCCTGTCGCTTGGGCCAGTGACGGCGGATCTCGGCCTCACCCTGAATGCGCTGTTTCAAGCCCTCGCAGCGATCTCGTTGCTCAGCGTGACCATCGTCGTGGTCCGTGACCGCAGCCGTGCCGAACTGGTGCTGTTCGTGCTGAGCGGGGTAACAGCGGTGTCGGCTCTGACCTTGGATTTGCGTCCGTTCTCATCCGCCCTTGCAACCGCCGTTCCTTCCGACCTGGCGACAACGATGGCCGGTCTTGGCGTCATGCTTAATATAGCCGTCATGCAGCTGGCCGCCGAGCGGGCCGAAACGCGCCACTCGGTCGTTCGATCGGTCGCCATCGGCCTTTGCGGCCTTGTGGGCGCTCTGGCCAGCGCGGTCGCGGTTTTTGGCTTGTCGGGGACGAACAGCGCGATCGCCGCGGCCTTTGGCCTCGTGTTGATGTTGCTGATCCTTGTCATTCGAAGGATCGACCTATCCCCGTTGGCCGCAGGCGCGCTGTCCTTAGCCGCGCTGGTCGGAGCGATCATTGTCCTGAGCTTCTTGTTCGAAAAGAATGCAGGGCCGATTCTTTTGCGGCTCGTCGCGGAGGTGGGGGCCGAAACCAGAGCCGCGCTGGAGCGAATGTTGGCCGACACCAGGTGGTTCGGTGCGGGGGCAGGCACCTTTTCTGCCGTTGGCAGGATCTACCAAAGCGATTCCGGCGCGGCTTTGATGGCGCCCTCGACGGCTTTTGCCATCTTCGCGGATACCGGATGGATCGGTTTTTCCGCCGCGCTGCTGGCGGGCATGTTGGCTTTGGGCCGCTTGTTTTTGGGGGCTTTGCAGCGCGGCCGCGACTCGTTCTTCCCTGCGGCGGCCGCGGCCTGCCTTGTCTTCGCGCTGGTTGAGGGCTTCGCCGGTTCAGGACTGCTGCATCCGGCAGCAATCCTTTGCCTGTCAACGATCATGGGACTCGGCTTGTCCCAAAGCATCACCCAGTCCCCACGCGGCACGGGTCATTAGTCGTTCGTCGTTAGACGTCGCGATCAGCCAGTGACGCCCAGTAGGTCGGGTTCTTGGGCATTTGGATGCGGACCCACCGATAGGACTTTTTCGACCAGGGCAGGATGTGCCCGGTGAGGTTATCCAGCACGAGATCGCCGGCGAACGTGCGCACCACGACCACAAGATGATGCTCACCCCAGGTCGTCACGACCTCGCTGAGCAACACCGATCGCGCCGGGAAGCCCTTGGCAATCAGATCGTGGCGTTTTGTCACGGCGTAGTCGTTGCAGTCGCCGCTGGTGGGATGCAGCAGCCACTTCTCGCCGCGCAGCCCCTCCAAATTAGGCTCGGGTCGGATCGCGCTGTTGACCCGCCGATTGACCTCCTGAAGCTGGGCCATGCGCTCGGCCGTGAGCTTGAGACGTCCGCCCCTGAACACGATTTGCTGCGGTCGCGGCTTACACTCGCCCTCGTACTTCAGGCAAAAGAGCGTGAAAGCCATCGGCGCCAGGGTCGGCTGGTCGAACTTGATGTACTGGATGGCGCCGCGCAACGCCGACGGCGCACCGACAAAGGCGGCCTCGGCCTTGTGTTGAGCCGCCCCAGCCAACAGAGCGGCGGCAATCGCCAGGAACTTTAAAGTCTTGCGCATGTCGCGCTCCCCATTTCTTGTTGGGGAAACGCTACGGGACACGTCTTGAAATCCGGCTCAAAAGCCGAGCGATCCTTTAATCAAAACCGCTGCGACTCCGTCAGAAACAATTAAGAATACCGATGCGTAACTTGTTCTGCTATGAGCGACCATGCCCTCCATTCATGACGCCAGACCCGATTCGACCAGCTGATGGGCCTTTCCAAGCGTTTTCGTAAGAACGTCAAGCCGCGGCTCCCCGACGGCGTGAGGATCTATGCCATCGGCGATGTGCATGGACGCGCCGACCTGCTTCAGTCGCTCTTAACTGTCATCGACGCCGACCTTGCCCGCTCCGCTCCCGAACGAGCGATTCAGGTCTTTCTTGGCGACTACGTCGACAGGGGCCCGGACTCGCGCGCTGTGATTGATCTCCTGATCGAGCGCTCGAAGTCGCATGAGACAGTGTGCCTCAAGGGCAATCACGAGGTGTTCCTGCTCGAGGTCCTCAAGGACCCGGCGCGCCTGGAGGAATGGCGTCGCTACGGAGGCCTGCTGACCCTTGTTTCATACGGCATCAACCCGACGATGAATCCGACGCCGGAGCAGCAGATTGAATTGATCGAAGGGTTGAGGCAGGCGCTTCCGCGGGAGCATCTTTCGTTTCTTCAGCAGCTCCGCCCGTCCTTCGCGTGTGGCGACTTCTTCTTTGTGCACGCCGGCGTCAAGCCGGGCGTAGCCCTGGAACGTCAGAAGGAGGAGGATCTGCTCTGGATCCGCGAGGAATTCCTCGAGTCCGAAAGACGCTTCGGCAAATATATCGTCCACGGCCATACCCCGGTCAGCGTCCCGGATATCCGCTCAAACCGGATCAATATCGACACCGGCGCTTACGCGACCGGCAACTTGACCTTGCTCACGATCCAGGGCGATAGTCTGCTCGCAATTTAGGACTTTTGCAGAGTTGCTGGCCAACTCCTGCGCCCTTCCACACGGGCATCGAAATTCATCATGAGCCGCATGACCTTGCTTCGCATCATTGGCGCCTGCATCGCAGTGATGTTGCTGCTTTACGCAGCATTGGGGTTTTACGGCGATCTCACGCGGTCGAACTTTCGGGCGAGCGATTTGTTCTTGGGCGAGTTTCCGCCCGAGAAGGTCAACGTAGCCGCTTCGGGCGTTCTGGCGCCCCTTTCGTTCGACGGCGACTTGCTGGCGAATTATGCGGCGGCCAAAGCCGCGGATTTTCTTCACCGTCCTGCAGCCGATGTGAACAGCAGGGCCGCCGAGAACAAGGCTGCCCAGGATGCCGTTGTTGCGGCTCTGAAAGTATCGCCCATCCGGCCCGCGCTTTGGCTGACGCTCGGCACGCTGAAGACGCAGGCGGGTGAGCTGGCGACGCCTGCAGTGAAAATGTCTTACCTGGCCGGCGCGGTGCCGATCGCCGTCGCCTTCGCACGGCTCCAAACCGTCACATCGAACGCGGCAGCAGCCGACGAAGAGATCAAGCTGCTGGCGCAATCGGACGTCCGCGCGGCGCTTGCCAACCGCTCTCGCTACGAGCAGCTCCTGATCGCTGCCTACCTGCAGGCCACGCCGCAAGGCAAGTCGCTGCTTCTGGAGACCACGCAGGGGACCGATCCCAAGTTCAATCAGATTTTGCGGCGGTACTGAAGTTCGAGCGCGAGTTAGCCTGCTGGCTTGCAGTCAATTTTTCAGCGCGTCGCTTTTGGTGCGATCGGCACGAAATCCCGCTCACGGCGCGGTTGATCCGGTCGCCCCTGGTAGACGAACATGCCCTTCTTGGTCGAGACGATGTCGCCGCGCTGCAGGCTGTCGTCGTTGAGGAGGCGTTCGGTCGCGACAAGGTCCGGATCCTCCGGGACCGGTTTATAGAGCTCTGGATGGTCCCGCCGCTCGCGCGAGAGCTCCTTGGCTCGTCGCCGCGCATCTTCGATACGCTGACGCCACTCGTCACGGCTGACTTCCGGCTCGCTTGGTGGAAGATAGTCGCTGACCGAGGGCTCCGGTTCGGTCTGCGCAAAACACGAGGGCGGATTGGCGAGACCGAAGTCGATTGCACCGGCAACGGTCAGGACCACTCCGGCCAGCTGCCCAAGCCGCCTGGCATGAGCTAGAAAGGTGTGAGGTCGCGCGGTTGGCACGCTGTAACTCCAGGGCAGAGCGAGAAGAACGAGCAAGGGCCGGAAACTTCTCGTCCATTCCCTTCAATCTATACGTTTGCCGATTGCACGAAAGCCAAATCGCGGGCAAGCTTCGTGCTTTAGCTCGCGAGGATATTGACCAGTGGTCCGCAACGTTACTTTCCTGGTTCTGGTGATCTTTTTAGGCACTCACTTTGCGACAGCAGGCCAGATCGAATACCCGCAAGTGATCCATACGCAATACGAAGCCGTCGATCAGAAGACCGGGGGTCACTTCGTGCTGTGGTCGGAGCGGGAAAAGATCTTCTATGGCCTGGACCAGAAGCTTTTCCCGGGAGCTCGGTTTGTCGACATCACCCAGGTAACCCCAAGCGTGGGTTCGATCACACTGACCTATGTCGAGGTGCGGACCGTCAGCAGCACGACGTCGGACTATCTGTATCTGGCAGGAAATGTCCGCTTTCGCGTCAGTGGGATGGCGCTCAAATCCAGCAACTTCCCCGCCGGCGGCGGAATGACACCCAACGTACAGTAGCCAGACTAACGCCTGCTCGACCCACTAGTCCGCGTTCTGTTGCCGTAATAGGGGCGCGCGCGCCCTCCACTGACCAGAGGCGGCTGAATCTGGCTCGGAATATTCCGCGTAGCCGTGCTCGGCGCGGGCTGCGAGGGATTGACGATAATTACATTTCGATCGGGGGTCGATGGATCATTGACCCCCTGGGCCCGAGCGCTGAGGGCCCACGTGCTTGCCGTCACAAGAAGCGTAAACGCGGTCAGGACTAATCGTTTCATAAGATGTCTCCCAAGCGAGAACATCGGGAGGCGATCACCGTTCCTTCACGGTTGCTTGGGTCGTCATTGCCGAGGCACGGCGATCAACTTGCCGTCTCTCCAGACCCCCTGAGCCGCCATCCCGCTCGGCAGCTTGCCCGGCGCCAGGTTTCGGGTGGCTGTGGGTCGTGAGGCGCTCTGGGCCGTTTGGGTTTTCTTCGTAGGGGTGGTCACGATGCTGGTGCTCGTCAAATTGGCTTTGTCCTTGGTCCCTTGTGCAAAAGAAGGTTGCACCAGGAGAGCCACAAACGTGAGTGCTATGAAACCGTCGCGCATGATCAAAATACCGGAAAGAGGAGCTCGTCGAACTGTCACAGCTTTCTGCCCAAAAGCAAGCCCCCGAAGCTGTTCGACCATGGGCTCTTGCAAGGCTGGCGATCAGAGCGGCTTTCGCCGAGATAGGATTTTGACGCGGAAAAGCCTAGCGAAACAGCCTGTTCCGGGTTACTTGATCGGCCTTGATGACCGACCCCAGCGACACCGCCGCCGGCGCGCCAAATATGCACGCGATCAAGGCCGGGTTTGTGCGTCTCCTGTCCGGGCGGATTCGCGACATATCCAGCGACCCCCGGCAGATCCGCGAAATCGTATACGAGCTGGCTCGCATCAAGCTTCTGGAACAATTAACGCATGGCGACGCACGGGAGTCCCGCGAGCTCCAGCAAGTGCTTGAGCGCGCCATCCGGGAGGTTGAGCTTTCATTTGACCGTAGCGAGCGCGACGCGCTGTCCAAAGCGCCGGAGTTGGCGCTAGACGTCGCTTCGCATCAGTCGCCACCCAGTCCCCCGGCTCCTCAGCCCGTTCCGCATCTGGCGCCCGTTCCGCCCTCGCCGCCCGTCCCGAAGCCTGCGGAAACAGGGCGCGGTTCTGTCGCACCGCCAAGCCCGCCCGACCAATCTCGGCGAAGCGGCATCCTCAACTCCCTCATCCGATTAGCCGCCATCCTGGTCGTCATTGCCGGTGCCAGCGCGGCGGTTACTTATTGGCCGCGGTTGAGGACACAATCCCTCGCATTGTGGCAGTCCGCGACGCTGTCCAAGCGCACCTCCACAAGCCCCGAGCCTCACCCCACCGGGGCTGTGACTCCATCGAGCGGTGAGAGCGTCGAACGGACACCGGATCAACCGAAGGAGCCGGTGACGCCTGCGCAACCCTCGATGCCGTTGCCAACGACCTTCGGCGTCTACGCCCTGAGCCAGGGCCAGCTCCAGGAGCTCAAGCCGGTCCCCGGGAAGATTCCGGATCGTCGTGTCGCGATCTCAGCAGCAATCACCACACCGAGCGCGACGACCCTGACAAGCGGAGATGTCAGCTTCATTGTTTTCAGGCCCGACGGTGGTGTCGATGCAACCGGGACCGAGGTTCGAGTAGTCGCAAAAGTCTCCCGAGCGATGGGCGTCGATGCAACCGGGAAAGCGGCCATGGTCTCTGCCGGCGACACCTGGGTCATCCGCAGCATGTCCTTCCCTTACAAAGTAGGTCCGGTCGAGGATCAGCCGAGAATGCTATCGCTGCAGCCGGAGCAGGACGGCTTTACGCTTTCGCCGGGTCGCTACGTCGTGGTCGTCAAAGGTATGGGCTATGACTTCACGGTGGCCGGGACGCCGACTGATCCCAATCAATGCGTCGAACGCATCAATGCAACGAACGGCGCATTCTACTCCCCCTGCCCGCCGCGACGCTAAAGTGGCGCGACCCGTTCCGTTTATTTCTTGGCCTTGGCGTCTTTAGGCGCATCCGCGGGCGCATCATCGACCTTGCCGTTGTTCGTGACGCATTTGCTGAAATAATCGCGCCGCTCCTTGGCTGTCCCTGCGCTGCCGGCAGCGGGATTGCCGATTTGCTTTGGAGGAAAGGCCTTGGCCAAAGCTGCGTCGCATGCACGCGCTACTTCTACAGTGACGGCCGACGCCGTTACTGGCGCGCCAATAGCCAAAACAAATGCCAATCCCATAGACCTTTGCAAATTTCTGGAGATCACCTGGCTCGCTCCTTCAATCCGTCCGAGAACGCTGGACGGGACCATATCAAAACCGGCAGAAGAGCCAAACGGCAAAGCGGCGCCCGAATTGTCCCGTGGCAAAGCTGTTCAGCGAGAGATTATGCTTTTCGGACCGAGATATCCATCGTGCCCAAACCTGCTGCGTTTAGCAGACGGAAGGGTGCCGAGCCAAACCCTCGATCCTAGCTATTGAGCTGCGGCGGCTTCAGGTTCGGAAAGCGCGTGAGCATCGCGGTCCTGATAAACCTCAGATGAGCGATGGTGTTTGCCAATTCCTTGAGCCGCCGCTGGCCGTTGGAGATGTCGGCGGCAAAGAGATCTTGATGATGACTGTCGATCGGCTCCCGTTCGAGATATTCATCGGTGCCGTTTCCGAAAGTGACGGATGCACGCGCGAGTGCGTCATCAACACGTCGTCCGAGGCCGACCTGCTCCCTCTCCGCATCGCGCAATGCCGTATCGATCGCGACCATGACGGCATCGATCTGAACGCGGTCCGTCTCCGCATCGCGCTCGATGGTACGGGCCTTGAAGCCTTTGTCCTCACGGCGGGAGCTGAGAAAATTGTGTGCGCGCGCTCTCAGGAACAGCTGAAACATTTGGGCCATCCCACGTTCGAGATTTGGACCGCTAACATCGGTCAGACATAGTTAACAAAGCTTGAATCTTGTGGCTGCTCCGCCTGGCTTTGTACGATCCACGCCCGCCAGGCTCCTTCGTGTTTCGAATAAAGCTCAAGCCATCGAGCTTCGTGCGCCGCGGCGGCCCCATCGCCCGGACCGATTTGAACCGTCTCTCCCGATGTGATGTCCAGCGCTTCGAACTCCGCCGTTTCCGGAAGCGACAGCCCTATCAGCACCCGCTTCCCTTGCGCATCAACGAAATACCTGCGGGGCGCGTTGTGCCTTTCAGTCATTCGAATGAGCCTCGTCCATGATCCAAGGACCTGGAAGATCTTTCAGGTGTCGATCATAGGCGCGAACGAAAACCATCAAAATAACGATGCAAATTATCGCGCCCAGCAATGCAATCAGATACGTCATTTACGCCTACTCTAACGCGGGGCCACGGAAAAATCGGGGCGGCTAAGCTTCCGCCGTGAATCGAGATGTTCTAGGTGGCATTGGCTAGGCTCTCAAGAATTGCGACAAGTTAACCTAACCGCACATGGTTATTTCGATAATGCTACAGAGATCGCTCGGCAAACAGGCCAGGCGCGAAATACCATCATTAGGAGGGCGACCGACTTCGTCCCGCCCCTGTTGCGGGAGTATAGGGCGCATAGAGACGATATCTTGCCGATCGCTTGCGTGAGCGCCACGCCCTCGCACCATAGCCGCAAGCAAAACCGCCCGCGAAGATCGAACCCAAAACCACAATTGCCAACATTTGAACGTCCCATTTTTTCGGCGCGTTCCTCCCATTGCATTTCATCTTGTCGTTGTGACGACTTCAAGATCGGCACCGCTGAAAGTTTTGCCAGGCGATGACGAAATTTGTGCAAGGAGCTGATTGAAGTTTGGTCGTTGCCGGACAGCCGCGGGCCGGGGAATGACAAAACGTCTCACTGATTGAAGTTGGATCCGGCCGGATGTTAATCGGGGTTCACGCAGTCCATGCAGCCTTCAGAACCGGCGCCCGACAATTCGGCTTCCAGCCATTCAAAGCGCGGTAACGGCCGCCGCTGATCAGCATTGACACCTCCGTGATAGTACGGAGCGACAAAGCCGGATTAGACGCGTTAAGGTTGAGCGGTTAGCTTAATCCGCGTTGTTTGTTGCGAATTCTCACTAATCACTTATCCCATCGTCTCACCGGGCTCCCCCAAGCTCGGCCCCACCCAAGCAAAGCCGTCGAGCGACATGGGTCCGCTTGGCGGCTTTGTCCTTGTCGCGA
Organism: Bradyrhizobium lupini; assembly: GCF_040939785.1. Taxonomy (NCBI): domain Bacteria; kingdom Pseudomonadati; phylum Pseudomonadota; class Alphaproteobacteria; order Hyphomicrobiales; family Nitrobacteraceae; genus Bradyrhizobium; species Bradyrhizobium lupini. Next base: position 2,119,495 of record NZ_CP162553.1, read on the forward strand.
CGAGAGGATGATTTCGGTTATGGCGCGCAAGCCCTGGTCGTTCAAGGAAGACCGCCGGCTGATGGAGTTGGCTAAGTCTTCGGCTTCATTGGAGGAGGCGGCGAAACAGCTCGGACGATCGCCCGATGCGATCAAGCGCATGGCCCTGCGCCTTGGTCTTTCGTTGAAAACGAAGGCGAGAAAAAAGGCCTAAGCGAGCGTGCGGCGGCGTTCCGCCAACGACGTCATGATGGCCGCGGGCGCGCGATCGCCGGTTCTGACGAAGAACGAATGCGTCGTGTTGCTGATCGGAGTAGAGCAAGGACCTCAAGGCAAGGTGAGGTCGCCGTCCGCCCCGAAGGCTCGACTCCGGCTACATGAAATAGATGCGCTCTAGCCCGGTTCGCCAGGGAACCGAACCAGCGCGCTCGCGTTGACTCCAACTTCATCGCGAGGTCTGGCCGTGGCCCATCTTGCCATTTCCGTCATTCTGGTCTGGTTGGCTATCAATATCGCCTTCGTGGTCTTGCGCTTGCGAGCCACCCGGCCACAGCATGGTGGCAGCCCTCGGCAGGCTTCCATCGCGCCCTACACTCCCGCACCCGCTTCCCTCCGCCATCGAATGGGCCGCCAGAACTTGGGAGCGGAAGGTTAAGTAGCATTTTCGATAGGGTCCCCCGGTCCGGGGGCAGACGGGTCCCTCGCCTGCCCACCCCCAAAGGCCGGTTCCACATGCCTCGCCCGCGCATTAAACCCTATCTTAGCGCGTCCTGATTAGGATCGGCCGACGCTTCCCTCTGTTCCGCCGGGCCGAATGAGATTGCAGCGACCGACTTTCGTATTTGCGGCGTTCGTGCTCGCGAGCGCGGCCGCGTTCGGCGTGGCTGGCCACTTTGCGGCAACTTCGTTCATTCGGTACCAGCAGGCCCACCAGCTCGACGAATTGACCGAGGTGGTTCTGCGTCGCGCCGAATTTGCGGTCGACTTTGCCGGCGCGAGCCTGGGCGAACTCGCGCGGCGCGATCTTGCCGATTGTGGGCCCGCGACGCTGCAGGCGATCCGGCTCCACGTCTACCAACGTTCCGCAATCAAGGATGTGCGCCTCGTCAACCCAGATGGCTCGGTGATCTGTTCGGCCTATTCCGAAACGCTGGAATTCGACAAGGGATGGATCGACCGCCGCGATATGCTTCCCTCGCACGACAAGAACCTTTCGCTCTTCCGTGTTGAGCAATTCGGCGGCGATGCTCTGGGCGTGCTCAAAGACATCAACGGCAATGCCGCATTGGTCGCCATTCTTGGCGTCAACGCCAGCCTGTTCGACATCATGCCCGCCGAGTTGCGCGCCCACAGCGAAGTGATCCTCGCGTTGAGCAACGGCGAGAAACTTGGCGAATTCCTGCTCGATCCCGACAAAGCCTTGCAGGCCCCGATCGATCTCGACAAAAATTCAGCTCGATTCCCACTCCATGCGACCATTCGCCTCGAACGCGGCATCCTCTCGACGTGGAACAACGAGGCTTACTGGCCGACGCTGGCCGTAGCATTTGCAATCGGCGCCCTTTTCGGCGGGCTTTTCGCGCGGAGCCGCCGCATGGAAGGGCCCGTCGCCGATCTCGACCGCGGGCTGGCCGCGAACGAATTCAAGCCGTACTACCAGCCCATCTTCGAGCTCAAGACCGGTCGGATCAAAGGCTGCGAGGTGTTGGCTCGGTGGCTCCTCAAAGACGGATCGGTCGTGCCTCCGATGAACTTCATCCCGCTCGCGGAATCCAGCGGCCGCATCCAGGTCATGACCTGGCAGATCCTGCGATCAGCGCTGTCGGATCTGCAGCCGCTGTTGAAAGCGAACAAGGATTTTAAGCTCTCCCTCAACGTCGTACCAAAGCATCTCTTGAGTGCGGGCTTCATTGAAACGCTCCGCCGCACGGTCATGGCGGCGCAAGTCTCCGCGCGCCAGATCGTCATCGAGGTGACCGAGCGCGACGAGCTCGACGACCTCGCACGCGCCGCAGCCGTAGTCAGCGAATTGCGGGACTACGGGTTTCGCGTCGCCATCGATGACGTCGGCGTCGGTCATAGCGGGCTATCCCGGCTCAAGGGCCTGGGCGCCAATACAATCAAGATCGACAAATTTTTCGTCGACACGATCACCGTGGACGCATCGACTGCCACGATCGTGGAGATGCTGGTCGCACTTGCGAAGGACCTCCAAATGACGGTGGTCGCGGAAGGCATCGAGACGGAGGAGCAGGTCCGGGCGCTTATTTCATCCGGCGTAGAGGAGGGGCAGGGCTATCTGGTCTCCGCCCCACTGCCCTTCCCTCGATTCAACGAGTTGGTCGAGTCACGCTGCTTGGCGCAGAGCGCTAAATTGCCGACCGACGCGGCGTTGGTGGCCTGAAAGGATTGAGCCGTTAACCCGGGACGGCAAACGCGCCGCGCCCCTTGCTCAATCAGCCTTAACGATACTCTCATCTTTCAACGCGGCCTGGCTCCGGTCCGGCTATGGTCGTCCAATGCGCCGCAACCACCTTATCGCAGCCGCAGGCGTCTGCTTCGCGCTCATCGTCTATGCCACGCTTGCGAGACTGGCGGGGAGACCCGTGCTTATTGGCCATCACGACGCTTATTGGGTCGTCGTGATCGAGCGCTTCAGCGCCTACGGGTTGCTGGGATTTCTCTTGTCCTTCCTGTTGCCCGGTCGGCTCACCCTCGCATGCTCGCTTGTCGTGGCGGTCGCAATGGGGCTGGAAATTCTGCAAGCAATGACGCCCGATCGTGATCCGGGTTTCCTGGACGTGCTGCAAAAAGCAGCAGGCGGGACCGTCGGGGTCCTCCTCGCTCAAACAATCCTGGCCTTCTTACCGAGGCCGCCCTCCTGAGCAGATGCATGGCCCGCACGTCTGCATCGGGGAAGTGACCGTCCTTATTTTATCATTTGTCCGCGTAGTTCACCGCCCGGGTTCGCGGCCGTATGAATGTTGGCATACCATTTCCCAGCCAGCAGGTCCGCAGCCTGAGCTTCGGTGAGCGTTGCGCTCCCTGAATCGGGCTTTGGACCGTCTTGAACGGCAGCACGATGCCGGCGTTCTTGCCGGCCTCCACGGGGCCATGGAAATGTGCCCCCATGGCTGGCCCGGTCAAGCCGGCGAAGCTGACTGTGTAGGTCAGGGTTTTCGCCTCCGTATCGTAGGTCGCCTCGGCCTTGCCTGTTCCAGGCGAGTTGTTCGGAGGCACTTCATTGCTGCCTTTTAAATCGGCCTGCAACTTCACGAGCTCTGCATTTGCCGTTGCGGCTGTCATGATGATCAGCGCACCCAGCATCGCCGCTGCCAACAGTGTCGCGTAGCCTCGATCGCTGTCGTTCCTCATGGCATCCTCCTGCAGGCTCTACGGCCCGCTGCGGTTAAACCCCGGCCAGCAATGAAAATTCCGGATGGAGATTTATGCCTGATTCGGAACAACTATCGCGAGAATCTCGGCTCCTTATACCCGGAGCCTGATGGATTGCGTGCGGGAGCTAAGCCGAGCGGCGCCGGCCCAGGAACTGGTTCGGCGTCAGGAGTTCTGCCATCTGCCGATGGGTGGCCTGGAGCGCCTCGATGGCGCCGTCCAGATCAAAATCGGCGTCCCGGACAGAGGCGAAATATTTGGCCGTCAGCGCCAGATCGAGCTTGACGCGGGTTGCGCCGTCGCGGCTTTTGCGGCGGTCAAGTGACAAATGGATGGCCCGCATTCGTGCCTCGGCAGACGTGCAGCCGCTAAGCTCGGCGAGTTCGTCATAGGTCATCCAGATCTGTGCCATGTTTCAGTCACTCCTTTACTCGGCATCAGCTTAATTTTGGTTCTTAAAGCTTCGGTTGCCGCGATGCGCGCGCCCACCGTTTCGCAGCGATAGGGTCAATGCGAGCTAAACGAAGAAGGACGATCGTGCCGAGCCGCCGGTGGGTTGCATACAGCGAAGATCAATCTATGCTCACCAGATCGATCAACTATTGAACTGAGGCAATCGCATTGGGACAGGTCACTTCGGAAGCCCTCTCCTTGATTGATGTCGTCTCCCGTGGCGCCACGCGGCATGTCCTCGCCTTCCGCAAACGTCCCGCATGGCTGACGCTTGCGGTGCTCGTGCCGGGTGCCGATTTGGTGCTGGCCGCGGCGCATGGATGATCGTTGATTTCACCTCGAGGTAAGCAGACATGACCGACCGACCGACTGTCCTCGTTACGGGAGGCGCGGGCTATATCGGCTCGCATGCCTGTCGCGCCCTGACCGCCGCCGGCTATCAGCCCGTCGTTTATGACAATCTGTCGACAGGTCATCGCGGCTTCGTCGCCGGCCCGCTGGTAACAGGCGATCTGCTCGACGGCGGCACGCTGGCGCGCGCCTTCGCCGAGCACAAAATCACGGCGGTCATGCATTTCGCGGCGGCGAGTCTCGTCGGCGAGTCCATGACCGACCCGCAAAAGTACTACATCAACAATGTGCAGGGCACGCTGTCGCTATTGCAGGCGATGCGCAATGCGGGCTGCCATCGTATCGTGTTCTCCTCGACCGGCGCCGTCTACGGCAATGCCGATTCCAAGGAACTGCCGGAAGACTTCCCCTGCGCGCCGATCAACCCCTATGGCGCATCGAAGTGGATGATCGAGCGCATGCTCGCCGATTACCGCGCCGCTTACGGCTTCGGCGCGTTCTGCCTGCGCTATTTCAATGCCAGCGGCGCCGATCCTGCCGGCGGCATCGGCGAATTGCGTGACAATGAAACCCATCTCATTCCGCGCGCCATGATGGCATTACAGGGCCATGTCGATTTTGCCGTGTTCGGTCAGGACTACGACACGCCCGATGGCACCGCGATCCGCGACTACATCCACGTCACCGACCTCGCCGCAGCGCATGTCGCGGCGCTGAAGCTGCTGGAACAAGGGCATGCCGGCGGCAGCTTCAATCTAGGCACCGGCTCCGGCTTTTCGGTACGGGAGATCCTGACCGCCATCAGGCACGAGACCGGGCGCGAGGTGCCCCACGCCGTCAAACCGCGCCGCGCCGGCGATCCCACCTATCTGGTCGCCGATCCCTCCGCAGCGCGAAAAGCGCTGAATTTCGTGCCGCGATATTCGGATCTGCCGACTGTAATCCGCACCGCCTGGGCCTGGCACCAGAGGGCTCATCCGCTTAAGCAGCCCTGACAACATCCTCGAAGTCGATCAGGCGGGATAAGACGTGGCCTTATGGTCTATTCCGTTCTGAGCCGAGCGATCCCGGCGCAAACGGATGGCGCGATCGCGAACGGCCGTCGAGCCCCTTGGGCAGCTTGTCGGCGTTGAGCTTCACGACCGCACCTCGGGCGTCAACGGCCGGCACCTCGTCCTGGCTGTAGATGAGCGTCGCCTCGAAGGTCACATCGGGGGCCTGCTCGGCCGTTCCGGAACAGGTCGCCATCGCACCGCTGCACACGCCCGAGAGCTTGACCTCGACCTCGTCGAGCCCGAACACGGTCGGCGGCCCCTCGGCATGACGCCGCGTGGTCAGAACCGCCGTGAAGCGCTGCTCGTCAATTCGGTAAGAGCCTCCATAAGTGAAGAAGCTGTCGCTGCCGGAGATTCGTCCCTCCGCCAGATGCACGACGCCCGTGCCCTGACCGCGCGGGGTCCTGAACCAGGCCGCATATTTGCCGTCTCTCAGCATGAAAACATCCACCGTAAAACTCCAACGTATTTGCAACCAACTCTGGGGCGCGACAATGACCCGCGCGGGGAGCATTCCGCCACGGTTAACGCCCTGCAAAATCAACCCGTCAATTTGACGCCGAGGCGCAGCGACGCGGGCGCACGCTTCCCGTGCGGCGGGCAAGAAAGCTGGAGCTGGACCTCGTTGCATACCGCGCTAAAAACGATCGGCGTGCCGACCTCGTTTGGCAGCACGCATATAACCGCTATCAACTCCAGCCAGCTCGTGACAGCTAGCCTGTCACGCGGGAGGAAGTGGTCGAGATCGCCGCCGGTCAGCAGGCGACGCCGTATCAGAAGACCGAGGCTACGCTCGCGCCCATCATAGATATGGAGAGCCACCCGGTTGAGGCCGTCCCAGCCGAATGAAATTATCCATCCAGCTTGCCGGCGCACTGTCTTCTCGGGTCGCCGGCTTGAACCTCTTCCTGATAGAGTGCACCAATATCAAAGAGTGATTCCGGTCACACTTGCCTGGGCGTTTCGCTGCTAAGCATCGGGCCTGGATGGGGACCGGCAAATATTGGTCGAATTGGATGAGAATTGCCATGAAAAGCCTGATCGGCGCTGTTGTCGGCACATGCTGTCTTGCTGCTCCGGCTTTGGCGGAGAGCCCGACCGCCATCGTCGAGGACGTGCAAGGCAAGGTCGACGGTGTCGCGTTCATGGATTATGTGGTGCCGGGCAAGATCATCAAGCTGGGGCCCAAGGCAACCATTACGCTCAGCTATCTCAAATCGTGCCAGCGCGAGACCATCAGCGAAGGCGTCGTCATGGTCGGCACCGAGCAGAGCACCGTGCAACTCGGCGAGGTCAAGCGGGAAAAGGTCCCCTGCGATACCAACGCGGCAAAACTGTCGGAGCGCGAGGCGAACCAGAGTGCCGCGACGACCTTCCGCACCATGCGGTCGGACGCCAAGGGCAGCGCTCCGGCCAAGCTGCCGACGCTCTACGGTGTCGCGCCGTTGGTGCAGGCCAAGAGCGGCAGCACCCTGGTGATCGAGCGCACCGATGGCAAGGAGCCCACGATCAGCGTGCCGCTCAAGAGCGAGACCATGGTCGGAGGCAAGTTCTATGACTTCGCCAAGGCCGGGAAGTCGCTGACGCCGGGCGGCAGCTATCTCGCCATCCTCGGCACCAAGCGTTACGCCTTCCAGGTCGATCCCAGCGCCACGTCGTCGCCGACGCCGATCGTGGGACGCCTGCTGCGGCTCGAATAGGCAGCTAGCGACGGGGCGATGCGGCGGATCGGCAGACGGGACATCGTTGCAGCGATCCTGATTGCGCTTCTTGCAGGCGCCGTCGTCACGTCTCCGCCGTTCCAGACGCTGCAGGGCCTGTCGCTCGACATCCTCACGGCACTGCGCGGCAAGCTCGTCGGCGACCACCGCGATCCCGCGACATCACCGGTCGTCGTCGTGGCCATCGACGGCGAGACCTACGACACTCCGCCGTTTCAGGGGTCGCCGACGCTGACCTGGACGCGCGAGATCGGCCGGGTGCTCGGCAGCATTGCCGACGGCGGCGCCAAGGTGATCGGTTTCGATGTCATCTTTCCGAGCTCGATCGAGCGGTCGGAGATTCCCTTTGGCGATGCGCCGCTTGGCGCGCGATTGAAGGGATTCGACCGAGACTATCTCATCGCCTTGCGGAAACTCTCTAGTGACGGCAAGCTGGTGCTGGGCGAGGTCCTCAGCAGCGATCATCCGGACCGCGCACAGCAATTGGCTGTGGGGAATAACGTCCGCGGCCTCAACGTCTATACCGACACCGACCATGTAATCCGGCGAATGCCGCTGAGTTTTCCTGTCGGCGACATGCCAGCTCCCGCAATGGCCGTCGAACTCGCCACCCGCGCGCTCGGCGCAAAACCGCAGACCGCGCCTTCTGGCGTGACTGCTTTGTCCGGGTATACGATCCCGAGCGCGGTGCCGAACACGCTAACGCTCAATTTCCGAGGACTCGGCCGCGACGTGCCGACATATTCGTTCGCAGACCTGCACGCCTGCGTCGAGAAGAACGACCGCGACTTCTTCCGCCGCGCCTTCGGTGGCAAGATTGTGGTGCTCGGCACGATCCTCAATGTCGATGACCGCAAGATCACCTCGATGCGTCTTTCCGGCGGCTATGACGGAACGCCGGCCGCAAGATGCGCCCTGCCCGCACCGGCAACCACTGAACAAAAAGCCCGCAGCGACATCGCCGGTGTCTTCGTGCATGCCAACGCGGTGCGAAATCTGATCGAACGCGATGCGGTGACCGAGCTCGGCTTTCCACTGCGGAGCATTCTCACGATCGTGTTCGCAGCGATCGTGGCCTGCGCGGCCTGCGTGCTCGCACCGGGTGGCGCACTAATCGCCTGGTTCGTCCTCACCGCCGTTTACGCCGCTGCAGCCGTCGCCGCTTTCGTACACGCGTTGGCGCTACCATTGGCCGAGCCCGCGCTCGCGAGCCTTGCCGCGCTCGCGATGATGATTGGCTACCGTTTCATGCTGGCCGATCGCGACGAGCGTTTCCTGCGCAAGAGCTTTGCGTTCTATCTCGCCCCCGAAGTGATCGACACTATGGTTGCGTCCGGCAAGATGCCGGTGCTCGGCGGCGAAATGCGCAACGTCACCATGTTCTTCTCCGACCTGAGTGGCTTTTCCTCCATCGCCGAGACGATGACGCCGGGCGAACTGGTGACGCTGATGAACGAATATCTGTCGGCCATGACCGACATCATCGAGAGCCATGGCGGCTATGTCGACAAATATATCGGCGATTCCATTGTCGCCATGTTCGGCGCGCCCGCCGACGATCCCGCGCATGCGCGCCACGCCGTCCATGCCGCGCTGAAATGTCACGCAAAGCTGGCGGAGCTCAACGCCGGCAGCGCCGCTTTCGCCGGCCGCGGCCTGTCGCACCGCATCGGGCTCAACAGCGGCGAGGCTGTCGTCGGCAATATCGGCTCCCGCCGCCGCTTCAACTACACCGTGATGAGCGACACCGTGAACGTCGCCTCGCGGCTCGAAGGCGCCAACAAATATTATGGCACCGCAATCATGGCTTCAGAAACGACTGTCGCGCAGACAGGCAATACTTTCACCTGGCGCGAGCTCGACGCCATCAAAGTGATAGGACGCGGCGAGGCGATCAAGGTGTTCGAGCCCCTCGCGGAGAAGGGCACGGAGAGTGCCGGGCAGACGAAGGTTGCCGCCGTGTATGCGGAAGGGCTGGCGTGCTGGCGGGCAAGGGAGTTTGCGAAGGCGGCTGATGCGTTCGGGCGAATGGCGGAAATGGATCCGGCGTCAGCGCTTTTTGGCAAGCGCGCGACTGCGCTCGCTACAAATCCACCGGGGTCGGATTGGACGCCGGTGAACATCCTAGAAGGAAAGTAGCGCAGCGTCCCACCGCTTTTCGGGTCCACTCCCCGCTAGAACGGCAACCCCACGTAATTCTCCGCCAGCAGACGCTGCGCCGTCTCGGACGACAGCAGATATTCCAGCTCCGTCTGCTGAAGCCTCTCTTCATACTCGGAACGGTCGGGGAAGCGATGCAGCAGCATCGTCATCCACCACGAAAAGCGTTGCGCCTTCCAGATCCGCGCCAGCGCCTTGGCGGAATAGCCCTGGAGCCCGGAATCATCGCCCTTCTGATAATGCGCGAGCATGGCGTGGTAGAGATAATAGATGTCGGAGCCGGCGCTGTTCAGCCCGCGCGCGCCGGTCGGCGGCACGATGTGGGCGGCATCGCCGGCGAGAAACAGGCGGCCGTAGCTCATCGGCTCGGCGACGAAGCTGCGCAACGGCGCGATGCTCTTCTCGATGGACGACCCAGTGATCAGGCGATCGCCGACCTCGTGCGGCAAACGGCGCTTCAGCTCGGCCCAGAACGCATCGTCGCTCCAGTCCTCCACCTTGTCGGTGAGCGGCACCTGGACGTAGTAGCGGCTCAGCACTTGCGACCGCAAGGAACACAGCGCGAAGCCGCGCTCGTGCTTCACATAGATCAGCTCCGGCGACACCGGTTTCGTGCGCGACAGCACGCCGAGCCAACCGAACGGATAGATCTTCTCGTATTCCCGCAGCACGTCCTTCGGGATCGACTTCCTGCTGACGCCGTGAAAGCCGTCAGCGCCGACGATATAGTCGCAATCGACTCGGACGGTTTCGGCATTCGAACGATAGGTCACGTACGGCTGGTCCGAGGTCAGGTCATGCGGCGTCACGTCCTCGGCATTGTGCACGACGTTGCCGCCAAGGCGATCGCGCGCCTCGTAGAGGTCGCGCGTCAGCTCGGTCTGGCCGTAGACCAGCACCGAATTGCCGCCGGAATGCTTGTGGAGGTCGATCTGGGAGAGCACCCCGTCATGGGCGATCTCGAATCCCTTGTGGATCTCGCCCTCGCGGTCCATCCGCTCGCCGCACTGTGCCTCGCGCATCAGCCTGGCGAAGCCGTGCTCGAGCACGCCGGCGCGGATCCGGGCAAGCACGTGGTCGCGGCTGTACTTTTCCAGCACGACCGTGTCGATGCCCTTGAGGTGCAGGAGCTGGGACAACAGCAGCCCGGACGGCCCGCCGCCGATGATACAGACCTGGACTTTCATTTTTGCGTCCTCCTCGGCACTTTCTTGCAGATTCAGCGCCGCTGACGGATGGAGGCTTTCGTCTTTGTCTTGTACTATTCGAACATGAGAAACCCAGCCCCCGCCCCGGCAATCCGGGTCTACAATTTGTTCGGCGAATCCGGTGATCTGCCCGATGTCGTGCATTGCGAGACGATAGCGTCGCGCTCGGTGCTGCACGATTGGACGCTCGCCGTGCACCGCCATGCCCGGCTGCACCAGGTGCTGCTGATCGAGCGCGGCGGCGGCGAAGCGACGCTCGACGGGCGCGTGGTGCAGCTGAAGCCGATGCAAATCGTCAACGTGCCCGTCGGCCACGTCCACGGCTTCCGTTTCGTGCCTGATACCCAGGGCTGGGTGCTGACCATCGCCGCGGAAATATTGGACGAAGCGCTGCTCGCCTCCGAAGGGCTGCGAGGTGCCTTGTCGCGCTCGGCCGTGATACGCGGCACGCCGCAGATCTGGACCACCATGAAGCAGATCTTTGCCGAACACGCCGCGCGCGATTTCGGCCGAGCGCATGTGCTGCGTGCACTTTCGGCGGCCATGATCGGGCTGGTGGCCCGCGCGCTCACCGGCGAGAGCGGTGGCAACGGCACGGCTGAAAGCGGACTATTCCGCCGCTTCGAGGCGCTGCTGGAACAGCATCATCTGGAACGCTGGAGCGTTGCGGACTATGCGAGCGCGCTGTCGATCACGCCGACCCATCTCAACCGTGTGACCCGGGCAGCAACCGGCGACACCGCCTCGCACCTGATCCTCAACCGGCTGATCCGCGAGGCGCGGCGCAACCTCGTCTACACCAATTTACCGGTCTCGACGATCGCCTATGCGCTTGGCTTCGAGGACCCCGCCTATTTCAGCCGGGTCTACGCCGCCGCCACGGGCGTGTCACCGCGGGCCTTTCGTGCCCAGCTTCATGGCGATGAAGGCTGACACACCGGCCGATCGATCAGCCGCGCCTGTGGTCGAAGGCCACGCTGGGAACCGCAATGGCCCTTGTTGCCAGCGCTGCCACTTAACCTTCGTATATGGGGCCCTATCCTTTGGATAGGCGCCCTTTACCTCAGTACAATTGAGTAGGGAATGCGCGCGCCTTAGCCTGGCTGCATTCGGCGCCCTGGCGCCGGTGGCATTGTATCCTCCCTAACCTGGGCGCAAGACGGCCGCCCCTGTCCGGTCGTCTGCGCTTCTTTTTCGGCAAGCCATCGGTGCCTTCAATGTTTTTCCGGCCGACACACCGCCCCCGGCGGTTGGACCGGCCACCTTTCGCGTACAACTGGAGATTTGTGCATAATGTCTTCGATTGAGAAGATCGCACTCTTTATCGATGGCTCCAATCTCCATGCCACCTCCAAGGCGCTCGGCTTCGACATCGACTACAGGCGACTGCTCGGCGAATTCCAAAGCCGAGGTGCGCTGTTGCGGGCCTTCTACTACACGACCGTCGTCGAGGATCAGGAGTATTCGTCAATCCGTCCGTTGATCGATTGGCTCGACTATAACGGATACACCGTCGTCACGAAACTCACGAAGGAATTCGTCGACGCCATCACCGGCCGCCGCAAAGTGAAGGGCAGCATGGATGTCGACCTCGCCGTAAATGCGATGGAGCTCGCCGAGCACGTCGATCAGATCGTGTTGTTCTCGGGCGATGGGAATTTTCGTTCGCTGGTGGAAGCCCTGCAACGCCTCGGTGTCCGCGTGACGGTCGTCTCCACACTCTCCACTCAGCCGGCCATGGTCGCTGACGAGCTGCGCCGACAGGCGGACATATTCATCGATTTGGCAGAACTGAAACCAAAAGTGGGGCGCGATCCGGCCAATAGGCCGGGATCGCGCGAGATGCGTCAGTCACCGCAATTCCACGCGCGCGTAGCGATCGATCGCAGTGACCAGGTGGAGTGAACCTTCGGGCGGCGGCTCTCAGACGTCGAAGAACATCGTCTCCTCCGGCCCCTGCAAATTGATCGTGAAAGCATACACGATCTTGGCGCCACGCTCGCTGCGCTTTGCGATCAACGTCGAACGTCGCACCGGCTGCTCGATCAGGCTGAGCACGGGGTCGGCGGCGTTCGCAGTCTCTTCATCGGAGAAATACAGCCGGGTGTTGAGCCCGATATTGATGCCACGCGCGACGATCCAGATGTTGACGTAAGGCGCGCATTTGCGGCCCGCCTTGTCGGTGATGGCCCCGGGCTTGATGGTCTCGAACGTCACCAGCCCGCTCTCGAAGTCGGAGCCGGCGCGGCCCCAGCCACGAAATTCCTCGTCGAGCGCGCCGGTCGACCGATCGGCCGGATGGTTGTAGCGGCCGGCCGCGTTCGCCTGCCAGATCTCCAACAGCACGTCACGCAGCGGCGTGCCGCTGCCGTCGAACACCTTGCCCTCCAGCGTGATGCGTTCGCCTTGTGTGTTCGGCGTCACCAGCACGTTGGAAAAGTTCTTCTCGAAGATGTCGAAGCCGGCCATCGCCGGGATCAGGCCGATATGGACGTAGGGCCCGGCGGTCTGCGAGGCGGTTTCCTTGAGGTAGTTGAGCGGCTGCGGCATGGACCTAGTTCCCTGCGGTGCGATTTTCAAAGTAAGTGGAGCGCTGGCCGCGCAAGACGATGTCGAAGCGGTAGGCGAGCGAGTCGAACGGGGTCGATGCGTTGAGGTCGAGCGGCGCGATGAGGCGCTCCAGCGCATCCTTGTCCGGGATCGTCGTCAGGATTGGGCAGACCGGGATCAGGGGATCGCCCTCAAAGTACATCTGGGTGATCAGACGCTGTGCAAAGCCCGAGCCGAACACCGAGAAGTGGATGTGAGCGGGACGCCAGCTGTTGACGTAGTTGCGCCAGGGATAGGGTCCCGGCTTCACGGTGCGGAAATAATAGTAGCCGCTGTCGTCGGTCAGCGCGCGGCCGTGGACGATGATGCGTTCGCCGACGGGATCGCCGTCCTTGGCGTAGTTGCGGATCAAATCATTGTCGAGCGGGCCGAGATCGTTGTGCCCGAACACCGGCCCCGTGATCTCCGAGACCGAGTTCTCAAGCGACAGCAACGCCTGGCGCGGCGAGCGCAGCACCGAGGATTTGTAGCCCGGCGCGTGCGCCGGCGGATGCATGGAACGGTCGCGCTGGAAGAAGCCGCCGTCACCGAGCGGCGGCGTGAACGGCTCGGGACGGTTGGGGCGGGCTTCCCGCAAGGCTGGCGCCTGGGCATGCATCGGCGTTGTCTCTCCCTCTGGCGCTCCCGTTGGGGCGCACGGCTTATCGGGAGATGATGGCGCCGGCTATTCTCAAGATAAATAGATCGATTATAATGCATTCCATGAATAAAATCGATCATTTGGCGCTCGATGGCCACGCGCTTGAGCTGTTCCTGGCCGTGTTAGAAGAAGGTTCGGTGACGGCGGCCGCAACGCGGCTCGGCCTGACGCAATCCGCGGTCAGCCACGCCCTGAACAAGCTGCGGCGGATCGTCGGCGATCCGCTGTTTGCCAAATCCGGCCGCGGCATTGTCGCTACGGCGCACGCCCAGGCGCTCGCGGCAAAGGCGCGAGCGCTGATCGACGAGATGCGCAGCTTTGCCGGCGGCGTCACGTTCGAGCCGGCGAGCGCGCAGCTTTCGCTGACAATCGCCGCCAATGACTTCCAGCGCGACCTGCTGCTGCCGCGGTTCTTCGATCATGTCGCAGCGCAAGTGACGAGCCTGAACCTGCGCGTGATCCCCTCGCAGTCGCCCTCGCCGGCGATGCTGCGCGAAAACCGCTGCGATCTGCTGATCACGCCGCTGCCGCCATCCGGCGTGGACATCGTGCAGAAGCGCCTGCTGCAAGACCATTACGTTTGTTACTACGACCCCAAAGCGCGCGCCGCGCCGGCTACGCGCGGCGCCTATCTCGCGGCGCGTCACGTCACGGTGGTCTACACTGACAATGAGCGGCTCGACATCGATCGCCGGCTTGCAGCCAACGGCTTCCACCGCGACATCGCGATCTCCGTGCCGAGCTTCTCCGGCGTGCCGTCCTTCCTGCGTGGCTCGCAGATGCTGGCGAGCATGCCGAGCCTGCTGGCGCCCGGCGTGATGCACGGCTTCGCGCGTGTGCGGATTCCGCTGGCCTCGCGCACACGAACCCTGGCCGAGCTGCCGATGTTCATGGTCTGGCACCAGCGATATCAGAAGGACCCGGCGCATCGCTGGATCAGAAGCCAGCTCGAGACCGTGGCGGCAACGGCCTCGCACCCCGTCCCCGCGAAAACCTGATCCCCGTCAAACCCACTGGTTGCGCCGGGGCCGCCACGCTAGAATTCCCCCATGACAGTGACCGACATTGCGAGCCGGACCTACAATCACAGCTGGCGGCTGGATCCCATCATCCGCAGCCTGCTTGATACCGACTTCTACAAGCTATTGATGTTGCAAATGATTCGGGAATCTTACCCGAATCAGCAGGTGACATTCTCGGTCATCAACCGATCGCGCCATGTCCGGCTCGCCGAAATCATCGACGAGGGCGAGCTGCGCGCCCAGCTCGACCACGCCCGCACCATCCGCTTCACCAAGAAAGAGCTGATCTGGCTTGCCGGTAACACTTTCTACGGCAAGACCCACATGTTCTCGGCGGACTTCATCCGCTGGCTCGCCGAATTCCGGCTGCCCGAATACGAGCTGCGCAAGGTCGAAGGCCAGTACGAGCTGCACTTCCACGGGCCGTGGAGCCATACCACGATGTGGGAAATTCCTGCGCTCGCCATCCTCAACGAATTGCGCTCGCGGGCGGCGATGAAGGGCCGCGGCCGCTTCGAGCTCGACGTGCTCTATGCCCGCGCCAAGGCCAAGCTGTGGACCAAGGTGGAACGCCTGCGCAAGCTGGATGGCTTGCGGCTCTCCGACTTCGGCACTCGTCGCCGCCATGGCTTCCTCTGGCAGCGCTGGTGCGTGGAGGCCGTGAAGGAAGGCCTGGGCTCGTCCTTCATCGGCACCTCCAACGTGCTACTCGCGATGGACAATGATCTCGAAGCCATCGGCACCAACGCCCATGAACTGCCGATGGTCGCGGCTGCGCTGGCCAAGGACGACGAGGAATTGCGCTGGGCGCCCTATCGCATCCTCGACCAGTGGCGCCAGACCTATGGCGGCAACCTCCTGATTGCGCTGCCCGACGCTTTTGGCACCAAGGCTTTCCTGCGCGATGCGCCGGAATGGGTTGCCGACTGGACCGGCTTCCGCCCCGACAGCGCGCCGCCGATCCAGGCCGGCGAGGAGATCATGAAATGGTGGGAGCAGAAGGGCCGCAATCCCAGGGACAAGCTGCTGGTGTTCTCCGACGCTATGGATGTGGGCTCGATCGAGGAGACCTACCACCACTTCGCCGGCCGGGTGCGGCTCTCCTTCGGCTGGGGCACCAATCTCACCAATGATTTCGTCGGCTGCACGCCGGACGGCTCGTTCAACCTCGATCCGATCTCGCTGGTCTGCAAGGTGTCGTCGGTCGACGGACGTCCGGCCGTCAAGCTTTCCGACAATCCCGAGAAGGCGACCGGCATGCCTTCGGAGATCGAGCGCTATTTGCGCGTCTTCGGCGACGCCGGCCGCGTGCGCAAGCCGGTGCTGGTCTAGCGCCAGAGCAATCTCTCTCCATCAAGTAAACCATCTGGGGCAAATGCGCGACATCGGCTCGCCGATGCCGCGTCAGTTCCGGTTCGACGGCATTTGCGACGATCTGCAAGCATCCACTTCACAACGCCTTCACCCTGCGACGCAGTCTCCTGGCATTTTCAAGTCGAGTTAAGCACCTTTCGCGCGTAATCCGCGTTATGAGCGGATCGCTCCGCTGGGGTCGTTGAGCGACTTGGGGAATGCAAAGTGTTTCGCAGAACAGCGCCGTCAACGAAGGGACGAAGCTTCCTTCATGTCATCAAGCTCGTTTCGCCTTTCGTCACGGTCGTTCTGCTGCAGGCGGCGATCGCCGGATTCAGCCTGGAGGTGATGTCCTCGGTCCGCGCCTATGTCGCGGGCGAAGCGTTGTGGTCGCGCTCGCAGAAGAACGCCGTCTATTTCCTCAATCTCTATCTGCATTCGGGCGACGCCAGCCAGTTTGCGCAATATCAGACCTCGCTGGCCGTTCCCATCGGCGACGAGTTCGCGCGCTGGGCGCTCGAGCGCGATCCGGTCGACGTCGAGGCCGCCCGCATCGGCTTCCTGCAAGGCGGCAACCATCCCGATGACGTGCCGGGACTGATCTGGCTGTTTCGCTACTTCAAACAGGTCAGCTTTCTCAAGAAAGCGATCAGCGAGTGGGCTGCCACCGACCCCATGCTGCTGGAGCTGAGCGTTTTCGGCGAGGTCATCCGGTCAGAGTTGAAGAGCGGACCGGTTCAGGACGGCAACCGCCTGCAATTATTGTCGTCGCGGCTTTCGGAGCTCAACACTCAGTTCACGGTGCACGCCAAGCGGTTCTCCACCGTTCTCGGCGAAGGCTCGCGCGCCATCAAGATGACGCTGACTGGCGTCAATATCGTCACAGCCATGACGCTGATCCTGCTCCTGATCTGGCACACGCGGCGATTGGTGCTGCAACGACAGGCGTTTGAGGATGCCCTGCACGCCGAGAAGGAGCGCCTAGTCTGGCAGGCGTCGCACGACTGGCTGACCGGCTTGTCCAACCGGCGCGCGTTCGAGGCCCGCCTGCAAAGCGAGTTGGACGACACCGCGGCGGGTTCGCTGGGCCTGGTCCTGCTCGATCTCGACCAATTCAAGGACGTCAACGACAGCTGCGGTCATCTCGCCGGCGACCGCCTGCTCTGCCAGATCTCGCGTCTCCTGCAACAGGAACGACGGCCGCATGACCTGTTGGCCCGGCTTGGCGGTGACGAATTCGGCCTAATCCTTCCACAAAGCACGCCGTACGACGCCGTGGATATCGCCGAACGGCTGCGCCGGTCGCTCGAGCTATCCGTCTTCGCGTGGGACGATCGTTGCTTTGCAGTGACCGCCAGCATCGGCGTTGCCTGCATCACCGACGGCAACACCACGCTCGAGGACGCGATGCGGCGCGCGGATGCCGCCTGCTATCGCGCCAAGGAGAACGGACGCAACCGTGTTCAGGTCGACAACGGGACGACGGACGTCGTCGTCGTCACCTCGCGGCACCGCAAGGCCGCCAGCGCGTAGCAGCGCTCCACACTTTATCGTACTGGCACAATCCCGAGCCCTGCGAGATGCGCATCCAGAAACTGATCGAGCTGCTGGCGCAGCATCTGCGGCGGCACGGCTACCATGCGTTCTTCGAGGCCGAGCGAGATGATCCCGTGCACGGCGGAAAACAGGGTGCGTGACAGCAGCGCGATCTGCACGTCGTCTGCATTCGGAAGCAGCCGCACCAGGGGTGGATGCATCAGCGCGAAGGCGTCCATCACCATCTGAAGGATGTCATCGGGGTAAGGGCGGTCGTCCTCCATCCGATGTTCGAACAGCGAGCGCAGCAGATTGGCGTGCTCCGCAAAAAATTCGAGGTAGGTCGCGGCCAGCCCGTAGAGCTGGCGAACGGGATCCTCGGCGGGAACCTGGCCCAGCCGCACCGTCAGCTCCTTAACGGTCTCCCGATTCACGGTCAGGATCACCCCGTCGAAGTCGCCGAACTCGTTGTAGACGCTCCCAACCGAGCAGCCTGCGGCGTCCGCAACATCCCGGACTTTCAACGATTTCAGCCCCTTAGTCGCGATAATGCTGCGAGCGATCTCCACGATCTGCTGCCGCCGGCGAGATTTTTTTCGGTCTCGCAACGATTCGTCTTGAACATTGTTCATTTTCAAGGTACTCATTTGAACAATGTTCAAATTAACCTGGAGATCTGCAAAATGCAAACCCTCGCTGTTGATATCGCCTCCACCTTCGTCGATGACGCCACAGCTCTCGTGACCGGATCTGGCCGCGCCCTCCTGCGGTTCGCGACGGGGCCGATCGATCGCATTGCAAATGCCTGCGACATCGCCGGCGTCCTGACCGAGCGGCGGGCGACCTTCCGGATGTGGCGGGCCAACCGCGACCGCGCCCGTCATGAGGGCCGCCGCATTAGCCTGCTCGGCCGCCTCTCGCCCTTTCGCCGCCTTGCCCACCTTACCTGAGGCGCGCACGCCTCCTTGCCGGGGCGTGATAGAGCCGCGACCAGCCATTTGCGAACCAAACGTCGCCACGCGGAGACCAACAGGATCGGAAGGTAAAGGCGCAGAGCAGGCCGGGGCGATCGTTCGTCAACCCGCAAATGCCCGTCGCATCTCCTCGGGTCCCGACGCCCATCCGACAATGAAACAACCTCAGACAGCGTTTCCAAAACAGGACTAGTCATGATCAGGGATTTGATGTCGTCACGCCGCTTCGCGCCGCTGTTCTGGGCGCAATTCTTCTCGGCGCTGAACGACAACGTGCTCAAGAACGCACTCGTCATCATCCTGCTTTACAGTGCCGCGACCGGCCACGGTGATGCGCTGGTGACGGTCGCGGGCGCGGTGTTCATCTTCCCCTATTTCATCCTGTCCGGGCTCGGCGGCCAGCTCGCCGACAAATACGTCAAATCCGTCGTCGCAAGGCGGCTCAAATTCGCCGAGATCTTTGCCGCGGGCTTTGCCGCGGCCGGCTTCTTCCTGCACTCGGTGCCGCTGCTGTTCGCAGCGCTCGCACTGTTCGGCGTCATCGCCGCGCTGTTCGGACCCGTGAAATACGCGATGCTGCCGGACCAGCTCGAGCTCGGCGAGCTCGCGACCGGCAACGCGCTGGTCGAAGGCGCGACCTTCATGGCCATCCTGCTCGGCACCGTTGCCGGTGGCCAGTTCGTGGCCGGCTCCGCGCATATGGGCTGGGTCGCATCGGCCGTGGTCGTGCTGGCCCTGCTGTCCTGGACCTTCGCCTCCCGCATTCCCGCGACGACGCCGTCTGCACCCGATCTGCCGGTCAACGCCAATCCCTGGACCTCGACGCTCGGCCTGTTGAAGACGCTGCACGCCGACCACCGGCTGTGGGACGGCACCGTGATCGTCTCCTGGTTCTGGCTGGTGGGCGCCATCGTGCTCTCGCTGCTGCCGGCGCTGGTCAAGGAGGTCATCGGCGGCACCGAGGGCGTGGTGACGTTGTGTCTCGCGATCTTCGCAATCGGCATCGCCATCGGCTCGCTGTTCGCCGCGAATCTGAGCCACGTTCGCCCAAACCTCGCGCTGGTGCCGATCGGCGCCGTCATGATGGGGTTTGCCGGCATCGACCTCGCTTGGGCGATCGGCGTGACCGCCAAGGGCCAGGACATCACTGCTGCCGACTTCGCAACTTCGTTCGCGGGCCTGCGCATGCTGCTCGACTTCGTCGCCTTCGCATTCGGCGGCGGGCTGTTCGTCGTTCCGTCCTTCGCCGCCGTCCAGGCCTGGTCCGCCCCATCCGAGCGCGCCCGCATTATCGCCGCCGGCAACGTGCTGCAGGCCGCCTTCATGGTGGCCGGCTCGCTGTTCGTCGCGCTGTTGCAGGCCGGCGGATTGCACATCGGCTGGATCTTCTTTGGCCTCGGCGTCATCAGCTTCGGCGCAGTCTGGTTCGTGCTGACCAAGTGGGGCAAGGAAGGCGTGCGCGACTTTGGCGGGCTGCTGTTCCGCGCGCTGTTCCGCACCGAGGTCCGCGGGCTGGAGAACCTGCCGCCTGCTGGCACGCGCATGCTGATCGCGCCCAATCATGTCAGCCTGATCGACGGCCCGCTCCTGCACGCCGTGCTCCCGATCGACGCGAGCTTCGCGGTTGATACCGGCATCGCCAAGGCCTGGTGGGCCAAGCCGTTCCTGCGGGTGGTCAAGCACTACACCATGGACCCCACCAAGCCGCTGGCGGCGCGCGACCTCATCAAGCTCGTCGCCGCCGGAGAGCCGGTGGTGATTTTCCCGGAAGGACGCATCACTGTTTCCGGCTCGCTGATGAAGGTCTATGACGGCACCGCGATGATCGCGGACAAGGCCGACGCAGTCGTCGTCCCGGTCCGCATCGAAGGCGCCCAGCGCTCGCATCTCAGCTATCTCAACGGCAGCCAGATCAAGCGCTCGTGGTTTCCGCGGGTGACCGTCACCATCCTGCCGCCAGTCAAGCTTCCGGTCGATCCGTCGCTCAAGGGCAAGGCGCGCCGCAACGCCGCGGGCGCAGCACTTCAGGACGTGATGATCGACGCCATGGTGAAGAACGCCATGCTCGATCACACCCTGTTCGAGGCGCTCGGACACGCCTATCGCGACCGCGACACCGGCAAGGTCATCGTCGAGGACGCGCTCGGTACCAAGCTGACCTATCGCAAGCTGATCCTGGGCGCGCAGGTCTTGAGCCGGAAGCTGGAGAACGGCACCGCTATCGGTGAGAATGTCGGTGTGCTGCTGCCGAATTCCGCTGGCGTCGCCGTCGTCTTCATGGCGCTGCAAAACATCGGCCGGGTGCCGGCAATGCTCAACTTCTCGGCGGGCCCGGTCAACGTGCTTGCCGCCATGAAAGCCGCGCAGGTCAAAACCGTGCTGACGTCGAAAGCTTTCATCGAGAAGGGCAAGCTCGACAAGCTGATGGCGGCGATCTCCGCGGAAGTTCGCGTGGCCTACCTCGAGGACGTCCGTGCTTCGATCGGCACGGCCGACAAGATCAAGGGCCTGCTCGCCGGCACCGCGCCCCGCGTCGCCCGCCAGGCGAGCGATCCGGCGGTCGTGCTGTTCACGTCGGGCTCGGAAGGCACGCCCAAGGGCGTTGTGCTGTCCCACCGCAATATCCTTGCGAACGCCGCACAGGCGCTGGCGCGGGTCGATGCCAACGCCAATGATAAGGTGTTCAACGTGCTGCCGGTGTTCCACTCCTTCGGGCTGACCGGTGGAATGATGATGCCGCTGCTCGCGGGCATTCCGATCTACATGTACCCCTCGCCGCTGCACTACCGGATCGTGCCCGAGCTGATCTACCAGACCGGAGCCACGATCCTGTTCGGCACCGACACATTCCTCACGGGCTATGCACGCTCGGCCCATGCCTACGACTTCCGCACCTTGCGCCTGGTGATCGCCGGCGCGGAGGCGGTCAAGGATCGCACCCGGCAGGTCTTCATGGAGCGTTACGGCATCCGCATCCTCGAAGGCTATGGCGTCACCGAGACGGCACCGGTGCTGGCGATGAACACGCCGATGGCCAATCGTCCAGGCACGGTCGGCCGCCTGTCGCCGCTGATGGAAAGCCGCCTCGACCCGGTCCCCGGCATCGAGGAAGGCGGACGCCTGTCGGTGCGCGGACCCAACGTAATGCTCGGATACTTGCGGGCCGAAAATCCCGGCGTGCTCGAGCCGCTCGCCGACGGCTGGCACGACACCGGCGACATCGTGGCGATCGACCCGGCCGGCTTCATCACCATCAAGGGTCGCGCCAAGCGCTTTGCCAAGATCGCCGGCGAAATGGTCTCGCTGTCGGCGGTCGAGAACATCGCGACAACGCTGTGGCCGCAGGCCGGTTCAGTCGCCGTGTCGATCCCGGACCAGCGAAAGGGCGAGCGCATCGTGTTGCTGACGACGGAGAAGAACGCCGAGCGCAGCGCCATGCAAGGCCACGCCAAGGCGATCGGCGCGTCCGAGCTGACCGTTCCCGCTGCGATCATGGTGGTCGACAAGGTGCCACTGCTCGGGACCGGCAAGACCGACTACGTCACCGCAACGACGATGGCCCGCGAGCAGGCGTCTGGACCAGAGCGCGAGGTGGCATAAGAGAGATGCACGAGGCGCCTCAATCAGGCGAGGCGCGGTGCCCCGATCGGCCGCTTCCGCGCCGCCTGAATCTCAAGAACCGGCTTCTCCGCGTCGCTCCTGCGCATAACGCACCAGCGCCGCGAAGCGATAGATGCCGTGCACGAACTTGCCGTAGGGCATGGTGATGAACAGCGCGAACACTGCACCTAAATGGAGTGCCAGCAGCGGTCCCATGGCGGCAGTCTCCCGCAGAATCAGAAGCAGCATGCCGGTGAACCCGGTCAGGAACAGCATGGCGATGAAGCCGACATCCATGCCGTAGCGCTGCTCGTCGAGCAGCGCCGGATCACGCCGCATCTTGGCGACGAACAGGCCGATCGGCCCGATGATCAGGCCGATGCCGCCGAGCGTGCCGAGAACCACCGGCAGATCCCACCACGGATACGGCGCCTCGCGGCCGAGCAGATAGTGATACAGCGTTGCGGCCGAGGTCGCGGCGAAGCAGAGCAGGAAGCCGTAGAAGGTCAGGTGATGGAAAAGCTTGCGCCGGTCGGTCGGCTTGTCATCCTCATTGTAGCAGCCGACGCCGCCACCATGGAGGTAGCGCAGCTCACCAGCGTCGCGCATCGCCTGAAAGATCGAGCCGCCGTCCGCACGGCCGCCGATCGGCGGGCCGATATCCCGCCAGAAGGCACGCACGCTCATCACCAGCGCGAAAATCGCATAAAGGAAGGCGGCGCTGAACAACGCTGCCATCGCGTTGTGCGGCATCAACTTGTAGAACGCGCCGGGGCCAGTGTGCACGCCAAACAGCACGCTGCGGTCGTTTAGGGCAGCGAAGCCGAGTATGAAGGCGGCCATGCTGAGCGCGGCGACGATGCTGATGACGAGACCATTGCGGGCGAAGGCACCGGACAGCGCCTGCGGCCAGGCATAGGTCGCATAGGATTCCGCGCGCGCGATCGCCAGCGTCTGCGGGACGTTGACGTTGAATTCGTGCGGCGGCGAGAACTGGCAGTCGACGTAGCAGGCGCCGCAGCCATGGCAGAGATTGGCGAGATAATTGAGGTCGCCGTCGGAGAAGGCGCGGCGCATCTCCATGGCGGGAAAAACCGCGCAAAGGCCTTCGCAGTAACGGCAGGAATTGCAGACCGTCATCAGGCGGTCGCCTTCATCCAAAATTCTGCTTCCGTGCATGGCTTTACTTCGTCAGGCCTTTGCCCTCGAGCCATTTCTGGATCAGGGCCGCGACCTCGAGATTGTTCTTGTCCATCATCACCATATGCGAATTGCCCTTGATGCCTGTCTGCGGGAGATCGATGATGTCGACGCTGCCGCCGGCCGCCTTGATGGCGTCCGCAAAGGCGATGCCGTTGGCGCGGATCTTGGGCCAGCGCGAATCGCGCTCGATATAGTCGCCGTAGATGATGAGGGTCGGGATGTTCTTCAGCACATCCGCTTTGGCGGGATCGCCGATGCCGGCCGGCTCGATCGCAATCAGCGCCTTGACCTTGTCAGGGCGGGCTTGCGCGACCTTGAAGCCGAAGGTGCCGGCCTGGCTGTGGAACAGAAGCACCGAGGGGCCGACGCGATCGATCTCAGCGATATAGGCGGCGATGGTCGCATCGTCGGTCGTGGTCCAGCGCGGTACGTTCTGCTTGACGAAATTCTCGTAACCCTCGACGGGGAACTGGTTGCCCGGCAACAATTTTCGCTTGGCGGGATCGGGATCGTACGAGTTCGGCCCATCGCCGATGCGGAAACGCTCGAACGGGTTGGCCGTGGTCAGGAAGACCGGCTCGCCTTTGAAGATATCGGGATATTGCGCCCAGCCCGCGCGTCCGCGCTCTACTGCGTCGGAGTTATAGACCCCCCACCCCATGCGTAGAAAATAATTCAGCCAGCCTTCGCGTCCGTCAGGCGTGGTCTCGTAGGTGACGCCGGTCAGTCCGCCGCCATGCCACATCAGCAAAGGATAGGCACCCTTCTCGTTTGCCGGCAGGAAATACTGAACATACATCTGCTCGACCTGATACGTGCCGTTGGGATCAACCTTGGCCGGCACTCCGCCGGGCGCGAACACGACCTCCCTCACCGGCTTGCCCGAGATTTCGACAAGACGGCCACCGACATGGAACGAGCCCATGTCTCGCAGCGTGATCGGCTCGGCCGCGTGGGCGTAGCCGACGGTCAGCAGCGCCGCGATCGAAGCAATGGCAATGCGTGACATGGTTCCTCCCTCGTGTCTGTTCTTCCGCCTAATTCTTCGCGTGGCGTGCCGCTTCCCGTCCTGCGATCCGCCCGAACACGCTGCCGATGGTCATGCCCATGCCGGCGGCATAGCCCTTGCCGAGCACGTTGCCGGCCATGATCTCTCCGGCCGCGAACATGTTGGCCGACGGCTTGCCGTCAGCCATCAGCATGCGCGCTTCCTGGTCACGCGCGTGCCGAGATAGGTGAAGGTGATGCCGGGCCGCACCGGATAGGCAAGGTAGGGCGGTGTCTCGATCCGCCGTGCCCAATGCGTCTTCGGCGGCGTGATGCCTTCCGTGCGGCAATCGTCCAGAATGGTGTGGTCGAAGGTGCCGGGCTGCACCGCGGCGTTGAATTCGGTGATCGTCTTTTCCAGCGCGGCCGGATCGAGCTCGAGCTTGCCGGCAAGCTCAGCCACCGTCTGCCCTGCGATCGGCGGGAATAGCGTCGGCATGAAGCTCGTGACCACGGTGGAGTCGAAGATGATGTAGGCGATCTGTTCGGGCTGCGCGGCCACCAGCCGGCCCCAGATCGCGTAACGCTTCGGCCAGATGTCCTCACCTTCATCATAGAAGCGCTGCGCGTGCTTGTTGACGACGATGCCAAACACGACAGAATCGTGCCGCGTGATGATGCCGCCGTCGAATTTCGGCGCGCGCGCGTCGATCGCGACCGCATGGCACTGGGTGGGGTCGCCGACCTCCTGCACGCCCTTGGCGAGCAGCATCTTCAGGATCGAGCCGCGGTTATAGGGGGTACCGCGGATCAGGAAATTGTCGGCGGCCTCACCCCAATATTGCTTCAGCCATTCGATGTTGGCCTCGAATCCGCCGGCGGCGGCGACTAGCGACGTCGCGCGGATCTCGGTGTCGCCCTTGATCGGCCGCCTGAGGTGGGCGGCGAGAAACATGCCGTCTTCGATCATGAGGTCGATAACCTCGGCGTCATATTCGATTTCGACGCCGAGCTTCTCGGCGGTGAGATAAAGTGCGTTCAACATCGCGCGGCCGCCGCCGAGGAAGAATGAGTTGGTGCGGCCGAGGCCCAGCGTGCCGCCGAGCGAGGGCTGCCAGCGCACGCCCTGCTCCACGATCCAGTTCAAGATGTCCTTGGACTCGCGGATCATGTGCCGGGCGAGCACCTCGTCGGTCTGGCCGCCGGTGACGCGCAGGAGATCCTCCCAAAACTCTCCCTCGGTGTAGGGGCCGGTGAGGATTTCGGTCGCCTCGTCATGTGCGCAACGCATGTTGCGTGTGTGGCGCGTGTTGCCGCCGCGATAGAACTTTGGCGCGCCTTCGAGTACCAGCACCGATGCCCCACCGCGTCGCGCGCTGATTGCCGCGCACAGCGCCGCGTTGCCGCCGCCGATCACCAGCACATCGTATTTGCTGCTCATGCCGTCTGCCCGATGCGACGAAGTTGGAGACATTCTGCCCGCCGGCGGCCCGGTCAATCCGGTCTGCCATTGCGCACCTTTGTATACAAAGATATACAGAAATCCAACAAGCGCCATCGCTGCATGGGCAGGATGCGCGAGCCCACGAGGACGCATGGCAAGACGCCCGACAAAGGCAGGCGGCTCGATCGCGCGCGGCGGCGGCGTGGCGCTCGGCGAAGCCGTGTTCCGCTCGCTCTGCGAGGCGCTGCAGGCCGGCAGCTACCGTGCGGGCGACCGCCTGCGCGAGGAAGAGGTCGCCCAGCGGCTGAAGGTCAGCCGCACCCCGGTGCGGGAAGCTCTCGGGCGGCTTGCCGCGCGCGGGTTCGTCGAACCTGCCGGCGGCCGCGGCCTGATCGTACGCAACCTCGACATCTCCGAGGTGCTCGAGCTCTACGCCATGCGCGAGATCATGGAGGGCGCCGCCGCCCGACTTGCCGCCGAGCACGCGTCTGCGACCGAGGTCGACGCGCTCAGGGACATCGAGCAGACCTTCGTGGAAGCCTCGGGGACTGATCCCGCCGAGATGGCGCGGCTCAACCGCGCCTTCCACGAGGCGATCTGCCGCGCCGCGCGCAACCGCTATCTCGACAACGCTTCGCGGGAATTGCAGGACTGGATCGCCCTGCTCGGTCCAACCACGTTCACCGTATCCGGTCGCCCGTCGACCAGCCACGGCGAGCACCAGGCCATCATCGACGCCATCGCGGCTCGCGACGGCGGCAAAGCGGAGCAGCTCGCGCGCACACACATCCGCGAAGCGCTGCGCTGTCGGCTGAAGCTGTTGCAAAAACAATAGCAGAGCGCCGCCTCAGGCGACCAGTTCCGCGACGATCGCCTTCAACACGTCCCGCACATCGCCCGGACTGAGCCGCACCTGCAGTCCGCGCTGACCGCCATTCACGTACACGTAATCATCCGCGAGCGCGCTCTGCTCGATCACGGTGCGCACAGGCTTCCGCTGCCCGAATGGGCTGATGCCGCCAACCTTGTAGCCGGTGAGGCGCTCGGCCTCAGGCGGCTTCATCATCTGCGCCGACTTGCCGCTAACAACAGCGGCGAGCTTCTTCATCGAGACTTCCTGATCGGACGGGACGATCACGCAGACCGGCTTGCCGTCGACCAGCGCCATCAGCGTCTTCAAGACGCGCGCGGGATCCTCGCCGAGTGCGGATGCAGCCTGAAGGCCGATGCTCTCGGCGTCGGGATCGTAGTCGTAGGTGTGGACAGTGAAGGCAACACCGGCGGCCGTGAGCGCGCGTGTGGCTGGGGTGGCTTTGGACATGGACGATGTCTAGCACCGCCGCTGCGAGAAGCGAAGGGACGGCGACACGGATGGACACATGCACCACAGCCTCAGCGTCGTCCCGGCGAAGGCCGGGACCCATAACCACAGGGAGGAGTTTGGAGAAGACTCGTCGTTCGGTACGCCCACCATCCGCTAACGAGACACCTCGCGGTGTGGGTCCCGGCCTTCGCCGGGACGACACCGCAGGCATTGTGCCGCCAAATAACCGGCGAGCGCGCAGCCTACTCCGCCGCGTCGCGCATCTCGGCCCGCTCCGCCCTGGCCGCGCAGAACTTGAACTCCGGGATCTTGCCGAACGGATCGAGCGCCGGGTTGGTCAGGAGATTGGCCGCCGCCTCAGCGTAGCAGAACGGCATGAACACCATGTTCTCGGGCACGTCGCGGTCGGAGCGGACCTTGACCTCGACCGCGCCGCGGCGGGTCTCGAGCCGGATGAAATCGCCCGGCGCGAGCTTCTTCCTGTGCATGTCCTTCGGCGACATGAACGCGACCGCCTCGGGCTCGATCTGGTCAAGCACCTGCGCGCGGCGGGTCATCGAGCCGGTGTGCCAATGCTCGAGCACGCGGCCGGTCGAGAGCACCATCGGATATTCGGTGTCGGGGATCTCGTCCGGCGGGATGACGTGAGCCGGAACGATCTTGCCGCGGCCGCTGGCGGTCGGGAAGCCCGTGGTGAAGATGATCTCGTTGCCGGGCACGTCGGGACCGTCGACGGGATAGGTCACCGCGCCTTCGCGCACCAGCCGCTCCCAGGTGATGTTCTTCAGCGACGGCATCAACTCCGCCATCTCGGTGAAGACCTCGCCGGGACCGGCATAATTCCACGGCAGCCCCATGCGCTTGCCGATCTCCTGGATGATCCAGAGATCCTGCCGCGCATCGCCCGGCGGCTTGATCACCTGGCGTGCGAGCTGCACGCGGCGATCGGTGTTGGTGAAGGAGCCTTCCTTTTCGGCGAACGCCGAGGCCGGCAGGATGACGTCGGCGTGGAACGCGGTCTCCGTGACGAAGAGATCCTGCACCACGAGATGGTCGAGCATGGCAAGCGCCTGGCGCGCATGCTGGAGATCGGGGTCGGACATCGCTGGATTTTCGCCCTCGATATACATGCCCTTGATCTCGCCGGCATGGATCGCGTTCATGATCTCGACCACGGTCAGACCGCGCACGGGATCGAGATCCTGGCCCCACAGCTTCTCGAAGGCGCCGCGCATGTCGTCGCGGCCGACCGGCTGATAATCCGGCAGGAACATCGGGATCAGACCGGCATCGGAAGCGCCCTGCACGTTGTTCTGGCCGCGCAGCGGATGCAGGCCGGTGCCGGGACGCCCGACCTGGCCGGTGATCAGCGCCAGCGCAATCAGGCAGCGCGCATTGTCGGTGCCGTGGACATGCTGGCTGATGCCCATGCCCCAGAAGATGATCGACGATTTTGCCCGCGCATAGGTTCGCGCGACCTCGCGCAGGGTCTGCGCCGGGACACCGCAGATCGGCTCCATCTTCTCCGGTGTGAACTCCTTGATCTTCTCCTTGAGCTCCTCGAACCCCTCGGTGTAGCCGGCGATGTACTGATCGTCGGTCAGCCCTTCGGTGATGATCGTGTGGATCATCGCGTTCAGCATGGCGACGTCGGAGCCCGGCTTGAACTGCAGATGCTTGGTCGCATGGCGCGACAGCGTCTGCCGGCGCGGGTCCATGACGAATAGCTTTGCGCCGTTCTGCTTGACCGCGTTCTTGATGAAGGTCGCGGCGACCGGATGATTCACGGTCGGGTTGGCGCCGATCACGATGATGACTTCGGCGTCCATCGCAGCCGAGAACGGCGCCGACACGGCGCCCGAGCTCAGACCTTCGAACAGCGCCGCGACCGACGAGGCGTGGCACAGACGGGTGCAATGGTCGACATTGTTCGAGCCGAAGCCGGTGCGCACCAGCTTCTGGAACAGATAGGCCTCCTCGTTGGAGCCCTTCGCCGAACCGAAGCCGGCCAGCGCCTTCACGCCCTTCTCGTCGCGGATCTTGACCAGGCCTTTGGCCGCGATGTCGAGCGCTTCTTCCCAGCTCGCTTCGCGGAAATGCGTGAACGGATTGGCCGGATCAACCTGGTCGTTGGAATCCTTCTTCGCGTTGGGCAGCCGCACCAGCGGCTTGGTCAGGCGATGCGGATGATGGATGTAGTCGAAGCCGAAGCGGCCCTTGACGCAAAGGCGGTTGCGGTTGGCGGGGCCGTCACGGCCCTCGGCATAGATCACCTTCTCGTCCTTGACCTCATAGGTCACCTGGCAACCAACGCCGCAGAACGGGCAGAGCAGATCCACCTTCTTGTCGGCATAGACGACACGGGTCTGCTTCTCGTCCAGCATTACGGCCGGCATCAGGGCCCCGGTCGGACAGGCCTGCACACATTCGCCGCAGGCGACGCAAGTGGACTCGCCCATGGGATCGTCGAAATCGAACACGATTTTCGAGCCGTGACTACGATAGGCCATGCCGATGACGTCGTTGACCTGGACCTCGCGGCAGGCGCGCACGCACAGGCCGCACTGGATACAGGCGTCAAGATTGACGCGCATGGCCGGATGGCTGGCGTCGGTCGCCCAACGCTCGGCGGCGGGGAAGCGACTCTCGGTGACCCCAGTGGTTTCGGCCCAGTGCCAGAATTTGGAGTCCGGATCGTGCGAGGTCTCGCGCGCCGGCTGGTCGGCGACCAGCAGCTCCATGACCATTTTTTGCGCGGAAACCGCGCGCGCGCTCTCGGTCTTCACCTTCATGCCGACCGATGGCGTGCGCTTGCAGGACGCCGCGAGCACGCGCTCGCCCTCGATCTCGACCATGCAGGCGCGGCAATTGCCGTCGGGGCGATAATCCGGCGCGGGCGAGTAGCACAGATGCGGAATCTCGCGACCCTGGCGTTTTGCGACTTGCCAGATCGTCTCGCCTGCATTGGCCTCGACCTGCTTGCCGTCGAGCTCGAACGTAATCTTCGTCATTCGGCCGCTTCCTTGAACTCGTCAGGGAAATATTTAATCACGGTGGCAAGCGGATTCGATGCCGCCTGTCCGAGCCCGCAGATCGAGGCATCGCGCATCGCCTGGCTCAATTCGTCCAGGAGAGCGCGGTTCCAGACCGGTTGCTGCATCAGCAGCGCGGCCTTCTGGGTTCCGACGCGACACGGCGTGCACTGGCCGCAGCTCTCGTCCTCGAAGAACTTCATCAGGTTCAATGCGGCCGCGCGCACGCTGTCCTTTTGCGACAGGATCACGATCGCGGCAGAGCCGATGAAGCAGCCGTATTTTTCAAGCGTGCCGAAATCGAGCGGGATGTCGTCCATCGCCGCCGGCAGGATGCCGCCGGACGCACCACCCGGGAGGTACGCGTAGAACTGATGGCCATCGGCCATGCCGCCGCAATATTCGTCGATCAACTCGCGCACGGTGATGCCAGCAGGCGCGAGCTTCATGCCGGGATTCTTGACGCGGCCCGAAACCGAGAAGCTGCGCAGGCCGTGCCGCTCATGCCGGCCGTGGCCCTTCCACCAGTCGGCGCCCTTCTCGATGATGTCGCGCACCCACCACAAGGTCTCAATATTGTTGATCAAGGTCGGCAGGCCGAACAGACCGACCTGGAATGGATAAGGCGGCTTGTGCCTCGGTAAGCCGCGCTTGCCCTCGATGCTTTCCAGCAGCGAGGATTCCTCGCCGCAGATATAGGCGCCAGCGCCGCGGCGCATGTGCAGCGTCGGACCGCCCGGCGGCAGCTTCGCGATCTCACGTTCGAGGATTTCGCGCGAGGCCGGATATTCGTCGCGCAGGTAGATGTAGATATCCGAGGCCTGCACCACATGCGCACCGATCAGCATGCCCTCGAGGAAACGGTGCGGATCGCTCTCGAGATAGACGCGATCCTTGAACGTGCCGGGCTCGCCCTCGTCGCCGTTGATCGCCATCAGGCGCGGGCCGGGTTCACCAAGCACCGCGCGCCATTTACGTCCCGTCGGGAAGCCGGCGCCGCCGAGACCGCGCAACGAGGCGTCGTCGAGCGCCTTCAGCAGGTCGTCCGTCGGTAGTTCGCCCGAGCACAGGCGATTGAGCAGCTTGTAGCCGCCGCCGGCGACATAGGCGTCATAGCCGATATATTTGGGCAGATGCGCGTGGGTGTCGCCAGCCTTCGCCGCCGCCATGACATTGGCCACCGTCGCATGGTCAACAAAGTTGTGTCCGACTTCCGCGGCAGGCGCCGTATCGCAGCGGCCGACGCAGGGCGCACGCACCACGCGGATGCCGGGACCCGACGCGTCTTGCAAATCCGCGAGCAGCTTCTCTCCGCCGAGCATCGCGCAGGTCAGCGAATCGCAGACCCGGATCGTCAGCGGCGCGATATCGGGCTCGCCTTCCTTCACCACGTCGAAATGCGCATAGAAGGTCGCGGTCTCGAACACTTCGGCGAAGGCGAGCTTCATCTCGTCGGCGAGCGCGGCGAGATGCGCGGCCGAGATCTGGCGGTACTGATCCTGGATCAGGTGCAGATATTCGATCAACAGGTCGCGACGCCGCGGTCGGTCGCCGAGCAACTGCGCGATCTCATGAGAGGCGGTGGGATCGACCTGCCGTCCCTTGGGTGTGGATTTGGCGCGCTTCCGTCCCTGGCCGGGATGTTCGAACTCGCGAACCTTGTGAACGTCGTCGTTGCTGCTCATGGAGACGTCGCGTTCTCTTCAAATGCGTGATGAGTTTGGACCGGACCGCCAAGGCGATCAGTCTTCATTTCCCGACTCGATCAAACGGAACCACCGGTTCCTGCGTCCCGCCGATCAAGCCAAATTCGACGCAACTCTAATCTCTGGTATGCCAGATGCAAGAGAATTTAGAGCGTCTCTAGAATGATTTAGGAGGCAGGCGGTCGCCCGCCGTGCCCTTTTGCGCAAGCGTCGGATGGAACCCGATCTCAAGTCTTGCTCATGCACTCTTCAATGTAGAACCAGCGATCGTCGCCGGCGAGGCCCTTGGACTTCACGTCGGCGCGGCAGGCTTTCAGCTTCGGCTTGTTGGTTGCCCATTTCGCCTTCATGTCTTTCAGCTTCTGCATGGTGAGCTTCATCTTGCCAGGTTTGGCTTGCGTCGCTGCAGCAGGCGCCGCCGGCGGCGTCGCCGTCTGCGCGGATGCGGCATGAAGGCCAGCGACGAGCAACACGGCCGCGAGGCAAATTCGAAGGCAAATTCGGGTGCAGATCATTTCAATCCCCCAAGTCCCATTTCTGATGATGTCCGAAAGGCCAACGAAGCGGGACGCCTGATGAGCATCCCGCTTCTGTCTCGACGACGGTCAGAAGATCTTGACCGCGCTCTCCAATGTCTTCCAAACACCCCAAAGCAGGGGGACGCCGACGAACGCCCAGAACAGCGCCGCCTTGGCGTCAAGCCCGCCAAATCCGATGCCGTAGGAGCCGTGCGGCCCCGCGGCGGCGGCGCTGGCGCTTGCAGCCTGCAACTTGGCGACATCGGCGTCCTTCATGTGCCACTTCAGATCGACCGGCTTGATCAGATAGTTGCAGATCAAGCCCGCAATCAGCATCGCACAGAGGATGTACATAGTCGTGTTGTAGAGCTGATCGCGCGGCACGCCTGCCGCGAGCTGGAACTCGCGGATGTAGTTGACGACGACGGGACCGATGATGCCTGCGGTGGACCACGCCGTCAGCAGCCGGCCATGGATGGCGCCGACGAACTGGGTTCCGAACATGTCGGCGAGGTAGGCCGGCACGGTGGCGAAGCCGCCGCCATACATCGACAGGATGATGCCGAAGCCAAGCACGAACAGGAGCTTCGAACCCATCGCGGCAAAGGTCGGCGCCAGCGCGTAGAGCACGATGCCGAGGATGAAGAACGTATAGTAGGTGTTCTTGCGCCCGATCTTGTCCGACAGCGATGCCCAGAAGAAGCGGCCGCCGATGTTGAACAGCGACAGCAATCCGGCGAAGCCCGCGGCGATCGCGGCGATCTGCGCCTTCTGTCCCGCATCGAGCGCGTTGAAGCCCACCTCCGGCAGGCCGATCAGCTTGCCGGCGAAGATCTCCTGTAGCATCGGCGATGCCATGCCGATCACACCGATGCCGGCCGACACGTTCAGGCACAGCACCCACCAGATCAGCCAGAATTGCGGCGTCTTGTGCGCGTCGTTGAGATGGACGTTGGCCTTCGAGATCATCGCGTTGGCCTTCGACGGCGCGGTCCAGCCCTCGGGCTGCCAGCCGGGCGGCGGCAAGCGATAGCGGAACGCGCCGATCATCATGAACACGAAGTAGATGACGCCCATCGTGACGAAGGTCTCCCAGACGCCGACCGAGGTCGGGGTCTTGAAGTAGTTCATCAAGAGGTTAGCCAGCGGCGCGCCGATCATGGCGCCGCCGCCGAAACCCATGATGGCCATGCCGGTCGCCATGCCGCGACGGTCCGGGAACCACTTCACGAGCGTCGAGACCGGCGAGATATAGCCAAGACCGAGACCGATGCCGCCGATCACGCCCGAACCCAGCCACAACAGCCAGAGCTGATGGGTGTAAACCCCGATCGCACCGAGGAAGAGGCCGCCGCACCAGCACAAGGCCGAGACGAAGCCGGCCTTGCGCGGGCCTACGCGCTCCAGCCAGCCGCCCCAGACCGCAGCCGCGATACCGAGCAGCACGAAAAAGAGCGTGTACATCCACCCCATGCTGGCGACCTTCCAGTCGCAGCTGGTCGTGAACAACTCCTGAAACAGTGACATGTCTGCGCACGCCTTCGGCGCGGTGACTCCGATCGCACGCGACAGCGGCAACCAGAAGACCGAGAAGCCGTAGGCCATGCCGATACAGAGATGGATGCACAGCGCAGCCGGCGGCACCAGCCAGCGATTGAACCCGGCGGTCGCGATGGTCCGCTCGCGATCCAGAAAACCTGCGCCGGCACCCGAAAGTGTTCCAGCGCTCTCGATGGTAGACATGCATTCCTCCCCTAAAGCCGCCCTTCTGAACGGCCTGCCACGACGGTCCTGTTTCCTCAGCCTGCGGCGCAGCCTTTGTCCCTGCTGCTCCGCACAATGATCGACGCGCGCGCCAGGATCATCACGCGCATCCGAGACGTTAAACCCCCTAACCGTGGGGACTATGCCCGACGCCACGGCCGGGCTTCTTTCGATGGCCCATTCGCTCCGCATATCACAGGCAAGACTCGACCTCCGCGTCTCGGCGGAGGACGTCAATTGGGGCAGAAGTGATGATCGATGTCGATAGACAAAAGGTAGGTATCAACCGAGTGACCGCGAGCTAAGTGGGCGGCGCACCATTGATATTTTCTATCGATCGATCGGCCTTCTCAATCAAGAACACGATGCGCGCGTCGTTGCGCTCGGTGATCTCCACCGTGTCGCCGGTCTCCCGGATCAGGTTCGGAATGTCAATCACCGACAGCGGATCGGTGCAGTACACTTCGAGCTGATCCCCCGGATGCAACGGCTTCAGCGCTTTGCGCGTCTTCAGGGCGGGCAGCGGGCATTTCAGTCCGGTGAGATCGAGCGTCGTTCTGGTCATCGGCGCAACATGGCGGGAGCGACCGATGGCGTCAACGCCGAGCCAGCACCAGCATCACGTTCAGACTCAGAGCAAATCGGCATAGGACAGGAAACCCACGCTCTGCCCCGGCTCGACACGCGTGACCTCCTCATCGAGCTCGATGAGGCCGTCGGTGTCGACCAGAGAGGACAACAGCCCAGCCCCCTCGCGTGGAAACTTGATTGCCTCGAGTGCGCCGTCCTGCGTGCGCCGCAAGGAGGCGCGAACATATTCGCGTCGGCCCGCCTTCTTCTTGTAGGTGAATGCCGCACGCACCGGGATCGGCAACAGCGGCGCCGGCAGGCTGCCCGCAAGGGCCAGCACCGTCGGCCGCACCACATGCACAAAGGTGACGAAACTCGCGACGGGATTGCCCGGCAATCCGATCAGCGGCGTGCCCTCAATGATGCCCATCGCCACGGGCCGTCCCGGCTTGATCGCCATCCGCCACAACACCAGCGAGCCGATGCTTTCGACCGCGGCCTTGACG
Organism: Bradyrhizobium lupini; assembly: GCF_040939785.1. Lineage (NCBI taxonomy): Bacteria > Pseudomonadati > Pseudomonadota > Alphaproteobacteria > Hyphomicrobiales > Nitrobacteraceae > Bradyrhizobium > Bradyrhizobium lupini. Next base: position 2,154,607 of record NZ_CP162553.1, read on the forward strand.
TGGTCCTCCTCTCCGGTCGAGACGCCGCCGGTGGTGAGGATCAGATCGTGCGTGCCTGCGACCTGCTTGAGGCCATTCGCAAGCGAGGTACGTTCGTCGCGCAAAATGCCGAGATCGCTGACCTCGCAGCCGAGCCGGCGCAGCATCGCCATCAGCATGAAGCGGTTGGAATCGAACAGCTGCGAGGCCGCGCGCGGCTCGCCGGGCGAGGTCAATTCGTCACCGGTCGAGAACACCGCGACACGGATGCGCCTGACGACGTCGAGCCCGACCAGGCCGAACGCCGCCGCGAGCGCGACATGTTGCGGCAGCAAGCGCTGGCCTGCGCGCAGCGCGACGTGGCCCTGGGGGATGTCCTCTCCCGCAGGGCGGACATTCGCGCCCGGCTTCAGCCCCGGCGGCAGCACAATTCGGCCGGCGTCATCGACGCGGACGTCTTCCTGCATGAAGACGGTTTCGGCATCCGGCGGCATCGGCGCGCCGGTGAAGATGCGCGCGGTGTGGCCGGCCTTGATCGGCGCCAGTGCCAGACCGCCGGCCTGGATGCGGCCGTCGAGCGGGAGTGCCCGCTCGGCGCTGTCCGGAAGATCGGCGTTGCGCACGGCGTAGCCGTCAACAGCGGAATTGGTGAAGGGGGGCAACGGCAGCGGCGCCGCGATATCGCGGGCCAGCACCCGCCCATCAGCATCGATGAGCCTTACGGTTTCGAGATCGACAATCGCGTTGACGCGGGTCGTGATCAGGCCAACCGCCTCGTCGACCGACATCATCGGTCCGCCGAAGGCAAAACAATCGTCCGACAATTGCGCCATGGTGCCTCGTCAGCGCATCGCAGCGCTTTTCGCGACCGCTTCCTCGACCGGCATCGCCGCGCGCAGCAGCAATTCCGCGGCAGCGGCGATATCGTCGAGATGGACGGTCGGCAGTCGCGTTTCAATGGCGACATCGGCCGCGATCCCGTAAATTCCGGGATCATCGGGAAACAGCAACGGCTTGTCGTTGGCCGCGCGATGCACCTCGATCTTGCGATGCGGCTCGCGCTTGAAACCCTCGACCACGACGAGGTCAACGGCTGACAATTTGCTCAACAGTTCCGGCAGACGCGGCTCCGCCGCCCCGCGCAATTCGTGCATCAGCGCCCAGCGATTTGACGAAGCAACCAGCACCTCGGCCGCGCCGGCTTCGCGATGGCGCCAGGAGTCCTTGCCGGGAACGTCGACGTCGAACTGGTGATGCGCATGCTTGATGACCGAGACGCGCAACCCGAGCGCATTGAAATGCGGGATCAGCCGCGTCAACAGCGTGGTCTTGCCCGCACCGCTCCAGCCCGCAAGGCCGATGACTTTCATTCCAGCTCCGTCTCCGCGAGCGACCAGGTCCCTGATGGAACCACTCTCTCTTCCGTCATTGCGAGCGCCGCGAAGCATCTACGAATGGATCCACAGCGGCAGCCCGGATTGCTTCGCTTCGCTCGCAATGACGAATGGGCGGCATTTCGTTCGCTCGCTAGCATGCTTATATCGGCTTGACCCGAATGTCATGCTAACGTCGCGGCCATGATGAAGATCGACAAAGCCCCAGTGCCCCTGATCGTCCCTGATACCGACGACCCGCGCCTCACCGAGAGCGTGACCGGGACCGACCAGTCCGGCGCCAGAATCGAGATCAAGGTGCCGGTGGAGCGGCCACTGACGCTCTACCTGAATTCGCAGGAGATCGTCACCATGATGACGATCGGCGACTATCCGGAATATCTGGCGCTGGGCTATTTGCTCAACCAGAACATGCTGAAGTATAATGACGCGGTCACCGAGGTCGAATACGACGACGACCTCCAGGTCGTGGTGGTGCGCACCGAGCATCACACCAATTTCGAAGCCAAGCTGAAGAAGCGCACGCAGACATCGGGCTGCGCGCAGGGCACCGCCTTCGGCGATCTGCTGGAGGCGGTCGAGAGCGTGGCGCTGCCGAAGGCGGAGCTGCGGACCTCCTGGCTGTACCAGATGACGCAGACCATCAATACCATGCCCTCGCTCTATCTGGAGGCCGGTGCGATCCACGGCTGCGTGCTGTGCAGGGAGGGGGAGCCGCTCTGCTACACGGAGGATGTCGGCCGTCACAACGCCGTCGACAAGATCGCGGGCTGGATGTACCGCCACGGCGTCGATGCATCCGACAAGATCCTCTATACCACGGGACGGCTCACCTCTGAGATGGTGATCAAGACGGTTCGCATGGGAATTCCGATCCTGGTGTCGCGCTCCGGCTTCACCGCCTGGGGCGTCGATCTCGCCCGGCAGGTGGGCTTGACGCTGGTCGGCCGCGCGCGCGGCAAACGCTTCATCGCGTTGTCGGGGGAAGAGCGCATCGTCTACGACCAGAACCTCGCTTACGTCGAGGAGGAAGCGGCCAAGCACAAGCGCAAGGGTGAAGGTGGTGACGATTAGCTTTCCGACCACGCAAGGCGTGCTGCTCGCCGGTGGCCTCGCGCGGCGCATGGGCGGCGGCGATAAGCCGATGCGCACCATTGGCGGCCGCACCATTCTGGAACGCGTGATCGCGCGCCTATCACCCCAATGCAGCGGGCTGATCCTCAATGCCAACGGCGATCCCGCCCGCTTCGCCGCGTTCGGTTTGCAGGTCGTCGCCGACGACGTGCCCGGCTTTCCCGGTCCACTCGCCGGCATCCTTGCCGCGCTCGACTGGACCGCGGCGAACCGGCCTGAGGTGGAATGGGTGCTCAGTGCCGCCGGCGACTGTCCATTCCTGCCGCGCCATCTGGTCGCGCGCTTGCATGACGAACGCATCGCGGCGAATGCCGAGCTCGCCGTTGCGGCGTCGGGCGGCCAGTCGCATCCGGTGATAGGCTTGTGGCGCGTTGGCTTGCGAGACGAACTGCGTCACGCGCTGGTGGTCGAGGATCTCCGCAAGATCGACCGCTGGACCGCGCGTTATCCGCTCGCGACCGTGACGTGGCCGAGCGAACCGCTCGATCCGTTCTTCAATGCCAATACGGTCGAGGATATCGCGGAAGCCGAGCGGCTCGCCGCACTGGATGCGGCGTCCTAACCAAGCTCTACGCCGGCCGGAATCCGGCCCGCTCCAGCGCGGCACGCGCTTCGTCCGAGCCGAGCGCATCGAGAAAGGCCCGCACCGCCGGACGCTGCTTCCGCGCCGTCACCAACGCGAAGTCATAATGCTCCTCCGCGAGCGGAATGAAACCGAGGCCGACCGCGTTGGCGACCGGCGCAATGGTCATGCCCCAGTCGGCGCGATGCTGCGCGACCGCCGCGGCCACCGCGTTGTGCGAGCGTGGCTGGTTCCAGTAGCCTTCCGGGCGCGCACCACCGAGCAACCGGTCGATCAGGATGCGCGTGCCGGCGCCCTGGTTGCGGTTGACCATGATGCAGGAGGGATCAGCGAGCGCCGCGACGACGGCGTCCTTCGCGCTGTGGCCTTCGAAACGCTTGTCGCCCTTGCGGAACACGATGCCCTGCATCCGTCGCCAGCCCGGCACGAGTTCGAGACCTTCGACGAGGTAAGGCGCATTGTAGGTCTCGCTCTTGTCGTCGAACAGATGGATCGGCGCCAGATCGCATTCGCCGCGCCGCGCCGCCGCAAGTCCGCCGAGACTGCCGACCGCGATCGAGCGCACGGTCAGCCCGGCATGCGCGAGTTGCGCCGTGACGAGATCGAGGCCGGCGCAATGACTGCCGACGATGACGAGATCGGGCACCCGCACATGCGGCGTGAACAGCGTCACCTCGGCTTCGGTCCCGGCCGGCATCTGGTCGGCGAGTGCGTCGATGCGCAGAAAACCGTCGGCCTGCGCGAACGACGTGATCGCACCGGACCCCTTGCCTGAGGGATAAGCGATCAAGCCGTCCTTGCCTTCGACCAGCGAGACCATGACGAATTCGGTGCGGCCGAGCTCGGAAGCAATGCGCACCGGCACGGTCGCGTTCACCTTGGCATCGGAGCGCGGCGGCAGTCCGGCCATTTTGCGCAGCACCGGTACGATCATGTCGTGAAAGGTGAACATCGCCGAGGTCGGAAAACCCGGCAGGATCACCACCGGCTTGCCGTCGCACACCGCAAGACACAGCGGCTTGCCGGGCTTGAGCGCAATGCCATGCGCGATGATGCCGGGCTGGCCGAGCCGACCGATGATGCGATGGGACAGGTCGCCCGCGCCTTTCGACGTGCCGCCGGAGAGCACCAGCATGTCGGCGTCCGCCAGCGCACGCCGCATGGCGGCTTCGAGCTGAGCTTCGTCGTCGGGAATGGCGCCGAGGAAAACCGCCTCTCCGCCGTTCTCGTCGATCGCAGCAGTGACGATCGCGCCGTTGGTATCGTAAATCGCAGCAGGCGCGAGCACCTCGCCGGGCGGAACCAGTTCGTCGCCGGTGGAGATCACGGCCACACGAGGTTTGCGCACGACGCTCACCTCGGCAAGACCGCAAGCCGCCAGCATGCCCACCTCGCGCGAGCCCACGATCGTGCCGGCGCGCAGCAGCGCCTCGCCGCGCGCGATATCGGATCCTGCGTAGGATATGAATTGCCCGGGCGAGGCGGCGCGACGGACGTCGATGGTGGCCGATCCCGCCGGCTGGGTATGCTCGACCATGACCACGGCATCGGCACCGCGCGGCAGCGGACCGCCGGTGGCAATCGGCGTTGCCGTTCCCGCCGCCACTTGCAGCGCGGGTACGGTGCCGCAGTGAATAGTCTCGCCATTCAGCCCGAGGCGAACTTGCGCACCTTCGCCGGCTGTCGCAAGGTCCGCTGAGCGCACCGCGAAGCCGTCGACGTTGGAACGGTCGAACGGTGGCACGTCGATTGGCGCAGTGATGTCTTCAGCAAGCGACGCGCCGAGCGCTGCTGCGAGCTTGCGTCTTTCGCTTGGGATCGCGCGAGGGAACAGCGCAGCCTCGAAGCGTGCCAGGGCCTCCTCGCGGGAAAGGATTTTCAGGAACTGTTCCTGTTCGAGTGCGCTGCGGACTTGCGATTGCGGGATCATGGTCATGCTAAACCCATATCATTCCCGCATCAGATAGGCATCGACCGGCGCGCCCGCTGCAAATCCCTCGTGGCCGGCGGGAACAAGCAGCCATGCATCAGCACGGGCCATTGCCTGGAGCGGCCATTCTCCTACCGCAAGCGGCACCCACGCATGATGTTCCTCGGCCAGCAGGACCATTTCGGCGATGCCGACGCTGGATGCAATTTTTCGCGCGAGCGGCAAGACTATCTGTCGGCGCGGCTGCCGCGCCGACAGAAGGTCGACGAGCGGCAGCACGAGCGCGAGCCAGACCGCGAGCGCATGGTCCGGCGATCCGGGCAAGCCGACGACAGGAATGGTTTCCAGCCGCCCGATCGCGGCGGTGCGTCCGGGCTGGAGCGCAAGACCATGGGCGATCACGTCACCACCCTGGGCCAGCGCCGTGACCGCGGCATCCTTGCGACCGACGCCGCTGCCGCCGATCGTCAGCAGGAGATCGCAGGTAGGCGTCCCCAACGTCTCCGCGATCGATCCCGCGTCTCGCGCGCCGGCCTCGCTCGTCTGCACATCCAGTCCAGCGGCGCGAGCAATGTCCGCGATCAAATGCATGGTCAGCGTTGCACCTGATACATTGACAATGCGCAGCCGCGGACGGCGCACGCTCAGCCGGTCCAGCCCGGCGGCGCGCGCGAGCAAAAGAGCGGCAGGACCGACCGGATACCCCTCTGCGGCGGCAGGCGTTCGTCCGTCGATGTCGCTTCCTGCGCGCCTGACGCCCTGCCCCGGCACGCCCTCCGCCAACACCTGGGCGAGCGGACCAGACACCTCGACTGCGTCAGCATCGAGCACACAGTCGCATCCCGCCGGCATCGCGTCGCCGGCATCGGCCCAGGCGGGCGCTGTCGGCAGCGGCAGCGGTGAATAGGAGGACGCGCCGACCAGATCATTGGCGCATAACGCCCAGCCGTCCGCGGCGGCGACGTCACGAGACGGTCGAGCCGCGAGCAGCGGATTGCCGGCCGCGATGCAGCCGGCCGCTTCGCTCAGCGGCAACTCCACCGGCGCGAGCGGATCAAGCCCTGTCAGCAACGCGGCGAGCGCGGCGTCGAGCGGCGTCAGGGATGGCGGCAGGCGCTGGGTCATGCGCCATGATGGACCATGCATCGCCCGGTTTGGCAACCGCTGGCGACACGAACGTCAGCCGCCCGATTTGTCCGCATTGGGGAAGAACAGTTGTTGTCCGTCGACCTTGTATCCGGCGATCGCCGCCTGCCCGTCCGGCGAGATCAGCCAGTCGACGAAGTCTTGCCCCAATTCCTTCTTGACGTTCGGAAACTTCGCGGTGTTCACCAGCATCACGCCGTACTGATTGAGCAGCCGCTTGTCGCCTTCGACGACGATGTCGAGATCGCCGCGATCCCGAAAAGCGATCCAGCTGCCACGGTCGGACAGCACATAGGCGTTCGCCGTGCGCGCTGCATCAAGGGCTGAGGCCATGTCCTGCTTGGCTTCGCGATACCATGCGCCCTTGGTACGGGCGATGTCGATGCCGGCGACGATCCAGAGCGCGAGCTCTGCGGCATGCGTGCCCGAGCGGTCGCCGCGCGTCACGAACGGCGCGCCCTTGCCCTCGATCGCCTTCAGCGCGGTCGCGATGTCCTTGCCCTTCACGCCGGCGGGATCGCTCTTCGGCCCGATCAGCACATAGTCGTTGTACATCACGTCAAAGCGCTTCACCGCAAAACCGTCGGCAACGAATTTCTCCTCCTGCGGCCGTGCATGCATCAGCACGACGTCGACTTCGCCCCTTCGTGCCCCCTCGAGCACCTCGTCGGCGCGCCGCGCGATCACCGTCACCTCGATGCCGGTCTTCTCACGGAACATCGGCAGCAGATAGTCGAGCAGGCCGGACTCCTGCGTCGCTGTGGTCGTGGCGAGCACGATCGCGCGGTCCTCCGCGGATGACGCTGCAACGCCGGCGACGAGGCCGCAGAGAAGCGCGAGTGCAACGGAGAGGCGGCGGACGGCCATGATCGGGTTCCCACTGGCTATGACGCGATCATGATGCTGATGGATTGCGCCGCACTCGTGACGCGTTTGCACATTGTGCCCGCAGCGTCGGGAAATTCCGGCAATGCGCCGCGCGCGAAGACCGCAAGATCCGCACCACGCGAGCGATTCAGGATCGTTCACCAAGGCAGAGATCGCGCGTGGGGATGTGTTGCAAAGCAGCGAGATGATCGGGCATGGTCGTGGCGGACAAAACTTGAAAAGCAGAATTCCACCTGCGTCGAACTTCAAAAAGAAGCAAGAATTTGCATAGGAATGCAGGATGGAATTCCTGACGACCAGCGAAGCCGCCGACTATCTTCGGCTCGGCGAACGCAAGCTTTACGAACTCGTCACCACCGGTGCGATCCCCTGCACCAAGGTGACCGGAAAATGGCTCTTCCCGCGGCACGAACTCGACCTCTGGGTGCTGTCCGGACTGGCGCGCCCGGCCGGCATGCTGATCGCGGAGCCGCCGCCGGTCGTCGGCGGCAGCCAGGACGAGCTTCTGGATTGGAGTCTGCGCGAATCCGGCTCGGGCCTGGGATCGATGAGCGAGGGCAGCGCGCGCGGGCTCGAGCGCTTGCAGCGGGACGAGGTGATGGCCGTGGCAATGCACTTCCACAGCCTCGATGCCGACGGCAATCTTGCCGCCGATGCCAATGCGACGGCTCTGCGTGACGCTCCGGACCTGCATGATGCATTGCTGGTCGCGTTCGTGCGCCGCGAGCAGGGTCTCGTGCTGCCGCCGGGCAATCCCAAGCGGCTGCGCGGCCTTTCCGACGTGCTCGCGCTCGGGGTCAGGATGGCGATGCGGCAGCAGGGCACGGGCGCGCAGATGCTGCTCGATGTGCTGCTCAGGCGCGCCGGCGCCTCGACGCGCGATTTGCGCCGGATCGAGATGCCGGCCCTGACCGGGCCGGATCTCGCCGAGATCGTTCGCGCGGGACAGGCCGATTGCGGCATCGCGACGCGTGCGTCCGCGCGCTCGGCCGGCCTCGATTTCGTGCCGCTGGTCTGGGAGAACTTCGACCTCGCGATGCGGCAGCGCAGCTATTTCCGCCCCGCCATGCAGGGCCTGATCCGGTTCCTCGGCGAAAAGCGGTTGCTCCAGCGCGCCGTGGAGCTGACCGGCTACGATCCCTCCCCGGCCGGACAAATCCGCTTCGCCGCCTGACGTTGACGCCCGCCCCCAAATAGTTGCAAAAGAAACCAATTCAGCCGGGCCATACCCGGGGGTACACCGGCCAACGCGCCGGATCAGGGGAGGACAAATATGAAGCCAACGAGATTTGGACTGCCGGTCGCTGCCGGCTTTGCAGCGACGTTCCTGGCGGCGACGCTGCTGCCGGGCGCCGCAATGGCGCAGGTGTCCGACGACGTCGTCAAGATCGGCGTGCTCACCGACATGAACGGTCCGGCCTCGGCGCCGACCGGCCAGGGTTCGGTGACGGCGGCGCAGATGGCGATCGACGATTTCGGCGGCACCGTGCTCGGCAAGCCGATCAGCATCGTCGTCGGCGACCACCAGCTCAAGGCCGATATCGGCGGCGCCATCGCGCGGCGCTGGTACGACGTCGACCAGGTCGATCTGATCGTCGACGTACCGGTCTCCGCGGTCGGGCTCGCGGTGCAGAACATGGCCAACGAGAAGAAGCGGCTGTTCATCACCCACTCCACCGGCACCGCCGATTTCCACGGCAAGTTCTGCTCGCCTTATGCGATCCAGTGGGTGTTCGACACCCGCGCGCTCGCGGTCGGCACCGCGGACGCGGTGGTCAAGCGCGGCGGCGACAGCTGGTTCTTCATCACCGACGATTATGCCTTCGGCCATTCGCTGGAGCGCGACGCCTCGGCGGTCGTGACCGCCAATGGCGGCAAGGTGCTGGGCTCGGTGAAGCCGCCGCTGGCGACGCCCGACCTCTCCTCCTTCGTGCTGCAGGCGCAGGCCTCCAAGGCCAAGATCATCGGCATCGCGGCGGGTCCGCCGAACAACATGAACGAGATCAAGACCGGCTCCGAATTCGGCGTGTTCAAGGGCGGCCAGCAGATGGCGGCGCTGCTGGCGCTGATCACCGACATCCACGGCCTCGGCCTGCAGGCAGCCCAAGGGCTGTTGCTGACGACATCGTTCTATTGGGACCTGGACGACAAGACCCGCGAATGGTCGAAGCGCTACTTCGCCAAGATGAACAAGATGCCGTCGATGTGGCAGGCCGGCGTCTATTCGAGCGTGATGCACTATCTCAACGCCATCAAGGACACCGGCACCGACGATCCGCTCAAGGTGGCCGCCAAAATGCGGGAAAAGCCGATCGAGGATTTCTTCGCCCGCAACGGCCGCTTACGCGAAGACAATCTGATGGTGCACGATCTGTGGCTGGTGCAGGTGAAGACGCCGGAGGAAAGCAAATATCCGTGGGACTATTACAAGATCCTCACCACGATCTCGGGCGACAAGGCGTTCGGTCCGCCGGACCCGGCGTGCGCGATGGTGAAGAAGTGAGGGTGTAGCGACGCCGCGCTGACGGTGCACCCTCTCCCCTTGCGGGAGAGGGTGGATTCGCGAAGCGAAGCCGGGTGAGGGGTTGTCTCCGCGAGTCCAACTCGCTGTTGAGTTCGCGGAGAGATACCCCTCATCCGGCGTTTCGCGCCACCTTCTCCCACAGGGGGAGAAGGAAGGAAGCGCCCTACTTCACTACCCCGATCTCGCGAAAGTACTTCATCACGCCGGGATGGATCAGCTCGGGCTTCGGCGCGGCGGCGACGGTGTTGGCGGCCGTGGTCTCGCAGGCCTGCGCGAGCTGCTTGCAGAATTTCGGCTCGACACCGTGAAGCGTCTTCGCCAAGCGATAGGCAACATCGTCGGGCAGATCTTCGCGCGTCAGCACAAAGCTCCAGGACCCGAGCGAGGCGATCGGCTCGGATTGTTTCGGGTAGCTGCCGGCCGGCACGGTGAGCGGCTTGAGGAACGCGTGCTTGGCGCGGATGCGCGTGATCTCCTCCCTATCAGGCGCGATGAAGCGCGCCCCTGACGCGCTCGAGGCTACCGCCGCAAAGCCGGGCCAGCCGATGCCGGCGCCCCAGAGTGCTGCGACGCGGCCATCCTCGACCATCGCGGGGCCGTCGCCGGCGCGGTCGAGATAGATCGCCTTGAAGTCCTCGTCCTGCCTCAACCCGAGCCCATCGAGCACGTAACGCGCCAGGATCGGCAAGCCCGAGCCCTTGGCGCCGAATGCGACGGGCTGACCGACCAGATCGCGAATGGTCTTGTACGGACTGTCCGCGCGCACCACGAACATGCCGGGGTTGGAATAGATCGCCGTGGAGAATCTTCAACGAGACCTTCGCACGGCCGATGCCGGCGAAGGCTTCATAGGCCGGCTCGCCCGCGACCAGAGCGAGATCGAGCTCGCCCTTCTCCAGCAGCGGAATGTTCTCGTTGCTGCCCTTGGTGTTGCGCGGGGCGATGATCACTTGCGGATCGGCCGCGTTCATCGCTTGCGCGAAGGCGTTGCCATAGAGCGGAAAGCCGCCGCCGGGCGTCGCGGTGCCCAAGCTGATCGTCAGGCCAGGTGTCGTGGTCGGAATGGCGTTGCCTCCGGTTTGAGCGGCAGCGGGGCTTGAAAGCAGCGCCGCGCCGAGAAGGAAAACAAAAGCGAATCTCATGGTCGGTCCCGGCGGGGGCGCGTCAACATCGACTTGCGGCGATGTAGGCAGCGCCCCGATTTTGTGAAAGCATGCAGCCCAACGACAATAGAACAATGGGAGGCGTCATGTTGCGAATTTTGCGTAACAGTGTTTTCGGGCTGGTTTTCCTCGCAACGCTGTTGGGCGCCGCACCTCCCGCCTCTGCCGCTTATCCCGACCGTCCCGTGCACTGGATCATCGGCTTCTCCGCCGGCGGCCCGGTCGACATCGTGGCGCGGATCATGGCGCAGTGGCTGACCGACCGCTTCGGCCAGCAGTTCATCGTCGAGAACCGCACCGGCTCGGGCGGCAACATCGCGGCCGCTGCCGCGATCACCTCGCCGCCGGACGGCTACACGCTGCTGTTCGTCGCGCCCAACAACGCGATCTCGACCTCGCTCTACAAGAAGCTGCCGTTCGACTTCCTGCGCGACACGGTGCCGGTCGCCAGCATCATGCAGCTCACCAACATGCTGGTCGTCTCCAACGCGTTCCCGGCCAAGACGGTTCAGGAGTTCATCGACTACTGCAAGGCCAATCCCGGCAAGATCTCCTTTGCCTCGTCCGGCAACGGCACCTCGGTGCACATGTCGGCGGAGCTGTTCAAGGTGATGAGCAAGTGCGACATGGTGCACGTGCCCTATCGGGGATCTGCGATCGCCTTCCCCGACATCATCTCCAACAAGGTGCAGCTGATCTTCGACAACCTGCCCTCCGCGATGGAGCAGGCCAAGGGCGGCAATGTCCGCGCGCTCGGCGTGACCTCGCCGCAGCGCTGGCCGAGCGTGCCCGATGTGCCCGCGATCGCCGAGACGTTGCCCGGCTTCGAATCGGTCGGCTTCTACGGCATCTCCGCGCCGAAGGGCACGCCGGCCGACGTGATCGAGATCCTCAACAAGGCCGTCAACGAGGCGCTGAAGGACCCGAAGCTGGTCGCGCGCCTCACCGAGACCGGCGGCATCCCCAAGCCGATGACGCCGGCCGAGTTCGGCAAGCTCGTCACCGACGAGACCGAGAAGTGGCGCAAGGTGGTGGAGTTCGCCGGCGTGTCGGTGGACTAGGCCTGCGGAACTGCCGCGCGCCTGCAGCGCGCCAACGCGACATCGGAGGGGATCGGAAGACCCCTCTCCAACAAAATGTGCGAAAACAACCCCATGCACAGTAGAAAGATCTTGGCATTACAAGGGGTTACAGAATCGAAAACCGAGCCCCCTGGCGCGATTGCCAGAGGGCGGGGACGAAGGCTCGGCGAGATGGGCTTGCGCCGTCGGGCAAAACAGGACTATAAGGGCATCATCGCCAATTTCGGTTATTCAAAAATCCCAAGGCTTGCCGCGCCAACGTTTGCAACCGCCGGCGCCAGCATTGCACCCCCGCCTCCGTCCCTGTAAACGAACCGCGCACCGTTGCCGGCCGCAGCTTTCGCGGCCGTCTCGCGGCGGGGCCTGTAGCTCAATGGTTAGAGCCGGCCGCTCATAACGGTCTGGTTGCAGGTTCGAGTCCTGCCGGGCCCACCAATGAAAGCACTTTTGTGCGGACCGCTTTGCCTCCCGAACGTTCTTGCATGGCAAAGTGGCTCCCTATGTGAGGTTCAGTTGCGACCAGAGGAATAGACTGCCGGCCGCTTGCGTCCCAAATCCTACAGACGTCTCGAACGGCCGTGGTATCGTACCGCGCAGCAGACTTCGCCGAATGGTAGATCGTCTGAAGAATTCACTGTCCGAACTGGAGTCGCCCACCTGCATGAGGTGCAGGATCGAGATGCGATGGTTCATGTCGAAGCTGGAGCGCCAAGAGCCGGTAACCACGATCGTCCATGGCTTTGTGAGTCCGGTGCGAAGGCGTTGCTGAAACCGAAACCGAGTTCAAGCCCGTCCGGGTTGTCCCTGACAAGCTCGCGGCGCCGAGAGCCGTCGCACACGCGGCCTAAGAAGGTATTACCGCACTGAAGTCCGGAGTACCGAGCGACGAGCAATCCTTCCTCGGAACAGCGCGGCTGGGCGGAACGTTGGCCTTCCATGGAAGCCTTTCTGCACCGCCTCTTCACGGCCAAGTCAGATTTTCCGGTCTGGGTGCGCTACCTCCTCACCCTCGGCCTCGTCGGTCTCGCCTTTTTCGCCAGGGTGATGGCGGATGAATACCTTCGATCCTACCCGCTCCTGCTTTTCATTCCCGCCATCTTCTTGTCATCTGTCCTTTTCGGCCGCGGGTGTGGAATTGTTGCGACAGCCGCGGCCGCCGTTCTCGCCATGACGTACCTCATACCCCGGCCGGCCTCGACCGCCGGGGGACGTTCTGCTCCAGGAGCTCGCACATCGAACGCGGGAACGACCTCGCCACTATCGTATCGATTCTCAGGCTGCAGGCCCGCTCCGAAACCGACCCGGGCGTGCAGAGGGCGATTGCGTCCGCGGTAAGCCGGGTGGACGTCGCAAAGGTTCACGACCGGCTGCGCGAGACGGCGGACACCAGCCGGATCGCGCTGGCCGGACATCGAGTCCTTATGCGCCAGCCTTGCGGATTTTCACCGGGGCGTGCGCACGATCTCGATCCGGGTCCGCTGCGAGGACATCTGGGTGAGGAGTTCGCAGGCGGCCTCGATCGGGCTGATCGTCAACGAACTGCTTCAAGTACGCATTTCCGGAGGGCCGCCGCGGCTCGGTGGAGGTCGAGCTGCGGGCCAAGGAAACCCACGTTCTGGTGTCGGTGAGGGACGACGGAATCGGTTGCTCCGCGGAAGCGAAGAGCGGACTTGGCACTCGGCTCATCAACCTCCTCGCCACCCACATGAAGGGCACCGTCGCGAGGAAGCCTCTTTCGCAAGGCTGCGAGGTGCAAGTCTCGATCGCGCTCGACAGCTGAAGACCGCGAAGCATTTTCGGATTTCCTCTGCAACCATGGACGGCTTGTGACGTAGATGATGTCGGAGCTTGCGAGAACACTATGGTCGATCGATCACCAAAACACGCCGAGGAACTGGACCGATTCCGCAAGCTTCACGCCGAGACGACGGATCCTTTGGCTGCGCGGCTGCTGCAGGACATTATATCCGAACTCGAAGCAGATCTGAATCCGCAGCGGCAGAAGACCGGTTCGAAGGTGGAACGCGGCTAGTTCTCATGCTCCGCCACGGCCGCTTGGATCGCTCGGTCAAGACCATCCAACTGGAAGGGCTTGCGCAGCATCGGTCTATTCTTGAAGCCCTCGGGTATATCTTCTTGCCCGTAGCCACTCGCGAAGACGAACGGAACAGATCTCTTCGCGAGAATTTCCGCGACGGGAGTGCTTGTCGGACCTCCGAGGTTGATGTCTAGGATGGCAATATCGAAGGCCGGATCGTGCGCAAGTCGCACCGCATCCTCGATCCGCCCTGCCTCGGCGACGACAGCGTGTCCAAGCTCCTCGATCATGTCGACGAGCATCATTCGGATCAAGGCTTCGTCTTCGACGAGGAAGAAAGATCGTCTGGGGCGGTTCACGTGGATCCTTGGAGAAGGTCGATGCTCCCGCAGCGGCCGGCACGACGCCCGGAATTCACGAGGGAAACGGATAAACGACCTCGACCGGGGTCGAGGTCGCCAACCTATGGGCTAGGTTTTGCTCCCGGCTGGGGCTTTGGGGGGCAAGGGGGCCGAGAGCAAGGACTCGACGCGGTGGAATGCCGATCGTTCCGTTGCGGATCGACGTAGCGCTCTCAGAACCTCGTCGTACGCGTGATGAGCCTGAGCCTGACTGCTCCGCGAGGCTGATCGGCTGCCTATCGTTGGCAGCCACACGAGGCCCGCTGGAGCGGCAGACTGAACTGTCGATCCATCCAGAATGGCGCCGCCCTTGCGGGCGGCGCCTAGATCATCGATCACCAGCGGCCGGTACCGAAGCTGAAGCCGATGCTCGGCCCGCCTCCGTAATAGCCGTATCCGCGATCGTAATAGCCCGGACCGCCGTAGGAGCCATAGCTCCTGCGCACGACGTAGCTGTCATCGTCGCCGTAGTAACGCTGCACATAGCGGGGACCGCGGGTGCGGAAGCAGCGGCCGTACTCGTTGCAGACCAGGCGAACCTGATCGACGTTTGCCGCCTCCTCCGATCCAACCAGACTGGGATTGAGCGGAGCTGCCGAGGCCGCCGACGCGAGCATGGCGGTGGCCGCAAACGCTACGAGAGCAATAGTCCTCATGTTCGTTCTCCTTGTTGTGACGAGATCAATCGATCTCTTCGATGACGCGACGTTCCTGCGGTTCGACGATGTAAGTCCGGCTATCCCGGTTGATGTACCGGTACTCCCGCAGGCTCGGTGCGTCGCGATAGACCTCCTCGGGGAACGTCTCCACGTCTACGTCTGCCGGCAGGCGCTCACCCCTGCGGATTTCGGTGCGCGCGGTGCTGCCGGTGGTCTGCCGCTCGCGCTCGACGGGACGCGCCTCGGAACGCGCCTTGGCGTGCTTGCGGATCACTTCGCGATCGCGATCGCTGAACGTCACCTTGCGCTGTTCGGTGCGGGCCGGCGCAGCCGCGGTCGAACGACCCGAGTACGGGAGGACCGCGACGATCTGGTAGCTCGAAGGCTCCACGATCACGATCTCGTCCTTCACCAACACGAAGTTGTAGCCTCTGTACTGCGGCACGACCTCGACGACCTCCGCCGGGAGCGGCTGCAAGCGGACATCGCGCGGCACCGCCGTGCCCACCGACAACGAGAAGTTCACGTTGTTGAGGGGCTGCACGTTCAGATGCGAAATCGACGTGCTGATCCGGGTCCGTTGCTGATCGTTGATGTTCACCGACGCGTTCACGTTGGTGTTCGAGGAGCGATCGGCCGTGTTCTGCTGATTGTTCGGCTGCTGCGCCGTGTTGGTCGAACCGCTGCCCGCCGGGGACTGTGCCTGGTTGTTGCCCGGAGCAGGCGGATTGGCGCTCTGCGTCTGGGTATTCGTGTTCGAAGGAGAATTGGTCTGCGCCTGGTTGGAAGGCGTAGTTGTCTGATTGGACGGCTGATTGGTCTGAGCCTGGTTGGTCGAGTTGTTCGAGGCAGGCGCCTGCGTGGTGTTGGTGCCGGTACCCGAATTGGACGGCTGGCCTGCAGCGGTCTGACCGCTCGAGGACGGCGACTGCGTCTGGGCCGAATTCGTCGAAGGATTGGCGGACTGTGCGGATCCCAAAGATGAATTGGTCGGCGAAGTCGACGGCGTCGTGGATGTGGAATCCTGCTGACGAGACGGCGGATTGGAGTTCGACGTGCTCGGAGAAGACTGGGCAAAAGCGGAAGTCGCGATCGCGACTGCAGCGGTGGTAGCCAAAAATAAACGCTTGTTCATCTGAACCTCCTTAATGCGGACGTCGGACAACCTGGGGCGAGACGCGTGGTTCCATTCGGGGAAAACTAGGCAATTGCGCGAGATGTGCATTTTCTTTTATCCCGAAATTGTGCAAATCGTGAGAGTGGGAACTTCGGTCGCGCAGCGTCGTTGGCAATGACTACTTACGAGTCATTTTCACTTTGAGGAGAACACCATGAAGAAGCTTATCGTGTGCGGCGCTCTTGCCGCTTTCGCCCTCGGCACGCAGGCCGCCAGCGCCGCCGAGTTCTACATCGTGCGCGATGCCACCACCAAGAAGTGCACCATCGTCGACACCAAGCCGACCACAACCACCACGACGGTCGTGGGCGACGGCGTCTACAAGACCAAGGTAGAGGCAGAGTCCGCGGTCAAGACCACGAAGGTCTGCACCGAGCAGTAATAGTCGCGACGGCGGTAAGAGCCGTTTAAGCATTCTGACAACGATTGGAGGAAAAAATGCCCGTACTGATTTTGTGGGCCGTTCCAGCCGTCCTGGTTGTTGGCGGCGTCGGCTATTTCCTGGTTCACATGCACTGAGCGGATGACCCCGCACGGATGAACGGCCCGCCCAATGATTTGGGCGGGCCGTTTTTCATTGCGCCAGATCGGTACACTAGCCCTGTGGGCACAAAAAAGGGCCCCGTAATGGGGCCCCAATTCGCCGAGAGCACTCGTCGCGCTTAGTTGTAGTCCGAATATTTGAACTGCGGTAGCGCCTTCAACTGCTCCTTATTGCCGCTCATGACGGCGTGGTCAGGAACCCAATCGTTCGCGGTGCGGTTCGTCGTGGTTGTGGACGCGGTCCCGGTCGTGGTGGTGTCGCGGGCCGGGGTCGACGTGCCGCTCGAGCTCGTTCGAACCGGCTCTTCAACGAACTTCAGCTTGTCCATGGAGACCGCGATGTCGTGCTCGCCCATGCCGAGGAAGCCACCGATGCCGATAACCACCGCGTTGATCTTGCCGTTCTTGTCGACGAGCAGTTCGTTGACATCGCCGAGCTTCTCGTTGGCCTCGTTGTAGACGTTCAGGCCCATCAGCTTCGAGGCGCGCCAATTTCCCTTGAACGCCATCTTCGCATCGGCGGGGTGGGCGGTGGCCGCCGGCGCCGTGCGATCGACGGGCTGAGTGGATTGCGCGAAAGCAGCGCCGCCGATCACAGCAGTGCCAAGCAACGCGACGGCAAGGAAGCTTTTCATGGATTATCTCCTCCAACGTGAGCCGCATCCGTTCGGATGCGCGGCTTCAACGCCCCGAATTACCGCTTGTTCCCGACGGGGAACGGATTGCCAGGATTCGATCGCGCCTGTCCGACAAACCAGCCGCGCAATAGATCTCTCACGCGAGGCGTCCTCTGCGAGCGACCAAGTCGCGATATCGGGCGTCGTACTCCTTCGCCATCCGGCTTGCGGCGAAGCGCTCCTCGAACCCGGCGCGGACCACTCGTCTGTCCAGCCGGCCCAGTTCTTTCACTGCTCTGATCGCCTGCTCCTCACCGTCGACGATGAAGCCCGTGACGCCATCCTCCACGACTTCCGGTACCGAGCCTGATCGATAAGCGATCACGGGTGTCCCGCAGGCCATCGCCTCGATCATCACCAGACCGAACGGCTCGGGCCAATCGATCGGAAACAGCAGGCCCGCTGCGTTCGCGAGAAACGGCTGCTTCTTCGCGTCGTCGACCTCGCCGACGAGCTGAACCGCCTGGCCATCGATGTTCGGCTCGAGCTCGTTCTTGAAGTAGGCCGTCTCCGCCCGAGGGATCTTGGCCGCGATCCGCAGCGGCATCCGGGCCGCGCGCGCGATTCGTATAGCGTCCTCCGGACCCTTGTCCGCCGTCAGCCGCCCCAGAAAGGCCAGGTACGAACCTGGTTCGTAGGAGGGCCTAAACATGTCCTTGGGCAGTCCGTGCTGGATCGTCGCGATCCAGTTCGCTTCCGGAAGCGGCCGACGCTGGTCGGCGGAAATCGAGACGAATGGAGCGTCCGCAAAGGCACCGATTACCTGGGGCAGGCCGGGCAGATCGAGCCGACCGTGCATCGTCGTCAGGAAAGGCACGCCGGTCCGGCTCAGCACCGGAAGAGGCAACCAGTCGACGTGGGAGTGGATCACGTCGAAGTCGCGCGCGCTCGGCGATGGCCTCGATCAGAAGCGCGCAGGCGGCGTTCGGATCCGCACCCTTCCGCCCCAGGCGCAACGCGCGCGGCCACACCGCGTGGAGCTTTCCCTTCGTCTTCGAGTCCCCGCTTGCGAACAGGGTGACGTCGTGCCCGGATTCGACCAGTTCGTCCACCAGCCAGGCTATCACACGCTCGGTGCCGCCGTAGAGCTTTGGAGGTACGCTCTCGGCCAAGGGAGCAAGCTGGGCAATCCGCATCGGCTAGGCCCCGAACACGGACCGCAGGACCGTGACGATCCCAGCGGAAATGAGGGATGAAATCGCAAGCAGCGTCCAATTGGGCCTCGTGCTTCCACGGACCACGCGCGCTGCGAGCGTCTTCACGATCGTCAACATTCGTCTGGAGGAAGCCGCTGCAGGTAGGCTATCCCAAGCCAGCGAGTTCTTCGGTATCGCTCTCTCGCGCTTCCGACCTGCTGTGGAGGTGGCGCTCCAGAAGGCAGCGCCGGCTGTCATGCGCATCGACCTCGGGGTGCCGCGCCCGATACACCGTCCAGGCGGTCTCCGTGGCGTTCTTCAAGACGACTTCGTCGACCATACTTACTCTCTCCGGAGACCGAACCCAGTCGCTGCCAACTCAAGGCAATCTGGAAGGTTTCCAGTTTTTCCCGGAAGTATACGAAAGGAGGTGAGTCAGGAGGCGAGGATCCATTGCCCCCTCGCCGCGGGGGTGCAGCTGCAACCATTGCCTATTTTTCCCGTTATCGACAGGGCGCAGCAATGTGAAAGGAATCTCGATGAAGAAGATCGCGATGTCGGCGCTGCTGGTCGGCGCTCTTGGTCTGTCCTCGGTGGCCGCCACGTCTCCTGCAGAAGCCCACTGGCGAGGGGGCTGGGGACCGGGCATCGCCGGCGGCCTGTTGGCCGGCGCTGTGATCGGCGGGCTTGCCTCGTCGGCGTATGGATGGGGACCAGGTTATGGCTACTACGGTGGCCCCGGCTACTATGGAGCGGGCTATTACGGCGGACCCTATGCGTACGACTACGGGTATGACGAGCCGTATCGCTGGGGTGGCGGGTACGCCACCACGACTTACTACACGGCGCCCGTGTCCTACGGCTACCGCTACCGTCGAGTCGTGCGACCTGCATACGCCTATTACCGCGGATCCTACCCGGTCGTTCGGCACCGCTGGCATCGCCACCACTGGTGAGAGCGGTCCGTCTGAACGCAACGAAGGCCGCGCACCCGAAGGCGCGGCCTTTTCTTTCCGCTTACCACAATCCACCGGAAAAACGGGTCGTGCCGTTCGAAGGCAAGGCGTCGTTCGGGCGCTCTCGTCGCCGGCCTCGTCGAGCGCTTTGGATGCGGGCGCGCCTGTGATGCGATGCGTCCGGGCGGTTCTTTCTTGACCTCGGGCTACGGGTGGCGCAGCCGCGCGGAGAACGAGGGCGAAGCGTGGTGTCCGGCGTAGATTGAACGAAGTGAGAGCGAAGACGGACGAACTGCTGCGAGGCGGGCGAAGGCGGCTGCAACATCAATTGCTTGGGCCGCCACCAAATTTTTCGGTGGGCCGGCTGATTTTGTTGGTGCTAGACATGATCAATATCACGACACCGTTGCGACACGCGATGTCCGCGAGCGCATCCAGCGGCGGATGTGTGGCGCCGCTTCGGCCTCTTTCACACCTGCCTCTCTCATTTCGGGACTGACCATGCGCAAGCTTCTGGCAATATTGCTGATCTCGTGCTGGGCCAGTTTGGCTTACGCACAAAAGGCCGACCTCATTGTCACGAACGCAAAGCTCGTGACGCTGGATCCCGCATCGACGGTCGCGCAGGCTCTCGCAGTCCGCGACGGCAGGATCGTTGCTATTGGCGGCAACGATGCCGTGGAAGGCCTGATCGGGCCCGCGACGCGCCGGGTCGACGCAGGTGGACGCACCATCATTCCGGGATTGATCGATTCCCATATTCACGCCGTGCGCGCCGGCCTCACCTACGCAACCGAGGTCAACTGGATCGGCGCAAAGACGATTCCCGAGGCCATGGAACGCTTGCGCCAGGCGGCAACAGCGCGCCCGGCATCCTGGATCATCGTGGCCGGCGGCTGGAGCGAATTGCAGTTTACTGAGAAGCGGCGGCCAACGCTCGCCGAGGTGATGGCGGCCGTTCCCGACAATCCGGCTTACATCCAGCTGTTCTATTCGGCGGTGCTGATGACGCCAAAAGCGCAGCAAGCCCTCGGGATGTCCGCGGATCAGTTGCCGGCCGGTATCACGACTGAGCGCGCCGCATCGGGCGACGCCACGGGGTGGCTCAACGGCTCCATCGTCAGTATCTCCGCGCTGTTCGATCGGCTGCCGAGGCCGAATTTCGAAGAGAATGTCGCCGGGACCCGGCAGTTCTTCACGGAGCTCAATCGTCTCGGCGTGACCGGGATCGTGGATCCCGGCGGCTTCAGCATCTATCCCAGCCACTACGCGGCCTTGCAAAAGCTCTGGCGTGACAAATCATTGTCGGTTCGCGTTGCCTTCAGCCTGTTCGCCCAGAATGTCGGCGCGGAATTCGACGAGTACAAGACTCTCACGCCGTTCCTGCCGATGGGATTCGGCGACGACATGCTGCGGTTCAACGGACTAGGCGAGCGGATCACCGGCGCCATGTACAACAACAATGCGCCTGACGCGGCCGCCAAGGACAAGTTCCGCGAGATCATTCGCTGGGCGGCCAAACAAGGGCTGACAGTCACCATCCACTGGCAGGAAGACAAATCCGTCCATCACCTCCTGGACCTCTATGACGAGGTCAACAAGGAGACGCCGCTCGCGCCGTTGCGCTGGTCCATCGCCCATCTCGACAACACCTCGCCCCAAACGCTGGCGCGCATGAAAGCCCTTGGTATCGGCTGGACCATGCAGGACGCGATGTATCTCGGAGGTGACCGTATCGTGGCGCAGGTCGGCGAAGCCGCCCGCAGCATGCCACCCCTCGTCACGGCGTTGCGCATGGGAGTCCATGTCGGGGCCGGCACGGATGCGCATCGGGTCGCATCCTACAATCCGTTCGTGGCGCTGCAATGGATGCTCGACGGCAAGACCGTCGGCGGACTCTCGACGCGCGGCCCGGACGAAACACCCAGCCGCGAAGATGCCTTGCGCCTCTACACCGTGGGAAGCGCGTGGTTCTGCTTCGACGAGACGCGGCGCGGCACGCTGGAGACCGGCAAGCTCGCCGACTTCGCGATTCTCGATCGGGATTTCATGTCCATCCCCGTCGAGCAGATCGGCGCCACGGCG
Organism: Bradyrhizobium lupini; assembly: GCF_040939785.1. Taxonomy (NCBI): domain Bacteria; kingdom Pseudomonadati; phylum Pseudomonadota; class Alphaproteobacteria; order Hyphomicrobiales; family Nitrobacteraceae; genus Bradyrhizobium; species Bradyrhizobium lupini. The sequence goes on from NZ_CP162553.1 coordinate 2,176,102, forward strand.
TCTCTGCTGACGGTCGTGGGCGGCAAGGTCGTCTACGCAGCGGATGCTTTCTCGAGCGCAAAATAGAGCTGAAGGCTTGTTGTTCAAGGCGGCTGTCGGCTTACCGGCGCGATTGCATCTTTGCGCGGTTTCCGCAGGTGGCCATTTCGCACCAGCGACGGGATCTGTTTTTGGTGCGATCGATGAACAGCCAGTGGCAGTCGTGCTGTGGACATCGTTTCAATCGGTCGAGTTCGTCGCCGCGCAGCAGGTCGACCGCAGCCCAGGCAAGCGGACCAAGGATCCGGTCCCCGTGCGTGAATTCGATGGTGGCCGGCGAGCCGGTCAGCAATGCGGCCGTGAAGGTACGGGCCGCAACGTCATGGATCACCCCCAAGCCCAGCGCCGGCGGTTCGTCGCCGTCCGCGATCGCAGCGCCTACCTGGTCGATCGCGTTGCGCAGGCGCCGGCCATCGTCGGCCAGCACCGCCCGCTGCCTTGCATTAGGCGAAAAATCGACGCCCACCAGTCCAGCATCCCTTGCCCAGGCCAGCATTCCCTCGGCGTCGCGCAAGTGATCGGCCTCTTGGTCCGTGCCGCGCCAGCTGATCGTGTTGGCGAAATCGAGCGCCAGATTCCCCGCTACGCGGTGAAGCGGCGGCGGTCGATCGGCGATGCTGCGCAAACGCTTCACGTCGGACGTTCTTCCCAAGGCCGGAGCAGCGCCATCGCGGCGGCCACCAGCATGAGGGCAGCGCCGCCGATCTCGAGCCAGCCGATCGCCTCGCCGAACAACCACGCACCGGTGCCAAGCGCGATGATCGGAGAGACAAAGGCATACAGACCTGCGCGCATCGTACCCCATTCACGCAGCAGCACGAGATAGATCGTATAAGCCACGATCGTTCCGAGCAGCAACAGGAACAACAGGCTGCCGATTGCCGCCGGAGTGAGGAAAGCGTCGAGCGTGTCTCTCGATACGGGTTCCAGCACCAGCGAAAGGCCGAGCAGGGCGGCGCCGCCGATCGCCGCCTGCACCATCGTCAGCGCCAGGGGCTTCACCGGACCGACCAACGGACGCGCGACCACGCTGCCGACGCAATAGCTCACGGTCGCGGCGACGATCGCCGCGAGCCGAAGGCCGCTCGCATCGGACCCGGCCCCGAGCCGCGCCCAGAACAGCCCGATGACACCGACACAACCGATCGCGAGCACGACGGCATGATGCCAGGTCGGCCTCTCCTCGCCGGTCAACGCGGCGAGGGCAAACAGCAGGACCGGAATCAGGGTAAGGTTGACCAGCCCCGACAGCCCTGATGGCACGTGCTGCATCCCCCAGAACAGCAAGCCGTAGGTGCCGGTGTTGACCAGCAGAGCTGAAACGATCGTTGGCCGTGCGCGGCCTTCGGCGAATGCGGCGCCGGCGCCACGCACTCCGATGGCCAGCAGTGCGGCCGCCAGCAGGTATCGCGCGGCGGCGAGCAGCAGCGGGGGCAGATCGCCGAGCCCGACCTTGATGGCGGCCCAGGTCAGCCCCCAGATCAACGACATTGCGGCGAAGAGGACAAAGTTGCGCACCGTCGTGCTCAGCGCATGCCGTACCGATCGACCAGAACGCGGTGGATTTCCACCCTTTGAGGGAGTTCGATCAGGAGTTCGGGATCGCGGTCGAGGTGATGCACCTTGGTCGGCTCGGCCTTGGTGAAGGCAGTCATTGCCTGCATGTCGGACCAGTAAGAGATGGTCGTGAACCATGTCTCCTCGTCAAGGTCCTCGCGCAGCAGCTGGACGCCGAGCGCCGTCTTCTCGAGCGGCGGAATGCCTTCAGCGCGCAGATATTGCTCGTAGCTGTCGGCGATGTCCCGCCGGGTACGACCACGCCAGATTCGTGCGATGGAAGGATTGGTTGGCATGCTTGCTTCCTCCTTTAGGCGGCGAAGGGACACCAGCGCGGCGAAGGCCGCGCCGTGGGACGATCAGGCATTGACACGCGCAAGGAAGGCGCGGACCAGGGGCAGCGCCTCATCGAAATGCGTCTCGAGCAGCCAGTGTCCGGCGCCGTCGAGCAGGTGCAGATCGACATCAGGCAAGTCGCGGCGATAGGCGCGGGCGGACTCGGCCGGCATGTATCCGTCTTCGGGGCCCCACACCACGAGCGTTGGAGGACGGTGCTCGCGCAGATACGCCTGATAGCGCGCGAACCAGCCGAGATTCTCCTCCAGCTTCTCCATCAGCCCGACGCAGACCTGTCGGCGCACTGGCGTGTCCATGAGTGGCCAATGAAGCTTCCAGAGGTCGGGCGGCACCCGGGCAGCGACGTCGTCCGTCACTTCGCCAACGAACTCCGCACGGAAGCCATCCTCGCTCACGGCCTCCTCGAGCGGCCGGTGCCTCGCCGGCGTCTTGTCGGCCCACCAGGCCTTGATGGTCGCGTATTTCGGGCCCAGCACATCCTCATAGATATCGCCGTTCTGGATGATGAGCGCGGCGATCCGCTCGGGGTGAGCGATCGCGTGCCTTAGCCCGATCTGGGAGCCGTAATCGTGGAGCCACAAGGCGTATCGTCCGAGGCCGAGCGCATCGGCGAGGCCGGCCAGCACGTCTGCATAGGCGTCGAAATCATAGGCGAATTCCGACGGGTCGGGCGTGCCGCTGTAACCAAAGCCCGGCCAGTCGAACGCGATCGTCCGCCACCGGTCGGCGAGCGCCGGCATCAACCGGCGGAACTGGAAGGAGGAACAGGGATAGCCGTGCGGCAGCAGCAGGACCGGCGCGCCGGCGCGTCCCGCTTCGCGATAGAAGATCGACATCCCGTTCAACGCCAAGCGCCGGTGCGTGAGCCCGCTCGCCATTCGGGCCTCCATCGTCTTTACACCACCTAAATGCATTTAGGCGGTGAACGTTCCGAGGCTAGGGAGCCGTGTGGCGACGAACAATCGGCGCGATCACGCGCCATCGTTGTGCGGGTGGTGCCGCAGCCGACATGAGCGTAGGGCTTATCTGGCACCGTTCGGCTGTTCCGCTGGGCTGCCCACCAGAAACGCTGCGTGTTCTCGCCGAGAACCCGCCCATACAATGCTCAATCAACCGCTCTTTCGCGGCAGGAGCCGTCCATGACCAATGAAAAAGGCCCCAACATCAAGAAGAAGCAGAAATGCAAGAACTGCGAAGGCAAAGGCCTGCTCAAGAAGGGCGACAAGGTGGTGAAGTGCCAGCGCTGCAAAGGCACGGGCGTGCGGTGATGATGAGGTGATGGCCTCCAATGCGGACGGCGTACTTTCCCAGGTTGCGCAGGCTCGCGACTGACGTGCACCGCATCTGACATCACGATTGGCACTTCCTGCGGCAAGACGCGTTGCGGTCTTTTCGAGGGAGCTGCAGATGACCAAGACCGACACGGAGGGCGTAAAGACCGGGACACCGCCGACGGGTTCGGCGGCGCTCAACCCCGGGGACGAAGCCGCACCGGGGACGATGGGCACCGGCGAAGATGTGTGTCCGGATTGCCATGGCAAGGGGCGGATCGACGGCGCGCCCTGCGCGACGTGCGGCGGCAGCGGGACCGTGATCCGGGCCGTCGGCGGGGCCTGAGCAAAGCGCGGGCCGCGCGGCGCTTGAGCCCGGCTGTGGCTTTCGATCGCGGCTTCATTGTTCCAGCAACGAACGGCCCTCGCCCGTGTTTTCCGGATGCGAGACACAATGAGGCGCGCCATGACCAAGGATGCCGGACTGAAGCCCGACGATTTTCCCATCGAAGCCGACAAGGACAAGCTCAGGACCCACAAGGGCGAGCCGGTGGCCTCGGCCGAGTCGGAGAAGATCGCGGATCAGATCGCCGAACGGCTGAACGAGCATGCTCACCAAGAAGAGCAGGATCGTTGGTCGGCCTAGGCAATTCGCCTTGCCGACACCCATCCGGAAAGAGCAACGGATAGTTTGTAGGACCGAGCTCGCAGGAACGACGTCGTTGGAACGACCTGGGGCCGTTGCGTATTGGGCCGCGCCGGGTCCTTGCGATTCCGGCAATGGCGGCCTCGGCTCGAAGCCCCGCCCCCGGGCCACAGGCCGGGGCCGCCTGACGGGGGATCGGCCCGGCATCTCAGGCCGTCTTGGAGGACTGCGCGAGAGACCATGGAGGCGCCCACACCAGGGATGCAAAACCCGCTTCGACAGGCGCGGCTCTACGGCTACCTGATCGAACGCGAGGGCGCGCTGTTTCATCCCGGCGGCAGCCACCCGCTGTGCAGCGCGGGCATGACGCGACGCATGATCGAGGCGGGCTGGCTGGTGAAAGCCGGCGATCGCTACGAGTTGACGCCGCAGGCGCAGGAACGGATCGCCCCGCGTGCGATGAGCTCGGGATGACTCATCGTCGCTGTCGCGGGATTTCCGCTCCCGCCCAGGAACAGGTGCGTGCCGAGATCTTTGCCTCGGCACGGCATGTGACGACGTCAAGCACAGGAGCGGACATGAAAAAGCTGGTTCTCGCAGGGCTCGTTGCGGCTCTCGCATTCCCCTCTTCCGCATTCGCGCAAGGCGGCGCGGGTGCGTCCAGGACCGGGTCGAGCATCGACTCCTCAGGCACCGGCGGCACGACGGGAGCGGGAGCCTCCGGCCTCAACACGTCATCGGACAACAATGGCGGCGGCGCGAACGCACCGGCCAAGTCCTCCACGACCCGGCCAGGCGACAACGACACCAGGCAAACCCAGGGCGGTCAGCAGGCCATGCCGGGCTCAGGCTCGACGGGAGCGAACCGCAAATAGGCGCGCCGCGAACCGCTGACCGATTGCCCTCACGCAAAAGGCCCGGATGATGATCCGGGCCTTGTCTCGTCACCACCAGGGATCCCAATAGGGCGGTGGAGCGTAGGCGTAAGGCACATAATAGGCCCGCCGCACGACGCGCGGTCCATAATAGCCGTAGGGCGGGCCATAGTAGCGCGGGCCATAATAGGCATCGGCCGCCAGCCCCGCCGCAAGCGCACCGGCAACAAGACCGAAGCCGATGCCGGGACCGCCCCAATGGCCGTGCCAGCCGCCGCGCCAGCCATGGGCTTGCGCCGGCGAGGCCGCCGCCACGAACAGGGCCGAGATCATCGTCAGGACCAAAGCAAGTTTCTTCATATGCGACTCCCAGAACTTGGAAACCGACCGCAAAACGCCAGACCGGAATTGAAGTTTCCGAGCGTTCCGGAAAATTTTGCAGCGAGCCGACGGACGCGAATGCGGCCGCCGGCCGCGCGCGGGCGAGAGCGGCGGCACCCGCCCGCCGCTTCATGCTTACTTGCCGTTGATCGCGATGCGCCTCACCTTCTGTTGTGCCGCCGGTGACTTCGGCAGGGTGACGGTGAGAACGCCGTTGTTGAAGGAAGCCGCGACCTTGTCCTGGTCGACGTCATCGACCGGAATGCGCCGCACGAAACGGCCATAGTAACGCTCGCTGAAGAGACGCTCCTTGTCTTCCGTTTCGCTCTTCTTCTCGCCGCTGATCGTCAGCACGCCGTTTGCAAGCTCGACGTTGACGTCCTTTTCGAGACCGGGAAGCTCGGCGACGACCTTGACTTCCTTGTCGCTCTCGTCGAGTTCGACGTTCGGCCAGCCCATTGCGGTCGAGGAGCCGAACGGACTGAGATCAAAGCTGCGGAAGGCGTCGTCGAACAGCCGGTTCATCTCACGATGAAGCGCAAGCAGCGGGTTGCCGGCTTCGCCGCGCTGAACGGCCATATTGCGTGAGCCGTTGTTCCACGGAATGAGATCGCGTAGTGCCATTGTCGTTTCTCCTTATCTCTTGTCTTGATTGTCGATTGGCGCAGCTCGGCGCGCGGCGAGGGCCACGCACGCGCTGCAAAGCCCGGACGATCAACTCGTCAGGCCGCCTGCTTGTGCTCGATTTCGGATCGGCATTGCCGGCAGCATCGATCGCGATGCGACGCGGCGGAACGGCGGTCGAAACCGATGGTCGAACGCCAGAGGGGAGACATATCGTCGGTTCTCATAACCACATCCTCCTGTGAGCAACATGGATTAAGAGCATCACCGGGGCGAGCCCCGATGGCCTTGCCGGACCCTGCTTTGGCGTCCGGCACCGCACTCGCATGCGGCTGCCAAAAGAATTAGGAGGCGCCGATTTGGTTTCAAGAGCCGGCTGCCAGGCGTCCGGCGATAGCAGCCCGAACCTTTTCGAACGCGCGCATTTCGATCTGCCGCACCCGCTCGCGTGAAACGCCATACCGTGCCGCGAGCTGCTCAAGTCTCAGCGGCGGCTCGGAGAGCCAGCGCGCCTCGAGAATGTCGCGCTCGCGCGGCTTGAGGACGCCCATGGCGCCGGCGAGGGCTTCACGCCTCCGTCTGGTTTCTTCCTGCTCGGCGTACGCGGCTTCAGGACTGGACGCGGGGTCGACGAGCCAGTCCTGGACTTCGCCGCCGTCGGCGTCGCGCACCAAGGCATTGAGCGACAGGTCGCCGCCGAGGCGCCGGTTCATCTCGATGACGTCGTTCTCCTGCACGCCGAGCCGCCGCGCGATCCGGCTGGCGTGCTCGGGGCGGAGATCACCATCCTCCAGGGCGGAAATTTCCGCCTTGGTCCGGCGAAGCTTGAAGAACAGCTTCTTCTGCGCCCCGCTGTTGGCAATCCTGACCAGCGACCAGGACCGCAGGATGTATTCCTGGATCGACGCCTTGATCCACCACATCGCGTAGGTCGCGAGCCGAAAGCCGCGCTCCGGCTCGAAGCGCTTGACGGCGTGCATCAGGCCGACGTTTCCTTCGGAAATGATGTCCGCAACCGGCAGGCCGTAGCCGCGATATCCCATCGCAATCCTGGCAACGAGCCGCAGATGGCTTGTGACGAGATGATAGGCTGCCTCGCGGTCGCCGTGCTCGCGCCATCGCTTGGCGTAGGCGATTTCCTGATCGGGCCGCAGCATCGGAAACTTGCGAATTTCCGCCAGGTAATGTGTCAATCCGCCCTCAGACGACAGCATCGGAACAGTTGCAGTGCTTCCCATTGCCCACCTCTTCGAGTTGGTCTGCTTACGCTCCAAAATCGACATGACAAAAAATGGTTTCGGCCGACGATGTAACGACCGGTGGGGCCGGCGCGTGAGTTTGCGGCGGCTCTGGCCGGGTCACGAGATAGAGCTCGCCCGCCACCAACAGGAGGGCAGCGACGGCCAGGGCCAACATGCCGAGCACCAGATCGCTGTAGTCATCCATGCGCGTTCGAAAGTATGTCGATGTCGAAGATCGGCAGCCATCGCTTTTGGCTGTCCGCGACGTCGAACGTCGTCACCGGAATTTTGTTCCGGACTTTCGGCGCCCCGCCGGGACGCGGCCTCACCCCGCCAGCGAATTCCTCGTCGCGCGAAGAATATCGTCCGACAGCTTGGGATCGTCCACGGCGCGGGCAAGCACGAGGGCTCCCACCATGGAGGCGGCGGCGGCGAGCGCCTTGTCCTCGCGCTGGCGTGGCTTCAGATCGGTGTCCATTCGGCTGCTCAGCAAGCCGATCACGCCGCGCACGCCGGCGGTGAAACGCTGCTTCAGGCCGCCGCTTTGACGTGACACTTCACAGGCGAGCGCAGCGAAGGGGCAGCCGGCGGCGGGATCGTCGCGATGCCCCGGCGAGAGATAGTGCGAAACATAGTCCTCGAGCTCGAAGGCCTCGGGGAATTCCTGACCCTTGGCGTCGATCGCATGGGCCACCGCCTCCTCGACCAGCCGCTCCTTGGAGCCGAACTGGCTGTAGAGGCTGCCGTGCGTCATCCCGGCCGCCTCGGCGAGTGCGTCGACACCGACGCCGGCGATGCCGCGCTCCCGCAGCAGGCGCGAGGCAGTCTCGAGAATATGCTCGCGATTTTTGGCGGCCTGTTCCTTTGAGACGCGCATGGGACCGATCCTTAGAGGCGGGGCTTGACTTTTATAATTACGATCGTCATGTATATCAATAGTTACGATCGTAATCAAACGATTTCAGGCCCGGTAGTGGCGTCGGAGAGGCATTATGAACAGGATTACACCGAAGATCGCGCTAGTGACCGGCGCCTCCTCAGGCATCGGCCAGGCGACGGCGGAGCGACTCGCGAACGCCGGCTACAAGGTGTTCGGCACCAGCAGGCGGGGCGCGCAGGCGGGCAAGCAGGCATTCGAGATGCTGGCTCTCGACGTCACCAGCGATGCATCGGTGGAAGCCGCCGTCGGCGAAGTGATCCGGCGCGAGGGTCGCATCGACCTGCTCGTCAACAACGCCGGCTTCGGCGTTGCCCCTGCCGGCGCGGAAGAGAGCTCGATGGAGCAGGCGCGCGCGATTTTCGAGACGAACTTCTTCGGCCTGATCCGGATGACGCGCGCCGTCGTGCCGCACATGCGGCGCCATGGAAGCGGCCGCATCATCAACATCGGCTCAGTGCTCGGCTTTCTGCCGATGCCTTACGGCGCGCTCTATGCCGCGACCAAGCACGCCGTGGCAGGCTATTCGGAATCGCTCGACCATGAACTGCGCACGCGGGGCATCCGGGTCTCCGTAGTCGAGCCCGCCTACACCAAGACGCCGTTCGACGCGAACTTCATGGAGCCCGACGCCACGCTCGACGAATATCGCGAGGCGCGCGCCGGCGTGACCAAGCGGGTGAACGAGGTGATGGCGACGGCCGAACAGCCCGGCGTCGTGGCCGATGCCGTGCTGAAGGCCGCGAGCGCGGTGCGCCCGCAACTCAAATACGCGGCCGGCAGCCTTGCGAAGCGCCTGCGATTTCTGCGCCGGTTCGCGCCCGCAGCCCTGGTGGATGCCGGAATCCGAAAGGATTTGCGGCTGGATGCGACGGCGGCGCTGCAGCCCGCCCGCACCGCGCGGGCTTTCTGAGGGCCGCAATCTTGCCAGTGCGAAGAACCTTCGGACCGAGAGAAAAAATGAGAGCCCTCGTGTTCAAGCGCTACGGCAAGCCGGACCAGATCGCGTTGGCCGATATCCCGCGGCCGACGCCGAAGCCGAACGAAATCCTGGTCCAGGTTCATGCCGCGGGGTTGAACCCGATCGACAACATGATTCCGAAGGGAACGTTCAAGCCGATCCTGAAGTTTGAACTGCCGGCCACGCTGGGCAGCGACCTGGCGGGCGTCGTCGTCGAGGTCGGAAGCCGCGTGACCCGCTTCAAGCCGGGCGACGCCGTCTTCGCCAGCATCTTTGATCTCGGCACAGGCGCTCTCGCCGAATTCGCGACCGTGCCGGAGGATGCCGCCGCGCTCAAGCCGCCGAACCTGGACTTCGTGCACGCGGCCTCGATCCCGATGGTCGGCCTGACATCGTGGCAAGCTCTTAGGGAGCGCATACGTCTCAAACCCGGCCAGAAAGTCTTCATCCCCGCCGGCGCCGGCGGGATCGGCACGTTCGCGATCCAGCTCGCGAAATATTTCGGCGCCAAAGTGGGGACGACGACCAGCACTGGAAATATCGATCTGGTGCGCAGCCTCGGGGCTGACGAGGTGATCGACTACAAGACCCAGCAATTCGAGGAAGTGCTGCGGGACTACGACGCGGTGCTGGGCACGCTCAGGGGCGATGCGGTCGAGACATCGCTTCGGATCCTGAAGCGGGGGAGCAGGATTGCCTCGCTGGTCGGGCCGCCGGACGCCGCGTTCGCGCGCGACCGCGGGATGAACGTCGTCATGGTGTTCCTGTTCGGATGGCTGAGCCGCAAGATCATTCGCCGCGCCGGCAAGATCGGCGCGGAGTATTCGTTCGTGTTCGTGCACCCGGACGGCAGGCAACTCGCCGAGATCGGCGAGCTTCTCAAGGCGGAGCGTATCCGGCCGGTGATCGACAAGGTCTTTCCGTTCGAACAGGCGAAAGACGCGCTGGCCTATCTCGAAAAGGGACGAGCCAGGGGGAAAATCGTCGTCCAGATGAGATGAGGGCGTGGATCCGCCCCGCGCGCAATCGCCTCAGTCCCCACCCCGCCACCGCTCCGACACGCTCTTGAGCCCACACCCTCGCTCATCGTCGTTTCGAAAACGCAGATGCGTTTTCCGATACGCACGATCGCCCATGTCGGGCCTGATGCAATCTTCTGCATGATACCACATCATCGCTGCAGCGCTCTCATCAGCACGGGAAGACAGAATCCATGATGTCACAATCTGACGAGTCCGCGCCGATGGCGGACATTCCGTACGGTGAGCGGACGAAGATCACCATCGAGCGCAAAGGCCACATCGTGCTGATCGGCATCAACCGGCCTGGCATCGACAATCGGCTGGACCCGGAGGCGACAGAGAGCCTGGCGAGAGCCTACTACCAGTACGATCGAGATCCCTCGCTGCGTGCAGCGGTTCTGTTCGGCTACGGCGAACGCTTCTCCAGAGGTGTCGATGTCGACGCTTACAAGGCATTTGCTCAATCGGGAAAGACGATGATGGAGGGACCCGGCTTCATCGACCCTCTCGGGCGGACCAAACCGGCGCTCACCAAGCCGCTGATTGTCGCGGTGCATGGCGATACCTGGAATATGGCGCACGAAATCTTCCTCGTTGCGGACATCCGCATAGCATCGGAAGACACGGATTTCGGCCAGGACGAGAACACGCACGGCCGCTTTCCCGGCGGCGGCTCAACCGTTCGCTTCCCACGAGAAGCCGGCTGGGGAAATGCCATGCGGTTCATTCTGACGGGCGATCATTGGGATGCGAACGAAGCGCTCCGGATGGGAACGGTTCAGGAGGTGGCAACAAACCGCGACGCCGCTCGCGCGAAGGCCGTCGAGATCGCCGAGAAGATCGCCGCATGCGCTCCCCTCGGCATCAAGACCTCGATTGCGTCCTCGCACCTTGCGCTCGAAGACCCCGAGGCCGCGCTTGCCCAACTTGGCGACCAATATCGTGCGCTGCTCACGACCAGGGACTTCCAGGAAGGGCGGGATGCCGAGGCACAGAAGCGTCCACCCGTTTACGAAGGACGGTGAGAGCTTCACCCACTCTCACCCCTCCACTCTATAGAGTCTCCATTTTTCCGGCACGCCCTTGAGCCGGTGAATGCCGTGATCTTTCAGGTTGATCGCCGACTGCGACGCCATCAGCTCCTTCACCGCGCTCGACACCAGCACCTCGCCGGCGCTCGCCTTTGCGGCGACGCGGGTGCCGATGTGGAAGGCCAGGCCGACCGCCTCAGTGCCGCTCACGGTGTATTCGCCGGCATGCAGGCCGACCCTGATCTCGAGGCCGAGCGTACGCACGGCCTTCTGGATCGCGGTCGCGCAATTGATTCCGGCGGCCGGCGTCTTGAACGTCGCCAGCACGCCGTCGCCCGTCGTCGTGACTTCCTTGCCGCGCGAGCTCTTCAGCTCCTTGCGGACCGCCGCGTAATAATGGCCCATGATCTTGGTCCAGCGGACATCGCCGAGCTTTGCGGCTTTTGCGGTGGAGCCGACGATATCGACGATCAGGATCGTGGCAAGCGCCCGCTTGAGCTCGGTGTTGCCTGCGGCCGGTCGGCGCCGGAGCACGATCGCGCCGGTCAGCGGTTCATAGCGATGATTGCGGCGCCGCGCGATCGCGGCCTTGGCGTAATCCTGGGCACGCTGCGCGCTGCCGCAGCGAACTGTCTTCTGCTGCGGCAGACGCGTCCAGTAGACCTTTCGTCCGTCACCCGCGCCCTGGACTTCCACGGCGCCCCATTTCAGGAGGATCGCCGTGCCAACGCGCCGGACACACCACGCCTTCGACGTGTAACCCGATACGTTCGACTGATGGATTCCGATGCGGAGGAATTTTGGCATGTACTGCGGCCGATCGATGACACGCTTGGACGAAACGCTTGGTTGCGCTTCGCACCGAGCGTAGTCACACAATCCTGCGTTGGCAACAGGACTCGATGATCGCCCGCTGCTTAGCCGGGGGCCTCCGTCATCTTCAAAACGCAAAAAGCTCGATCGGATCGCTGAAGCCGCGCACCTCATATTTTCCGACATGCTCCAGCTCGAACTCTCGCTCGACCAGCTCGGCAAAGTCGCGTGACAGCAATACTTTCTTTCCCAATTGCTTGGTCAAGGCTTCGAGGCGTGAGGCCATGTTGACGGCGGGACCGATCACGGTGAAGTCGAGCCGGGTGGACGATCCGATATTGCCGTACATGACGTCGCCGACATGGACGCCGATGCCGTAGTTCAGCGGCGCTCGGCCGGTGCCGTCGTTGCGCGCGTTCAACGCGATCATGGCCTGCCTGGCTTCGGTCACGGCATGCAGCAGGTTTGCGCAGGCCTTGGGCTCGCTCAGCGGAAAGATGGCGAGCAGGCCGTCACCGATGAATTTCAGGATCTCGCCGCCATGCCGCGCGATCGGCTCCGACATCGCGTCGAAATAATCGTTGAGCAGATCGATGACGTCGTCGCGCGGCCAATTGTCGGAAATCTTGGTGAAGTCGCGCAGATCGCAGATCATGATCGCGGCGCGCACCGTCGTACCGGTACCGCGCCGCGTGGCGCCGGCCAGGATGAGCTCGCCGGCATGGGAGCCGACATAGGTCTCGAGCAGCGTTCGCGCCAATCGATTCTTAACGCGGATCTCGCTGACCAGCGCCAGCACAGGCAACAAGTTCTTGAGGGCAGCGACATGGGTGTCGTCGAAGCCGCCGGGCCGGTTGGTCGCGAAGGTGACGAGATGGCGCTTGCCGAGCGTATGATAGAGCGGCCAAGCCACATAGTCGGTGAGGCCCTGCGCGCGCATCTCGCGGTAGAGCGCGTGCTTGCGGCCGAGCGCTGGGTCCTGCTCGAGATTTTCGCGCAACTCGGTCGCGCCGTCGAACATTTCGTTGGCGGGACTGCCGATATATTCAGACCGCTCGCGGACGTCATGGTCGACCCGTGCAATCTCTGCCTCGCGCATGCCGTCGGCCCAACTGAAGCGGGCGCCCAGCCATTGCGGGTGCTGGATCAGCACGTGAAGGGTTGAGCGCGCCAGCGGAATGCCGGCCTGCTGAAGCCGGATGCACATCTCGGCAAAGATATTGTCGATAAAGCGCTGGTCGCGCGTGCCGTTGATCAACCAGTCGACGACGCCGTCGGACAGCGTGGCGGATTTGTTCTCTGGCGCGGTCATATCTGCCCGTTCATATCGTGGCCGCCCATATCGTGCTTTGGCTTTTGGGCGGCGGCTGCATCAGGGCAGATATCGTGCTCCGGCGCGACGGCGTCAACCTAGCCAGTTGCACGGATTGTGCGCATCGCTCTGGTGGGCTGGAACGCCGTTCAGCCGACGATCTGGATAGAGCCCAGCACGGCCAGCCCCGAGACGAGCGCAAGCGTCGATGCCCCCGTCAGTTCGACTTTCAAGGTGTTTTCGTGCGAAATCGAAAAATCCGTGCCTTCGAGACGGATAGTGCAGTCGCCGCGCGCCGCATAAATTAGATGCGTGCCGGCGGACAATCGCCGCTCACCGGGCTCCTTAAGCGCTTCGAGCTCAAGCGCGACCGCACCGCGCCGGCCCATCAAATTCACCACCTCGACTCGCCCTTCCTCGAGCCGGGTCACGATCTCGAGCTCGCCGGTGAAGCGCGCCGTCGTAAACGGCTCGCGCTCGTCGAATTCCTCGGTGGGCGACTTCAGCACCAGCCCGCGTCCGCCGACCACCATCTGCAGGCGGTCGATGCCGGGCATATGGGAGAATGGCCCCGGCGCCACAATCGGCGTGGTCGCGAAGCGCCAGAGCAGGCTGTCCCAATCCTTCACGGATTCAGCGCGATGGGCATCCGCAATATCGGTGAAGATGCCGCCGCCGTTCTTCCAGGGCGAGCGGGCGTAGTCTTCGGATTTCAGCAGTGTGGTTTTCATGCCTTTGAGGCTTATCAGATGAGCAGGCCCTGCGAAACTGTCGCGTCGAGCCGCAGCCTGTTACGGATCGACGTCACATCCCGCTCAGGCCGCTATCGACCGCGAGCGTTTGCGCGGTGACGTAGACGCTCTCGTCCGAGAGGAAGAACAGCACGGCATAGGCGATTTCCCAGGCGGTGGCCTGGCGGCCGAACGGGACGTGACCCTTGCCGCGCGAGGGGCGGCCGGCGCCGGCCTCGCGACCGTTCGGCGTGTCGACGAGACCGGGATAGACGAGGTTGGCGCGGATGCCGCGGCGCGATCCGAGATGGGCGATGTTGCGCATGAGGCCGCCGAGCGCGGCTTTCGAGGAATCATACACCGCCATCTGCGAGCCGGCCTTCAGAGCGGCGATGGAGGAGATGAAGACGATCGATCCGCCGTTGCCGAATTTCGGCAGGCCCGCGCGGCAGCACAGCATCGGACCGCGAACGTTGACGTCGTAGATCGCATTCCACTCCTCGGGGCTGACGGCGTCGAGGCCGACCTTGCCGAAGGTGCCGATGTTGAGGACCATGCCGTCGAGCCCGCCCATGGCGCGATGTGCTTCCTCGATCATGCGCTGGACGTCGGATTCAGAGGTGACATCGGCCGTGATGGCAAAGCCCTCGCCGCCTTCGTCGGTGATGTGCTTGACGGTCTGCTGCGCGGAGGTGTGGTTGAGATCGGCGACCGCGACCTTCGCGCCCTCGCGCGCAAAGAATGCTCATGGCGCGGCCGTTGCCGATCGGATCGGTGGCGGCGTCGAACACGCTGGCCACCGCCGACGATCAGGATGCGACGCCTCTCAAGGCGTCCCCTGCCCGGCGCTTCGCCCAGCGATTCCGCGCTCGGCGGGAGAACATAGCGCTCCGGCCTGGTCTCGGAATTCTCACGCATGCGCGCCGCCTATCTCTTGCCGCTGTCGTAGACCTTCATGCCGGCTGCCGGGTCGAGATCGGTCTCGGTCGCCTCGGTGACACGCGCCATCATCATGTAGAAGCCGAGCGCGACGATGGATTCGACGATCTCCTGGTCGCTGAAATGCGCGCGCATGGCGGCGAAGATCAGCTCGGGAACGCGAACGTGCTCGACCACTTCGCGGCCGAATTTCAGCAGCGCGCGCTCGGCCTCGCTCAGGCCGGCGGCATCGTAGTCGGCCCGCTCGACCGCATCGATCTGTGCTTGCGTGCAGCCGATTCCGAGCGCGATCGGCACGTGCTGGCGCCATTCATAGGCACCGCCTTCGAGCTGGGCGGCCTGAAGGATCAGGAGCTCGCGATGGACCGCACTGAGCTTCTGCTTGTGCAGGATCGAATTGCCGAGCCGCATCGCCGGGATCATGTTGGCCTCGGCATGGGCCATCATGCGGAAAATATTCAGCTTGACCGGCATGCGGTCGAACGAGGCGCGGATGTCGCCGCTCGTCGTCTCCGGATCAATCAGGGGCAGCCTTGCCACGAGTCTCTCCCTTGGCTTTTCGTTTCTTATTGTCCTGTGTCCCGCCATCCGCCGCGATCAGCGACAGGAAGAAGGCGAGATAGCGGTCGATCGCCTCGATCACCTTCGGCCGCGGCGACGGTGCCGCGCCCATCACATAATGCTCGAGACGGATGTAGATCAGCCCGGCCGCGAACAGCCGCGCGGTCTCGCGTGGGTCCGGCGTCGAGACGAGACCGGCGAGCGCAAAGCCGCGGAAATAATCCGTCATCATGCTCTGCTCGCGCGCATAGAAATGATCGGCGAATTTGGCGCGGATGCCGGGCACGCGGTTGCGCTCGGCGGTGATCACTTTCTGGAACTGGTGCTCGCGCGGATCGGACCATTGCTCGACGAGATCCAGTGCAAACTGGCGGCAGAACGCGGCGGGCTGGCGCGCGAGCTGCTTGTAGCGCGGCTCTTCCAGCCGGCTCGCCGAGCTGGCCGGGCCGTGCTCGCTGACGATCGCCTCGAGGATCGCGGCCTTGCCGGCGAAGTGATTGTAGAGGCTGCTCTCGCGAATGCCGACGCGACGCGCGAGCTCGCGCATCGAGGCGCCGCCATAGCCGCTCTGCGCGAACAGATCGAGCGCCTCGGCGAGAATGCGCGCGCGGGTCGTGGGCGCAGCCGCTTCCGCCGCGCTGGTGGTGTGGACAGCCATGCGGGCTTGACTAACGAACGATCGTTCGCTAGTCAACCGCCGGCACGATCGCTCGTTCGGTCTTGCGCTTCAACTCCGCTCTCAAAAGAAGCGGAGAGCAATCTGGGGAGATCAGGTCATGGCGCGCTTCGTCCATTTTCGTCTGCTGCGCGCCGCAACTTTGTCATTGGTCATAACGTTTTCGGCAATGCTGCCTGCGCGGGCCGAGGATCCGGCCGCCTATCCCACGCACAAGATCAGGATGCTGCTGCCTTATGCGGCCGGTGGCGGCGGCGACGTGATCGGACGACTGCTCGGCGACAGGATGGGCAAGACGCTCGGACAGAGCGTCTATATCGAGAACCACACCGGGGCTGCCGGCACGCTCGGCACCCAGATGGTCGCGGCGTCGGCGAATGACGGCTACACCATCACCGTAGGCGGCATGACCACGCATGTGCTGGCGCCGGCGATCTATCCGAAACTGCCTTACGATTCGATCAAGGATTTCACCACGATCGGGCGCATCGGCACGTCCTCGATCATGCTGGTGGCGACCAAGGATTTTGCCGCCAACGACATCAAGGGCCTGATCGCGCTGGCCAGGAAGGGCGAGCCGATCCAGTACGGAAGCTGGGGCGTCGGCTCGACCGGACAGTTCTGCGCGGAAATCCTGATGCAGCAGACCGGAATCAAGATGGACCACGTGCCGTTCAACGGCATCGCCAAACTGGCCGGCGATCTGCTCGGCGGCCACATCTCGCTGGCGACACTCGACATGGCGACCGCGACGCCGCTGGTGAAGGACGGCTCGATCAAGGCGCTGGCCGCCTGCGGCGAACGCTCGCCGAGCCTGCCGGATGTCGCAAGCTACAAGGAACAAGGCGTGCCGTTCGACCGCAGCCTGTCCTGGGCGATGTATGCGCCTGCGGGGCTTGCCGAACCGATCGCAAGAAAGCTGTCCGCGGCGCTGAAGGACGCGCTCGCCGATGCCGACGTGAAGGAGAAGCTGCTGGGGCTTGGCATCACGCCGCAATTCGTGCCGGGCGACGAGCAGCGTGACATCAACGCCAGCGACATCGCGGCCTGGAAGCAGGTTGCCAAGGACGCGGGCATTGAACTGAAGTGATCAAGCTGACAAGAGGAGCGCGGGCATGAGCCGCATCTTCGGCGCGGTACGCCAGAACGGTTATGTGGTGCGGGACATCCACTCCGCGATGAAGCACTGGATCGAGGTGATGGGCGTCGGTCCCTGGTACTACATGGACCGCGTCAAGACCGACTGGTTTTGCCATCGCGGCGAAAACTCCGCCGTCGAGATGAGCATCGCGCTGGCCAATTCCGGCGATCTCCAGATCGAGCTGATCCAGCAGCGCAACGACGCGCCCTCGCTGTACAGGGAGTTCCTCGAGTCCGGCCACGAAGGCCTTCAGCACATGTCCTACTGGAGCCACGACTACCAGGCGCTCTACGACAGGGCGCTCGGGCTCGGCTACAGGATCGGCCACGAGGGCCAGATCGGCGGCGACAAGGGGCGCTTTGCCTATTTCGATACCCAGGCCCATCCAGGCACCGTGATCGAGATCTCCGACATCAGCGGCACCAAGGGGCCGTTCTTCGAGAAGGTCCGGCAGGCTGCTTTGAGCTGGGACGGCACGCGGCCGATCCGCGAGGTCGGAGGGGGCCGATGACGCTGGCCGGCAGGAACCGGCCGGGTTCACCGCGCTGCTGGCGCGGTAGACGGCAATCCATGGTAACGTGAGCCTCGTCTCCGAACTTCAGCGAGGCAAGCATGTCCAACACCGACAAGGTTTTCGCCGGCTCGATCCCGAAGCTTTACGACGAATATCTGGTGCCGATGATCTTCGCCGTTTACGCCGACGACATCGCAAGACGTGTCGCGGCCCGGTCTCCCTCCGTGCTGCTCGAGATCGCGGCAGGCACCGGCGCCGTGACGCGCGCGGTGGCGGCGGCGCTGCCGCGCGGTGTCCGTTATGTCGCCACCGACCTCAACGAGCCGATGCTCGCCGTCGCGGCGCAGCGTCAGGCAGACGACGATCGAATCTCGTGGCGCCAGGCCGACGGCTCGGCCCTGCCCTTCGACGATGCAGCCTTCGACGTGGTCTGCTGCCAGTTCGGCGCCATGTTCTTTCCGGACCGCGTGAAGGCCTACGGGGAAGTGAAGCGCGTCCTCAACGGCAATGGCACGTTCGTGTTCAACGTCTGGGATCGCATCGAGGACAATGTGCTGACGCATGAAGCGACCGTCGCGCTCGAAAAGCTGTTTCCCGACGACCCGCCTCGTTTCATGGCCCGGACGCCGCACGGCTATCACGACAAGGCCGTCATCAGAACCGACCTCGAACGCGCAGGCTTCCGTGACATATCGATCGAAACGCGAGCTGAAATAAGCCGGGCCCCGTCGCCCGAGCACGTCGCGATCGCGCTCTGCCAGGGCACGCCGCTGCGCAGCGAGATCGAGGCGCGCGATGCCAGCAAGCTTCAGGCTGCGACCGACATCGTTGCCGAGACGATCCGAACGCGCCATGGGTCCGGACCGATCGAGGGCAAGATCCAGGCTATCGTGATCGAGGCGCGGCGATAGTGGCGAGCTTCGATCCGCCCGCTCCTACCAGAAGCCCCCGCTGCATCGGCTGTGCCGGCTGATAATATTGATACTGGCCGCGCCGGCGCGGATTGACGGGCTGCGGATTCGGATCGCGCTGGAAGAAGAAGCCGAAACCGTTGCCGCCATTGTCCCAGCCGTCATCGCTCGCCATGGCCATCGGAGGCGCGGTCGGCTTGCGCGTGATGAAACCGCCCTGGGGCTGGTTGCTCAGCACTGCGACGAACTCGGTGCGGTAGTTGGTCTCGCTGCTCAGCGGCTCGTCCGAGATGATGATCGAGGAGCGCGGCAACGCGGTCGGCGCGATGCGATCGAGCACCTCCTGTGGGATGGTGATGCGGTCGAGTGCGTTCCTGGCGTTGTCGCTGTCTTCGATCGTGACCACGCTCCAGCGCAGGCCTGTGTCGGTCTTCGCCATCGCGGTGAAGATATGCGTGCCGAGCGGCTGATCCGGATTGCGGATCGCGACGGGAACCTCGATGCTGGTGTCGAACACCTCGCCGCCGCCGTCCGGTGCCGGCTTGTGCGTGTTCCGCCGCACGTAGAGCTTCTGCGTCGCGCGGCTGATGTAGACCGAGACCGGCTCGAGTGCGAGCTTTGCGTCGGTCGCGGCCTTCACGGCATCGGCCTTCCTGGCCGCTGCCGCCTTGGCGGCCTCTTTCGTGGCAGCCACCGCGTCGCGCTTCGGTTGTGCGGCGCTCTTGGCGGCATCGAGCTGCGTCGCCGCGTCGGCGGCCTTGGTGGCGGCCTTCTGCTTCAGCTCCTCGGCCTTGGCGCGGGCCTGATCGGTCTTGGCGGCCGCGAGCTGCCTGTCGGCGAAGGCGAGCTCGGCGTCGGCGCGGGTCTTCTGCTGTTCCAGCTTGCGCAACGAGGCCGGCAGCGATGCCGCCTCTTTCGCGGCCGCCGTCGCGGCCTTCTTGGCCTCGTCGGCCGCCCTTGTGGCCTCCTCGGCCTCGCCGGAGAGCCTGCCAATTTGGCCCGGCGCCGCCGCAATGGCGTCCCGCTTCGGCATGAACAGTGCGGGATGAACGATGTCGATCGGAGCCGCGTCGTTCGGCGAGATGATCACCCGCATCCCGATGTTGGTCTTGTCGAACAGGCCCTCCGCAAAGCCGAACGGCATCCGCACGCAGCCATGCGAAGCGGCGTAGCCGGGCAGCGGCCCGCCATGCAGCGCGATGCCGTTCCAGGTGATGCGCTGCATGTTCGGCATCCAGGCGTCGTCATACATGGTCGAGTGGTGGTCCTTGTCCTTCTCGATGATGGCGAAGACGCCGGCCGGCGTCTCGCGTCCCGTCGTGCCGGTGGACACCGGCGCGCGAAAAATCCAGCCCTCGGCGTCGTAGAAGGTGACCTGCTGGCTCTTGATCGACACGATCGCCATGATCGGTTCGCCAGCCTCGCGCGGTGCCACCGCCTCGGCCGGCTGACGCGCCTGCTTGGCCGCATTGGCCGGAGCCACGGCCGCAAAGGCGAGCATTGCCGCCAGGGTCACAATTCCGGGGGCCCCCAACGCCGCATCGCCACGGTGGATTGCGCCGTTGTCATCAGGTTTCTCATGCCATCCTCGGTCGAAATGCCAGTCCGCCGGTCATTGATCAGATTGCGATCTTTGAATTAAGAAATCGCCGCCGCCTTACGTTCCGTCTGTGGCGACATTCGGCACGTTCCGGCGATAAATCTCATATACGACGGTTAACGCAGGCGGAAGGGCGCCGCGCGGCCGAAGCTGGCGGTCTATCGCTGCGACAGAATGACCGGGGATCGGTGACACGGCTGCCAGCGCCCGGCGTCGGACGGCGAAGCCACGTTGAACGGCCGCTAGACGCCCATCGCGTTCCGATCGCGCGAATTCACGCCGGTCGGCGGCCGCGCGGGGCGGCGTAAAGCTAAGCCACTGGAGTCAAGGCTGCCTTTTTCAAACAAGGCTGCCTTGCCAAACAAGGCTGCCTCTCCAAAGGAGACGAGCCGCTGCCGTTCCTCGTCCCACAAGGTCAGCCGCACGGTCCGCAAACTCTGGAGCAGCGTGATCCGCCCGACACCAGCGAACTGCGGATGGTCGCGCAATACGTCCTGCAAGCGATAGCAGGGAATTCGACTGGACAAATGATGGATGTGGTGGACGCCGATATTTGCCGTGAACCATCGCAAGACACCCGGCAATTGGTAGTGAGAGCTGCCGTGCAGCGCGGCGTCGTGAAAGTTCCAGGTCTCGTCGTGGGCCCAATGCGTGTGCTCGAACTGGTGCTGGACGTAGAACAGCCACACACCGATCGACGCCGCCAGGACAACGATCGGCAGATGCACAAGCAGCAACGGCCCATAGCCGACCAGCCAGATCATCGTGACGGCGAGAACCGCGAGGGCGATGTTCGTGCCCATCGTGCTCAGCCAGGGTTTCCAGCCGCGACGCATCATCCCGACCGGCAATCGGTGCTTCAAGATGAACAAATACGAGGGACCGGCGCCAAACATCACGAGGGGATGTCGATACAAGCGATACAGCGTCCGGCGCCATCGCGACCGCCCGAGAAATTCGCGCGTGGTCAACGTATCGATGTCGCCCAAGCCCCTGTGGTCGAGATTGCCGGAATTCGCGTGATGGCCCGCATGGTTATGCCGCCAGTAGCCGTATGGCGTCAGTGTCATCACGCCGATGGCACGGCCGACCCAATCGTTGGCAACGCGGCCGCGGAAGAACGAGCCGTGTCCGCAATCGTGTTGGATCATGAAGAGGCGGACCAGCAAACCCGCCGCGGGCACCTCGAGCAGGAGGGCAAACCAATAGCCCTGGTCAAGAGCGACCCAGATCAGAGCCCAGATGACGACGAACGGGATCGCCGTGATCGCCAGTTCGAGGACACCCCGCGTATTGTCAGGCTCGCGATAGCGGGCAAGCAACTGCGCCGATGCGCGGATTTCCGGCGTTCCTTGGGTCATATCTGCTCTGCTCCCGACATGCCGCCCAAGAAGCACAGTTATGGCCACGGACGCAACAAAATCGCCCTCCGCCCTAGACCCGGGCGGCTGTGCGCTTCCGGTCGGAACCGAGCCATCGCCAGGCCAGGCGGCGCTTTCAGAGCTTCAGACGCTGAGGCCGAGCCTCGTCAGGCATCGCGGCTTAAACGCCCAGCGCCTTGCGGTTGAAGGTTCGCAGGAAACGCAGCGACAGCGTCCGGACGTTTGCGATGTTCAGCAACCACGCGGCAGCGGCATAAGCGAGCCCGCCGGCGAGGCTCACGAGCATGAGCGGGACGAGGCCGATGCCATTGACCTGGGATCGTGCCACGAGGATCGCAGCCGCCATCGCCGCGGCGGAGACCGCAACGCCGGCGAGGCGGTGGAGGTCGAACGGGACCGGATGGGCGCGATGCATCAGCACGACGGCAACGAGGAAACCGATCGCTTCGGTTGCAAGGGTCGCCAGCGCCGCGCCGTAGAGACCATGGCCGGCCACCAGCACGAACATCAACGCCACGCTGACGACCAGCGTCAGGAACGACTGCGCCGCCAGCATGAACGGTCGCTCGGCAAGCTGGAAGCTGATCTGCACATAGAACTGATTGGCGATGCCGAACAAGCGCGCGAGCACCAGGGTCGGCAGCAATACCGACACGCCGGCGCGGAAGTCGACGCCGACGAGCGTGCCGGCGACCTGGTCGGCTACGAGCGCGAGCCAGACCGCGACGGGCGCAACTACGACGAGCAGAAGTTCGAGGCTCTCGGTCAGCCGCTCCCGCGTCGTCTCGATGTTCTTGTCCGACAATGACCGGAACACCAACGGCACGGTCGCCGCGGCGACGCTGGAGGCGATCATGACCATGAACTGTCGCGGCAGATCGGCGGCGACGCCAAAGATTCCGGCGGCGTCCTTGCCGAGCAAATAAGCCACGATGAGGCGGTCGCAGGCCGAGTAGACCGCAACCGACAATCCGGCCAGCGTCAGCGGCAGGCCGTAGCGCGCGAGCTGCACGAACTGGCTGCGCTGAAAGCGCGCGATCCTGGTGCGGTCACCGAGAAGGTTCAGGATGATCCCGGCGAGCGAACCCAGGCCGAATGCGGCGAGCAGTCCCAGTCCACCCCAGCCGAGCCAGATGCCGAGCAGGCCGAAACCGACGCTCGACACGCTGCGCACGATCGAGATCGCCGCGAACCTGTAAGGGCGCAGTTTTGCGCGCTCGAACTCCTGGCCGACATCGACGGCATTCGCCATGATCGCGACGAACATGCTGGCAAGCAGCAGCCCAACGCTGAGATCATTGCGGAACAGGAAAACCAGCGGCGTGGTGGCGCAGAGGACGGCAACGGTGAGCGCGAAGGCGACAATCGCTGTGCCGCGAAAATCGACCTCGGCCGACATCGCCTGATAGCGCGACACCGACAGCTTGATCCAGGCGAAGAAGATTGCGCCTAGAATGCCAGCCAGGCTGATGCCGACGACATAAACGCCGTACTCCGCCGGCGTCAGCAGCCGCGTGTAGGCCGTGACGGCAAAGAAGCCCACCGCCGCAGGCAGGATGTAGGCGACGAGATAAATCGAGAAATGGCGGTTCAGCATGCGAGCACGGGACCGGCAACGTTGTTGCGAGTGTGACGGCCGTTCATCAATTGGACCATGGCGGGGCCAACGAATTGCGCCGCAACATCTCTCAAGAGTGTCACATAAGTCTGGAGATCGGGCGGCGAATCCGGTTTTGAAGCCGCTTTCGCGGGTTAGCGTTAAATTTGCCCTTCCCTGACGGCGCCACGGCCACCGAAAGGAACCGTGATTCGCACTGGCAAAGTTAACCCAACGAGGGAAATCCCCGGCGTTGCAAGGCGTCGCTTGGTACGGTGGCGCGTTGGCTCCGATAAGGAATGCCGTGACCAGGCTCGACAGACGCGAATTTCTCCTCGGCAGCGCCGCAGCACTCGCGGCAGCCGCATCGGCGTCCGCAGCGCCGGCGTCGAAACTCGCCCAGCGCTATCAGGGATTTGGTGCCGCGGCCACGCTCTGGGATCTGCAAGCGGATCCCAGGCTCGGCGAAGCCATCAGCACCTACTGCACACAAGTCGTGCCGGTGCTCGAGCTGAAATGGCCGATACTGCGTCCGGACGCGCACACCTTTGCCTTCGAACGCGCCGACGCGATCCTGGATTTCGCCCGGCAGAACGACCTGACGATGCGCGGCCACGCGCTCGCCTGGTATCACGACATTCCGGACTGGACCAAGCAGATCAAGGATACCAAGGGCGTCGAGCGCGCTTATGTCGACCACATCGGCACCGTCGTCTCCTATTACAAGGACAAGCTGACGTCGTGGGACGTAGTCAACGAGCCGATCCCGGACAATCCGCACAGCCCGAAAGACCGACGCGAGTCGTTCTGGACGCAGCATCTGGGCAACCGCTGGATTCCGCTGGCGTTCCGCACGGCGGCCGCGGCCGATCCCTTCGTCAAGCTCGCGATCAACGAATACGACATCGAGTCGGCCAAGGACACGTTCGTCGCGAAGCGCGCTGCCTACCGCCATCTCATCATGGAGCTGCTCGACCAGGGCGTGCCGTTGCACGCCGTGGGACTGCAAGCGCATCTGCATGCCGAGCTCGAGATCGACACCCATGGGCTTGCCGAATTCGTCACCGAGCTGCGCGCCTGGGGCCTCGAGGTGCTCGTCACCGAGCTCGATGTCGACGACCAGAAGCTGACGGGGACGCCGGCGGAGCGCGATGCCATCGTCGCCAAGCGCGTCGATGATCTCTTGACCGCGATCTCGACCAGCGGACCGGTGCGCTCGATCCTGACCTGGGGCCTCTCGGACCGCTACAGCTGGATCAACGGCACCTTTGCCCGCGCCGACAAGCAGCCGAACCGTCCTTTGCCGCTCGACGGCGAGTTCAAGCCGAAGCCGTTCATGAACGTGATCAGCAAGTTCACGAGAGACGTGTAAGGTCTAGCGAGCTTTCGGCACTTCGAACTGAGCCTCGTCGCCCATGTGCTCGGGCGAAAGACTCGGACCGCGACGGTCGCGCGAGCTGAGGCGGAACACGTCGCGGATGTCGTCGATCGAGGTCGACGAATAGGACTGGATGCACAGCGCGACCTGGTCGGGCGAAGCGGCGCGCATCATCGCTTCGATGGCGGGACGGTCGAGGCGGGTGTCGTCCCAATGCGAGACCGCGATGCTGTCCTCGGTGACCCGATGAGTGGCCAGATGCGCGGGCGCGTTCGCGACGAAATGGCCGTACATGAGATATTCCGAGAACTTCTTCTTCCGGCACAGTGCCAGAACCCAGTTCAATCCCGTTGCCGACTTGATCGAATCGGTCATCGCGCGCGCGGTGTCCTTGTCCCAGACCAGCGCGTTGCCGACATAGTCGTCCGCGGGGAAGGACCGGTCCTTGATGCCAAGGAGCCGATCGACGGTGCGGAGCCACAGGACATGCAAGGGGTGGGCGGCGTCGATCCCGTTGCGCGTGACGAACAGCGGGGTCTTCTCGGCGCCGGCATACTCACCGACGTCGAATTCGCGGAAGAACAGATTGTCCGAATCCAGGATGCAAACGCGCTGCTCTGGCGCGTTGAGGACGCCGGCGATCTTGAGGATCTGCTGAATGTGCCAGCCATGAACAGGTGACGACAGCAGCGACAGCCAGACGCGCCGTTTGCTGATGAACTGCAGAGCCGGCGGCAACGCCCACAGCCATTTCGGCAAATAGCGCGAGGCCGGAACGATGACGCGTTTGTCGGAAGCGAACCGCGCGAACAGCGGCAGATCCTCATCGTTAACGAGAACATAATGCCGTGTGTAGCCCGTCAACCAGGTGTCGATGCTCTCGCTGAGCAGCGAAAAGCGCTCGATATCCTTGGCGTAGCTGGCGGTCAGCAGGGCAACGGAATGCATGGCGCGCGCTCGTATGGCGATCAGGCCGCAGTCATAGCGGCGCCGAGACGCGTTGGATACTTACATTCGCAATCAAGGTAAAATGAAACGAAGCATTAGCCATCCGACGGCAACCCCTGCGCGATGCCGCGAAAGCGCAGCGGCGCCAGCGCGGAGGCGCGCTGCCACCAGTCGGCGACGCGGTCGTCGAGCGCGGTCAGACCGCGGCCTTGGCCGGGAAATATCCGGATCTGCTGCACCGCCTCGGCTTCGAACCCCCTGCCCTTGCGGGTGATCTTGAGGGCGGCGCCTTCGCGGTCCCGCTGGGTCAGCGGCACCAGAAGCCGGCCGCGCGGACGAAGCGACCGAAGCCAGAGCGGATGCGGCTGCGAGAAGCCGGCATGAACGATGATCACGTCGGCGGGTTCGCCGATGTCCTCGCATCCGTCGCCATGGACGACCGCGACGTTGCGATAGGCGCCAAGATAGGTTGCGGCGCGCGCCGCAAGCCGCTCGTCGCATTCGATTGCCTGCACCCTGCCCTTGGGCCCCACGATCTTCGACAGCACGGCTGAGAAATAGCCGAGCCCGCAGCCGATCTGGACCACACGGTCTTTTTCCCCGACGTCGAGCAAATCGATGAAATGCGCCCACAGGCTCGGAAGTCCGGTATCAAGCTTGCGGCGCGCATCGATCGCGACCAGCACATTGTCCTGGAGATGAACGGGATCAGCATCCGGCGTCAGCCGATAGTTGCGCGCCGCCTCGGTCTTGATGCGCCACGGCCCCTTCGCCAGAAAGTTTTCGCGCGGAACAGTGCCGAGGGCTTCGAGCAGGCGCGTTGAAGAGATCCGCTCGCGTTTTGAGATCAGCTCCACGTAACGCGCACGCGCGGCGGCAAGATCGCTCATCTCACGGAATCGGCCTGTTTACGAACAAGCGCGTCCACGCCGAGCTCGTCGATCAGTTGCATCGCCTGTTTCAGGTCCGGCGTGGAAAAGCCCTCGCTGAACTTGGCCACAATCGGTACGAGCAGGAGACGAGCGTGCTCGCGCTTGCCGGCTTGGTGCGACAGGCGCGCGAGGCTGACGGCGGTGCGAAGCTCCCAGGACAGAGCGCCCTGCTTACGCGCGATCTCCAGCGACAGGTTGAACAGGTCCTCGGCCTCCTGCACCGAGGCCGGATTCTCATCCGACAGGGTGATCTCGCCTTGCAGGCGGTAGACTTCGGCGAGGTAGGAGTGGTCGCCGGTCCGTCTTGCGGTCGCGAGCGCACCGTCCAGCGCGCGCAAGGCGGCATCGCGCATTCCGACCTTGGCGTAGGCCTCCGCGAGCAGGCAGCGGAACCAGCAGCCGGCGAGCCAGGAATCCATCGCTTCGTATTCGTCGAGGCCGAACCGCATCTGGCTGAGGCCTTCGTCGGCCTCGCCGAGCTGCGCCAGCGCCCAGCCGCGCAGGATCGCCGCCTGCTGCTTCCAGTGCAGGAAATTGTGCTCCGTGGCGATGATCATGGCGCGGTTGGCATGGTCGCGCGTGCCCTCAACATCGCGCAAATGCTGGCAGAGATAGGCGCCGAACACGAGCGCGAAGGCGAGCGTGAATGGGTGGCGGATATTCTCGGCGTTCGCGATCGCCTGTTCGCTGTGCTGGCGCGCCGCGTCGGGCCGGCCGAGGAACCACAGGAGGTAGCCGAGATAGGACAGCGAGACGACACCGGGATCGGTGCCGTGCCGCTCCATCAGATCGGAGTGCAGGTCGGGGCTGTAGAGGTTGATGCAGCGGTGCAGATGATGCTGGGACGCGGCAAAGCGCCCGCGATAGAGCATAGTCATCGCGATCGAGCGATGCGCCTCGATCAGATAGCCGGTCTGCTGCGCCGGTTGCGTCCCCTCGTTCAGCCGCTCGCGCTTGGCGAACTTCAACAGCTCGACGCTGAGATCGTGCGCGCGGGTCAGATCGGCGCGGATGAAATGACAGACCCAGAGCCCGCGCGTGGCGGCGAAGGCCTTTTCGTCGTCGTCGAGCTGCTGGCCGAGTTCGAGGGCGCGGACGTAGTTCTCCTCGACCTCCTGCACGGCATAGCCCTTGGCGGCGATCAGCGCGTTGCCGAGCGCGATGCGCAATTCGAGCTCCATCTCATCGGCGCCCTGCATGCGCGCATTGGCCTGCACGACGCCGAGGCCGCGGCCCAGATGCCCGATCGCCTCTAGATTGGCGCCACTCTTGGCCGCCTGCTTACCGGCCTTAAGCCAGAAGCTGGCGGCGCTCTCGCTCTGGCCGGATTCGGTCATATGATGGGCGAGCAGTTCCGGTTCGCGCTCGGTCTTCTCGGGATACATCTCGGCCAGCACCTGGGCGATCCGGGAATGCAGCTTGCGCCGCTCGCTGTGCAGCAAGCTCGCATGCGCGGCGTTCTGAATCATCACGTGCTTGAAGGAGTAGAGCGCGTCGGGCGGATGGCCGCGGCGCATGATCAGTCCGGCCTCCTCCAAATGATTGAGCGCGGCCTCGATCTGTTCGGCGGGTGTGTTGGCGACCGCGTGCAGAGTCTCGTAGGAGAATTCGCGGCCGATGGTGGCACCGATTTGCGCGATCCGCTTGAACGGCCCCATCCGGTCCAGCCGCGCCATCAGCGAGTCCGTCAGCGTCGCCGGGATCGCAAGCTGCCGCCACGGACCCGACAGCACGTAGCGCCCGTGCCGTTCGGTCAGGAGGTTGGATTCGAGAACCGTCTTGGTCAGCTCCTCCAGGAACAGCGGCACGCCGTCGGTCTTGACGATGATCTCCTCGATGACCTCCTTGGGAAGCTCGCGTCCCGCCACGCGCTCGACCAGCGTCGCGCGCAACTGCCGGCTCAACCGGTTCAGCACCAGGGTCGTGATATGCGAATGGGCGTTCCAGCTCGGCTGGAATTCGGTGCGCGCGGTGATGATGACCAGGATTGCCCGGTTCTGTGCCCGGTCGACCAGGAGATCGATCACCTCACGGGACGTCGGGTCGATCCAGTGCAGATCCTCGAATGCGATCACCAGCGGCTGCTCGCGCGCAAGGCCGAGGAAATGATTGACCAGCGCCGCGACGGTCGCATCCTTTTGCTGCTGCGGCGACAGCTCGAGCGGCGGATAGCGGTCGCCGGTCGGAATGGACAACAGCACGGCAAACAGCGGCGCAACCTGCTCGATGTCGCCATGAGCGGCGGCGATCGCGGTCTCCAGGCTCGCCAGCGACTGAACGGACGCATCCTCGCGATCGAGACCGAGAGAGAATTTGAGCTGCTCGGCGAACGGATAGAACGCCGTGGAGGTGTAATAGGGCGAGCACTGGAACGAGACCTGTCCATGGCGATCGCCCGCGATCCGGTCGAAGATCTCCTGGATGATGCGCGACTTGCCGATGCCGGGCTCGCCGAACTTGACCACGACCTGGCCCTCGCCCTCCTTGGCCTGCTGCCAGCGCCCCATCAGCAGCGCAATCTCCTCCTCCCGGTTGACGAGCGGGGTCAGCCGCGTGCCCATGGCGGCGGCGAAGCGGGTCTCCACCCGCGAGGCGCGCATCACGTGCCAGGCCTGGGCTTTCTCCGAGATTCCCTTGAGCACGTGGACGCCGAGATCGCGGTAGTCGAACTTCCCCTTCAGCAGCGACTGGGTCGACGTGGAAATCACCACACCGTTGGGCGGCGCCAGGCCCTGCAGGCGCGCGGCGAGATTGACGGTTTCTCCGACCGCGGAGTCGCGCTCTTCGGTGCCCTGTCCGACGAGGTCGCCAACCACGACGAGACCGGTTGCGATGCCGATGCGGACGGCGGGTGAGTGGCTGAGCGCGCCACGCGGCTCGATCGCGCGAGCGGTCGACAGCACCCGGACGATTTCCAGCCCCGCACGCACGGCGCGCTCGGCGTCGTCCTCATGTGCGGTCGGATAGCCGAAATAGACCAAAATACCGTCTCCGACGAAGCGGGCAGCAAAACCTTCGTAATGCTTCACGACGCGGACACAGGTTTCGCGGAAGCTCGCGATCATGTCGCGCACGTCTTCCGGATCGAACTGCACCGAGAGCGAGGTGGAATCCACCATGTCGCAGAACATGGTGGTGAGCTGACGCCGCTCGGCGCCGACCTCCGTCCGGATTTGCGGGCGAGCCGTCGCGTCGGGCTTCTCCGCGGTTTCGGCCCGGAACAACGCGGTCATGGCGCGCTGGAGCCGCTTCCGATCGCCGAGCGGCAATCCGAGCTCGATCAGATCGGATTCGGTCAGGTCCGCCATGACGTCGAGATCGAGACGGTGCTGCGCGAAGAGATCGGTATAGTGGCTAAGACCGATACCCTCGAGCCAGCGCTTCAGCCCGCCTTCCGCTCCCGTGCCCGGCTCATTCTCCAGCATGGTGATTCCGCCCGACCAATCACTCCGTCGAAGGGCTTAGGGCCCCGCAACCACAGATTTTGGGGCCAAAACTTCACCTCAGACTGGACGCGTTTCCTAACTTCTTGGAAGAATAGCCCAATCGGATCAAAAGGGAACGGAATTGTCGGACGCCACACGCCCAGCCCCGCGGGAAGCGAGCACGACGGCCGAAGCGAAGATATTCGAGGATATCGGCGGTCTTCTCGATTTCCATGCACGCAAGATGCCGGTGGCCCCCGCCCTCCTCGCCACCGGCCAGCCGGTCCTCAACTACGGCGGGATTGGCGCGCGGACGCAGGATCTCGTCCGCACGCTGCGCGGGCTCGGCATCGCTCCTACCGACCGCATCGCGGTTGCGTTGCCGCGCGGTGCCGACAGCGCACTGGCCCTGATCGCGGTAGCCTCGAGCTGCGCTTGCGTTCCCGTCAATCCCGATCTGACGGCGGACGAGCTGCAACGCTATTTCAGCGAATTGAAGCTGACGGCGCTCGTCACCCGGGCCGACACGAACTCGGCGGCCCGCGATGTCGCCAAGGCGCTCGATATTGCGGTGATCGATTTCGTGCCGGGGCCGCAAGACGATCTCGGCGGCTGCGCGTTGGTCGGGCCGGCGGTCGGACCGGCGAGCAGCAGCGGCGCCTCGCGCGGCGACGACGACGCGTTCATCCTGCTGACCTCGGGCACGGCGGCGCGACCGAAGATGGTGCCGCTGACGCATCGCAATGTGTGCCTCTCCGCCTACAATGCCGGCCGCGTGCTCTCGCTCGCGTCCCACGATCGTCTGCTCAACGTCCTGCCGCTGTTTCACGCCCATGGTCTGATTTCCGGCCTGCTGACGGCGCTGGCCGCGGGCTCCAGCGTAGTCTGTACCGAGGGTTTCGACGCAGCCTCCTTCTTCGGCTGGATGCGGCAGCTGCGACCGACCTGGTACACGGCAGTGCCGACCATCCATCGCGCGCTGCTGACGGCGGCGGAAGCCAACCCGGATCTTGCCCGATCGTCGTCGCTGCGCGTGATCCGCTCCGCCTCGGCCTCGCTTGCGCCTGCGATCCTCGACGGGTTGGAGGCGACGTTCGGCGTTCCCGTGCTCGAAACCTACGGCATGACGGAGGCGGCCTCGCAGATCGCGGCCAACCCGTTCGAGCTGCGCAAGGTCGGATCGGTTGGCCGCGCCGCGGGCCCCGAGATCACAATCATGGACGAGACGGGCCGCGCGCTCGCCAGCGGCCAGCACGGCGAGATCATGCTGCGCGGACCCAACATGAGCCGCGGCTACTATAATGACGAAGCGGCGACGCAGGCTGCCTTCCGCAACGGCTGGTTCCGGACCGGCGATCTCGGCTATCTCGATGCCGACGGCTATCTCTTCATCGTCGGTCGCATCAAGGACGTCATCAACCGCGGCGGGCAGAAGATCTCGCCTCTGGAGGTGGAAGAGGTTCTGCTCAGCCATCCGGCGGTGCTGGAAGCCGGCGTGTTTGCCGTCCCGCACCCGAAGCTCGGCGAGAACGTCGCCGCAATCGTGGTGCTGCGGCCGAATTCCGAGGCGACCTCCGACCAGTTGCGCCAGTTCGCCCGGAAACGGCTCGCGGCCTACAAAGTGCCGAGCCTGATCCGCAGCGTCGCAACCCTGCCGAAAGGCGCGAGCGGCAAGGTCAAGCGCAATGCGCTCGCCGAGCTGATCGCAACAACGGGCGGCGGCGAGGAGGAGGCCCGTCTGCCGCGCAACGCGCTGGAGACCGAGCTCGCCGGGATCTGGGCCGATCTGCTGGAGCTGCCGCAGGTCGGGGGAGATCAGGACGTCTTTGCGCTCGGTGCCGACTCGCTCGCGGTGACGCAGATGCGTTCGCGCCTGCGCGAACGCTTCAATGTCGATTTCTCGTTCGAGGACGTTTTTGATTGCGCCACGGCCGCCGCGCTTGCGGCCCGGATCGAGACCGCCGCAATCCATCGCGAAACGATGCTACCGGCCTGGCGCCAGGCCGGGGAAGCAGACGCGCCGCTGTCGTTCCAGCAGCAGCGGATGTACGTGCTCTCGCGGCTCGACCCCACGCGCTACAATTATAACGTCGTCGAAGTCGCGCTCCTCAAGGGTGGGCTCGACGTCGCCGCACTTTCTGCGAGCCTCACCGCCGTATCGGCGCGCCATGAGGCGTTGCGGTCGGTCATCGTCGAACGCGAGGGCGAGCCGGTGCAGCTTGTGCTGCAATCGCCACCGCGGTTCGAGCGGATCAAGCTCAAGCCCTGCCCCGCGAACAAGCGGGTCGCTGTTGTCAGGCGCGAAGCGCTCCGGCTCGCGCAACATCCGTTCGACCTTGCGAACGAGGCACCGCTGAAGGTCACGCTGCTCTCGTTCGACAAGAGCAGCCATGTGCTGGTGGTCAACGTCCACCACCTCGTCACCGACGGCTGGTCGCAGCGGCTGTTCTGGGAAGAACTCGCCGCCCATTATTCGGCAGCGCGCAAGAACGACGTGACGGCACTGCGTTCGCCCGCCTTCCAGTACCGCGAGTTTGCGCTCTGGCAGCAGAGCTGGGCGCAGACGCCGGCGGCCAAGGAGCAGCTCGATTACTGGCGGGTGCAACTGGACGGCGTCACCACGCTGCCGCTGCGAACCGACCGCCCAAGGCCGGAGGTCTGGAGCGGCCACGGTGCCCGTCACTATCTCGAATTCTCCAAAACCCTGTCGGCCGACCTGCGCGCGCTGAGCCAGAACCAGGGCGTCACGCCCTTCATGACCCTGCTCGCCGTGTTCCAGTGCCTGCTGTTCCGTCACACCGGACACGAAGATGTCGCGACCGGATCGCTGATCGCCAACCGCAATCAGATCGAGAGCGAGCGCCTGATCGGACTGTTCGCCAACACCCTGATCCTGCGCAATGATTTTGGCGGCGATCCGAGCTTCGGCGACATGTTGCGCCGGGTACGGCAGGTCACGCTCGATGCCTATCGCAATCAGGATCTCCCGATCGAGGAAGTCCTGCGCTCGCTTCAGATCGCACGAAGGACGGACGGCAATCCGCTGTTCCGGATCATGTTCATCCTCCAGAATGCCTCGATCGAGGCGGCACGATTCTCCGGTCTGTCGACGCGGCGGATCGAGATCGATCCAAAAGTGGCGCGATTCGACATCACGCTCGAACTGGTCGAGGCCGACGGCCGTTTCACCGGCTTCTTCGAATACGCCACCGATCTGTTCGACGCGGCGACGATCGAGGGCATGGCCGCTCAGTTCAAAACCCTGCTCAAATCCGTCATCGCCGATCCGGAGCAGCGCATCTCCCGCCTGGCACTCCTGACCGAGGCCGAACGCCGGCAGCTGCTGGCGCAGGGCCGGGGCGTGCCGGCCAATTTCGTCGCGCGCGGCAATTTGAGCGAAGGTTTCGATCGCCAGGTCAAGAAGACGCCGAACGCGATCGCGGTGTCGGACGGCCGCACATCCCTGAGCTACCGCGAGCTGGCGCGCCGCAGCCAAGCGGCTGCGCGCTGGCTCACTCTCGAAGGCGTCGGCGCCGAGGCCGTGGTCGCCTTGCTTGCAGATCGCGGGCCCGACCTGCTCGCCGCGATGATCGCCGTACAACGCGTGGGCGCCGCCTTCCTCAATCTCGATCCCGACCAGCCGCGGGAACGGCTCGCAACCATCCTCGGATCGAGCGGGGCCCGCATGCTGCTGATCGAACGGGCGCAGTCATCCATGGCGGAGGCGCTGCTCGAACCGCTGGTCGAGCGCATCCAAATGGCCGAGCTCGAGGACGCGATCGCGCCAGCGTCGGCCAAGCCGGCCCCCGCAAAGCGGCGCGCGGCGTCGAGCCTTGCCTATCTCATCTACACCTCCGGGTCCTCCGGCGCGCCCAAGGGCGTCATGATCGAGCAGCGCGGGCTGTCAAACCATCTGGCGTCGCTCATCTCCGAGCTGAACCTCTCGTCCCGGGACGTGATCGCGCAGACCGCGCCACAGAGTTTTGTCATCTCGGTGTGGCAGTTCCTCGCGGGGCCCATGGTCGGCGCGCGCGTCCACATCTGCGGGACCGCGATCGTGCAGGACCCGATTTTGCTCGCGCGCGAGATCGAGCGCGAGGGCATCACGGTGCTCGAGATCGTCCCGTCGCTGCTGCGCGTGATCCTCGATCGCATGGACGAGGCACAAATCCGACGCGCCTTTGCGAGGCTGCGCCTTCTGATCTCGACGGGCGAACCGCTGCCCGTCGATCTCTGCAAGGCCTGGTTCGCCCGCTGTCCGAAAGTGCCGCTGATCAACGCCTATGGTGCGTCGGAATGTTCCGACGACGTCTCGCTGCATCGCCTGACCAAGGCGCCGGCGACCGACATAGGCCATGTCCCGGTCGGCGCGCCGCTGCCGAACATGCAGCTCTACGTGCTCGACGCAAACCTGCAGCCGCAGCCGGTCGGCGTGACCGGCGAGCTCTGCATCGGCGGCGCCGGTGTGGGCCGCGGCTATGTCAACGATCCCGCGCAGAACCGGCAGCGCTTCCTGCCCGATCCGTTCTCGCGCAAAGCAAGCAGCCGGCTGTACCGGACCGGCGACCTCGCCCGCCGCCGTGCCGACGGCACGATCGAATGCCTCGGTCGCGCCGACCATCAAGTCAAGGTCCGCGGCTACCGTATCGAGCTCAAGGAGATCGAGAACGCGCTTGCCGACCATCCCAGTGTGCGCGCCGGCATCGTCGAGCCGCGTCGCGAAGCGAGCGGCGATGTCAGGCTGATTGCCCATATCGTCGCAAGATCCGGCAGCCGGAGCAGCGCCAGCGAGCTGCGCGATTTCCTGAAGAGCCGGCTGCCGGACCATGCCATCCCGTCCGCGTTCTTGTTCCTGGATCAGGTGCCGCTCAATGCCCATGGCAAAATCGATCGGACCGCGCTGCTGGCGCCGGCGCAGCAGGAAACGTTCGAACCGGATGCGGCCGTGCCGGCGCGGCGCTTCACCGAAAAGGTGCTGTCCGACATCTGGATCGACCTGCTGAAGGTCGAGAGCCTCGGCGTCACCGACAATTTTTTCGACCTCGGCGGCCATTCGCTGCTGGCGGGCCAAGTCATGGCGCGGGTCGCTCGGGCGCTCGGCGCGTCGCTGCCGATCAAGACCATCTTCGAGGCACCGACGATCGACGAGCTTGCCCGGCGGGTCGACGAGGTCGTGGCGGCAAAGCCGCGCAAGCCGGCTGCAAGTTTTGCAAGGCTGGCTGGCGCGAGCCTGGCCGAAGGCAGCCCACCCACGCTCTCGATCGCGCAGGACCAGATGCTGCGGATCGAGCAGAATCTTCACGGACTGCCGCTGTTCAACCTGCCTTTCGCTTTCCGCCTCCAGGGGCCGCTGAATCCGGCCGCCCTGGCGCAGGCGATCGACGACATCGTGCGCCGGCACGAATCGCTGCGGACTCATTTCGGCTGGAGCGGCGGGGAGCCCGTCAGCCGCATCGCCGCGCCCGGCGCCCTCGGCCGTGTCCTGAGTGTCGAGACGATCGGCGACGGTCAGCCCCACAATAACAAGCGGCGCAAGGCGCTGGAACTCCGCAAGATCAATCTCCTGATCGAACAGGAGACCTATGTCCCGATCGACACCACGCGCGCGCCGCTGCTGCGCGCCCGGCTGTTGCGGCTCCACGATGGCGATCACGTGTTGCTGCTGACGCTGCATCACGCCGTCGTCGATGGCTGGTCGATCGGCGTGATGTTCGAGGAATTATCCAACCGTTATGCGGCGCTGGCCGGCTATCG
This sequence comes from Bradyrhizobium lupini, assembly GCF_040939785.1. NCBI lineage: Bacteria > Pseudomonadati > Pseudomonadota > Alphaproteobacteria > Hyphomicrobiales > Nitrobacteraceae > Bradyrhizobium > Bradyrhizobium lupini. The sequence goes on from NZ_CP162553.1 coordinate 2,211,658, forward strand.
GTCGGTGCCGCTGCCGAAACCGCCGCCGGCCTTTGCGGACGTGGCGCGCTGGCAGCGCTGGTGGTGCGGCACCGATGCCGCCCGCCGTCAGGCGGCCGACTGGACCGAGAATTTGCGCGGGGCGCCTCCCCTCTTCGAGGGCGAATCAAGGCCGGGCCCGTCCAGGGGGCACCATCCGGTCAGTCTCAAGCGTGAGCTGATCGGCCGGCTCGCGGCTTTCGCCGGCCAGCACAATTGCACGCTGTTCATGTGCCTGCTGGCCGGCTTGAAAGCCGTGCTGCTGGCGCGGACCGGCCGCGACGACATCTCTATCGCCACCGCCATGGCCAATCGCGGCCAGCCGGACACCGACCGGATCGTCGGTCCGTTCGAGAACACGGTGATTGTTCGTACCAAAATCACGCCGGAGCTGTCGTTCGCGCAGGCCGTAGTCCGGGTCCGCCAGAGCGTGCTTGACGCGCATGCGCGCCAGGAGCTGCCTTTCAACATCCTGGCCGATCATTTGGAGCAGGAGGGGGTCAATCCAGCCTCGCTGCTCCAGGTCTATTTCACCCTGCAAAATCCGCTGCGCCAGCCGCTCGATCTGCCTGATCTCACGACAGGATCGATCGGCAACATCGCCCGCGAAGGCCAGCCGGTGCTGCCGATCGACCAGACATGGCTGTCGCTGATGCTCAAGGAGCGGCCGACGGGGATCACCGGTTCGTGCAATTACAAGAGCGAGCTGCTCGACGGCGCTACGGTCGGCCAGTGGATGGAGGATCTCCTCGCGCTGCTCGCGGCCGCCCTCGCCCAACCCAACACACCGCTCGGCCGATTGCTCAATCGCAGGGCGGCATGACCGGCCGTACATCACGGACGAATACGGGGTCACTCGTCAAAGCTGTGAATGACCAAGTTGCATCTTGATTATTTGGCGCCATCGCGCAAGATTATTCTCGCGTTTTGATTTGGACGAGTATTTTCAACCGGGGAGTTCGTTATGGGTTTCATCAAATTTACCAAGGGCACCTCGTTGAGCGACAAGGACCGCAAGGCCCTGCAGAAGTTGCTCGGCGCCGAGAAGAAGAAGCTGCAGTCCGCGCTGAAGGACGTCGACGCCAGCATTTCGATGTTGGGCGGCTCCAAGAAGTCCAAGAAGAAGAAGAAGACGTAAGACTCGTCGGCCGGGACGCCGCACGAATCTTCAGGCTTCAGTTTTCGGGCTTCATTTTTCACATTTGGCCGCTCGCGTGTCGAGTTGGGGTCTCGCACAAGCTTGCGCCCGTAAACCGGCCAGCAATCGACAAGGATTCGCCCGAGTGGACCGCTAGAAGCGGTCCGCTTAGTTGATTCTTGCTCAGTTGATTCTTCCGTCATGGCAGGGGATTTGGCCCCGGCCTGGCGCCATGGGCCCAATTGATGGCAGACGACAGAATTGAACTGTTTGTCGGATTGATCGAGAATTTTGACACGCCAGGTGCGATCGATACGTGCCGGCGCCTGCTCTCGGTCGACGAACGGGTACGAGCCGACCACTTCGTGTTCGAGCGGCACCAGCGACAGTATATTTTCGCGCACGCGATGTTGCGCCTTGCGCTCTCGCACGTCGCACCTGAGGTCGCACCGACCGACTGGTCATTTGCGGCCGGGCGTTACGGGCGGCCGTTTGTCGCATCACCCAGGACATCGAGCACGCTGCATTTCAGCCTGTCGCACGCCGACGGCTGCGTCGCCTGCGTCGTGTCGGGGCATGAGACCGTCGGCGTCGATGTCGAGACCGTGTCGCGTCGGGTGGCGCCGCTGTCGACCGCGCTTCGGTTCTTCGCGCCGGAAGAGGTCGAAACGCTGCGCAGGCTGCCGGAGCCCGCCGCGACCGAGCGCTTCTTCGACTACTGGACGCTGAAAGAAGCCTATCTGAAGGCCAGGGGTTTCGGCCTCAATTTGCCGCTCGACGCCTTCGCGATGCAGGTATCGCGCGAGGCCATCGAGATCAGCTTCAAGCCCGATATCCCCGACGATCCGCAAGGCTGGCGATTCCAGCTGATCTCGCCGTCGCCCTCGCATCGTCTCGCGATCGCGGACGGCTCCCGCGCCACCGGCGGCCTTCCCATCACCCGCAATGGATGGCCGCTACAGGAGGCGGCTGAATGACGCCGCGGCGGCTGCGCGTCTTTCCCGCGATTTCGCGCAACCGCGACCCCAAGAAATATGTCGACGAGCTGATGCGGGTGGCGCAGTTCGCCGATCGCAACGGCTTCGAAGGCATCCTGCTATTCGAAGGCAACGACGTGTTCGTCGAGCCCTGGGCGATGGCCCAGCACATCATCGGCGAGACGACCCGATCCTCGCCGCTGATCGCGGTCAATCCGGTCTACATGCACCCGTTCACGGCGGCAAAATTCGTCTCGTCCTTTGCGCAGCTCCACGGCCGCAAGGTCTATCTCAACATGATCACGGGGACGGCGGTCAGCGATCTGCAGGGGCTCGGCGACGAGCAGTCGCACGCCGATCGCTATGTCCGGCTCGGCGAATTCGTTGCGCTGATGCGCCAGCTGCTGGCAAGCCCGCGTCCGACGACTTTCGAGGGCCGGTTCTACCGCGCCAGCAACCTGCAACTTCGGCCGCGCCTGCCGCCGGAGCTGATGCCGGAATTTCTGGTCGCAGGCCAGTCCGAGCCGGCACAGCGCGTCGCAAAGGAGACCGGCTGCATCAAGATGCAGATGTTGCCGCCGGATCTCGACCGCGGCCTCGATGCGCCGGGCATGAATTTTGGAATTTTCGCCCGCGAGGGACGCGACGAGGCGCGGCAAGCGGCAAAGGCGCGTTTCCGCGATAATGCCGACGATCGCGAGCTGCTCGCGCTCACCGTGGAGAACAGCGATTCCGTGTGGAAACGGCGCCTCTACGAGAGCCAGAGCGGCGAGCTCGCGGAAAATGGCTATTGGCTGCTGCCGTTCCTGACCTTCCAGGCCGACTGCCCCTACCTCGTCGGCAGCTACGCGGAGATCGGCGCGAAGCTGAAGGAGTTTGCCGCGAAGGGGCTGACCACGATCATGCTCGACATGGTCGCGGACGAGACCGAGATGCAGCACGTCTGCAAGGCGCTCGCGGCAAGCGGGATGTTTTGAGTTGTGGATGAAGTCGACCTAACCATCCACATCGTCATTGCGAGCGTAGCGAAGCAATCCAGAGTCCCTCCGCGGAAAGATTCTGGATTGCTTCGCTACCCTCGCAATGACGGAGAATGATGGGCTACTCAGCGAGAATCAGCGCGCCTCTTCGAAGCCGGCCAGCACCGAGGTCAGGTTCGCGCCGAGGATGTCCGAGAGGTAGCCGCCCTCCTGCACGAACACGGTCGGCAGGCCCATCTTCGCGATGGCCTGTCCGATGCGGCGGAAGCCCGGCGTGGTGACGGCGAGACCCTTGAGTGGATCGTGCTCGGAGGCGTCGAGGCCGAGCGCGATGACGAGGGCGCCGGGCGCAAAGGACTCGATCGCCTTGCGCGCGACGTCCATCGCCTGGATGTAGCCGTCATCGCCGGTGCCGATCGCCAGGGGAATGTTGAGATTTGTGCCAAGGCCGGGACCTTCGCCGCGCTCATGCGCATAGCCCCACACGTAAGGATAATACGCGACGGGATCGGCATGGATCGAGACCGTGTAGACATCCGGCCGCGCGTAGAAGATTCCTTGCGTGCCGTTGCCGTGATGGACGTCGACGTCGAGGATCACGACACGCTCGTGCCTCTGCCGCAGATGCGCCGCCGCGATCCCGCTGTTGTTGAGGAAGCAGAAGCCGCCGGCCATGTCGCGATAGGCGTGATGGCCGGGCGGCCGGCAGAGCGCATAGGTCGCATCCTCGCCGTCCATCACCATCTGTGCCGCGGTGACCGCGACGTCGGTCGCAGCGCAGGCCGCAGCCCAGGTGCCCGGGCCGATCGGCGCCGCGGTGTCGGCGGTGTGCCAGCCGAGCTTGCCGGTGATATGGGTGGGATAAGTCGCGGCATGGCGCACCGGATGGATATTGCCGATCATCTCCGGGCCGGAATCGCCGAGCGCGGTCCAGGCCTCCCAGGCCTCGCTCAGGAACGACAGATATTCCGGACTGTGGATGCGCGCACGCGGTCCCTGCCCGAATGTGGTCGGCTCGACCAGTTGATGCTTGCCGTCCTTGAGCCCTTTGAGCAGGCGGTCGGCACGTTCGGGCTGCTCGGTGGTGCGCTTGACCACACCGCGAACCAGGAAGAATTGCGGATCGTGGCTGCGATGCAGCTCGGTATGGACGGCTTTCACTCGAACACTCCGTGGTCGCTTTGAGGGTGCCACAGATGTCTAAATCCCCGCGGCGGCGAGATGCAAGCAAGAAGAATGCCGCCCCTGTCGCACCGCCCTGCGCCGGAAGCAGATCCCTCGTGAAGCTCAGCAGCGCCCGCGCTGAAGGCAGTGCTCGCGGCCCTGCTGGTCGGTGCGGAAGGACTCGAGGAAGCCGCCCTGACGCTGAGTGACGAAGATCGTCTTGCCGTCGTGGCCTCCGAAGGCGAGGTTGGTCGGCTCCTTGGCTCTCAGCGTGATCTCCCGCTCCACCGCGCCATTGGCCTTCATCAACGTGATCGTGCCCTTGAGGATGCGCGCAACATACAGGCGGCCAGCGATGTCGGTGCGCAGGCCGTCGACAGTGTCGGGCTGAAATGCCTTGACGAGTCTTGGACTGGTGAGCTCGTTGCCGGCGACCGTATAGGACCAGATCTGACCGCTGCTGGATTCCCCGACATAGAGCGTCTTGTCATCAGGGCTGAGATCTATGCCGTTGGTCGTGCCCATCGCGCGCGGCGCCGACATCAGCTGTCCCTGCACCGTTCCGTCGGCTCCCTTCGCGATGCGCCAGATGTGGCCTTCGCGACCTTTCCAGTTCGGATCGCTCGCGTAGATCGTGCCGTCGCGGGCGATGGTGATGTCGTTGGGCTGGTTCATCTCGTCGGAGTGAAACCAGATGGCGGGCTCGGTCGATCCCTTCGGGATCGCGAAGATGTTGTGCTTCTTGTAGTCGGCGATGAACATGGTGCCGTCGCGCGCGAAGCGGATGGCATTGCCGACGCTGCCCTCGGGCAGCGCCGTGAACGGCTCGGACGCCGTGCCGCCGACGGGCAGCTTGCCGATGGTGCCGGGCTTGCCGAAATTGACGACGAAGAGATTGCCGTCGAGATCGGCGGCCGGCCCTTCGATGCCGAACGTGTATTCGCCTGATGGCGTCACCTGCACGCTTTCGAACAGTTTCGTTTCCGCTCGGGCCGGTGCCGTCGCAAGGACGAGAACAACGCTACTGCACAGGCACCAGAAATTCCTGCCGGATGTAATAGCCATCGCCGTCGCTGCACTCGCCATTCAGATAGGCATCGGCCGGTCGGAAGAAGCGGCTGAAACCGGGTTTGTCTACAGCGTTCCTTTGTGTCACGACGACGACCTTGGCAGCCGGTATTTCGCCGCATTCCTTGTTCGTTTTGCCAAAGAACTTGCGCTGCGGCGGGCCGGACTTGATCCGCATCCGGATGCCTGGAACCATTCTTGACACCAGCAGATCCGCCGTGTCGAGCAGGCGCGTGTAACCGGGTTCGGCCTTCGGCAGGCCGTCGCCACCCGGCGGCATCAGTTTCTCCGCGCCCAACCCACGAAGCCGCGTGCGCAACTTTCCGGAATCGGGATCACCAGGATAGATCCAGCCATCCTGCGACAGCATGAAGCGAAGCACCGTCGCGTCCTTCTGAGCGTCCGATAGGCCCGGCTTCAGGCCGAAATCCGAGTGACAGCCGACGCAGTGCTTTTCGACGAGGCCCTTGCGCAAATTGGTGAGCCGGACGCTGTTCTGCGCGTCCCTGGCCACGAAGACCGCCAGTTGCTCGATCAGCGCCTGGCTACGCACGTCGCAGGGCAGCGGCGACGGCGCATCGCCCGCGGCGCGGTCGATCCGGATCACGGTCTGGTTCTTGTCCTCGACCAGCCAGATTGCGCCGTCCTCCGCGACCGTCATGCCGACCGGCGCACCTTGCGGCCGCGCGCCGTTGACGCGGTGCCAGCCTGCGATCAGCTCCTCGAACGGCGCGGCGGCGACGGCGCCGGCCTCGGTCTGAAAGCTGTGGGTCGGATCGGCCGCGCAACTGACATGATAGCGTACCGGCGCCGGGGCGGGCTTCGGGAAGCCGTGATCGTCGACGTCATAGACGATGACGCGGCTGCCGGTCGGGCGATAGCCATGCAGGCCGACCAGCAGCTTGCCCTCGAGCTCCGGAAATTTCGCGCCGCGATAATAGAGCATCGCGAGCGGCGCGCCGTGCGGCGGCAGCAGCGAGAACGGCGCCTTGTAGAGAGCGTTGGCGGTGCACAGCGATTTGAAGACCCCCGACCGCAATACGATCCTGAATTCGAGACTCGGCGTCGACAAATCGTAGCAATAGGGCCAGCCGTAATGCCTGCCCTGCTCGATCGCGTTGATCTCCTCGTTCGGCTTGAAAATGTCAGGCAGGTCGCGGCCGTTCTCGCCTTGCAGGAAGGCATAGCCCGCATCAGGGAAGTTCGGATGCAGCGCCAGCGCCATCGAGTTGCGCAGGCCGCGCGCATAGACACCGTGCGGCGGGTCGGGTTCGCCAGGCTTCAACGCCGGGAAGATACCGCCCGGGGGCGGCGTGAACAGCCAGATCGACGCCATTGCGGAAACGCCCTCCGCCGCCGCGCAAGGTCTCGTGATCGGCGCCGGCGTGATGCAGTCGTCGCTGTGCGAGCCGACATTGACGAACAGCCGGCCGTTCTTATCAAAGACAAACTGCTTGAATGGATGCGCGCTCTCGTCGAGCTTTTTGCCGTCGGGCAATGTGATCCGGCGGCCGGGCATGTGACGGACGACGGTCTCGACCGTGTCGCGCGGATTGTCGGCGAGCGGATCGAACCGGAAGATCGTCTCCGCGCTCGAGGCATAGAGCTTCTTGTCCGGGCCGATCGCGAGGCCGAACGGATATTCGATTGCAGTCAGCAACTCCTTGAACCGCTGTCCCTGGGGTGCCCGCGGGTCGAGCAACAGCAGCCGGCCATCGGTATGGCCCCAGCCCGCCATGTCGGCGACCACGAACAGGTCACGACCGGGCACCTGGATGATCGAGCGCGGGAATTTCAGCCGATCCTCCTCGCTGGCGACGAGGCCAGCGCAAAATCCCGCCTTCATGTCGATCTGGATTCTGGGAAAGGCGAGATCGGCGCTGCCGCAGGTCTCCGTGCCGATCGCATAGCCGCTCTTGCGGACCGGTTCTGATGAGCCTACCGAGGCGAGGGTCAGGAGGACCACCAAGGCGCCCGTGCATGCGCGCAGGCTTCGGCTTTCACGCCAAAATGTGAGGTGGTTCACGGCGCCTCCCGGACGTTCCGTCCAGGGTTGTTCCATGCCGCGGGAACGCCGTCCAGTTGATCAACACCCCCTTGTGATCAAACCAGCAGGGGGCTTGGCGCCGACCAATCTCCGTAGATTCCCTTACCGGGCTCGACCCGAATGTTTCGCGAAGGCTTGGAATGGTATCGGTTTGCCGTCCCAATCGCTCCCAATAGGAGACGCATATGGTCCAGGTCTATTTTCACTGCTCCAACTTGGACGGCACGCTGATCGATCGCAGCGGCACAGCCGTGACCAACCTGACCGAGGCGCGCGACCGTGCCGCCCAGATCATGAACGCGATGATCCTGACGCCCGGCGCTGAGGATTGGCGCGACTGGGTAATCCATGTCAGCGGCTCCGACGGCGAGGAGATCTTCGACCTCCCCTTCACTGCCATGCTCGGCAAGCCGCACTGAGGTGATGCCATGTTGCTCGCGTCACTGACCCTGTTCCGCCAGCCCCTGAACTTCATCGCCAGCAAATGGCTGACGCTGATCCGGATCGCGGGAAATCCCTACCGCCCCGAGCTCCACTACATGCGCGGGCCTGGCCCGAAATGGCACGCCAGGTATCAGGCCAGCCGGCTGGATCGCGCGCGCTGAGCCCTGCGGCTTCCGCTTCCCACTGATCGGTCTCATAACTCGTCATGCCCGGGCCTGTCCCGGGCTTTCTCGTCTTGGCATCTACGTCTTGCCGACTGCGCCACCCCCGCTGTTACACACCAGCCATGCCGCGTCGCCCTTTCGATGTTCTCGATGGGGGCGATGTGCCATTCTTCGCGGAGCTCAGCGCAACGAAGCCAAACCGAAGACAGCACACAGACATCATCATGCCGCACCAGTTCAGCCACACCCAAACCGTCCGCAAGCCCGCCGTCACATCCAAAGGCGGCATCGTCGCCGCGCAATCGCGGCGGGCGGCCGAAGTGGGGGCGCAAGTGCTGGCGGCGGGCGGCGACTGTGTGGACGCGATCGTCGCCACCACCTTCGCGCTTAACGTGCTGGAGCCCTGGAACAGCGGCATGGGCGGCGGCGGCGGGATGGTGCTCTACCGTGCCGCGGAAAATCTCTACGAGGTGATCGACTACGGCATGTGCGCGCCGCAAAGCCTGCGCGCCGCCGACTATCCGCTCAGCGGCGAAGGCGCGGCTTCCGACCTGTTTCCCTGGCAGCGGGTGAAGGACGACCGCAACATCCACGGCCCCGGCTCGATCGCCGTGCCCGGCGTCGTCGCCGGCATGGAGGAGGCGCATCGCCGTCACGCCAGGCTGCCGTGGAACGATCTGGTCGCGCCGGCCGTCGCCCTCGCCGGCGAAGGCCTGCTGGTCGATTGGTGGACCACGCTGACGATCGCGGCATCGGCGTCCGATCTTCGGCGCTATCCCGCGAGCGCGACAACGTTCCTGAAGGACGGCCTCCCGCCGAGCGCGCCGTGGGGCATCAAGTCCGAGACGCGGCTGCCGCTGGACACGCTGAAGGCGACACTGGCGCACCTCGCCGACGCCGGTCCGCGCGATTTCTACCAGGGCGATCTCGCCAGGAGCATCGCATCCGACATCAAGGCCGACGGCGGCGCGCTATCGGTGGAGGACCTCGCCGCGTTCCGAGCCCATCTGCGCGATCCGCTGGCGATCCCCTATCGCGGCGGCAAGGTGTTTGCGACACCGGAGCTGACGGCCGGACCGACCATGGCGCATGCGCTGCGCCTGTTGCAGCAGAACCTGAAGCCGGGAAGCGCGCCCGATGCGGGCGCCTATGCCGAATATGCCGCCGCGCTGCAATCGGCCTATCGCGAGCGGCTCAAGGATATGGGCGATGCCGACGGCAAGCGCTCGCTCGGCGCGGACTATCTGGCGCCCGCCTGCACCACGCACTTCTCCGTGGTCGACCGCCACGGCAACATCGCGGCGGTGACGCAGACGCTGCTGTCGTCCTTCGGCTCGAAATACGTCACGCCGCACACCGGCATCGCCATGAACAACGGCATCATGTGGTTCGACCCGAAGCCAGGCACCACCAACTCGCTCGCCTCTGGCAAGCGCTGTCTCACCAACTACACGCCCGTCATCGCCGAGGCCAAGGACGGCAGACGGCTCGCGGTCGGTGCCTCCGGCGGTCGCCGCATCCTCCCGTCGGTGATGCAGATCGTGTCGTTTGCGATGGATTTCGGCATGGATCTCGATGCCGCGATCCACCAACCGCGCATCGACGCCAGCGAAGGCGCCATCGTGATCGGCGATACCAGGCTGCCGGCGGACACACGCGAGGCGCTCGCGGCGCGATTCGACTATGAGGAAGCGCGGGTGCAGTCCTTGCCGCAGAAGTTCGCCTGCCCGAGCGTCGTGATGCGCGACGGCGACACCAACTCCGGCGCGGTCGAGATCTTCCAGCCCTGGGCCGACGCGGTGGCGGAGGGCTGAGCCTAGATCCCCAACCGGTCGCGCAGGCGACCAGCGATCACTGCCGTCGTCACGCCGACCGGCCAGAAGGCATGCATCGGGATCGGCTTGATGCCGGTGACGGGCATGTCGAGCTCGGCCTTGGCGCCGCCGATCAGACGCCGCGCGAGCTGCGCGCCCATCGCGGTCGAGAGCGCGACGCCGCGACCGTTGCAGCCGAGCGAGATCAGGATGTTGTCCGCGGGCTCGTGCACGTGCGGGTAATGATCCGCGGTGATGGCGAGCCGGCTGTTCCAGCCATGGGTCCAGGCCACGCCCTTGAGCTGCGGCCATAGCCGTTCGGCGTATCGCATGAGATAGGCGACGTCGCGCGGCGAACTGATCCAGCGCATCGGGCCGCGGCCCCCCATCAAGAGGCGGTTCTGCTGATCGATGCGGTAATAGACGGTGATGTGGCCGCTCTCGTAAAGGACGGGACGCGTCGGCATGATCGAACGGGCCACGTCGTCAGAGAGCGGGGCCGTGGCCGCGATCGAGGAAAACACCGGCACGATGGTGCGGCGAAGCGCCGGCCAGAGATCGTCGGTAAAACCGTTGGTCGCGAGCAGCACCTTGTCGGCATGCACCACCGCGCGCGGCGTCTCGATGCGCCAGCGGCTGCCCTCGCGACGGAGTGATAGTGCGGGTGTTTCGCCGTGCACCTTCGCGCCTGCCGAGATTGCAGCACGCGCGAGACCACGGGCGTAGCTGAGCGGATGCAGATCGCCGCCGCGCGCATCCAGCATGGCGCCGATATAGCGATCCGTGCCGGTCATCCCGCGCAATTGCTCGCGATTGAGATACGACACCGGCATTCCGCGGGCGATACACCGTTGTGCGGTTTTCTCGATGGCGGCCGCGCTGGCCTCGTTATAGGCCGCGCGCAACGTACCGTTCTGCCGCGCTTCGCACGGGATCTGGTAACGGCGGATCAGATCATGCGTAAAATTCGTGGTGCCGTAGGAGAAGTCGATCATGCGGCGGCCGAGCTCAGCGCCGAAATCGGACTCGATCTGATCGGGGTCGTGCTTCAGTCCCGGATTGGTGTGGCCGCCATTATTGCCGGATGCGCCCCAGCCCGGCTCCTGCGCCTCCAGCACCAGTGCCTCGACACCCTGCTCCGCCAGGTGCAACGCCGTGGACAGGCCGGTGTAGCCGCCGCCGACGATCGCGACCGAGACCGTCCTGTCGACGTCGAGCGGCGGCGTAGTCGGCGGCACGACGGCGGTGTCGGCGTAGAGGGACGGCGGCAGAGGCAGGCGCGTGGTCATGGCGAAGACCGGTCAGAGCGGATGCAGCACGCGGCGCAAAAAGTCCTGCGTGCGCGGATGCTGGGGTTGATTGAGCAGCGACTTGGCCGGCCCCTGCTCGACGATGACGCCGCCGTCGATGAACAGCACGCGGTCGGCGACGTCGCGGGCAAAGCCCATCTCATGGGTGACGACGACCATGGTCATGCCGTCGTCGGCGAGCTTGCGCATCACGCCGAGAACGTCGCCGACCAATTCAGGATCGAGCGCCGAGGTCGGTTCGTCGAACAGGATGGCCTTGGGCTGCATCGCCAGCGCCCGTGCGATCGCGACGCGCTGCTGCTGGCCGCCGGAGAGCTGGGGCGGATGCTCGTTGGCTTTCTCGGCAAGGCCCACCTGGGCGAGCAGCGCGCGGCCACGCTCGAATGCGGCAGCGCGTGGCTCCTGCTTCACATAGAGCGGACCTTCAACCACGTTCTCCAGCACCGTCCGGTGCGGAAACAGATTGAAGCGCTGGAACACCATCGAGACCTGGGTGCGGACTTTCACGATCGACGGCGCGTCGCGGTCGACCTTCAATCCCTCGACGCTGATCTCGCCGCGGTCGTAGCTTTCGAGACCGTTGATACAGCGCAAGATGGTGGACTTGCCGGAGCCGGAGGGGCCGACGATGCAGACCACCTCGCCCTTCTGGACGGACGCCGTGATGCCCTTGAGCACCTCGTTCGCACCGAAGCTCTTGTGGACGTCGGTCAACTCGATCATTTCTTGCCGGCCCGCTTCTCGAAGTGACGGACCAGCAGGATCAGCGGAATGCTCATGGTGAGATACATCAGCGCGACAAGCGTGAACACGTTGGTGTTCTTGAAGGTCGACGACGCGATCAGCTTGCCCTGAAGGGCGAGCTCGGCGACCGTGATGGTCGAGGCCTGCGAAGAGTCCTTCAGCATCATGATCATGACGTTGCCGTAGGGCGGAAGCACGATCCGCACCGCCTGCGGCAGCACGACCCGGCGCATGGTCAGCCACCAGCCCATGCCGATCGATTGCGCCGCCTCGATCTGCCCTTTGTCGATGGCCTCGATGCCGGCGCGGAAATTCTCCGCCTGATAGGCCGAGTAGGCGATGCCGAGCCCGAGGATCGCGGCCTGCAACGCGGACAGGGTAACGCCGAGATCGGGCATCACGAAATAGAGGTAGAACAACAGCACGATGATCGGAATGCCGCGGATCACGTTGATCAGGCTGGCGCTGAGCAGCGACAGGACGCGGATGCCGGAGACCCGCATCATCGCCCAGACGAGGCCAAGAACCGTCGAAAGCAGCAGCGAGCCGATGGTGACGACGATCGTCAGCGCGACGCCGCTCATCAGGATCGGGAAGAATTCGGCCGCGTCGTGCCAGAAGCCTTTCATCGATCAGCTTTCATCGATGGCCTCTGCCGATCAACCCTGTGCCTTCAGACCCCATTTATCGAGGATCTTGTCGATGGTGCCGTTGGCCTTCAGCTTGGCGAGCGAAGCGTTGATCTTGCCGAGCAGCGCGGCCTCGCCCTTGCGCACGCCGATGCCCACCGAACCGACGGTGACGGGCTTGTAGCCATCGACCAGGCGCACCTCGGGGAAGCCGCCCTGCTTCAGATTGTAGGCGAGGATCGGATAGTCGGCGTAACCGGCCTTGAGGCGGCCGGTGTTCACGTCGCGCAGGATGTCGGGGATGGTGTCGTAGGCCTTGACATCGGCGAACAGGCCGGACTTCTTCAGCGCGTCGACGAAGGCGGTGCCGACCTGAGCGCCGACCGTCTCGCCCTTCAGATCGTCCTGGGTGGCGTAGGCCTTGGTGTCGCTCTTGGGGACCACGAGGCCTTCGCCATAGGTGTAGATCGGGTCGGAGAAGTCGACGACCTCCTTGCGCGGCGCTGTGATGAACATCGCGGCCGCGATGATGTCGATCTTGCTTGATGTCAGCGACGGGATCAGGGCCGAGAACTGCATCGGCTCGATCTGCACGTTGAAGCCGGCATCCTTGCCCACTCCAGTGACGAGATCGACCATGATGCCCTGGATGCTATTGGTCTTGGTGTCGAGGAAGGTGAAGGGAATGCCTGTCGGCGTCGAGCCGACCTTCAGCACTTGCTGCGCCGAGGCCGGCGCTGCTGCGGCAATCGCGAGTGCCGCGAGCGCGGCCAGACCAAAACGCTTCATCGCATCCCCCTTGGGCCCGACCGATGGCGGCGCTCGCAAACCTCGTCATCGCAGACGTTGCGAGCAAAGCCGTTTCGGCCTATTTTCACCAATATGAAAATTTGGTCACACTTCTGCGGCCGATGCAAGTGGTTTTCATGCACATGAAGGAAGCGGTTTGACGTGAGCGGTGGCAAGAGAATGCACAGGCCGGCCGCCGCAAAGCCGGTGAAGAAGGTGAAGGTGAAAGCCTCCGCCCGGGCTATCGCCAAAGCGGCCGAGCCGGCGATGGATGTTGCGGTCGGCCGCCGCATCCGCGATCTCAGGCGCATCAGGCAATTCTCGCTCGAGACGGTTGCCTCGCGCACGGAGCTGTCGATCGGTTTCCTCAGCCAGATCGAGCGCGGACTGTCGTCGCCGTCGCTGCGCGTGCTGGCCACGCTCGCCGACGTGCTCGGCGTCGGCATCGCCGCGCTGTTCGGCGCGAGCCCGAACGCCGACGGTGCACCAGATCAGGTGGTCACGCGCGGACTGCAGCGGCCCGAGCTGAAGCTCTGGCGCACCGGCGTGTCCAAGCAGTTGCTGAGCCCCGCCAGCCCCGACAACCGGCTCAACCTGTTCCTGGTGCATCTGGAGCCGGGCGGCTCCACCGGTGACGAGCTCTACACCCATGACGGCGAGGAAGCCGGCCTCGTTCTCGAAGGCGAGATGATGCTGACGGTGGACAGCGAGACGTGGTCGCTGAAGACGGGCGACAGTTTTCGGTTTGCAAGCCGTCGGCCCCACCGGTTTTCAAATCCAGCCAATGACGCGAAGGCGGTGGTGCTGTGGGTGAATTGCGTGACGGGGACGGCGTAGCGCAGCCGTCATTGCCAGCGAAGCGAAGCAATCCACATTCTCACCGCAGAGACACTCTGGATTGCTTCGTCGCGAGAGCTCCTCGCAATGACGGGAGGATAGAGTCTTAGCCAAACCGGTACTTGTACCGGTCCACTGTCAGCGCACTCACATCAATGTCCGGCTTTTTGCCTGACAGCATGTCGGCGAGCACGCGGCCGGAGCCGCAGGACATGGTCCAGCCTAGCGTGCCATGGCCGGTGTTGAGGTGAAGGTTGGCGTATTGCGTCGGGCCGATCACGGGCGGGCCGTCCGGCGTCATCGGGCGCAGGCCGCTCCAGAACGTCGCCTTGGAGAGATCGCCGCCTCGCGGGAACAGATCGGTCAGCGAGTGATCGAGCGTGGCGCGCCGCGCACCATAGAGCTGGCTCGAGAAGCCGGAGATTTCGGCGGTGCCGCCGACGCGGATGCGATTGCCGAGGCGCGTGATGGCGACTTTATAGCTCTCGTCCATCACCGTCGATTCCGGCGCGCCGGAAGCGTCCTTGATCGGTACCGTGATCGAATAACCCTTCACGGGATAGACCGGCAGCGAAATATCGAGCGGCGCGACCAGCCGCGACGACCAGCTTCCGAGCGCGAGCACGTAAGCGTCTGCCTGCAACATCCCAGCGCTGGTCGCGACGCCGCTGACGCGCGCCCCCTCGGTGACGATGCGGTCGATGCCGGTATTGAACATGAAGCGCACGCCGAGCGCTTCGGCATGCTTGGCCAGTGCCTGCGTGAACATGTGGCAGTCGCCGGTCTCGTCCTGCGGCAAGCGTAGTCCGCCCGCGACCTTCTCTTTCACGCCCGCCAGAGCCGGCTCGGCCGCGATGCAGCCCTCGCGGCTCAACACCTCGAACGGCACGCCGTATTGCTTGAGCACGGCGATGTCCTCACCGGTGCCGTCGAGCTGGGCCTGGTAGCGAAACAGCTGCAGCGTGCCCTGCGAGCGCTCGTCATACTGGATGCCGATGTCGCGGCGCAGGTCGCGCAGGCAATCGCGGCTGTATTCCGCGATCGGAATCATCCGGCTCTTGTTGATCGCGTAGCGTTCGCTGGTGCAGTTGCGCAGCATCTTGAGCAGCCAGACCCACATCCCGGGATCGAGCTTCGGCCGGATCACCAGCGGGCCGTGCTTCATCAGCAGCCATTTGACCGCCTTCACCGGCACGCCGGGACCGGCCCAGGGCGAGGAATAGCCGGGCGACACTTCGCCGGCATTGGCAAAGGAGGTCTCGAGCGCCGGTTCGGGCTGACGGTCGACGACCGTCACCTCATGGCCGGCACGCGCGAGGTAGTAGGCAGAGGTGACACCGATGACACCGCTGCCGAGGATCAGAACTTTCACGCTTGGTCAAACTCCTGCGGCATCACGCTCGCCGCTGCAAGAGGGAACTCCGCAACGGCGAGAGCAATTATCAGGCCACCCGCTTGATGGCATCGCCGAGGATCGACACGATATCGTCGATGTGGCTCTTCTCGACGATGAGCGGAGGCGACAGCGCAAAGCTATCGCCGCTCATGCGGAAGTACAGCCCGCGATTGAAGCAGTCGACCATGACGTCGTAGCCACGCACGCCGACCGTACCGTCACGCGGCGACAACTCGACCGCGCCCATCAGGCCGCAATTGCGGATATCGACGACGTTAGGCAGGCCCTTCAGCGAATGCAGCGCGTCGCGCCAATATTCGGAGATCGAAGCACCGCGCGTCAGCAGGCCTTCATCCTTGTAGATGTCGAGCGTCGCGATGCCCGCGGCGCAGGCGACCGGGTGCGCCGAATAGGTGTAGCCGTGGAACAGCTCCATCGCGTTCTCCGGGCCGACCATCAGGCCGTCGTGAACCTTGCGGCTCGCAAACACGGCGCCGCAGGGAACGGTGCCGTTGGTGATGCCCTTGGCCGTCGTCATCATGTCAGGCGTGACGCCGAAGAAGTTGGCGGCGAACGGCGTGCCGAGGCGGCCGAAGCCGGTGATGACCTCGTCGAAGATCAGGAGAATACCGTGCTTGTCGCAGATCTCGCGCAGGCGCTGGAGATAGCCCTTCGGCGGCGGCAACACCGCGGTCGATCCGGGCACTGGCTCGACGATGACGGCGGCGATGGTCTCGGCGCCATGCAGGGCCACCAACCGCTCGAGATCATCGGCGAGCTCGGCGCCATGCTCGGGCTGATCCTTGGCGAAGGCGTTGCGGGTGAGATCGTGGGTGTGGCGGATGTGGTCGACGCCCGGCAGCAGGGTCGCGAAGGCGCGGCGGTTGGCGACCATGCCGCCGACCGAGGTGCCGCCGAAGCCGACGCCGTGATAGCCGCGCTCGCGGCCGATCAAACGGGTGCGGCTCGCCTGGCCGTTGGCGCGGTGATAGGCGAGCGCGATCTTCAGCGCGGTGTCGACCGACTCGGAGCCGGAATTGGTGAAGAAGATGCGATCGAGACCCTTCGGCGCGATCTCGGCCAGACGCTCGGCGAAGTCGAATGCCAGCGGATGGCCCATCTGGAACGACGGTGCGAAGTCCAGCGTCATCAGCTGGCGCTCGACGGCGGCGGCGATCTGCTTGCGGCCGTGGCCGGCATTGACGCACCAGAGGCCGGCGGAGGCGTCGATCACCTTGCGGCCGTCGACGGTGGTGTAGTGCATGCCCTCGGCCGAGGAGAACAGGCGCGGCGCCTTCTTGAATTGCCGGTTGGCCGTGAACGGCATCCAGAACGAGTCGGTCTTGATGGTGTTCGGAATCTGATGAAGGGTCACGGGCCACGCTCCTTTGCTGACCTGCTACCAGAGGCACGGCTTGAAAAGCGCAACAAGTCCTTTTCTGAGAGGCTGCAAGCCATTGATTTAACTGGGGCTGCCGGTCCATATTTGCGCGATCCGCAACACCTGCAACACGGGACAGGGACATGAGCGTCGATATCGGTGGACGGCTGCGATTCATCCGGGCGCGCCAGAAGCTGTCGCAGCGCGAACTCGCCAAGCGCGCCGGCGTCACCAATTCGACGATCTCGCTGATCGAATCCAACCAGATGAACCCGTCGGTCGGCGCCCTCAAGCGCATCCTCGACGGCATTCCGATGGGGCTCGCCGAATTCTTCGCGCTGGAGCCGGAGAGCCGGCGCAAGATATTTTACCGCGGCGAAGAGCTGACCGAGGTCGGCAAGAAGCCGATCTCCTATCGGCAGATCGGCGACAATCTGTTCGGTCGCAGCCTGCAGATTCTGAAGGAGCGCTACGAGCCCGGCAGCGACACCGGGCGCGTTCACCTCGTCCATGACGGCGAGGAAGGCGGCATCGTGATCTCGGGAAAGCTCGAAGTCACCGTCGAGGACGAGCGCCGCATCCTCAATCCGGGCGATGCCTATTACTTCGAGAGCCGGCGTCCGCATCGCTTCCGCTGCGTCGGCGGCAAGCCGTGCGAGGTGATCTCGGCCTGCACACCGCCGACATTTTGAAGTTATCCGCGATCCTACGGAGCCACCGGTATCTTACGGAGCTTGAGCCATCTCAATTTCCGCAGCCTGATCCTCTATATATTTCGAGCCATAGCCAAGCAGCCTCCGCTTTCCGGAGCCGCTTCGTAACAGGGCTCGCTATGAAGATCACGCTCGCAAATGCAGAGGCCGCACTCGATGAAGTGCAGCGCGAGAACGACAAGCTCCATTCGGAGGAGCTGCGCAAGGCCATCGCGAACTACATCGAGTCGCAGCGAGAAGCGCTCAAGGCTCTTCGCAAGAAGCTGCACTAGCAGGCGGAGAGCGAGACGGCCTCGCCCGCCGCTGCTTAAAGGCTACGTCAGCAACTCCTCGATCCGGATCGGGAAACGGCGGACACGGACGCCCGTCGCATGCCACACCGCGTTGGCAACCGCGCCCGCACTGCCGGTGATGCCGATCTCGCCGACACCCTTGATACCGAGCGCGTTCACGTGCGGGTCGTGCTCATCGACCGTGATCACGTCGAGCGGCGGCACGTCGGCATTCACCGGGATATGGTACTCGCCGAGATTGGCGTTCATGATCCGGCCCGTGCGGCGGTCGGTGATGGCTTCCTCGTGCAACGCGAAGGACAGGCCCCAGATCATGCCACCGAACAGCTGGCTCTGCACCATACGCGGGTTGACGATGCGTCCCGCGGCGAAAGCGCCGACCATGCGGGTGACGCGGACCTGGCCGAGCTCGGGATCGACCTTCACCTCCGCGAACACCGCGCCGTGGGCGTGCATCGCATACTCCTCCATCGCCGCCGGATTCGGCGCGCCCGTGCCGCGCGCCTCGAGCTCGGCGACGCCGGCGCGCGCGAGAATCTCGGAATAGCTTTCGCCGCGGCTCTCGTCGTCGCGCCGGATCAACCTGCCATCGCGCGCGATCACGCCGGCATTGCCGGCGCCAAACAGCGGCGAGCGCTCATCGTTGGTGGCGAGATCGGCGAGTTTTGCAATCACGGCCGCGCCTGCGCTGTGGATCGCGGCACCCGCGGTTGCCGTGTGTGCCGAGCCGCCGGCGATGCCGGCATCGGGCAGGTCGGATGAACCCGCCTTGAACTCGACGCGGTCGATATCAAGCCCCAGTTCGTCGGCCGCAATCTGCGCCAGCGCCGTCCAGGCGCCCTGCCCCATGTCATGCGCGCCGATTTCCATGGCGCCGGAGCCGTCGCGGCGAAGCACTGCGCGTGCCTCGGCCTGGAACATCAGCGCCGGGAACGTCGCGGTGCCCATGCCCCAGCCGACCAGAAGGCCATCGTCGTCGCGCATCTGCCGCGGCTGGAGCGATCGCTTCGCCCAGCCGAAGCGCGCCGCTCCCTGCTCGTAGCAGGCGCGCAATGCCTTGGACGAGAACGGCTTGCCGGTGATGGGCTCGACCTCGGCATAGTTCTTCAGACGAAAGGCGAGCGGATCGATGCCGCAAGCCCACGCCATCTCGTCGATCGCGCTCTCTAGCGCGATCGAGCCGGTGGCCTCGCCGGGCGCGCGCATGAACAACGGCGTGCCGGTGTTGACGCGCACGGCATCATGCGAGGTGCGGATCGCGGGCGCCGCATAGAGCGTGTGCGAGGCATCAGCCGCGGGTTCGTAGAAATCGTCGAACGTGCTCGACACGGTCCTCGCATGGTGATCGAGCGCGGTCAGGCGCCCCTCGCCATCTGTGCCGATGCGCAGCCGCTGCCGCGTCGGCGCGCGATGGCCGACCGGGCCGTACATCTGCTCACGGCGCAGCACCAGCTTGACCGGTTTGCCGACGAGCTTTGCCGCCATAATGCCGAGCACCGGAGGGCCGGCCATGAGCCCCTTCGAGCCGAACCCGCCGCCGAGGAACGGGCTGCGGATGTGGATCTTGTCGTGTGCGATGCCGAACAATTCGGCAACGCGCGCCAGCGACAGCATGAGACCCTGGGTCGGCATGTCGATGTGCAGACTGTCGCCGTTCCAGGCAGCCACGATCGCATGCGGCTCCATTGCGTTGTGATATTGCGGCGGCGTTTCGTAGATCGCGTCGATCCGCTTGTCGGCGGAGGCAAGCCCCGCCTCGACATCGCCGCGGTGATTTTCCGTGGGGTTGCCGACACCGACGACCGGCGGCACGAAGCTTTCACCCGCATCGAGGCCGATGAGCGCGGGCAGCGTCTCGTAGCGCGGCGCCAGCAGCGCCGCGCCTTCCGTCGCAGCCTCCAGCGTCTCGGCGATCACGACGGCGATCGGCTGGTTGGCGTAGCGGACCTCATTGCTCTGCAACACCTCCATCCGGAACACGAAGGGGTTGGTCTTGATCTCGGGATCGATCGCGAGCCCAGGCTTGTGGTCTGGCGTCATGACATCGACGACGCCGGGGTGGCGCTTGGCAGCGCTGACATCGAGCGAAGTCACGCGGCCGCGCGAAATGCTGGCGACGGCCATCACGGCAAACAGCATGCCGGGCGGATGATTGTCGGCGGCGTAGGTCGCCTGGCCCTTGACCTTGAGGACCCCGTCGCGGCGGGTCAGCGGCTGGCCGATGTTCGAGCCGTGGCGCAGATGAGCGGGCGCGCTTGTGAGATTAAGCTCGGGCATGAATGGCTCCGGACGTCGAGGCAAAGGAGAGGCCGGCAGCGCGGGGATGCGCGCGGGCGTACCGGCGGCGGCGAGGCTCAGCGCACGCACGACGATGCGGCGCGCGAGCTCGATCTTGAAGGCGTTGTCGCCGGACGATTTTGCGTCGGCGAGCGCGCGCGAGGCGGCTTCCTGGAAAGCGTCCACCGTGGGCGCGACGTTCCTGAGCACATCCTCCGCCGCGCGGGCGCGCCAGGGCTTTGCCGCGACGCCGCCGAGCGCAAGCCGCGCGTCCGCGATCTCGCCGTTCTCGATCCGCAGCGCAGCCGCAGCCGAGACGACGGCAAACGCGTAGGACGTTCGATCGCGGACCTTAAGATAGCGCGCATGAGCCGCAAAGCCGCGCGCCGCAGGCGGCAGGCGCACCGCGACGATGAGATCCCCCGGTTCGAGCGCCGATTCACGCTCGGGCGTATCGCCGGGCAGGCGATGCAGGTCGTCGAGCGCGATCTCGCGCCGCCCGTTCCTGCCCTCGATTTCGACGATGGCGTCAAGCGCGACCAAGGGTACGCAGAAGTCGGATGGATGCGTTGCGATGCAGTTTTCGCTCCAGCCGAGCACGGCGTGGGTGCGGTTCTCGCCGTCACGCGCGTCGCAACCGCTGCCGGCCTCGCGCTTGTTGCAGCGGCTTGCGGTGTCGTAGAAATACGCGCAGCGCGTCCGTTGCAGTAGATTGCCGCCCGCGGTCGCGGCATTGCGCAGTTGCGCCGATGCGCCGGAGAGCAGCGCTTCGGCGACGGCCGGATAGGCCTTGGCAAAGTCTGCGTCATGCGCAAGATCGGCGTTGCTCACCAGTGCGCCGATGCGGATACCACCGTCGGCAAGGCGCTCGACCCGATCGAGTCCGTCGAGATGGGTAACGTCGACCAGACGATCCGGACGGCTGACGCCGCCCTTCATCAGATCGAGCAGATTGGTGCCGGCGGCGAGATAGACCGCGCCCGGCTGCGTCGCGGCCGCGACGGCTTCGGCGACCGTGGCCGGCCTGACGTAATCAAATTGCTTCATGCGGAGCGCCTCTGATTGGATTCGTCCATGCCGGCCTGCGCGTCGAGCACGGCATCGACGATACCGGCATAGGCGCCGCAGCGGCACAGATTGCCGCTCATGCATTCGCGAATGCGCTCGGGATCGTTGCCGGCCTGCGCCTCGCTCATCATGCCGATCGCGCTCATGATCTGGCCGGGCGTGCAGAAGCCGCACTGAAATCCGTCGTGGGAGATGAAAGCGGCCTGCACGGGGTGAAGCTGGTCGCCGCGCGCCAGGCCCTCGATGGTGAGAATGTCGGCGCCATCATGACTGATGGCCAGCGCGAGACAGGAGTTGATGCGCTTGCCGTCGACGAGAATGGTGCAGGCGCCGCATTGGCCGCGGTCGCATCCCTTCTTGGTTCCGGTCAGGTGGAGGCGCTCACGCAGGAGATCGAGCAGCGTGACGCGCGGATCGTCGAGGACGAAGTCGCGCCGCGCACCGTTCACGGTGAGGCTGATGGAGTGGTTCATACAAGGCTCCGATCAGGAATAGACATGAGTGATCGCGCAGCGCGCCACCGCCGTGGCCGCCGTCGATATGCGCCCCCCGAACATCATCCGGGGCAACGACTTCAGCGAAGATACGGAGGCAGCCTCCGCTTAACAAGGGCCGGCGGGAAATATTTGGAATTCGTCAAAAGCCCGTGCGCATCAACGCGATGCAGCCCCGTAAGGGTTCAATCTAACCAATTCGTGATCTACATTGCCGGCATGGACGAGCACACCGACCAGACCCGCAAGCCCCGTGCCGATGCCGTGCGCAATCGCGAGCGCGTGCTCGAGGCGGCCAAGGCCGTGTTCAACGCGGGTGGTCCGGAGGCGAGCCTGGAGGCGGTGGCAAAACGCGCCGGCGTTGGCATCGGCACGCTCTATCGGCATTTCCCGACCCGCGAGGATTTGTTCGAGGCGGTGTACCGGCGCGAGGTCGAGCAGCTCAGCGAGCTCGCCGAGCAGTTGAAGAACGCCAGTGACCCGGTCGACGCGCTCAGGCGCTGGCTGCGCTCAGGAGTCGAATTCGTTGCCACCAAGAAGGGCATGGTGGCAGCCCTGGCACTCGCGGTGCAGAGCGGGTCGGAGTTGCATGCCTTTTCCTTTGAGCGCCTGACCAAGGCGATCGGCTCGCTGCTCGATCGCGCAGCCGCGGCCGGTGCGATGCGCGCGGACGTCAGTCCCGAGGACTTGCTGCGCGCGTTCTTTGGCATGTGCTACATGCACGACCAGCCCGGCTGGCAATCCTCGGTGCTGCGGATGCTCGATGTGTTCGTTGACGGTTTGCGGGTGCAGCCTGCCATGAAAGCCAAGGTCCGCGCGTCCGCCAAGCCTGCGAAGCCGGCTGCAAAGCGGAAGCGATAGCCCGCGAGATGTGCTAGGATCGGCGCCGCCGGGATTTCAACGCGGAGCTTGTCATGCGCATCGCCGCCTTGCTGGTCTTTCTCAGTGTCGCCTTCGGTCCCATCTCAGCGCGCGCCGACGATGTCGCGACGGCACAGAGTATCATCCGCGCCCAGGAGCAGGCATTCGGCCGCGACGACGCGCGCGGGGCCTATTCCTACGCCGCTCCTGCGATCCAGGAGATCTTCCCCGCGCCCGACATCTTCATGTCCATGGTGCAAAACGGCTATCCGCCGGTCTATCGGCACAAGAGCTTTGAATTTGGCGACAGCAAGAGCGAGGGCAGCCGGATTGCCCAGCACGTCCATATCATCGATGCCAATGGCGAGGCCTGGGAAGCGCTCTACACGCTGGAGCAGCAGCCGGACGGCAGCTACAAGATCACGGGTTGTTCGCTGCTGAAGGCGGGACAGGCAGTCTAGGTCGCAAAACCCGGACCGGTCCTGACTGCATTGATCCGCGAGCGGATCAGCAGCGTCAAGACGATGCCGATATTGAGCGCGTTCCACGCCACGCCGTTGGCGAACGCCGCGGCGTAGGAACCTGTCGCATCGAAGATGACGCCCGAGACCCAGCCGCCGAAGGACATGCCGAACACGGAGGCGAAGATCACGATGCCGACGCGGGTTGCGGCTTCGCTCGCCGGCATCGCCTCGCGCACGATGATGGCATAGCTCGGCACGATGCCGCCCTGGAACAGGCCGAACATCGCGGAGATCAAATAGAGCGAGGTCAGGCCGTCGAAGAACAGATAGAACACGAGTGCAAAGCCTTGCGCCACCGCACCGATCAGCAGTGTGGGGATGCCGCCGATCTTGTCGGCGAGGTAGCCGGAGCCGATCCGGCTGACGATGCCGCAGGCCATCATCAGCGACAGCATCTCGGCGCCGCGCGCCACGCCATATCCGAGATCGCCGCAATAGGCGACGATATGCACCTGCGGCATTGCCATGGCGACGCAGCAGGAAATGCTGGCGATCGAGAGCAGCACCGTCAGCGTGTTGGTCGAGAGCTTGAGGTCGACCCGCGGCGGCGCTGCATTGGCATGATCGTGAACCTTGTCGTCGCCCATCTGCGCGCGCAGGACCAGCACCAGGATGGTCATCAGGCTGACGCAAACGAGGCCGATGCCGATATGAGTGAAGCGCCAGCCGATCGTCTGCATGCCCGTGCTCACGAGCGGCGGCCACATCGTGCCGGCGACATAATTGCCGCTGGCGACGATCGTCACGGCCAGGCCGCGATAGCGCTCGAACCAGTGCGAGGCCTCCGCCATCAGCGGCGCAAAGGTCGCCGACGTGCCGAGCCCGATCAGGAAATACGCCGCCACGAACTGCCAGAGCTGGGTCGACAGACCCGCCAGCACATTGGCGACCCCGAGGAAGGCAATGCTGATCGCCATAGCCGCCACGATGCCGAAGCGGTCGGTGATCCTGCCGGCGATGACGCCGCCAAGCCCGAAACCGAACATCATCAGGGTGAAAGCCAGCGACACCGCGCCGCGCGTGGCGGAGAATTCGGCCTGCACCGCGGGAATCATGACGACGATCGCCCACATGCCGACGCCGCCGATCGAGCCGATCAGAAGCGCAATGACGAGGCGCATCCAGGCCTGACGCGAATCAGGGGTGAATGCTTCGGGTGTTTGTCCAGACTGATTTGGTGCGTGCACGGGCGGGACCATGGCCCGCGGATCACCACAGGGTCAACCATTGTGGCGCGATATTGGGCATGCACGGTGCACTGCGGTAAGATGGAGCTTGGCGAACGCGCGTTTTGTCATTATTTTGCAAATCAGCGCATGCAACAAGGCGGCGCGGAGAGCATGTCGGCGGAATGTTGCTGCGATTGACACGATCGATGCGGATCAAGGTGGGGCGCTTCATTGCCTTCGCCTATCTGTTCTGCGTGATCGCGCCGGCCGCAAGCCTCGCCTGGGGTAGCGCTCCAGCACCGTGCCTCGACGACGCGCTCCTCGCCGATCGCGTGCCGGTGCATCACCAGATGCAGGCCAGCCACACGCATGACGGCGCTTCGCATGACCACGCCGGGCCGCATGCGCATCACCAGGCCGCCGCGCAGGACGCGCCCCCCACCCCCTCATCATCACGGCGGCAAGGGTACGGCGGGACCGTGCTGCGCGATGATGTGCGTGAGCGCGCTGCCGGCCGACCTGCCCAGCGTCGCAAAGTCGCTTCAGCCGGTTTCCGCCTGCTCGCCCGAGATCGTGGCCAGCCTGCACAGCGCGGCGCCGCCCCTGCACTACCGCCCTCCGATCGCCTGATCTGACGCGCGACGACGTCAGGCCGAGCGCGCATCCGCGCGCGCGCACCTGTGGTCTCCAGACAGATCAGGGATGACTCATGCTTACGCTTTCCGGGGCGAAGTCCGCCGCTGCATCCGCGGCGCGGGGACGACACTTTCGATTCAATTGGCCGCTGCTGGCCGCGACGGCCTTGGCGTTGTCCGGCTGCATGCCGGCAACGATACAAGTCGCTGGCGCTGATCCTGCCGATCCCGCGGCCAAGATCGCGCGCGCCGGCTATCGTTCGACGATTGCGCCCTACACCAGCCTGCGGCCCGCGACGCCGGCACCATGGCGCGAGCGCAACGAGAGCGTCGCGCCGCAGCTCAAGCAAGACCGGTAGGAGCGCGCCATGACACATCGTCTCGCGCTAAGCCTGCTCGGTCTCACCTCGTTTGGACTTGCAGGCTGCGCCGCCTTCTCGCCCGACAGCGGCATGAAGGCCGTCTCGGAACTGACGAGCCAGACCATCAACAAGGATGTCGCCTTTGTGCGAACAACCGAAGGAGCCGGCGCGGTCGACGCGCGCGTTCGCCAGCTGCTGTCGCGAACACTCAGCATCGAGACCGCCGTGCAGATCGCACTGCTCAACAACAAGGGGCTTCAGGCCGCTTATAACGAGCTGGCGCTGGCCGAGACCGATCTCGTCGAGCAGAGCCTGCCGCCCAATCCCGTGTTCTCGGTCTCCCGGATCTCGGGCAACGGCGCCAGCGAAATCGAGCGTCAAATTGTCGGCGACATCCTCGCGCTCGCCACCCTGCCGTTCCGCTCGGAAATCGCCCGCGACCGTTTCCGCCAGGCGCAATTGCGCGCAAGCCTGGCGACGTTGCGGCTTGCCGCCGATGTCCGCCGCGCTTATTGGCGCGCCGTTGGCGGCAACGAGATGGTGGCGTTGCTGACGGATGCGAAGGCGACGGCGGAATCAACCGCGCAGCTCGCGGTCAAGCTCGGCGAAACTGGCTCGATCAACAAGCTCGATCAGGCCCGAGAACAGGTGTTTTACGCCGAAACCACCGCCGACCTCGCCACCGCGCGACAGACGGCGACGAGCGCGCGCGAAAAGCTGGCGCGCCTGATGGGGCTGTGGGACGGCGGGCTCGACTTCCGGCTGCCCAATCAACTGCCGCCGCTGCCGCGCCGGCCGCAGGCTTTGCCGTCGATCGAAGCCGACGCGGTCGCCCATCGCATCGACCTGCAGATCGCGCGGCTCGAGCTGAGCGCGCTCGCAAAGTCGCTGAACCTCACGGAGGCGACGCGCTTCGTGACACTGCTCGATCTCGCCGGCATCTCCCGCCGCACCCGAGATCCGGAAGGCGCGCCGTTCCGCGAGCGCGGCTTCGACGTGCAGTTTCAGATCCCGATCTTCGACGGCGGAGAAGTGCGGGTGCGGCAGGCGGCGGAGACCTACAATTTCGCCTTCAACCGGCTGACCGAACGCGCCGTGAATGTACGCTCCGAGGCGCGCGATGCTTATCGGGTCTATCGCTCCGGCTACGACATCGCCAGCCACTATCAGCGCGAGATCATCCCCTTGCGAAAAATCATCACCGAGGAGATGCAGCTCCGCTTCTCCAGCATGCAGGTCGATATCTTCGCGCTGCTCACCGAGGCGCGGCAGCGGCTCGCGTCGCTGCGCGGTGCAATCGATGCCAGGCAAAGATTTTTCCTTGCCCAATCCGACTTGCAGACCGCCGTCAATGGCGGCGGCGCGCCTGCTGACGGCGACAATTCAACCACTCTCGCCGCGGCAGCGCCTGCCGATGGCGGTCACTGACATGGAGGCCAACATGTTTTCCCGCCGAGGATTTTTGGGTAGCGCCGCGCTCGCCGGCGCATCCGTCGTCAGCGGCCGCGCCCAGGCCGCCTCGATTCCGGAAGCCCCGCACATGGACAAGGTCGTAATGCAGCCGCCGCTGCACCCCGTCAGCGGGCCGGACTATCGACCCGTCGTCACGCTGAACGGCTGGTCGCTGCCGTTCCGGATGAACGGCGACTGGAAGGAATTCCATCTCGTTGCCGAGCCCGTGGTGCGCGAATTCGCCGAGGGCATGAAGGTGAATTTGTGGGGCTATAACGGCCAGTCACCGGGCCCGACGATCGAGGCCGTCGAGGGCGACAAGGTCCGCATCTTCGTGACCAACAGGCTGCCCGAATACACCACCGTGCACTGGCACGGCATGATCATTCCCAGCGGCATGGACGGTGTCGGCGGACTTACCCAGCCGCACATCCAGCCGGGAAAAACCTTCGTCTACGAGTTCGAGATGAGGAAGAGCGGGACCTTCATGTACCATCCGCATTCGGACGAGATGGTGCAGATGGCGATGGGCATGATGGGCATGGTCGTCGTGCATCCGCGCGACCCGAGCTTTCGGGCCGTGGACCGCGACTTCGTCTTCGTCATGAGCACCTATCGCGTCGATCCCGGCACTTATCTGCCGAAGGTCAACGAGATGACCGACTTCAACATGTGGACCTGGAATGCGCGGGTGTTTCCCGGCATCGATCCGCTGCCGGTCAGGCTCGGCGACAAGGTGCGCGTGCGCATCGGCAATCTCAGCATGACCAACCATCCGATCCATTTGCACGGCCACAGCTTTGCGGTGACCTGCACCGACGGCGGCTGGATTCCGGAGAGCGCGCAATATCCGGAGACGACGACGGACGTACCGGTCGGCGCTGTCAGGGTGTTCGACGTGCTCGCCGACAACCCCGGCGACTGGGCGTTCCACTGCCACAAGTCGCATCACACCATGAATGCGATGGGACACGACATGCGCAATATGATCGGGGTGTCGCGCAAGGATCTCGCCAAGGCGGTCGGCAAGCTCGCGCCTGACGGCATGGCGATGGGCTCGACCGGCATGGCGATGGGCAACATGGAGATGCCCGCGCCCGACAACACGCTGCCGATGATGACCGGCACCGGTCAGTTCGGCCCGATCGAGATGGGCGGCATGTTCACGGTGATGAAGATCCGCGAAGGCCTCGCGCGGGACGATTATCGCGATCCCGGCCCCTACCAATTCCCGCAGGGCACCGTCGCCTACGAGGTCACGCCGCCGGCCCCGGAGCCCGTGCGGCAACAACCAGGCGGACCGCCGATGAAGAACATGAAGATGTGAGCGTTTCGATGAACCACCACCAACTGGAGCTACCAATGAAGACGACGATCAAGCTCGGTCTCGCGCTGGCCGCGCTTTCCACCGCGCCGGCCTTGGCCCACGACCAGCACGGGCACGGCACCTTTTCGGCCGGCGAGCCCGGCGATCCCAAAAAGCCCGCGCGCACCATCGAGATCCTGCTGAACGAGATGGACTATGCCCCCGCCAGGATCGAGGTCAAACGCGGCGAGCAGATTCGCTTCGTGCTGCGCAATGTCGGTAAGGAGGACCATGAATTCCTGCTCGCCACCACAAAGGAGAATCTCGCGCATGCGGTGGAGATGAAGAAGCACCCGCACATGGAGCATGACGATCCCAACGGGGTCAGGCTCGCGCCGAGCAAGACAGCCGAGATCCTCTGGAAGTTCAGCAAGGCCGGCACGTTCGAATTTTCCTGCCTGATTCCCGACCACCGCGACTACGGCATGGTCGGCCACGTCACCGTGAAGTAACGCAAGGGAGGCTCCCATGAACCGCATCATCCGTATCGCCGCCGCGCTGGCGCTGGCCGTCGGCCTTGCCACAGGTGCCCTGGCAGCCCAGGGCGCCGCGATCAGCGGCGAGGTCAAGAAGATCGACGAGGGCGCCGGCAAGATCACGCTCAAGCACGGGCCCGCGAAGAACCTCGGCATGGATGAACCCATGACCATGATCTACCGCGTCAAGGACCCGGCCGTGCTCAAGCAGGTGAAGGTCGGCGACAAGGTGACTTTCGAAGCCGAAGAGGCGACTTCGGGCTATACGGTGACCCGGATGGAGAAGGCGAAGTAGGGCCACTTCCTCCGTCCGCCGATATCGGCCCCAGACGCTTCCACAAATCATGGCCGGGCTCGTCCCGGCCATCCACGCCTTCGGCGGGACAAGCCGGGCATGACGAGTGCTTGCCTGCCAGATGGCCGAAATACCCCGGTCAGCCCCCATGCCGCACCCTTTATTAACCCTTTGCTAACCATACACCCGGCAAGAATTGCCCAGTGGAGTCGAGTGTCGTCAGCCGCGTAGAACGGGAGCTCCCGTGGACGCCAGTGCGGTGCCTCACTTTCGGAACGGCGGCCCCTCGGCCGCCGCGCAGACATTTGGGGCGCGCGGACGGCAGTCGCGCGGAGGGGCAGCTACCATGGTCGACGTCACCGCAGGACAGGGCGTAGGCAGCACGAACGCCGGTTTCCCGACCCTTGCCGAAGTCGGCAACATCCTCAAGCGCGGCGATATCGCGCTCGCGCTCGGCGTTCTCACCATCCTGGTGGTGCTGATCCTTCCGCTGCCTGCGATAGTGCTGGACCTGTTCCTGGCGATTTCGATCACACTCTCGATCCTGATCCTGATGACGTCGCTGTTCATCCAGGCGCCGCTGGAATTCTCCGCTTTTCCGACCGTTCTGCTGATCTCGACCATGCTGCGGCTGTCGCTCAACATGGCCTCGACCCGCCTGATCCTGTCGCACGGGCACGAGGGCACGGATGCCGCCGGTCATGTCATCGAAGCCTTCGGCAGCTTCGTGATGGGCGGCAATTTCGTCATCGGTATCATCGTCTTCGCCATCCTGATCATCGTCAACTTCGTCGTCATCACCAAGGGTTCGGGCCGTATCGCCGAAGTCGCGGCACGCTTCCACCTCGACGCCATGCCCGGCAAGCAGATGGCGATCGACGCCGACCTCTCCGCCGGCCTGATCGACGAGACGGTCGCCAAGCAGCGGCGGAAGGATCTGGAGGACGAGAGCGGCTTCTTCGGCGCCATGGACGGTGCCTCCAAATTCGTCCGCGGCGATGCCATCGCCGGCCTCCTGATCGTCTTCATCAACGTCGTCGGCGGCATGATCATCGGCGTGGCGCAGCAGGGTCTGTCCTTTGCCGATGCCGGCCGCAGCTACACGCTGCTGACCGTCGGTGACGGCCTCGTCACCCAGGTGCCGGCGCTGATCGTTTCGACCGCGGCCGGCCTGCTCGTCTCCAAGGCCGGCGTGTCCGGCGCCGCCGACAAGGCGTTGATGAAGCAGTTCTCCGGATATCCGCAGGCGCTCGCAATGTCCGCGGCGGTCATGCTGGTGCTGGCGGCCCTGCCGGGCATCCCGACCCTTCCCTTCCTGGCGCTCGGCTCCGGCGCCGGTGCGCTCGCCTGGCACGCCCGCAACCGCAACCGGGCGACTGCCAGGGCTGAGGAAGTCGCGAAGACCGCACCTGCGCCGGGAACGCCGGGCGCAGCCGGCTCCGCTGCGGCGGAGGAGCCGATCTCCGCGGCGTTGAAGATCGACGATCTCAAGATCGAGCTCGGCTATGCCCTGCTGCCGCTGGTCAATGGCCCCGACGGCACCGACCGCCTCACCGAGCAGATCAAGGCGCTTCGCCGCTCGCTCGCGATCGAGATGGGTTTTGTGATGCCCGCCGTGCGCATCCTCGACAACGTCCAGCTCGAAGCCAACACCTACATCATCAAGATCAAGGAGGTCGACGCCGGCACCGGCAAGATCTGGCCGAACCAGTTCATGGTCATGGACCCCGGCGGCAGCCAGGTGCAGGTGCCCGGCATCCACACCACCGAGCCGACCTTCGGCCTGCCCGCAACCTGGGTCGATGCCAGCCTCAAGGAGGAGGCCTCGCTCAAGGGCTATACCGTCGTCGACGCCGCGACCGTGCTCTCGACCCACCTCACCGAGCTGCTCAAGGCCAACATGTCGGACCTGCTCTCCTATGGCGAGGTGCAGAAGCTGCTCAAGGAGCTGCCGAAGGAGCAGGGCGAGCTGGTCAAGGACATCGTGCCCGGACAGGTCACCGTCTCCGGCATCCAGCGCGTGCTGCAGCTGCTGCTCGCCGAGCGCATCTCGATCCGCGACCTCTCGACCATCCTCGAAGGCATCGCCGACTCGCTCGCCTTCTCGCGCAATCCGGCCACCATGGTCGAGCACGTCCGCGCCCGCCTGGCGCGGCAGATCTGTGCGCAGAACACCTCTTACAGCGGCTACCTGCCGCTGATCGCGCTGTCGGCCCGTTGGGAACAAGCCTTCGCCGAATCCATTATCGGCCAAGGCGAGGAGCGCAGCCTCGCGATGCAGCCCTCGAAGCTGTCGGAGTTCATGACCGGCGTGCGCGACGCCTTCGAGCGCGCGGCGCGTGAAGGCGAGGCCCCGGTGCTGGTCACCTCTGCGGCAATTCGTCCCTTCGTGCGTTCCCTGGTCGAGCGGTTCCGGGCCCAGACGACCGTGCTGTCGCAGGCTGAAATCCACCCCAGGGCGAGGTTGAAAACGGTCGGAAGCATCTGATTTGCCTTAAGAAGCCGTGTGTTTTTTGGCCACAGGCAAATGGTTTTTCAGGTTTATGCGCCTTGCCGATCGACGGCGGGCAAGGCGCTTGGCAGACACATTACACCTTTGAAATAATTGCTAAATTGCACGATCAAGGGTCGTTTCTGATCGCGGCTTCTCACGTCCTGTCACGCCCTTGTGATCGCCTCTTGGGAACGAATCCCCCCAATACTAGGTTGTTGGGCACCGGAAGCATGAACCTGCCCAAGCACGCAGGCGACTACTTCGGGTAGATGGCGGCAGGAGCCTTCCATGAACCACTCGATTTACAGCGCAGATCGCTCAACCCACCTCAAGATCGTGGTTGTCGCGCTCGTTGCCGGCATCACGGTGGCGGGTCTCGGGATCACCGCGCGTACGAGTTCAGATGAAGGCCTGACCCAGACCGCTCGCGTCATGAAGGCGGGCAAGCCGATCGCTATCACCAGCTCGAACGTTTCCCTCGTTCGCTAAGGAGATTTGAGTTTCAGGAATTCACGCGGCTCTTTATCAGCCCCCCAAAGTCGCCACGTGGATATGTAGACGACCCCAACCCCAAGTCGACTACAGAAAGCGCCCGCCCCCCACGGGCGCTTTCTCATGTCTGGGGTATGTCGTCACCGTGAGCGCACGCGCGTCCAGCTCCGTCATTGCGAGGAGCTCTTGCGACGAAGCAATCCAGAATCCCTCCGCAGAGACATTCTGGATTGCTTCGTTACGCTCGCAATGACGATGGAAAACGTACCGCCGTCATCCCGCAACGGCACGGATACTACCGCGCCCCATACGTCGGCGGCGGCGCCTGCACGGTTGGGACTGCCGCAGCGAATAGCTCGTCCTTGCTGCCCGACAACGGCGGATAGATGCGCTTGCGGTTGATCGTCTGCTTGGTTGCCTTCGCGGCCGCGCCGGTGGCGCGGACTTCGCGGTCCCACCCTTCCGTGTAGAGCGCGCCCCAGCCGCCGAGATCGAGCACGGTCACGTACCAGTCGATCCGCAGCGGCAGCATCGGCAGGCCCGCGAGATCGGCGACCACATTGTGGCCGGCGAAGCGGCCCATGGGACGCGCGAACTGGCAGGACATCACGGTTGGATGCAAGCCGTCGACCACGCTCGAGGCGACGTCGCCGGCCGCGAACACGCCGCCGACATCCGCGACCCGCATCATGGGATCGACCAGAAGCCGCCCAAGGCGATCGCGTGCGTCCGGGAAGCTCGCCGCCAAGGGGCTCGCGCGCATCCCGGCACACCAGATCACCGTCCGTGTCGGAATGAACTCGCCCGAGCTCAGGCGCAGGCCGGCGGCCTCGACGGAGACGACGCGGACGCCAAGCCGTGTCTCGACGTCGAGCGCGGCCAACGCCGTATCAATGACGGGACGTGCATGTGCGCCGATCGTGGCGCCCACCACCGGATTGGGATCGACCAGGATGATGCGGCGGCTGCCGGTAATGCCGGCGCGCGCCAGCCTGTCGGGCATCTCGGCCGCGACCTCGATACCGGTGAAGCCGGCGCCGACCACGACGATCGTCGAGCGCCCCGGCGAAGGCGCGCTGCGTCCGAGCGAATTGAGATGATCCTCGAGGCGGAGCGCTGCTGCATAAGTGTCGACATCGAAAGCATGCTCGGCAAGGCCGGGAATGTCCGGACGCATCACTTCGCTGCCGAGCGCCAGCACCAGCCGGTCATAAGCCAGCGTCTCGTCGCCGCCATCCGTCACCAGCGAAATCTCGCGCCGTACCGGATCGATGGCTTCGACCTCGCCGATCCCGTGACTGACGCCGATCGGATCGAGCAGCTGCGGCAGCGGAAGCGCGACCTCGCTGAGGTCGGCCTCGTAATTGCGGACGCGGATGTTGTGATAGGGATTGCGATCGATGACACGAATCTCGATGTCACCGCCGGCCGCGCCGATCTCCTCGCGCTTGCGTGCGGCACCGATGGCCGCCCACAGACCTGCAAACCCGGCGCCGAGCACGACGATACGCGCCATGTCCGTTGACTGCATTTTCCAAGAGAGCGACGACGAAGCGACGAACGATCAGGCGGTCTGACCGCGCAGACAGATATAACTCATCCAGCCCGGCGGACCAACTGCGGTGGCACCGGCGCGCCGCACAAATTCTCGGCGCGGCTCAGGCCTCGCGCAGTTCCGACGGCGTCGCGGCAAAGCGCTTGCGGAAGGCGCGGTTGAAATAGGACAGATCGGAGAAGCCTGACGAATGCGCGATGTCGCTGATCTTGCGGGTCCTGGCGCGGGGATCACTGAGCAGCTTGCGCGCCTGCAGCAGGCGCTGTTCCAGCACGAACTCGGTGAAGGTCGTTCCTGCCTGCTCGAACAGACGCTGTGCCTGGCGCGGGCTCAAGCCGGAGCGCGTGGCAATCTCGGACAGGCAGAGATCGTTGCGGCCAAGCGCAGCCATCACGTCGGCGCGCATGAGATCGAGACGGGCCGCCGCATGACCTCGCCCGCGCGCGAGACTTGCATGTTCGGCGTCGGTGCCGAGCAGGAGGCCGACGAGATCGACCATGTGCTGCGCGGTGAGGCGCTGGCCGACGGCGTCGAGATGCGGCGCATGATGGGCGGCAAGGGAGTGGTAGCGCAAGATCGTCTCGGCGAGCGCGCCGTCCGAGAGCAGTTGCGACAGCTTGTCCTCGGCGCGCGGATTGATCTCGAGCAGCGCGCGGCGCGGCATGCGGATGGTGGTGAAGCGATCTTCCTCGGTGTGGCCGACGGTGCCGGTGATGCCCATGTCGACGAGCACCATTTGCGCGGGCGCAAGCTCCACGGCATGGCCGTTCTGCCCGACGCGGACGAGGCCCGCATGCGCGGCGATCAGGACGAGATCGTGGCTGCCGTCGGCAAGATGGCTCTGGGTGCGTGAATATTGCGCGGAGGCGCCTTCGGGAATGGCGAGCGCGATATTGTCGACCACGCTGACCTGGAGCCGGCAATCGATGCTATCGCCTCGGCTCGGCCCGATATCGAGGCCGCAGGCCCCGAAAGTCCGCTCGCGCCAATGCTCGAAGGCCGGGCCGTGTGGCAGCCCCGCATATTGGTGAATGAAGATGCCCGACGTTTTCGCTGCATCCATCTGATTTCTCGCCCCTCTCCGGCACCATGATTGGGGGGCGCCGACTGCAAATTCCGGGCATTTGACGCCGCGAAGCGCGGAGAGGTTCAAATCGAGGGCGGATTCGGCGGAATTTGTCGGAAGACGACGGCGGGACGGACCGTGGCGACAGAACCGATCAGGCATTGCCACCACGATGTTGAAGCGTCCAATGCCCCCGGTGTCGTCCTCGACAAGCGAGCAGAGCGAGCGCCGATCCAGGACCCATTACCTCGGGGATTGAGTGGTTGCTCACCCGTGTTGCCAGCGCTCACTCTTGCAACAAGCTCTTGGGGCAATGGGTCCTGGCTTTCGCCAGGACGACAATGGAAACCTACTTCTTCGCGGGCGCCTGCGGCTGTGACGATGGCACGGTTTCGATCAGCTTGCCGGAAAACACCGGCGCCGAGGTCGGCTGGCCGTTGGGCGAACCGCCCGCCTGCTCGAGCGTGACGGCGTAGGTCGCGCCGTTGACAACGTCGGCATCGTACGAGCCGAGCACCGGTCGTGCGGTGAAATCGCCGGCGCCGATCACGCCGAGCGAACGCGGACGCGGCAGCTTGTCGGAGATCAGCCAGAGCTCGAAACTCTTGCCGGGCTCCGGTGTCGCGCCCACTTTACGCACCGTAAAGTTCTTGGTCGCGCCGTCGATGGTGAGGATGAAGGCGGGACCTCCGCCCTGGCCCTGCAACAGGGCGACATATTGCGACGACGCCGGGAGCGGCGCCGGTGTCTTCACCTCGACGGTCTGGATGCGCGGTACCGGTCGCAAGCCGCCCGGCAGCGCGTCGGGCAGGAAGATCTGAAGCGACAGCGTCACGAGCAGCGCGGCCGCGAGCGCGCCGACGGCGGATGCGATGGTGCGCCAGCGCTTCACGCGGCCCTCGAGCCGGATCACGTTGCTGTTGTCGGCAACCGGCGGCGGTGGCGCACGCGCGACCTCCGGGTCCGGCGCGTGGACCTGCGGCATGAATAGCGGCACGACGTCGGGAATCGCATCGGTCTCAAGTCGCGCCGGGGCAGGCTGCTCCGCTTCGGGAGGCGGCGGCGGTTGCTGCATATTCTCCGACGGCACCTGCGGAGGCACGGTGTCGGGCGAGGAATATTCCGGCACAGGTGGCGGCGGCGCTGCGTCCGGCAGTGCTGGCGGATCCTGCGCAAAGCCTGTCCGCGCGAGCTCGGACCTGATGTTCTCCCACACGATCGGCCGCGGCTCGATCGAGCCGACCATCTGGTTGAGGACGCCGAGCCGGAATGCCCACGCCTGCACGACATCGGCGAACGCCTTGTCCACCGCCATCATGGTCTCGACCTGCGCGCGCTCGCCGGCGTCGAGCGTGCCGAGCGCATATTCCGCGGCGAGCGCGATATGGTCCTCCGTATAGGCCATCACTTGCGGTCCAGACCCACCCTCACCGTATGAGCTCCCGTAGCCCGAATCTCATAGCCCGAGACATTCGCGAATATCCATCATGCTGCGCCGAAGCCACGTCTTCACCGTGTTGACGGGCGCCGCGAATTTCTCCGCCAATTGCTCGCGGCTCCAGCCGTTGTAATAGGCGAGAAGCACGAGCCTCTGACGGTCCGGCTCGAGCCGGCCGATACATTCCAGCAGCCGCTTCAATTCCTCGGTCATCTCCCTCCGCGCCAGCGGATCGGGGCTGTCGCTTGCGACTTCCATCGCCTGGGGCTCTTCCTCGATGGAGACTTCCGTCTTCTTGCGCACGATGTCGATGGCGCGGTTGCGCGCGATCGACGCCATCCATGTGATCGGCGACGCGAGAGCGGGATTGAACTGGCCGGCGCTGTTCCAGATCTTGACGTAGGTCTCCTGAATGACCTCCTCTGCGAGATCCTGTCGGCGCAAGATACGGAGCACGACGCCATAGAGTTTCGCGCGCGTGGCGACGTAGAGGCGCTCGAACGCGGCCTGATCGCCCTGCGCCATCGCCCCAATCAGCCCGACCAGCTCTGCTGGCGTCAGCATTCAGCCCCCCAATGCGCGGCCCGTCGCATTCCGCGCAGGCGCTGGCATTCCGCCACCATAGCGCGCGACAAAGCCGACCACCAAGGGGGCGCGGCGCCACACTGTGGACAGGGCATGCGAAAACCCGGACCTTGGGGTCCGGGTTCTGCAAATTCTCGCAGGTCTGGCGGCTAGCGTCTCAGGCGACGGCGCCCATGCGGGCACGCATCAGGCCGATGCTGTCGAGATCGGCCTGCTCGCGGGCGTTTTCCTCGGCGCGTTCGCGGGCCTGATCGCGCTCGTCAAGGAGCTCGACCTTCTTCAGCTCCTCGAAGGCTTCGGCCAGCGCAGCCTTGGCTTCGTCGAGCTGGCCCTTCAGCTCGTCGGCCGAGCGGGTCAGGTTCTCGCGACGCTGGATGGCAGCCTTGGCGTAGGTCGGATAGGCGAAGTGCGAGGGATCGTTGATCCCGGCGCGCTCCTGCTCGGTCGAGATCTCGCGTTCAAGATCGGTCGACATCCGCTGGAAGTCGGCGATCATGGTCTCGATCTGGGTGACCCGGCGGCGCTTCTCGTCGACCTGAAATTTCTTCAGGCGGATGAGTGTATCACGTGACTTCATCGACTCGTACTCCCCAGAAGTCCCTTGGCTGCACGTGGGACAACACCGGTCTCCCCACAGGCCCGACGGGGGCCAAGACCGGCTCTACTACTCTGTGGGATGGGATGATGACGGGACAAAGTTAGCGTTCCGTTTCCAAATCACCAAGGATTTGCGCCAACTGGCGGTAGCCGTCCGCCAGCGATGCATTTTCATCCTTGCGCTGGCGCAGGAAGGCCTCCAGCGGCTCGTGCAGGCGGATCGCCTCGTCGACCTCGGGGCTGGAGCCGGCGCGGTAGGCGCCCAGACGGATCAATTCTTCCATGTCGGCATAGGTCGCCATCACCGCCCGCGCCTTCTGGATGGTCGGCCAGAACTGCGGGTCGGCCGATTTCGGCATGGTGCGGGAGATGGATTTGAGGATGTTGATGGCGGGGTAGCGGCCGCGCTCGGCGATCGAGCGCTGCATCACGATGTGTCCGTCGAGGATGCCGCGGACGGCATCCGCAATCGGCTCGTTATGGTCATCGCCATCGACCAGCACCGTGAAGATCGCGGTGATGGCGCCCTCCCCGAGGCCCGGACCGGCGCGCTCCAGAAGCTTCGGCAGCTCGGTGAACACGGTCGGCGTGTAGCCCTTGGCGGTCGGCGGCTCGCCAGCGGACAGGCCGATCTCGCGCTGGGCCATGGCAAAGCGCGTCACCGAATCCATCAGGCAGAGGACGTCCTGCTCCTCGTCGCGAAAATACTCGGCGACCGCAAGCGTCAGATAGGCGGCCTGGCGGCGCATCAGCGCCGGCTCGTCGGAGGTCGCGACCACGACCACGGAACGGGCCAGGCCCTCCTCGCCAAGGTCGTCCTGCAAGAATTCCTGCACCTCGCGGCCGCGTTCGCCGATCAGCCCGATGACGCTGACGGCGGCATCGACGTTGCGCGCAAGCATCGACAGCAGCACCGACTTGCCGACGCCGGAGCCTGCGAAGATGCCCATGCGCTGGCCGCGGCAACAGGTCAGAAAGGTGTTCATCGCGCGCACGCCGAGATCGAGCGGCGCGCCGACGCGCTTGCGCGAGTGCGCCGGCGGCGGCGAATTGCGGTACGGCATCGGCGCCGGGCCCTGCGGCAGCGGCCCCTTGCCGTCGATCGGCTCCCCCAGCGCATTGACGACGCGGCCGAGCCAGGCCGCGCAAGGCCGCACCTGATTTGCGGCATTGGCGATGACGGCCTTGCAGCCGCGCCGTACGCCGTCCAGACCGGCGAACGGCATCACGACGGCGTTGTTGCCGGAGAAGCCGATCACCTCGCAGGGGATGGAACGGTTGCCGCCGGTCTCGATCACGAGCCGCGCGCCGACCGACATCGCATGGATCGGACCGGCGACCTCGACCATCAGGCCGCGCACGCCGACCACACGGCCATAAATATTGATGCCGTCAATGTCGCCGATCTGTTCGGCAAGAGCCTTCACAAGAGGGCCTTCATGAGGGTGATCGCCTTCATAATCCGGGGTTTCGTGGCGAGAACCTTAAGTTTCGCCATATTTCTGAACGGCGCTTAACTTCGTGTTTACCCGCATCGTTAATCATTGCGTCACTGTCTTTGTGACTGAGCGTGGCTCCCCTTCAGAAGAAGGCTGAGTCGCGAGAGTCGGTTAGGCCCGTCTCTTAAAGTGGAACTTGAACGCAACCGGATAACGAAAGCTGCTTCGCACACAAGACCTTAGGGCGATTCGACGAAAATTGCATCTACAGGGCTTGCGTTCCAGAATCAGAATTTGTTAACCATCTGTTGTCAGGATCCGAATCAGTTGTTCAAAGGCGTTTTGTTGTGTGCCGCGAATGCGGCCGACCTGACGCCCAGGAGCGGCGACTATGGGGAACTGGCATGCGCGTTTTGCTGATTGAAGATGACAGCGCCGTCGCGCAGTCGATCGAGCTGATGTTGAAGTCTGAGAGCTTCAACGTCTACACGACCGATTTGGGGGAAGAAGGCGTCGATCTCGGTAAATTATACGATTACGACATTATCCTTCTCGACCTCAACCTGCCCGACATGTCCGGCTACGACGTGCTCAAGCAGCTTCGGGTCTCCAAGATCAAGACACCCATTCTGATCCTCTCCGGCCTCGCCGGCATCGAGGACAAGGTCAAGGGTCTCGGCGTCGGCGCCGACGACTACATGACCAAGCCCTTCCACAAGGACGAGCTGGTTGCCCGCATCCACGCGATCGTGCGCCGCTCCAAGGGCCATGCCCAGTCGGTGATCCAGACCGGCGACCTCGTCGTCAACCTCGACACCAAGACCGTGGAAGTCGGCGGTCAGCGCGTGCATCTGACCGGCAAGGAATACCAGATGCTGGAGCTGCTCTCGCTCCGCAAGGGCACGACCCTCACCAAGGAAATGTTCCTCAACCACCTCTATGGCGGCATGGACGAGCCCGAGCTGAAGATCATCGACGTCTTCATCTGCAAGCTCCGCAAGAAGCTCGCCAATGCCTCCGAAGGCCGCAACTTCATCGAGACCGTGTGGGGCCGCGGCTACGTGCTGCGCGAGCCGCACGAGGTCGAAGAGCGCATCCCCGCCTGATCCTGGGTTTTACCCGCGAGCCCTTCGGGGCTTGCTCCTCCCAGCCTGGACCCCGCCGCAAATGGCGGGGTTTTGTTTTTGGGGACGCGAACGGGGCCTCATCGTCCTTGCGCCGTTGAACCGCTATCCTTCCCCCGCCGACGAATGGTCGCTGCACGATGGGGGAACGATGATCCTGCAATCACTGGCCGGCCTGCCCGCCTTCCTGGTCTATTTCTGCACCGGGCTGATCGCGATCGTGGCGTACCTGTTCGTCTACACCCGCATCACGACGCATAACGAATTCCAGCTGATCCGCGACAACGATCCGGCTGCGGCGATCGCACTCGGCCTCAGCCTGCTCGGCTTCGTGGCGCCGCTTGTCAGCGCGATCGCGCATTCGGCCAATGTGCTGGACTGCCTGATCTGGGCGATGATCGCGCTGATCGTCCAGATCGTCGTGTTCTTCCTGGTGAGAGTGCCGGTGCCGAACCTGTCGGCGCGGATTGCCGCCGGCGAACTTGCAGCTGCCATCTGGCTCGGGCTGTCCTCGCTCGCCGCAGGCCTGCTCAACGCCGCCTGCATGATCTACTGACATGACCGACAAGCGCTCCAAAAGGAGTTCGGCAAGCGCCGGCCGGCGGCCGGACCGCCGCCTGCACAACAGCCGGTGAAGCGCTCCGGCCATGTCGCGCTGCTGGTGATGGGCACGATCGCGGTCGGCACCACCGCCTACACACTGATGCCGCGGCAGAATTGCGAGCCCTCCCCTGCCGGCATGGACCCGGCGGTGCAAGCGAGCACCTCGTGCAGCAGCAGCCGCAGCTCCTCCAGCGGCGGCGGCAGTTCGTCGCGATCGAGTTTCTTCAGCAGCGACTCCTCGAGCCATTCCTCGTCCGGAACGTCGTCCGATTCAGGCTCCGGCGGCGTGAGCCGCGGCGGCTTCGGCTCGTTTGGCCATGGCTTCTCCGGCGCGGCTGACCCATGCAACGCATCGTCTGCCCCGAGCGCGACGACTGGCGGCAGACCGCCGAACAATGCGGCTTCGCCTTCCACACCATCGACGGTGAGCGCTATTGGGACGAGCGCGCCTATTACGCCTTCACGCTCGACGAGATCGAGCGTGGCATCGAGGCGCCGACCGGCGAGATCGACGCGATGTGCCTGGAGCTCGCCGGCCGCGTGATCGGCGACGAGCGCCATCTGCAGCGCTTGAAGATACCGGAGGCGTTCTGGAGCCTGATCGCCGAGAGCTGGGCACGAGACGACCGCAGCCTCTATGGCCGGCTCGATCTGAAATTCGACGGCAAGGGACCGGCAAAGCTGCTCGAATACAACGCGGATACGCCGACCTCGATTTTCGAAGCCGCGGTCTTTCAATGGACCTGGCTCGAACAGGCGATCGAACGGCGCATCATCCCGTCGCGGGCCGACCAGTTCAACTCCATCCACGAACGATTGATCGAAGCCTGGAAGCAGATTGCCGCTAGCCGCCACGTCCATCTCACCGGCACCACGGGCAATGAGGAGGACGCCGGCACGCTCGCTTATCTCGAAGATACCGCGCGCCACGCGGGACTGACGACCACGCTGCTCGACATCGAGGCGATCGGCTGGCGCAATGATACCGGCGGCTTCGTCGATCTCGGCGACCGCGACATCACGCTCGCCTTCAAGCTCTATCCTTGGGAATGGATGTTCCACGACGCCTTTAGCGCAAAGCTCAAGGATGCACAGACACGCTGGATCGAACCGCCGTGGAAGGCGGTGCTCTCCAACAAGGGCATCCTGCCGCTGCTCTGGGAGATGTTTCCGAACCATCCCAATCTGCTACCGGCGTTCTTCGAGGACGATCCGCGGGCAGCCGAGCTCGGCAGCTCCTATGTGCGCAAGCCGCTGCTGTCGCGCGAAGGGGCCAATGTCACGCTGGTGTCTGGTGGAATGCCGCTCGACGAGCAGGCAGGCCCCTACGGCGCCGAAGGATTCGTGCGGCAGGCGCTCGCGCCGCTGCCGAATTTTTCCGGCTTCTATCCCGTGATCGGAAGCTGGCTGGTGGATCACGAACCCTGCGGCCTGTCGATCCGCGAGGACGAAAGCCCGATCACCGGCAACGGCTCGCGGTTTCTGCCGCATGCGATCTTGTGAGGTGCGCTCTTCATTCCTTCTCCCGTTGTGGGAGAAGGTGGCGCGAAGCGCCGGATGAGGGGTTCTATCCGCGAGTTCAAGTGTCGGTGGGCTCGCGGATAGAACCCTCACCCGTCTCGCCGCTACGCGGCGAGCCACCCTCTTCCGCAAGGGGAGAGGGGAAGAACGCATCTCACCGCGCCGCTGCTACCTTCATTGACGGCGGCATCAATCCACCCATCGGGCGCCCGGAGCGCGTCGGATTGAGCTGATAGAGGCCACGACGATCGGCGATCGGGCGGAACGCGTCGGTAATTCCGACGACGGATTCGGCGGCGCCCAACAGCAGCGTGCCGTCGGCTTCCAAAACCTTCGCCATGCGCTCGAAGATCACGGCCTTGGTGTCCTGGTCGAAATAGATCAGCACATTGCGGCAGAAGATCACGTCGAACGTGCCGAGATGGGAGAAGTCCTGCAACAGATTGAGCTGGCGGAACTGCACCATCGCGCGAATGTCGGCATTGAGCTGCCAGACTTCGCCCGCTTGCGTGAAGTATTTCATCAGGTGCTGGATCGGCAGGCCGCGCTGCACCTCGAACTGGCTGTAGACGCCGGCCTTGGATTTCTCCAGCACCTCCTGCGACAGATCGGTGGCGACGATCTCGATGCGCCAGCCGGCGAAGGCTACGCCCATCTCCTTCACGCAGATCGCAATCGAATACGGTTCCTGTCCCGTCGACGACGCCGCCGACCAGATGCGCAGCGACTTGCGCGCTGCGCGCGCCCGAAGCAGTCCCGGCAGGATCGTTTCGCGCAAGTGATCGAACGGGATCTTGTCGCGGTAGAAGAAAGTCTCGTTGGTGGTCATCGCTTCGACCACATCGCTCGCAAGCCGTCCGTCGCCATTCCTGATCTTCAGCACGAGATCGGGAATCCCGGCGAGGCTCGCCTTGCGGGCCAGCGGCAGCAGCCGGCTCTCGACCAGATACTGCTTGTCCGGGGAGAGATCGAGGCCGGAGCGCTCTTTCAGGAATTTGCGCAGATAGTCGTAGTCAACCGGCGTCACGAGCGGTCTCCCGCGAACAGGCGATTGACCCGGGCGCCGATCTGGTTGAGCGGCAGGATCGCCGCACAGATGCCGGCATTGGCCGCTGCGCCCGGCATGCCCCAGACCACGCTGGAAGCTTCGTCCTGCGCGATCACGCTGCCGCCGGCGGCGACGATGTCCTTGCCGCCGCGCATGCCGTCCGAGCCCATGCCCGTCAGGATCACGGAGAGGATGGCGCCATGCCAGATGTCGATGGCGGAAGTGAACAGCGGATCGACCGCGGGCTTGCAGAAATTGACGGCGGGACCGTCGTCGAGCGCGATCGCCACGTCGGCGCCGCTACGCACGACGCGCATGTGCTTGCCGCCCGGCGCAAGATAGATGCGGCCCGGCTTCACCGGCTCGCCATCCACCGCCTCGGCCGCCGGCTTGCGGCTCGTGCGTGCCAGATGCTCCGCGAGAATGGTGGTGAAGGTGGGCGGCATGTGCTGGGTGATCAGCACCGGGACACGGTCGATCACGGGACCGAGCTCGGCGACGAGCGCCATCAGCGCCTGAGGACCGCCGGTCGATGAGCCGATCAGCAGCACCTTCGGGGCCTGGGTCGAAAACGGACGCGTGGACAGCACCGAGGACGACGACGGCGCATGGACGGCCGGAGCGGCCGCGGACGCGGCAGGCCGCGCGACAACCGGCCCACGTGTCGCCGGAGCCGGGCTTGCGGTTGCGGGCGCGAGCGGCGGGCTCGCAACCGCGGCCTTGCGGCGCAGCCGTGCGCCGAGGTGGCGGATTTTCTGGATCAGGTCGTGATGGAAGATGTCCGCAGCCGAAGCCTCGCGCGTCGATTCAGGCTTCGGAATGTAGTCGGCGGCGCCGAGCGACAACGCCTTGAAGCTGATCTCCGCGTTGCGGCGGGTCAGCGTCGAGGCCATGATGATGACGAGATCGCGCTTCTTCGCCAGGAGTTGCGGCAGCGCCGAGATGCCGTCGAGCTCGGGCATTTCGATATCGAGCACGGCAACATCGGGATTGATGCGTTCGATCTGGTTGACCGCCTCGAGCCCGGTGCGCAGCGAGGCCGCGACCTCCATGTCGTGCTCGGCGCCGATCCAGCGCGAGATCAGACCGCGGATGACGACGGAGTCATCGACGACCATCACCCGCAACGGTCCGGCTTCCCGCGACGAGCCCGGGGTCGAATTACCTGCGAACGCAACACTCATTACTCACCAACTCAGACTGAAACGGTCAGTTGAAAACAAACGCCGAAGGAGCCGTTCAGCCTCCAGGGCGGTCGCTCAGATAAGGCCGACTTCCTGGAATTTCGCCGTCACGATGTCCTTGTCGAAGGGCTTCATGATGTACTCGTTGGCGCCAGCGTGCAGCGCGCGCGCGATATGCGCGACGTCGTTCTCGGTGGTGCAGAACACCACCTTGGGCTGGTCGCCGCCGGGCATGCGCCGGAGATGGCCGAGGAACTCATAGCCGTCCATCACCGGCATGTTCCAGTCCAGCAGCACCGCATCGGGCAAGCCGCGCTTGCAGGCCTCCAGCGCCTTCTCACCGTCCTCGGCTTCGAGGATCTGGAAGTCGAGGCCCTCCAGGATCCGGCGCGCAACCTTGCGGATGACGCTGGAATCATCAACGACGAGACAAGTTCGCATGTGAACCTCTGCTTCCCCCCTTTTGCGGGGGCACTTCCAATTGCAGGTACGTCGGCGGATGTGCCGGCGTATCAGGCCGCCATCATATCGGGCGCGAGCTCGAGGACGCGATCGACGTCGAGGACGACCATGAGCTGGCCGTCGAGACGGTGGACACCGCCGGCGAGCTTGGCCATGCGGGGGTCGAGATTGACGGGGTTTTCTTCCATGCCGTCCTCGGCGAGCCGCAGCACTTCGCCGATCTGGTCGATCAGGAGGCC
The DNA here is from genome assembly GCF_040939785.1 of Bradyrhizobium lupini. Lineage (NCBI taxonomy): Bacteria > Pseudomonadati > Pseudomonadota > Alphaproteobacteria > Hyphomicrobiales > Nitrobacteraceae > Bradyrhizobium > Bradyrhizobium lupini. Next base: position 2,256,390 of record NZ_CP162553.1, read on the forward strand.
GTAGGATTCACCGCGCAGATCGACGCCGACCGCCATCGGGATCTTGCCGTCCTCGGGCTTGGGCAGGCCGAGCCGGGCGCGCATGTCGACCACGGTGACGATGCGGCCGCGCAGGTTCAGCACGCCCGCGATCTCGCGCGAGGACAGCGGCACGCGGGTGACGCGCTCGGGCATGAACACGTCCTGGACGCGGGAGATCGGCAGGCCGAACAGCTGGCCGCCGATCATCGCGGTGACGTATTCGACCATGGCGCCTTCGCCGGACTGGGTCTTCTTGGTCATGTGCGTATCTCCTGATCCATCCCGCTGGGGTTTAGGCGGCTGCGCGGCTCAGCTCGGAGGCGCCGGCGGCGCTCGCGGTCTGTTCCTTCAGCGCCGCGATCAGACCGGGACGGTCGAACTTGGCGACATAGTCGTGGAAGCCGGCCTGGCGGCCGCGCTCGATCGCCGCCGGCGACACCAGCGCGGAGAGGCCGATGATCGGCATCGCGCCCAGATTGCTGTCGGAGCGAATGGTCTCGGCAAACTCGAACCCGTTCATGTCGGGCATCTCGATGTCGGTCAGGACCACGTCGAAGCTCTGCGCGCGCAGCGCCGCCAGGCCCTCCTGCGCGGTCGGCGCGGTGCGGACGCGGTAGCCGGCGGCCTTGAGCACCGGGGCCAGCATGTTGCGGAAGAACGCCGAATCGTCGACCAGCAGCACCGATTGCGAGTGCAGCGACGGCTTCATCTCCTTGCGGGTGAACCAGTCGGAGAACGCCATCGGCAGGAAGTGGCCGACGTCGATCACTTCGGTGGCCTGGCCCTTGATCACGGCCGAGCCGAGAATGCCGGAGGAGGATCCGCCGACCTCGATGTTGAGCCGTTCCTCGACGATGTCGATGATCTCGTCGACGACGAGGCCCATGGAGCGGCCGTCGTCGGAGAACACCAGGATCGGCTGGGCGCCCTGGCTCGCGATGGTGACGCTCTCCATGGCAACGAGCGGCATCAGCTGCTCGCGGTACTGCACCATGTAGCGGCCGTTCGAGAACTCGATCTTGTCGGCCGGGAGCTCTTCCAGGCGCGTGACGAGCCCGAGCGGGACCGCCTTGGGCTGGGCCGAGCCGGCGCGGAACACCAGCAGTGAGGTGGTCTGCTCGCCCGATCCGATGCTGTGCGTCCCGTTCTCGTTGTTCATGTCATGGGCCGAGGAGCCGGCGGCGCCGAGCGCCTTGGCAATGCCGTTGGGGTCGATGATCATGATGACCGCGCCGTCGCCCAGGATGGTATTGCCCGAGAACATGTCGATGTGGCGCAGCTTCGTCGACATCGGCTTGACCACGATTTCTTCGGTGTGGAACACGCCGTCGACGACGATGCCGAAGGTCTGGCTGCCGACCTGCGTCACCACGATGAAGCCGTTCTCGGGATCGGAGACGGCGCCGTCGTCGATCTTGAGCAGCTTCTTGAGATGGATCAGCGGCAGCAGCTTGTTGCGCAGCCTGAGAACCGCGGTGTCCTTGATGCGCTCGATGCGGTGCTCCGAGTTGGCGCGGGCCCGCACCAGCTCGACCACGGAGAGCTGCGGGATCGCAAAGCGGTCGCCGGCGGCTTCCACGATCAGCGCGGAGACGATGGCGAGCGTCAGCGGGATCTTGATGGTGACGGAGGAGCCTTCACCGGCGACCGACTTGATGTCGATGGTGCCGCCGATCTGGTCGATATTGGTGCGCACCACGTCCATGCCGACGCCGCGCCCCGACACCGAGGTGATGGCGGCCGCGGTCGAGAAGCCCGGCGCGAAGATGAACTTGTGGATCTGGGCTTCGCTCATCTTCTCGAGCTCGGCCTCGGTGACCAGACCTGAGGAGATCGCCTTGGCCTTGATCCTGTCGGTGTTCAGGCCACGGCCGTTGTCGGCGATGCAGATGATGATGTGGCCGCCCTCGTGATAGGCGGACAGGCGAATGGTGCCCTGCTCGCCCTTGCCGCCGGCGAGACGCTCGGCCGGGGTCTCCAGGCCATGGTCGGCGGAGTTGCGCACCATGTGGGTGAGCGGGTCCTTGATCAGGTCGAGCACCTGGCGGTCGAGCTCGGTGTCGGCGCCGTGCATCTCCAGCTCGATCTGCTTGCCGAGTTCGCTCGAGAGGTCGCGAACGATGCGGGGCAGCTTCTGCCAGGCATTGCCGATCGGCTGCATGCGCGTCTTCATGACGCCTTCCTGCAGCTCGGCGGTGACGTTGGACAGCCGCTGCAACGGCACCTTGAACTCGGTGTCCTCGTTGCGGCGGGAGATCTCCAACAGCTGGTTGCGGGTCAGCACCAGCTCCGAGACCATGGTCATCAGATGCTCAAGCGTATCCACGTTGACGCGGATCGACTGGTTGGCGATGCTGGCTCCCTCGGCGGCGCCCTCGTCGGCGATCGACTTCTTCGGCGCGGCCTTGTCCTTCGCCTTGGTCTCCTTCGCGGCTTCCTTGGCAACAGGCACCGGGGCTTCAGCGGCAGGCGGAGGCTCCGCCTTGACTTCGGCCTTGGCAACCGGGACCGGCACTTCGATCGCGGTCTCGCGGAAGGCACGCTCGAGCTCGTCGAGCGAGACTTCGCCCGGACGCAGCGGACGCTCCAGGCTCTGGTCGGCCAGCACGCCGGAGGTCGGCGCGGCTTCAACGGCGACAGGCGCGTCCGGCACCAGCGGCGGCGCTTCGGCAACGGCAGCAGCAGCGCCGGCCGGCATCGGCTGCGCCGAGCCTGACGCGATCGGCTGCGCCGACGCTGACATAGCCGCCATGCCCTGCTCGACCATCGCTTCCAGCTTGTCGATGAGATCGCGGTCGGTGCCCTCGGGCTCGGCTTCGGTCGCCTCCAGCCCGGCCAGAATTTCCTTGATGCGGTCGATCGAGGACAGGATCACCGTCACCGCCTGCCCCGTCACCGGCATGCCGTCACGGAATTTGCCCATCAGCGTCTCGCCGGCATGCGCCAGCGCTTCCAGTCGCGGCAATCCGAGGAAGCCGCACGTGCCCTTGATGGTGTGGACCAGCCGGAAAATGTTATCCAGGATCTTGGCGTTGTTCGGCTCCTGCTCGAACTTCACCAGCTGATTGTCCACGGTGTCCAGGCTCTCGCTGGTTTCCGTCAAAAACTCCCGCAACAGATCATCCATGAAAACAGGCCTTCATACAGGGAGGGCGCGCACACAAGACGTGATGCGCCAATTCGGAATGGGGCCAGCTTCACCGCAAAGCGTTTAATAATGGTTGAGTATGTGGAAAAGAACGGAACCAACAAAGAGATAAGGCGCTCCGGACAAGCCGAAGCGCCTCGTAAAGATTTGATTAAGGTCTGAGGAGCGACGGCGTGTCTACGACGCGATAATGGTGATGGCCTCGCCTTCGTGCGCGAGCCTCACGGTCAGCCCGCAAGCCTCTGCCAACAGCCGCGTATAATAAGGCTGGATCGCATGTGCATCCGCAGCCGGGCCGCGCTCGCCGCTCAGGAGCTCGGAGATGTTCTGCGGCAGGCGCGCATTATGTCCGGTCGCGGTGATGCGGAAGCTCATGGTCTCGCCCTCGCCGATCGGATCGATCGTCAGCGTGCCGCCGCGCGGGATCGTGTGCTGCGAAACGACCAGCATGTTGAGCAGCAGCTTGACGCGATTCTTCGGCAGCAAGATCCGCGGCAGATTCCAGGTGATCGAGCACTTGCCGTCCTCGATGTGGCCGCGCGCCATGGTCTGGGCATCGCCGAGATCGATCTGCGCGCCGGACGAGCCGGCCGCACCAAAAGCGAGGCGGCAGAACTGGAGGCGAGCGGAGGCGGTTTTCGCGCTCTTGCGTATCAAGTCGAGTGCGAACTCGCGGTCGTCGGGCTTGGGATCGTCGTCGAGCACTTCGAGCCCATTGACGATGGCGCCGACAGGGCTGATGAGATCGTGGCAGACCCGCGAGCACAGCAGCGCAGCAAGTTCGAGCGCATCTGGAGCGGTGGCGGTAGCGGGTGACGAAGCGTCAGACATAAAGGGTTCCTGGAATTGCACGGCGCGGACGCGGCGAATCAAGCATGCTTGACGAATGCCGCAGGTTCTAACATTCGCAAGCCTGTGGCAGCTAGCTTGCGATCGGTTCGAAGCGGCCCTAATGCCGCGGCGAATCACTCGCTTAGGGATGGAATTGCCGATGAATGAGGCATGCAGGTGAAGCGGATCATCGACGGCGCGGCCGCCTCCCACCTGATGGAGCCGCTCACCGCCCTGGTGGTGAAGGCGGGCGAAGCCATCCTCGCGGTCAACCGCGCAGCGATGCGGGTCGACGGCAAGCAGGACGGCTCGCCGGTGACCGAGGCCGACCTTGCGGCCGACCGCATCATCGCGGACGGGCTGGCACAGCTTGCGGGCGACATCCCGACGCTCTCGGAAGAGCGGACCCAGCTCGCCTCGCCGCCGTTCCGCGCCAGCTTCTTCCTGATCGACCCGCTCGACGGCACCAAGGAGTTCGTCGCCGGGCGCGACGAGTTCACCGTCAACCTTGCCCTGGTGACATCGGGCGTGCCGCTGCTGGGCATCGTCAGCGCGCCGGCACTCGGGCTGCTCTGGCGCGGCATCGTCGGCCGTGGCGCCGAGCGCGTCGGGTTCGACGGCGCAACCATCGGCGCTGCCGAGCCGATCCATACCCGCAAGCTGCCGCCCCTGGGCGAGCCCTGGATCGCCGCGGTGAGCCGCTCGCATGGAGATCCCCGAACCGAGGCGTTCATCGATCATCGCCCCAGCGCCGTCAGAAAGGCGGTCGGCTCGGCCGTGAAATTCGGACGGATCGCGGAAGGCAGTGCCGACATCTACCCCCGCTTCGGGCCCACTTGTGAATGGGACGTCGGGGCCGGCTACGCGGTCGTGACCGCGGCCGGCGGCAGCGTGACCGACGGCAAGGGCGGCGCGCTCCGCTTCGGCGAGCGGCACGATGGCGGCTTCATCATCCCGGAGTTCATTGCCTGGGGTGACCCGCAGGCGGCAAGACTCTGAGGTCGTAAAGGGGCCTACTGGCTGAGCTTGTCCTGGAGGGCGGGCCAGCGCTTGCCCACCTCATAGAGGAAGCGCTCGGGATTGGCGGCGAAGGCGTCGCGATTGGCTTCCCGGCTGAACAGATAGAGCCGCTGCGCCGCGATCGCGAAGAAGCGGGGGTTACCGGCGATGATGACGCCGCGGGCGATATCGACCGGATCGTAGCCGCCGAACTGCGGCCCGTAGACCTCGGGATGGGCGAGGAAAGACGCCCGGTTGCCCTCGTTCCGAAAGCGCCAGACGGCGCCCCACAGGTTCGCCTCGAACTCGGCCGTCCCCTGCACGGCCGTGCCAGCGACGAAATAGGCCACGGGGTCGAAGCCCTCGACCGCCACGCCACTGAAACGGTTGACGACGATCCGCTCGGTGGTGGCCGCCTGCGCCGGCAACCCCGCGCAGAGGATCCAAATGCCCGACAGCATGCAGACCAGAAGGCCGATCAAGGCAATTCCGGGGCGCAAAGGGCTGGCTTCCTGCCGTTGTGCCGTCATAGTTGCTGCGGATAACATCCGAGTCGAGGGGACATCCGGCGCAACCTAGAGCCGCGCCTGTTGGCGCCAGGTTAAGGAAGCGACCGGATTCGATACCAGGGGTTCTTTTATGACTTTCGCATCACGCCTTGCCGCAGTCGCGCTTGCCGCGATGGTCGGGTGGATCAGTCCGGCTTCCGCCCAGCAGCCGCCGCCGCCCGACTTGCCGCCGCCGCAGCGGACCCAGACGCCCAGCACCTATGGGCCGGACGAACTCGTGAACGCCGGGCATCGCTTCTTCGGCAACGTCTCGCGCGGTCTCGCCTCGATCATCGAGAAGGCGGTCAGCCAATGGGGCCTGCCCAACGGCTATATCCTCGGTGAGGAAGGGTCCGGCGCTTTCGTCGCCGGCCTGCGCTACGGCGAAGGCACGCTCTACACCAAGAACGCAGGTGACCTCAGGGTCTACTGGCAGGGTCCCTCGCTCGGCTTCGACTGGGGTGGCGACGGCGCGCGCACCATGACGCTGGTCTATAATCTGCCCGCCACCAACGCGATCTACCAGCGCTTCGCCGGCCTCGACGGCTCGGCCTACATCATCGGCGGCTTCGGCATGACGGCGCTCACCGCCAACAACATCGTGCTGGTGCCGATCCGCTCGGGCCTCGGCCTGCGGCTGGGAGCCAATATCGGCTATTTGAAATTCACCCCGCGCGCGACCTGGAACCCGTTCTAGCGTTCCGCTTTCCCCTCCGGCGACGGATCAAGGTTAACGACATGTCGGGGCTGGCTTTTTGCCGGCCCCGCATGCAATGTCCTTGGTAAATTTTTCCTTAGCTTTGGGAGTTCTGGCCCATGGTCGAACCGATCATGTACCTGGCGATCGGTTTCCTGCTCTCGATGCTGTGCGGGCTCGCGATCGTGCCGCTGGTGCATAACCGCGCCGTGCGCCTGACCACGCGCCGGCTCGAGGCCGCCACGCCGTTGTCGATGGCCGAGATCCAGGCCGACAAGGACCAGCTCCGCGCCGAGTTCGCCATGTCGGCGCGACGGCTGGAGATGAGCGTCGACCAGCTCAAGAACAAGACCACGAGCCAGCTCGCCGAGCTCGGCAAGAAGAGCGACGCCATCAACCGCATGAAGATCGAGCTCGGCGAGAAGAACGCCACGATCTTCGCGCTCGAAGCGCGCGAGAAGGCGGTGAAGGAGCAGCTCCGCGCCACCGAAGAGGAATTCAACACCAAGACCGCAGCCCTGCGCGCCGCCGAGCTCGCGCTGACCGACAAGCAGGGCGAGCTCGCAAAGATCAATTCCGAACTGTCCGACCGCTCGATGATGGCGGAGAGCCGTCAGGTCGAGCTGGTCGCGGTCCGTGCGCAGATCGAGGAGCTGAAGCACCGCGTCGGCGACGCCGAAAAGGAATTTGCCGCGACACAGGCGCGGCTGGCGCAGGAGCGCACCGAGTCCGAGACCGCTTCGCGCGAGCTCGGCGACGCCCGCGGCCGCGTCGAGAACCTCAGCCAGCGCGTCACCGACCTCGATCGCCAACTCATCGTGCAGGTGAAAGAGGCCGAGATGTTGTCGGGCCGCGTCGGCGATCTCGAGGGACGCCTTGCCACGCAGGGCAAGCTGCTCGCCGAACGCGACTATGAGAACAACCAGCTCCGCCAGGCCAACGAGGCCAATGAGCGCATCATCAAGGAGCTGCGCGTTGAGATCGCGGCGTTGAGCGGCGGCAAGTCCTCGGCCGCAATGGAATCGATCCGCGCGGAAAAGACCGCGCTCGAGGAGCAGCTGCGCACCGCCCGCGACGAGCGCGCCAAGCTCCAGCGCGACATCAACGCGATCCAGCAACAGGCCGAGAGCTCCTGGGCGACCGAGCGGATGGAGAACGCGCTGCTGCGCGAACGCATCAACGACATCGCAGCCGAGGTGGCCAAGCTCGCGATGCAGCTCGAAGGGCCGAACTCGCCGATCGAGGCCCTGCTCGCGGCGGAGGCCGGCCAGCCGCCGAGGCCGGCGCCACGCCCGGCCAACGACGCCCCTGCCAACGGCACCGCCGCAGGCACCCTGCCCGAAGGCGGCGGAACACTGGCCGAACGCATCCGCGCGCTCCAGGCCCACGCCTCCCGCGCCCGCCAGCAGGGCGCGTAAGCGGCCCCAAGATGGTCTGACCGCCGAATTGCGGGTCCGGGGGAAGGTTTTCCGGCCCGGCAGCGCCTCGAAACTTGACACCTTCGGCCTGCACTTCTAAATCGCGGGCTCCAAAGCATCGGCGGCCGAAACTCGGGTCGCCTGCATGATGGTTTCGGGTGCATAGCTCAGCGGGAGAGCGTTCCCTTCACACGGGAGAGGTCCAAGGTTCGATCCCTTGTGCGCCCACCATTAGTCCGATGGTTACAATGACTTAGCGGGTTACTTCCCCCACATTGTGCCCCGAAAAGTCTGGGGCACAACAGGGGCACGTCGCAAAAAGATTGTCCCTCTACCTTCGGCCGCCGCTCCGACCCCGACGGCGAAAGCTCGTTAGTGTTTCACGACGAGATCCGCGTCTGCACAATCGCCATGTGACAAGGATCAATGGAGTTGGAGGGCTCGCGTGGAATCGCGGTTGCACGATTGTTAGGTCATTCGATGTAGCCCGCAGTGCCTTCAATACGCGGTGGCAGTGGCTTCTTTGCGTTTCAGCCGATTCATTACCATTTCATTGCAGCATTCTTCATCGAGAGCTGTATTTCCGTTCTCCTTAAAACTGTCATTACGGTTTTCAAACTCGGCCACTGAGGCTGGAGACAGGCCAGCGCCCTCGCGCTAGGTGCTCTCCTGAGTAGGACACTCGTTTCGGGAAACTAGGACACGTTCGGATCCGTACCGGAACACCGTGCTACTACTACGGATTTCTCAGGCGTATTGAAGGAGTCAGGATTGCTCCTGCCGGGGCTGTTATTTGATTCCCAACAAATTTCCGGCAGGGTCGCGCGGATGCGACCCTTTCTTGATTCCACACTCGCGGAGGGATCAGGACAGTCCTCGGTGCTAGGTACTGGCCGAAATAGCCCACTCGGGATTTCAAAGTAGGCCACGCAACGAAAGGCCCCGACGGTCTACGGTCCGGTTGAATCCTCAGGCCGCTTTACGAGTCTTCCGCGCCGTCTTAGTCTTTCCATTGCGGAAAAGTATCATAAGCTCTTTGACCCAGCCAACTCATTCGTAAACACTGATGGCTTCGTGTCGGCAGGACGCATCAGCGGCGCAAAGAGCACCCCGATCTCGCGGTTGAAGATCGGCAGCTTGGAACAAAGCCCAAAACCGCTTCCGGTTCGTTGATCGTCTATTGCTTGACTACCTGGGCGGCAGCATCCCTTCATCTAGGTTGACCACCTCGCTGGCGGTGATGGTGACGACTACGACGAGATCCCCCTGGCAACATTGTAAAGCGGTAAGGCCAATGGAGCGGGGAGTCCGCTTTCGGCATCCCCTACCTCGGGGGCGGCTTATGGTCATCGCCCTTCCAGATCGTGATGCTACTCGGGCGTATTGACCGGTTGCGGTGCCGTAGCGCTCGCATGGCTCGCAAAGAAGGACCCAGTTCGGCCCCCTCCTGGATCTCGACCGAGTATCACACCTGTTTCGAGCATTGGGGGATCGGCTCTCACCAGCTTGGCGGTGCTCACGCCCGCATTCGGATCAACTGCCATTTCGGGTCTCGTTCAAGCAGCTCTCGCACGCGCTCGATGCGAGCGAACCGGAATGGATGGACCAGTTTGATCATCGGGCTAGACCCCTCGGGTCGAATGCGAACAATCGGATCATGAAAACGACGAGCGTGCGACGGGTGATGCTCATGAGTCGAGCTGTCGCTTCTCCGCTGAATGCCAGTCCGCGCCGTGGAGGCGGATCATCTCCCGACGGGACCGCTCGATGAAGATGCGCTCAACGCATAAGCCGGCTGCAACTGAAGCCGCCACCGCAAGGCCGCAGGCCATATAGTCATTCATGAAATTCCAAAACATGTTGCAACCGGCAACTCCTACAAAAGTAAGTGCCATGACCATATTGCGAAATGCCTTAACCATGCTGCCCCCAGTCAGTCGGTCAGGAACTTCTAGCATTGCAACCACGGCGATTGGCAGCGTTTGACCCTTGTGATGCGCCGTCTTTCTGCTCGATCAGCTTGGGTCCGGCCGCGCTGTCCGCCGTGGGGCTCGCTCTTCCCACTTAAGAGGGCACCCGCGAAGGGGGCAGTGATAGCGACGCCGGCATACTTCATGACGTCGGCCCTTTCCCGAATGCCCCCGGCGAGGAGCTCTGCATCCCTTTGCGCGAGGGATGGACGCCGCACGGCGTGCGCCGTTGTGGCGTGGAGAAGAAGGGCCACCAAGCTCGCAATCATTCCGCTAATCGGTTAGTCAGACCTTTTGATTAGCAATCAGCCGCTGATGCGGGAGGATTGCCCGCAAGTCATGCAATCTAGACGTTCCGCCTATTCCACGTCCGGGCGGTCCTCAGTTACTTTGCCAGCGTGGGTTGGGGGACCGCGCCTATGCCGCAGGGGTTTGTCTGCGTAGTCGTTTCACCAAATAGCGATTACATAAAAATCGGCTGCACCGAACGGCCGATCGCTGAACGCCTTCGAGGAATAAATGGCGGCGAGGCGTACGCTCCCCATGGTCCGTGGGAATTGTCAGATTACCGCTCACACGCCATACCTTTCGCGATGGTGACCCTGAAAATTGCACAGCACAGTCCTTGCCGCGCTCGACCCGCGCCACGTGTGTTACTCTCGTCAAAGTTGATTCGGAATTCCATTGAGTGTGAACCTTGTCGAAACGAAAGCGCCGCCGAGCGGCCCCGATCGACTATGAAGGCGCAGAGTATCTTCCCGTTGAGCGCGGCAACTACGCTACTGAGTATAGCCGCGACGAGTTCTATGCGCCGCGATATGGTCTTGACGACGTTGGCCCGATCGATCTCTGGAGTGCTCCAACTCGAATTAGCCTAGGCGAATCTCTCACCGTTCTTTCTCTCTTGTACGTGTGCTCCATTTCTGCGTTCAATGCGGGCTATTTTTCTAGGATACCCGGTAACTTCACCGAGCTTTTTACCTTCTCGGACCTCATTGGAACGAATATCCAGATTCTACAGTATTTTATTTCCGCCTTTTCCATCTTCTGCACGTTCAGCTTCTTTGGTGGGCTGTTGCTGGCCGCGCTAAACATCAATATTAGTGCCACCGCCGAACGCGTTGCTCTTCGCTATCACATCAACACATTTTTATTTTCGGTTGCGTTCTTGGTCCTGCGGTTCGTCGTGATGGCGATGTTCGCATTCTTGGACTACTTCAAAATAACGACCTTCACAATTTTGGTTCTGCCAGAGTTTATCTTTCAGGGCGTGCTAACGGTCTGAGCGGCACGATCCATCCGACCATTCTCCTATCTACGGGCTGTCCGATGAGGGGGTGTGCGAGCGCTGGGTCCACGACCCTTATTTCCAGTTCTTCACCGGCGAAGAGTTTTTCCGGCACGCTTTCCCGCACGAACGCTCGGACCTGAGCCATTGGCGCAAGCGGCTCGGCGACAAGCTGGAGCTGCTGCTGGCGGAGAGCCTGCGGGTGGCGCACGAAGCCGGCGCCTTACGCAGCCAGGACCTCAAGCGCGTCACGGACACCACGGTGCAGCCGAAGGCAATCACCTTCCCGACCGACGCCAAGCTGCTTCATGCGGCCATCCAGGGCCTCAACCGCCTGGCGAGAAGGCACAGCGTCAGGCTCCGGCAATCCTATTCTCGCGTGGCCAAGGCCGCTGCGATGATGGCGGGCCGCTACGCCCATGCCAAACAGTTCGGGCGGCATCAGCGGCAGTTGCGTATCCTGCGCTGCCGGCTGGGCCGGATCATCCGCGAGATCCGTCGCAAGATCGAGGGCCAGCCAGCCCTCGAGGAGGCATTCGCCCTTCCGCTTGGCCGAGCCAGCCAGATCCGCTCCCAGCAGCAGCGCCAGCGCGGCTGGAAGCTCTATTCCTTTCATGCCCCGGAGGTGGAGTGCATCGGCAAAGGCAAGGCCTCAGCCCCTTACGAGTTCGGCGTGAAGGCCTCCATCGTCACCAACAATCGCCGAGCTCCCGGCGGCCTGTTCGTACTGCATGCCAGCTCGCTGCCCGAAAATCCCTACGACGGTCACATGCGGAACGTCATCGACCGACCGAGACGCTCACCGGATGTCCGATCGAGCGGGCCTATGTCGACAAGGGATACCGCGGCCACGATGCTCAAAATCCACGTCGCGTCTTCATCTCCGGCCAAAAGCGCGGCGTCTTCGGCGTCATCAAGCGCGAGCTGCGCCGCCGCTCCGCCATCGAGCCCATCATCGGCCACATGAAGACCGAAGGTCACCTCGGTCGCTGCTACCTCAAAGGCCGTGCCGGAGACGCCGCCAACGTCATCCTCTCAGCCGTTGGCCACAACTTCCGCCGCATCCTAGCCTGGCTCAGAGAACTCTTGTGCCTGTTCCTGGTCCGACTATGCCGCGTGCTGGCCGGTCCAGCCCCGCTCAATTCGCCTTCTTAACGGACGACTGATGCTGGTGCTGCCGTTGACGTCGACAGCGACATGTCGATGGTGATCGGCAGCCTTGCTGCTGACCATCATCATCCTGCTGGCGGCTGGTCTGAGCTATATACCTCCGAGCAGTCGACGGCATTGCTTGGCTCTGGCAATCAAGTGGTCGTCGAGGCGCCCGATGATGGCGTTGTGCAGCCCGTCCTTCTGCGCTTGCTTCCGTACGGCGGCTACAATGTCCGGAAGCTGCTCGGCCATGGAAATCAGTCCGGCGATCACCTTGTCAGGATCGAGGCGCGTTTCGCGCGCGAACTTCTGCCAATCGCGCAAACTAATCTGGCTGAGCTTGTAATCACCGCCGATTTTCATCGCGAGCTTGATCTTCTGCAGATCGCCGTCATCGTAGGGAAGAACGCTCGCAATGTCGTAGAGCGGCGCGAGCCGTACGTGAGGGCCTCCGGCCAGCAGCAGCGAATAATTTTTGGCATGAGCATCCGTACCCGCAATCAGCCAATTGAAGCCGAGCGCGTCGACAAACGTGTCAACGTCCGCGACGCGATCCGTGGAGTAGGTGCGCAAAAGCTCGATCACATCGGCAGGGCTTGGTCCGCCATCGTTTTGATACTTCATGGTCGGCAGGATGCCGAGCGCCTGGCAGATATCTTCCTGGTGGACACGGACGATCTCGTTCCCACTAAACTGCCGGTCGTAGCGCTCGATGACGATGGCGATTTCCTTTCCGAAATGCATCACCTGGGTGTCGGCGACGGGCAGACCGAGATTGCGCGCAAGTATGAGGCAGATGTGTTCTTTTTCCGCGTGTCCGTCGAAATGGCCGGTCGGCGGTTTGAGGATATGCGTCGTCGGAATGCGCCCAGAGGGAATTCCCCATTTGCCTTTTGCAGAAGCAAGGCGGTTTTGGGTTGGGCACCCGCAAGACTGAATTGTCCGGTATCGCGCGGCAACCGCCATGCGGCGTGATCCTCGCGTAGAGTTTGCAGGCGATTGGCGATCGCCGTTTCCTCAAGCCATTCGACCTTGTCGTCGGCGCCGCTTCGCAAGGCCTCCAGCCGATCAGGCGTGACGAACTGAATGGCACCCGCGCAGTCCTCGCCGACATGGGAAATAAGGGCAAACACGTTCCGCGCGGACACCTGAAATCTTCGGGCCCACCGTTCGAGCACGCGTTCGTTGTCGGGCAGGAGTCCCCAGAGGAAAGCCTGCACGGCGGAAGGACCGTGCTCTTCGGCCGCGAGAGGCATGGAGAGCGACAGCGGATAGGCTCCCTCGGCTTGGCGCCAGTCCTTGTCGTAGACAAAGGTGAGCCGGCCGCGGGCGCCATTGCGCAGGCGGCCGATTTCCTGACCATCCAGCAGAGCAACAACTTCGCTGGTCATGCCTTTTTCTTCCTGGCCTTGGCCACGATGGCGTTGATATCGACAGCTGGCCTGGTGGCCCCGCGGGCGGGCGTTTGTTCGGTGCTCGCATCCAGGCGGATGTCCAGGGCGTCAAGGGCGCGAAGGATCAGCCCGAGCTCCGCGCGCGCGTGACCGTGCTCAACCTCGATCACCCACTGGCGGCTGACGCCAATGCGTTTGGCAAACGTCGATTGATCGAGTTTGAGCTTCTTGCGCCGGTCGCGAAGGACGGCGCCGAGTTCGGCCGGGGTGCGTACGAGCATGGGATTTCCAAAAGTCAGCGTTCGCTTACTTTCACATATGTCGACATTCGTTGACAATCCTAAAATGTCACCATTCGACGACACACTCAAATGTCATCGAGCGCCGAATTTCTACGTGACTCGGGGCGAATCGGCGTCGATATTCACCCGGCCCTCAACGTCCGCTCCGGCCGCTTCTGGATCGATTACGAACGGGTCGTGCTCGGCGAGCGCCGCTCCAGTGCCTCCAGAATGGCATTGAACGCCAGCCCGATGACGGTGATGCTGAGAATGCCGAAATACATCTGCGGAATCAGGAAGCTGTACTGGCTGTTGATGATGAGATAGCCGAGGCCGGCCTTGGCGCCGACCATTTCGGACGCAACCAGCACCAGCATGGCCGATGCGCTGGCGAGACGAATACCGACGAAGATAGTGGGAAGCGCCGCCGGAACGATCACCTTGCGAAACAGCTGCTGCGGGGTTGCACCCATGGTCCGCGCCGACTTGATCAGCAACGGATGGACGTGTTTCACCGCGGCAATGTCTGGGGCTTGGATGCCTTGACGCGAGTCAGGCTGCGGCGACGGCCGACGCTGAGCGGTTCATCCCCATCGATGGTGGCGCGGCGCACAACGCGGTGCTGGTCGCCATAGTCGTTGACCGCGTAATGTTGCGTGGGCGCGATTGTCCCAGATCGCAACGTCGCCGGCCTCCCAGCTCCAGCGCACGGTGTTTTCCCGTGCCGTGATATGCGACTGGAACAGGTCGAACAGCTTCTGGCCATCGTATTTCGGCACGCCGACGAAGCGCTGCACGAGATTGCCGAGCACGAGCGTGCGCTCCGGTCTCGGGATGGACGCGCACCACCGGATGCTCGGTCTCTTAGATCGTTCCGGTGAACACCTCGTCGAAGTGCTTCCTATCCGCTTCATGTATTTCGGCATGGCCGAACGCCGATTGACAACTTTCGACGCAGAAGGCGATTTCTGCCATGCCATCGAGGGACTTTTGCGACACTGATGTGACGTCAGCCCCTTTTGCGAACGCCCAACCAGGCTTTCGGCAAAATAGGTCAAGATCGTTGACGGGTTGGCAAGGGAGGACGCAGTCCTAGGGCCACTAAGCCTGACGTGTTGAAATCCGCTGTTTACCGATGGTAGTCTTCTACTTTTACTACTCGCGCTTTGCTCTGACGCCATCCTGATAGAGCTTTTGTGCTGGGGAGGACATTTATGCGAGGCTCTCGCGCAATCCGTTACGCCGAACGACTTAGCGAACTCACCTCTCAGCTCTCAGAATTGGAAGATCTTCGAGATCTGGTGCAAGAAGCTGAGCGAAGCGCCCGCGGTGTGCCTCCATTACGCTTGGCACATCCACCGTCGCGCCGCGTTCGACGTCGTGAACGGGGCGGTTTGTCTGTTCGCCTCCGTCGCCACGCGCCACTAAACGGGAATGCAGGAGCTATCAGCCCCCCTGACAACGACAACCAAGTCGATTGGACTTTGCTGGAGCCATTCCCCGACGGGTGGTGGGCTTCCTCCTAAAGCCACTGGAAGCGCTGACTCGACGAAGAGATCGATCCAATGCTGGCGGCCCACCCACCCTGAGGAGCAGACAGCTAGCCACCTTGCGGCCCGCGGGTGCCGAGGCTGGTCCGGCCGCACCTGTCAATTCTGGATCACCCTTCCCTAAACTCCCTTTCGGCAACCTGCAACAGCGAGAGTGAGACACGGAAAACGTCAGCACGACCCATGCGGGCTTAAGGTGAGCAACTGCAAAAGCGAATGTCACTTGTCGGCGAGAACACCGGCGGCAAGCTGAGGTCATTCCGTAAAGATTGGTTTGAACACCTCTGGAATTGCGATGACGAAGAACGACACCGCCGTGTTCGACGCGATGCGCCCTGATCCAAACGGACGGAGACAATGGGCCGGCCGACTGGGGACGCGCGAGGCAATAAAACGGGATGGCCTGGAGCTCGACCCTGGCTCGATCGTTCACTGTCCCCACGAGTGGATCAATGCCGCCGGCTATGTTGACCTCGAACTGGTCCGCAAATACCCGCTGATGTTCGCGGTCTAAAGTCGTGACGAACCAGAGCCGACGCGCAAGCGATCCGGACGAACCAGCGATTCGACGGCTGCTAAGCCGAGCGGTAAAACGCAGCCGTACAAAGCCGCCAGTGCCACCTGTGCCGTTCGGCACGGAAACAGATCCGAACCGTGAATTTCCCGGGCCGAACCAGAGGCCGTTTGGTTCTTCGTCTTCTTGCCGATCTTCGTGCTGCTCTATGCGATCGTCGAGAAAAT
This sequence comes from Bradyrhizobium lupini, assembly GCF_040939785.1. Classification (NCBI taxonomy): domain Bacteria; kingdom Pseudomonadati; phylum Pseudomonadota; class Alphaproteobacteria; order Hyphomicrobiales; family Nitrobacteraceae; genus Bradyrhizobium; species Bradyrhizobium lupini. The sequence continues at coordinate 2,272,428 of NZ_CP162553.1, forward strand.
GCACGTGAGATAGCACAGGGCTAACGTGTCGCAGGTGCTGCCAGCCGCCGGAGATGCGGCGGAGAAGTGTCTCGCCGACTCGTTCAACGCGAGCACCGCATTGGGTGATCTTCGCACTAACGAAAACAGAAGCGGCACGCATCCCTGTGGACGAGAAATCACTGCGGCGCGGCAATCAGGATGGAAGTGCAGCGTCAATCAGGATGAGAGAGCTTCGCCGGGCTCGTGACGCAGGGAGGGCGTAGCCCGACCGGAGTTACGAGCCCGGCGACGGCGCGATCCGAGCGGACCGCGCCGTCTGGTGATCGCGGCTGGCCGGTGATGGATGGTTCTTCTCGCCAAAGAGGAATCACCCGTTGCCAGGCTGCCATCTCACCGATCACCAGATGAGGCTCTACATGAAGTTCCGTCAAACCAATTCGCCGCCAGTGGCGGCCGCGAAGGTGTCGTTCAGTTCGTCGACCGCTTATCGGCTCGAGAAAGATCTGCGTCTTCCGTCGCAAAAGAAGTCACCGCGGCAAAGGCGCCGGCCGGATCCCTTGGCCAACGTCTTCGACCTGGAGGTCGTGCCGATGCTGAAGGGGGCTCCCGGCGTGCGGCCCGTGGCTATCTTCGAGGAGATACTCCGACGCCATCCTGAGCTGGGGGCCGGAATCCGCCGCACCCTGGAGCGCCGGATCCGCGCCTGGCGAGCAATCCATGGCGCCGAGCAGGAGGTCATCTTCCGCCAGACCCACGACGTGGGCCAGGTCAGCCTCTCCGACTTCACCGATATGGGCGAGCTTGGGGTCACCATCGCGGGCGTGCCGCTCGATCATCGCCTCTATCACTTCCGGTTGGCCTATTGCGGGTTTGAACACGCCCATGTCGTGCTCGGTGGCGAGAGCTTCGTCGCATTGACCGAAGGGCTGCAGAATGCTCTGTGGTCGCTCGGTGGGGCACCGCGGGAGCATCGGACCGACAGCCTGTCGGCCGCCTTCTGCTCTCGACCGCAATGCGAGGGACGATCTGACCCGGCGGTACGAGGACCTCTGCGCCCACTACGGCATGCGGCCTTCCCGCAACAATCGCGGCATCGCCCACGAGAACGGGGCGATCGAGAGCTCGCATGGTCATCTCAAGCGCACGATCGCCGATGCGCTGCTGTTGCGCGGCACTGCCGACTTCGATGATCTCGCCGCCTATCGCGGCTTCATCGACGAGATCGTCAGCCGCCGCAATGCCCGGAGCACCAAGCGCATCGACCACGAGCGCGCCACCCTGCAGGCGCTGCCAGATCGCCGCACCTCGGACTACGAGGAGGTGATTGTCCGCGTGACGTCAAGCGGCGGCTTCACATTGCGCAAGGTGTTCTACACCGTGCCGTCGCGTTTGATCGGGCACCAACTGCGGGTGCGCCTTTACGACGATCGTCTCGACGTGTTCGTCGGCGGCACCCATCTCGTCACCTTGCCGCGTGGGCGGCCGCATCCCAATGGCAAGCACGACCAGGTCGTCGATTATCGGCACGTGATCCATTCCTTGCGGCGCAAGCCAATGGCGCTGCTCAATCTCGTCTACCGTGATCGGCTGTTCCCGCGTGATGCCTATCGCCGAACCTTCGATCGCTTGCGCGAACGGCTGCCGGACAAGAAAGCCTGCCGGCTCATGGTCGATCTGCTCGCTCTGGCGCACGAGCGCGGCTGCGAGGCCGAACTCGCCGATCAGCTCGCGGCTGACCTTAACGCTGGCCAACTGCCCGACCTCGGACGGCTGTGCGCTTACTTCGCGCCCGATCCCGCCTGCATGCCGCAGGTCGTGGTGCAGCTCGCCCCGCTCGCCAGCTATGAGTGCCTCATCGGTGCCGGCGAGATCGGAGGTACCGCATGAGCACGGCCAACACAGTCGACACCGCGCGCCTCAATCTGTTGCTCAACGAGTTGCGGCTGCCCGCCATCAAGGTGCTGTGGCCGCAATTTGCCGAGCAGTCCGACAGAGAAGGCCGGCCGGCGGCCCGCTTCCTCGCCACCAGTGCCGAGCACGAGGTCGCCGAACGCGGTCGCCGTCGGGTCGAGCGCCATCTCCTCGAGGCTCGGCTGCCCTCTGGAAAGACCTTCGACAACTTCGACTTCGAGGCTGTGCCGATGATCTCCAAGGCGCAGGTGACCGCGCTCGCCGCCGGCGATGGTTGGATCGGCAAGGGCGCCAATCTGCTGCTGTTCGGGCCGCCCGGCGGTGGCAAGAGTCACTTGGCGGCAGCGATCGGCCTGGCCCTTATCGAGAACGGATGGCGCGTCCTCTTCACCCGCACCACCGATCTCGTGCAGAAGCTCCAGGTGGCGCGCCGCGAGCTCAATCTCGAGGCCGCCATTAACCGCCTCGATCGCTTCGACCTCCTGATCTGCGATGATCTTGCCTACGTCACCAAGGACCAGGCCGAGACCAGCGTGCTGTTCGAGCTCATCAGCGCACGCTACGAGCGGCGTTCCATACTGATCACCGCCAATCAGCCCTTCGGAGAGTGGAACAGGGTCTTCCCGGACCCTGCTATGACGCTCGCCGCCATCGATCGCCTCGTTCACCACGCCACCATCGTCGAGATGAACGTCGAAAGCTATCGCAGGCGTACCGCGCTCGAACGGAAGCGTGGTCCAGGGCGACCACCCTCGCACGCGACACCAAAAACACTCGCTGATTGACGCTCCGCGACAATCAGCGCGAACAAAACTCTTGCACGCGACAATCATCGCGGCAATCATCACTTCGCCGCGACACAGACTCGCCATCCTGATTGTCGCGCGCTTCCCATCCAGATTGTCGCGCTATAAATCACCTCCAACAGCGCGAAGTCTGCCGCTAGTCCGGGCGGTTCGTGCCGCTGCGATTGACGCGTCACGCATGGGCTTAGAAGCTAGACGAGGCGTCCGACGGTGATCGTCGCCGGCGGCTCCAACAGGTCGAAATCTCTAGCTCGGCCGTTTTGCCAGCTCCCGGGCAATCAGAGCGCGCTCCCGTGAGTAAGCCTTTTGGACTTCGATCAGTGTATCCAAAATGGAAAGCCAAGTGAGCTCGCGTCCTTCGCGCTTGAGCCGAGCGATCAGCTTTTTCTTGGTGGGCGATGTGTTGCTCGCCTTTGAGAACGCGGCCCTCGGCCACCGTCAAGAGTTCGCTCAGACGCAGCAGCGGCCTCACTCGACTGCGATCGGGCTCATAACAAGCGAGCGGCCGCGAGCGGCGGGAACCGCACCAGACTTCGAGCCGGTCTTTTACCGCGGCGGCTGACCCTGAAGAGCATCTCCCGGGCCAACGCACTCAATCTGTTGCAGTCCAGTGTTCTGCCGCAGTCGTCGAGCGTGAAGACATGACAGCGCATGGCGCGAATAAACTCGGTGCCAAGCCGCCGCGGGCCGTGAGCTGGCACGCGGGCGCGGTCCTGTTGGAGGGCCGCGACTCGCACGCTGGCTGGCTCCGTGGGAAGGGGGCTTCCGTAGACTCCCAACGTTAGAGCTGCGACCTGTCGACGGTGCCGCACCGCTCGGTGGCTCGGCATTTCAGTTATGTGAATCAGGTGGGGTTGTTTCTGAGGCCAGGATTACCTTCCCTATTTGCCTCGGACCTATACGCGCAACAACAGAGGCTTGTGGTGCAACCGTTCGGGGCGACACCGGTTCCTGCATCAGCCCCAGCGTGAACTGGCCGCTGATTTGGTTATCAGCCCTGTAGCATGATCATTGCCGAATTGAACAGGAGTGGGATTTCAGTGCCCAGTCTAAGACAAGAGTGCTGCCGGGGGACTGGCATTTCGAGCCCGGCAGCCTCTTCCTGCTCAAGATAAGCGCTTGGTTAGTTTTGCTTCCCGTGCATGCCGGCGATCACGAACTCCCGCTTGCGCGACCTTCTCCCTTTCCTCTTCCGCCCGCACTCGAAAAACCGCGTCCGGTAGCGAGCTGCTGGCACCTTTCCAATTTTTGTCTTGCGGGTTGCAAGGCGCGCCCTGCTGAGCCTGTACAGCGCCTCCGATCAAAGCCAGAGCAATGGAAGCAAATAAAATGGGTTTAATCATTCCGCGCACTCCCTTCTGCGTGGACCAAATCGCTACAAGAAAATAGTGGCACCTGCCTCGGCATCGCTCTTGATCGATGCGGACAGAGGGACCCTCGATGGCCCTTGTTTTGTAGCATGGCAATGCTGGCGTAAGCCGGCGGGCTTTGGGGTATATCTTTTGAAAGCGAACTGAACCTCCACACCGTGCGCCTATACTGATGACTGTCCGGGATTTTTGCTAATCCCGTCCCGGGGCTGAACGGATATCAGGCCGCGGACAACGTATTGTTTGCCCGGCGGCTTTGTTTCGCTTATCGGCTAAGGGGAGCACCTGCCGGGTGAACCAGCGGAGCTTCAGGCGACTTTTCCACACCCACCACGCGCAGTAGCTCGCGACTGTGTCGACCTACTAGGAATGGATAATTTGCGAGCTACTTAGGATGCCGCTTGATAGTGGCATGCGCACTCGCCGATACACTAAATGGGCCGGCCATTATCCTCTCCGCTCTCCTGCTGAATGGCTGGCTGACGGGCATGTGACCTGCAACATCCAATGCCTGAATGGCCACTGCGATCGCAGCGTCGACGTGCGGCTCGACACACTCCCGCATGATCAGCCGTGGTCGTGCGTCGGCGTGCGCCTGGTCTGCTCGGCATGCGGCGCCGCAGGATCTGTGCATATCGTCCCAAACTGGCATGACAGTCGCGGGCAAGTCAGGCCAAGCATGAGGCTGAGGTTTTGATTGCAGCGATGAAGCACGTCACCGAACGCCCTTTTGCCGCTCCGGAAGTCGCCGCGCGCCAGCTCGTTCAGCTAGCTTCGAGGAGTGATGCGGTACAGGACGGCAGAATCCATATCGAGAAGATCAAATACCCCTTCCTCTACACGCTCAAGGCAAGCGGCGCGGAGTTCGGCGCCGGCATTAGGCACGCGGTTGAAAAGGCCTGGCTGGAGCTACACGAAAGCGGTACCTACGTGCGGTTACGGGCGCCCGGCCAAGACCTGCTGACGCTCCGTTAGGAACCGGCCCCCACTACTTGGTTTGTTGTCTCGCTCGCTCGTCCGAGCTGGCGGAGCGGCCCCGGCCTATAACTCCAGCCCCGTCTCTCCATCGTCCGGGTCTGGCCTGCTTACGGCCACAGCGGCCTATGAATGAAGGGCGGTGCCCTGAAGAACCATGTTGACCCCGGACGCTTGCAGGACTGCGATGACGTCGCTTGTCCAGAAAGTACGATCATGACCTTGGATGCCGAGGACGAGTTAGAAGCTTTGCGAATTGGGAAACAAATGGCGGCCATGCTCAACAAGGCAATTACCGTCAGAGCTGCCGCTGGCAGGATATTGGCGAGGCTGCGGCCGCCAGGATCGAGTCTTCGCTGACCCTAGACAGGAAGGCCGAACGCGCTACCGCGGCGTACGCTGATGCGTTCGCACAACCGGCATCGTTGCGCCGGTGTCGTATTGTTCACTTGCGATCCGCTCAATCGTCGAGCGATACCTCTTGAAGGTTTCGATAACGTCGTTTGGGCTGGATCCGTCTTCCGCAGCTCGATCCCGCAGAGCGGCTATATCTACTCTGCAATCGATGCGGTTGTCGCCCGCGAACATCGCAAAGAACAACGCTTCATTGTTCGCGGCATCGAACTCGCCAGATGGATCAGAGGTAAGGGGCATCTCGGGAGTCCGTGGCTCAGTCTTCAATAAATGGCGGCTCAGCCGGGATGAAGCCTAACCCTCATCGCAGCGCTAAGCCCTTCAGCCGAAAGAACGCCCCAGGCCAAGGTGGCTCGACCCAGGGCTGAGGCCGCTCCCTGCTACTGACCCGATAGCCTCATGCGTCTGAAACGCATGCAGAACAAAATCGGCTGGTAGGCATCGTTCCTATCTGCCGGGTTCTTGACGCTTCCCTGCCTGTTTGCCCTTTTTACGTGCATTCAGAAACTGGCGGACTTAACCTGCATTAAGAAACTGGAATGGTCCGATTCAGGGGAATGGGCGTGGAGCGAATGCACACCCCGAGGTACTGGCTTATGCGTGCGGAGGAGTTTCACGCCAAGGCCGAAAACTGCCAGTTTCCTGAAACCAAAGACACGCTGCGCAAGGTCGCGGAAAACTACGAAGAGTTGGTCCGGAGGGCCGAGCAAGTCGTGACCCTCGCTGAGCTGGACGAGCGCAACTTAGAAGCTCGCCGGGTGGCGCAGGAATACGCCGACGACGAGCGCGCCGTCACGACTCAGCTTCGTCACCGTATTAACTGACCGCTTTAGGACCTGTTTCGCCTGTGGTACGTTACTAGGTAAACGAAATGGACTCCGGCGACCAAAGGCGGAGGTGCAGGCCACGCTTCTGCGCCTCAACAGACAGGCCTGGCCGACTTCGAAAGCTAGCAAATCGAGCACGCAAGCTACGACAAGCTATTACGAAGCCGATCGTGCCGGGTGCCTCTCTGCCAACCATAAACATGTTTACGGCGAGACCTGGCTCGCCTGGAGCTTTGGCTCAACGGAAAGCGAATTTGGTCCGGCTTGTTCATCCTAGAGTTTTAACCCCCAGTTTCGGTAGTTGAAGAACAGCGCAACGTCATCTTGAACTATCTCTTCCCGGTTGAAGAACTCGAGCTGACCTGCGTTGCTCGTTTAGCGGTCATGACCGGCGGATCCTGCCCGCTGTCGTGCGATGATTCTTTTGAAAATGATGTTGCGACCACACAAGAAACGCTCGACCACACGCGGCACAAATCGCTCGCCGTGCAAGATATGGTCTGCAATCTCGGCAAACGTCATGTGGGGCGTAGTCTCGACCAAAGAGAGGATCTCTGCAGCATAGCCCTCAATCCGAGCTGAACGCCGATTGCTGACCAGCGCGATCGCTGTCGATGGCGCCCCCCGAAACGGCTGGCAGCGCCCCGGCAGCTCATCCCTTCATCTTGCACCGCCATAATAATGCGAATGCGAAGGTCCGGCGAGAGTGGTTTAACCATGCGGCCTGCCCTCCATCACCACCCCCTTCGGATGGATCACGATCTGGCCCGCGAGCCTATGCTTTCCGATCCATCGATAGAAAACGTGCTCTACAGTCCGGACTCAAATGGTCCAGCTCGTACTCTCGACCTAACCGACGTTTTCAGCGTCGACCCGCAAGGGCCGATCCGAGCTGGATTTCTTAAAACTCGTCTTCCTCGCTATTAGACCCTGACCTTGCCTGACTTGCTGGACTATGCGACGGAAGAACAGAACTATGTTCGGTGCTTTTTTGTGTATCGTTTGATGGACACTTTGCGGAGAGATCTTCGTCCTAAGTTCTTCCAGAGGGTTCGGATTGACTAAATTGCAGCCGCGAACTCCACTCTTAAAATCCTGCGCCTTCGCTCCGGCATTCACGACCCCGCAGTCGGGACTTAGTTCGCGCCCCCCACGCGCAGAGCCGACGTGCATGAAAATCTATCGGCTTGCCGCGGAACGCTCAGTTCTCAGGAGGTTGCAGGGGACTGTCGGCCCATTTGCGAGCCGCGGGATCGCGCAGCAGATCCCCTTCCTCATGGCCGGAGATGCATTTCCCCTGCGAGTCGTCGTTCCGCACGCCTCTCCTCGATCGCCGGTATACCGGACGCACATTGCGGATCGAACGGAAGACGGCCGTGAAAGCTAATCTAACGGTCCGAATAGCTGCTCGGATTCTTGAAGGACTGTTGGTCATAACGCGTTTCGGCATTGTTTGCATCAAGTCTTACAGCTTCTCAAGGAAGGAGAGATCGGTCGAGAGTTTGAAGCTGCTTTGACCGGACGACACCAGGAGTCGATGTTTTTCAAAAGATGCTTTCCGGTGGCAGACATTTGTGCGGGAGACCTATCGTCAGACCGCCATCAACCACGATTTCCGATCCGGTTAGATAGGAGGACTCGTCGCTTAGCAGGAACAACACGGCGTGCGACACTTCTTGGGGGTGGGCGGCCCGCCCGAGTGGAATCGGAAAGCGGTAGCCATCCTGATTCTTGCTCGTCGGGCCGGTGACCAAGCCTGGATGAACAGAGTTCACTCGCACACCCGACGCCGCCGCCTCCAGGGCGGCGGACTTCGTCAGACCGCGAACCCCGAACATCGAGGCGACATAGTCATTGAGCCCTGCACTACCGCGCAGCCCCTCAGCCGATGAGATGTTCACGATCGAGCCGCCGCCAGCGCGGCGCATCGCCGGGAGAGCCGCCTGCATGCCGAGGAACACACCGGTCAGATTGACCGCCAGAGTCTTGTTCCACTGCTCGAGCGAGAGCTGCTCGATCGGCGCAAAGCTGTAGATGGCCGCGCTGTTGACTAGGCCGTCCAGCACGCCGAAGCGACTTTCTGCGCTCGCAATGGCGTTGCCCCAATCCTCCGGTTCTGTGACGTCCTGACGCACATATAGAGCCGACCTGCCCAGTTGAGCCGCGAAGAGTTCTCCTTCTTCCTCAAGAAGATCACCGATCACTACTCTTGCGCCCTCGTCTACCAGCAGGCGGGCATGGGTGGCCCCCATCCCTCGAGCCCCGCCCGTGACTAGAATGACTTTTCCCTTCACGCGCCTCACGACACGCCTCGATTCGTTTGTTGGGTAGCGGCAGTGTGGAGTTTTTCAACCACTAAAACGAACTCCCCGATCATGCTGGTCATTTTCAAGAGACGAGACTCAAACGCAAGGTGAACACGGTGGTCTACGCGGCGTTTGCGCGATCCCTAGGGAATGATTTCCGGTCGGTCCGTACCAGTCCGTTGCATAAACCGAGATGTGATGTGGGGCGTCATTGCGTTCACGACCCGTGAGCTGTCGACAAATGTGCCGAATACCATCCGTAAAGCCAATTGCGAAAGCAACTCAATCAGGACGTCACGTCTCGCGCCCTCCGGCTCGCGCTTACGGAGACGGTTACCAGGTTTGTCAGCGAACAGCACGTAGACCCGACCATTCGTCGGCTGTTCGAAATAGTGAGGCCGTGCGTTTCGAATCAAGGTTAGAAGCCAATTGGGCACCCCTGATCGTGATCAGTCCGGCATGCCTAGCACTACTTCCCGAGAAGGCTTTCAGCCGACCGAAGTCCGAGCTCATGCTCGGCCAACGGCCCCCAAGCTTCCAAGAGCTACCGTTTCGCTTTTTGTTCAGAACCGGAATCGTGTCCATTGAGCGCCGCAACCTTTAGGATGTCACGGTCCCGCTCGTGACAGCTCTAGATTCTCTTTCCCACCCATCTTCTCTTCTCGGGTCAAGGATTTCAGGCGTGTCGCTACTCGCTACGAAAAACTTGCCAGAAACTTCTTGGCTGCCGTCCACCTCGCCGCCATCGTCGCCTATTGGATCAATTGAGTCTGAACTCTAGTGTTGCTCCAGGTGCGAACTGCGTTTGTCATGCCCACGGGCTCAGATGCAAACCGATGCGATTGCCCCGAAGAGGCACCGCTGAGCGAGACCTGCGGGCCAAAACGTCAGCGCCTCACCTTTGGCTGCGATTCTTTTTCTGCTTTAGCATTGGCGCCGGGGCCGAAACCGGGATGCGATCATCGGGCGATGCCGATGCCATAGGAGTATCCTTAGACCCCTCGCGTCCGACTTCGCGGCGCGGCCAGACAAAATCGTCGGCGCGACCGGCCGGTGCCGACAAGGGCTCACCTTTGACCAAGACACGTGCTGCTACCGCATCCATTGCCACCGGCGCGCCTGGACCGCCGAGCAATTGATCGGTGCCGATAGAGGCGGCCACCAAGGGAAGGATCTGTCCGGCGAGCGGGCGCGGGGCCGGTTGACCCGGCAGCGCATTGACGTCGGGCGATGCCGGTTCCGTCGGCAGCGCGATCGGCGCGGAACGTGCAGCCAACAACCGGTTGATTTCGCGTTCGACATAATGCGCAAGCTTGCGGGCGCCGGGCTTGGTGAAATACACGCCGTCGGAGGAGCGCAGCTGACGGACCTGGCCTTCGAAGTCGGGACCGCGCTGCATAAAACGGCCAGCTTCATCGACAAAGCCGTCCCAGACATCGACATAAGTGATGCCGGCCTTGCCGGCCGCCTCGCGATAGAGCGAATCCAGAAACACGGTATCGGCTGTTGCCTTCGCGCCACGTACCACCGGCAGGCCAACCCATAGCACCGGCACACCCTTAGATTTGAGCACCCCGACCATCTGTTCGATCTTGTTTTTGTAGAGCTCGATCCAGCGTTTCTCGCGATACTCATAGAGGCCGTTCGGCGAGCGCGTGCTACTCTCCGGTTCGATAGCCGGCGCGTCGGCGGCGTCATCGGGCGACAATTCCGTATCGACCAGTCTGTCATCCGGCTTCGCGTCGGCGTTCGTACCGCCCTCCGGCTTGGCTCTGGCATCCTTCTTGTCTAGCTTTTTTTCCGACGACTTGATGTCGGATTTCTCAGCCGGCGGCTCGCGGATCCCGACCCGGTCATCGAGTCCGAGCATGACGACGATGGCGTCTGCTTTTTCGGTGGGGAGAATGCCTTTGGCTGCGGCGGCCCAATCGGCCGGATTGCCCTTCGGCTGATATTTGATAAGGCCTGAGACGGTCTTATGTCTGCGGATCACGCCCATGTCAGACTGTTCGGCATAGGCGTCTTCAAGACCATAGGCGAGCCAGTCCGCCATGGCATCACCGAGCACAAGAACATGGCGCTCCGGTACAGTATCGCGCTTTCCGACCGCGGGGGCGCTCGAAAAGTCCTCCCGCGCGGGGGATAAGGGTTGCCGCCGATCCCAACGACGCTGGGGAGCAGACGGCTTATACATGTCGTTACCAAACCAGCCGCCGCCGAACCCGCCACCGCGGTGCGGCTGCGGCCGCTGCTGATATCCGCCGAAATTGAAGAACTGCGCCGATGTCGGGCCGACAACGCCGACCACCATCCCCAGAGCGATGGTCAGCGCAATCGGGGGACCTCTGTCGGTAAAGATGCGCAGATTTCTTAGTTTGTTTGACATGCTCGTGGACCGCACAAGACGAAGAACTGCCGCGGCAGAGACCAACACGAAGGCATCAAGCCAACTCGACCAAGCCGCCACCGACGTCAATTGCCAAGCCCCCTAGGCAATCGTCTCGCCATCCGCGATCGCTCCGTCTCCGCAACCTGACCAGCTCCGACGGAGCAATCGCTACCAGCGTGTCACTGGAGAGAGGAAGAATGGTAGCTTGACAACAAACCGCAATCAAAGGGCCGATTGACCAGCCTGACATATCGCTCTTCATGACTGTCCTCATTTTCCTGTGCGAGGAAGCCGCGAACGCCGCGCAGCGGAAGATATAAAAGCATTTATCTATCCTGCTTCGATCGCCCCAAAACGTAACAAGGGAAGTTAGCGGGCACGTGACTCGGCACCCGATTGCAGTAGAGCGCTGTCCCTATCACGCGCCGCTAACTTCAGCATGGCCAGCCCAAGCTGACGGTCTGATATATCGTCCGGCGAAGCCGTGGCACAACTACCAGGACTGGTCGTTGCACCACGCGGCTTCGGGAGGGCAAAAAGGAGAGCGCCCCTTTGGAACGAGCCGGTTGATGTTTTCGACGTTGGCGATGTCTTTCAAGATGATGGGCTGGTGCATCTCGCCCCCGAAGTGGGCTTGGCGAACGGGACCGGGCCCGGAGGGGGGCTCGCGAGACTGAAGCCCGCAGCCGTCTTGACCATAGCGAGCAATTCCTCGGCGTTCCCCTCCGTGAGGTCGTTACAGATAGCGAGCCGCCACAGCGCCTCCTGCTTCCACGACGAGAGCTTCTTTGCCCAGTCCAAAGACGTCGTCGATCGGCTCGTCAGTCATGCCCATTCCCGAGAGATAACCGGTCGTTCGTGTGATTGTTGCTGGTAAACCGACTTCGCTCGGGTATTTCCATATCACGCCGATTGAACAGCGTGTAAGGTCCCAACACATGCGCGGGGACCCGAACATAGGATGGAGAGGTTGACGTATCGCTTGGTCCATGCCGCGGATATCCCAGTTGATTCCCGCTGCGCTTGCTGGCGCTGCGCCATTCCGGTCTGGCGGAACTGCTCGGCAATGGCGCGCCTTCGTCCTGGTCGTTAACTGTTGCCTGGATGAGCAGGTCGGCGCGCTGCTGATCGCCGGCGATCTCTGCGACGGCGATCAGACCTCAACGAAGACGGCTCGCTTCCTGGCCGAACAGCTGCCGCGCCTCGATCAGGCTGGCATCCGCACCTTTATCATCCGCGGCAATTACGGCGCGCTGTCAAAACCACTAAAGAATTGGTACTGCCCGATTCCGTGGAGATCTTTGGGGAGCGAGCAGAAGCAATTGATATTGATCGCGCCCCAGGGCAAGTCCCCGTTGTTGTCCACGGGCTGAGCTTTGCGCAGCCGCACGCCCCGGAGAGCCTCCTTGGACGGTTTCGCCCGCTCGTCGAGGGAGCCGTCAATATAGGCATCATGCACACGAGTCTAGGCGGCGCCCCGGGCCCCGACCGCTCCGCGCCATGCAGCGTCGCGGACCTCCAAACTACTGGCTTCAACCGTTGGACCCTCGGCCATGTGCACAAACGTTCGGCGGTGGAGGGCGCAAGCGCGCTCATAATGCCCGGTATGCCGCAGGGCCGCGACATCAACGAGGCAGGTTCAAAATCGGTGATCAATCACGTGCTGGGCAACCATGATGCTGGCTACGAGGTCAGCCCTCCCCACTTAATTGCACGGACGCCTCCGAATCCGGTCACGATGGAGCAACTACCAGCGTCGTTGGATGAGATGGCGCACGAGCGAATTCAACGTTCGCTGAAGCAGGCACAGGACTACCTGACCGCCGGCCAAAACCGACAAGCCGTGCAGGAAATCTTATGGTTGCTGGAAACCGTGGCGACGGCGTTTCAAGGCATTCCGGTTGGCGAAGCGACGATCCAGGGCAAATATTATAACAAGATCGCCGATGAGCTGAGACAACACCGAAAGGGCCAGGTTGCTGAGCAGGCCATCGGTTGGATGAAGACGCTGCACGGCTATCTTTCCTCTCCTACAGGTGGAGGGGTCCGGCATGGCGGGACCCTCACAGCCGAAGCGGAGATGTCGGGCCACGAAGCTCGGCTATTCTGCAATCTGATACGTAGTTATCTGAATTTCTTGCTGGACGAGTACGACAGCCTGAAAGGCGGCAACCGCTAATCCGGCGCGCTGTATCCCTTGGAGCGAATGGTGAACGCCCTCAAATACTACATAGAACAATTTGTTGAACCGACCTTCGAGGATTTCAAACGTAACCCTGCGTCAGAACGGCATGCTTTCCTGGCGTGCGTAACGGAAAGATAAATGGCGGAAGGAATGCCCGCAGTTCGCGATCGTCGATATGATGGCCCATCATTTCAAGCACGTCAGAAGTGACGATGAAAAAGCACCGCATAAGGAGGGGACAATTCCCCTGGCAAGTGCGGTTTTTGGCTATGGAACGTTCAACACTGCCCCCTTCAATACGATGGCCTACAATGAGGTCGGTATAGACCTTCACAACATTAGCTATTTGATTCAGGAGGTGATCAGATTTCTAGAAAAGCAGGCTGAAGCTCAATAGTTGCCAGCTGCGTCTGAAGCGGCAGTTCATCCGCGGTCGGGGGAATAAACCCTACACAATCGAGCCGCTAGATAAGGAAGATGCCGCCCCTGGCGTGGACCGGTGGATGCCTTGCTAGGCTGCGTTGCGGGCCTATTCACCCGAACCTGACGGCCGGGTGGGTCTGGTTGACTCACGGGGCATCCATAGCGCCACTGCCGATCGCTACGCGCGGTGCCATACCGAGGCGGGTTGTGTGCTATGATAGAGTGCAGCCGGGGAATCACACGTGGCCGTAAGTAGATTGCAGACGACCTTGGGCGATCGCACCAAGGCACTTTGCGCAAACATTGTTGTTTTTTATGCCAGCTTGTACGCGGCCTCGGGCAATCTGTTGCCCACTGGCGGGCTTGAAAGCGTCTGGTTTCTGAGTGGTCTCGCGCTGTGGTTTCTGGCGCTCCTTTCGGCGCCTTGGTTCGTCCCGCCAAAGGATGCGCTCGCGAACGCGCTCACTGCCATGGCGATCCTGATCACCGCTGATCTGAGCGGTGTGGGCGCCCTTAAACACCACCTCGAAATTGTGCGATGGATCGCTGTGGCCTACTGCGGAGCGACCATGGTGGGCTCCGTATTCGCGCTATTCATCCATGATAACAACAAGCGTTCACCCATCGGCCGATTCTTCTTCCGTGTGACGGATACGTTCGGACAGGGCGAGCTGCTTTACACTCCGCCAGCCTTGATCAGCATCATCGGCGCTTACCAAGGCAGTCTGACGAGCGTCACTTGGCTGACGATCCTCTGGACGATGGTTGCGATCGGAAGGCCCGCTGAACGGCTACTAGCGGCTTGGAAGCATTGGCAAGCCGAGAAAGCCAGGGTCATTTCATCCCCTACGATTGGGACGATCGAGCGCATCGACCATCCTGGTATCGTCAGAGTCAAGCTTGCGCGGCATTCGTCCTGGAAACCGGGCAAGCTTCATACGGCCGCGATGTCTAACGGCGATCAGCATTTTGTATTGGCGCTGTTCAGCCAAGTCCAGGGTCTGGAAGTCATGGGCACGGGACTGTGCGTCGCAGAGTTGCAGGAAAAAATTAGTCTGTCGGAGGGCGAAGTGATTCAGTCACATTCGCCGGAGAAGGCGGCCGAATTCATCGAAAATCTGAGTGGCACACCCGGATCGGAGCTGGTCGGGTTCACGGTTGAAAATTCCAACATCGGAGTTTTGCGGTTCGAGGTGTCTGCTGCCTCGCCGCTCGCTGAAGGCCAGGTTGTTTTCGTCCGGCTAAACGGCACGGATGTGTTCTATCAAATCCTGGATGCTCAGACGGCTGAGGAAAGTTTCGATCAGAATCCGCGCGGCACGCACATAGTCAACGCGGTCCAGCTCGGCTGTTACTCCCCCGAAGACGGATTTACCAAGTACGGCTGGCTCTCGACAATGAACACGCCAGTCTTTTGGGCGAAGGCCCGCGACTTTCCAGCCGCGGTTCTAAAGCCAGGCGAGTTCGTGATTGGCTCGGTGCCATCGACGAACATCGGGGTCGCCGCAAACATCGACGACCTTGTGCAATTCCATACCGCCGTGCTTGGCGTGACCGGTACGGGAAAGACAGAGCTGGCGCTAGATATCGTGCGCGAAGCGGTCGAGAATGATTTCAGGGTTTTCTGTGTGGACTTCACGGGAGAGTACAGGGCGCGCCTGAGTGATCTAAACCCGATTTTTCCAGCGCCGACCGCGGCGCAAATCGATGATCTGGATCAAAAACTATTTGCGGCGGAAACGGGAGCCTATGGCGCCGGGCCGGAAAAAATCGCACTGAAGGGATGCTTGGCCAACATCAAGGATGACGTCGAAAAGCAAGCGAAAGCCTTCCTGGAGGGAACGGAAAAGCTCGCGGTCCTCGAATTGACCGAGATATCAAATACCAAAGCAACGCTGCGGATCACGGAACAGTACCTGTCGGCCATCATGGCTTGGGCGCGAAAACATCGCCAAGCGCGCAAGGTGTTGATCGTTCTTGAGGAAGCGCACACAATCATTCCGGAGATATTCAGCTCAGGCTTCGACCACGATACGCAGTGGGTCGTGGGTCGCATCGGTCAGATCGCGTTGCAGGGCCGTAAGTATGGTGTCGGGTTGCTCGTCGTCAGCCAGCGCACGGCGTTGGTGAGCAAGACGATCCTTTCCCAATGCAATACCTTCCTGACGCACAGCCTGATAGACCAAACCAGCCTCACGTTCCTTGAGAGTGTTTACAGCTCGCAGCACGTGCGCTCAATTCCGAATCTGGGACGTTTCCAATTCCTCGCTGCCGGCAAGGCGATCAAGGCCGAGCGGCCTATCCTGCTCGGCCGGCCTTTCGATCAGGCGAAGAAGGATGCAAGCGATGCGCTCCGCCGAGCGGTGCCCCAAGCTCCAGCGCCTGAAGCCGCTCTTTAGACAGCCGGCAAAAATTCCAGCACGCCAGGTGAGACGCGCGTCTGGTTTGTTGCCGGATCGGTGACCAGGATCGGCACGCCGGGGTAGACGGCGGGCCAGTCTGACGTTTGGTTGATCCAAGCGGCTGCGCTCGGTGATAGCCAACCGGTCAAAGTGGTGATGTCGGCATAGCGTGCGCCAGCGGCAAGGCGAGAATCGGCTCGTAATGAGCAACGCGATTGCGCAGCGCGCGAAAATCGTCAAGTTGCTGGGCGATCCCGTTGCGCTGAATGCCGCGCGTTTGAAAGATGGGCCGCAAGTCTTGCCACAAGTGGTGACTGCGGCGGCCGAAGAGGGATCCCCAAAAGCCGAAATTCAGCCCGGTTGAGCCAAAAAGCTCCCGGGCCTCTTTTCATTTCAAACCATTGAATTCTACGATTTCCGGCCGAAGACCGGGTTCCGGCCTCGAAACGCGCCGCGAGCCTTTTTAGCGGAAACTCCAAATTCCACGACAAAAAGACAGCCTGATTTGACTGGAACCAAAAAAAACGCACATGTAATAGCAGGAAGATTCGGAGTAAACCGGAATTTTACCAATATTGGAGCCTGTTATGTTTAATCATCGCCATTACGTGCCGATTTTGAAGTGGAAAATGGGGGAGTATCAGGCCCTCAGCCGCCTTGCAGCGCCGGTCAAAGACCGGATCACCCCGCTTGTTGAGATTCCGCCGGTCGGTTTCGACTTTGAAACCCAGACCAACAAGGAGAGTGCCGATGACCATCTCGGCGACTTTGGGAAGCGGCTGAAATCAAAGTGGCAGGCCCGGCCCTGCTTCGTTGACCTGAAACATCTGCCGGCTGCAACGCGATGCGCCGGAGGGCGCCACTGCGTCGATGTTCTCTTCCAGACCGCCCGCGCCGAAGGATGCGCGGCCATTCCGGTCGTCAGCTTCGCCAACGACGCGGCCTTTCTTGCTGCCGTTGCCACCGTTGCCCGGCAGGACCGGCGCGGTGTCTGTTTGCGGCTATCGCTGCCCGACTTCGACCGGCTGAACCTTCAGGCCGATATCGAAAACCTGCTGCGCTCGATGGCTGACGGCTATGGCGAATGCGACCTGGTTGTCGACCTCGGGACCCCGACCTATGTGCCGATCGCCATCATGGTCACAATCATGCAAACGCTGATGGCCCGAGTGCCGATGCTCAACCAGTGGCGCACCGTCACCATCGCGGGCACGTCCTTTCCCAACTCGGTTGCGAACATCGCCGCGCCCTACCAGCTGCTGCCGCGCCATGAATGGCAGGCCTATCGCGCGTTCATCGCAACGCTCGGGCATGAAACCCGTATTCCGACGTTCGGGGATTACGTTGTCGCTCATCCCGATCTGGTCGAACTCGATATGCGGATGATCAAGCCCTTTGCGAAGCTGCGCTACACCATTACCGACCACTGGCACGTCGCGCGCGGCACGCCGGTGCGAACGCATGGCTTTGGGCAATACCAGCAGATGTGCGCGACCCTGGTTCGCCTTCCCTATTTCAGCGGCCGCGCGTTTTCAGCTGGCGACGCATATATTGAAGACTGCGCCGCGGGCACGGCTACGACGGGGAATCTGTCGACGTGGGTGTGGGTATCGACGAACCGGCATCTGACAAAGGTGGTCGATGACCTCGCCATCGCGCACGGGCTTTCAATCGCTGCCGAATGAGCGGACGAAGTTCTTTGAGATCGACGGTTTCGGCGAGGTATTTATAGAGGACGCCGCGCGGCTTCCGAAGCAAGGCCGGCGGCGCTTCACGTTCCTGCAGGATTTCGACCACTTCCGGGCGCCATAGAAGTTCGGCCAGGGCGAGCGGATCGATCGTTGGGTTCTGGGCGAAAGGTTGCGCCGTCTCGAAACTGATGCCGCCGCGTGGCCCAGCGGTCACGACCTTGATACCCCACCACGCCGGCACAAACGGCCTCGCCTTGTCCAGATGGCGTTCGCCGACAACCAGAGTCGCCCGGTCCAAAACTAGGCCGTACGTGGCAACCTGAGACGGCAGCCGCTCAAGGGTGTCTGAATCGCTTTTGATTTCGTAACCGTGTAGGTAGCCGTTCACGACCGCAATATCGACCCTGCAGGTGCCGTGGCGCAGGCCCAACTCATCGAGCACCAACGTATCGGCGTCGCCGTGATGCTCCTTCAGCACCTTTCGATGCAGAGCTTGCCTGACGTCTCGATCTCGCACGACTAAATCCTCAGGAGGAGCGCGGCCCTCAGATGCCGCCATTTAGCCCGACAAACGGTTGAATGTTCGCTAGCGATTGACCTCATCGAATCACCATAGCGCCGAAGAAGCTGCGCTGACCACCCGGTCTGCGACCGGACCGAGCAAAAAGCTGTGGCCCGAGTCCTATAGGCAACAGATGGCGGCATGGTTCCCGGCCTCGGCCGCCGTATTACATACTTAAGCTTTTTTTTACGATTGCCCGCTACTGTCATGGCATGACCAAGCGCGTGATTTCAGTTCGACTTTCGGACGAACGCATCAAGCAACTGGATGAGGTCTGTAGCCGGCTGGGCATGAACCGCTCGCAGGTAATAAACGCCGCATTGCGACTGGTCCCCGAAGTGATGTCCGGAAAAGCGGAGCTGCACTATGATCCCGAGCGGTTCAAACGATCCGGGCAGATTGAATAAAAACCATGTGGCAGGCCTGGTGGCACTCTTGGTGATGGTGATTGTGGCCGCGCACAGCGGCTATCGGCTACACATCGGCCCAACCGGCATCACCTTTGAGCAAAACGCTCAAGTCAGCGCCCGGTAGGACTACGCGAAGCTCTGAGGTGTGGCATGGGAATGCCGGCTCCCCAATTCGTTACTTCGGACTCTACCGATAGCCCCGCTTCCGCTTCTGTGCCCATCGTGAAATCGTGGCCATGTCGGCCTGGCCGCGGGATGAATAGGTTTCAATCCGAACTGTACCCGCACGGCCAATGCGTCCCCATTCTCGCACAACGGAGCACTCGCCAAACAAAGTGGGCTGAATGTCCAGCTTGTAGAAGCGCGCCATGTTCAGCGATGGTCAACACGGGTGAGCATGATTGCGGTCATGCGATTTCCTCCTCTTCCTGTTGTCGTAAGGCGCGCGATACAGTCCCGGAAGCATCGTCAGCATGGCTGCGGCTTGCGGTGAGTTCGTGTTGGCACAAGGCTCGGTTAGCGATTCAAAGGTCGCGCCCCTCGCCTCCACCTCATGCACAATATTGAGAAGATCACGCGACGATCGCGCCAGGCGGTCAATCCGCGTCACGGCCAAGACGTCGCCCTGGTCGAGCGCGGCGATGGCGCGGGCGAGCTGTGGCCGGTCGCCCTTCACCCCGCTTATCTTGTCACTGAAGACCTTGGCGGCGCCGGCAGCCTTTAGCGCGTCAACCTGCCCCGCATGATCCTGCTCGGTGGTAGAGATGCGGGCATAGCCGTATTTCACTGCCTGTAACTTGCAACAGACTTATGCCAACGGTCAAAGGCCTTGCGAACGTTCATGCCTACCTCTGTTGCATATATTTTGACTTACGCAAGGGCGGCATTTGCTCCTGATCTTTAAGCGAGCCAACCCATCGGGAAGCAACGCTCCTCCTGCACGCTGAAAATTCTCGGATTCTGCAACGTCGGCGACAGAACACGACTGCGACATCACGGCTTTGGATGAACGCACGCCGGCGCAAATCCACATCTGACATCGGGTGATGAGAACCACGATGGATAATTCCGAAAAACTCGCTCGGATGGTACTCGATGACCCCTCCGATGTGCTGCCACTGGCCAATTGGAAGGCATATCTGCTGAAGTCCGAGCATGGGGTTCTAAAACCGCTTCTCGCGAATGCCATCACCTTTTTCGGCGGTGCACCAGAGTTTGCTGGGCTCATCAAATTCAATGAATTTGCATCGCGGATCATGCTCCTCGGGGCGCCGCCGTGGGAACATTCAAGCAAGCATTGGGAACCCCGCCCCTGGTCTGATGTCGACGATATTCGCGCCGCCGGATGGTTGCAGCGCCATGGGGTCGCCGTCAACGCCAATACTGCAGGGCAAGCCATCACCGCTGTGGCGGAGCGACAGAAATTTCACCCGGTGGTCGACTATCTGGATCGATGTAAATGGGACGGACAGCCGAGATTGTCCAGTTGGCTATCCGAGTATTTGAGCGTCCCAAGCACTCCCTATCATGATCAAGTGGGCCGGTGCGCTCTTATCGCAGCTGTCGCACGGGTCCGTCGTCCCGGATCAAAAGTGGACACCATGCCGATTTTGGAGGGCGCGCAGGGGCTTGGGAAATCGACTCTGCTTGGCCCAGCGGTTGAAGCGATTATAGACGGTCGTGTAAGGACCGTATTCGCGGGGGCAATCGCGCCATCGCGCCCGCGACTGCAGCATGTGAATGATCCCGCTGATGATGCCGGTCGTCGTCCCGCTCCGGTCCCTTCAGCCCCGTCGGCAGATGAGGCTCAATACGCGCCCCTTGCCTATCATTCAGCCAAAACAAACTTGCGCGCATTCGCTCATCCTCGAATCAAAAGTTCAAGGCAAGGGAATCACGCGGCGCTTATCAGGTACAGAGCCTAGCGCACCCAGCAACTCCCGATCGGCCTCCGCCACATGAGCCGCGCCGAGGGCGAAGAGGCCGAGCGGCAGCGGGATCAGCACCCAGTGGAAGATGGTCGCAAATGCCTCGTTGAGGGCGTTTAGGATCCGCAGTGTCTCGCCAGCACCGGGGGACTCGATGACGCCGAGGGCCAGTCCGAGTAGAACGCAGAAAAAAGGCGATGCTGATGAACTGCGCTCCCGACAGCGCCGCGAAGATGTTCGACGGCACCATGCCCTGGAGGAATGCCATGATCGGACCGCCGGAGACCATCGCCGGCTCACTGGCAAACTGCTGGCCGAGCGCCGCGGCAGCGCCCTCGCCCAAACTCTCGCCCGGGCTCAGACCGATGCACACGACCACCGCCGACGCGCTCGGAATCAGCAGCAGCAGCAAATAGGATAAAGTCATGCGCGGGAAGAGCGCGCGCGTCGTCGCGTTGCGCAACATTTGTCCAATGCCCCAGGTGAGCGCCGTCACGAGGATGGGCAACATGCTCATCGACAGCAAGGCAACGTAAAGTTTCGCGAACGGCACCAGCGCGTGGGCGGGCCGGGGCAGATAGAATCCGAACAGTAGACCGGAGAAGACCCCTGCAATGATGGTCGCCGGATGCGTGACGATTCTGAGGATTTGACCTAGCAATCGATTGCCTTTGGCGATCGCGGGGCGCGAGCCAACTCCCTGGACGGGCACGCCCCTAACGCCGGAGGTTCGACCGCGCAACCGGCTCGCAATCAGCGGGCCGCACAAGCTAGACGAGAGACTGCAGGCGAATCCGGTGAAGTTCCGCAGATGGCAGATCTGGAGAACAGCGCGCTAGCCCTACACCTCCCGACCGGGAAAACTCTTCCCGCGGGTCAAGGTGGACGGAAGCACGCTTAAGCGAAATTCGACAACGGCCTCGCGTCGCCGCCATTCTGAGCGGCGGAAACACCCGCGTGATCGTCCGCTACGCTGGCATCCAATGGATCATGCAGCGCACGCACGGCGAGCAATGACACTCGCGATCCTTCTGTCATACCGACAAAGCGCTGATCCGTTGCTGCGGTGGCAACACATCCGAACTCGACGCGCTGCTCGACCGCATCGGCGACCGTGACTGACCAGATCACCGGTAACTCTTCGAGGAGGGCGATGACGACGGCCCGTCCGTTGTTCCTTGTCTTGTTTGCGAAACGCCAGCCTGCCGCAACCATTCGGAACCTACGCTTGGTCCCAGCAGGTCGTTTGACTCTAACGACTCGAAGCGTTCGCACTCTGGCAGCCTGCAATACTGTGGCCGGCACGCTTAACAATGTGTAGAGACCCTGCCTGCCGACAAGGCCACGGTCGTCGCGCAAGTCGAACTGGCTCGGCGTGTCGACGCGATCATTCTATTCGACTTCGAACAGGGCTCGATTGGGCCGGATCTGTTTCGCCACGGCTGCCTGCTGGGCTCTGGCGGGCCTGACCTCTAACATCGCGAAAACCTCTACCGCCGCGTGCACTCTGCGCCGGATCACCCGGCGTCTGCCCGAGTGATGGAGCGCTTCTGGGGTTAAGGAATGGTTAAGCTGGGTCTGGCAGATTGCATGGGGGTGAGCTGATACGAGGCCCACCATGTTGAGCCTGAAGGAAGCTGCCCGGTTATCCGGGGAATTGAAGATCGGCCAGATCGACACCGCCGAGTTGTTGCGGCACCGCGTATACGCCTTTGGAACAGTCGAGGGACATGCTGCCGGCGTGTCAGTGGGGCAAGGCGCTGCGGACTGGGAAGGGGCAAAAATGGCGCTGCTAGAGGCGCAGATTGACACTCAGCGCCAAATTATCGAGCTGCTCCGCAACGAATTGTCAGACGTGAAAAAGGACCGGGACGCCTGGCGCAGCCGGGCTGACAGGCTGTGTCAGTCGGTTTCGACTAACCTCACAGGCAGCCCGCGCACAGGATCGTTTGCGGCATCTCTCCAGCAACGTCGAATACATTTCCGGCAGCATTGAATTCCCTAGCGCCGCCCCTGATCGACGAATTTCACGCCGCAGGTATTTCCGTTTCGCCATACCACACGGCAATGGGGTCATCGTGGTCGGCATGCTGCCGGAGGTGCTGTTCGCCTTCGCTCTGTTCAAGGGCATTCATTGACGTAGCTCAACCGGCACCACTGCTTTCGAGCGGCCTCATGCGATGCAGGCGCGTCAATGACCCGCCGTGGGTTCGGATTTGCCAATCACAGGTCGGGGCGGTCGCCGCGCTTGCCATTGCGCGCTCGCGTCCATGATGTGGTGAGGCCGCGACGACAGCGTTCTTGCTGGGGATACATCCGGCAGTGTTCAAAAGTGCACAGACCGATTGATTTGCCGACGCCTGAATGAGGGCGTTTCAATTACGGAAATTTATTTGCGATCCGCCCGGCCGGTTGCTGGGCGTCTTCGTTAGCCCATCCTCATCATGCCAGGCTGCGGCGTAGCCGCGTCATGGCTTTCTCGCGGTGTTCATAGGGCGTGCGGCTATCACCACTCTTCCTCACGCTCCCGGCGCACCGCCTCGCTATCGGAGTTCTTCGACTTCAGCCAAGGTCCGTGAGCCGCTTCGCAGCGGCAACAGCTTTGCCCATAGGACAATGTCTCAGAGGACAACTTACAAAGGCTGATCGCTCGCGGTAGCAATTGGTCGGGGGCGCAACCCGAGGAGCCGTCCCGTGCCCATCAGTCAGAAGCGCGAATTAGAAGTCGAGCGTGAACTCGCGATCGTTATGCGCGAACTTGGTCGGATGAAGCACTCGCGAACCAAAAAGCCGGAACGAGCGGTTCAATTCCCGTGGGCACCGGCGCTTCTACTCGATCTTGATAAGTAGGTCCGCGCGGGATGGGCCGACTGATCGCTGGCTCTAAGTGAATACCCAGCGGATGCGGCGTTCAGCCCGGTATTGGAGGCGCTGTCGTAACTCTGCATCCGCTGCGACGACAGCCAAGCGCCTGAAATGAACCGCCCCGGGTTTGCCGGAGGCCATTTGGTTTAAGTTATGCCGCCATAGCCGGCTGTTCCAGCATAGCGTAGTAGCGTTGCTCGGCTTCGGCCGGCGGGATGTTGCCAACGGTCTCCAGGAGCCGCCGGTTGTTGAACCAGTCCACCCATACCAGCGTCGCGAACTCGACGGCCTCGAAAGCTGCGCCATGGCCCCCGCCGATGGATCACCTCGGCCTTGTAGAGGCCGTTGATGGTTTCGGCGAGAGCGTTGTCATAGGAATTTCCGACACTACCAACGGAAGGCTCGACGCCAGCTTCAGCCAAGCGCTCGGTGTACTTGATAGAGACGTATTGGGCGGATTCAAACGATCGTCGCAACAGCGATTTTGTTCACTCATGATAGCCAATCGTCAAGCGCCTCCGCCGGCGTTTTCCATCCCAGCGTCTTTCTCGGTCGGGCGTTGAGGACGGCAGCAACGGCGGTGATGTCATGGACGCTATGGACGCTGAGGTCAGTGCCTTTCGGGAAGTACTGACGCAGCAGCCCGTTGGTGTTCTCGTTAGTTCCGCGCTGCCATGGACTTTGCGGATCGCAGAAGTA
Source organism: Bradyrhizobium lupini (assembly GCF_040939785.1). Lineage (NCBI taxonomy): Bacteria > Pseudomonadati > Pseudomonadota > Alphaproteobacteria > Hyphomicrobiales > Nitrobacteraceae > Bradyrhizobium > Bradyrhizobium lupini. The sequence goes on from NZ_CP162553.1 coordinate 2,296,573, forward strand.
GACCTGAACGCCTGCATCGATCTTGAGACGATCGTGCTGGGCCATTTCGGCGCCTTGGTCCCAGGTCAGCGAACGCCCGCAGTTCTTGTGGCAACGTGATGATGGTGCGAGTAATCGCGTCCCGTACGGCTTCAGCGCCGTGTCCCGCGAGCGCAGGCCCGTTCTTGATGCGCGGAGCTTCGCCGTGCCCCATGAGGCGGGGAAGATGCAGCAGCATCGTGAACCGGGTTGTACGCTCGACCAGCGTACCAATCGCTGAGCTGCCAAGACCAAGGATGAGGTCTCCCTCCCAGTGTCCCGGCACTGCTCGATCGGTTGCTTCGGCGGGACGTTGACTGATCATGATCTCCGGCGAGACAAAGCCCTTGCCTCGCCTTTTTACGCGTGCTCTGGGCACTCTTAGCACGCGCCCCGTTCGCAAGCAGGCCGTCAGTTCGCGGCGTAGCGTTCCCCGACCTTGAACGAAGAGAGCCTGATAGATGGCTTCGTGGCTGATGCGCATCGTGTTGTCGTCCGGGAAGTCGATCGGCAAGCGTCGGGCAATCTGCTCCGGGCTCCAGGCCTTGGCCCATCGCCGATCTCTTCGCGGGCCATGCCGGCGACCGTTCCACGGAACGACCGGACCGGGAACGGAAGCGCCGCTCGGTGCCACGACGACGCCGGCAAGTCTCTCCTCCACATAAGTGCGCAAGGTCTTGTTGAGCGCAAGTTTGGTCAGTTTGGGCCGACATGCCGATCGGTCTGCATGCCACTGGGCAGTCGTCGCACGATACTCCAACCCGCCGCTTCTGGTAGCTGCATTGCGTCGCAGTTCACGGGAGATTGTCGAGGCGGACCGAGCGAGGCGGCGCCCGATTTCTGGCATGGAGTGGCCCTGCACCTTGAGAAGTGCGATCTCCTCGCGCTCGGCAAACGACAGGTACCGCCCGGAGAGCGGCTTTGCCGAGGATCTGAACATTGCTGGTGGCATGCCGCCCGCCGTTCGGAACAATCTGTATCCGACAGGCTGCGATACTCCGGCTTCAAGCGCAGCTTCTTCACTGCTTAGCCCCGCGGCAATCCCCCGCCAAAATCTGCTCTGTTCATCACGCCCCGCAACTTGCGGCCGCCCCGGCGATGGCATTGGCGCTCGTCCAGATCGTGCCGATCTCCGTCCTCCAATACTCATCGCAACCTCCAATGTGCGAGTGTTGCGACGACCGTTTGAATCCGCCTTGGCTACCCCTATCGCTATAATGCACGAGCCCCGCCGCGATGGACCGGTCGGCGATCGTGCAGGGCCTGCTCCAGCGCATCGAGCACGAAGCTGGCGTGCGCCGTGCGCGAGGCCCGCCAGCCCACGATCCTGCGGGCATGGGCGTCGATGACGAAGGCGACGTAGACGAATCCGCTCCAGGTCGCGACATAGGTGAAGTCGGAGAGCCAAAGGACGTTCGGCCTTGGCGCCCTGAACTGGCGGTTGACGTGATCCAGCGGGCATGGCGCGGCCTTGTCGCTGATCGTGATCTTAACCGGTTTGCCGCGGATAACCCCCTGCAAACCCATGTCCTGCATCAATCGCGACACCGTGCAACGAGCAACATCGAAGCCTTCTCGCTTGAGCTGCCGCCACACCTTGCGCGCGCCGTAGACGGAGAAGTTCTCATTGAAGACGCGCCGAACCTCGATCTTCAGCGCGGCGTCCTGCTCGGCTCGCGCCGACAGCTTGGCGGGATCGCGCGTCTTGGCCACATGGGCATGGTAGGTCGAGGGGGCGATCGGCAACACTTTGCAGATCGGCTCGACCCCATGCGCCCCACGATGATCGTCGATGAAGCCGATCATGGCTTGGACCGGCGGTCGAGCTCCGCCATCGCAAAATAAGCGCTTGCCTTGCGCAGGATCTCGTTGGCCTGCCGCAGCTCACGGTTCTCCCGTTCCAGGGCCTTCAGCTTCTCGGCCATCTCAGTCGGGACACCGGCCCGCTGCCCGCTGTCGATCTCGGCCTTCTTGACCCAGTCATGCAGCGTCTGCGGTGTGCAGCCGATCTTGGCCGCAATCGAGGTCACTGCCGCCCAGCGCGACGGGTGCTCGCCGGCGTGATCCAGGATCGTGTCCCGTGGCGTGGTGTAGGTGGCGGCGGGCCACCGCGTTCGCCGGCTGGAGCCGGGCTGGTCAGCTGGCGATAGCCGTGATGCTGACGCTCGGATCATCGCTCAACGGCGCGATGGTTTCCAGTGTCATGTAGCGGGCACGCTGGACGGCCCATTCATCATTCTGTTCGAGCAGGATCGCGCCGATGAGGCGAGTGATGGCGTCCTCGTTGGGGAAGATGCCGATCACCTCGGTCCGCCGTTTGATCTCGCCGTTGAGACGCTCGATCGGGTTGGTCGAGTGCAGCTTGGTCCGATGCTGTGGCGGAAAGGTCATGTAGGCGAGCACATCGGTCTCGGCCTCGTTGAGGAAGCCGGCAAGTTTGGGCAGCTTGGGGCGGAGCTGGTCGGCGACCTTGCGCCACTGGGTTCGCGCGGCCTCGGCGTCGTCCTGAGCAAAGGCGGTGGCGATGAAGGCGGAGACGACGCGCCGCCCGCTCTTGCCAGCATGCGCCAGCGCGTTGCGCATGAAGTGGACGCGGCAACGCTGCCAGCTGGCATTGAGCACCTTGGCGACGGTGGCCTTGATGCCTTCGTGGGCGTCGGACACGACCAGCTTGACGCCGCGCAGGCCGCGGCGGGCGAGCTTGCGCAGGAACGCCGTCCAGAACGTCTCGGCCTCGGAAGGGCCGATGTCCATGCCGAGGACCTCGCGTCGGCCGTCGCTATTGACGCCGACCGCGACAATCACCGCGACTGAGACGATGCGGCCATTCTGGCGCACCTTCACGTAGGTGGCGTCGATCCACAGATACGGCCAGTCGCCCTCGATCGGACGGGCGAGGAAGGCCTTCACCTTGTCATCGATCTCGCCGCACAGCCGGCTGACCTGGCTCTTGGAGATGCCGGTCATGCCCATCGCCTGCACCAGATCGTCCACCGAGCGGGTCGAGACGCCCTGCACATAGGCTTCCTGCACCACGGCAGTGAGCGCCTTCTCGGCCATGCGGCGCGGCTCCAGGAAGCCAGGGAAGTAGGAGCCTTTGCGCAACTTGGGAATCCGCAGCTCAACCGCACCGGCGCGGGTCTCCCAGATCCGGTCCCGGTAGCCGTTGCGCTGGGCCAGACGTTCGGGGCTCTTCTCGCCGTAGGCCGCCCCCGTCTGGCCTCCCACTTCCAGCTCCATCAGGCGCTGGGCGGCAAAGCCAATCATCTCGCGCAAGAGATCGGCATCAGGGGTCTTCTCCACGAGCGTGCGCAGGTTCATCATGTCGTCGGTCATCGGTGGTTCCTCGGTTGCGTTGGCGTATCGCAACCCGATCCTACCGGAGAACTGCCGGTGACCACCGCAAAGCCGCCCGCCCGCTACGGCGCTGTTTGAAGGCGCGCGTCCGGGCGGCTTTGCTCTACCGAGCTACACCACCACCGGGGACACGACCGTGATCCAGAACCATCCGAACCGCACGGTCGCGGACTTCAGGCGAAAACTTGTTCGTGGTCTTGCTTGTCATGGCTCCATCCTCTCAGGAGTTGGAGCCTCCGGCAAACCCGGGGCGGTTCATATCCCGGAGGGTCCCTCAGTCGGAGCCTCCTTGCGCCCGTGCTTATGACCTCTGGTCCTTCTGAACTCGCGTCCAGCCGCGATTGGCGCAGCTGGAATAACAAACGGGGAGATAGTCCGATGAAGACGAAGCAACAGAGCGAGAAGCCTTCGATAGCGCGGGTTCGTGAGTTGAACGACTCGTTCCGGCACGACTTCTGCGGCGGACGTATGGTGATGACGCACAGCGTTGCCGATTTGCCTGAGGGCGATCAGGCAAGTGTCTTCAAGCAGGGTATGCTGATCTGGATGAAACCCATGGCGCTGCACTTCAGAAGGTGCAGCAGACCGCCTTTCGCGCATTCGCGAACATCTGCATTTGGCGGTCGTAGCTCGCGCTCACCAACGCGTCGCCCTTCACTGATGGACACCCTTCAGGTCCTACCCAAAGTGGTAGGAACTGAATCGTCGCGGCGCCACAATCTTCTGGTAAATTTCGAAAGATAGATGGAAGAGAAAAGATAGAGCAGAGAAAGATAGAGCAGAGAGAGAAGCCACCATGCCGATCAGAATAGACGTCGCCCTCGGAGACACCGTTGAGAGTAGTTCAGCTACTGGAACCGGAAGTAGTTCAAGTATCATCACAGACGCTGAACGACGAACCTTTAGCGTTGACAACGATCGGCTCAAAGACAGCCTCGCTGTTTTCATGGGTAAAAAGCCAAATGATGTATTTGTCCGTAGCCCGACCCCATGGAACGACTTATACGAAACCTACAATTGGCCACAAACTGAAAGAAACACGATTGTTCGCAGTGTGCAGGTTCTGGAGGTCCGCATTGGATCTGAGACGATTAGGCAAAGGATAATCAACAGTGGTTCTCGACCCGCACCGTTTCCTATAAGCTTTTCCAGAACGGTCACAAACACGGTAACATCGAAGTGGTCGAACAGTCAGAGTATTTCTTATGGGTTGAAGGCCGAAATTAAGTTTGGGAAAGTTTTTCAAGTGGGCATCGGAGGAAGCATAGAATGGCGGAACACATGGGGCAGCGAAGAAACAGTGACAGAAAGCGTAACGGTTGCCACCGGCGCAGGTGTTAGTATGATCCTCGATCCCGGCGAATGCGCAGTGATTGATGCGACTTTCAAGTCTACAGAAGGTATAGTACGCGTGGAGTATGAGTCTTCTTTGACTGGAAATGTGGCAATGAATTATCATCCTCGGTATCGAGGGCACCATTTTTTTTACATCGCCTACGGCAGCTGTAATGAGCCGGAATGATATAGCTAATCGTCACATAACTACTCAAACATTCGAGACGAAACTTCATAAGGAGGTGATCCTTGAGGTGAAGGACGACGAGACGAGTGAAACCTTGAGGAGCTTTAGGTCCGATTTACCTTTGGTTGTGGACGGACCCATCATTTTGGCTTGAAGCAAGTGACCTTGCCCCAAGTTTTACAGTCCTGAGTTTGTCCCAGCTGATGGATTTGCCGGTTGGGCGGTGGAAGCGAGGGAGCTGGCCCGGAGCCCTCGGCATAGGGCCGCGCCAGATTCCGGCGCGGAGGCAGGTGAAGGCGAACTCGGACGGCGTCTTCCATCCGAGCTGCGAGTTTGGTCGTGCGTCGTTGTAGAAGCCCTCGTGTAGGCGAAGATATCACGTCTGGCGTCCTCACGTGTTGCATAGTGCCGGTGATGGACGAGCTCGGTCTTGAGCGTGTGGAAGAAGCTCTCCATCGGGGCGTTGTCGTAGCAGTCGACTTTGCGGCTCATCGAAGCCCGGAAGCCGGCGGACTGCATCGTGAGCGTCACGATAGGATCACCGGTGCCCGGGCTTGACTTGCGCGGAATGCTCTGGATAGCGCGGTCGGGATGATTGACGCCGCCGGGGCGCGGTGATGGGGTGATCCCGGTTCTGAGCGGGCAACGGGATCAGAATGAACAGCGAGTCGCAGCTGCGCGAGAAGCTTCGGAAGATCGAGGCGTTGTTCGTGGGGGCCGGAACTGCTGGTGAGCGCCTTGCGGCGGAAGCCGCGCTGCAGCGGGTGCGGGCCCGGGTCGAGGAACTCGCTCGCCACGATCCACCGATTGAACAGCAATTCTCACTTCCCGACCAGTGGTCTCGGCACCCTTTTTCTGGCGCTTTGCCGCCGATATGGGCTGCGGCCGTTTCGTTATCGCCGGCAGCGACGCAACACGGGTGATGGTCCGTGCGTCACGGGGCTTCGTCGATCGAGTCCTGCTGCCGGAGTTCACCGAGCTGGAGGGTGCGCTGCAAGTGTATCTGCACGAGGTGACGCTGCGCGTGATCCGCGAAGAGATCTACGACGACGCCAGCGATGCGCAGGAAGTTCCAGATGCGCTGCCGTCGCACTGATCAGGCGGCGAGCTTTGCCTGCGAACTATCGCGCTCGGCCTTCCAATTCCACGGCAACAGCATGTGCAGCTGATTGATCTTTGTACGTCCGGAGACGATGCGCTCGAGAACATCGGTCAGATAGTGCCGCGGGTCGATGTCGTGCAGCTTTGCCGTAGTTGATGAGCGATGCAAGGGTGGCCCAGGTTTCGGCGCCGCCCTCACTGCCGGCGAACAAGTAATTCTTCTTTCCCAGGCCTATCGGCTTGATGCTGCGTTCGACCGTATTGCTGTCGATCTCGACGCGCCCATCATCGATGAAGCGCCTCAGGCCTTCCCAATGGTTGAGGGTGTAGCGGATCGCCTTGCCAAGGCCGGATTTCTTCGAGACTTCCAGTAGCCGCGCCTCGAGCCAGGGTTTGAAGTCCTCGATCAACGGCCTGGTGTCGGTCTGCCGCACTGCAGCCCGATGCGCCGCCGGCAGACCGCGGATGCGATCCTCGATGGCGTAGAACATCGCGATCCGTTGCAGCGCTTCCGCAGCAATCGGCGACTTCGTCGCGACGTGAACGTCCCAGAACTTCCGCCGCGCATGCGCGAAGCAGAACGCCAACTGCACCAGATGGCCGCCGTTCTTGATCAGGCCCTTGTAGGCGGCATAGCCGTCGACCTGCAGGATGCCGTGGTAGTCCCCGAACAGCTGCTTGGCGCGGATCGCCTTGCGATCCTCAGCAAACATGTAGACTACCGCCGGCGGTGCCGGGCCGCCCCACGGACGGTCATCGGTGGCGATCGCCCAGAACTGGCAGACTTTGGTCTTGCCACGGCCAGAATCGAGAACTGGCAGCGGCGTCTCGTCGGCAAACAGCCGCGGGTAGGACATCATTGTGTCGCGCAACAGCGTGTGAAGCGGCTTCAGCCACCAGGCGGCGCGGCCCATCCACGAGGCCAGCGTCTGCCGATCGAGCGTGATGCCTTGCGCGGCGAACATCTGTTCCTGCCGATGCAGCGGCAACTGGTAGCCGTATTTCATCACCGCGATGTGGGCCAGCAATGCTTCCGTCACCATCCCGCCATCGATCGCCCGGGCCGGCGCAGGTGCCTGCATCACACCCTGGCGGCATCCCCGGCAGCCATACCGCGGACGCACAATGCGCTTGACCCGGTACTGCATCGGAACGACGTCGAAGGCTTCCTTGACGGTCTCCCCGATCTTGTGCAGCCGCTCGCCGCAGCAAGGGCAGATGTGGCTCTCGACATCGATTACGACATCGATGCGCGGCAAATGCTCCGGAAGCTTCCCCCGGTTGCGTCGCGCCGGTCGCTTTCCACGGCCCTCCGCTCCATCCGGCAGCCTGCCTCCGGTTACGTCGTCGTTGGCCGCGGCACGAGCCGCCTGTGCCGTGATGGTGAAGAGAGGCAGCTGTCCGGGATCCAGTGTCTCGGAGCGGGGACCGAAGATCGTGCGCTTGAACTGGGACAGGATCATCAGGAGCTTGTCGTTCTCCTGAGCCGCAGCGTCGCGTTGGGCGATCGCCGCATCACGCTCGGCCGAAAGCGTGCTGCATTCCGCCGACAACGCCGCAAGCCTTGACTCACGGTGTGTCGGAGCAATGCAGGATCGGAAGGCAAATCACTCATGCAGAGTGATTTTACAACAACTCCGCATGAGTGACGAGCTACTCTTGATACGGATCAACCAGCTCGCGCTGGCTGATCCACAACCCGCATCGGCACACGCTTCCAGTCTGAGCCATCGAGCAGCACCGAGAGTTGAGCATGAGATAGCGGCATGACGCCTTCCTTGATCGGCGGCCAGGTGAACTGCCCCTCGATTCTTTTGTAGTAAAGGACAAGGCCGCTTCCGTCCCAGGTCAGGATCTTCACGCGATCTCGGCGCTTGGACCGGAAGACATAAAGTCCGCCGTCGTACGGATTGGCCCCAAACGCCTCGCTCACCAGCATCGCCAGTGAGTCCATCCCCCGACGGAAATCGATCGGCTGCGTCGCGATCCAGATCGACAACCCAGGTCGGAGCCCGATCATCGGCCAACCGTCCCGACTGCCGCAAGCACCTCGCACAGCGCCCGCCGGTCGACCGTCCCCCTGACACGGATGCGAACCGCGCCGACTTGGATCTCAATTACTGCCTGCTCTTCGCGCGATGACAATTCGCCGCCGCAACCAGTGATCGCGACCGGCACAAAGCCAGGTGGCACATCTCCGTCCCGGCGCTCCGCGAGCTTCACCCGCGTGGTCTGACGACGCCACAGAAACAACAGGCTTGGGCTGATGTCGTGTCCTCGTGCCACCGCGGACACGCTTGCACCCGGCGCGAAACTCTCCGCGACAATCGCCGCCTTCGCATCGGTCGACCAGCGCCGACGCCGGCCCGTCCCGGTGATGATTTCGACACGCCGCAGCGTGTCGGCGCCGTGTTCGACGATAGGCGTATGCCTATCCTTATCGCTATCCTTACGACTATCCTTCGACATTGTGACCTCGCGACCAACCATTCCGCGAGATTCTTCTAGCCGATCGGATCAGCCCTTAGCGCGTGGTCCCTGCATGACGCTCACACTGCATCGCATTGCGATACTCCGACGAAGCATTTAACGCCGCGATCGGAATGGTGGATCAGGCCGGAGCCAGGCCGCTGCACCGAGATGACCATGCGCAGGGCTGCCAGCGACAACTCGGCACGCAAATGATCCGCTATCGCCCAGCCGACCATCCTGCGGCTGTACAAATCCATGACGATGGTCAGATAGAGCGAGCCCTGATCGGTCTCGATATAAGTGATGTCGGCGAGCCAGGTCCGGTTTGGCGCGGCGGCGGTGAAGTTCCGGTCGAGCAGATTCGGCGGAATCGGAAAGCGATTGGCGGCCGATCGCGGGCTCTCCGGGAGCGAGCGCCAGCCATAATAGCCGGTCGGCGCGACCCCGAGCACGTCGCACAGGATCGTCAGCGGACAGTCGGCGCGGCAATCTTCGATGAAGCGGAATCTCATTTCGGTCCCCCAAGCAAAGATCGCGATCGACTTCCTAGCAAACAGCCGGATTTGCGTGTCCTGGAATGGCCTGCAATGCGAAGCCTAGCGAGTTGGCCCGCCTCTGAAGGTTGGCAAGGACGCGGCTGCGATATTGTTTGTAATAGTGGTTGGCACCTGGATCTCTGGAGCTCATGCCGTGCCGGAGGGTGTTGTAGAATAGAACTGCAATCTTGCAGGCGGTCGCCGTCAGCGCCTTCGACTTGCCCGCACGTGAGGACAGCCGGCGGTAGAATGCACCGAGCGAAGTATCGCGCGGCCCGACGGTGGTGCTGCAGCCGCAGTAGTACGGCTGCCTGGTTGGAAGATCTCAGCGGGCGCGAAGATAGCACCTTGCCGCCGGAGATTTTGTTGCCGGGTGCGAGGCAGAGCCAAGCGGTAAAGTGCTTGGCGCTCGGCCACGCTCTCAGATCCTTGCCGCACTCGCCGACGAGCTTCAATGCTAGTGAGGGACCCATCAACGCCGAGCACACCGTACAGCTCCTGACATCGAAGCTGGGTGTGTTGACCTGCTTGGTCTTTACGCGTGGCTTGGATAGCTTTCCGACCGTTTGCTTCTCTATTGCTCAGCGCGGCGATCAACACTTCGAGCTTGCGGTCGCAGTCCAGCATCTTCGTCTGGTAGATGTCGTAGAGTTCCAGCGGTTGGGTCAAGCGAAGACATACTCCTCCCGGTCGTTGCCATCAGTGCCGCGCGGATCGTCTCCCTTGAAGAATGGCGGCGCACGTCTCGATAGGTTGCCAGAACGTCGGGATTCGTTCGCCTGCAACTGACGTGCCCCCGCCAAATTAGGCCGGTTTGAACTGGAATTTTCCACTTATGACCCCCTGATGGGGAGAGGAGAATTCCATGAAGGCATCGAAGTTTTCAGAGGCGCAGATTGCATTCGTGCTGAAGACGGCTCGGCGGTGGCCGAGGTCTGCCGCAAGGCCGGGATCAGCGAGGCAACCTTCTACAACTGGCGGAAGAAGTATGCAGGCTTGATGCCCTCGGAGATGAAGCGGCTGCGTCAGCTTGAGGAAGAGAACGGGAAGCTGAAGCGGATTGTCGCCGACCTGTCGTTGGACAAGGCCATGCTTCAGGATGTGCTCTCAAAAACGCTCTAAGGCCTGGCCGCAAGCGCGAGCTTGTCGACAAGGTGCGAAGTGACTGGAAGGTGTCAGTCAGGCGGGCCTGCTCCGCGGGAACCGCAAGGCCAATGACGATCTGGAGCGTTCGTGTTTCGATCAAGATCACAAGGTCATGGCCGCCGCGGTCGGAGGGGCGCACGTCTGGTTAAGTCCGAAGGGGGCGATGTATGTGATTTTTTCCGATCAGGGAGACGTTGGACAAGTCATGAACCTCATCGAGGAGAGCAACCTGCGTGTCAGAGACATGCATATTTTCCGACCGACCATTCCAGGCGGGCACGTACGCATTGTTTGGAAGCTATCCGCACGATGAAAATCTATTCGCCAAGAAGCGCGCGGGACCCACATCAGCTCTTGCCGGTGCAGCAAATCAGGCCAATTTGCATGTTCCCGACCGGACTGAAATCGCTTGGCCGCGTGCAGCGAGTGCGCATCTCGATCACGACCATCGAGAGAGCCGGTGCCGTGATCCAGACATAGCGTCCCAGAACACACCGGTTGGCTTTCGAGCTGGCCTTCCTTGTCGAACTCACCGTAGACGATCACGTCAATTTCGGATCACGTCGCCGGCTACCAGCGCTTGTTCGATAACGAAACACCACCCGATCTTAGGCTACATTTTTCATCAGGCTCCAAAACTATGGTGCCCTGATGAATTCGATACCGTCGCCCGGTGTGAGAGCCGGTGACTTCGAAATAACCATCGCATCAAATTGCGCACGCTGCTCTTGGAGATAACCAATTGCGCAGAAGGCGTCGCGCACGCGCGTCCGGCCCATTTTGCTCGATGAAGCTCCGATAAAGCGAACGCGGGGCGCGCAAACGCGCGCTACTTGCGACACCGCCGCGTCTAAGCAAAAACATTTGCCGCGCCGCGAGTCTGGCTAGTCCCGACAAGGCGCGAACAGAGCAGCGTCTCACCTGCACTCGGATCAAATGCCCGTACGGGTTTAAGATCACCCGCCGCCGCCCGGTTGACAGCGATAATCCGCGGCCTGTCAGCTTGTCGAAGCGCGGCTCGACCTGGCCAGGCCCTTCAGGTCGCTTTGGTCAAAACAATGTCGGCTGTCGCCTGTATGGTCCATCACGATCTGGATAGCCATGGAAGAGAACTCCGCAAGCCCTAGCCCTGACGCAGAAGAACCTCGCGGCGCACCTTAGTGTTCCTGGTCGCGGAGAAATTTGCCGTGTTTTCCGTTGGGCGGCCCGCCTGCAATCGGCGAGGGTCCGGCGTGTCGACTTAGACTGGGTCCGCCATCGAGCCTGGTCAGCTCACAAGGGGCGTCATGCGGATCGTGACGGGGCGACTTGCTAGCATTCGTGTGGTGATTTTAGTCTGCTGTTGGCAGGCGACGGACGAAACAGAACTCGCGGCAGGTCCCGCGGCCTCACGCGGATAGCGCGCTGGTGGGGAGAGGAAGCCCGGGCCAATACTGTCTGTCCTTGGTCGGACGCGGTCCGAATATCGCCTGACCAACTCTTATGACATCGGCACCTTCCTCGATTGCTATCTCGAAGTCGCTTGTCATCCCCATTGAGAGGAGATCAAGTCGCGTCGATGTTCTATCGAGGAGTGCGTCTCGAAGCCCCCGCAGCAACTTGAAACATTCGCGAACCTTGTCCGCCTCTCCGCTCAGGACGGCGAGAGTCATCAAGCCGCGAGGAACAAGGGCTGGATAGTCAGACAGCCGAAGAACAAAATCCTCTACCTCTTGGGGCGGCAAACCGTATTTGCTCACCTCACCCGAGGTGTTGACTTGGACGAACACGTTGAGATGCCGGCCTTCGGCGCTCAGGCGCGCCTGGAGCGCTTCAGCCAATCTCAAGGTATCCAACGCATGAAACTCGTTCGCGAACTTGACCATGGATTTCACTTTGTTCGTCTGGAGGTGACCGATGACACTCCAGTTCAACGACAGGTCGGCCAAATCGCGGACCTTGCTCTCCGCCTCTTGGACCTTGTTCTCGCCGAACTCGCAAAGGCCGAGTTCGGATGCGATACGGATAATCGCGGCGGGTACGGTCTTGCTGACAGGCAAAACACGAACTTCTGAACGCCTGCGGCGAGCCCGCATACAGGCCCGATTTATGCGCTGCTCAAGCTCATCAAGATTGGAGCGCAATAACGAGCGCGGATCGTCCGTGAATCGGGCGCTATTCATCTGCGACATGGCGAATTCCTCGCTTCCACGTCCATGGTGTTTGACATAAGGCCAATGGATTTCGGTAGCACATAAAGCAGAGCCGAGTCCGGCTAGTTCGTCAGAACCTCTCCCATCGACGCATAATCCAGGCCGTATCCCCCTCATAGGGACGATCCTAATCCCAGACAAGGTGCTCCGGATCTCGCGATCCGCCATCGCCCAACTCGCCGCCCTGGCTCAGGGAGGACAGCACGGAAAGTTCTGTGCTGCTCGGGAGAGACAATTCACGACCCTCCATTCACGAGTAAGGTTCATATTCGTTCAAATCGGGGCAGTTCTGGTCTAACGATGAGCGTCTCACCATCAACGATGCAGAAACATGCGCTTGTCGGCAGGAACACCCACTACAATGGCGTCGAGAGCGGCCTTTATCGGTGCAGCCGTCACACGCGGACGGCAATCGAGTATCTATGCGAGAGCCTCACTTTTTCGGACGCAACATTTTCAGAAGCGGCCACCCGAGGGCAAAAAGGTCGGCAGCGCGCCGATCGCCCCTCCATACTGCACCGCATCGGCCTGCGCCATCACGCTCGTGCTGCAAATTGTTGGCAGGACCTGGATGCGATCACCGAGTTTCGATAGGTTGCCGCGTGGAAAGCAGTTCGGGGATGTAGGCCAACAAAACGTGCCCCGCTAGATCCGCCAAGGATTTGGGCCAGCGGCGGTGTTTGACTTATACTTCCGACCCTTAGAGATCGAGCGTGTAGTCAGTACGCTTTTGCGACGTCAACTGACCCGTGGCCGGGCGTGTCCAGGGTCATCGCGATGTCGACTTCGCGCATCATTAGTGAATAGAGGCGCGGGAGGTAACAAGCTTGGTTTCAATGTGGAGTCGTGGATCCGAAGGCCGAGACTGTCATCTGACTGCTGCGCGCAAGTTGGAGATGGTCGACGGTGCCGAAGATGCTGGGAGCTGAGACGGCTTGGCTTCGAGCGAACTAGCAGCGAATTACTACGGTCGCCTTCGACGCCGGGCTCAATCGGACCGGCCCACGTCCACACTGAGTCCGTTCAGGGACAAAACGGCGAGGAGTCCGGCGCTGAGCGGCTTGAACTTTGCGCACCGGTACGCTCAAATCCCGGACCTGCACCGTCTCAAATCGCTGGGTTGGGCCCACGGCCTGAACAGGTGAATCGGTCGGCCGATCCGTGGATTATAACGAGAAGATAGTTTATCGATTTGGTTCTGAATTGCGCTACGGAGTTGGTACTCCCAGTAGGACGTTGTCAATCAGTCGGGTCGAACCAACGTAGGCTGCGACACAGAGCGCCGCCGGAAACCGCAGGGGACTCTTGGCGTGCTTGAGGGTATCACCGTCGACAAGTTCAAGATAATGCAGCCGATCAACTGTCTCAAGTTGCCGCTCGGCTATCGCAATCAGCTTGTCCACCTCGCGCACTCCTACGCGGAATTCTTCCGCCGCGGCGAACAGTCCACGACTAATGGCAACGGCTCGCCCACGTTCTTCCTTGCTGAGATGCCGATTGCGGCTGCTCATCGCGAGCCCGTCCGGTTCCCGAACGGTTGGCACGGTGACGATCTTGATGGGAAAATTGAGATCTGTCGCCATGCGACGCACGACCGCGCATTGCTGAAAATCCTTTTGCCCGAAAAACACGACGTCCGGATGCACCATGTTGAACAGCTTGCACACGACGGTCGCCACGCCCCGAAAATGCCCAGGCCTGAAAGCCCCGCAGAGTGGCTTCGCCAGTTCGCCCGGCTCGACGAAGGTCTCGAATTGAGCCGGGTAGACCTCCTGTGCACCCGGCGCGAACACAATCGCAACACCGGCATCGCGGCACATTTTTTCATCGCGCACGAAATCGCGAGGATAGCTGCTGAGATCCTCGTTTGGTCCGAACTGAGTCGGATTGACGAAAATGCTAACGACGGTGACATCGCATTGCGCTCGGCTCGCCTCGACCAGGGCCAGATGCCCATCGTGCAAATACCCCATTGTAGGCACTAACCCGACGCGTTTGCCCGCGCTGCAAGCCTTCGCGAGCTCACGACGAAGCTCAGCGACCGTGGTAATCGTCTGCATCGTTTCACCTTACATCAGGTTGGGTTGGGAGGAGCCCAGGTTGCGATAATGTCACTCAGGCTTTCAGGAAGCCGATAGCACTCCTGCGGCGCCGGGAACGCACCGGTGCGGACATCGGCAGCCCAGCGCGAGAGCGCCTCTTGTAACATCTGAAAACCATCTGCATAGGCGCGAACGAATTTGGGCCGATGACCTATGGTTAGCCCCAGCACGTCATGGAATACGAGCACTTGGCCCGAGCAGTCGGGACCCGCGCCGATTCCGATGGTTGGTATCGATAGCGATTCGGTCGCTCGCTGGGCTAGCTCGGCCGGAATGCCTTCAAGCACCAACGCGAAGCATCCGGCCTCCTGCAGACGGTGAGCGTCATCGAGCAGCCGTAAAGCGTCATCGGCGTTCCGGCCCTGCACCTTGAATCCGCCCATGACATTGACGCTTTGCGGGGTGAGGCCGAGATGGCCCATGACAGGAATTTCGCAATCGACCAAGGCACGCACCATTTCCACGCGCTTGGCCCCGCCCTCGAGTTTCACGGCATCTGCGCCTCGCTGCAGGAACCCTCCAGCGTTGCGTATCGTCTCCTCCGGACCAAGGTGAAAGCTAAGAAACGGCAGATCGGCCACGAGAAGGGCACGGGGCCTTGTGCGTGCAACAGCCTCCAGATGATGATTCATCATTGCCATGCTGACCGGCAACGTGTTGTCGAATCCGAGACAGACATTGCCAACACTGTCGCCCACAAGAATGATGTCGACGATTGGGTCGGCGATGCCTGCCGTAACCGCATCATAGGCGGTGGTCATGGTGACACGCCGCCGCTCCTGCTTCCACCGCTGCAAGATTGGAATTGTGACCCGCTCAACTGACACTTCCGAAGCGTGGCTCATTTTTGATACGTTCCATCAACTAGGCGAACGGTAATCCGATGTTGCGAGCGACGCGGCCGAGTATTACCCGCAACGGGGGACCATGCTTTCGTATGGAGGACAAGAGAAAACTGTCAACCGTGAAAGGAAGAAAGAAACATATGTCTCCAAGGTCGCGACCGAGTGCACAAACATTCCAATGGTCGCGCGACCACCAAGCAAGAACTTCCAAGATTCAAATTGTCATGTGGAAGCACCTCGAGTCACGCCGCGCCTCAGGGCGCGCTGGGGCGGTCGGAGCCATTCCAGATGAGAGCGCACGGGACGACGCAGGGTGCGCTGATCTAGTCGTGCCGAAGCGCTGCGATTAGCTTATGGTCTTCCAGTGGCGGAAAGGTGAAGCTGTGGTCAGTCGGGGTCCGGGTCAGTGGTCCCGCCGACTCACGTCATGCTGTCGACACCGCCTTGACGCTTCACCAGGAGTTCGTCCGCTTCCGCGGTTGTTGGCTCACGCCATTGCAGGCTGCCCGCGGCACAGATGATCTTTTGGTCGAGCCGCATCAGCGCTTGGCGAAGGATGTCGGCGATGTCGGAGCGCAGGGTGCTGGACTGCTGTTGATAGGTGAACTCGGTCGTATCATGGAGCACTAGAACCGGACCGCCGGCGGCAATCATGCGCTCAACCACCGATTGAAAGTGGCCCGCCAGAATGTCCGCTTCGCTAACCCGGTCATTAGAGAAGAAGCGATAAGCTGCCTTGGTATTCGCCCAATTGGCAGACGAGCGGAATAGTTTGTCCGATGGCGCTTCCAATCTGCGTGAGCAGCGGAATCTGTCGCCGAGCCGCGCGTCCCTAAACTGGCATCCACTAGTCTCTCGATCAATCCAACATTCACCGCCTAAGAAACGCAAACGGCCTTTTGCCGATCGATCCCTCAATGTGAGCCCCATAGAGCACCCCCTCGCGCATCAGGTGCTCAGCAAGGAATCACAAGTGATTTTTCAAGATTTTGCTGATCAGCGGATCAGCTCAAGCGGAGAAAGTTATGGGTAATTGAAAGCCGGTCAACCGCGCCAGTCGCGGCGCTCCGCGCCATGCCTGGCGCACCAAAATAGGCCCGGCCCATAGGCCAAGGCCCTCGATCCACCTTTTGAACGATAGATCAACATTTGAGAAGAATCGGGCCGCCAAACTTATAGTTGAGCCGTGCAGTCATAAGATCGAGATCCTGGCGGATGCGGTCAACCCCACCAGCGGGCTCGGTGAAGCCGACCATGGTTGGCCGCATGAACAGGTGTGCGTACTCGAATCCAATCGACCAATTCGGTGCGAAGCCATACTCGAAACCGGCTGCCAACGCGCCGCCCCAAAGAACGTGCTTGCTTTCTCCACCTAACTCGCCCGTCGTCCAGATGACCCGAAACGTATTGCTCGTCACCGCGGCGCCGCCTTTGGCGTAAAGCAGTACGTTGTCGAAGGCATAACCGATCTGCCCCGTTACCAGGCCGAACGCATCAATCTTGGTCTGGTTGATATCCAAAAAAGCCGCGCTGGGATTCCAACCAGTCAAATGAGCCCAGTTCCCCTGGCCTTCAACACCAAGCACGATCGGGGCCCGTCTGCCATCGATAGCCGATCTGCCCGCCCACGCTTCCGCCGGTGGCATCATGGCAGCCCTCAGGCTTGCCACCATCGGAATCCCAGCAATTCGAGCTCGAACCAAAGCCGCCGTTCATACCGACGTTGTAGCCGCTCCAGTCGTAGATTGCAGCCGCGACGGGCCGCGGGGCATTGGTGTAGAGAGGCTTGGCCGGCTGCGCAGCCAGATCCGCGCCGAATGCGGGCACCCATGCGCCGAGCCCCACAATGCTCACAGTCGCAAGCAACAAGTTCTTCGTTTCTACTCTCATCTCTTCAGTGCCCCGAGCTTCATGCGTCTTAACAACGTGCGCGCGAATTGCTGTAACTGCATCGCAACCTTTGCGCCGAAAGAAATGCGTGAACCGAACGCTGCGTCAGGTTGCGGTGCAGATCATCTCCAACAGCGTCGCAATGCACCTTCGCGCGCGAGCATAGATTGCGGCCGCTGATTTCAGCGGAGTAAGCGCTCGCAACTCAGATCGTCGCAAGCCACACCGCAAGCGAGAAGAGTGAAGCGGTTTGCAAAACTCTTGCTCTTGTCCCGTGCCGCCACTAAAGACCCCGTTACGACCATGCTCGTGTTGCACCCACCGGCCCGAGAGATCAGATGAAGTCTATTCGATTGAATCAATGTCCTGCAGATGCTGACCCGTTCGTCGCAGATGCCGCTGTGTCACGCGGTCGACAGAGCATGCGAAACACAACCTCCGCCCTCGGCGGATGAAGGATGCGGCCCGAAGGATTTTGCTTATTGGTTGAACGAGCCGTTCTCCACCCGAGGCTTTCTACCACACCGCCAATGCCCAGATCGCCGATAACGCTTGCCGACCGGTGGTGGCCAACGGCCGCGGCGAGTTCATCTTCTGAGCTGAAGTTCTAAGTCGATAAAGGACAGCGAGCATGTTCGTTTCATTCTTCCCTCGACCAAAGTTGTTCTTTGCCTCCTCAATTCTTTGGACGGCGTTGGCGATGGCGTTTTGGTATGTATTTGCCGGCAATCTCTTTCAAGCCCCGGAGAAGCCGGTCGGGCTTGCGACGTTCTGGTCGGCCACGGCGCTGTGGTTTGATCTCTATTTTGCGCTGACCGTTACGGTGTTCGCGGCTGCATGGATGTTGTTTGCCCCCCATCCCTGGGCGACGTGGTCCATTCTTGGTTCGGCGCTGATCCTGTTCACCTCTTACTTTCAGGTCCAGGTCTCGGTCGCGATCAACAGCTGGTATGGACCGTTCTACGACCTGGTCCAGGCTGCGCTTTCGAAATCGGCGCCGGTCACGGTTGAGCAGTTCTACAACGAATTGTCGACCTTTGCCGGTATCGCGCTCGTGGCCGTCGTGGTCGGCGTGATGACGCGATTCTTCGTCAGCCACTACATCTTCCGCTGGCGCACAGCGATGAACGAGTTTTATGTCGCCAACTGGCCACGGCTGCGCACGATCGAAGGCGCCTCCCAGCGCATCCAGGAAGACACCATGCGCTTCGCCAGCACCATGGAAGGTCTAGGCGTCAATCTCATCAGCGCGGTGCTGACACTGTTGGCGTTCCTGCCGGTTCTGGTGAGGCTGTCCAGCAACGTCACGGAGCTGCCTCTGTTCGGCTCGATTGCCTATCCGCTGGTGTTCGCCGCGGTGATCTGGTCGATCCTGGGCACCGGCGTTCTCGCGCTTATCGGCATCCGCCTGCCCGGAATTGAATTTTTCAACCAGCGGGTCGAAGCGGCCTATCGCAAGGAGCTCGTGCTCGGCGAGGATGATACGGCGCGTGCCAATGCGCCGACATTGAGCGTGCTGTTTAGCGACATTCGCAGGAATTACTTCCGGCTCTATCTGAACTTCATGTACTTCAATATCGGCCGGATCGTCTATCTGCAGACTGACGTCATCTTTCCTTATCTGCTGCTTGCGCCCACAATCATCGCGGGCAGGATCACCCTCGGCGCGATGAACCAGATCCTCAACGCGTTCACGCAAGTACGAACCTCGTTTCAGTATCTCGTCAACTCCTGGAGCACGATCGTCGAACTGATCTCGATCTATCAGCGGCTGCGGAGCTTTGAGGCAAAGATCCACGGTGGGCCACTGCCGTCGATCGAGACACAAAAGGAGCCAGCCTCATGATTGGCGTAGCTGCAGGAGTTGACGAAACCCGGCCCTTGAGCCGCTTGCCGCACACCCGATCCGACGCCCCCACACTGCGGTCATCGCGTCCTTGATCGTAGCCCCATATCCTCGCTTGTGCTCTCGCGGTGCCTCGACCGGCCTCGGTCCAACTGTTGCGCGTGCCCGAATTGCACGCACCGCATACTTGCGATGCCAGCCGGTCGTCGCGCATATCGCATCGAGATGCGCCTCTTTTCCGCCCGGGTGGCCGACCGGCAACGATCCCTTTCGGCCGACACCACCTGCCGCCGCGCGCCCATGCTGATCTTTCCCGCCATAGACGCCACCGGACCAATTCGATGGCAGCCACCCAATCACCGGCGAGAAGTTGTCCAGTAACAATCCGGATGAGGCAATGTGCCTCAGTTCGGCGTCTCCAAGGACGCTTCGGGAGCCGCAGCATGCGAAGCGTCTCCGAATTCCGTTCACCGCGTCTTTCGCAACATCGGCGTAAGTGGCGGTGAGCAACCGTGCTGTATCTCTCCAATAATCTTGAACCCGTGGCGTTGGTAAAAGGGAATGTTTTCAGGATTCGAACTTTCGAGGTAGGCAGCGAGGCCCTGCTCATCACAGCGTTGAAGAGCGTACTTCATCAGCAATGTGCCAAGCCCTTGTCCGGCCCAGTTCGGATCGACAGCGATCAGGGGCAAATACCAATGTGGCTCGGAGGGATGATGTTCAGCCATTCCCTGGCGCAGGTGTGCCATATGTTCGCTGATTTCAGGGCGCAGGGACAGCGCCATGATTGCGTCCAGCGCATCCTCATCCTGCTGCACGCCCGGAGGCAGCCACAGGGCCGCTGCGCGAGTCTCTCCCGTGACGTATGCTGTGCCATGCTCGAATGCTCGTCCGCCACAGGCCTTGATGAGCTGAGTCATGCTGCCAAGATATTGCCCAGGGTCCGGCCAACTCCAACGCATCAAAGGATCGGCGGCAAAGCCGAGGACAATCGTCCAGACGATTCTTGCCCGAATACTTGCGTTCGCCGAGGTGACGCCCGGCTCTCTTGTCATGATGCACCGCTTTTCGATCGCAGAGTTGAAGGTTGGAGCACAGGACCGATACCTGGGACGTGAGCGGAATGGATGTGCCCCGAACATTCATCCCCTTTAGTTTCCGCCTCCGGCTCTCATCCCGCCTCAGAAGGCCGCCTTCGACGGCGGCTTCGGCGAAGGTTCCTCGCTGGGAGCCCCTGACCCTTGGACCTGCCGAGGACTTGTGCTTTTCGCCATGAGAGCGTCATCTGGATCCTGCCCTTTCCGAAAGGAAGGCCTCATTTTATCGGCGTCGACAAGCCTGGCAGCCTTCCGAAGGAAGCGAGAAGGACGATTTGTGTTACAAGGTGATCTTGTTTCGCCAAACGTTGCGAGTTGCATTCGCTCGGCGAGTCTAAGCACCGCAGTCTAATTTGGAACCTGCCAACCCAGGTAGGTGCTTGGGATTGTCTGCCCGAAGGATTGCCAACGACTTCCCCTTCAGCCTTGCCGCAGCGATCGCACCCGTGACGTCGCCCGCGCGGTTGCCGCCTCCGTCGCCGGCGTCATCTGGGTCAACGATCATCACCGGCTCGACCCCGCCTCGCCCTGGGGCGGCCTCGCCGCCACCGGCCGCGAATGTGGCACCCAGACCTTCGACGACCACCTCAAGACCAAGAGCGTGATGATCGCCACGCACGAGCAGCCGTTCGACTGGTATCGCGACACGGCCAACCAGAAGCGGCTGAACTAACAGAACGACAAGCGGCAGACGTTCGAAGAAGGCGGGCCGCATCAATGGAGAGCGTCAATGTCGAGATCCGTGAACACAGGCATTCGTCTTGATCGACTGCCGGTCGGGCCATTCCATCGCCGCATCATACTGCTGATCGGCATAGGAACGTTTTTCGACGGTTTCGACATCTACACTATCGGTACCGTGCTGAGCGTGATACTCAAGACCAGATTTTCGAGCCTCCCCCAGAATGTGGTGTTCATCTCCGCGACCTTCGTCGGCATGATGCTAGGATCGTTCGGTACCGGGTTTCTCGGTGACCGCTATGGACGACGCTTCACACGCGGGATCTTGCCCAGCCGCCAGGCGCAGAGCTCGATCTGCGTCAAGTCCAACTCGGAAAATGCGCAGTGATCGAAAGTGATATACTCTCAGGCGGCGGCGACCTTGGCCGACGCCGTTCGGCGATCCAGCACGACGTCCAGTTAGTCGTCCTTGCACCGGCTCAGGGCGGTGTCGCTCATGCTCGCTGCATCGGGCGACGGCGTTGCGTCGGATCGGACCGACGGCAGCGCGCGCACGCCGCCGCGTCCCGCGCGTTCAGCCCGGCGCACGCTGGCCTGCCCCCGTGGCGTGGCTGCGGTAGCGGCTGGTCGAGGTCTGGTAGTACTGCGCGCGGATGGCCGCCATGGCCTCGATCAACGCTCCCCACGGCGCGGGAAAGCATTCTTCCGCCATCAGGTGGTGCAGCATGCGCGTATGGCCGGCCAGCTCGTCCTTGAGGAACTCCACCACAGGCATAGCCGGATAGCGCTGCAGCAGCAGGATCGCCGCGTTGTCGGCCTCGCCGGCCGAGCTGTCCTTGTCGCGTCCATGCAGATCGTTCTGCAGACGCCCTATCGCGGAGATGAGCCGCAGGACCTGGCGAAACGCCGGACGCGCGCGCAAGGTCGCCATGTCCAGCCCCCACAGCAAAGACAGGCAACAGAACACATTCGCGTAGGCGATCAGATCGATGCCCTTGTGCAGGTACTCGGCGTAGGACCAGCGTTCCGCCCCTGCCGCCCGCACCTGTCCGGCGCGTAGCGCCGCGCAGTAGCGCCGGGTATCGTCGAGAAGCTGAGCATAGTCGCGACGATCGTAGGCGAGAGCGGCCAGCGAGGTGCGCAGCACAGCGCAGCCCTCGAATCCGGGGAGCGCGCACGGCACGCCCTGCCCCAGCGCATGCTCCACAGCGGCGAGCTGCTCCGGCGCGATCAGGCCAACGTCGTTGCAATCGTCGAGCCAGAACAGCAGCGCCAGTTCGCGATAGAACGCCACGATCAGCGTTTCGTCGTGCGGATCGCGGCCGGTGCGGGCGCTGGTGTCGAGCAGGCTCGGGTGGATGCGCTGCAGGATGTACTGGCCGCCCCTGACCGCTTCCATAGCATGCTCGTCGGCGAACCCGTTCAGGGAATGCCCCCACTCCAGCACCTGCTGCAGCGCGCGTCCGGTCTGGATCATGGCGCCACTCCTGCTCTCTCGGCCAGGGCACGCCGCCCCCAATGAAGCGCCAGCCACAACCCGGCAAGTTCGGCCACACGCACGACCCGCGTGGGGCAATACAGTTCCTTACCGATCCACAGCGGCGTCTGCGGCAATGCATGCGCCGCATGGCGGGCGAGCATCCACTCCAGCGCATGCGCCACCGCCTGCGCGATGCGCCGGCGCCCTGTCGGCTCTTCGCTCCCGTCCATCACATGCAACGCGAACAGCGCATAGGCGGTTTCCTCGAATGTGGACGCGCGACCGGCGCCCCAGCCGCCGTCGTCGCGCTGCGCCTGCAGCAGCGCCGCCAGCGCGCGCTCGTCGCGCCACTGGGGGTTGCCTTGCGCCAGCGCAGCGATGGCATGCGCGGTGGGATACAGCCATGAAACGTGCCATTTTTCGTTGTCCCATACACCGTTCGGGTTGCGATTAGCCTCGACATAGTCGCTGGTGCCGGCGGCGGGCTTTCCCAACAATCGCAACGCATGCAGGGCATGGATGTTGGTCGACACCGAGGCATTGCGCTCGCCGGGGAAGGTGACGAATAGCTCGCCGGTTTCGAAATGGCGCAAGGCATCGACCGCCGGCTCGCGGCCTGCAAGGCGCAGGACGCACAACGCAATGGCGGTGTCGTCCGCATCGGCCGCGAAATGCAACGCCGGGCCGAGACCGCGCACGCCCAGGCGGGCGTCGAGCTGCAAGACGATCACGCGCACCGCCTCGGCGAGCGCGGGATGCGCGAACAGCCCGGCCAAATGCAGGGTGTACAGCGACCAGCATGGCTCGAACACATTGATTGGCCAGACGTTGGGAACGACACCTTCGATGCCGCTGCGCGTCGCCCGCGATGCTGCCTGCAGATACGCGTCGGAGCGCCCGACCTGCGTCGTGCTCCCCTGAGTCACGGCGTGCGCACGCCAGGCGGCGGTCGCCGCCGGACTGATGCCGATGCTGCCGTCGTCGTCCGGGCATGCGGTGGTCGGCGACGTCCCCCAACCTTCCCAGGAGTGCAGCAACGGATGGCCGCTCGGCAACCTCCCCAGCGCCCCCAGCTTGACCAGGCACGCTTGCCGCAACGGCAACAGCGCCGGGTGGCGCGGAAACGCCACGCCGCCCAGCAAGGATGCGGCCTCGCCGCAAAATTGCGGCAAGATCAGCTCCGCGCCGATCGGCGCGTCTTCCGGCACCGCATGCGCGTAGGGATCGGGCTGGCGTTCGAGGAACCGGGTTGCAGCCTGGACTGCGTCGGCAGCGCCGGGAAGAGGATCGGCACGCTGCAATGCCAGCAACGCCGCCCACGTGGGCGCATGACGGAACAGCGGGAAGTCCGCGCTTCCCCATCCGCCATCGGCCTGTTGCTGCGAGATGAGCCACGCGTAGGCGTCCTGCCGACCGGTGAAGTTGCCGTGGAATTGCAGAGCTCGCGCCGTGTCGTAGACAGACGGACCGACGCTGCCGCCGTCGCTCATCTCGCTCAGCAGGTGGCGCAATTCGGAAAGGATCTGTTCGGACTGCGCGTTCACGCGAGAGGTTCCTTCTGCAGACGGTTGACGAGAACCAGGATCGGGCAGACGCCGCGCACGTTGCCGCAGGTCCGTCGCGGCCCGGCCGATGGGCAGCGCCGGACGGCCGCACTGCTCTGGCGCGGCGACTTGCCACCGACGCTGGCGCCGGTCCGCCGCATAGGCTTGGCCGCAGCGCGCCGCGGCCGTGCAGGGCAACCGCTGTGATCGGCGCCGCGGACTCGGACACGGTGCAGCATGCACCGCTACCGCCGGCCGATCGCAGCGGGACAGGGGCGACTCCATGCGCAACGGGCGCGCTCATGCGCATGGCGCGTGCTTGAACAGGTGCGCGTTGGCCCGCTGCAGCATCTGCCCCAACCGTTCCGCACGCGGCCCCAGCGGGACGATGGCCTCTCCGGCGTCGCGCAATAGATCGAGCGCGAACTGGCGCGCAGGCTCCAGCCCCATGATCGACGCGCAGGTCGGCTTCTGCGCCGCCGCGTCCTTCCCGGGGGTCTTGCCGAGCGTCGCGGTATCCGCTGTCGCATCGAGAATGTCATCGACCACCTGCAACGCCAGGCCGAAACAGGCGCTGTAGCGATCGAGCGCACAGTACAGCGCAGCGTGCGCGGCATCCTCCGCGATGGCGCATAGCGCGCCCATGCGAACGGACGCGCGCACTAGCGCTCCGCTCTTCATCCGGTGCATCGCGACGATCCTGTCCAGCTCGACGTGCTTTCCAACCAGCGACAGATCGATGGCCTGCCCGCCTGCGGCACCCTCGGCGGACACCGCCCGCGCCAGTTCGCGCACGAGCGCGATAGGATTGTCGCCCGGCGCATCCAGGCTCGCCAGGGCCAGGAAGGCGTGCGCCTGCAGCGCGTCGCCGACCAGGATCGCGGTGGCTTCGCCGAACTTGACGTGCACGGTCGGAAGGCCGCGGCGAAGCACGTCATTGTCCATCGCGGGCAGGTCGTCGTGGACCAGGGTACAGGCGTGCATCATCTCGATGGCGGCCCCGACGTCGTCGAGCATGTGCGCCGGCGTGTCGGCCAGTGCGCCGGCGGCCAGACAGAGCAAGGCGCGGGTGCGCTTCCCGCCATGCAAGGTGGCGTAGCGCATCGCTGCCATCAGCTCCGTGTCACCGTTGTCTTCGGCGCAGAGAAGGCGCGCGAGCGCTTGTTCGACCCGCTTTGCGCCGTCGTGCATCCAGATCTCCGGCAGCAGCCTGCCGGAAGCGCCGCGCGTCTGCGCGCCCAATCCGCCGAGCGCGGAAACGCCAGTTCGGTCGTCGTGTAGCGTGGAACCGATCTGCATGCTGTTCATGTCCTTGTACCTGACAGGAGACGGCCACGGCGAGCGGCGGGCCGCCGCGGTGTTGCCGGCGTCGCTGCCTCGCCATACGGGCGCAAGCGATGCCAGCTCATGAGAATCCGATGCGGATCTTCATGGACGGATGTGCGGTCGGGTAATAGCGCCGGCCTTTTTCGGCGCTGCTCAACAACCGCGGCCGCACCTCGGCCTTGTGCATGGTCAGCGCCAAGGCGATGCAGAACTGCACCAGTTCGAGCCATACCAGGTGGTAGCCGATGCAGACGTGTGGGCCGGTACCGAACTGCAGCATGTCCACCGGCCGGATCGGCTCCGTGCGTTGCAGCCACCGCGCCAGGCGGAACTGATCAGGCGTCTCGTGCAGCAGCGCCGAGGTCGAGAAATGCAGCAGCGGGATGCACAGATGGGTGCCCGCGGGAATGCGCCGTTGGCCGAGTTGCAGTTCCTGCAGCGCCCGCCGCGGCAGGAGCGTGGTCGTCGGATGCACGCGTAGCGTCTCGCGGAACAGGGCCTCGGCGACTGGACACTGCGCCAGGTCCGCGTGCCGGGTCGGCACCGCGCCCACGCGTTGCGCCTCCTCGACCAGGGCGTCCCACAGCACAGGCTGCCGCGCCAGCTCGATCACCATCCAGGCCATCGTCGAGGCGGTGGTGTCGTGACCGGCAAGCAGCAGCAATCGGATATTGGCGACCAGGACGTCATCGGAGAGCGCATCGTCGCTGCGATCGAAGGCGCTCACCATCTCGTCGATCAACCCGGTGCGCGCGGCATGCGCGCGCGCGTCGCGGACGAACTGGCGCAACTGCGCGTCGATCCAGTCGCGGGCGGCGCGGCCGCGCCGCAAGGGCAGACCGGGCAGGTCGACCGGGGGCGCGACGATCAACTGCAGCAGTTGCCGGTACTTGCGATGCCATCCCGGCAAGTCCTGCGCGGGGATACCCATGAGGCTGAAGATGAGCTTGAGCATCAGGTCGCCGGTTTCGCGCAGGATGGTTACGTCGCCGCGATCACGCCACGCCTGCACCCGCGCCCAGATGACGGGCGCGAACAGGTCGCCGATGCCGGCCTGAGTCAGCCCTTTGGGCAGGAACGCCGCCTTGATCGCATCGCGCGCCTGCCGGTGCGCGCCGCCGTCCTGGGCGACCAACGTTCCGCCAAGTAATTCGGGCGCGATCTCTTCGATCAGCGCCGAGGACACGTCCTTGTGCCGGAGCAGTGCGAACGCATCCGGATCCACGCACGTCATCAGGTGTCCGGCAGGGCCGAAATCCAGCCAGAAGTGGCTGCCCAGCATCCGTTCCGCGCGCCCCAGCAGGCGCGGCAGGTCGCAGACGATGGCGGGAAGATGCCCGACCAGGGGAAAGCGCCGGGCACGACCGGGATGTCGTACCGCAGCCGGTGCCGACGAGCCAGGGGTTGAGCAGCATGTCCCTCAGCAGCGCGGCGCCGCAGGCGCTTCGGCGGTGTTGCCGGGAGGCCGCGCGGCGCGGCTGTTGCCACCGTCGGCGTACGTCGGCACATGCGCCAGCATGCCGCCGTCAATGCACACGACCTGGCCGGTGATGAACGCAGCATCCTCGGAAAGCAGGAACGCCACCAGCGCGGCCACGTCCTCGGGACGGCCGACGCGCGGCAGGAGCTGGTGCCGGCGCAGATGCCGCTGCATGCGCTCGTCCAGCTTGGCGAGGAGACGCTCGGTCATGATGAGACCCGGCGCAACCGCGTTGCAGCGGATCTGCGCATGACCGTACTGGGTGGCGAGCGAGGCCGATAGCATGTTCATCGCCGCCTTCGACGCGGCGTAGGACGTCTGCGCGGTGTCACCGCTGAGCCCCTGGCACGACGACATGTTGACGATGGCGCCGCCGCCGCGGGCGATCATCCGTGGGATGGCCTGCCGGCAGCAGAGCAGGCTACCGCGCAGATTGATCGCCATGGTCTGATCCCAGACCGCCAGGTCCAGGTCGAGGATCGCTCGGTCGCGCGGGGTCAGATGCGTGGCGCTCGCGTTGTTCACCAGCAGGTCGACCCCACCGAAGTGCCGCTCCGCCGTCTCGAACAGCGCTGCCACCGCCTGCGCATCGGCGATGTCCATCGCCAGCGCCAGCGCGTGGCCCGCTTCGGCCGCGATCTGCGCGGTGCAGGCGATGGCCGCCGAGCCGTCAATGTCGGCCACCACCACTCTGCCGCC
This sequence comes from Bradyrhizobium lupini, assembly GCF_040939785.1. Classification (NCBI taxonomy): domain Bacteria; kingdom Pseudomonadati; phylum Pseudomonadota; class Alphaproteobacteria; order Hyphomicrobiales; family Nitrobacteraceae; genus Bradyrhizobium; species Bradyrhizobium lupini. The sequence goes on from NZ_CP162553.1 coordinate 2,323,907, forward strand.
CTCGCGCGCGATGGCTAGGGCGCATGCCTTGCCGATGCCGGCGCCGGCGCCGGTCACCACGGCCACCTTGCCTTCAAACCGTCCGATCGTGTCCTCGTGGATTGCGTTGGTCTTTCGCGGCCTGCCGCTCGGCCTCGCCGGAGAAGGCGCGGGGTCGGCGGTGGCGCGCTCGTCATCGCCAGCGTCGCTTTCGATGACCCGAATGGCGGCGACCGGGCACTGGCTGGCCGCGAGCCGCACGGCGGCGTGCAGCACCTGCGGGACCGTCGCCACGCACACTTCGGCCACGCCGTCCGGTTCGCGCTGGCGAAAGGTGCCCGGCAGCGTCAGCACGCACTGTCCGGTGGTTCCGCACAGATCCTGGTCGACCACGACGCGCATCTCAGCCACCGTGCTCATGCAGCCGCACCGGCAGCGCGCGGAATGTCCTAAGGAACGCGGAGGGCTCCCGGGTGGGCTGCTCGGCCAATGCCAGCGTGGGGAAGCGCGCCTGGATCCGCGGCAGGCTCTCGGCCAACTGCACCCGGGCCAGTTGCGCACCGAGGCAGAAGTGGATGCCGTGGCCGAAGCTCAGCATGATCTTCCCGTCGGTCGACATGCCAGGACCGGTGCCGTAGAACCGCGCGGGATCGAAGCGGTCGGGGTCGGCGAAGGCGTCCGGGTCGCGATTGCCGGCCGCGATCAGCACCCGCACGTCCGCGTTCTTCGGGATCACCACGCCGCCTAGTTCGATGTCGCGCTGGGCGATACGCGGAATGGAGCTGAACATGGCGGGCGCGTCGCAGCGCAGGACTTCTTCGACGAATGCCTTCACCCCCGCGGCGTCTCCCTGCAGCCAGTGCCGCTGTTCGGGATACGCCAGCATCGCCAGGACCGCATGGTCGATGGTCGCGGCAGTGGTGGCGAAGCCGCCCAGCAGCATGCCCCACAGCATGCTGATCAACTCCGCATCCGACAGCGTGTCGGCATCGTGCTCGTGTGCGCCGACCAGCATCGACACTATGTCGTGGCGGGGATCGGTGCGCTTGCGCTCTATGAGGTCGCCGAAGTAGGCCTGCACGCTGGCGCTGGCCGCGTCCGCCGCGGCGAGCTGGGGATCGCTGGCGTGCGGGCTTAGGCCTTCCAGAATGGCGCCGATGTCGGCGGCGAGCCCGAACATGTCGTCTCGGGGCATGCCGAACAGTTCGGCGAAGATTAGCATGGGCAAGGCCAGCGCGAATTCCCGATGCAGGTCCACCGCCTCCCCGCGCTCCAGCGCGGGCGCCATGCCGTCCAGGCGCGCTGCGACGATGCGCGCGATGCTCGGCCGCAGGTCGTCGATCTGGCGCATGGTGAAATCGCGCGAGATCAGCCGGCGCAGACGCGTATGCGTCGGTGGGTCCTTCATCGCCAGCGTGGACGCCAGCAGATTGAGCGACAGGCTGGTCGCCGCGCGCGGGAAATAGCGCGCCAGTTCGCCGGGCGCCGGTCCCCGAAACGCATCCCCCGTGGCCTTGAGCGCCCAGTAGATGTCGGCGTGGCGGCTCAACAGAAAGAGGCCCGACGCCGCGCGATGCACCGGATCGTGCTCGCGCAACCATCGCAGGAACGGATACGGGTCGTCGATGCACGCTGGCGAAGCCAGTTCGGCGAAGGCGTCCCGGCATGCTGCTGTGGTTTCTTGCACGTCCATCTTGCTTAACTGTTGGCTGGCTGATCTGAACGGCGCGCGCCAGGCGCGCCGGCAAATTGCGGAGAAGATCGCGATTCCCGGGGGCGTCCGCGCATCACCAGAGCACCGGCAACTCTTCGAACCCGCCAGTGATGATCTCCTTGCGCAACTGCAGTTCTTCGGGCGCCACGGCCAGGCGCAGCGCGGGAAAGCGCTGGAAGATCGAACCGAACACCACTTTGAGTTCCAGCCTGGCCAGCGCCATGCCGAGGCAGTAGTGCGGACCGTAGGAGAACGCTAGGTGCGGATTTTCGTCGCGCCCGATATCGAAGATTTCCGGATCGTCGAAATGGCGCGGATCGAACGACGTCGCCGGCAGTCCGACCAGCACCTTGCTCTCCGCGGGAATATGCACGCCCGCGATGGTCACGTCGGTCCTCGGATAGCGCATGATGCCGTCCCAGCCCACGCCCACCGGGTACATGCGCAGGATTTCCTCCACCGCCGTGTCCACCAGGGATGGATCGCCGACCAGGCGTTCGCGCTGTTGCGGATGGCGGAACATGGCCAGCAGGCCGAATTCGATCTGCGCGACGGTGCTCTCGTGCCCCGCCACCAGCATGCCCGCGGCCAGGCCGATCGCCTCTTCCTCGGTCGCCTTGCCCTGGTCGACCGCCGCGAGCAAATCCGTCAGCAGGTTGTCGCCCGGATCCTGGCGCTTGTCCCGCATCTTTCCGCGAATGTAGGCGCGCAGTTCTTCCCAGGCCAGGCGCGACGCGCTGCGCGGGCCGCTTTCATGCTGGTGCGTCATTACCTCGTCGGAGAGCCCGGCGAAAAACGCGTGATCCTCGTAGAGCACGCCCATCAACGCGCTGATGACCATGGCCGGAAGCGGAAAGGAGAGGTGGCGCCGCAGGTCGGCGGGCTGGGGCTGGGCCGCCAGCGTCTCGAACAACTGCGCGGCGATCGCCTCGACCTGCTGCGCGAGCAGCTTCACCCTGCGGTCGCTGAAGGCCGGCGCCACGATCGTGCGTAACCGGGCATGCTCGCCCCCCTCGTGCGAGACCAGCCACCCCGGCGAACCGAGAATTACCGAATCCGGGGTGAATGCCGCCGGCGGCATTCCCGCGGGCCGGAACGCCGCGTCGGACAGCACCGCCTTGGCCTCGTCGTAGCCTGTCACCCACCAGCCTTCGTGCCCGGACGGGAAGCGCACGCGGTGGATCGGACCGTTGGCGCGTAGCGCCAACATCTTGGGCGAGGGCTCGATGTGATCGACGCGCCACATCGGCAGCGTCGGCAAGGGTTGTTCGGACATGGTGACACTTCAGTCTCTACGCGATGGAAGGGCGGAAGGTGACCGGCAGGCGCTGCGGGCTTCACGTGCGCTTGCGTTCACTTCTGTTCGTCGATGATAATCGGCGGGGAAGGCGGCCGGACCCTAGGGCCTCAAAGTGTCTTTAGCCAACTACCGAATCTTGTAGTGGCGTCCTAAACTAAACGCCTGGTGGCGCAAAAAACATGCGGAAAACTCTGTCTCCACGCGCTGCAATACGGAAACCTATTTCCGATGCGTATCCGCCTATGTTGGTTGGCTACATGCGCGTGTCGTCGGACTCCGAGCGCCAGAGCACGGACTCGCAGCGCGATGCGCTGCTCGCCGCCGGCGTTGATCTGGTGACCGGCCTGGGGTTCGCCACGACGACGAAGATGGCGCATTTCGCGAGACTTGATAGAGGGCCCGCGATTTTCGATGCAAACGTCAGCAAGGCGATCGTTGATCCTTCGGGCCCTTGGGGAAGCTCGTTTACAAGAACAAGATCCCTTCTCGGCTCAACGAACTTCCATGCGAAAGGCGTGCTGAACTATAGCAACTACGTCGAGGAAGCAGCGGGGCTTGCACGGCGTCACAACACAACCCTTTCGGGACAATAAGCTCGCAAAGGAAGCAGGTCCTTCAGCCGTCCTGACGCGCAATGACAGCCGCTGCAAAGAGCCCGGGCTGGCGCTATTTCGTCGTAACGCGTACCGGCAGTGAGCTGAGGGCCCGCAAGCCGCTGCTGTCGCGGTATACCGGCTCGCCCGTTGTCTCGATTGATGCGACGCTCGCCGCCAAGGCCGCCAGAACGGCTTCGCCTTCGAGCCGCGCGATCATCTGCCCCACGCAGCCGTGGATCCCGGTGCCGAAGCCGATATGCCCTGAAACGCGCCGGGTGATGTCGAACTGGTCGGGCCGTTCCCACCGCGTTTCGTCGCGATTTGCCGAACCAATCAGCAGTAATAGTTTCTCGTGCTTACCGATCGGCACCCCTGCGATCTCGGTTTCATGCGGTGTGGTCCGGAAGACGTAAGGTGCGGCGGAATCATAGCGCAGGCTCTCATCGAATGCCGCGCGCGCCAGCGAAGGATTGGCAGCCAGTACGGCCCACTGCTCCGGATGACGGGTCAAACTAAAGAGAGCCATGCCTATGGCACTGATTGTCGTATCCAGCCCCGCCGAGAGAAAGGACCGAACGAGCAGAGGCGCTTCGTCCTGGGTGACTTCGCCGCTATCGGCAGCCTCGTAGACCTGCGCGCCAAAACTGCCGGGAGCCAATGCCTCCCGTTGGCATTTTGCGGCGACCCAGGGCAAGACTTGAGGTGCCTGGGCCATGAGAGTTCGAAAGTAGTCGTTCTCGGGCCCCATGCCGGCAAAGACCATTGCGCCGTAGGTCAGAAAATTTTCGCGGCCTTCGTTGTCGATGCCCAGGGCGTCCGGAAATACGGTCACCGGAAATACTTCGGCAAGATCGCGGACTGCGTCGAACGATCTCTTTTCGATCAATTCATTGACCAGCGCGACAGCCTTGGCCTTGAAGCCGTTCTCGAGGCCCCGCATCGCACCCGGCGACATGATCCGCGCCAGCACCTTTCGGGTGCGTGTATGTAGCGGCGGGTCAGCTTCAAGGACAATGCTCGGCGGACGCCACGGCTTCTCCTTGAAATAATTGACGATGCCGGCACCACCGGCATTACTGAAGTTCAGATGGTCCGCAAAGACCGCCTTGATCTCGGCAAAACGCGGCACGGCGAAGATGCCGTACTTCTCAAGGCGGACGATGGGCGCCTTCGCGCGAAGCGCGGCATAGGCCGGATAGGGGTCGATGCGAGTGTCCCAGGCGAACGGATCAAAATCGCTGCAGGCGTACTCCAGTGCCGATGCTGCCACCGCTTCCCTCCCACTGTCGTTTCGTGTAGTTAATTGACTATAGTCATTTATAATGAGAGTTGGCAAGCCCACGAATCGAAGGGCGTTTTTTTGCCATGTAGCTGCAGGAGACCCCGGGCGGAGATTCGGATGTCGGTCGAGAGATCAGGAAACCCTAAGGCGATGCGGCGCTTTCAGAAGCGCGCGCGCCAACAAGCTGACAAGCGAGCGTTGCAGGCTCGAGATCCTTGAAACAGCGCGAAAGCAATTCGCGAGCGGCACACTCGAAACGGTTTCGATCCAGAAGATTGCCGATGCGCTCGGTTACTCGAAGGGCACGGTTCTCAAATACTTTCCGACCAAGATCCTGCTACTGATGGCAGTGAAGGAGAGGAATCTCGAGGAAATGGCGGATCGGCTCGAACAAGTCCGCGCCCTCCATTCCAGCGGCGAGGCCCGGCTGCGGCGCGTCATGCAGGCCTATATCGATTATTGGGTCGACAATCCCGATCATTTTCGATCGCTCTATTCGATGGCCGGCACGGTCGAGGACAGGCGTTTTCCCGACGGGGTTTATTTCGGGCAAACTGAGATCGCGCGAAAGGGATACGGGCTCTTTGTGACCTCGATCGCGGAGTATCTTTCCGAATTGGGCGTGGAGGCGACGCCAGGGCTGACGGAGCGCCTAGCGACCGCCCTGCTATCGGCGGCGCATGGGGTGATCTCGTTGCCACTGGGAACACCAACGATGAAATGGCCGGACATTCGCGGCAACGGGCGATTGGTCCTCGGCAGTCTCATCGACGCTTGGTCGGTGAAGATCAAAGCCGCTCGGCGGACAAAGACCTGGCCGAGAATTTCCATTGGTGATTTTCTTTAGCTCGGCAGCACCGGCTTGATGGCAGCCGTACGAACACCCCGTAACGCTCGCGCGCCTGGACGCGCCGCTCACGCAGAAGTTCTTCCAGCTTTCCGCTCTCAATCAACCGCATCACAGCCTCGGAGCAACAAACCAGGCACAGGCGTGCAGGAGGAGCTCAGTTTGAGCGATGTAGGCCGGCGGGACTGTTACTGTCCCGAGCCTGAAGGCTGGCGCAAGGCATTTGGAGTAGGACGTGATTTAGAAGGAGTGGGCCGGCACCAATGAGGCGATCGGCACAGGACGCTCGGGGAAGAAAAAGCCGTAAACGTCATCCTCTATGATGGCGATATCGAGCTCCTCCGCGAATTCACCGATGCGCGGCCGCGGTCAAGACTCATCGTGCGAGCCGTGGGGCTCTGCAACGTCGGCAGGCAATAGAGCACTCGCGCTGGGACGCCGGCAGGCTTTTTCAGCGCCTCAGGTGGTCGCGATCGGACAGCCGGCCGTCAGCGATGTCCCGCTCCAGAGCACTGACCAGGGCGAGCTAGTGTCAATCGGCGTTCGACTGGGACCCCCTATCGGCATCCAAAAGGGGCTCTGACGCAATTTTGGTGCAACACGGGTCATGTGGCACCGATTAGCCGAGCCTGCAGCAAGTCGAGCTTGGCGCGTCCGTACATTTGGCGCTTGACCAGTTTGAGCTTGGTGATCTGGCCCTCGGTCTGTCCGTTGGACCAAGACGTTGTGATCGCTGCGCTGACGGCGGCCTTGTCCTGGATGACGCCGTTGGCGAAAGACATGACGAGGCTTGCGCGTGCCCGTTCCAACCATGGTTCAAGCTCTCCGTGAGCCTTCTTGCGGATCATCGCATGGAAAGCGGCTATGATCTCTCGAGCTTCCACCAGAAGAGGAACGCCCTGCTCAATCGCCGCAATGGTGACGGTCTCTGACCTTGATAGTGTATCGCGGCCATTGGTCATCAGGCGGGCGATAGTTCTCGCGGACGGTACGCGCTGCAGGCTCTGAGCATCGGGCATTTCGGCACGCCGACGGCGTGTCGCCCATTCGGCAACGACTCGCACCGAGCCTCTAAATCCCTGCGCCTTGAGGCGACGCCAAAGGTCGGCGCCATTACAATGGCCAGCGGCCCACTGAACATCCAGCCATGGCAGGTAGTGCTCGAACGAGCTCTCGCGCACCCTGAACACATCGGATCGCTGACCTCGCAATACCCTGCGGACGAGACCCCGACTATGTCCAGTGAGCCGTACGACTCTCCTTTATGGAGACGCCCGTCTCAGCCTGTTTGAGGATTGCCGCGTTGGTGTCCTCACGCCGAAGATAGCCCTCATACTGGATGCGCTCGGCGGCGGTCAGCAAGTCGGGATTTATGGTGGCGGAGCCGACCGCGATGCGGACCTGGCGCATGGATTTGCGAACCGCATCCAGGAAGGCGTGGCTGGCGTTCTCCATGAGGTGCCAACGGTCGGCGAGCTGGGTAGCGTGCGGGAGTGCCTTGGCCGCAGCAAGGGCGTAACCGCCGCCCCGGTCGCGCGCGACCACAGCGATCTGTGGCTGCCCCGCGAGCCAGGCCTGCGCAGTGGCTGGCTCTCTGTCGGGTAAGAGAGTGATCGGTCGTCGCCGCTCGAGGTCGCAGATGATTGTTCGGTACCGCTGATTGCGCCGCCAGGCCCAGTCGTCGATACCGATCACGCTCGGCGCAGCAATAGGGGGACAGCCCCGCCTTCGAACCACCCGAAGTAACGTATCGTTGCTCACGGGCAGCACGGGCAAAACTCGCGGCCACCCAAGGCAAGCCCAAGGTGATGGACGACCAGATCGAGCCGGGCCGTTCGCCGCGCCCACGGCGCCAGAGCGCCGTCATCGAAACGCTCGGTGAAAATACGTCGACCGCACATAACAGTAACGCAGCGGAAGCGGCGCGCCACGATCACCAGGCGAACCGGCCGCCCCGCCAGCGGCAGATCGGTGAGGCGTCGCTGATATCGGCTATGGATCCGCCCAGAACTGGCTCCGCATCCAGGACAGAGGCTCGTCCCGCTCGTGGGACGGATGGTGATCACGGTCGCGGCGCCGTCACAGACGGCGCTCTCCACGTTAAACCCGCGAGGGACCAAGGCCGACGGACGTAGGGCTCGCTGCATGGTATTGATTCCTTTGTGAAACCAACGCGAGCCGACGCTTGAACTTCATCAAAAGTGATGGTGTGGAACGGCCCTTCGAACCGGCATCAAAAGTGCCTAACGTGCTCGCGTAGAGAGGCGCCACAAAGGAAGGACCGTTCCATGGAGAAGATTATCACAGTGGGTTTGGATTTGGCCAAGTCGATCTTTCAAGTTCACGGCATCGCCGAAAACGGGAAAGTCTTGGTTCGTCGCACATTGCGGCGATCGCAGGTTCTGCCCTTCTTTCGGAGCCTTCCAGCTTGCGTGGTAGGTATGGAGGCCTGTGCGAGTGCCCATCACTGGGCACGCGAGATAGCGGCGTTGGGCCACTCTGTCCGCATGATGCCGCCAGCCTACGTGAAGCCTTACGTCAAACGAAACAAGACCGACGCGGCGGATGCTGAAGCCATTTGTGAGGCGGTCAACCGCCCGACAATGCGGTTCGTGCCCGTGAAGACTGCCGAACAACAAGCAGCCAGCATGATTTTGCGAACGCGAGAGATGCTGATGAAGCAGCGCAGCCAGACTGCAAATGCCCTGCGTGCCCATATGGCCGAATTGGGCATTATCGCTGGCACAGGCATGGCAAGCATCGCAAAACTCCTGGTGCTTCTCCGGGACGAAAAAGACAATAGGATTCCCGGCGCCGCCCGCTTTGCCCTGATCCTATTCGCTGAACAGATTGAGCTGCTTACAACCCGCATAGAGAAGCTCGACAGAGAGATTTTGGTTGCCGTCAGAAAGGACCCTGATGCAAGGCGTCTGATGAGCATTCCGGGCGGTCCTCTCATCGCCGCTACCGTTCGGACATCCGTCGTGGATGCTCGCGATTTTGCGACTGCACGAGATTTTGCGGCTTGGACGGGGCTCACACCGAGGGCACAGTCGAGCGGCGGGAAAGAAAGGCTCGGCGCGATATCAAAGCGCGGAAATCGGCAACTACGGACGCTCCTGATCGTTGGTGCGACCTCTATCATCAAGCTTGCTAAACGAGGCTTGAAAGTCCCACTCTGGATTCGGACCATGCTGCAAAGACGGCCGGTCAAGGTCGTATCGGTCGCGCTCGCTAATAAGATTGCGCGCACGATCTGGGCCTTGCTGGTCAGAGGCGGCAACTATCAGGCGCCGGCCGCAATGCTGAAATCCTAATCTCAAGAGCTCTCCGGCGGAAGAAGAACGCTGCCGAGGAGGCAAGGTGCAAATCTGGATGAACCCCGAATGACGTCATTCCCGGTAGCAATCAGACCGCCTGACTCACTGCGCTTCGAGCGCGAGAAATTGATTGGGCGATTGCTTCCGCGGATATCATCGTGGCCAGCGGCCAGGCGCCGCGTTCACAGGCCGAACATATGACCGCACCGTCATCCCTTGTTCAACCAGAGAAAGATCTTGCAGCCCGGGCCGTTCCACATATGAGTCAGAGCCCTTATTCCATGCCGAAACACAAGGTAGCTCATGGGCAGCCGACAGTGATGGCGATGCTCGAGTGCTACGAACCTTCGCTCGTCGCCTGGCGCATTCTTTCGCGCGCAGCCGACGCTTTTATGATTGTCGATGACGAGGACGCCGTCGGGGTTATGAACCGTTTGGCCAATCCCCGGGACGGTGATCCGGCTGTCGTTGCAGCCGAAAGTGTGGGGTTGGTCTGGCAGGGTTGCTGAAAGTTGCTGCCGATTCGACCTTGCGCGCTTGATTGGTCTTGAACCGGACGCACGGGTCTTCCTCATCAATACCGAGGGCGCGACGGATCCTGGCGCTTACGAACAGCTCGTGGGTCAGTCTCTATCGCAAGTGGTCAGGAGAAGCTTGGAGGCCTAGACGCTCATGATCCGCGGCCCGTTCGGTGAACTCGTGACGAGGACGAAAGCCCAAGAGAAGGCCAAGAACTAAGGCATCCAGCGATTGACCCTATGATTGAAATCCGCCGCAGATTTCTGCTTCCAACGAGGCCCGTACGCACGTTTTCGGCACAAAAGGCATGGCTTTGCCGTCTTGCCGCAAGAACAAGCGCTATGACTTTGGCGCTTTGCAGTCCAAACGCGTTCGCCTCATCGAATGATACAACAGCTTCATTTTCTTCTTGATTCGGCCCACCGGCTATGAGCCGTTTCATAATTGCGATACAGCTCTCCGAGTAATCTGTCGATATGCGTGGACTCCTGATCGTTCTCACGGCTTTCGCGATCATGTTGGCGGCACGCGGCCACCACCGAAGCGCGTTCATGCCGCGCCCGACGGCGCCCATGCCACCCGTCAATGTGCCCTAACAACACGAGGTCTGTCGGGTACGCGGCTGCCTGCGAGCGAACGCAGGGCAGATCGGGCCGGCAACAAGGGACTGCTAGGCTGATTTCGGCGCATTCTTCAGATAGACGACAGCGCGACGTCCCGCAGAGGTCAGCTCCCCACAGTCGTTTTTCCCGCCCGCACCGCTTGGATCAGTTGCTCAGCGACATATCGACGGCTCTCGTGGTCACCGCCATTTGGCAGTCCCGCACAGACCTGATCCAAGACCAGGCCCATATTCGCTTGAACCTCTCCCGTAAATTCGCTCACGCTCCATCTCTCCTTTCGAGGGATAATGCGATAAGGCTAGTGCCCTCTTTGCACTCGGTATAGCGCACACTTGTCGAGCGGTTAAAAGCCTCTCGCGTGCAGAAGTGAATTCATGGTTTGACGCGGCTTGGTATCCTCGCAATTCGCGCGGCGCCTGCGTTCGAAACGATCGCGCCGCGTTCAGATCGTCTCATTGCGAGGAGGACGGAATCGTCCCGTACGGCTCGGATTTCCGGGCTCTCGCCAACCGCATTTCCCTGAGCGAGCCTCACGCGGGCGCTATGGTCCTCACATGGGCGGCCATGGCCCTCTGGTTCGGCGCGGGCGGCCGTTGCGCCGCAGTTCACGCGAGACTGTCGAATCAGCCCGCCCCAGGCGACGTCCAATCTGTTGGATCGATTGGCCCTGCACCTTGAGAGGCCGATCTCTTCGCGCTCTACCAATGAGAGCTATTGCCCCGAGACAGCCTTTGCCGAAGATCTGAACATCCTGGTGGCATGTCGCCCGCCTTTCGGAATAATCTGCTTCCGCGGTAGGTCGAGGGGGCGATCGGCAGCATCTTTCAGATCGGCTCAACCCCACGCGCCGCACGATCATCGTCAACGCGATCATGGCTTGGACCAGCGGTCGAGCTCCGCCGTCGCAAAATAAGCGCTTGCCTTACGCAGGATCTCGTTGGCTGCCGACGCTCGCGGTTCTTCCGGTCCAGAGCCTTGGGCTTCTCGGCCAGCTCGGTCGGAACGCCGGCCCGCTGCCCACTGTCGATCTCGACCTTCTTGACTCAGTCATGCAAGGTCTGCGCGTGCAGCCAATCTTGGCCGCAATGGAAGTCACCGTCGTCCAGCGCGACCTGTGCTCGTTGGCCTGATACAGAGCTATACGAACCGCTCGGGCTCGGGCGTCGGGTGAACATTTGCGTCGTCTTTGCTTGTCTTGGCTCCACCTTCTCAAGACTTGGAGCCTCCGCCAAACCTGCGGCGGCGGTTCAGATGGGCGCTCAATCCTGCAAGCGCTCAAACGCTGACGGCACGATTTGAGTGAGTTGTGCTGTCAAGATGCTCTGGTCTACTCAGCTTCTGGCGGAGCGATCCGTTTGCAACCACGAGAGCACAAAACGCGGATGCCCGCCGGAAGGCGGCGAACTGTCGCTCGATCTTGCTGGAAAAGTGCGCTCTGCCCCGAGACCAGCAGGAATTATCCGGCTCATTTGAATAACAATGCCGAGATTGGCCAGAAAGGGAAGCGGAGCGGCGATTGCCGATCTCTATTCCTCGCCGCAGAGGTCGTTCATGGGCAGTCATGATCTTGTCTCCAGCAGCTTCCTCGGGCTGACCGCAGCCGGATTTGCGCTACTCTGCTCGAGCCTGCTTGTCCTCGTCTTCACATGAAGTGAGCCCCCCTCGTATGGCCCGTCTGGTCAGTCAGTTCATCGACTGGACGGACTGCTTCCTACACTTTGAAAGGCTGGCACGGCTCCAGCAGGCCGTGATGAGTATCGTAGCCGCCCGGCCGAAATCCTCGACGCGATAGCGGCCCCTGCCCGCAACCTTCGAAACAACCGTAAGCCCGTCACGCAACGCCGGTGAACTTACTCCAGAAAGTCGTTGTCCCAACCGCCGGGCCTGAACGGCATGACAGTGTTGAAGGTCGGCCGCAGCCGAGACTAACCTGGGATCTGCACCGGCAGTGCGGAATAACCGTGCACAAAATTCGATTGAACTCGCTCCGGTTCGCCGACCACATTTACCTCCAAACATCGATTCAGCATCTCCTCCCACAGGATTTTCAGCTGCAGCTCCGCAAGGCGCCTACCCACGCAGCGATGAATCCCAAATCCGAAAGAGAGATGTTGCCGTACATTTTCCCGATCGATGATGAAGCTGTTGGCTCTCGCAATGACCTCGTCATCTCGGTTGCCAGAGATGTACCACATCACAACTTTCTCGCCTCGCCTGATTCGCTTGTGGCCTATCGTGAAATCGTCCACAGCGGTCCGGCGCATGTGTGCAATGGGGGTTTGGTATCGTATAATCTCGGATACCGCACCGGACACCAGCGAAGCATCATCCCGGAGTTTTCGCATTTCGGATGGATTTTGGCTCATGAACAAGACGCCCCCGGTAATTGAGTTGCGCGTAGTATCGTTACCTCCAACAATCAGCAGAATGAGGTTGCCCAGGAACTCGCGGGGCTCCATGTTTCGGGTCGCCGGTGAATGCGCCATCATCGAGATCAGGTCACCGCGCGGCTCACAATTGACCCGTTCGCTCCAAAGCCGCGTAAAATAGTCCAGGCACTCCGACAGCACCACCTTTCGCTTTTCCCAGCTGTCGATCTGGTCGCCCATTTGTGGAGTCAAGGCAGCTACGTCCGACCAGTAGGTCAGCAACCACCGATCCTGAAATGGAAAATCGAACAGCGTGGCCAGCATTTGGGTCGTCAACTCGATCGAGACCCTGTCGACCCAGTTGAAGGTATCGTTGCGCGGCAAACCGTCCAAAATCTTCTGAACCCGCGAGCGGATCAAGCCTTCAAGATTTGCCAAGTTCTCCGATGCCGCTATCGGACTGATAGTCTTACGCTGCTGAGCGTGGAGAGGAGGATTCATTTTGATAAAACTGGGGGTCCAATACTCCTCCGGCGGGTCGACTATTGTGACGCTTCGCTCTGATGAGAATGTTGTGTGATTTGAGTCCACGGCTATGATGTCGCGGTATTTTGTTATCGACCAATATGGTCCGTATGGGCTGTTTTCGCAATAATGGACGGGATCTTCCCTTCGCAGCCGCTCGAAATAAGGCCAAACTGTATCATCCTCGAAGCGCTTGGGCTCGCTTACATCAAGGCGACTCAGCGGGATATCAGTGCTCTCGCAGGCGCTTTCTGTCGATAACGCTGTCATAATTGTCTCGCTGACATTGGCCTGCAATTTTGCTGGATCAGCTGAGTGCGCTGTCTAGAGTTCGCGGGGGAAGCTTGCTCGAACACGACGAGCTTGGGCGGTGCACTAATGATCTGTCACGCATGTTCATGGCTGGACTTCGCGCGAGCTCCGAAATCTGAAATCATGTTACGGACTTTGGTTCGGTCCCTGTCGACAAAGATAATCGAAAGGCGAGCGAAGCTCCCCTATCAGGATTGGGAGGGCGCGAACGTGCCCTTTGTGGTAGTCAACATCAAGCCGCAAGCACTCGCAGCTGTGGCACCCAGCCGCTTATCGTCATTTTCTCGGGCAGGCAGCCCTTTGCCACTCGACCACTTACATTGCGCGAAGCGACGGATGTCCGAACTGGCAACAAAGTATCTTCCATGCGTTGGAATAGAAGAGAATTGGCACACCTGAAACAGCTCTGGTCCGAGGAACAGAGTGCCGCGCAGATCGCGGGTCATCTCGAGTGCAGTCGCAAGCCGTCTGCGGCAGGCTGACTCGGTTGGGTCTCACTCGAGGTCACAAGCCACCAACAGCAAAACTCAAGATTAGATCGGTCCCCAAGCGAGGGCCGACGTCGATGGCTGCCCGCCGCGATCGCGTCCGAAAGAAGCTGCCGCAAAAGGCGCTAGAAACGCGGCCTCAGGAAATGAGCAAGCGGCATCTTTACGCAATCCTAGCTGAGGCGGTCAGGAATACCGTCTAGAGCTATCGGCGCCGCGATCTCCCGGGTCTAGGCCGCCGTAGTCGGCTCATTGGGGCTATTTGGTTTCGCGCGATTTGAGCCTATCCGACGAACAGTGGCGTCCAGTAGAACGTTCGCGGCAGGAGGGCTCGATCGTACATCAAGTCATCCAATCTCAAGAGGCCGGATGCGCTGAATTGGAGAGAAGAGAGCGTTCTGCTTATTGAGCCTCGTTTTTCGGGTATGCGTTTTTGGGAAGCGCCCGGCGTCCTCGTTTGCGCCGGTGTTTGGAACTTTCGGCACAACGCCGCGCCCAACGAACTACACGAGCCCGGGTGAAGCCGCTTGATCCTCAACCACTTTCGATATCTGCGACCGACGTGTGGAGAGCTGGACTGGGACTGAACACTCGGCAAATCATCGAGGTACGACGTGTCAGGGGGTGAGCGCGGTGGTGCTCCGACTGTGATCGGACCTTCTGGGTTAGACGAAGGCGCGAGTTTCCTCGCCGGCTTCGATAGGTTTGAGCTGACGGCGGAGATGAAACGGAAGAAGGTGAAGCGGTGAGTACCAGATAGCTCCACTATTCGATCGCTCGCCTGTTCTCCCGAAAGAACCTCCGATAGAATCGCCTGTCGTCGGGCGGCGCCATGCTTAGCGTTGGAGCGGCTTGACGAGCTGCCCTCGCGAGATATTGCCTGACGTCGCTTAAAAGGTCGGCTCCTGCGGTGCGCAGACACACGAAAACGGCTACCCCCAACGTAGGTGCCTTGACGTCTGTGCAAAACTGGCGGCGCCTCTGAGGCGGCCGGCTGTTCAATTGCACCCATCCGTTCTCGCTCACCCACCCGGCTCATTTCCTCACGCCAGCTGCGCGAGAGCCGCCGATAGGAAACGTTTCGCTCGTAGCAATATTGCCGCCGAGTAACGGACGCATGAAAGGACTTCTTCTGCGAGGGATCCACGAAGACGCCCACCGACAATCCCTTCATTGGCGAATTTCACTACATACCGGGACGGAGCCAAGCGGACCCATTATTCCTGGACCGATGGGGAATACGCTACGCAGAATCAACTACCAACCTTGTCAGTTGATGGAGAATACGGGACCGTATCAATGTTGGTCATTGAACCTCGCACGAGTCAAATCGTGGAGCAGTTCGAGCTCTAGCAGCTTAAACGGCCCTGGTGGGCATCTCGTTGCCGAAGATCAAAGATTATCGAGGCGGACGAATTGGGGACCCCGCCGTGGCCGTGTTAATTCGAGTATCTCGCTTGCAGAACTTGTTCTCTGTGTCCGAGGGGAGCGGATTGTTATCCGACAGCGCGTTCTTCGGCAGATCGGCCGTCACGCAAGCTCCCAATTGCCTAGCGACAGTCTCGATCGCCCTTGGCAAGCAAAGGGATGCAAGACAATTCGCTTGCGACGGAAAACTTCGTAAACATGGGATAAGAATCCTTGCAGACCTCGATCTTAAGCACGTATTACGATGCTCGCCTTCCTTGGTACACCATCTATCCAACTGTAGCCCAGTTCTCCAAAGCAGTCGGCGGCGACGCCTGTGAGAGATGGCTGCAGCAGCTGCCGCTTGATCAATCGGTGTCGCTCTATTTCCACATTCCGTTCTGTCGATCGATATGCTGGTATTGTGGCTTCGCTCGAAGCATCACTCGCCGGCATTCTCCTATCCTCGACTTTTTGGGGGTTCTTCGTAGGGAGATCGATTTGGTCGCGGCGCAGGTTGCGCAACCGCTGCCTGTGAGCGACGTCCACTTCGGCGGTGGAACGCCGACCCTCATCGAGCCAACGGAATTCCGGCGGTTGATGGAGCTTCTGCGCCGCCGCTTTGCGATTTCGAACACGGCCGCCATTGCTGTTGAGATCGACCCGCGCACGTTCACGCTCGCCACATGCGAAGGATTGGCGGCTGCCGGCGTGAACCGCGCGAGCCTCGGCGTCCAGAGCTTCGATCCAATTGTCCAAAAAGCCATCAACCGGGTCCAGAGTGAGGCACAAACAGAGCGCGTTGTCCAGTCGCTGCGGCAGCATGGAATAATGCGCGTCAACTTCGACCTCATCTACGGGCTACCAAATCAGACGGTGCAGTCCTGCGTTCAGACCGCGACAACGGCGCTGGCAATGCGACCAGACCGGCTTGCGGTGTTCGGCTACGCGCACGTTCCTTTCTTCAAGAAGAATCAGCGCCTGATCGACGAGGCAGCGCTGCCAGACAGCCATGCCCGTGCAGAACAAGCAGCCGCGATGGCCAATACACTGACTGCAGCGGGCTACCGCCAGATCGGACTCGACCATTTCGCCTTGCCGCACGATGAGCTCGCGCTGGCGCAGAAAGCCGGTCGCCTGCGGCGGAATTCACTCGGTTACTCGGCCGACACCTGCCATAAAGTGATCGGCTTCGGACCGTCGGCGATCGGCCGGCTTGGCGAGGGCTACGTCCAGAACGAAGTTACGGCGGGTTCCTACAGCGGCCAAATCAACGCCGGCCGTCTGGCGACGTCAAAGGGCTACTGTCTCAGCCTTGAAGACCGCGTCCGGGCCGCGATCATTGAGCGGCTAATGTGCGATTTCGAGGTGGACGTGCCGGCAATTTGCGTTGCTCATGGATTTGACCCGGTCGGTTTGCTCGGTTCAGGCGAACGCTTGGCAATGCTCGCTGACGATGGGATCGTCGAAATGGAAAAGGGATTCCTCCGCGTGAGGCCGGAGCATCGTTTTCTCACCCGGGCCGTGGCAGCCGCATTCGATTGTTTCTTCGCACCCCCTCTGTTCAGACCAGCCAACGCAATGATTGGATGAAATGAATCTCGTTTTGCTGCACGCGCCAGGAAGCCTGAGGAATGTGGTCGCTCACCTGGCACACTCACAACCAGCTCCAAACCGATCAACGACGACGTGCGAAGCTGTGAGGCGGAGAGCCGCCCTGACCGCGCCGCGAAGACAAGCTGGACGCACTACCGCCGGGAAATGGACACCCCGACAACAACGCTCCTCGCTCAAAAGCAGCATGACCATACATCTCGACAAGTTTCATAGCCACGGACCTCGATAGGGACGACGATTGGGTGCGCGACGCCGCCAACCAACTGGAGATCGAGAACGGATCATCTTATGTCGTCGGAGATGATGACATCTTGACGTTTAGGGACTTCCGTATCGAAACCCCTGATCGAGCCCGTCCGGGTGGACAAGGACATCTGACCCTTGGCTCCGGCGGTGGCCGCGGAAATCATGCGTGATACGGCGCAAAGGATATTCGAGCGTCACAATTACAACCAGATCCGGCGGGATCTCGGTCTTCGAAAAGACCGTTCCCTGTAAGAGCTTCGCGCGACGTGGATCGAAGCGAACGCCTAGAATTCACCCGCCGACGCTGCGATACCGATCGGCCGTGAACGCCGGGGTTGTGGAGTCGAGCGACACATTAGCTACGATTCACGCAGCGACAGCCGACCTCCCGCTCAGTCAACTACCAAACCTAGCAATTGATGGAGACGATGGACACATGCCAGTCAGTGGCTGTGAAATTCGCTCGGGCCACATAGGAAGTCGCCGCGCGATATAGATTTCATCGATCAATGGAGCTGATGGATGTTTTGCCTCGTCGTCCCCAGGTATCAAACCGTCTCCAATCGTGCCTTCCATCTTCACATGAGAGCCACTCGAGGGTTTGTGGCGGCGAGCTTACGGGCCGCCAAGGATGTTAGCGCCTTCTGCCTGCCTGTGCTTCATCCCATCGACCGAGCTGCGAGCGGCGTTTCTTGGATCGGGCGTGTTGTTCTGCGAGCTCCGCTATTGCCGCTGCTCTCTGTTGAAAGCAATTTTCCTTCGTTTTGGCAGAGGGTTTGTCGCAAGGTCCCTGGCCTCCGTGTATCGGCCACCAATCTCTTGCTAGCGAACGCGCACACCGCGCAGCCCGCTAATGTCGACACCTTCCAGCAGAAGCTCGCCTTGATTAGCGATCGAGCGACTAGGTTGTTTGCGCTGTGTACCCACACGTAGGCCAAGCGGCGCCGCTGTGGTGAGAGCGCGCAAGGTTGAGCGGTCTCGCTGACATAGAGAGGCCGCCTTGTGTCAAGCGTCTCCCACCGCATTGAGGGACAAGATTTGACATCCGCTCTAGTCCGTCAGGTGGAAGTGCACTTTATTCAAATCGACGGGCGCGAAAATCACCATGCATCGTTGCGTTATAACGCCGCTATCCACGCAAGCATATCTGACTGGCGTCGTTGCTTTCATGTCTGGACCAACTGCGAAGCCACGAGGTCGTATTGTCCTTTGTCTGATAGCTAGTCTCGCCAGCAGTTCGGCGGCGCCGAGTCGCGAGATCTCTGGCCCAAGAAGCCCCAGCCCCGATGAGCTCGATGAGGCAACAAGCAGAACAATTTCGGATTCGGCCATGACATTCCGAAGCGGGCGGCCCAAGGGAGCAGCCCGCCTTCCTAGGAGCTCCTTGCCAAAAACAGCTACGACCACAATAAAGCGAGACGTTGCCATGGCGACGGCCAAGATCAGAATTGAAAATCAGATCGACCCATTCGCAAAATTCGAGAAGCTTCGCGAAAGAGGTGGCGCTTTCACTCCTCCTGGTCCTGCGGACACGATAGATCACGATACAGCTTCTGTCAGATCCCAATTTTCGGATCTCGGGATTGGATTTGCTGGCTGGACGCTAAACACGCTTGTCGACAATGAATTCGGCAACGCCGCCAGAAGCACCATCGCCAATCAGCAATATGTCGGCCAGAATCCGACATTTAGTACGATCAACTCTATGATCGTGACTTATGACCTCGCTCGGTTTGGAATTCCCGATGGTCAGATCGTGGTCGGAGCCGAGCATCAACACTGGACATGGCAGAGCGCTGGGCCAGATCGGCTGGGCCTCAATGCAGTTTCTTACTATCAAACGCTATTCGACAGAAGGATCGAACTCAAACTGGGCTACCTCAGGAACCAACATGAGTTTGCGGGCGCTGGAGACAAAGTGTTTGGACCCTCATCGAGAATGCTGTTCCAAGCCGGCATGAGCAACAATTGGGCGCCAACGCCGGCTCTTAATCTGAAGTATAATTTTGATGATCGCCTATATAACAAATTCTCAATCCAGCGCTCGGTCAGTCCAGCAGGACAATATGCGCATGTAAGCGAGAATCCCACTGGCTTGAACTGGAGCACGCGCGACGCAGGCATTCTTTTGCTTGATGAGCTTTCCTACAGGAACAAGCCTACTCCGGGTGTAATGGAGACTTGGCTGCGGGCTGGCGCGGGCTTCAACAACAGCAGCTACACGGACCTGCAGCATCCGACAGAAGCGACGACCAAGGCCAACAGCGTCTACTATGTAGGTGCGGACAGGCAATTCTGGCAGTCTGCCGTCCACGGCTCGGCATCTCGCGGAGTCTATGGCGGGCTCTCTGCAATGTATGCTCCGCCTGACCTAAATAGAGCTAGTCAATACTACGAGATTCGCCTTTATGCGAAGGGCCTATTGGACAGCCGGCCCACAGATCAGATGAGTCTTGTTGTCAGCAATACCATCTGGAGCCATGTCGCGGTGGACGCTGCACTGGCAAAAGAGCAGCTGGCGCACCGCGACAGTACAGCAATTTCGGGACTGTACACGGCGCATCTGGCGCCCGGGATATATACAACCGTAGGACTGACCTACATCAATCACCCAACAAGCATTACCTACACACCGCAAACCGGACACGCCCTGAATATATTAGTATCTACGTCGGTATTCTTCTAAAGGCTCAGGACTGGGCGTGAATTCACCGGCATGTCGTCGAAATTACAATCGTTCCCTTTCAACGGCTTGGGCCGGTCATCGCGGCGTTTTGCTATCTCTGTGCTCCTGGCGCGAGGCCGGGTACCGCGTGAATTTAGGCATGTCCAAGGTAGCCTGCTGTTGGGAAGGGTAGCTTGGAGCCTTTGCTGGTTCGGGCTAGAGCGATAGACCGGCGCCGTATCGCGCAAAAGTCGTATCCTCTTGCGGCAGTGACAGTGCTTCTCGTTAGCTGCTCCTGCAAATCGTCATACTCGCGTCCGAGCCCATGACAACGCCGAAATCGTGCCCTCGGAGATTCCCGCGAAGAGACTTGGAAGTGGAACCGCGACACAGATGCCAAAATTCAGCCAGCTCCGGCAATCGCGCTCTGTCTGTCCGACGGTCGTGCCGTGGTCCGAAGGGCGATGCGCAAGGTTGGCGGAAACGCACCCCCGTCCGTGGGAAAGTCAACCGGACGCGGCCGGATGACTTGCGCCACTCGGCGCTGAATCATTTTCGGCCGGACGAGATAAGCTTGAGCATCTTACTTCAGCAAGGAGGTCGCCTCCCGGGTCTGCGCGCGCGTTAGCTCCTCCTCGGGCGAACATGCGACAAGCCAGTGCAACTATGTGAATTTGCCGCGCACTTCTAGGCAACTTTCGTGGACGGGTGCTTCGTCATCTTGAGGCGCGTCACACTGCATCGACCATCGACACTGACGGGCGCGTCGCCATCGAGTGTGGCACGATGAACGACGCGATGCTGGTCACCGTAATCGTTAACGGCATAATGCTGTGTTGCGCGGTTGTCCCAAATCGCGACATCGCCTTCTTTCCAGGTCCAGCGCACGGTATTTTCGGGCGCCGTGATATAGGACTGGAATAGTTGAAACAGCTTCTGGCTGTCGCGTTTTGGGATATCAATAAACCTTTGCACCAGATCGCCGAGCACCAGCGCGCGCTCGCCGGTCTCGGGATGTACACGGACCACCGGATGCTCCGTCTCATAGATTGTTTTGGTAAAGACCTCATCAAAATGCTTCTGATCGATTTCGCGAACACGGCAGGTCCCGGCGTAGTCGAAGGCGTTGCTGTGAACGGTCCAGAGTTCGTCGGCAAGCCGTTGGAGCGGCCGCGGCAGATCCAGGTACGCCGCCACAGCATTCGACCAAATCGTATCGCCGCCGGACGATGGGGTCACAATAGCTCGCAGCACCGCAGCTTTGGGATACGCCGCTAGAAAGGTTCCATCGGTGTGCCATACATCGGCTCGGCTACCTCCACGCGCGGAATCAAGCTCGATGATCGAGGTCGTTCCATTGATCGTACCGAGTGTCGGATGCGGTACCAGCTTTCCCAAACAAGCGGCAAAGCGCTCCTGCTCCGCGTCATCAAGATGCCCCTGATCGCGGAAGAAGATCACTTTATGTTTGAGCAGCAGGCTATTGATTGCAGCGACGGTTTGGCTCGGCAAATCACCCGAAAGTTTGATATTTCTGATTTCAACACCGATGCGCGCGGCGCGCTTGACGACGTCGGTCGCTGGAATGACACGCTCGGTCGAAGCTGTTTCTTTCATTGCAATTTTGTCCAGGTTTTGCGGATTGTTCGAGCAGTCGAGGGCACATCTCACTCGCTTTCGATGACGAACCTCGCGCTGCGGGTACTCTTGAGCAAGCGCCATGCCAGTCGGACACGAGCTGTGAACGTCGGGTTGATGATCCGAACAGTTTGCCAGGAGCGCGATGGCACCTCCGATCCTCTTGCAATCCGAACCCGCAAAAAGACCAGAGGTGAAAACTCTGAGGCAAGCGCCCCGGTCCGGGCGAAAGGCACGCAACACCGAGAGGAATTGTACCGCTCGGCACCCGAACAGAAACGCGCCAGACGGCCTTCGTGCAACTTTGAGCAGCGAGCCGTGCGTGCCGTTCTCGTCCAGTATGGCACCTTCCCAACCGTTTGCACAATCAACCAAACACGGGCCGCGTCTGCGAACGAGCCATCACCGGCTCTGAAGGTGTCCGGGACCTGCCCTGGCCGCGATCACTGCCGGAACTTCATCCGCCGGAAATGGAAGAGGAATAGATGACCTTGGAAGAGCCCCAAACGATTGAATTTACGGTTTCATCTAGGCGAAAGCCATTGATCCGCGGCACTGGGATCGCGATGTTCTCGATGCACCGACGTCCGAGGGCAGTGAGGCAGATGCTCGGCATTGTCCCGGTGTCTTTGCCTAAGACGGCAAAGATATGCCCACTACCGACCGTTATAGGTGTTTCAATGTTGTCGAAGTAATTACCCTCGACGAGTGCTTGCACAGACGATCCAGCATCCACTGCATGGACAAATCCGCCGCTGTGTTGCGCATTCGTGTTGTGGAAGTAATTGTTAACGAGATGGATAATGGCCTGCGCACCGTCAATGTGCGGCCCCCGCCCCGAGATCTCATGAAAATAGTTATTTGCGATAGTGATCGTCTGCGGGACACCAAGAAACAGGAGGTTCCAATTGTGCTCCCCGTTACAATAAGAGGAATAGATATCGCTGCTATCGAAGTCGTTCCAGGATACCCTAATATTCGTCGTGGGGCCAAAGCCGCCGGCAATCATCTGACGCCCGATATTGTGAAATCGGTTGTGATCGATCCACACCAGGTCGGCTCGTGCAATTGCAATAGCATCGCCGGCAAATATCACGCCTTCATTGATATCACTGATGGTCAGGTTGCGAATAACGACGTTGCGACCCCATTCAGGCGCAGCCCCTTCCCTTTGATTGTAGCGGTCGAGCGAATGCCGATCACCGTTTTGTTTGAGCCAATTTCCAGCGGGCGCTTGCCGGCCCTGTCGAAGACGACCGACGTCTTCTCCTTGCCATCGCAATGCGCGTCGTTTCCATCGATCAGAAGAAGGGACTCACGCTTGTAAGGTGCCGAACAGGCACGGCCGTGTTGGCATCCCTGCCCTTCGCCTCGCCCCTCCGTACCGGTAAAGTCTATGGTTCCAATTACCTGGATCTCGCGCGGAGTATGGTCATTGCACTGGCCGAAGCTGTACGACCGACATAACTCATAATTCAGAGCTTTGGTTGATCTGACCTGAACTATCTCGCCTCCCAGCCCGCCCGTCGCTGCAGAGCCATAGCCCTTGGTGGCCTCGCATCGCACATCGTTCGGTCCGAGCACGGACAAGACGCCGAGGACGGCAGCAAGTCTGCCGAGCACGCGCAACGAACGCTTGATGTGCTCCACCGTGTGTTTCATAGGCATATGCTCTCTCTTACCTTCGCAATTCCGCACGACAACTTGAATTTTCGAGCCGAAATGCTGAACTAGACGGGGCCATCAGCATGCGGCGTTAACGCCATTAGATCGTCGTCAATAAGGCAGGCTGGTAACATCGGAAGCATGCTAAACAACAGTCGAGGCGTGCAGCCGCAGGCAGTGTGCCAGGTGGAATCGACCTGGGTAGCCATTGAGCGGCTCACGGCCGATCGAGCGCGGTCAGAATGAAAGCAAGATCTTATCCCACGTTTCACCGTAACGCGCACGGCTCGAAAGCAACGGCTGGACCAGCTTGCAACCGCGCTTTTTGATTTGCGCCTTCGACGCTTGATGGGCTAGCTGCCCTCAGGGACCAGCACGCCCCGGAATGAAACTACCAAACCTGGCTGTTCCTGCGATCCCGAATGAGGCGTACCGCAGTTCAAATCATGAGTCGTCCGGCCTCCGTCGGGCTGCCTGGGAGCTTCACTGATGTACACGCCGTCCTGCTTCCAACTTCTCGATATCGCCGACCTTCAACGGACAATGCGCGAGGCACGGACAGCGACACTGGTCACCGCCACTCACGAGGGGCTTGTTGGAACGATGCTGCCCGTAGTACTCGACGAGAGCGCAGGCTCGATGGGCACGATTTACGCGCACGTGGCGCGTGCTAATCCGCAGTGGAAGCTGACACCAACCGGCGAGGCGATGGCAATTTTCGGTGGGGCGGAGGCCTATATCAGCCCTTCATGGTACGTGACCAAACACGAGAGAGGCGAGGCCGTACCAACGTGGAACTATGTCGCTGTGCATGCCTACGGACCAGTTGAGTTCTTCGAGGATTCCGATCGGCTCCGCGAGGTAGTCACGCGGCTGACTGATGTACATGAGCGCTCAAGCAAAGACCGCTGGGCGGTCTCCGACGCACCTGCCGATTTCATCAAAGCGGAGCTCGAGGGGATTATCGGCCTGCGATTGCAAATTACACGGCTAGATGGCACACGGAAGATGAGCCAGAACAGCAATGCCGCGGATCGCGCCGGCGTCATCGAGGGCTTATCCAAGAGCGACCGTGAGGAAGACCGTCGTGCAGCTCACCTCATTCCGAAAGGATGACGAACCCGATCGACGTATTGTAAACGACCCGGTGTCACGTGGATTTCCTCCACTTCCTCGGCTGCTCTCCTTTTGCACAACCACGCGCGGGCGGCGCGCTTCTGCTCCCGGCAGGTGCTTTACACAGCACAAGAACGCGCCGCGTCCGCGAGCGGCAACCGCGGACGCCCAAGCCGCTAGGCCAACTCCAGCTTTTATGGCGTGCAAGTCTCGAGAGATTTACAAAGAGCCCTCCAGGCGTCTGGAATTGACATTGCGGTCAGATTGCAGATTCTCTGACAGTTCACGACAATCTGCGGTCGCGCACACTCCCGATGGGCAGCAAGAAACGCGAATGTCTTACATTTGCAAGGTCGCGCAGCTCACTTCTGTCACAATGATAGGGGCTCCCGGACCACCCTGCTCGACCTCGAATTCGGCGTAAGACGTTCAAGAGACTTGTTTCGCCTGATCGACGCCCTCCGGCGCAACGGGAATACTGAACCGAAAGACGGCCCCGTGAGGATCATTGGCGCCCGCCCACATCCGGCCCCCATGCGCCTCAATAATGGAATGGCAAATGGCCAGCCCCATGCCCATGCCTTCTGACTTGGTGGTGTAGAACGCCTCGAACATTCGGTCTGCGCTGTTTGGATCGAGTCCTGGACCTGTATCCCGAAAGCTGACCAATACATTATTCGAGCCATCTGTGCGCGTCGTGATCAGTAATTCGCGTTCGCCTTCGTTGATCTCGCTCATAGCCTCGATGGCATTCGTGATCAGATTGAGAATCACCTGCCGTACCTGAACGCGATCTGCCCTAACGAGCGGCAAAGCCTCAGGCCGTCGGGTTTGCACCCACACGTCATTTTGTGCAAGTTCCGCGCGGACTAGGGCCAACACCTCTAAGATCAATTCGTCAATTGCAAGAAGCTCGGTTTGCATGGGCGCTTTGTTCATAAGAGCGCGGATCCGACCGATCACGTTTCCTGCGCGCATACTGTCACGAACAATCAAACCGAAGGTCTGCCGAACCTCTTCCAGATTTGGCGGTTGAGCACCGAGCCAATTTAGCCCCGCCCCCGCATTACTGCTGATCGCGGCAATCGGCTGGTTCACCTCATGCGCGATCGAGGCGGCCAGATGTCCCATTGTCGTGATCCGATTGGCATGTGCAAGGCCCATCAGAGTCTCGCGATAGCGCCGTTCGCTTTCGCGGGCCTCCGCTTCCGCTCTCTTTCGTTCTGTCAGGTCCAGGACGAAGCCAACACCTTGGTCCTCTCGCGCATCGAACACGGCGAGGCCAATGAGCACTGGCACGCGACTGCCATCCTTCCGAACATACTCTTTCTCGAACTGCTGAACAGCTCCGGTCCTTTTTGCTTCTGTGTGAGCATCCATTGTGCGCTCGTGCCATTCTGGAGGCGTCAGATCGAGACCGTTCACTCGGCCTGCGAGGAGATCTTCTTGCTCGTATCCAACCATCGTGAGGAAGGCTTGATTTGCTTCGATGATCTCGCCCCCTTCGTGAATGATAAAGATTCCGATGATGTTAGCGTCGAGCAAGCGCCGGATTTTCGCCTCCCGTTGCTGAACTTCGCTGTACAACCGGCTGTTTTCGAGCGCTGTTGCAGCTTGAGAGGCAAGCATTTTCTGCATTGATGTTCGGGCAGCCGAGAATATGCGCGGGGCGAGATTATTCTCCAGATAAAGTACGCCGATCAGCTTGCCCTGCGTGATGAGTGGCAGGCAAAGAATAGAACGCGCTTTGCGCTCGCGGATATAAGGATCTTCGGCAAATGAAGGCTGGACGACAGCGTCTTCGAGAACCACGTTTTCGCGGACACGTAGCACGAAATGCAGCACGGATTCGGGAAGAGCCATCGGAGTTACGGGCTGTTCATCCACCTTTATAACGAGCGCATCTGCTACCGTTTTGCCTTCCGCTTCGATCCGTGGCTCGTCGCCATGCAGCAGAATCAACACACCTCTTTCGGCGCCGGCCTGCTCAATGGTAGTCCGCATAAGCTTGTCAATTAGCTTCTGAAGCACAATCTCGCCGGAAATCGCCTGCGACACTTTGATCACCGTCGCCAGATCAAGTTGCTCAACCGGAGCTCCGATCGTCATGCCATTCACGGCAAGCGGGGGCTCCTGATGCATGAGATGCGGATGCAGCTCCTCGAGTTGACGCACCTTACCATCCGCTCCCCAACGAAGGTAGCCGCGCCGCGCGTCCTGCAGGTAAACCCGGGAGATCCTGGCAAAACCGCGTGCAGCATAAAAGCGCGCTGCAAGTTCACAAGCGATCCCCTCGTGGTGGGGGAAACCGTTACGTCCTGCGGTTTGGATTGAGTGTTCGTACAGTCGCATTGCGTCTGCATCCCGGCATTCTAACCTCGCAATTTCAGCGCCGACCAAGGCAGCCCGATTCTCGAAGTTGTCGGGGCAATTCGTCGCCCATGTCTGCAGTTGCCTGTAATGAGCATCAATGACATCTCGGTGTGGCTGTTGTTCGCCTTCGCCCAGCCTGTCGCAATAACACGAGTGAGACAGCGCACCATAAAAGTGAAACTCCGCGGTCAAGGGCTCTGTTGGTATGGTCCATAATTTGGGCTCGGCCTTCGAGCGAGCCTCAACAGCCGCAGCATAATCGCCGGATAGGAAGCGCGCCTGAAGTTTGCGGATCCAGTAAACGGTTTCGCTAGGTGACTCCGGACTTCCTGCCAACGATCGTTCAACGTCTAGCTCGTCAAATTGTTGGTCGTCGAAGCAACCGAGCGAGCGCGTGAGGCCGCGCATGGTTCTGACGATTGCGAGCTGAGCGGCTACCGCCTCAGCAGCAAATTGTACCTTTCTGTTCCGGATCGTAGCAGCGCTTTTCTCTAACTCGTTCTGTACCTCTTTCAGGTGATCTCCGGCCATCATCATACTTCCGGTTAGATGGACCGAACTGTACGCCTCATAGATGACATCACCGCTACTTACCGCGGCTTCGAGGGCTCGCCGGATCAAAACTCGGCCGTCTCTAAGCGGCTTCGTCCACGGGATCACGGTGGCTCCGACGGCCAAATAGACGTGAGCCCGAAAACGAGAGAACTCGCCGCGATCAGCCAGATCGCAAGCAAGACGACCAAATTTATCGGCCGCTTGGTAGTCACCGAAGCGTCCGGCCGAGATTCGGCCTAACCATGCGTAATGGGCGCAGGAAGCATCAGTGTTGCCGTATTCGAGGCTGATGCTGACCGCTCGGCAGATCACTAAAGCGGATAAATTGGCGTCTGTGAAACCTGCAGCCGGAAGAATCCGCGTCAACACGGCGAGCGTGGCAAGCTTGGCCTGGTCTGTCATTCGAGGCAAACCAGCAACATCCTCGATTGCGTCGGGCAGCTGTGACCACATCCGCTGATATTCGGCCAGCATTTCATGGTCCGTCGGACGCTGCGACCACTCGATCCCGACGTCGCGAAGATATTCGAGACCTATGAGCACTGCCCGGCCGTGCTGACCCAGCGTCAAGTAAAGATCGACCCGCAAACATGCGACCGTTGCTCGTTGTGGCCCGTTCAAAGCTCGCTTCGACAGTGCGGACAAGAGACGCTCTGCAATCTCCAGCTGGCCTACCAAGAATTCGCATTCGGCCCGGCTGGTCTCGAGTGCGAACGCGAGCTCGCGGCGCCTTTGCCAAAAATTGGGCGCGAGCAGCGCAGCACCGACGGTGAAATATGTTAGCGCCGAGGCGTAGGCCGCCGAGGCCTTGGCACGCTGCCCTGCGATCAAGTTCAACTCGGCGAGCTGCTCTCGCTCCTGACCGGAAGCGATGAGCGCGACGCCTCGATTGAGCTGACTGACAATGTCGAAGATGGCCTCTTCGCGTTTGTGCGCAGGGATGTGTGCCGCGAGCATCCGACCGATCCGCAGATGGGAAGGAGCGCGCGAGGATTCCGGCATCAGCAAGTAGGCCGCCTCTTGAACGCGATCGTGGACAAAGCGGTAGGCTGTCCCATGCCGCACGATCAGTTCCTGCCGGATTGCCGGCCACACGGTCGCGTGCACTTGCTCCTCTGGAATTTCGAGCACAATCGCAAGCTCCGCCGTCCCGGCGATGTTGCCGAAACAGGCCAGCTGTTGCAGCGCTTCCTGCGTTTCCTTGGGCAGCCGGATGAGCTTGCCGAGCATCAGATCGACGACGTTCTCGGTGTACGCTTTTGCGTGAATTCGCTGCAGATCCCAACGCCAGCGCGCCGACACGTGATCGAACGTCAACAGCTGCTCTCCCGCTAGTTCAGACAAGAATTGAACGGCGAAGAACGGATTGCCCATCGTCTTCTGATGCACCAACTTCGCAAGCGGGGCAGCGCGTTTTGGTCCGCAGCGAAGGGTATGCGCGACCAACTGCCCGACGTCGTCTGCGCTGAGCGGCGATAGCGTGATCTCCTGTAGATTTAGGCCGGCTCTCCCGATGGACTCGAGCTTGCGTTTGAGCGGATGATCTGCATCAACTTCGTTGCTGCGGTAAGCTCCAATAAGCAGCAGGTGCAGATCCGGCTGGGTCAGCAGATCCTCGATCAGGTCGAGTGTTGCGGCGTCATACCACTGCAAATCATCGAGGAAGAGCACCAATGGATGGGTTCGCCGGGCGAACACGCCAATAAAGCGACGAAACACGAGCTGGAAACGGATTTGCGCTTGGCGGGCTGGAAGTCCAGCAACCGCGGGCTGCTCGCCGATAACAAGGCTCAAATCGGGGATCAATTCGACCATCAGCCGTCCATTCCCACCGAGCGCCTCCCGGAACGCCTGCCGCCAAGTCGCGAGTTCGCCCTCACTTTTGCTGAGAAGAGGACGCACAAGGCTCTGAAAGGTCTGCACTAGTGTCGCATATGGCACATCGCGCTTCACTTGGTCGAATTTGCCTGATGCCAAGAGCCCGCGATAGGGCACGAGTACTTTGTGTAGCTCCTGGACGAGCGAAGACTTACCGATGCCGGAATAACCGGCAACCAGCACCAACCTCGGCGCGCCGCTCTTCACCGCTCGATCGAAAGAGCCAAGCAAGGTCTCGATCTCGCGGGCTCTCCCATAGAGCTTCTCGGGGACGATCAACCGATCAGGTGTGTCGTCTGCGCCAAGTTCAAAAAGGCTCGATGCGACCATGGTTGGCCCATGCTGCCAGACAGTGTTGCAGATCGTGTTCAAGGCCAGCGGCAGTCTGGTAGCGTTCCTCGGCGGTTTTCGCGAGGAGTTTCATCGCAATGTGAGAGATTGGCTCCGGGACATTTTGCGATTTCTCGAGGGGCGGTGTTGCTTTTCTTGCAATATGACAATGAATCCACTCCAACGGGTCTGAGCCCGTGAACGGCAGCGCGCCGGTCAGCATCTGGTAGAATATCACCCCAAGTGAATAGAGATCACTGCGAGAGTCGACCGAGCGATTCATTCGTCCGGTCTGCTCGGGCGCCATGTAGGGCAGCGAGCCGGCGATGAACTCGGCAGGCTCAAGCGGCACCCGCTCGCGGGAAAGCCGGGACGCCAGCCCGAATCCGGTGAGTCGCACTTGTTCGTCAGGACAATTGACCAGAATGTGACCGGGTTTCAGGTCCTTGTGGATTAAGCCGCGGCGGTGGAGCTTGCCCACGGACCTCGTGACACCAATAGCAAGGCGCAGGAAGCGCTGAGGCTCCATGCCGACTCCAACTAAGTTTAGCAGCGGCTCGCCGCATGGATCCTCCAGGACCAGCATGGTACGACCAGCTTCCCGGATGAGTTCCAGAGGCCGCACCGCCCATGCCTCATCTAGCTCCTCTCTCAGCTCATACTCGTGGGCGAGGCACTCGATCGTGGCGGGGTGTTCCCCGGTGGGACGCACGAGAAGCACGACAGCCTTGCTGCCGTTGATTTGCCGCCACGCACGGCAGAACACACGACCTCCGTCCCTCCACAGGGGCTGGATGTCGTTGTCGAGATTTGAGCCGAACACATTTCGGCTGGGAGGGGCGCGCGGCATTTGCCTGACCAGACTAAGAAGACGCGCGCCAAATCTGACATATAAGAGGCGCCATTTGTGAAGGAACTTCACAAAATTCACTGCAGGGTCCGGATCATGGCCGCCAAAGAGAGCCCGCAGCAAGCACAATATAACGGACGCACGCTGTATGTTAGAGCCCGATCGTGTCGATCGAGCGCAGCCCTGCGCGCAGCTCGAGCCCGGGCGGCGGCTCCGGACTACGCAGCGCGCCGGCGCGGAAGGAGTCCTTCGCGATAGAGCGACTCAAGCCGAAGGCTTCCCACGCCAAGGACAGCGGCTCGATTGACGAAATGCCGCCACTAACAATGAAGTTGTTTGGCACGTCTACTTTGAAGAGGAACAACTCGCCCGGCTGGAGCGCCCGAAACTACGTGGTGCCGCTGGGTTGCCACGAAAAGGTTAAAGATAGCTGGAATACTGGGCCGCCCTCTGATTCGTATTTCAAGGCGGCGGCACGGACAAAGCCTGGCAGCAATCCTCTTGAGGCAAATGTAGGGGGCGGTTGTCGCCGGTCCAGCGGCGATCGAACCTCTCAACCACGAGCACACGGTTGCCTTCAAACTCCTCGATCGCGATGGCGGCGCTCGGAAGTCCGAGAGCTGCTGTCAGCTGGCAGAAGAACTCATTCTCGACGCTGTAGGAAAGATTGAGGCCGTTCGGTAGTCGGTCAATCCGCGGTTTGAGAATGTGCGTCGTGGCTGTAGTCGCCAGCGGCTTGTACCAACGCCCTTTCCAGAACAAGAGCGCGGTCTTTTCCTGGGCGCCGGCGATCGAGATCCGAAAGTCCTCGTCCTCACCAAGCTCAAGGAGAGCCGATGCAAAGGTCGCCGAGAAGCCGGGCGATTCTCGTCGTCAACGGGTCTGCCGTCAACAGCCCCGGCAGCGCCCGGGTTCGATGCCGTCCGGCAGGAATTGCAATGGGCCGACGCAGTCCCGTCCGACACCAGTGAGTAGGTCGTAAGCGTCGATGCCCTGAGCGTGGACTCGCTCCGCCATACGATGGCGGATGGGCATGCTGTCGGGCAGGAGATTGTCGGAAACGGCGACGACAGCGGCACCGATATAGCGGTCCCTCACGCAGAGCAGAGATAGCGACACGGGCAGCGCATGCTCCCAGGCAAGCCAGGACGGATCTCTGAAGTCGATTGCGCCGACGAATGGTGTTCTGCAATGCGCGTTCACCGGCTTCGGATGAGGAGAGCACAAGGTTCGCTTTGTGGGCAATCTCGGATCGGCACATACTTTGATCCGTCATCTCCTCGACGAAGATGGGTGCGCTGCCTAAAACCCAGCGACGCTCCTTACAAGCTGGGTTCCAGCGAGCCCTTCTTCGATAGCCCTTTCGAACGGAGACGGCTGCGATCCTGAACGACGTGTTCCTTGCCCTGACCAAGGCCGGCCACCAGCCTTGGATTGGCGAACAACCCCGCAATGTCAGCATGACAGTGGGCCGTTAAGACGATCTCGTTCACGCTCGATCACCCGGGGCCAGGACGCAGGCCAACGGACGACTCCAAACACCGCATGAAGCTTCCGAAACCCTCCGACTGGAGATCCCAGCCACTGGAGAACAGCGGAACGCCTTCTCGTCCCAGTCGCGCTGCGACAGATCTAACTTGCCAACTACGAACTCCACCTAGTCGGCTCGAGAGATGCTAACTCGATCAATCTACAAGACATGTACAACGTGACCCTACGTACGATTCAAGCCTTTCCCGTCTGTGTGAAGTAGCAGGGAGTCACCATCTACTTTGGCTGCTAAACGAGTCTCAGTTTTGCCACGCGGGTCACATCATCTGGGACACCATCACCACGGATGTACTGGCGATGTGGGGCGAACCCGGCACACTTCTTCTCAAAGGAGTGCGCCGGGCCGCCTTAATGAGTTGCGTCGGAAGATTGATGAGCTAGTGGGCGGTTGGCGGCTGCTCCAAGCGGACCGCTCGAGCCAGTTTCAGCCCTATACTGCGGCATTGAGGAGCTAAGCTTCGAATCAGCGTGCTCGATACGCACCTATGGTGCCCGCCAATCCCGCGAATGCGCCCTCTCCATTTGAATTACACACATCATCTTCGGATACGAGCAGCGAAGCAATCGGCAGGACGCACGAACGTGGGCGCCCCCGCAGCTCGAGATGATTACATTTCCTACAAAGCACGACCGAAAGGACTTGAATCGCACCATGCGTCAGGTTGTACGAAACCGATGC
The DNA here is from genome assembly GCF_040939785.1 of Bradyrhizobium lupini. NCBI lineage: Bacteria > Pseudomonadati > Pseudomonadota > Alphaproteobacteria > Hyphomicrobiales > Nitrobacteraceae > Bradyrhizobium > Bradyrhizobium lupini. The sequence continues at coordinate 2,356,351 of NZ_CP162553.1, forward strand.
AAGGTGCTTTCCCAAGCTCGCTAAAGACGCAACTCACAGGCGCTCTGACGACGCAAAAACGAATTTATGTGCTGATGCCGCTGCTACTCGTTCTGATGTCCATTTTCTTTACTGCGGGTGCGATAGTCTACGCCTCATGCCGATCTCAACAACGCCGGCGGGATCGGCGCATGCACAGGCACATTGGCCCCAATTCGCTCAGCTCGCGCCCCCGCGTGCAGCTACCGAGGCGGCGGGCATTTTGATCCGGCCGCTTAACGAGAGTCCGCCGACGCCTCATGCGCCTGAACGGGGATGCCAAGCGGCATCCGCCGCCAGCTAGAGCGAGCGCCTCAACTTGGCTGCTGATTGATTTGATCAATGCCGCCGGGCCGTTCCAACGGGACGGCGGACAGACGGAAGCCAGTTCTCGACCACTCGGGCCCTTTTTGCTAGACTTTCGTGATAATGTCTTACGCACGCAAACGGCTGGCCGTTCGCATACCTGGAAGATCTCAGAGATTTGCACTGCGCGAAAGCTCCTGAGAAGGCCGCCACGGGCAACCTTTGGTCGTGGCTCCACAGAACTTCTACCACGATTGCAAAAGTGAGGCTTTTATCGTGACCAAGCGCTCTGAACCGCGGAAGCAAGCCGCAACTGTCGAAGGGCCGGAGGTGAGACCGAGCGTGTTGGTCGTCGACGACGACCTCTCAATGCGCGAATCGCTCGTCAACCTGTTTCGTTCGATCGGTCTAGACGTTGTTGCTTTCGGATCGGCCCAAGAACTGCTCCAGAGCGAGCTTCCTGATGTTCCCAGCTGCCTTGTGCTTGATATCAGACTGCCGGGCTTGAGCGGGCTGGAGCTCCAGATTGAATTAGCCAAACTGAGGGTTCACATTCCCATTATTTTCATCACCGCTCATGGCGATATTCCGATGACCGTCAAAGCGATGAAGAATGGAGCAATCGATTTTCTCGGCAAGCCGTTTCGCGATCAGGAACTGCTCGATGGAGTGGTCGCAGCGATCGAACAGGATCGCAAGAGACGAGCTATAGACAAGGTTGTCACGAAGCTGCAGTCCTTGTTCGAGGCTCTAAGTCCACGAGAGCAGGATGTCTTGAGACTGGTCGCCACGGGCCTCTTGAACAAACAGGTAGCCGCGGAACTCGGGCTTGCCGAGATTACAGTCAAAATCTACCGGGGGCACGTGATGAAGAAGATGGGTGCTCGATCACTAGCCGATTTGATTAGAATGGCGGAGAGGCTGGGAATTGGGACCGACCGTTTCAGAGTACAAACCTAAGTATGATTTTACAATTTCTTCGTACACGCGCACCCTTCAGCTGGCCGCCATGCTTCGGCCAGTGCCTTCGCCCAACCAGGACGGGTGGTCTTGTCTAACACTATTTCCGTTGTCGACGATGATCCTTCAATTCGTGTCGCGCTGAACAACCTCTTGAAATCACAGGGCCACGTCGTTCATACGTTTGCTTCGGCCGAGGAATTCCTGGAGTCGTCTCAATTGAACAGCACGTCCTGTGTAATTGCAGACGTGCAGATGCCCACGATGAGCGGCTTTGAACTTTTAGAACAGATGCGGGCCCAAGGCCACGCTGCGCCATTCATTTTGATTACTGCCTTCGCGGATGATCGCACGCGAGCCCGCGCTTTGAGCGCCGGCGTGACCGGCTTTTTCGCTAAACCGTTTCCCGCTCTGGAGTTGATGGCCTGCGTCGATGAAGTACTCCGCGAGCACGGTCCCGGAACAAACGCCTGAAAGCGGGGCAAGCAATCTGGACCAAGCCGCGCCCGCGCGGCGCTCACGATGTCGATCAACGCGCGATTGCTCGTGCTTACCCCGCGCCAGTGGCGACCATCACCTTTTGATGTAGCCGCACTCCTGTCGCTATTGTCGCACTTTCGACGTCTGGTTGAAGCACTTGCTAGTTCGGGCCCCCGACAACATGCCTCCCGTATGATCGCGTAATCCGACGAGGCCGAAGCGCTCGTCGCGTTAACGCAGGAGCGCGCGATCTTGAGTGCGACAACCATTGCTGAGTTCGGCGCGAAAGTGCCACGGATCCGGCCGCCGAGTTTGGGGGAAAAGGAGGCGGCGATCGCGGCCAACATCACGGAGTTTGTCAAGACGTTCGCTGCGGAATTCCGAGAAGCCGCAAAGACGTATGTTGGCAGATCGAATGTTGGCGGATCGAACAGTTTGCACCGCCAGATCCGCTAAATTCGGTTCGATCCCAGCAACTCTTCGGACTGAAGCACCGGAAGCTTACGCATCCGTTGGAATGGCAACACAAGTGCCGCTGGCAGATTCGATCTCAAGCCATGCCTTTGCTGCCGAATCCATCCACGCCGACGACTGCCCGGCGATTGTGTCGACCAAGCGCAAGGCCAAAACCGGTCGGGCGGCGGGCGTGTCCTTCTAGTCCCTGAGACCGTGGCCTGAGCATGTCGCTTCCGGCTCGCGGTATCCTGACGCAAGGTACCGCACGCATGCGCAACGTCTTCACGCGCGGCTAGGTAAACCTGTTCGCGAAAGATGACTTAACACGGGGGCCGTCGCTGGATGGGGACGAAGCTACTAGAGATGATAGCTTTGTTCCGCCTGGTTCTCAGGTAACCCGTTGGAGCTGATTTTTAGATGCGCTACGCGCAACCCAAACGATGCCGAGAGGCGCGGAACCCGCGGTCATGGCCTGCCAGTCCTGCACGATGTTGGCCCGCGTTGTTTCATCGGGCAGATTGTCTGGTCGACGCGACGACCGCATGGTTGGAGTACACAGGGGAGCCGAATGAAGACAATTGAAACGCTAGAGTCCAATGTGCGTGCGTACTCACGTTCCTTTCCTGCTGTCTTCAATGGGGCGCGCGGTTCAATTATGTTCACAGAGGGCGGCCGAAAGGTCATAGACTTTCTGTCTGGCGCTGGAACGCTAAACTATGGCCACAACAATCAGCAGATCAAAGCAGCAATCAGCGACTATCTGGAGTCGGACGGGGTCGTCCACGGCTTGGACATGGCCACTCCAGCAAAAGTCGGATTCATGGAGACCTTTAGCTCTGTTATTCTTCGGGAACGGAATCTTTCCTACCGCTTTCAATTCACCGGGCCTACAGGAGCTAACGCCGTTGAAGCAGCTCTAAAGCTCTCGCGTAAAATCACAGGGCGTCACAACGTCATTTCTTTCACGAACGGATATCACGGCCAAAGCTTGGGAGCCACAGCCGCGAGCGGTAACCGCTTTTACCGTAAAGCCAGCGGGGTTCCCTTATCCGGCACAACTTTCATGCCCTATGATGGGTATCTTGGCTCCTCGTACAGTCCGGCGGATTACGTTCGAAAGGTGTTAATGGACGAGAGCAGTGGTACTGATCTCCCAGCCGCCATTCTCGTCGAAACCGTGCAAGGAGAGGGAGGCATTAACGTCGCCGGCAAGGAATGGCTGCAGTCAATGCAGGCTTTGGCAAAAGAGGTCGGAGCTATTTTCATAGTTGACGATATCCAAATGGGCTGTGGTCGCACAGGTGAGTTCTTCAGCTTCGAGTTCGCTGCGTTGTCGCCAGACATTGTCGTGATGTCGAAATCGCTGAGTGGTTACGGCTTGCCATTGTCGATGCTCTTGATCAAGGAAGCGATCGACGCATGGGAACCAGGCGAGCATACGGGAACATTTCGCGGAAACAACCTTGCACTCGTTTCTGGCAAGGCGGCATTGGATCTGTATTGGCGCAACCAGACGTTCTCGCAACAGATCCAACGCTTGGGTGCACTTATGCGGCGTCGACTCGATGCTATCGCGCATCAGCACGGAAACGAGTTTGCCGTTCGTGGACGCGGTATGGTATGCGGCTTCGATTGCAAAACGAGCGAGATCGCAGAGGCGACGTCACGGAGAGCATTTGTGAAGGGATTGATTATCGAGCGATGCGGACCGACGGATCAGGTTGTCAAGTTCCTGCCTGCACTTACGATCGCCGAAGAAACGTTGGGACAAGGGCTCGATATATTCGAGGAGTCATTGACTGAAACCTTGAAGTTGGCCCGACCAAGCTAACTTGCCGGCACACGAGAGACACTGGTCCTAGCGACAGCATCGCCGCCAACGACACTGGCGTGGGTCCTTGCTTCGCGCCGAAACGGTCAGGGGTTGTGAGGCAATAATGTGGAGCTAACGCCTGAACGCCAGCGCTGTTTGTGATCCGCTGAGTCGCTGGTGCGCGAAGAACGCCTTGCTTCCTGCTTGGTCCGCAACACGTGAGTGTGGAGCCCCCTAGGTCCGCCGAAGGCGACCTCGTTGGCAGAGCGGAGTCGAATGGTGTAGTAGGCCTTCAAAGTGCTGCGCGAAGAGTCATTGAATGACGATCGCATCTGAGCCAGTCCACAAGTGAGGAGAGTCCGCCCGCCGCTGCGATCTACCGCCTCATCCCCAGGCAAGCTCAGCTGATATTGGTCGAGAAGCCTGCCTCGGCGACGTCGCGCACGCGCATCTGACCGTGCTCTTTCACGCACTCCTGCGTTAGATCTGGCCGCCTTGGAGCATTAGGTCATGTTGCTCGAACGCAGTTGGTCATCCGCCCAAGTACGATCAACCAGGCCTCCCCCGGATGCACATAAGCGACGAGCTTCAGCTAGAGATGGTACTCCACACGCGCAGCCCGTTTCACGCCTGGCCTTGATGAGCACGTGTCCATCACACGGGTGCGGGACATTCCGCAGCTGCGGTCCAGCCGAGCCGTTTCCACCATAAATGCGGCAGCAATCACTGCGGCGACGGCTTTCGACAAAAGTCGTGACGGCAAGCCGGCTCAGGCGTGAGTTGCACGAAGCCGAACGAGCAGCTCAATTCAAAAAGGGTTGGTCCTCGGCTTTTGCTCCACAACTCGGAGCACCGATATCCGTGTGCCCCGCAGCCCGATGCCATAGCCCCCGGTTGGCGTGATCGAGTTCAGCTAACAGACGCCCCGTTAGCTTGATCACCCCGGCGTCGACGGGACCAAATGTCAACTATGCTGGGTGAACCGAAGAAGCCCGACGCATCTGCCGGGTCCGAGATGCGTCGGGCTGAGTGGGAGACTGAGTGCGACAGTCTTCCTCCCAGAGCCGCGTCTGCAACTAGCATGCCGTGCCCGCACTGCTAGCCCAGCATCTCAAACCAAATATCGGCTCTCTGCCGCACAGTTTGCCGAGGCGTACAGAGACGCTCGGCCCACGGCTAGTTCCTCAAGGCCTAACCAGTTGAGCTTATTGCCCTTCCAAAAACTCCCACCATCACCTTTCATCTGAACCAAAAATGAGGCAGAAGAAGCGGACAACGGGCCGCCGGCTCATCAACAACACATATCTAGATGTTTGGTAGATTGCAACGCGTGACTGGAATAATGGCCCCGAGCTCGCGCACGACCGAGGCAAGCGGTCGAGATCTGAGCTTAGATTTCGCGAAAGGTGCGCTCATTGTCTTGGTAATCGTTGGGCACCTGATCCAGTATGTCATCTATCGAGACGGCGGCTTTTGGTATTCGCCGTACTACAAAGCAATCTATATGTTTCACATGCCACTCTTTATGGCGATAAGCGGCTATCTTTCTTCTCGATCGTTGCTGCAGAAGTCGTTCACTCAGGCCGCCATCGCCCGTGCGACGCAGCTCTTACTGCCCATGCTGTTTTGGTGGGCGCTCATGGAGACAGCTAAGTCAGCGGCATTGTGGCGCGCGACCAGCCTAACTACCGGACTTTTGGAATTTGTAGACGATCTTGCTGGCACATACTGGTTCATCTGGGCCACGTTTGTTTCTTACCTTCTCATCAAGATACTCACCAGGCTGAGCCGCCGATCGTTGGTCATATCTGGCTCAGCGATACTGATTGCACTCGCTCCTCTGACGTTCTCCATATCACCCTTGATCAGGTTCACTTACCCGTTCTTCTGCTTGGGATTCTTGTTTGCTCAATCGAACGAACGATGGACGACTACATCGCGATGTCAGAAGCCGCTCTTGATTTTATTTCTCTCGGTCTTGACTTGCGTATGTTTTCTAGCCTGGGGCAAGGACACTTATGTCTACAATAATCTTGGACTGATTTACGATTTTCGGTCGGCCAAAAACGTGCTTCTGATGTTTGTTGGCGCTGCAGCTGCCTCAGGAATCGCCATCGAACTCTTGCTGCAATGCTGGCGCTTTAGTCACTCAACCCGAATCGCCCGCTTTATAGCTATGGAGTTGGGCCAGACCACGCTGCTGCTCTACCTTGTCCAGGGTACCGTGTTCCGTCTAATGGATTTCATACAGCTCGGAGAACTTTGGGATCTCACGACCCGGTTGATCATCGCGGGTCTGCTCGGGGCCGCAATTGTTGCGATCGCGCTAGTGGTCCGCTCGACTGTTCGCGGCGTTCCATATCTGTCTCAGCTCGTCCTTGGAATGCCACCGCGGTCAGGTCTCCCGCGAGCCAAACCCGCAATGAACTAGCTGTATGCATTTGATCGTCCGAGTACTGTTGCGATGGCATCGCCTTGTGCTGCCGCCGGAATAGCGTTCGAAGCCCGATCGCGTCGGCGTCCACCGGCCGAGCCGGTCGGCATAGAGTAACCTAACTTGCGAGTAACCATCGTCCATTTCGGCACCTTATGGCAAGGCACTCTCAACTCGTTCCGGAAGCCGACGACAACTCAGACTCCCTAGTGTTGCGGAGCCGCACGCGTCTTCAGGCCAGCGCATCGGCAGCGTCATAGACGTCCGCATATATTTCGTGCAGGTCTCCTAGTGTTACACAATATGGCGGCATCACATAGATCGTATTACCGAGTGGGCGCAGCAAGAGATTGCGCACTTTAAAGAAGGCGTGAAGCTTCGGGCCGACGCCTGCGAATGGCCGGTATCCTTCGTCTTCAGATCGAGTGCACTGTGACGGTGCCGCTACGGCGAACGTTTGCAAAGCGCGGATCGCCGCGGAATGGTTCAATTGCCTGCTCTTGCATGGTTGCGAGCGCAGCAATGCGTCTGACTTGTCTTTCCACAGTTCCAGGTTAGCCTTGGCGGCGGTACAGGCCAGCGGATTTGCCGTGGACGAACTCGAGTGAAGGAATGTGCGTGTACGGTCTCTCGAGGAATGAGCATCGAAAATCCCTATGTTCAAGGGCGACTTCAAGCGGCTGAGCCACTGTCCGAGTAGAACACATGGTCCAAGCCTTGGGGTATGAGTTTCAAAAGGAGCCGAGCGACCTCCTCGGCCGGATCATGCGTGTAGCCGGCGAAAATGACTCGCTTCAATTTGCCGGCCTGCTCGTGAATCGCGCTCACGATCTCCGGATGGCAATGGCCGTGAGTGACGACCCCACCAGGATGCGACTGCATCTATGATTCGATAATCATCCGCAGTGTGGAGTTAAGCACCGTCGCTACGCACAACCTTGGTCATCTCTTGTGAAGCGCATGCTGCGCGAATGGATGCCAGATTGGCCACCGGTTGTTTGGCTTCATGGCTGGAAGTCGCTGGAAATGAACGAGTCTTTGAAGACGACCCGTAGGCTGCCTGCCGTCAGAGGAGAAATCCAGGGCAGCCGGCCTAACCAACGCACCCGCGCGATGTCACAAATTGCGCTTTCAGTTTCAGCATTTCTTTCCCCCGATAATGCGATCCCAAGAATGTCGATCTGGCGCTTTCGAATGCCTCATTCGGCAGCAGGGAGTGATTGATGGTCCCGAGTAGCGTGCGGGCGCGGAGCACGACGGGAAGCCGCTACCCCTCGAAGATGTCGATGTAGAGTGGGCTACGGTTCAGCGGCACCATCAGCCCGCCGGCGCCTTCGATGACGAGCGGTCGCTCCCCGGCCTGCGGCCCGGTGAGCGAATCCGGGGTCGATGCGAATTCCGTCTATCTCGGCCGAATGATGCGGGGAAGCGGATATTTTAAGGCGGTAACGCTCCGGAACGATCCGATCGGCCGGAAGACCGCTCAGCCGTGCAACCAGCTGGCTATCGGTCTCCCCTTCCAACGATTCTCGCCAACGATATAGGGCAGGATCTGCGAATTCGAAGGACTTCTCTCGCCTCGCACAGCGATCTCCCGATGCGTGAACGCGACCAGCTTCGTCAGCCGTTCTTCGCTCCGGCTCGTCCTGCAGGATCAACAGAGACTCCCGTACGGCCACCGCCACCAACAGCGACCGAGCGGTCGCGAAGATGAACGGGCGACAGCGATTGATTGTGCGCAGCACGCCAGAGGCGGTGACAAGCGCGCCGGAAGCTCCCAGCGCCTTCCCGCAGGTATGAACAACGAGGAGATTCTCGCGTCCTTCATAGGCCGCCGTGAGCCCTCCCCCTTGCTCGCCGTAAACGCCCATTGCATGAGCTTCGTCGACAACCATGAGCGAATCGTGCAGGTGCGCGATCCCGAGCAGGTCTCCAAGCGGTGCGACTTCGCCATCCATGCTGTAGAGGCTCTCGACTACGATCCAGACCCGCCCGGCTCCTGCGGCGAGGCGCCAGTCGCAAATTGCGCTTTCGATAGCCTGCGGATTGTTATGGGCACTCATTCGAAACGCTGCTCGTCCCGTTCGCGCTCCTTCATGAATACTGGCGTGAACCAGCGAATCAAGGACGAGCAGGTCGTCTTGTTGCGACAGCCTTGTCAGCACAGCAACATACCCCCAATGACGGAATTCATTCATCACTCGCTGAGCAACGATGGACGCCGCAAAACTCCCAACTGGCAGGACAGGGTCTTCCCGCGTTGGCTTGTTGGGTTCAAACTTGCAGGATGGGATTTTCTCGATCAACCGGCACAATGCGCGGCCTGACGATGCTCGCATCCTCCTCGTCAAGTGACGCGTATGCAACGATACTTATCTTATCTGCGGGCATCGCCAGTCGCGCCGCCGCACCGTTTACGTCTACGGTGCCGGACCTTGTGGCGCTTCTGTCACAAACGTTGCAAAGCGTGTTCCCGTCTCGAGGTTGTACAGTTCGACGCGAACGTTAATCCGATACCGGTCGCGTCCAGCAGCGCGCGATCAATCGAGATCGAGCCTTCATAGTGCAGGTCGGATTCAGTGACCGAGGCGCAATGATATCGTTCCCTTCATCAGGACAATCTGCATTTCTTTACCTACGCTGATGGCTTGCGCGCGGCACGCCCATTGTTCTGGATGACTTAAGCGGGTCAGACATAATACCGAGCCGGGCTAGCACACTTGCACCCGGTCAACTTGCGGGTTTTTGGTCGTCAGCAACACATCGCCGACAAAGATGGAATTCGCACCGGCCAAGAAGCATAGGGCCTGGAGTTCATCAGTCATGTACTGACGCCCGGCGGCCAACCGTATGACGCCGTTGGGCATCATGCTCCGCGCGGTCGCCACCAGGCGCACCAGTGCAATCGGATCCGGACGCTCCGCCGTGAACCTCACTGGCACGCCATTCACCTCGTTCCAGAGCTTGATCCGGATGCTTTCCGGATGGTTCGGAAGATTGGCGAGCAGTAGCAGCATGCCGAAACGGTCCTCGGCGTCGTCACCGATGTCAATAATTCCGCCGCAGCAGATTTTGATGCCCGCCTGGCGCACGGGCGTAAGAGTGTCGACTCGCTCTTGCAAGGTCCGGGTAGTGATGATGCTGCGGTAGAACTCAGGCGAGGTGTCCACGTTGTGATTGTAGAAATCGGGGCCGGCGTCGGCGAGCCGTGCGGCGTGCTTTGGCGTGAGCATGCCGAGCATTACGCACGTCTCCATGCCACAATCTTTAACGGCGGCAATCATATCGCAGACCTGATCGAGGTCGGGTCCTTTGGATTGCGCCAGGCGCGGCCACGCAGAAGCGGGTCGCCCCGGCGGCCTTGGCCCGTTGCGCGGCGGCGACCACGTCAGACCGATCCATCAAGCGAGCCGCCTTCAGTCCAGTGGATACAAACACTCACATGCGCAGCTCCGGAAACTACACTCTTGCCCGCTATTGAAGGAGAAACATCGCCGAGTTGCGCGGGCCTCGCGCGCATATCAGGCTAATAGCCGGCCCGCCTTCCAGGATTTGATCGCAGCATCGAGGCACGCGCAACAACGCTGCCCGACGCGCCTCACCCAGGTCACTAGCCGATGCGTACGTAGTTGCGCCCCGTAGGTCCTTTACTGATGCGAGGATTTGGCCGCCCGCAATGTGTACCGGATCGACCGATCCGCTCTAATTCGTCACCTGGCCGATTCCTCGCTGGCGTTGTTATGCGCGTCACATTGCGTACAATAGACGAGCCGATTCTGCGGCGTGCCTTGCCGCTTTGAGAAGCGCAGCGGCCTTTGGTGCGCAGGGTGGTGCCCGCGGGCCCTTGGCGGGTCTGTGGCCGCCTAGGCTCCAGCGCCACTGCGCTCTCGATTACGTGCCGCCGCGCGACTTGGCATCGATGCGGCCGGATCCGTTAAGACATGGCACTCATCTGCGCAAACAGAATTGCCGCTTCAGACGGCCCCAGCCCGACGATGCCCACGAAGGCTGACGGAGGCATCGGAATGACCTGACGGGTCGGCCTCCAGAGATGCAGGCAATAGCGACTGTTGTTCACATACTGTGACTGAGGAGGATGCAGCTGCATCACGCATTCCTCCTGATGCCAAAACAGATCTTTGGCGAGACACATCTCCTCCCAATTTGGAGATCGCCGTGGCGTCGACACAGAGACATGCTCCCAGCCCGGACGAACGAAGCCGATGATCTTGAGCTGGCAGCCACAAGGCCCCTGCACGAAGAAGAGACCCGAAGGACCAGATCCGGGTGCGGTGGCGAACTGGCCATCGCGCACGCGTCCCGCTTCGAGCCTTTCTACAATTTGCTTCCTCACACCTCCTCCCTCTTTTGACCGATAGGGCCAAATCCGGCACCACTCGTGTTGTCCGACTCATACATCGACCGGCCGCCGCGCCAGCATGGGCAATCCCAACTACTGCGGACCATCTGCACCGAACTTAGTTGGAAGACGAACATCGGCTTTGTCCGGATCGTCCAGCGGAGAGTTTCTCCTGCAGTTTATCTTTCGACATCTGATCTTTCCTTGGATTTTCTCGTGATTCGTGCCTTCGTTGCGAACTTGCCTCATGCAGACAATCGGCACAGACATCTACGATGGTTGTCGCGGCAAGCCGGGCCTGCAGGAGCTGCTGCCGCCCCTTCGCCTAAACAAGTCCGCAAGGTATGGCGTTGGGCTAACCGTGCTTGATGCCAGAACCGACTAAAATGCCTCAGAGCAACAATGGCGGCGGAGGCCATTTGGCGCGGCATGATCCGGCGAACCGGCTAGTTTGGCGCCAAACAAACGTCATCGGCTTCAGAATGCAAAGCGATGCCAATGTATCGACAGCTCGTCAACGAGAGGCTTTGCTCTTGCGACGATCTGACGGTGGGCTTTCATCTCAGTCCTTTTCATGTCGAGCGGTAGCCGGCTTACCGCCTGAGACACCGTCAATGCGTCATCTATGTGGCCGGTCACAATGGATCCACGGCCAGGGAACGCGTGACGAAGTTTCGCAGTTCAGCCCTAGAGGGCCTCGAGCTCCAACACGGCGAGACTTCGGTGGCCGCAGTCACAGTTCGCTCCGGTAGCGATCAGAACTGCCCGTCAAGCTCGCTTCTTTGCCGCCCCTCCGCGAGGCGAGCCAGCTTGTCATATTCCTCAGCGACCTTGAGGAGCCTGCATCTAGATGTGTCGTCCTCGATCGACTCCGCTTTTAGTCGGGTCGCTTCCGCACGGCCTCGCCAATGTTTGGCGTCTGAGAATAGATTTTTCTGCTTCATGCAAAAGAGGATGCAATGTTTAGATCAAGAAAATGCGACACGGGCCCTACGTAAGATCCCGTAGGCTGGCTTTCGCAAAAGCACCTCATTTGCCGTTAGCGCAGCCACTCGCTTTGTTAATGTCCGACATGCGACAAGCCGCTGGCAAGAGACGTAAGCGCGGCGAGTAAGCTTCACTGCAATCCCTCGGTTGAGAAGGCCGATTGGAAAGGCCACGCGACCGGAGCATGATGGACGAGATTTGGCTTCACCGGCCGTTCACGCAGAATTCTGCGCGAAATGCGCGGCTCTCGACATAAATGGCTTGAATCGGACGCAGCGTCAGATTGTAGGGTCTTCTTGCGGGCGAGCGTCCACGATCGCCTGCCGATGGCTTGGGAGCGACGGCTTGCAGACGGGACGCACTTGGCTTGTGCAGCAGACATTACGGCGTGAGGGCGCCAGCGCTACCTGTCCGAACTCCAGTCAGCTTGCGTGAGCAATGTCGCGATCCGATTTCAGTTCGAGATCCTGGCCAGGGAAGGGTCGACAGATGACGCGCCCTGGACAAGCAGTCTCACTCGACCGGCTCCGCTTGGAGCAGCACGTTCGCGCGGAGCACTCAGAGCCACCAAATCGAACGATGGCCACACTCGATGAGCTTCTCGCAACGATCAGCCACGCTTGCCGTTGTCAGGACGTGCGCGCATTCTCAGGTTCACTATTCGACGATTCCAAGCAACTCACGAGATCAAATCGCGCACGCTTCCTGCGAAAGGCCGCGACTGCGTTCAAGATCGCATTTGTTCCACGATTTGAGGAAGACATCCGCCTCAAGCTAGCATCGAAATACGCCACAATATGTGATGCGCTCAGCCGGCAGTCTGGCGGTCAGGCAGGTACCGATCTTTCCAAAGCTCTGGCGGCTCAGCTCTCCCGCCTCAATGACGCACAGATGGAGCAAGTCGACTTCACATCACTTTCGCTCTTTGCGTGTTCATTTGGCCGCCATCCTGCGTCTTCCGACTGCCGCGATGGCATGATCAGAATTGCTGAAGTTTGCCGCGACAAGAGCGAGCCGCTCCAGGACCTAACCGGCGAGCACCTATCATTGCTGATAAGCGGCTTTAGCAAGTGGCCGGATCAACCGGCGGTTCGTGAAGCCGCTCTCAGGATCGCGACTGAGATTTCTTGCCGTACGCGTTCGGATGATCGCCTCTCAGCGCTCACCCCGCGGCATCTATTAATGCTCGTGAACGGCGTCGGAAAATGGCTAGGAGAGGAACGCTTTCACACGGCAGTTGTGATCATCGCAGATGAGCTTGTGCGCCGAAGCGATCGACTCTCCGATTTTACCCAGGAACAGCTGGCGAATCTGATCAGCGTCTTTAGCAAGCGGCCGGAAGATTCGAGTTGTCGCAAGGCAGCGATCGCGATCAGCAACGAACTTCTCCGCCGCTCCGATCAGCTCTCCGATTTCAGTCAGCAGCGTCTGGCTAAGCTCGTAAACGGGTTCAGCAGGTGGCCGGGCGAGCTCGCGCCTCGGCAAGCCACCGCCAAGATTGCAGGAGAACTCCTTCGTCGCGGGCTTTCCGTCGATCACCATGAGTTGGCGAGTCTGGTAAACGGCTTCAGCAAATGGACGGCGGAGGTTGCCTGTCTCGCGGCGAGCGTCGCGATCGCGGATCAAGTCATCCGTCACGCTCGCGGTGCCGAGCGCCTCTCTTATTTTCGTTACCAGGAACTCGGGGTGCTGGTAAACGGTTTCAGCAAATGGCGGCAGGACCCGAGCTGCCGCCAAGCCACAATTGAAATTGCCGGTGAAGTGCTCGCCCGCTGTGACCGCGCCGACGGCGTCTCCTGCATTACTGAACAGGCACTGGCGAACCTCGTAAATGGGTTCAGCAAGTGGCCACAACAGCTGTCTCTTCGCGACGCGACGGCTGCGCTCGCCCGGGAGGTCGTTTACCGTGCCCGACGGGCCGGTCAGCTCTGTGATTTTACGCAGCAAGGACTGGCTATTCTGTTGAACGGCTTCAGCAAATGGCCAACGGAAATTCCGCTGCGCGAAGCTAAGACTGCGATCGCGCACGAGGTCCTTTCTCGGGCCTGCCGTTCCGACCGGCTTTCTCATTTTACGCGTCGAGCACTGGCGATCCTCGCCAACGGCTTCAGCAAATGGCGACAAGAGGAGATCTCTCGCCATGCGACGGTAGCCATCGCGCAGGAGATTCTTCGCCGCACTTTCCAGGTTTGTGATTTTAGCGAGCAGGAGCTTGCTCAGCTCATGCGTGCGTTCAGTCACTGGCCGAAAGAGGTCACCTCTCGCGAAGTCGCAGTCGTGATCTCCGAGGAAGTCCTGCGCCGCCTCACCGGGACTGCGCGTTTCACCGAGCAGGAGTTCGCATACTTGGCGAATGGGTTAGCCAAGTGGCCCGAAGTGGCGATCTGTCATCGAGCCGCTGCGGCTATCGGCAATTGGACAGCGCTAGGTGACCGACGACGAACACCATGTCATGCGGCGGTTTGAAGCGAACGGAACACGGCTGCACACCGCTCGTAAGACACGAAGGGCTGCGCTGCTCCAAAGGACGATAACTGAATGCAGGATCACGCGAGCAAGCGGCGCGACCAACGGCACCACACTTTTAGGCGCGAGGCGATCGTGATAGGCGACGAGATGGGCTCGCAACCTCGTTCAGCGGGGCGGATTTCTTGTCGTACTTTCAGCCATCGAGGCAATGATCCACGCGTAGTGAGTAGCGAGGTTTTGACGGGCGGCACTATGTCGAATGGTACATTGAACGGCCGCGGCAGATCTCTGCAGATGCTCGGCGCTCTGCGTTCAACGGCGTTTCTAGAAAAGCACGGAGGCGGCGTCATCGCCGCCGCTCTCGGCAGAGATGCATCGAGTGTTCGCTCACGCCGCAGCCCTTTCTGTCGGATTGCTTCCGAGCCCGCGTCCATCGTGTTTTTCGGAACGGCAACAGCGCCTCCAGAGTGCAGTGGCTTCTGCAGCTTTGGATGCCAAGCAGTCGCTCAACTGACGACCATGTAGCGCGAGCTCAAACCACAGGGAACTCTCTATTTATGCTCTGCCAGAAATGTCACAGAGATAACTGGTGCGAGATCGCAATGCACGATCCCTGGACCGGCCGACCAGTGATCACCTGCAACACTTGCGGCGAGTATGCCGAGTACAACAGCCTCCAGCGCAAAGCGGCTCACGCGATCATGGCAGCTACCTTGGCCTGTAGCGTGAGCATAGAGGACCGGCGCGATCCCCGGGTGGTTGCTGATAGGATCTTGGATGCACTGGAGAATGCCGGCCTAACAGTCGCTCGCGCCTCAAAATGAATGGGGAGGAGCGCCGATCGGCGCCGTCTTCCGACGCATGACGACCCCCACATGGATCGAAACCGCAATGATCGTTGACCTGACGCGGCCTGCACCTGACGGCGCCTTTCGAGGTCCATCGTCCAAAGTTTGTCTGGAACGGCAAAGTCACTGCTTAGTGCCTTCACGGGAACTGCACTCATTGACCAGAATAACCGCTGCCAATGGATCTCGTTTCCCATTCTGCCCAGCCGCGCCAGCCCCGAGAAATCCCGGGAAACAGCCCCACCCCAGACCGTGTAGCGGGAGAGCTCGGCCGGATAGACGAGGCGCCAATTCGCACAGATGCCACAGAGCATCCTCGCCATGGACGCTTGATTCGGCCGGCGAGCGCGCTCCTATTCCATGGACCTCACAAGAACTTCATTGACACGCGTGCTCGCTCGTTGCCACGAGCAGCAGCCTCACCGCCGCGGCGTGGCTATGCCGGGTTGGGCAGACCCGGCTGCGCAATTCCGCGGAGGACGAATAGCGAAAGCCAGCCGCTTTGGCGCAGCGCCTCCCGCCCTCCTCCCGTCGCGGCTGGCTCCTGGCGTGAGATATTCCCGCAATAACCGCGCAGGGGATTGAAACGTACGTAGCGTCAGATTGTAGAGTGCCCCTGCTAAGTGGCTCCAATCTTCAGTCGCCCTCGAATTCCTGTGGACAAAAGCGGAGCAAGCCGATCGCGTGTGATGAGGGGTGTTCTGCCAAAGCGGCTGAGGAATCGCGCTGAGTACGAAGGGACGCTGGTCCTGTTCTGTCTACGCAAATCGCCAAGTCGCATGAGGTCACGATTCCCCAGATGTAAGAAGGACCAATCCAGCATTGGAGACTTCGAAATACGGTTGCGAGCGCCAAGTGCCAACGAGCCGCTGCGAGATTGATGCGCTATCCTGGAGCGGTGATGTGAGAAGACCCGACGGATCCAACACGGTGTTGCTCGTCGACCATTGTGAGGGCCAATGTCGGGCAATTGTTGGCTTCAAGAATGGCGATCCTGGAAGAGCGTATATGTGCGGGGAACCAATTGTGACGGGACTGCGCCAAAAGCCGTCATCATGGTGCGCTTATCACCATGTCCGAATGCACGTCATGCCATGGTCGGACGGACGCGCCCGTCCTTGAATGAAAGCAGACTAGATGACACTGATTGCGGCAGCAAGAGAGCTGCCGCTAGCTCCGCGAGCTGGCCTGCTCGGGATGCAGGCCTGACGATTGCCCCAGGGCCGACGCCGATGCAGGCAACGAGCCCTTTAACACCCCGACGAACGAGCATTGGAAACCTCATGTGATCGCCTTGGAACGGAAATGATGTGGAACTTTAGACACGCGAGCGATCGAAGATTGATCTCGGCACCTTGATTGAGCGCTACGCGGCGTTCAAACCCGATAAGCCAGCGATCCATTTCGATGGCGCGCCTCTAAGCTCACGCCCCTTTTGGCGCATTCGAGCAGGCGGCGCGTGCTTGAACAGCCCGAGTCGGCTCCCTCCACGATCAGCTCATCCCGCGTGTTTCTGCCGTGGGGCTGCAATATGCGCGCCTTCACCTTTGCTTGTCCGACCACCAACACGATCGTCCAGGAATTGATCGATGATACGGACTGCGCGACAGAGAACAACTTTCAAGGCTTTGCTTGCCCGGCTTGCTCGCAGTCGCACTGGATGAACAGCAAGACTAGAAAACTTCTAGGCAAGGACAAGGAATGAGGGACACTCCCTGGCTCGACGCCCAAGCTGAGCACGGAGAGACTGTAGAACGCTTCTCGGCCAAATGGTCTGCCACCTCTTAGCTGCCCCGCAATTCATTGGGCGCACCCAAGCAATAGAGAAGCGCCTGACGAAGGCCGAACAAACTCTGCCGAACTACAAACTTTCGTATAGTCCTCCAAAACCTTTTCGACGCGGAGGATTTACCTCCATACAGTTGAGCAATCGACGCAATGCCTGTAGAGGGTCCACACTTCGGCAGTTCGAGAGCGTGACGCTTCCACATCTGAAGAGCCAGACGCGATTGACCTCGTCGATTGGAGAATGACATTAGCCTGCGCAGAGGAATCATTTGTTAAACCAAGAGAGCAAACGGCGGGTCGCTCTAATCACCGGCGTGACCGGCCAGGACGGCGCCTATCTTGCTGAATACCTGTTGTCGCTCGGCTACATCGTGCACGGCGTAAAACGGCGCTCGTCCTCGTTCAACACCGCACGGATCGATCATCTCTACCAGGACCCGCATCTCGGCAATGTGCCGTTCCTGATGCATTACGGCGACATGACGGATTCGACCAACCTGATCCGTCTCGTGCAGCAGATCCGGCCGACCGAGATCTACAACCTCGCCGCCCAGAGCCACGTCGCCGTCAGCTTCGAGAGCCCGGAATACACCGCCAATGCCGACGCGATCGGCGTGTTGCGCCTGTTGGAAGCGATCCGCATCCTCGGGATGGAGAACGAGACGCGGTTCTACCAGGCCTCGACGTCGGAGCTCTATGGCCTCGTGCAGGAGGTCCCACAGAAGGAGACCACGCCGTTCTATCCGCGCTCGCCTTACGGCGTGGCCAAGCTCTACGGCTACTGGATCACGGTGAACTACCGCGAAGCCTACGGCATGTTCGCCAGCAACGGCATCCTGTTTAATCATGAGAGCCCAATCCGCGGCGAGACTTTCGTCACCCGCAAGATCACCCGCGGCGTCGCCCGCATCGAGCTCGGGCTGGAGCAGACGCTCTATCTTGGTAACCTCGAGGCCAAGCGGGACTGGGGTCATGCCAAGGATTATGTCGAAGGCATGCACAAGATCCTCCAGGCCGACAAGCCGGACGATTTCGTGCTCGCCACCGGTGAGATGCGCTCGGTGCGAGAGATGGTCGAGCTTGCCTTTGCCGAAGTCGGCCGCCGTATCGAATGGCGCGGCAAGGGCATCGACGAGACCGGCGTCGATACCAAGAGCGGCAACACCGTACTCCGGATCGATCGCACCTATTTCCGCCCCACCGAGGTCGATCTCCTGGTCGGCGATGCCAGCAAGGCGCGCAAGGTACTCGGCTGGACGCCCAAGCGGACGTTTGCCCAACTCGTCGCGGAAATGATGGCGAGCGACCTGGCGGATGCCAAACGGGATGTGGCCAGTGGCAAACGCACCATTTGAGCTGAAGGGCAGAAGCGTCTACGTCGCCGGCCACCGCGGCATGGTTGGCAGTGCGCTGGTGCGCCGGCTGGGGCGGGAGGACGTGAATCTCGTCACGGTGGACCGGCGCGACGTCGATCTCTGCAACCAGGCCGCCGTGTTCGACTGGTTCGCCAAGACGCGGCCAGAGGTGATCTTCGTTGCTGCCGCCAAAGTCGGCGGCATTGTCGCCAACGACACGCTGCGTGCCGAATTCATCTATGACAACATCGCGATCGCGGCGAACGTGATCCATGCCGCGTATCTCAATGGCGCCGAGAAGCTGATGTTTTTGGGCTCCTCCTGCATCTATCCGAAGCTGGCGCCGCAGCCCTTGCGCGAGGACACGGTGCTATCAGGTCCGCTGGAGCCGACCAACGAGCCCTATGCGATCGCCAAGATCGCCGGCATCAAGATGGTGGAGGCCTATCGCAGCCAGTTCGGCAGCGACTTCATCAGCGTGATGCCGACCAATCTCTACGGCCCCGGCGACAATTATCATCCCGAACTGAGCCATGTCGTCGCGGCGCTGATCCGGCGCTTCCACGAGGCGAAGGTCGCGGGTGCCAAGAGCGTTGCCGTGTGGGGCACCGGCACGCCACGGCGCGAATTCCTCTATGTCGACGACATGGCCGACGCCTGCGTGTACCTGATGAAGACCTATTCGGGAGCAGAGCTGATCAACATCGGCACCGGCGAGGACATCACCATCGCCGAGTTCGCGCGCGTCGTCGCAGAGATCGTCGGCTACAGCGGCGAGATCGCCTTCGACACCTCGCGCCCCGACGGCACGCCGCGCAAGCTGCTCGACGTCAGCCGCCTCGCAAAGCTCGGCTGGCGCGCGAGGACATGGCTTACAGATGGAATGCGGCAGACCTACCAGGACTTCTTAGCGGTATCGGCCAAATCGGACAAAAGGAGAGAATCATGCAGCTGTTAGTTGCTGACGGCGCTCATTGTCCGATTCCCAGAAAGTTGCTTCAGATCGTCTGGCGACTTCGATTGGGCTTCCGGTGTTGCTTTGAGCTCGCGCACGCCGAGTGACGCGTGCGCGATGGAAGGCCGGCGCAACTACACCGGTCGATAAATAGCGAGCGAATTGGTCAGGCGCGTCTTGCGAGACGCTCTGTTTTGAAGTTGAGGTAAACTGGTTGCCATGTGCGGAATTGTAGGCATCTTGGGGCGCGGTCCGGTCGCGGATCGCCTCATCGATTCACTTAAACGACTGGAATATCGCGGCTACGACTCAGCTGGCATCGGAACGCTCAAAGGAAATCATATCGAGCTTCGACGCGCCGAGGGAAAGCTGAAAAACCTTGAAACACGTGTTCGCTGCCATCCGCTTTCAGGCCATGTCGGGATTGGGCACACGCGCTGGGCTACTCATGGCAAGCCAACCGAACACAACGCTCATCCGCATGCAACGGACAATGTTGCAGTCGTCCATAACGGCATAATCGAGAATTTCCGGGAGCTGCGCGCGGAGCTGAAGCAGCATGGCGCCTGTTTCGCCTCTGAAACAGACACGGAGGTGGTGGCGCATCTCATCGAGTCTTATCTGAAGAATGGCAGCTCGCCGCAGGAGGCAGTAAAAGCGTCGCTGCCGCGGCTAGTGGGCGCGTTTGCGCTTGCAATTCTGTTCAAGGGCCGACACGACCTCATGATCGGTGCGCGCAAGGGCTCACCACTCGCGATCGGGCATGGCGAAGGCGAAATGTATCTCGGATCGGATGCTATCGCGCTCGCTCCCCTTACCGGCTTGATTACCTATCTTGAGGATGGCGATTGGGCTGTGCTCAACCGGAACTTCAGCGTGGTCTACGACGCACAAGGCACAGTCGTCCGCCGGGAGGCGGTGACCTCTGGCGCATCGTCGGTTCTCGTCGGCAAAGCACACTACCGCCACTTCATGGCGAAGGAAATCCACGAACAGCCAGAGGCGATCGGGCAGACGCTGGCGCATTACGTCGATATTGCCCGCGAGAGCGTGGCACTGCCGCAGGAGCTTCCGTTCGACTTCAATGAGATCGGACATATCTCGGTCACGGCTTGCGGTACGGCAGGCTACGCCGGCCACATCGCCAAATACTGGTTCGAGCGGCTGGCTCGTATTCCGGTCGAGCTCGATGTCGCCTCCGAATTTCGGTATCGTGAGGCACCGATGCGCCAAGGAGATCTTGCTATCTTCATCTCGCAGTCCGGCGAGACCGCCGATACGCTGGCCGCGCTCCGCTACGCCAAATCGCAAGGTCTGCATACCCTCTCGATCGTGAACGTACTGAGTTCGACCATTGCGCGCGAAAGCGGGACAGTGTTGCCGACATTCGCGGGGCCCGAAATCGGCGTTGCCTCGACCAAGGCGTTCACATGCCAGCTCGTCGTCCTGGCGGCGCTTGCGGTCGCTGCCGGCAAGGCCCGCGGTGAATTGTCGGAGGGCGACAGCATCGATCTGGTACGCGAGCTGATCGAAATTCCTCGGCTCGTTTCAGCGGCGCTGGCCAACGAGCCGCAGATCGAGAAGCTCGCACGCGACATCACCAAATCGCGTGACGTGCTATATCTTGGTCGCGGCACGTCGTTTCCACTGGCCATGGAAGGGGCACTGAAGCTGAAGGAGATATCCTATATTCACGCCGAGGGCTATGCGGCCGGGGAGCTCAAGCACGGCCCGATCGCCTTGGTCGACGAGAGTGTTCCCGTAATTGTCATCGCTCCTTCCGACCGGGTGTTCGAAAAGACGATCTCGAACATGCAGGAGGTCGCTGCACGCGGTGGCAAGATTATCTTGATAACGGACGCTAGGGGAGCCGCAGACGTGTCCATGGATTCACTCGCGACCATTGTGCTGCCGGAGATGGGTGCGACATTCACCTCGATTGTCTATGCGATTCCGGTGCAGCTCCTAGCCTACCACACGGCCATCCTCATGGGCACGGACGTCGACCAACCCCGAAATCTCGCGAAATCGGTTACCGTCGAATAAGGCAAAGCGATGCGACCTCGGTTGTCGTGGTCAGATTCCGAATGCGCAAGCCGCGGTCAGATCGACTCCCTATGTGCCGCCCAGTTCCAGGCCCCGATGCCACCGCGAGGCTTGTGCCTGTTCTTGCCCTGTTTACGGAGACGCCGGGTTTGGACCGCATACGAACCGGAGCGCCACTCGAAGTACGAGGCGCGCCTCGCTCGAAGACAACGTGGCTGTTTCCAAGCATGGCCATCGGCGCCGCGCTTGATCGCCAGCGCGCTCACAAAATCCTATCCGGCGAACCTCCGGTTAACTTTGAGCATATCGACATCGCTGGAGATCGGGCGAGATAATAGCGCAGTTCGGCCCCAATCGCAGGCTCGCGAGCTGTTCTAGCACGACATCTCACGGAGCTCCTCGCTGCGGCTCGTATGCCACCGGTTTCGCCCTTCCCCTTTCACTGCATATCGGTACGTTTGATGAGAACTTCGGGCACGCCACAGACAACAACCTTGTCGCCGACCTTGGCGCCGAGAATTGCCCGAGGGTTCAGTAGCTTGAGAGCCACTCCTGCTGCACGAGCGGAATAACGAGCGAAAATTGTGAGGGTTTGCGGCAATTGCCGAAAATATGCCGGAAACGTCAGGCGCTTACGGCTTGGTCGGTAGTGCCCTGATGGCCGATTCGCGGCCATGAAACTGCACGCGGCTGCGGTGAGATTTTCTCCGGAAGCGGCCATTTCAAAATCGAGAGGAAACTCGCCATGTCACCAGCGCCCATTGCGCACGCCTCAAATGCCAAATCGCGCCTTGGCGCCATCTTACGTGCCACGAGCGGCAACTTCCTCGAGCAGTTCGACTTCTTCTTGTTCGGGTTCTACGCCAGTGCCATCGGAAACGCGTTCTTTCCATCAGGAAGCGAAACCGCTTCACTGCTTAACACCTTCGGTGTGTTCTGGCTGGGTGCCTTGATGCGACCTGTTGGTGCGATCGTGCTTGGAGCCTATATTGACCAGATTGGCCGTCGGCAAGGCCTGATCATCACGCTTTCGATCATGGCCATTGGCACCATCATCATCGCCTTTTGTCCGGGCTATGCGACGATCGGCATTGCCGCACCTGCGATCGTGCTGTTCGGACGGCTGTTGCAGGGCTTTTCTGCCGGCGTTGAGGTTGGTGGTGTTTCCGTTTACCTCTCCGAGATTGCCACTCCGGGCAACCGCGGCTTTTACACATCTTTCCAGTCCTCAAGCCAGCAGGTTGCGATCTTTGTCGCGGCTCTTATCGGATATTTTTTGAGCGAAGCACTTCCGGCCGAAATGGTTGCCGCTTGGGGCTGGCGGATCCCGTTCTTCCTTGGCTGCTTGATCGTACCGCTTATCTTCTTCCTGCGCCGGACGCTGGAGGAAACTCCGGAGTTTCTGGTCATGAAGAACCACCCAACGGCCCGCGAGGTCTTTGCCTCCACACTTGCGAACTGGCGCATCGTCATTCTCGGCATGATGATCGCGATGCTGACGACCACGACATTCTATTTCGTGACGGTGTACACGCCTACGTTCGGCAGGCACGTATTGCAGTTGTCCTCGCAGAGCACGCTCTTGGTGACGCTTTTGGTCGCGGTGACGAACTTCATGTGGAACCCAATTGGCGGCGCGATTTCCGACAGAATCGGCCGGAAACCGGTCCTGCTGACCATTGCCGGCCTTGCCTTGGTGACTGCATATCCAGCGTTGTCTTGGCTTGTAACGGACCCAAGCTTTGGCAAGATGCTGATCGTTGAGATGATGTTCTCGTTTTACTTTGGCACCTATAGCGGCGCCATGTTGGGCGCTCTGGTCGAAATCGTGCCGAAGCACATTCGCACAACTTGCTTTTCTTTGGCGTTCGCACTCGCCGCGGCTCTGTTTGGCACGTTTACGCCGCTTGCATCGACTTGGCTGATCGACCGGACAGATGACAAGGCGTCGCCCGGTTTCTGGTTGATGTTTGCGGCTTTGCTCGGCATTATCGCCGCGCTCACGATTTATCCAGGAAACACCAAGAGAGTTGCGAAAGCCGTTGCGACCCGAGCGGCCTAACCCGGCGGTAAACGCGCAATTTACCACGCGTTAGCACGCGCGCCCGCGGGACGTTGGGGGCCCAAGGCTGAACTGAAGTTGGTGCGCGACTATCCCTGCGGTGATTTTCACGATGATGCGCGGCCGTTCTGCCGATCACGGTTCTTCCTATGTGATCTGGGGCAGTGTAGGGACGAGCTGGCGGTGATGTTGACCGAGAAAGGCTGAGCTTATCAGCCAACCTCGATTCCGTCCGGTGGTCGGACGGTGCGCTGCCCGCACTTGCAGTCGCGTGAAACACGGCGGATTTCGCGCGAGGACTGGGATCCGTCGCGCGAGCTCCACGCTCTGATATTCTGTGCGGCCGCCACAAAACTCGAACGCGCACATCGTCAGGCTGCGTGAATTCCCCAGCGGAATGGTCGTCTCGCAGGTAGCGACAAACGTTAGCGTAGCGGGCCGTCTTGTATCCTGGTCCGATACCGACCTCTCGGCGCTCGGATACCCAGGTTGAAGGTTCACCTTCTTGTCGCATCTGGCGGGGAGTGGTCGAGAAGTTTGGTCGTGCCTGTACAACGAGCGACGGGCCAATGCGTAACCAGACCCAGGCTGTTGCTCGCTGCGCTCGATCAGCCGTGACTTCACGCACCGCGAGCTTGCGCAGATGAGGCGAGCTGTGCGAGCTCCGTTTCGAGCATAGGGTTGCGCTTGAACATAGCGTCGATCAATGCTTGGGCCGGCTGCTCGGCCGCCTCCACCCACGTCGCCTTCTCCGCTCGCGCGGAGGGCGCGAACACACGCTTGACCACGGTCGGCGATCCCCTCAGACCGCAATTGGCCATGTCATCCACGCCAGCACTTTGGGCGCTCCATTTTACGATTGTGGTGCGGGCGGCACGCAACGCATCTATCATTGCGCCGCGGCGAATTTGATTTGTTGCCTCTAACATGCTGACGAGACACGGCAGCTTGGAACCCAACACCTGGACGCCCCCTTCGCAGCGCCGTTCGGCCTCGATGGTCCGTAGCTTGAGGTCCAACGCTTTGATCGTGGAAACATAGGTGAGCTGCTGGACCCCGAGCCGCCTTGCAATGCCAGGTCCCACCTGCGCCGTATCGCCGTCGATCGTCTGCTTGCCGGTGAATATGACGTCCGGTGGGCCATATTCCTTGCCGACGTTGCGAATCGCGCTCGCCAACGCGTAACTCGTCGCCAGCGTATCCGAGCCCGCAAAGCTACGGTCGGTGAGCAGGACAGCGCGATCGGCACCAAATGTCAGTGCCTTTCGGAGAGATTCTTCGGCCGACGGCGGTCCCATCGTCAGGACGGTGACTTCGCCGCCGAATTGATCTCTTAGCTCGAGCGCAGCTTCCAATGCAAAGAGATCATAGGGGTTGATGATTGTCGGCACGCCCTGGCGCATGATCGTATTCGTAACAGGGTGCACGCGGATTTGCGCGGAGTCGGGGACCTGTTTGATGCAGACGATGCTGTGCATGTACTTCTCCTAAGATGCCGAGCCGACTCCCGACGCAGCAAATGTCATACCATCCGAGGCATTTCGCCAACGAGGAATGAATGCAGGCTGACGACGAGCCGGTTGTCGCAACTGCGATGGTTTACGCACCGGCGTGATCTCAAGCTGATCGGAGTCAGGGGCGGCAACGGAGCCGCAGCGATCACGCGCCGCTTCGACGCCAAAGCCATTTTCAGGGCGCGTACGTTGCAAACAGACGATGACAAGACTGGCCGAAGCGAAGACGCCCTACGCGTCGCCGGCGAGTAAATCCCAACCCAAGGCACAACGCTGCATCCCGATCATGCATCCGAGCTGGCGACCGCCTCTTTTCCACGCTCTCCTATGCCAGTCGGCCGCGAGCGAGAGAGGAGAGAGAGAGAGAGAGAGAGAGAGAGAGGAGCGAGCTCGGCGCTTGGCTCAGAAGCGTTTGATCTCGATGCCGTGTCTTCGCAAGGCGTAGCCAATCTGGCGCGGGGTCAGTCCAAGCAGGCGCGCCGCCTTCGCCTGTACCCACCCGGATCTTTCCATGGCTGCGATGACGCGCTCGCGATCGGTGACTTTCGCGGCACCCACCACGGGGCGCCCGGGCGGCCCCAGCGGTGTCAGCTCGCTGCTCACCGGCTGAACGGGTGTGACGGCTTGTGTTGGCGGCATGCTCAGCCTCGCGGGCAGTGAGATTGTCGGGCTCGGCTGTCGGGCCATTTCCGCCGGTCCACACTTCCATAGCAAAGCCGACAGGCATTGCCCGTGGCAGCACGCAAAATCATCTCTTACGATCGACGATCCTCGGGCTAGCGTCGCGGTCCGCTGCACGCAGTTTTCGAGCTCACGGACGTTGCCGGGAAATCCGCAATTCATGAGGACCTCAATCGCACTTGAATCGAATACCAGAGTACGGCCGTTCTCATTGTTAAAGTTCTTCAAAAAACGAGCCGCGAGAAGCGGAATATCAGTGCGTCTTTCCCGCAGCGGCGGCAATAGCAGAGGAACAACGCTGATGCGGTAATAGAGATCGGCACGGAACTCGTTCCTTGCCACCGCCTCTTCAAGATTTTTGTTCGTGGCCGCAATCACGCGGACGTCGACTTTGATCGTCTGATTGCCGCCCACCCGCTCGAATTCCTGCTCCTGAAGCACGCGCAGAAGCTTCGCCTGAAACGAGCCCGAGATCTCTCCAATCTCATCCAGAAACAGCGTTCCCTTGTCGGCGATCTCGAAGCGCCCCTTGCGCGCGTTGAATGCGCCCGTAAACGCCCCCTTCTCGTGTCCGAACAATTCGGATTCCAGCACGGTCTCGGTGAGGGCTGCGCAATTCAGCTTGATAAAGGGGCGTTTGGCGCGCGCTGAACGCTCGTGAATAGCCTTCGCGACCAGCTCTTTGCCGGTCCCCGATTCGCCACGCAACAAAACCGTGCTATTTGATTTTGAGATGACCTCGATCTTGTTAAGTAGCGCGCGCAGCGCCGGGCTGTCGCCGATCATTCCCTCGACTTGGACCTTCTTACGGTCCCGCCCATGGGGCTTGAGCTCGGAGAGTTGCTTCTGCAGCCGGAACTCCTCGTCCATAAGGCGCCCGCGATCGCGCACAAACGAGCAATGCAGCTTCGTCGTCTGGCCTAGCAGGCTGGCGACCATCGTCAGAAGGCGGCGGTCGTCCTCGAGCTGCGCACGCGTCCCATTGTCCGCGATGAGGTCAATGCTCAGCGTACCCGCAACTTTGCCGTCAACGTCTATGGGAACGCCGATGAACGCAACACGCGTATGACCGCCGGCATTTAGCATATCGACGTCCGAAGAACTGAAGGCCGAATGCAGCGCTACATTCTCCACGATGAGCGGCTGCCCCGACGCGACGATTTGATCGATTGCTCCTTGCGGCAAGCGCACCCGGCAGCGCGCATCGCGGTCTTCGCTCCTGCCGTCCTCTACGATGATCTCCGGCCCGCCGTCATGCTCGAACAGACATACGATGCCGCGCCGCATCTGCACGAGCGATCCCAGGCGCTCGATGACGCTCGCCAGCTTAGCCTCGAGCCGACATAGGCCAGTGAGCGTGTGCGCTATTTCAACAATCGTGCTTAGCGATTTCTCTTGGGACCGCACAATACAAGCGGAAGCGTCCGCGTCGGAGGTTGAGTTTGGCTTTTCGCGCAGGGAAATGCTGTCTAGCATGACGACTTCTCCGTTCCTTTCTCGATCCTCCCCATCGGACTTGTTGGATTCGTGTTGCATGCCCGATCTGACATCCAGTTCTCGGGGCGGGACGAGAGATTACCCGTCTTCATGGCACGTCGGCAGCACTTAGAGTAACTAGCTTTGCCGCTTTGTTTTCCAACTCGCTGCGCGGATTCACCCCGGCCAACATGACTTCCATCGATGAAGCTCAGAACAGCCAGGGCTCTTTAGGGGCTGATTGAATTATAAGTGTTGCCCGCCATTGATCGGCACTTCGGCGCCGGTGACATAACTTGCCGCATCTGAACATAGGAAGAAAATGACCTTGGCGACCTCTTCGGGTGTACCCACTCGGCGGAGTGGGATCTTTGGCACAAGATGCGCTTCCGTGTCAGGCGACAAAATGTCCGTCTTGATTTCGCCGGGCGCGATCGCATTGACCGAATGCCATACGCGGCGTAATCGTGCGCCATTTCGCGCGTGAGACAAGCGAGCGCAGCTTTCGAAGTCGCATATGCCGAGCCTGCAAATGGATGCACCCGCGAGCCGGCGATCGACGTCACGTTGACGATCGAGCCTGACGCCCTTTTTAATTCGTCGAACAGGCCTTGAGCGAGTAGGATCGGTGCCACCAGATTGAGGTGGAACACGCTCATCCAGGTGTCGACTGAGGTCGCCAGCGATGTCAGCCTGGTACCGTTTGCCGCTTTTGGTGAGTTGCCGGCATTGTTTACCAGTCCGTGCAACGGTGCGCCAGCAAGGCGCTCCTTGATCTCGGCAATCACGCGCGGCAGCATCCGATGATCGCCCAGGTCGACTTCGATATAGCTGTCGCCCTCTGAGTCTGATGGGCGACGCGCCGCGTCCAATGGTTGGCGCGCGCAAGAAATGATGCGCCAACCGGCTTTCGAAAGCAATTTTCCGGTGGCGCGACCGATACCGCGCGATGCCCCGGTCAATACCAGCGTCTTTCGCTCGCGCAGCGGACGGCCCGCTCGATCGGCGTGAATTGGACCGCTAGGGTCCGTTTCCGACGATTGAGGTACGACCGCTTTGTCATCAGGTAGATCTAGATTCACACGCGGCTCCCTTCCGCTCCCATCGGCTGTGCACCTGGTGCAGGATCCGGGCCAAAGCGACGCAGGGCATAAGGGGCGCACTTTTGCGACAAATGGCAGGTTCTGAACATCTGGCCTGTTTGCTTTTCGACAACAGCAACGCCGCGTCAAGCCCCCGGGCGCGTTGGCTGGGTCGCACTCCAGGGGTGGTCTGTGGCTCATTCGAATTGGCGGAGATAGTTTAGCTGCCTTTGTGCGGAGATCAGGATCGATGGCCAGTTCGTTCAATTTCCTCGGTTGGACGCGCCGCCGCAGATGCGGCTCTGGTTCGACATCGGTGGGCTGGGGCTCGTGCCGTTGATCAGATGCGGTCGAAAGTATTTCGCAACCAGCGCATGAACAAGGCCGTCGTCCAGAAGACGAGCTGACCGCGAAGGAATTAACGCAGAAACGGCGATATACCTGACGCGCGTCCTTGCTGCTGGGACATTCTGACGTGACCGTCTGCTACGTCAGATTCCTCGGCGGCCCGGGCCACCATCGCCGTGCTCTTCACCGCGTGGCCACCGATGGCGGTTTCGGCCCGGCGATGCCGGGACCCTAACCTTTTCTCCGGTCAATCGACTTACACGTCGCGGTCCGACGTATCCCGGGACAAGGCCGCCGACG
Source organism: Bradyrhizobium lupini (assembly GCF_040939785.1). Classification (NCBI taxonomy): domain Bacteria; kingdom Pseudomonadati; phylum Pseudomonadota; class Alphaproteobacteria; order Hyphomicrobiales; family Nitrobacteraceae; genus Bradyrhizobium; species Bradyrhizobium lupini. Next base: position 2,385,089 of record NZ_CP162553.1, read on the forward strand.
CTCGCCGGCATTGGCCTACGCTTCGCCGGGCATTCGCTGTACCACTGCATCCCGGCAGTGCGCCGGTCAGCCCTCAGCTGCGGACGTTGCGAAACCCGATGCTGTGGAAGCCAGCAGTATCAGGCCGACGATCTAGGCGACGATTGCTCAGGTTCAGATTCGCGGCACCTCATGAAGCCGCGAAATGCTCGCATGGATTATCGACCAGGGTCAACTGCTCCGGATTGCTCAGATCGAATTCAATAATGCGTGGCACGAGCAGACGGGCATAGCGCGTAAAGGCGCTCGTGGGAGGAAAGCGGATCACGGTGGCGCATCGCGCAAGAAGATACATGTCGATGAGCGCGGAAGCTCCACCTTCAATTCCCATTTCCGCACTATGCAACGGCCCTGCCAGACCGGCCTGGAACCGTTTTGGTACGGCGAAGATATCGGGAAACAGACCCGATATGTGATCGAGCACCTGTGCGCTATCCGTGCACAGGAAGATCTTAACAGGCTTTGGATATGGCAAAGCCATGGCTTTACGGATTGCCATGCAGACCTGACGAAGAGCGAGCTCCGAATCGGCCCAGTACGGAGCATGCCCCATGATATCTTCGCCATTGCCGTGCCGAACATGAACGCCGATGATACTATGGCCGCTAAAGTGTTGCTCATACAGGTCCTCGATCCGCGCGCGAATCTCAGACCTGAGTTTGATGTTTCGGAAGATCAGTCGTTCGGCTTCCTCACCACAACGCCACATCAGGCAAGCGTCACAGACAATGGTGTTGGCCTCGTTATCGTCTCCTGCTTGGAACAGCTCAGTCAGTTCGTCACGTTCTCGGAAGATCTGCTCGTCCGGACGATTGATACAGTCGATCGATGGCCTATTCCACCACGGCGGGAAGAACGGGCCGGGAAACGAGAGCTGGTTGACCCTGTCATCGCAAATCACCGGCACGCCAGCGATCTCCTCAACCGGCTCGAAGAACACCGGAAAGGCATTGCTGAACGGTTGGTCGACATAACAGGAACCGCGCCAGTCAATAACGAGCGTTCGCCCGGTCCGCTGCGCGTACGACCAGGCTGATGCCAACGACCAGAGGCAATCACCAAAGCCGGTGCGCCTCCGAGAAACAACAAAGCGTTCCTTCGTCACGTTAGCAAACCCTTCTCGTTGCGCGAGTGTGGCGCACCAACTCATCTGCGATGCCGATCCACGCCGGGCGCTGGTCACCTGGACGCAAGTCACCCAACCCGCAAACTCATCCTGCACGGCACTGCGATTGGCAGGTCATGCTAGAGGTGTCACATTACGCACCTTTTACGACGGCCCAGTCTGTGACGGATGCAGCCGAATACAACGCTGATCCCACAGCCCGCGCAGTTCGTTCAGGAGAGCTTCGCGCCTGGTCCTGTCAGAGGTGACCTTGGCGAGAAGATCGGCCAGAACAGCTTCCTTCTCGATTTGCATCAGCATGTCGAATAGGTCGTGCGAGACGCGTACGCTGTCATGGCTGGAGTGACCCATGCGGATCTCGCAGATTGTCTCCTGGCGGTCTCGGCCCGCATGAGCGCGAACCCGGTAAAGAGATACATGGGGCGGCAGTGATACAGCAAGCGCGGTCCAATTTTCGAGCGTTGTTGCCCGCTTTTTGATGAGGAATGACCCGACCACAAGGCCATCCAGCTCGGTCGACAAGAACGCCGTAATCGCATCGGCAACGGAATCTACGATCGGTTCGGAATTGTTGTTGAACGACGTATTAAGCAGAATCGGGACGCCCGTCCGAGCTTTGAACGCATTGATAAGTTCCCAATAGGCGGCATTGCTCGTGCGGGACACCGTTTGCAGCCGAGCCGTACCATCGATATGCGTGATCGCGCCCAGCAACGCACGCATGGATCTCGCGCACGCGAACGACGAAATTCATGAAGGGATATTCTGCACGACCATCCGGCAACTCAAAGAACGCGCCCGCATCCTCCTCGAGAACCGATGGCGCGAACGGTCGATAACTCTCGCGCTTCTTGACCATCGCATTGATCCGGTCCTTGTTTGCCGCGGGCCTCGGGTCCGCAAGAATGCTGCGGTTGCCGAGCGCACGAGGGCCGAACTCGGACCGGCCCTGTACCCACCCGATCACAGCGCCATCAGCGATCCACTCGGCTGCTCTTGCTGCGACGTCAGCGGTCCGTTCAATCTCGAGGTGTCCGGCCCATCCCTTCAGTTCCTGTTCAATGCTGTCGTCGCTGCCGACATCGGGCCCCCAATAAACCGCCTGTAGTCGTTCGCGGGGCGGAGCCTGCCCGGCCTCGTTCGATACCATCAGCGCCGCACCCAATGCGCATCCGGCATCATGCGAGGCCGGCTGCACAAAAATCTCTTCGAACAGGCCTGAGTACAGCAGTTTTCCGTTTAGCGTGCAGTTGTGGGCCACCCCGCCAGCCAGGCACAACCGTTTCATTCCGGTCTGCTCACGATAATGCCGAAGAATGTGAAAGACGATACGCTCCAGCGCCTCCTGCAATGAAGCGCTCACATCTCGGTGCTGTTGCGTGAACGGCATTCCCTTTCGCCGGACCTCGATATTGCGCAGCAATGCCGGGCCGATACGGTCGAGGTGAACGCGGTAGGCACCGTTGGGGGAGAGCTCATAAAATTGGGAGAAAAGCTCGCGATAGCGAGCGGGATCTCCATAAGGAGCCAATCCCATGACCTTATATTCGTCGAACAGGCCGTAGCCGAGGTATCGGATCGTTTCCAGATAGAACAGTCCGAGAGAGTTGGTCTCTGGAAACGTCATGAGCTCGGTCATTTCGGTGCCCGACCCCACCGCCAACAGACCCGAGAGGAAGTCGCCACAGCCGTCGATCGCGAGAACCAGGCTTTCTTCAAAACCGGACATTGCCAAAGCGCTTACGGCATGGGCCTGATGATGACCTACGAATGACACCCGCGAAGGGTCAACTTGGGTACCGAACTCTGCCGCGAGAAGGTGCCGCAACAGGAGATTCGCATCCAGCGGAATTGAGATCTCAGGTTGTGAAATGAACAACCGTTCGAGCATCGAATTGCAGTAGGCTTCAGTCGCGTAGAACGCAATACGATCGACGTCGCGAAACTCCACACCCGCGGCTGCTAGACAGTATTCAATCGCACTGCTCGGGAGCTTGTTCGAATGTTTGATGCGGTTGAGGCGCTCCTCTTCAACGGCGGCGATCACGCGACCGTCCTTGACGAGCACCGCGGCGCCGTCGTGCAGAAACGTGTTCGGTAGTTGCAGCGGGTTTTCATAGACCCTGTCAAGCCCGCCACTCAATCCTAGACACAGCATCTTGTTCTCCGTTCATTTTGAGAGGCCTGTTGGCCTATTTCATATCGCTTGGTTGGCGAGTAGGCTGCACGTCGCCGCGGGGCCGCAGGCATCGCCAACGAAACGAGGCTCGTATAAGCGTCGGCCGCGAACCGAAAGTTCGTTACGTCCCGTGTCTGATCTCGCACGCGCGACGCTTCGCTTTAAGTCTTGTTCCTCTCACCGCATCAGGCGTTGCCGAAGCAGCGCAGCTGAGACGATGAAGGGAATGGCTGCGTAGATGCAAAGTGCGCCCACATGCAAACCGACGCTGTCGACCGGCCGACCGAGCATTGCTGGACGAATGAGATCGACCGAATGTGTCAGGGGCAACAAGGCCGCGATGCGTTGAAATGAACCAGGCAGCTGGCTGATTGGGAAGATCGCCCCGCTCAAATACATCATGGGCGTTAGGATAAGTGATTGGTAGAAGATGAAATAGTCGTGGCTCGGTGCAAGAGCTGAAACGACCATTGCGAGGCTCGCGAAAGCAACGCCAGTGAGGGCGATGGCTGGTAACGCATAGGGAATGGACGACCACTCTGCATACCCCAGCGCGACGGCAACAATCGTGATCGCCGTCCCGGCGAGCAAGGCCTTGCTCGCTGCCCATGCCACTTCACCTAGAACAATGTCGCCGAGCGTAAGAGGCGTACAGAGCACTGCCTCCCACGTGCAACCTGTCTGCATGCGAGCGTAAGCCCCATAGATGGTTTCAAAGGTTGAGGAGACCATTGCGCTTGTGGCGACCATACCAGCCGCCAGAAACGCAATGTATGAAGTCCCCTCAACGCCACCTACGATCATTCCGAGGCCAAAACCAAGACCGAACAGAGAGCTCATCGGCTCGGCCAGATTCCCAAGAATCGACGCCAGAGCGACTTTCCGCCAGACCAGAAAGTTGCGGCGCCATACCGCGATCCAATTCCATGGATTGGCAGGGAGCGCGGACGCAAAACGTTGCCACATCGTTCAGTCCTTCATCTCTCGCCCGGTTAGCCGTAAGAAGACATCCTCCAGATTTGGAGGACGCTGCAGAAGGCGGAGATCCGTACGGTTGCCAAGCCGGCGACGCACCTGCTCGGGATCCTTGACATAGCAAAACAGCGTCTCCCCGCTCACCTCAGCGTGCTGCACTTGGGTTCTGACCAGCGGCAGCAACTCATGCGGGTCACCACCGTAAATCTCGATCACCTGACACCCGATCTGCTGCTCGATCAGAGCATGAGGCTGCCCTTCGGCGATCTTGCGGCCGTGCTCAAGCACGCACAGGCGGTCGCACAATCGCTCCGCCTCTTCCATGAAATGGGTGGTGAGAAGAATCGTTTTGCCGCGCGCTAATAGCCAGCGCAAGCGTTCCCAGATGAGATGACGGCCATGCGGATCGAGGCCAGTCGTCGGCTCGTCAAGTACCAATACCTGCGGGTCGTTAATGAGGGCACGTGCCAGCGTCAGCCGCCGCTTCATGCCGCCGGACAGTTCGGCGACGCGGGCGTCCGCCTTGTTCTCCAAGCGGGCGAATTCGAGCAGTGACGGCGTCACCGCGTTGACCTCGGTCGCGCTCATGCCGAAGTAGCGACCGAAAACGAGCAAGTTTTCGCGCACGGTGAGCTGAAGATCAAGGTTATCGAACTGTGGGACAACCCCGATGCCCCGACGCGCCAACGGCGCATGTGCCGGCACCGGCTCGCCAAGCACGTGGATCTTACCTGCGTCGGGCGATGCAACACCCAGGATCAATCGCGCAAGCGTACTTTTACCCGCGCCGTTTGGTCCCAGCAGACCGAAGCACTCTCCGGGCGAGACCGTAAACGAAAGAGCGTCCACGACGGTCCGGTCCTTGTAGGACTTGCTGACCTCGAAAAGGTCGATTGCCGGGGTTGACATTTGCTTACGCGACCGCGACGGACGTTGTTCGCACCGCGTCCTTGGTCGCGTGCTTTTTCGTCCAAAGCAGGCCGTCACACCACACGTGATCGATGCGTCCCCACTGGCACGCGGCGGCAGCATCCGGGAAAAAGCCGCGTCCATGCAAATTGGCGCTGGTATTGCAAAGCAGGGGAATGGCTGTGAGCTTCTCGTACGCGATGAGAAGCTCGACCACTTTATGCTGAGATGTTCTGGAAACGGTCTGTAGGCGAGCAGATCCATCGAGATGCACGACCGCGGGAATTTTGTCCCGCCATTCCGGTCGCGTCTGGTGATCGAACAGCATGTACGGATCGGGTACTCCAGGGCTAAAAATCTCCGCCGCACGATCCTCCAGGCATATCGGCGCTACCGGCCTGAAATGCTCTCGAAGCTTGACGTCGTTGAGATGGTCTTTCATTCCCTCCCAGCTCGCAGCCGCGAGAATGCTTCTGCCACCCAACGCACGTGGTCCGAGCTCGGCACGCCCGGCAAGGAAGATCACGGGCTTGTCACTCGCGAGGATTGCCGCAAGTTCGCCCATAGTGCAGGGCGCGCCGTCCCATCCGGGCGGGACTTCGCTGGGACGAACGGCCGGTCCACTGTAGACCGTCCATTCCAGAGCTCTAAAGCCTTGCTGTGCCGCCAGTGCACAGCAAGCAGCACCGATCGCTGAGCCACTGTCGTTCGGAAAGGGCGGCACCCACACGTCGTCGAACAGGCCGGTCGCACGAAATGCACTATTCCACTTGATATTCAGGCCACAGCCGCCGGCTATGCAGAGGTTACGCACCCCCGCAAGATCCGAATGTCGCTGCACAACATCAGCAATTGTGCGAACCAGCAGGCGCTCTAGAAAGACGTGAAATGACGCAAGGATGTCTTCGGCTTGCTTGGCCTTCAATCGCAGTGCGCACGCATCGAAGAAGTCGTGCAGAGCTTCAAGTGGTGATAGTGAGCTGTTGATCTGTGCAAGCTTATGACAAGCGCCCTCAGCATCCGTGGCAAAGTGCGCCTGATAAAGCTCCTGAAACGTCGCAATAATCTCCTCGTCCGGAGCTCCCAGCGCGATATAGGCCATCAGCTTGCCGGCGATGCCGAGATCCCAGCTGGTCCGGTCTGCCCGCCTGTAAGGTCCAAAGTGATGTCCTGCCGCCGCATAAGCGTGGCCTATCATCGGAAACAGGCACTCGATGAACCGGATGCCGTGCGGCTCGACATAGTAGAGGCGCGGAAACATGCAGCCGTCCCACACCAAGCAGAAAGCAGATTGTGCGGATTTGGCAAACGAGCTGGTGCAGTATGCGGATGCTACGTGCCCGGTGACATGCGGATAGCTTTGATAGGGATATAGTTTCCCATCAAGCATAAGGCCGATGCGATCGCGGGAGGCGAGGGGGCTATCGCCTTGGCGTTCGACATACGGCGCGCCCTTGAGCTTAACGGTCGTCGTCCCACTAAGGACTTCAAACTGCGATCTGAACTCTCCATCCCAGCCATCGATGACGAACTGATCGACGTCGCTCGGATTGAGCCCGTGCTCCGCCAAGGCGCTAACAACGGAATCCAGATTGTCGATGGTTTGATAACGCGGATTGTTGTTCAGCTTCTCCTGCTCGAGGCAGAACACCACTCGCCCGTCCTCAATCAGAGCGACTGCCCCGTCATGCGTCAACTTGATACCGCAGATACGCATAGTGGCTCCTTTCAGGTTCGGTCGTTGGGTCGGATCGAAGATCGCTCCGGATTGCGAAAGCGGACCAACAGGCAGTCTTCGTCAGCCGACTGCCCCTGGCACTGCACGCGTTCGACCTCAATGAGCGCTTCAGTCAAAATCGTGATGACCGTCTCGGCGCCAGCGACATGCCCCCATCGCTTGCAGGTCGCATCACGTGCGGATCCGAAGACCAGATGCCCACCTGGAGCAAGCATCTTGACCATGTTGTCGACTGCAGTACGCATTTGTGTCATGTCTTCGAGATAATAGAGAACTTCGGCGACCACGATCAGATCGAACAGCTCTGCGGCCGAGAACTGCAGAATGTCAGTCGCCGCCCAGCTGATATGCGACCACCTCTTGGTACGCTGGACCGCGCGACCGATCGCTCGCGGCATAACATCGATGACCGTGAGCCGTTTGCAGTGAGGAGCAAGCTTCTCTGTAAACGCACCGGCCGCGCACCCGATTTCGAGGCCATTTGAGACGACGCTGTTCGACAGCGACAGCCGCAGCAATTGGGTGTGACGCTCACGTTCGAACGGATTGTCGTCGAGCCGCCACGGATCCTCATTGGACAGCTCCCGTTCCAACGATTGATATGTCTGATGCACGTTCACGACCTAATCTCCTACAAAGCTGCTCACTCAGTCTCGGCCGCAATGCCATCCGGCGCGATCAGCTGCGATGGAGCGCGCGAAAGACCTGCCCTGCGAATTGAGCCAGGCGTTTCCGATGCGAGGTTGAGGCTTGGTCCTGTTGTCGCGTCTTCGATCGAGGCAATCGATTCATCACCGTCTGATGATTCCGCTATTTTGCGCGAGAGCCAATCGCTGTTGCTCAAGGTACAGAGCGCATAGGCTTTCATCGGGAGCAGGAGGAAGATGTTGATCGGGGTGTGCAGCGAGAAGCCGAGAAATCGAAGCTCGCCAGCGCGCAGGGCGGCCACGCTGCATCGAATCAGGGTCATCGCGACGATGGTCAGACCGGTCCACCAGGGCACGGTGCCCGTGAGCGCGAGCTGAGCGAGCGCGGCAATCGATGAGATGGCGAGCAGCAGCGGGCCGAGGTTCTGTCCAATCACGTCCAGCGTGAGGTACCGGTCGAGGCTGGGCAGCAGGTGCAAACCGAGCAGGGTGTCGCGGTAGGTGCTGCGCGCCCAGCGGAGCTGTTGGCGCAGATACGGCAAGAGCGTGTCCGGGACCACCGTGGCGGCGATGGCGTCCGGAACGTACTCCGTTCGGAACCCTGCCTTGAGCATGAGGATGGTCAGATGACGGTCCTCACCGAAGTCGCTGGGTTTTCCCCGGAAGAACTGCGTCTCGTATTGCTCGAGCAGCAACAGCAGCGCGGAGCGCCGGTACATGGCGCACGGCCCACAGCAGCACATGACGGCACCAAACCGCGTCTGCGCCGCGCGCTCCTCGTTGCAAGCCAACCAGTACTCCATGTCGATCAATCGGGTCAGCCAGCTGTCGTTTCGGTTGCTGGCCTTCAATTGGCCCATGGCCGCGCCGACGGCTGGATCCTGCATCTTGCGCACGAGCTTGCTGACCACGTCGCTGTCGATTTCCGTGTCGGAGTCGACGTTGAGCACGAGATCGCCGAATGAGCGGCGAATCGCTGCGATCTGCGCCTTGCGTTTTCCAACATTGCTTGGCAGCAGAATGATGGTGAATCTCGGGTCATACGCGTAGCTCGCGTGGACCGCGGCCACTGCGCCGACATTTGCCGAGCCGTCGTCGACCACGTAGACCTGCAATCGTCCTGGGTAATCCTGACTTGCGATAGACTTCAGGCAGGCCGCCAGCGTGCGCGGGTCCTCGTTGAAGCAGGGCACGATGACATCGACGCTGGGCAGAGCATCGGCGTCGACCCGGTCGTACGGCGGCAGTGGAGCGTCGCTTCGCAGCGCATAAAGCGCCTGCGCGCTCTTGTGGACGCTGGAGAGGAACGCGTAGGAGGCAACAGCAGCGGTGCTGATGGTGGCAAGCAGGCTCATGGGAATCGATCTATTCAGTGAGGTTGAGGAAGCGACCGGATTGCAAATCCACGGTCATGCAGTGCTGGAATGAGTTGGGCGAGCGCCGTCACGGTCTGGTCGCGCCGACCAGCATGAGGGCGGCGTCCCAACTCGTCGGGAGGGCATCCGTCGTGCAGGAGCACGATTGCGCCCGGCTGGACCGAGGCCAGCACCGCGGCAACAATCGCCTCGACGCCGGGACGCGACCAGTCTTGCGGGTCGACCGACCAGTGCAGGGCTGCCAGTTCGGCCTTCGCCGACACGGCGAAGGCCTCCTTGCTCCAGATCCCGTACGGCGCACGCATGTGCCGCACAGAGGCCCCGGGGCAGGCCATTCCAATGACCTTATTCGTCGTGAGGATCTCGTATTCCACCTCATCGGCTATGCATTTGGCCAAGTCCGGGTGCGTCATTGTGTGGTTTGCGACCTCGTGCCCTTCTGCAATGATGCGCTGGATCACCTGTGGCTGGGCCGCCGCGTATGCACCGATCACGCAGAAGGTGGCGGGCGTCCGATGCTGCGCCAGAACATCCAGGATAGCCGGCGTGCAAAGCGGGTTGGGACCATCATCAAAGCTCAGATAGACGCAAGGCTCTCCGCCGGCATCGGCGTAGTCGCTCCGCGCTTCAGTCGCGTCGTTTGTGGACCTCACAGTTCTGGCCCGTTCCGTTCGATCGTGTCACCCGCCGGCCATTCGCTCATGGGTCTCCCAATCGGCAGAACGAGGCCGACCACGTCCTCCACACGCGTCGGAGGCACAGTGAGGTAGATGTCCGGACGAGCGGACCGGACGCGAAGCCCTGGCAGAACAGTCGCCAATCCCTGTCGCCCGAGCAGCCTGGTAATATGTTTCTGCAGGGCAGCTCGGACCGTGCCAAAGCCGAACGGCACGCCAAGATCTCGCAATACGGGATACATCACTCGGATCGAGTGGGTTATTCCAAGCCCCTCCAGATCCGGGCGAACCCCGTACAATCCGAGTTCAGCCACGAGCAGATCGGTCTGACCAACTTTTATGAAGCGGCGTAGTGCCGCGATGTGAATCGCAACGCCACGATCATCGTAGCCGATTGCCCGAATTTCAGGCCTTGCGCCGGCCCAGCTTCGATGACCTTCAAAGGGCTTTGCATTGAATTCCCCGGTCGGACCATAGGTCTTCCGGAAGAAGTCGGATAATTCAATATGGTCAGCAAGTTCAAGGTCATTCTCCCAGCACAACCTCCAACGGACCGGAGGGCGCGCCGAAACACCTCGTTTGGATTCGGGCACGATCATGTTCATAGGGCGTCATTCCTGTTCGCTATCTGGCTCCTGACGCAGGCCAGCAGTTCGCTACCTTCGAAAGGCTTGCTCATGAACTGGAGTCCAGGGCCTCGCCTCACATCGTGTTCGGAATGGCCTGTGAGCAGAACGGTGGGAATCGCGCCTCCGGATGCAACCAGATGATCGAGGAGCTCGAGGCCACTCATCGCGCTCGGGTGCATGTCCGCGGTCAAGCACGACGTGATCGAACGGCGGTCTGATTTCGAGAAACCCTCTGCGCTCTCGAATGGTTCAGGCACGTAACCTGCGGAAAAGACCATATCCGTCAGATCTTCACGCACTGACTGATCTGCATTCACAATCGCGACCACATCGCGCGTGTGCGCAACTTTCATCAGATTCGCCAAGGACGCCTTCGCTTGCATGTTCCGCACGATTTCACCGTCGCAAGGACGCAATCCAATCGGATGCGACCAAGGCACATTTGGCACCCGCAACCGGAGGGGTGCGACCGGACGGCAATCTACGGCCTGGTTGAGGGTTCGCTCAATTCTACGGCGGTACACGGTGGATATAGAATGGGTTGGCGAAGCCATACGATGGTTTGCTCGTCGTATACGCCCACGCAACTTTACGGATTCCGATCGTTCTAGCTCACGCCGATATGGCTTGCGCAACACGCGCGAAACTGCGACGCCACGATCGAGACGTCTTGATTGATACCGAGCGCAGGGCTGAGACGCGCAACGATTTGTAACCATTCTGATGGATCTGACATCTCGCTAAACTATCGTTTGCTATCCTCATTCGGTACAAATGGTAAAATCGAATATATCGATAGAACACATTCACAGCGTGGATCGCTCCGGATTATGCGTTTCAAGGGCCTTGATCTGAATCTCCTCGTCGCGTTCGACGCCCTGGTGACGCAAGGCAATCTCACTACGGCGGCAAGAAGCATCAACCTCAGTCAACCTGCCATGAGTGCCGCCGTCGCGCGGCTTCGCACTTACTTTCGCGATGAGCTATTCACCATGAAAGGACGGAAGCTTGTCCCAACGCCGCGGGCTGAAGCGCTCGCAGCCCCGATTCGCGAGGCTCTCGCTCACATTCAGCACTCCATTATTTCTCCAGACGGATTCGATCCGTCTCAATCGAATCGGCGATTTAGGATCATCCTGTCCGACTTCATGACTGTCGTGTTTCTTCGAGGGGTCGTGGACCGCGTCGCGCGGGAAGCACCAACAATCAGTTTCGAGTTGCTGCCGCCCGCAGAGGAACCTGATGAGCTTCTCCGGCGCGGTGAAGTCGATTTTCTCATGTATCCGCAGATGTTCATGTCGAGCGCGCATCCGAAGGCGGCTCTGTTCGAGGACACTTTCGTCTGCGTGGGCTGCCCCATGAACAAGCAGCTCGCTTCGCGTCTCACGTTCGAGAAATACATCTCGATCGGGCACGTGGAAGCCCAGTTCGGGCGCTCCCTGAGGCCCTCCTTCCACGAATGGCTCTTGCTCGAGCATGGTTTCAAGATACGCACCGAGGTCGCGGTGCAGGGTTTTGGCATGATTCCGCCTATGTTATTGGGCACCAACCGTATAGCGAGCATGCCCTCAAGATTGGTCAGCCATTTCGCACAGACGATGCCGCTGCGGGTTGTCGAACCTCCCCTGCGACTTCTCACATTCACAGAGGCCGTCCAATGGCCCGCCATTCATAATACTGATCCTGCAAGCATGTGGTTGCGCAACATATTCTTGCAGCAGGCATCCACGATGGTCTCTCCGTCCGAGATCAGCCAATGTCACGGCCCGTCCTAGGACTGTTCGGGCCGGTTGCGGCCTGCTCCCGCTAACCGGACTTACGCCAGGCCCGAAGCCCCCGGTCCTCTGATTGACGTTTGGCACAGTGAAAAAAAGCGCGCTTAAGCGTAAGTCGCAGCCGATTGACTCGCGGTGCCGTGACGATCCTGCGCATCACACAGCTCGCTTGGCGGCTAAGGACTTTCCGCTGATTCGGACGGGACCGCATCACAGGTGCATGCGCCAGCTTCAGAGTACGCAAAAATTATGTGGCCTGTCCGGCGAACAATGTTCGGCCTCAGCACCAAACTCGCTTGAATCGCACGCCGCGTCAGGTTCAAGGCCAGCACCTGCGATCGAAGTTGCAGGCTTCACCTGGTAGCGAACCCGCATCGCTGTTTGCCTGAACTGGTGGATCTCATTGCCTTCAACAGCGATGGAGTTAGTCCCGAAGCGCGCCACTAGATACAAATGGCTGATGACCGGCAGAGGCGCTTCCTGCTCGTTCAGGTCGAATCAACATGAAAGCTGAACGCAAACGCCGCCCACGATCGCGCACCCCAAAGCCAACCGCAAACCCGGATGGGCGGGGAAGACTGCGTGTCTTTGCACAATGTCACAATGGAAATTCGGAACACTTCCTCTCTCGGCGGCGCTTATCTTCCTCTCGATGCGAGCGATGCCGCGTGATCGAGTGCAACTGCAAGCTTGCAGACCGCAGGACCAACCCGGATCAAGTGACATCAGCTGGCGGCACTTTTCCGGCTGCGCGCGTGTTGCGGTGAGGAGTGCTCATGATGAGAGGACCGCAACTGTGCCAAGGTGCGCCCGCGTAAGCGCTCGCCGCTCGCATTCGCCAAGCCTGCTCCTCCTCCAGCTTTCGATCATTTCGGCCGACATGTTCACCCGAGCCAAATCGGATCATCGGCGCGGGGTCCTTCTTTCCGATGTCGCAACAATCGTGTTTTTCGAAAGATCGCGGCGTGACTCACACCGCGCCACCGCCGTCCATCTCGAGCTGCTGCCTCGCACCGCTGACCCCGAAGGGCTCCTTTGCTGCGGCAAGATGATTTGCCTATCTTACCCGAAGCATCTATGTCCAGCGCGCTTGCCAAAGCGATACTGTTAGAGGCTGGAATTGAGTGAGTGAGCGGCCGGACGAGCAAGCCAATACCGCGACAGCTCGCCGTCGAGCCTTATGTTCGATGGGATCCTTACGGCGAATCCGCCAGACACTGCCCCCCGATCTGGGAAGTCGCTTTGACTTGAGCACGGTCTTAAGACGCGCATTAAACTCCTCCACCAAGCTACAGCATCTCTGCTTTGCTATTGCGGACCCGTATAGCGAGGCTACCAAAGGCTTGCCAAGTGATTCTGCAAAGGCAGTGTCGCTAGGAATCCTTGCACTTCGGGTGGATTACATCTGCCGAGGGCCGTCCGATGTACTGCGCTCCGCGACACCGAGCCGGCGCAAGCCTAAACACGCAAGTTATTGCTGTATTAGTTATGCCAAGGCTTTCCCCGGGCGTGAGCGCGCGGCACCTGGGGCGGCCGTAGACGCGTTTTGAGTGCCGCCACATGCGACGGATATGGCACGATTGTTCGAGACCCGGTCCTTAAATTGGGAGCAACGTTTTGCCAGGCGCTTCAGATGCGCCTGCGTTGAGATGATGTCTTCAGGACTGGTCTTGAGCTCCGTCTCCCCTCATTCTCCCGACGTTTACGGCGGCGGACCTGCGTCGTTGAAGAGCAGCCATCATCTTCCGGCACTCAAAACCTGGGAGCAATCGCGCGAGCGACGCCTTCGAGCCCACATTGCCAACACAAGAGGGCTAGCCGACGGTCGAAAAAGCTGTTAGGCGCCGAGCCGGCCGCCGCGCCGCGCACGTGATCGCGCGACTGATCTACGATAATCAACCCAATCAACCGCACCGCGCGCGTAGGTAATAGACGTCACAGCAAGGATTGCGACTGAAAAAGAGCCATCTGGTCAGATCAGTGCTGTGTCTGGGCTTCCCGTTTCGGGAGGCCGTGTCTCAGCGGGTTGCCACGCACATGCTTTCGCTTCTCCTGATGATCAGGCCGCAAATAGGCACCGCTGCTGCAGGATCGAGGAGACATTGTACAGTTTCGGTTAGTGCGCTCTTGGCAAAAGGGAAGCAAACGCCGTGTTGCACAACGGCACCACGTGGACGCACCCGTCACAATCTTTCGCACACGTCGCCGCTCCGTCTCCTTTTTGCCCCACCACAGCCAAACGGCTTCGTCACGTGCGGCGCGAGTGCAATCATCAAGGGAGCTTTCTGTTGGATAAGCCGAGCGGAGTCTACGATCCGGATGATCTCGCGAGCTTGGGAAGGCTGTTCGATCAAGCGATCGCGTCTTTACCGTCATGCATGCGAACCAGCGAGAATCGCGTGGCGATCGCCAGACTGGTCATGCAACGCGCAGCGAGGGACGAATTGGCGTCGCTAGCGTACTTGATGCTTGCACTTGTCTCGGCCGCTTGAGCACCGGCATGCACTCTAACCTCCTGGGGCCTGCAGCAAGAGACGCATCATCTAGATCATTGAAATAACTTGATTCTCACGTGACGTCAGGTTGTAGGCTTGCAAATTGAGGATCATGACAAACGCGATACCACGACGGCGCCGATGGCGCATTGGAGAACTTGCAGAGGCGACCGGTGTAACCGTACGCACTCTGCATCATTACGAACATACCGGGTTATTGACGGTGTCGGAACGTACGTGTGGCGGTCACCGCATGTACGATCGGGAAAGCCTACAACGCGTCTCCCAGATTCGCGCTCTACGTGAGCTCGGCTTCTCGCTTCCTGAGATCCGCAAGGCGATCGAGG